>OY969425.1:0-1770855 GCA_963699255.1 uncultured bacterium | reverse complement strand
TAAATCGCAGAACAAGCCCTTTGATATCATCTCAGAGCTTTAAATGAATCGACAAAGATGCCCACATCTTTATCCTGTTTAGTTTTCAAAGATCGTATCCGTCAAAGAGGATATTGCAATAGAGGTTAATCCATTGCAGAGCCGGTATTATATATGAAAGGGCTTCCTATTGTCAACATCTAATTTGATAAAAAAAGGCCCGTTACGCTTTCGCATAACAGGCCTAATTATCAGCTCGAAAGGAACTGTTTAGAACCTCGAGAAATTGCTCCTCGGTCTATCGCTTCTTTCCGTTCTCGGCTTTGCCTCGTTAACAACGATCTCTCGATCGCCGATCTTTTGGCCGTTCATCGCGGAAATAGCTTTATCCATATCGGCATCATCAACTTCAACAAAACCAAAACCTTTGGCTTTGCCCGTGAACTTGTCAGTTATAAGCCTTACAGCTACAACTTTTACATGCTCCTCGAACTTAGCTTTAATTTCGTCCTCGGTAGCAGACCACGGTAGATTGCCTACAAATAAACTCTTTGCCATGCATTTTCACCTCACAATACTATTCAATTTTAATACAATTAATGACCCTTATAACAAAAAGCCCAAGACCAGAGATACTTGGGTAAATTCACGCTATTCAGAAACCATTAATCTCGACCATTTCTTGGCTACAATACACTACTATGCGTACAATAGCAAGCTATATTTATATCGCAGGATACCCGGGGGAATTTCACTAAAACCCAAAATAACCATACAGAAAAAATGATCCTGATGGCAAATGAGGGCAGAACATAATGGCAAAGAAGATTATAAGGCTTATGGCATGCGGTCAAAGGCAAATCAACAAGCAAGCCCTGAACCTTATGCCTTAAGCCCTATTCCTTGCCTTCCTCTGCCCTCCCCTGCCATCTTTTGCCTTTATATCTGCCCTTATTATATGTATAATCCCTTATATGAGAAAAACGCTTCTATGGGAGATCGCGGGGGCACTTGTAATAATCATCGCTGGAACGCTTCTCCATTCCGCATACCACAACACTAGCTACTGGCTTCTTGCCCTGATAAGCCCGGTCAATGAAAGCGTGTGGGAGCATTTAAAGATAGGCATATGGCCGGTATTATTCTTCGCCGTCATCGAATATCCGTTCGTCAAGTCATGTACAAAGAACTTCATGGAAGCCAAGGTCGCCCAGGCATATATGACCGCGATCGCCACGCTTATCATCTTTTACTCATATACATATTTCCTTGGGCACAACCTTCTGCCGCTGGATATATTGACGTTCATTCTGGCCGTTCTTATAGGGCAATTTGTCAGTTACATGCTGCTGACCGCGAACGAGCTGGATGAATTCTTCGGCCATATGGCGTTATCGGGGCTGTACCTCATGGCAGGCGCTATAGCGTACGCAACGTACTTTCCGCCTCATTATCCCGTGTTCATGGATACTATGACGGGCAAATACGGGATGCCGCCAAAGAGAGGGATGCTTGAGAGCCTCATTTTCTTCAGCAAGAACACCCTCCTGGCGATACTTGGCATTCTTGTCGTTTTCCTCATCATGAACATCACTACGCCGTTCAGGGTGTGGTCAATGAACAGGAAGATGGACAAGATCATCTCGCTTCTTGAGAAGATAGCGAAGAAGTAGAATCAGTGTTCAAGTGTGATATAATATACGTTATGGTGAAGAACAAATCGATCTGTTTACTCATTCTCGTTCTGGCCGTTTCCATGAATGGCCTTGTTTGCTGCAGCCCCGCATTCTGTTCAAACAATTCCGGATGCCATTCACAGGATCCCGCCTGCGAATGCTGCTGCCTTAAGTCCGCGGGTAATATAAGTGCTATCGCATCGGCAAATCCCGGTCAAACAGACCCTGTCTCTATTTCCGACTCGACAAGCATCCCGGCCATTTCGGCCGTTAAGGTAACGGTCCACCAGGACCGCGAGGTATGTTTTAAAGATCCCCGGTTGATGTCAAAGCTGAACGAGTGCAAGTTCACAAGGCAATTCGTCTCCCGCAAGGATTTCGTCTGACCTCATAATTCCCTGTTTGATCCGTCCCGTCTCAATTTTATCCATTAAATGGAGGTATTATCATGTTTAAGAAGATAGTTACTGTATTGGCTCTGTTCATGTTCCTGGGTACGATGAGCGTTCCGCTCGCGGCTATGGCGGCTTCGAAGTACGACAGCGAATGCTGTATCGCGTCCCACGAGTGCTGCTGCCCTGCCCCGTGCAAGGGCTCGAAGGACTGCTGCTGCAAGGCCAAGTCATGCAAAAATGCATGCGCAAAGAATTGCAGTAAACAGTGCCCTACGGGTTCTAAAGCCGCAACTTGTGCGGTAAAGGACTGCTGCAAGAAGTAGTTCGGATTTAGTTCGTTCAAGGCTCCCTTCTGCATAAGGAGGGAGCCTTTTTTTATGGTCAAATCGGGATTTTCAGAGGATATCACAATTTGTGATATCCTCACTTTTCCTTGTTATATCAATCTTTTTCGATTGAAGTGATAATTATCTTCTGGATAAGCTTCGTGATCTCTTTCTGCAGAATCTTCGATTCTGGATATCCTCGCATCCTTTATCCTGCCCTCTTGAAAAAGCCGCATTATGGCTTTTGAATGGATCGAAAGTTCTCTGATGGCCTCCGGGCTTGAAAGGATCTTATTTTTTCGCCTGCCGATAGCTTCCTCAAGGGCGGAAAAGGCTCGCATTATAAATATCGACCGCTGAATAGCTATTTCGGACCTCAAGACCGCCGCCAGCATGTTAACGCCGTTGCGGGTAAAAGCATATGGCAGATACTTTAAGTTTCCTCCCCGCTTCAAGGTCGCATTTTGCGACCTTGAACTTGAAGTCACAATTTGTGACTTCAAGTTTCCTCGTCCTCTTAAGTAATTTGTGGTACCAAATTGGCACCGCAAATTCTCTGTCTCTTCCTGAGTAAGCTGCAACATGAAGTCCGCCGGGAAGCGGGATATATTCCTTTTTACCTGTTCATTTAGTCTTTTGACAGGGACCTGATAAAGTCGTCCCAGATCAAAATCCAGCATAACTTTTTGGCCCCTTATTACATATATTAATGATTTGATGCTGCTTACCTTAGCTAATTTATTCATATAGTCCTCCTTATATAAGAAGTAACAGCAATTTTCTTGCCTGAATAGTGCAACTGGATTCTTCTTAAGATGGGTCTTTTGATGTCATTTTCTTCGACACTAGCAGTGGGTTTAGACACGGGAAAGAGCCCAGAGAATAAAAAGTAAGAAATTAGAAGTTTGAAGTTAGAAATGCGCCCCCTACTTCTGCCTTCTGACTTCTGCTATCACCCTTCCTTCGCCTCCCCAGAAAGGAAGAGTTCAAAGTGCATTCTGCAATATATTAATAAATGATTTAAAGACAAGTCAATAATAGTATATAATTCATACAAGGTAAATATTATGACCTTCAAAGCATTTGCAGGAGAAGACATACAACAATATTTTCTGGGAAATGATCAAAGAATACTATCTAGGATCAGCCAAGAATCGGAAGATTATATTCTAAACGTCAACGAAGAGGATTTCATTGGTTATCTAGCTGATGATTTTAGTATCGACTTACCTACCATAGATTTCGAAAGCTTTGAAGTTTCTACTTATGAAAAAATGATTCCAGCAGAATACTTTCCTTTTAATTTTAACGTTTATCCGGGCAAAAAATATCCTCGTTCAGTATATGTATATAGTATGCCTTATAGCGGGAATGTCGATTTAATACATTACATTCCTAATCCGCGTCTCTTGTGGACCATGCCATTAGAAATCAGGGGGAATCGTATTTGCTTTGAAATCCAAATATTTTCAGATGAGCCCGACCAAATTAAAGCTGAAGCACAAAACAATATAAATAAATTAAATGAACAACTCGGACATCTAACAAAGAATGTTCAAGATTACAATTCTAAGCTTAAGGCAAATGCTGGCGGAATATTTAAAGCGATTAAACAAAAAATCCTCAATAAGAATAAAACCCTTGCCGCTCTCGGAGGGGTTAAGACAAATAGCACAAAGAGCTATACAGTGCCAATCCCACATATTATTAAAAAGATTACCGTTAATAAGCCCGCCATTAGGAGTGGCGTTCAAGAATACTCTATCGACCAATCAACCTACGATGAAATACTGCATGCAATTAATATTATGGGGAAATCGTTTGAGCGTTATCCTTCAACTTATCTTAACAAAGATGAGGAGGCCCTCCGAGATCAAATATTGGTCCATTTAGAGCCCCGCATAAAAGACAGTTCGATAACGGGGGAAACATTCAATAAATCCGGGAAAACCGATATTTTAATTCGTTATCAAGATTCAAACATCTTTGTCGCAGAATGCAAGTTTTGGGAAGGGTCAAAAGCCTATCTCGAAGGAATAACACAACTATTAGGGTATTTAACTTGGCGTGATTCTAAGACAGCACTGATATTATTTGTGAGAAATAAGGAATTTTCTTCAGTTCTAAAATCTATTGAAGAAACAACTCCAAAACACGACTGTTATATCAAACTTAATAATAAAGAAAGTGAATCCTGGTTCAATTATACTTTTCATTTAATCGGAGATAATAATAGGGAAATTAAGCTGGCCGTTCTTGCTTTTCATCTTCCCTCATAATCCTTTAAATTCCCCCTTGACAGATTCCCGATATGGTATACACTTGTATACCGAAGACGAGATAAGAGATCTGAGACCAGAGATCAGAGGCAAAACAAGGGGGAAAAGACAATGACATTAGATACGCAAAAACAGATCCTCGAGTTCCTCAAAGACCACATCATCGAAAAAGGGTTCGCGCCGAGCATCAGGGAAGTATGCAAGCAATTCGGCTTCTCCTCCCCCCGCGCCGGCCAGAAATACCTGGACTCACTCGAAGAACAAGGGCTCATTGAAAGGGAGAAAGGGTCACGTGCTTTAAGGATACCCGGCCTTAAAGCCACAGTGACCCTTCCCTTCTTTGGGTTCATCGCCGCAGGCATGCCCATAGAAGTGATGGAGCAGCAGGAAGAAATAGAGGTCCCCAGGACCCTCGTATCCAAAAAGCCCTGCTACGTCCTCCAGGTAAGGGGCAATTCCATGATAGAAGACCACATAGTCAGCGGCGACTTCATCGTCATAGAAAAAACCGATACCGCCGACGACGGCGAGGTCGTGGTGGCTCTCGTGGACGGCACAGCCGCGACGCTCAAGCGCATGTACCGCGAGAAGACCCGCATCCGGCTCGAGCCTGCCAACAGCTCAATGAAGCCGATATACGTTAAGGACGTCGCTATACAGGGTAGAGTTAAAGGCCTTTTTAGAAAGTTTTAACGAAGAATCTTATTCGAACGCTTAAGAAGCATATCAGGACATCAGAAGATCAGTAGGCAGGTTATCAGAGCATCAGAACATCAGGTAAAACCATCCTGATATCCCGATCTTCTGATACTCTTCCTACTGATACCCTGATACTCCGATATACTGCAAGGTTAAACCATGGAACCAACTAACATAGATAAGATCATAAAAGTCGGCGCTGTCTTCCAGGGCGGACACATCCTTCCCAAATGGTTCTACTATGACAACCGGAAGTACGACATCAAGACGGTGAATTACCAGTGGGAGGACCACGACGGCATAGAAAAGCTGATGCTCTTCTCGGTTTCGGACGACACGAATACTTATGAATTATCGCTGAACCTGAAAAGGCTGATCTGGAAGATCAATAAGACCTGCATATCGATATGAACCGAACTATCTTGCATATAGATATGAACGCCTTCTTCGCCAGCGTCGAGCAGGCGGCGAATCCCGCCCTTCGGGGAAAGCCGATAGCGGTGGGCGGCGGGATAAAGAAGACCTCCGTCGTCGCGGCCGCAAGCTACGAAGCCAAAGCCCGCGGAATAAAGAACGCCATGTCCACCTGGGAAGCCAAAAAGATCTGCCCGGAACTGATAATAGTAGTAGGCGACATGCCGAAATACATCTCCACCTCAAAAGCCATAATGAAGCACCTGACAACTTATTCCGACCTCGTGGAGATATTCTCGATAGATGAAGCATGGATCGATGTGACGGACACAAAAGAGAGATGGGAGACGCGAGATGCAAGATGCGGGGAGATCGTAATAGCCCAGAATATTAAAAAATGGATAAGGGAGAAATTTAATCTTACCTGCAACATAGGGATAGGCCCGAATAAGCTGATGGCTAAACTTGCCGGCGAGCTTAAAAAACCGGATGCATTGATAATCCTGCGTCCGGAGGATATTCCGGAGAAGATAAAAGACGTTCCCGTAGCCAAGCTCTGCGGGATTGGCAGAAAACTTGAGTCCCATCTTGCCGAATTGGGTGTCCACACAATAGGCCAGCTGAACCGGTATCCCCGCGACAGGCTGGTCATGCGCTTCGGGGTCGTATGCGGGGAACACCTTTGGCATATGGGACAAGGGAAAGACGACTCTCCTGTCCTTCCCCACTGGCACGAGTCAGATGCCAAGTCGATGGGACACTCATACACTTTGCCGAAATTCACAAGGGACATGAATGAGATCAAGGGCTATCTCCTGCGATTAAGCGAACAGGTGGGCAGGAGGCTGAGAAGGGATAATTATCAGGGCAATATCGTGCATCTGACGATCGGGATCGCTTGCCCCGACCGAACCTGTCCCGACCGCAGTGTCGGGAGTGTCGGGGGGGAATTCAACTTCTGGGGCAGGCAGAAAAAGCTGCCGGAATACATCGATGACGGCTACGACATTTTCAAGGAAGCCGAGACAATACTTGACCGCGAACTGGGCAAGATGGACGGCGCGCGCTTCGTGGGCGTCACCCTCTCGGGCCTGCGCCACAACCTGGACCAGATAAGCATATTTGAATCAAAGGAGAACAGAAAAAAGGTCATGAGGGCCATAGATGACATAAATGACCGCTTCGGAGAATTCACCGTGGAGCGCGCGGGAATAATGAACACCGTGCTTAACAGCAAAACCGGGATGGTAGCTTCGGGGCTATATAAAAGGTTTTGAAGAAAAATGAAATTTAACTTACTTTTTTGCCGATATAATTGGCATGAGAATCGCATATGGAGAAACAAGGGTCGCAATAGTAAGCAAAAGAACTACAATAAAGCTCCCAAGAATACACATAAAAATGTTGCGCCAAGATATTAAACATTTATGGTCGGGAGGGTATGAACGTCCTTGCGCCGGTCAAGCTCCATATAAATCTTTGGAAGGCGTTTGGAGTAATCGGTTCGAAAATAAGTGGTCAAAGAAATTATATGAAGCTGTAGTACCAACAAGGTTTTCCGTTTTCGGTGCAGTTAACATTCAAGATACCGCTTTGCCTATTCAAGCGTTTTCAAAAAATGAACTGTCGTTCATAAGAAATCAATTGACTGATAAAATCTTTTTTTCTGAAATTCACACATTATCATTTGCAGAGAATTATGGTATGCACAATGGAAAGATAAAGCTGCTTGATTATGGAAGCAAAATATTGGCGCAGTGGATATTTGATCATTTGGATCTTTTCAGAAATACTCTTGACGCTATTCAGGAGCAAAGGAGCATTCTCTAACTTCAGTCCTTTGACCTCCAGCATAAAAACAGAAAAAGCCCATCATTTCTGATGAGCTCTTTCACGAGTCCTCCGAAGCCCTTTAGGGGCGAAGGAGGAAAAAGGGGCGACGTCCTACTCTCACTACCAGTTGCCCAGTAACTACCATCGGCCCTGGGAGATTTCACTGCTGTGTTCGGAATGGGAACAGGTGGGACACTCCCGGTATGGTCACCCACATTTGCAAATAACTAATTTATTACGTTCCGGCCTTGAGGGGCAAAGCCCCTCAACGGTCCGACTTCTCGTCGGACCTACTCCCCTCGCTTCATCTTATTACATTCTTATGAAGTCCGGCTTGCAAGGAACTATATATGTCAAAGAACTATCATTAGTGATCGATATCAATTTTCGCCCCCCGAAGGAGAGCGTGTATAATTAACGGTAGGATCAAGACCTCGATCTATTAGTACCGGTCCGCTTTGACATTGCTGTCTTTACACTCCCGGCCTATCAACCTGGTTATCTTCCAGGGATCTTACTCCTTCGCCTTGCGGCTAGGGATGGGAAACCTAATCTTGAGGTGGGCTTAACACTTAGATGCTTTCAGCGTTTATCCCGTCCGGACATAGCTACCCAGCGTTTGCCACTGGCGTGACAACTGGTACACTAGAGGTCCGTTCCTTCCGGTCCTCTCGTACTAGGAAGGACTCCTCTCAAGTTTCCTGTGGACATACTAGATATGGACCGACCTGTCTCACGACGGTCTGAACCCAGCTCACGTACCGCTTTAATGGGCGAACAGCCCAACCCTTGGAACCTGCTTCAGCTCCAGGATGCGATGAGCCGACATCGAGGTGCCAAACCTCCTCGTCGATGTGAACTCTTGGAGGAGATCAGCCTGTTATCCCCGGGGTAACTTTTGTCCGCTGAGCGATGGCCCTTCCATACGGGACCACCGGATCACTAAGCCCCACTTTCGTGCCTGCTCGATATGTACATCTCGCAGTTAAGCTCTCTTATGCCTTTGCACTCGACGTCCGATTTCCAACCGGACTGAGAGAACCTTTGGACGCCTCCGTTACCTTTTAGGAGGCGACCGCCCCAGTCAAACTGCCCGTCTAACTCTGTCTCCAGCGTATCAACCGCCGAGTTAGAATCCTAATACAACAAGAGTGGTATCTCACTGTCGGCTCCACCCCGACCAAAATCAGGGTATCAAAGCCTCCCACTTATACTGCGCAAGTCAAATCAAAATTCAAAGTTAGAGTACAGTAAAGCTCCACGGGGTCTTTCTGTCTTAGTATGCCTAATCCGTGTCTTCACAGATTGCCAAATTTCACCGAGTCCCTCGCCGAGACAGCGCTTCTATCATTATGCCTTTCGTGCAGGTCGGAACTTACCCGACAAGGAATTTCGCTACCTTAGGACCGTTATAGTTACGGCCGCCGTTCACTGGGGCTTCGATTCAGATCCTGATATAATCTCAATCCTCCTCTTAACCTTCCAGCACTGGGCAGGCATCGGCCCCTATACATCCGCTTACGCGTTTGCAGAGACCTGTGTTTTTGTTAAACAGTTGCAGAAGCCTGGTTTCTGAGGCCTTTTGGGGCTTTAACACCCTACTCAGGCGTTTCTTCTTCCGAAGTTACGAAACCATTTTGCCGAGTTCCTTAACGAGGGTTATCTCGCGCGTCTTAGTTTGCTTTACCAGTCCACCTGTGTCGGTTTATAGTACGATTGCCCGTCTTTCTCCCTACGAGGCTTTTCTCGTCAGTGTGAATTTTGTCATTTCGGTCTCTGGTTGCCCAAAGACACCATATTTACACCTTGAAGTTAATGAAGAAGTGGATTTACCTGCCTCTTCCTTCTTGATGCTTAAACCGCAATCCAATAAGCGGCTGACATATCCTACTGCGTCCCCTCTTAGGTAATAGCGAAAAACAGGCAGTACGGGAATATTAACCCGTTTGCCATCGCTTACGCTCATTAGCCTCAGCTTAGATATCGACTTACCCTGGGCGGACGATCCTTCCCCAGGAAACCTTAGACTTTAGACGTCCCGGATTCTCACCGGGATATTCGCTACTTATGCCGACATTCTCACTCCTGCGTACTCCATATTATCTCTCGATAATACTTCACAGCGTAGCAGGACGCTCCCCTACCACTTACCTTGCGGTAAATCCGTAGCCTCGGTAGCATGCTTGAGCCCCGTGTGTTTTCGGCGCAGAATCACTCGACCAGTGAGCTGTTACGCACTCTTTAAAGGATGGCTGCTTCTAAGCCAACCTCCTGGCTGTTTAAGTAATTCAACTTCCTTTTCCACTTAGCATGCATTTAGGGACCTTAACTGACGGTCTGGGCTGTTTCCCTTTTGTAAACGAAGCTTATCCCTCGCTTACTCACTCCCAAGTAAAACTCTGCGGCATTCGGAGTTAGCATGAAGTTGGAATTCCTTCCGGAACCCTAGTTCAAACTGTACTCTACCTCCGCATAGATACGCTTGAGGCTGGCCCTAAAACCATTTCGGGGAGAACCAGCTATCTCCGAGCTCGATTAGCTTTTCACTTCTATCCTCAAGTCATCGAAAGATTTTTCAACATCTACTCGTTCGGACCTCCCCTCGCATTTCTGCAAGGTTCATCCTGCTCAAGGATAGGTCGCTTCGGTTTCGGGTATAATATCGGCAACTATTCGCCCATTTCGGACTCGCTTTCGCTACGGCTCCTCTTTTTACGAAGTAACCTCGCTACCAACATTAACTCGCCGGCTCATTCTTCAATAGGCACGCCGTTATCCCGCATTGCTGCGGGACTTCGACTGCTTGTAGGCACACGGTTTCAAGTTCTATTTCACTCCCATCCCTGGGTTCTTTTCACCTTTCCCTCACGGTACTAGTTCACTATCGGTCACTGCAGAGTATTTAGCCTTGGATGATGGTCCACCCGGATTCCAAAGGGGTTTCTCGTGCCCCATTGTACTTGGGATACTGCTAGGGCCATTGAACATTTCGCTTACAAGGCTATCACTTTCTTTGGCTTCCGGTTTCCACCGGAGATTCAGCTATGCTCTTTGGTCCCACATCGCAGTCCCGCAACCCCCCGACTTGCGTCGAGGTTTAGGCTGTATTCATTTCGCTCGCCACTACTCTGAATATCTCGCATTTGATTTATTTTCCTCAGGTTACTTAGATGTTTCAGTTCACCTGGTTGTCTCCCCGACCAAAGGTCGGGGTTCCTATCGATTAAGATAGGAAGGTTTCCCAATTCGGAGATCCCCGGATCAATGCTAGTTAGACAGCTCCCCGAGGCATATCGTCGCCACTCACGTCCTTCATCGACTTGCAGTGCCAAGGTATTCCCCATGCGCCCTTATTATCTTGATCCATTCCGCTAATTATACAAACTATCGTTCGCTAAGACGCTTTGTTCTTACTTTGACATGGTCATTCCCACCTGGGCGGCTCGCCCGGTGAAAATAACCTATTTAATTTTCAAAGATCACGGCCGCAATTCGGCCCATAATAAAGACAAAAAAACGCACATCAAGTGCGTTTGTTCGCCTACCTGATGCGTTAGAAAAACTTTAAGTTGAGTTTTCCTGCATAAAGCCTGGTAATTATACTATCTGGCCTGACTTTGTCAAGCGCTTATTTCAGGATATTTTTTCGTCGATCAGCTCAAAAATGAGGCCTGAAAACACGTAGTTCACAAGGCCGTTCAACATCCACACGGCCAGCAGCTTTGCCCTGATAGCTATAACGAGATAGGCCATCCATACCGAGTGGAACGGTCCTATCAGGAACATCATGATCCCGAACATGAGGCCTTTTGCCAGCCCCGGACCGGGGATTGATCCTTTCACGATCGAGAATACCCAGGCAAATATCAGGCCCGAGGCAAAATCGTATATCAGGACCCTCGTGAACCAGTCCCCTCCCATCGGCTTCCAGAAGACCTTCGGTGACAGCTTGTACATTTCAGCGGACATCGCGCCGAACAGCATACCCATAAGCAGGATGAAAGCGCCCGCAAGCAAGCCTCCGATGATAATTTTTTTCATGATCTTCCCCCTTTCGTTCGGCTGATTCTATTATATAAGGTTTGAATTATCAATCAAATCTGATAAAATAATTTACCTGAAATTTGGGCCACTAGCTCAGTTGGCTAGAGCGTACCCCTGATAAGGGTAAGGTCATTGGTTCGATTCCAATGTGGCCCACCACTCCGCCAGGAAGCGGAGAATGACAAATGACCAATGACAAATGTCAAATGAATGACAAAATCCCAATGTCAAATTGGGAATTGGGATTTTGAATTTGGGATTTGCTTGGGATCTGGAATTTGGTGATTGGTAATTCCCCGCAGGGGCATGGGCCTGTAGTTCAGTTGGGAGAACGCCTGCTTTGCAAGCAGGAGGTCAGCGGTTCGATCCCGCTCAGGTCCATTTTCTAAATTAACCGCTTCTTTGTGATATAATCACTACATGCTTGATCAATCAGAACTTGAAGAAATACTGGACATTTCACTTTCCAGAGGCGGTGATTTCGCCGATATATTCATCGAAGAAGTCTCTCAGACATCCATCACGTTCGAGGATAACAAGCTTGACAAGCTAAGCACCGGGACAGATGTGGGCGCGGGAATAAGGGTGATCGACGGCGATACCATATATTACGCGGCATCCGAAGACCTGTCTTTCGAGCCTCTTAAGGAAAAGGCCATGTTCCTGTCAAACTCCATCAAAAAAATCCCCAACAAGAAAGAGGTCAGCTTAAAACCCGTGCTGTCGCCCCTTGATTTTGTGATAAAGAAAAGGCCCGAATCCGTCCCGATCAGAGAGAAAGTTGATATAGTCAGAAGATCGAACGAGATAGCGAGAGCTTACGGCAGCAAAGTAAGACAGGTCACCGTAAGATACATTGACACGAACCAGGCGGTGACGATAGCCAACTCGCTCGGCATGTACGTTGAAGACAACCGGATAAGGACCAGGTTCGCGGTGAATGTCGTGGCGGCAAAAGAGGGCGTCCTCCAGACCGGATACGAAGGCCCCGGAGGATCGGTTGGCTTTGAGCTCTTTGAGATATACGACGCCGAAAAGATAACAAGGGCGGCGGCTGAACGCGCCCTGCTCATGCTGGATGCCAAGCACGCCCCCACAGGCAAAATGCCCGTCGTTATGGCGGCCCAAGCCGGGGGAACAATGGTCCATGAAGCCTGCGGACACGCCCTCGAAGCGGATTTTATCCAGAAAGGGACCTCGATATTCACCAACAAGATGGGACAAAAAGTGGCTTCAGAGCTGGTGACGGTAGTTGACGACGCGACGCTTCCGGGAAATTACGGTTCGTTCAGGTTCGACGACGAGGGGACCCCTTCCCAGAAAAAAGTTCTTATAGAGAACGGCATCCTTAAGGGCTACATGTCGGACAGGTTCAATGCCGCGCTGATAGGGTCCATTTCTTCGGGCAACGGAAGAAGAGAGTCTTTCCGGACAAAGCCGGTCCCCAGGATGACCAACACTTTCATCCAGCCCGGGCTGACCAATCCTTCCGACATAATCGCTTCGATAAAGAACGGCCTTCTTATAAAAAAAATGGGCGGAGGGGAAGTTAACGTCACGAACGGGGACTTCGTATTTGAGATCACCGAGGCGTACCTTATTGAGAACGGAAACATAAAGCATCCCGTAAGAGGAGCCATGCTCATCGGCAGCGGCCCCGAAGTGCTGCAGAAGATCGATATGGTCGGATGGGACCTGGAATTCATTCCAGGCACATGCGGAAAATACGATCACGCACCGGTTTCGGACGGCCAGCCGACGATCAGGATCCCGGAGATAACGATCGGAGGAAGAAGTTGATGGAACCTGCGACTAAAAGTCGCGGTTCCAATTTGTTGTGCAAGGAACCGAGAGTTTTACTCTCAGGTTCCGAGTTTGATTAAAGCCAGGATATCCGGAATGACCTCCACATTATTCAGTGTCATGAAATGCACCCCGTCGATGTAGCCCTTGAGACCGTTAATGATCTCGGCCGAAATATCAATGCCCTCCTGAACGGGATCTTTTGACTCCCCTATCCTCTCCAGGATCTTTTTCGGTATGTGGACGCCGGGAATGTTCAGGATGTTCTGCGCCATCTTTGCCGAGCGTATCGGAAGGATGCCGAGAAGGAATTTAACTTTTATGTCCTTTGTCTTGTCCCTGAATTTCTTGAATCCGTCAATGTCATATACTATCTGGGTCTGGATGAACTGCGCTCCCGCATCGATCTTTTTCCTTAGCTTCACTAGCTGCCCTTCAATGGGGTCCGCTCCCGGATTGACGACCCCTCCCACGGTAAAGCTTGGAGCGCCGGCCAGCTCCTCTCCGGCAAAATCTATCCCTTTATTCATGTCATTTATCAGCTTGATCAGCTGGACCGAATCGATGTCGAATACAGGCCTTACCACATGGTGGAGCGATTTCTTCGGGTAATCTCCCGTTATCGCCAGGACATTCCTTATCCCGAGGGCATAAGCGCCCAGAAGGTCCGCCTGCATCGCCAGAGCGTTCCTGTCCCTGCAGTTCATCTGGAGGATCGCATCGAGGCCTTTCTGCTTAAGTAACGCGCAGAAGGCGACAGAGCTTAGATGCAGAACGGCGACCTGGTTATCCGTCGCATTGACGCCGTCCACCTTCCCTTTCAGAAGATCCGCTTTTTTAAGGACATCCGCCAGTTCCACCCCTTTTGGAGGAGAAAGTTCGGCTGTAACGACGAAATCCTTGTTCTTTAATGCTTCGCTGAACGTCATCTTAATTCAACTTTCCTCGGCCTTATGGCCTTTGAGTAATCTTTCGGCTTCTGGTATTTCTTTATCCGGTCGAACTGCTTCAGCTCCTTGAGGCGCTCGAATATCAGGTACCACGCGCAGTCAAGGTTCTGGTCCACCTCGCATTTCCCTTTATGGGATCCTCCGCACGGGCCGTTCAGCAGGTGCTTTGAGCATCTGGCAACAGGACAGATGCCGCCGGTTTCCTCAAGCGCACAGTCCCCGCACATGACGCACAACTCGTAGAATCTCCCCAGGTTCTTCGTTTTTCCGAGGAACACCGACTCGAGCGCCGGATAAGCCGGAAGCTTCACCACATCCGACACGGTCTGCACCCCCGCCCCGCATCCCAGGACAAGCAGGGCATCGGATCTTTCAAGCTTTGACTTCTCGGCCCTTGAGAACTTGAGCACAAGTCTTTCATCGCAGGGAGCTTCAATGACATATGAGCCCGCGATTTTCTTGCCATCCTTTTTCAGCTTCCCGATAATGTCGAACACCTGCTCTTCCCCGCCGGTCGAGCATGACGTGGCGCACCTGCCGCAGCCTATTACATATATACTGTCCATGCCCTTCAGGCTTTCGAGTATCTTCTTATATTCTTTTTTTTCTGTTATTATCATCCAGTACCTTTATCTCCTCCGGTTTCGCATCCGTTTCTTTTATCTCGATCGGCCTCATGTGCGGGAACAGGATGACATCCCGTATCGACGGTTGTCCCGTTAAAAGCATGACCAGCCTGTCTATCCCTATTCCCAGGCCTCCCGTCGGGGGCATCCCGTACTCAAGGGCCCTCAGGAAATCCTCATCCATCGATTCCGCTTCATCGTCCCCCGCCTTGCGCGCCTCGACCTGCTCCTGGAACCTTTCCCTCTGGTCCACTGGATCGTTCAGTTCGGAGAAAGCGTTCGCCAGCTCCATTCCGGCGACAATGACCTCGAACCTCTCCACAAGGAGAGGATTATCCCTTTTCCTCTTTGCCAGAGGAGAGGTTTCCACCGGATAATCGATTATGAACGTGGGCTGGATGATCTTGGCTTCAACAAAAGTATCATAAAGAAGGTTGATGATCTTGCCCACCGGCAGTTCCATGTAACCCTCCAGTTCTTTTTGCTTCGCGATGGCCCTCAAGCCTTTTTCGTCCGTGTTTATGTCGATATTGGCGTATTTCTTCAGCGCGTCATGCAGGGTGATCCTGGCCCACGGCGTCTTAAAATCAATATCAATGTCTTTATATTTGATCTTTGTTGTCCCGAGAACTTTATTGGCTATGGAAGACACCATTTCTTCCGTCAGCTTCATTATGTCATTGTAATCCGAGTAAGCCTCATAAAGCTCCAGCATGGTGTATTCCGGATTGTGCTTGAAGGATATTCCCTCGTTCCTGAAGACCCTGCCGATCTCAAACACCTTCTCGAAACCTCCGACTATCAAGCGTTTCAGATGAAGCTCAAGGGCTATCCTGAGGTACAGATCCATATCAAGCGCGTTATGGTATGTCTCAAAAGGCCTGGCGGCCGCCCCGCCGGGCTGGATGTGAAGGACAGGGGTCTCAACTTCCAGGTAGCCTTTCGATATAAGGAAGCTCCTGGCCTCGGTGATTATCCTGCTTCTCTTGACGAAAACCTCCTTGACGTCGTGATTGACTATCAGGTCAACATATCTTTCCCTGTAACGCAGCTCCTTGTCCGTCAAGCCGTGCCATTTTTCAGGAAGAGGATGAAGGGATTTTGAAAGAAGCTCGAAGTCTTTGACCCTTACCGTGGTCTCCCCCGTCCTGGTCTTGAAGACCGGCCCCCTTACCCCTATGAAGTCGCCGATATCCAGTTTTTCAAAAAGCTCGTATTTTTGCTGGCCCATGACATCAAGCTTGGCGTATATCTGGATCTTCCCTGCCCCATCCTGAATGTTGGCAAAGGAGGCTTTTCCGTGTCCCCGTCTGGTCATAAGCCTTCCGGCAAGCACAACGACCTCTGGACTGACCTCTTCGGCTTTAAGGTCCTTATACTTTTCAAGGACGGCGCCCGAGGTCGAATCCCTTTCAAAGCGGTACGGATAAGGATTAATATTTTTCGCTCTCAGCTCTTCGAGCTTGGCCCTTCTGACCTTTAACAGATCCGATAATTCTTCGCTCATCTCACACCTCTCATCTCACACTTCGCATCTCATATCTCGCGTCTCGCATCTCCTTATATATTATATTTAATCCTTTTAACGTCAAGTCCGTATCGACAACATCTATCTTGTCCGTTCCGGAAGCTATTATCCCCGAAAGCCCGCCGGTGGCGATCACTTTTGCCTTGCCCCCAAGCTGCGCCTTGAACCTTTTTATCATCCCGTCCACCAGGTCAACATAGCCGTAAAAAAGTCCGGACCTCATCGCCTCCAGAGTGTTCCTGCCTATCGCTCTCTCCGGCTTGATGATGCTAATAAAAGGAAGTTTTGCGGTCCTCTCGTACAGGATATCCCTTGATATCGCAAGCCCGGATGTTATCGCTCCCCCAAGGTACCGCCCGGTCCTATCGAGCGCGCAAAAAGTGGTCGCGGTGCCGAAATCGATTATTACCGCCGGCGATCCATATAAATGTTTGACGGCGACCGCATTGACCAGCCTGTCAATGCCCACCTGACCCTTGTTTTTCAGTGCGATCTTTAGACCCCTGATGTTGCGCCAGCTCACGATCACGGGTTTCACTCTGTACCGCTTTTCGATCTGCCTCGATATGTCCCCGGTAAGATGCGGTACAACGCTGGAAATGATGGCCGCATCCAGGGGCCCCGCCGCCTTGACGCGGGCAGAACTATCTGTTAGTATCCGATGCTTGCTGATGAGCTTATCATTTTTGAAAAGTCCGAGAACAATGTTCGTATTACCGATATCAACGGCAAGCAGCATAAAATCGGGAAGATTATAACACAAGTACAGAGTAAAAACAGTTTAAGCTGGAACGCCCGGACGGGACGGGTTTTTAGCCCCGGAAAAAGTTGTTCAGAAAGTGAAATTTTTTCAAAAACTCGTCGATAAACAGGCGTAGGAAAATAGAAATATGAGCGAAATCAAAATGAATAGATCAAAAAGTCCAAAAGAAATGCACGTAAGGGTCATGAGCATCGCCTCCAATAATACCGCGGAATTCGACATCTCAAAGCTAAAAGAAGAATATGACAGAGAGAGCGGCAGGATAAGGAGCTGGAACGTTTTTTCCGGAGGGGGAATAGGCGCCTGCATCGGACTGATCGCGTGCATAACCACGACCGCCGTCGGGATCCCCATATCCCTGCCCGGGGTCTTTGCTCTCGTCTGCGGATCGCTCCTATGCGGTATTGCCGCCGGATATATTCTCTACTAAAGCTCCCAAGACCTTTTTCATGTCCTCAGGCAGATCGGACCTGAACTCCAAATATTTTCCCGTTACCGGATGATGAAATGAAAGCTGGCTCGCGTGAAGGAACTGCCTTGAGGCACCAAACCCGTCCTTCATCTTCGAATAAGTCCTGTCACCGACAACAGGATGCCTTATATAAGAAAGATGGACCCTTATCTGGTGAGTCCGCCCCGTTTTCAGGTCCAGCTCGACAAGTGTGTACTTCCCATCTTTTGTTGAGAACCTTTTTAGGACCCTGTAACATGTAAGCGCTTCGCGTTTCTTAACGCCCTCGGCGCTTATCACGGCCATCTTTTTCCTGTGCACGGGATGCCTGCCGAGGGGAGCATTTATCTCGCCTGAATCGTTCTCGATCTCTCCATGGACAAGCGCCAGATACGTCTTTTTTACTTCCCTGTTCTTGAACTGCTTTGCGAGATCCTGGTGGGAAGCGTCGTTCTTCGCAAAAACGATCAATCCGGACGTGTCTTTGTCGAGCCTGTGCACCACTCCCGGGCGTATGCTCCCGCCGATCCCGGCGAGGTCCCTGCAGTGATGAAGCAGCGCGTTCACGAGAGTGCCCTGCAAGTTGCCCGCGGCGGGATGAACGACAATGCCCGGAGGCTTATCTATAATGATTATATCCTTGTCCTCATAAACGATATTAAGGGGAATGTCTTCCGGTCGGGCTGCGATCTCTGCCGGAGAAGGGACGCACACGATTATCCTGTCATCCTTCCTTACCCTGTAACCGGGCTTGGCCGCTGTGTTGTTCAGCTTTACCTGTCCGCCTTTGATCAGCTTGTCGATCTGCGACCTAGATAGTCCTATTTCCCTGGAAAGAAAGATGTCGATCCTCTCTCTGGGCATATCAGGTTTGACTATTATGTCGTACGCTTTTTCCATAATAATATGCACGCAGATACAATGAACATGATCGCGGCCAGCAGCTGGTTCGGGGTGAAAATGAAGATATGGACTGGGTTGTAGCGGACAAATTCAAGAAAAAACCTGTATATTGAATAAAAGAACAAAGCAAAAAAGAATATCTGCCCGTCATATCTCTTCCTGTCATAAAGATACAAAAGCAGTAAGAAAATAAGAAGGCCGGAGAGGGATGAATATATCTGGGTGGGCTGTTGTACCCCTAATATTGTTATCCCGTAACAGCAGCCGTTGAGCAAACATCCTATCCTCCCTATAGCGTATCCGATCATGGTGGGCGGGGATAACACATCCAGCAGCTTCCAGATATTCATACCGTGACGCCTGACAAATATGAGCGCCGCTATCAGCACCCCGCAAAGCCCGCCGATGAAAACAAGCCCGCCTTCACTGACATAGAAGACCGAGATCGGATCGCTCCAGTACTGCCCGGGAAACGCCAGGACATAGAACGATCTCGCGCCTATAGTCGCCGAAATAACAACATATATGAAAAGGTCCAGGATCGTTTCTTCATTTATTCCCTCGCGCTTGCCCAGGCGCATCGCTGCCATAAGCCAGGCCAGAGAGCCGAGCGCCACCATAAAGCCCCAGGAATAAACGTTAAAAGGCCCTATTCTGCACAGTACCGGATGCATCACTGCCCTCCCAGGACAAAGTCCAGAATGATAAGGAAAACACCCAGATTTATCGCTATGTCGGCAAAGTTGAACACCGGGAACACCCTGAGGTCAAAATAATCGATCACGTAGCCGAAGAATATCCTGTCAAATAAATTGCCGAGGCTTCCTCCCAGTATGATCGCGAGATAAGCTTTAAACAGAAAATCCTCTCTTTTTATCTTCGCATAAAAATAAATGACGGCGGCGCAGACAGCGATCCCGATCAAAACCAGGATAAGCCTCTGGTCGGGGAAAAGCCCGAACGCGACTCCGGTGTTGCGGACATACGTGAGATTGAATATCCCCTTTATGACAGGTATCGATCGGGCCGGTGCCAGGCGGGTTGAAACCGCGAGCTTGATCAGGAGATCGAACGCGAAAACAAGAAGGGCTATAAGATAGAACAACTACATCCCTCCGGAATCCAGCTTGATCTTTGTCCCTTCCTGCAAATATGAATTCACCATTTGAACAAGCTGGGCCACCTGCTGCCCCACGAATGGGAGCGTTATGAGGTGGGATAGTATCTTTGTGATGATTATCATTATGACAGCAAGGATGATCGTCATCCCGATCGCGAGCCCGAAGCCGCGCATGATCCCCGCGAGAAGGTTGGTGAACAGTATTTTCCAGGGGCTTCCCACGTACTTCACGTATTCCTGAATGTTCGCTTTTTCAAAATGAGAAGCCAGTTTTTCAACGTTCTTATTCAACCTGTCCAGCAAAGTTAATTCTTTTTCGTCCATTTGATATTTCCTTTCCCTGACATCCGGTCCCTAATCTCTATCCCCTATCTTATGTCCCTTCCTGCCAGGAAGCCATGTAGTGTTTCTGTTCATCCGATAACTTATCGATCGTAACGCCCATTGATGCCAGTTTGAGGGCCGCTATATTGGCATCGATATCTTTCGGGACAGGATATACCTTTTTTTCAAGGAATTTGGCGTTTTTCGCGAGATACTCCGCGGAGAGGGCCTGGTTCGCGAAGCTCATGTCCATGACCATTGATGGATGACCCTCTGCGGCCGCAAGGTTTATCAGGCGGCCTTCGCCAAGAACATTTATCTTCCTGCCGCTCGGCATCGTATATTCGTCAACGAATTCCCTGATCTTCCTCTTGCCTTTGGAGATGGACTCGATCCCTTTAAGATCTATTTCAACATTGAAATGTCCCGAGTTGCATACTATCGCTCCATCCTTCATGAGCTCGAAATGCTTTTTTGAAAGCACGTTCAGGTCTCCCGTGACGGTAACGAAAATATCACCCACTTTTGCCGCTTCGGCTATGGGCATGACCGAATAGCCGTCCATTACGGCTTCAAGGGCCTTGAGAGGGTCCGTTTCGGTGATTATCACGTTCGCGCCCATGCCCTTCGCCCTCATCGACACGCCTTTCCCGCACCATCCGTACCCGCAAACAACGAATTTCGAGCCCGCGATAAGAACGTTCGTCGCGCGCAGTATCCCGTCGATCGAACTCTGCCCGGTCCCGTAACGGTTATCGAACATGTGCTTTGTATTCGCGTCATTGACTGAGATGACCGGGAACGCGAGCACGCCGTCATTCGCCATGCTAACGAGCCTTACCACTCCCGTGGTGGTCTCTTCCGTGCCGCCGAGCAGGTCCTTCAGCTGGGACTTGCGCTCCTTATGAAGGGTCGACACAAGGTCCGCCCCGTCATCCATAGTTATGTTCGGCTTATGGTCAAGGGCCGCGTTGATATGCTTGTAATACGTCTTGTCGTCCTCCCCTTTTATCGCATAGGTGGGGATACCTGTATGCTCCGATATAGAAGCTGCGACATCGTCCTGGGTGGACAAAGGATTCGAGGCGCAGAGAACGACATCCGCGCCGCCCGCCTTTAGGGTGTCGACAAGGTTAGCTGTTTCGGTCGTGACATGAAGGCACGCAGAAACCCTTATCCCTTGAAGCGGCTTGTTCTTGCTGAAATGGCCTTTAACCATCGCTAGGACCGGCATATTCCTTGCCGCCCACTCGATCCTCAGCTTTCCCTGATCCGCTAATTTTTTATCTTTAATATCTGACATTCTGCACCTCTTTTTTTATGGATTATATCATATCTGTCTTATTATATATGAAAATATTTTCCGCCAATAATGAAATTTTAAAAAGAAAGGGACGATAACATATCGTAAGGGGGTAATATGGGTCCATTGTATTTTCTGCCTTATTCGGCTAGCTACCCGTCCGCGGGCAGCGATTATAAAAACAAGGTAAGCGGCACATGGGCGAATTATAAGAAGAATTTCATTGACGCCTATACCACCGGCCTGGTCCACAACCCGCAGTTGCCGGACGATCCGGTCACTGTCGGCTTTGATGAGACCCAAGGCGCGACTTCTGAAGGTCAGGGCTACGGACTTCTTCTTGCCCTTTACAATGGCGACCAGGCTTACTTTGATAACATCCTGACCGCTACTTATGCAAAAATGCACGATAAGGACGGAAAAGGCCTCTTCGTGTCCGTCGTCGATAAGTCCGGGAATCTGAATGTTTCCGATTACTCATCCGCCACTGACGGCGACACCTTCATCACCCTCGCCCTGATATTCGCGGATATCCTTGTACAAAAAGGCTACTGGTCAGACACAAGCAACGATTACGGCAGTAAAGCGCAGGCCCTTATTGACAACATCTATGCTAATGACGTTGATGGCGGGAAATATTTGATGCCCGGTGACGGCTGGAGCGGCAAGGATGCGGCCAATCCTTCCTACTTCTTTACGGCTGCCTTAAAAACCTTTAAAAACTATGAGAAAAACTTCCATGACTGGGATACCGTGGTAGACCAATGCTATACGACCCTTCAAGCGGTGAATCCAGATGGATACGACGGCTACTTATACGGCCTGAGCCCGGATTGGTGCACAAGAGCCGGAGGCATTAATACTTACGGTTTGGGCGGCGATAACCCTTCGGGCAATGGCTATGATATGTGGTACCAGGCAATAAGAACTCCATGGATGATGGCACTTGATGCCATCTGGTTCAAAGACCAAAGAGCCGTCACATATTGCCAGAACGGAATGAACTTCCTTAACGGTCTATATGGGGGCGAAACAGCGGCAGCGTCAAACGCGATACATTATGCAATGAACGGCACTGCATACGGGAACACGGATGGTGCATTTCATAGCGAAATGACCACAGGTATGTGGGGAACCGGCGCTATGGGAAGCGGACTATCAGCTTTTCAATCCGCATTTAATTCTGAATTTGAGAACAATTTTTCTCAATACGCGACTGCGGAAAATGGCGGCTACTGGGGCAACTACTCCGGGGAAGGGAATTACTATTACAATCAATCTCTGGCGAGTTTTGCAGCCTTGCTCATGGCGGGGAACCTTGTCAATGTTTACAACGACCTGGTTAAAGCGCCGGATACAACTCCGCCTACAGACCCTGTTGTTACCGATGATGGAACATATACTATTATTACATCCCAGCTCCATGCTTCATGGTCTTCTTCTGATGCAGAATCAGGCATTACAGAATATCAGTATTCCATATCGACCGATCCGATCGATCCGGACAAAGGAAACATCGTCCCCTGGACATCTGCAGGAACAAATACCGACATAACCGCAACTGGGCTCACACTGACCAACGGAACAACCTATTACTTCCATGTAAAAGCCATAAACGGAGCCGGGCTAGCAAGTAACGTAGGCCACAGCGATGGAATAACCTTTGACGATACAGCCCCTTCAGGATCCTATTGTCATTGATGATGGAGAAAGCACCGTCTCTTTATCCGAGCTCCATGCCTCATGGTCTTCTTCTGATGATGAATCGGGAATAACAGAATATAGGTATGCAATATCAACCGACCCGACCGATCCGGATACCGGGAACATTGTGCCCTGGACTTCTACAGGAACTGATGCCCAGGTGACCGCAACCGGGCTCACACTGACCAACGGAACCACCTATTACTTCCATGTGATGGCCAAAAACGGAGCGGGCCAGTGGAGCACTGTCGGCCACAGCGACGGGATAACAGTAAATATTCCTACGCTTATATCCGAAACCTCCAAAACAACTCAACCGTCTGCTTGCTATCCAAACCCGTTCCAATCCGGTATCAGGATCAAATATCAGCTCGGAAGTGAAAGCGAGGTAACGATAAAGATCTACAACAGTTTCGGCAGGGTCGTAAGTACTCTTGAGCCGGGCAGACAATCGGCAGGTGATCAGGAAGTTCCCTGGGATGGTACGAACGTGGCTCCCGGAATATATTACGTTCAGATCCAGGCCGGCAACAATACCTTCTCAACGGTAAAGGTCGTAAAAAAATAATTGGCGCTGATACGATGGATCCACAGTTAACATATGGCGGATGTGCCCTGCCGTCACCGACGGAACATAATGCGCTTCCCGCGCTTTTCGCTTTTTCTGCCATTAAACCTCATAATATTGACCTTTTTCGCCCCTATCTAAGAGGAACCCTGGTGCCGGAATGCGTCACTCCATATCCAAATATCTCCATATTAATTTCATCAAAACAGTGAAATTTCGCAAAGATAGTGACGATAATATATTGTAAGGGGGTAATATGGGTCCATTGTATTTTCTGCCTTATTCGGCTAGCTACCCGTCCGCGGGCAGCGATTATAAAAACAAGGTAAGCGGCACATGGGCGAATTATAAGAAGAATTTCATTGACGCCTATACCACCGGCCTGGTCCACAACCCGCAGTTGCCGGATGATCCGGCCACTGTCGGCTTCGATGAGACCCAAGGCGCGACCTCAGAAGGACAGGGCTATGGACTTCTTCTAGCCCTTTACAATAATGACCAGATCTATTTCGATAAGATACTGACCGCTGTCTACGCGAAAATGCATGATAACAGCAGTAGCGGAAAAGGGTTGTTCGCCTCCGTAGTCGATATAAACGGTAACCTGAATAATTCCAGCTATGCCTCTGCCACTGACGGCGACACCTTCATCACCCTCGCCCTGATATTCGCGGATATCCTTGTACAAAAAGGCTACTGGTCGGATACAAGCAACAATTACGACAGCAAAGCGCAAGACCTTATCGACAACATATACGCTAACGACGTTGATAACGGAAAATATCTTATGCCCGGTGATGGATGGAGCAGCAAGGATGCGGCCAATCCTTCCTACTTCTTCACGGCTGCCTTAAAAACCTTTAAAAACTACCAGAAAAACTTCCATGACTGGGATCCCGTTGTGGATCAATGCTATATGACACTTCAAGCGGTGAATCCCGATGGATACGACGGCTACTTATACGGCCTGAGCCCGGATCTGTGCACAAGAGCCGGAGGGATAAGCCAATATGGCACTACCGGCCCATCATACCCATCAGACAATGGCTATCATATGTGGTACGACGGGATAAGGACTCCATGGATGATGGCACTTGATGCCATCTGGTTCAAAGATCCAAGAGCGGTCCAGTATTGCCAGAACGGAATGACCTTTCTTGCAGGTACTGATACTGATGACAACTCGGCAGCACAATCGGCAGCGTCAAATGCAATTTTATATGACATGAATGGAACTCCATATACCAATGGTGACGGCGCATGGCACAGTGAAATGACCGCGGGTATGTGGGGGACCGGCGCTATGGGAAGTGGACGGCCAAATACCAAATCCGCCTTCAATGCGGAATTTGAAAACAATTTCTCCCAATACGCGACCGCGGCAACCGGCGGATACTGGGGCAACGGCAACTGGTCCGGGGAAGGAAGTGAATATTACAATCAATCTCTGGCGAGTTTTGCCGCTTTGCTCATGTCCGGGAACCTTGTTAATGTTTACAACGACCTTATGGTGCCGCCGGATACAACTCCACCTACAGACCCTATTGTTACTGACGATGGAGCAAATACAGCATCTCCAAGCCAGCTCCATGCTACATGGTCTTCTTCCGACCCGGAATCAGGCATTGCAGAATATCAGTATTCAATATCGACCGATCCGACCGATCCGGACACAGGGAACATAGTCCCCTGGACTTCTGTCCAAACAGATACTCAAGTGACCAAGACCGGACTTTCCCTGACCAACGGAACGACCTATTATTTCCATGTAAAGGCCAAGAACGGAGCCGGCCTGTGGAGTAATGTCGTTAGCAGCGATGGGATCACTACGAATTTTGATCTGACACCCCCTACAGATCCTGTCGTTACCGATGATGGGGCAACTACCAGCTCTGCAACCCAGCTCCATGCCTCATGGTCTTCTTCCGATCCGGATTCGGGCATTGCAGAATATCAGTATTCCATATCGACCGATCCGACCGATCCGGATACCGGGAACATCGTGCCCTGGACTTCTACAGGGACTGATGCCCAGGTGACCGCAACCGGGCTCACACTGACCAATGGAACTACCTATTACTTCCATGTAAAGGCCAAGAACGGATCCGATCTATGGAGCAATGTCGGCCACAGCGACGGGATCACGGCGAATAACATAACAACACCATTGTATTACCTGTGTTATTCGGCGAACTATCCGACAGCAGGCAGCGATTACAAGGACAAGATAGGCGGCACATGGGCGAATTATAAAACGAATTTCATTGACGCATATGCATCGGGCCTGGTCCACAACCCGCAATTGGGAGACAATGGGTCCCCTGATACTGAAGGCTCAACCTCCGAAGCGCAAGGCTACGGACTTCTTCTTGCCATTTATAATAGCGACCAGACCTATTTCGATAAGATCCTGACCGCCGCATACGCAAAAATGCACGATAAGGACGGAAAAGGCCTCTTTGCATCCACGGTTGACATGTCCGGCGATAATGTTCTCGACGCAACATCCACCACTGACGGCGATATCTTCATCACCCTTGCCCTGATATTTGCGGATACACTTATCAAACAAGGCTGCTGGTCAGACACAGGCAATGATTACGGCAGCAAAGCGCAGAACCTTATCGACAACATATACGCGAACGACGTTGATGGCGGGCAGTATCTGATGCCCGGGGATGGTTGGACCGGCAAGGATGCCGCCAATCCTTCATATTTCTTCACGGCTGCCTTAAAGACCTTCCAATTCTACCAGGCGAACTTCCACGACTGGAAACCCGTTGTCGATCAATGCTACACGACCCTTCAATCGACCGACGGATATTCCAACGGCTTAACCCCGGATATGTGCACCAGAGCCGGAGGGATAAGCCAATACGGCCATACCGGCCCAGCAGGTGCATCAGATAATGGCTATCATATGTGGTACGACGGGATAAGGGGTCCATGGATGATGACACTTGATAAGATATGGTTCAATGACAAAAGAGCCGATGAGTATTTGCAGAACGGGAGGATTTTCCTTACATGCTCCTATGGCGATGAAACAACGGCAGCGTCAAAGGCAATTCTTTACGACATGAACGGCACTCCATACGGAGATGGCGACGGCGCATTCCACAATGAATTGACCGAAGGTATGTGGGCAACCGGCGCTATGGTAAGCGGATCGCCAGTTTATCAGTCCGCCTTCAATACAGAATTTGAGAACAATTTTTCCCAGAATGCGACCGCGGCGAACGGCGGTTACTGGGGCAACTGGCCCGGAGTAGGAAAATACTATTACAATCAATCTCTGGCGAGTTTTGCAGCTCTGCTCCTGTCAGGGAACTTTGTCAATGTTTACAAAGATGTGGTTATGATGGCAGATACAACTCCCCCTTCAGATCCGGCCGTCACCGATGATGGGGTATACACCCTTTCTTTATCCCAGCTCCATGCCACATGGTCTCCTTCGATCGATAAGGAATCAGGCGTAATAGAATATCAGTATTCCATATCGACCGATCCTACCGATCCAACTATCGGGAACATCGTACCCTGGACTACCGCCGATACGAATACCGAAATAACCGCAAGCAACCTTAATTTAACCAATGGCCAAACCTACTATTTCCATGTAAAGGCCAAGAACGGAGCCGGCCTGTGGAGCAATGTTGCCAACAGCGATGGAATAATGGTTGACGATACACCTCCTACAGATCCTATTGTCAATGATGATGGGAAATATGCTACATCTTTATCCCAGCTCCATGTCACATACTCTTCTTCAGACCCGGAATCAGGCGTTACAGAATATCAGTATTCCATATCCACCGATCCTACCGATCCGGATACCGGGAACATTTTGCCCTGGACTCCCGCCGGCACTGATACCGACATAACCGCAAGCAACCTTAATTTAACCAATGGCCAAACCTACTATTTCCATATAAAGGCGTTAGACGGAGCCGGCCAGTGGAGCAATGTCGGCAGCAGCGACGGGATAACCGTTGACACCACACCTCCTACAGATCCTGTTGTTATCGATGATGGAGTATCTACAGGCTCATTATCCCAGCTCCACGCTTCATGGTCTTCTTCAGATCCGGAATCAGGTGTTACAGAATATCAGTATTCCATATCCACCGACCCGACCGATCCGGATACCGGGAACATCGTACCCTGGACCCCTGTCCAAACAGATACCCAAGTAACCAGGACCGGACTTTCCCTGACCAATGGCACAACCTATTACTTCCATGTAAAAGCCAAAGACGGGGCCGGCCTGGTGAGCAATATTGGCAGCAGCGACGGGATCACGGTTGCCGTTGACACCACTCCACCTACAGATCCTATTGTCTACGATGATGGAATATATACGAACTATTCAACCCAGCTCCATGCCTCATGGTCTTCTTCCGATCCGGATTCAGGCATAACAGAATATCAGTATTCCATATCAACAGATCCAACTGACCCGGAGAATGGAAAGATAGTTGACTGGACTTCTGTCCAAACAGATACTCAAGTAACCAAGACCGGACTTTCCCTGACCAACGGAACAACCTATTACTTCCATGTAAAGGCCAAGAACGGAGCCAATATGTGGAGCAATGTCGGCAACAGCGACGGGATCACGGTGAATGACACGGTTGGATCGTTGTATTTCCTGTGTTATTCGGCGGACTATCCGACAGCGGGCAGCGATTACAAGGACAAGATAGGCGGCACATGGGCGAATTATAAAACGAATTTCATCGACGCATATACATCGGGCCTCGTCCACAACCCGCAATTGGGGAACAACGGCTCCCCTGATACTGAAGGTTCAACCTCCGAAGCACAGGGATACGGACTTCTTCTTGCCATTTACAACAGCGACCAGACATATTTCGATAAGATCCTGACCGCCGCATACGCAAAAATGCACAATAAGGACGGTAAAGGCCTTTTCGCAGCCACGGTCGACAAGTCCGGCGATAATGTTCTCGACGCGACATCCGCCACTGACGGCGACATCTTCATCACCCTCGCCCTGATATTCGCGGACACCCTTGTCAAACACGGCTGCTGGTCAGACACAGACAATAATTACAGCGGCAAAGCGCA
The DNA here is from genome assembly GCA_963699255.1 of uncultured bacterium. Taxonomy (GTDB): domain Bacteria; phylum Margulisbacteria; class WOR-1; order CAVSGV01; family CAVSGV01. The sequence continues at coordinate 1,742,076 of OY969425.1, read as the reverse complement.
AGACCTTATCAATAATATATATGCTAATGATGTTGATAATGTTGGCTTGAAAAAATATTTAATGCCCGGGGACGGCTGGGTTAGCAAGGACGCGGCCAATCCTTCATATTTCTTTACGGCTGCCCTAAAGACCTTCCAATACTATCAGGCAACCTTCCACGACTGGAAAACCGTTGTGGATCAATGTTTTACGACCCTTCAATCAAGCCAAGGGTATTCTAACGGTCTAAGCCCGGATCTGATGGACACCAAAACCGGAGGGATCAGCCAGTACGGCACTACCGGCCCATTAAGCAATGGCGCTGACATGTGGAACGACGCGATAAGAACTCCATGGATGATGGCAGTTGATGCCATCTGGTTCAATGACCCGAGAGCAGTCCAGTATTGCACGAACGGGAAAAATAACCTTACAGGCAGATATGGAAGCGAAGCTGCGGCAGCGGCAAATTCGATCCTTTACAAAATGGATGGCACTCCCTACACCAGTAATGAGGGCGCATGGCACAGCGAAATAACCGCAGGTATGTGGGCAACAGGTGCTATGGTAAGCGGATCGCCCGTTTATAAGTCTGCCTTTAATACGGAATTTGAGAACAATTTCTCTCAATACGCGACTGCGGCGAACGGCGGTTACTGGGGCAATACGAGCGAAACAGGGGTAGCGAATTTATATTACAATCAATCTCTGGCGAGTTTTGCGGCCCTGCTCCTGTCAGGCAACTTTGTTAATGTTTATAAAGACCTGGTTAAATCGCCGGATACGACTCCTCCTACAGACCCGGCTGTAACGGATGACGGGGTATACACTATCATTTCATCCGAGCTGCATGCCGCATTGTCTCCCGCTTCCGATCCGGATTCGGAAATAAAGGAATATCAATATTCAATATCTACCGATCCGCTTGATCCGGATACCGGCAATGTCGTGGAGTGGACTCCCCTCGGACCTAATACCACCGACATAAACGCGACCAACCTTAACTTGACCAACGGGAAAACCTATTATTTCCATGTAAAGGCCATAAATGGAGAAGGACTGGCAAGCCACATCGTTCACAGCGATGGGATAAAAGTTGACACTACACTCCCATCACAGCCCAATGTCACCGACGACGGGAAATATACTACATCTTCCGATCTTCATGCCACATGGTCCTCTTCAGATGATGAATCGGGTGTGACAGGATATTGGTATGCTGTATCGACCGACCCGGATGATCCGAAGATCGGGGACCCTGAAAATATCGTACCCTGGACATCTGCCGGAACTGATACCGAAATAACCCTGTCCGACCTTAACTTAGAGGAAGGCAAGACTTACTATTTCCATGTGATCTCCAAGAACGGAGCAGGCCAATTTAGCGTCCCCGGTCACAGCGACGGCATAACAGTCGACATTACGCCTCCTACAAAGCCTGTTGTCAACGGCATGGTACAAAAATCCGGCCCTACGGCCACGCTCAAGGGAGCCTGGTCTTCTTCCGATCCAGAATCAGGTGTGACAGAATATATGTATTCCATATCGACCGATCCAAATGATCCGGATATCGGGAATCTCGTAACCTGGACATCTGCCGGAACAAATACCCAGGTAACCCTGGATAATCTATCCTTATCCGGCACAAAATCTTACTATTTCCATGTTAAGGCAAAAGACGGAGCCGGCATGTGGAGCGAAGTCGGCAGCAGCGACGGCTTACAAATCGGCATTGTTGACACCACTCCCCCATCAGACCCGGCTGTCACTGATAGCGGAGAATACACCAGCTCTTCAACCGAGCTCGACGCCACTCTGTCTCCTTCTTTTGATAATGAATCGGGCATAACAGGATATGAGTATGCCATATCAACAGATCCAAATGACCCGATGATCGGGATGGCTGAAAATGCTCTGCCCTGGACCTCCGTCGGGCCCGATGCCACCAAAATAACCGCAAAAGGGCTTGACCTGGCCAACGGAAAAACCTACTATTTCCATGTAAGAGCTGTGAATGGAGTTGGCAAGATGAGCGACATCGTCCACAGCGATGGGATAACCGTTGACACTACGCCTCCAACAACGCCTGTCGTCACAGATGATGGGACATATACCACATCGTTATCAGAGTTCCATGCCGCCTGGTCTTCTTCCGACCCGGAATCAGGAGTAACAGAATATATATATACGATATCGACCGATCCAACCGATCCGGAAAATGGAAAGATCATAAACTGGACTTCTGCCGGAACAAATACCGATGTGACCGTGACCGGTCTTTCCCTGACCGAAGGCGTTACATATTATTTCCATGTAGAGGCCAAAGATGGAGCCGGCCTGTGGAGCTTAGCTGGTCACAGCGATGGGATAATTGCGGGCTACCCCACAACCAAGCTGAATAGTATTTATCCGAATCCTTTTACAGGCAATCTCAATATCGTATATAACCTTGAAAGCACGAGCGATGTAACGATAACGATCTGCAACGCTCTGGGCAATGTTGTATGGACACAGAACCAGAAAAATCAACAGGCGGGAGTTTACTCTCAAACGTGGGATGGCTCCGGGGCAGCTGCCGGAATGTATTCTATTATAGTTCTGGCCGGCAGTAAAGTGATCTTGAGAAAGAAAGCGATAAAAAATAATTGATGATCACAGCGGTCAATTCATGAATCCCCTGCTCGCTTAACTCGCAACCCCTTTATTAAAGGAAGTTGGGGGAATTGTCAGGTCACCCGACCACTCCGGCGCATCTCTCACATAACGTTGGATGCTTGCTGTTTGCGCCGACTGACTTTAGATGCATCCAGCATCTCTCGCACTTTTTTCCTTCGGCTTTCTTTACGGTTATGTTCCTGCTTCCCTTGCTTACAAGGAATTCCGACACTATGAACAGGGATGGGAGCTGCGGCTCCATATCTTTCAGCAGCTTATAGTCTTCCCCTTCCATTAATGCCTCCACCCTGGCCTCAAGCGGATGGCTTATCGATTTTTCAGCCCTCGCGTTCTCAAAGACCTTGTAGACCTCGCTTCTTATCCCGAGAAGCTTATCCCATTTGGATTCAAGCTTTTCGTCGAGCAGTTTTTTGTCTACCTCAGGCATCTTTTCCTCAAAAATTGAATTGTTTGGAATTTGGTATTTTGGATTTATTTCGGATTTAGGATTTAGGATTTCGGATTTCTTTATGTGTTTCCAGATATCTTCCGCGGTAAAAGAAAGCACCGGGGCGAAAAGCCTGACCATTATATGCAGGATCTCGTTCATGGCGGTCTGTGACGACCTTCGCAGCTTCCCGTCCTTGGTTTCGCAGTAAAGCCTGTCCTTTGTAACGTCAAAATAAAAGGCGCTCAGGTCATTAACGCAAAAATCATGGATGGAATGGAACACCAGATGGAACTCGAATTCGTCGTAAGCCTTCGTCACCCGCTCTATCAGTCTGTGAGCCCTGAGCAATACCCATTTATCGATCTCCTCAAGGTCCTTATATCCCACCTTATCCTTAACGGCGTCAAAATCGTTCAAATTTGAGAAGCAGGAACCTGCAGGTATTCCGGATCTTAGAGAAAGCTTCCGCGACGTGCTTCAAAATATCCTTTGAAGCGCTCATGTCATTCCTGAAATCGGCGGATGCGACCCAGAGCCTAAGGGCATCAGCGCCGAATTCTTTCACCACGACCTGCGGGTCCACCACGTTCCCGAGGGATTTGCTCATCTTTTTCCCCGATTCATCCACCGTGAACCCGTGCGTCAGGACCGATCTGTAAGGCGCCCTGCCTTTTGCCCCGACGGATGTAAGAAGCGAGGTCTGGAACCATCCGCGATGCTGGTCGCTGCCTTCAAGGTACAGGTCGCAGGGCCAGGAAAGGTCTTTCTCCCCCCACAGGACAGCCCAGTGGGATGCTCCCGACTCGAACCAGACATCGAAGATATCGGTTTCTTTCTCAAAGTCGGATGAGCCGCATTTATCGCACTTAAGGCCTCCTGCGATATCTTTGGGTTCTGTCGTGAACCAGGAACTTGAGCCCTTTTCTTTGAATAGCTCCGCGACCGCCTTGTTGAACTTTCCCTTGTATTGGGGAGCGCCGCACTTCTTGCAGAAGAAAGCCGGTATCGGTATACCCCATGAACGCTGCCTTGATATGCACCAGTCGGGACGCTGAGTGACCATACCCCTGATCCTGTTCTCCCCCCACGCGGGATACCATTTTGTTTCACCGATCGCCTTCAGCGCCTCCGCCCTTAAATTATCATGGTCGACGGAAATGAACCATTGCTCCGTCGCCCTGAATATGACGGGTTTCTTGCATCTCCAGCAATGGGGATAGCTGTGCTTGACCTCCTCGACGAATAAGAGGGAGCCGTCCCGCTTCATATCGGCGATTATCAGCTCATTTGCCTCATCAAAGCGTTTTCCGGCATATTTGCCCGCTTCTTCCGTGAAGAAACCCTTTTCATCCACCGGCATCACGATCGGGAGCTTGTATTTAAGTCCGACCTGATAATCTTCCTCGCCGTGTCCGGGAGCTATATGAACAAGTCCCGTTCCCTGTTCAAGCGTGACGTAGGTGTCAAGCACGACCGGCACTTCCCTTTCAACAAAAGGATGCTTGCAGATAATGCCTTCCAGCACTTTTCCTTTGAACTTTCCGACTGCCTTATGCCCTTTTATCCCCAATTTATTCACGAAAGTTTCAAGCAGCCCCTCGGCAACAACATATATCTCCGTGCCCACCAGGATCGCGACATACTCATAATCGGGATGTGCCGCTATGGCGACATTGGCGGGAAGCGTCCATGGGGTGGTCGTCCATACGACAAAATAAGAATCACCGGTCAGAACGTCCTGAAGAACCTTGAATTCCGGGCTTTTGGATTCAACGGACTTTACCTTGAACTTCACGTAGATCGAGGAAGAGGGATCATCTTCGTATTCTATTTCCGCTTCCGCAAGGGCAGTCTCATCATTTGGGCACCAGTGGATCGGCTTAAGCCCCCTGTAAATATACCCCTTCTCGGCAAGTATGCCAAAAAGCTCAACGACCCTGCTTTCATAATTATGTTTGATGGTCAGATAAGGGTTGTTCCAGTCGCCGAAGCATCCGAGCCGCTTGAATTCCTCGCGCTGGACATTCACATAGCTTAAGGCATATTCCTGGCATTTCTCCCTGAAATCGGAAACGCTCATTGTTTTTCTTTTAACGCTCAGCTCCTTTATCATCTGGGTCTCAATAGGAAGTCCGTGGCAGTCCCAGCCGGGAATATAAGGGGAATAAAATCCCGCCATCGATCTGTATTTCACCACTATATCCTTGAGTATCTTGTTCAGCGCGTGCCCCAGGTGAATATCCCCGTTCGGATAGGGCGGTCCGTCGTGAAGCACATATTTCTTGTTGCCCGAATTCTTCCGGAGCATTTTACTGTAAACATCCCCGCTCTCCCAGAAAGATAGTATCTCGGGTTCAAGCGTTAAATGTTTAACTTTGATGGGGAAATCCGTTCTGGGAAGGTTTAAAGTACTCTTGTATTCCATGTTATTAAGCGAGCATTTGTCCTTCTATGGTAGGAGGATACTTTCGCGGTGCCTCTTCACCTCTTTTGGGTTCGGGTTTTTTTGTCAGGGCGATATCAAGGACTTCATCGATCTCCTTGACCAGATGGAATTTCATATCGCCTGGAATTTCCTCCCTTATTTCATCCAGATCTTTCCTGTTTTCTTCGGGGATGATCACTTCGGTTATCCCGGCCCTCTTAGCCGCCAAAAGCTTTTCCTTAAGGCCTCCTATCGGGAGGACCTTCCCCAGAAGCGTTATCTCTCCCGTCATCGCGACATCGTGCCTGATAGGGATCTGGGTCAGGGCAGAGGCCAGGGCTGTGGCGATCGTGATGCCAGCGGACGGACCGTCTTTCGGCACGGCGCCCTCAGGAACATGTATGTGAATATCCGCCTTCCGGTAAAAATCCTCGTCTATGCCCAGGGCATCGGCCCTTGACCTTATGCAGCTCATGGCCGCCTTGGCGGATTCCTGCATTACATCCCCGAGCTGTCCGGTTATCGTTAAATTCCCTCTTCCTTTCATCATCGTGACCTCTATTGATATTGTTTCTCCGCCTACCTCTGTCCACGCAAGCCCCGTAACAGCGCCGATCTGGTCTTTTTCTTCAGCGATGCCGTACCTGTATCTGGGCGCGCCCAGGTATTCATGAAGATCTTCCTTTCTGACAGTTACCTCGCCTTCTTTTGTCTTCTTAACAAGAGTTGTCACGATCTTCCTGAGTATCGTCGCGACGGTGCGCTCAAGCGATCTTACCCCGGCCTCTTTCGTGTATTCCCTTATGATCGAAATGAGGGCGTCATTATTAAATTCAACCTGGTCGCTTTTCAGCCCGTGGGTCTTCATCTCTTTTGGAATGAGGTATCCTTTCATTATCCCGAGTTTTTCCTCTTCCGTATAGCCGGACATTTCGATTATCTCCATCCTGTCCCTGAGCGGCTTCGGTATGGGATCCAGCGTGTTCGCAGTGGTGATAAAGAAAACATCGGAAAGATCGAACGGCACATCCAGGTAATGGTCGGTGAATGTCTTGTTCTGTTCAGGGTCAAGGACTTCAAGCAGCGCGGCCGCCGGATCACCGCGGAAATCAGCGCCTATTTTGTCAACTTCATCAAGAAGAAATACGGGATTCGCCACGCCGACCTTGGTTATCGACTGGATGATCCTGCCAGGAAGAGCGCCGACGTATGTCCGCCTGTGCCCTCTTATTTCAGCCTCATCCCTCATACCGCCCAACGATACCCTCGTGAACTTTCTCCCCATCGCCCTTGCGATAGAGGACGCAATGGAGGTCTTTCCCACGCCGGGCGGCCCTATCAGGCATAGTATCGTACCGCCGATCTTACCTGTCAGCTGGAGGACCGCGAAATATTCAAGTATCCTTTCCTTGACCTTCTTAAGACCGTAATGGTCCTCATTAAGGATCTTTTCCACTTCCGCGATATCAAGCTTGCTCTTTGTTTTTTTCTTCCAGGGAAGCTCTATCAGGCAGTCAAGATATGTCCTTATGACCGTGGCTTCAGCAGCCATTGACGGCATCTTTGAAAGCCGCTCCAGTTCCTTAACCGCTTTTTCCTTCACATCCGGCGGAAGCTTTGCCATTTCTATCTTCTTCTTATATTCGGCGAGCTCCGGCGGAGCGCCTTCCTCTTCTTCTCCAAGTTCATCCTGTATCGCCCGCAGCTTCTCTTTAAGGTAATATTCCTTCTGGACCTTCTCTATCTGGCGCCTTACCTTTCCCTGAAGCTTCTTTTCAACTTCGAGCACCTCGATCTCCTTATCAAGGAACTCGGAAAGCTTGCTCAGCCTTTTCTGCACGGCCACCGCTTCCAGTATGGACTGTTTTTCGTCCACCTTCAGGGTCAGATAAGAGGCGATAAGGTCCGCCAGCCTGCCGGGATTGTCGATATTGATTATGGACATTAGTGTCTCGGGAGGTATCCTCTTGTTCAGCTTCACGTATTTCTCGAATTGTTTGATTATCATCCTGATCGAGGCTTCCACTTCGACCGTCATCTCATCGATCTCGGGGATGCTTGAGATATTCACTTTAAAAAAAGGCGTCTCGGATATGAAGCTTTCTATTTTGACCCGGGAAACCCCTTCAATAAGCACCTTTGTGGTCCCGTCGGGGAGAGCCTGCATCTGCACGACCTCAGAAAGAGTGCCGATAGTGCATATATCCCCCTTGGACGGTTCTTCGATATCCTCGCTTTTCTGGGAAGCGAACACGACCATCCGCTCCTTGCTCAAGACCCCTTCGAGCGCTTTCACGGATTTGCTCCTGCCGATAAAAAGAGGGACCACCATCTGAGGAAAAACAACTATGTTCCTGAGAGGAATAAGCGGGAGGGATTCCTTCCACTCGATCAGCTTTTCGGGATGTTTCTTGTCGATCTTTTCTTCTGCCATGCCTTAAGCCGCCTTAAGATGAGCAAAGTCGGACTTCTTCATAAGCTTTTTGACGATAGATTCCGTAATTGCGACTTTTCCTGCGCTTCCTTTTGACGGCGCCTCGAACATCACATCAAGCATTATCTCCTCTATGATGGCCCGCAGCGCTCTTGCGCCGATACCCCTTTTGATCGCCGCCCTCGCTATAAGCCGCAGCGCCGGATCCGTGAAATCCAGTTTGACGCCGTCCATCGCAAGCAGCTTCCTGTATTGCTTGACCAACGCGTTCCTGGGCTCCTTCAGTATCCTGATCAATGCTTTTTCATCCAGCGGGTTCAGCACAGCGACCGCAGGAAGCCTTCCGATGATCTCCGGTATGAAGCCGTACTTAAGGAGATCGTCCGGAAGAACATGCTCAAGCACATCTACACGAACTCTTTCATTTATTTCATCTTCTCCTTTGAACCCTATCCTTCTTTTGCCGATACGCTGCTCTATTATGTTCTCAAGCCCGTGGAAAGCCCCGCCTGTAATGAACAGGATGTTCGTTGTATCAAGCTGGATGAATTCCTGCTGGGGATGTTTTCTTCCTCCCTGGGGCGGGACGTTCGCGACCGTGCCTTCAAGAAGTTTTAGCAGCGACTGCTGGACGCCTTCCCCGGAAACATCCCTGGTGATAGACGGGTTCTCGGATTTCCTGGATATTTTGTCTATCTCGTCGATATACACGATGCCCCTTGAAGCCCGTTCGGCATCATAGTCGCTAACCTGAAGAAGCCGGGTCAGGACGGATTCAACATCTTCACCGACATAACCTGCCTCTGTTAAGGTGGTCGCATCTGCGATGGCGAACGGGACATTCAATAACTTTGCCAGCGTTTGCGCGAGAAGTGTCTTGCCGGATCCCGTGGGACCGATCAGAAGAATATTGCTTTTCTGGATCTCTGTGTCGTCCTCTTTGTTGCTCTTTGCAATCCTCTTGTAATGATTATATACAGCAACAGAAAGTACTTTTTTCGCCTTATCCTGCCCTATCACGTACTGGTTCAGCATTTCAAAAAGTTCTTTTGGTTTCGGAATCTTTGACATGACTTCGGGCGGTTTACTCTGCAGCTTTCCTTTTTCCTCATCAACTATTTCAAGACAGATCTTTACGCACTGCTCACATATATGGGCATTAGGACCCGCTATAAGGCGCCTGCCCGCACCTTCCGGCTTGCCGCAAAACGCGCAAACAATTTGATCGGTCATTATCTTATCCTTTGGGCGACTTGCCCGGTTTTATCAGCCCTTTTTTTGTCTCGATCACTTCATCAACTATCCCGTATTCGACCGCTTCCTGAGCGGACATGTAAAAATCCCTGTCGGTATCCTTCTCTATTTTTGCGAGCGGCTGACCGGTGTGCTTCGCGAGGATCTCATTTAACAGCTTTTTCGTTCTCATGATCTCCTTGGTCTGGATCTCAATATCTGTCGCCTGTCCCTGCGCGCCGCCCAGGGGCTGATGGATCATGATGCGCGCGTTAGGAAGAACATATCTTTTCCCTTTTGTGCCAGCGGCAAGAAGTGTTGCTGCCATGCTGGCCGCCTGACCGATGCAGATGGTCGCGATCGGTGATTTTAAATATTGCATCGTGTCATATATGGCCAACCCGGCCGTAACGACGCCTCCGGGGCTGTTTATGTACATATTTATGTCCTTCTCGCTGTCCTCGGCCGCCAGGAAAAGCATCTGCGCGATTATTAAATTGGCTACTTCATCATCCATTGGGGTACCTATAAAGATTATCCTTTCTTTAAGAAGCCTTGAGAATATATCATAAGCCCTTTCTCCTCTGCCCGTCTGCTCGATGACCATGGGAACCACATTTTGCGATTTCTCGAACATAATGATCCCTCCTTTATAAAATGACCAATTAACAATTAAACAATTAACAACTAGGTGTCGCCTTCGGCGATTTATATTATATAATCTCTCCTTAATTGTTCATTGAGTCATTGTTAATTGTATCATTGTTATTCTACTTTAGCTTTTGATATAACAAAGTCAATTGCTTTTTCCCTGAGCATGTATTCCTTTATCGAATCAATTACATCGCTGGAAACCTCCGCTTTATATTCTTCCACAGGTTTCCCGTAATGCTTGGCCAGTTCCTCGAGCTCGCGGTCGATATCCGCTTCCTCCACGGTCAGCTGTTCCTTTTCCGCTATTGCCTCAAGCGCCAGCTTGGCTTTTATGCGTCCCTCGGCACCCGCTTTCATTTCTGCCCTTATTTTATCCACGTCCTTCTTGACCGCGGAGAGGTAAGACGCAAGTGTCATCTTGCTCCTGTTCAGGGAGATCTCCAGGTCGCTGATCATCGAGTCTATTTCCCGTTCCACCATGCCTTTTGGAACGTCCACTTCAATTGTTTCCGACAGCTTTTTTGCGACCTCGTCCCTAGTTGCCTCATCAGCTTCTCTTTTTCTCTCTTCCTCTACGTTCGACCTGATGAGGGCCTTCAGCTCCTGCATAGTGTTTGTCCTGCTTACATTTTTTGCGAATTCGTCGTCCAGTGATACTTCGTTTTCGGGGACATTGCTCTGCTGCGCGTAACTTTTCTTTATGAAATCGATGGTCTTATCCACATCTTCATCCAGAACTTCTTTATCATGTTTTTTCAGGGTTATCTTCTTGTATGTGCCGAGCTTTACTTCAGGATAAACATCCACTTTAAAATTAAAAATGACCGGTGAGCCTTTTTCAAGCTTCTTTACCTCCACGTTCGGATAATCCACAGGTTTTATCTTAGCGGATCCGATCAATTCCGGATAAATGTCAGACATAAGAAGCTGAACAGCCCTGTCAATAACAGCTTCTTCATTGATGTATTTCTTCAATAGGTTTGCCGGCACCTTACCCTGCCTGAAACCGGGCATCTTCACATCCCTGGAAGCTTCCTCATATGCCTTTTCAATGTTAGGTTCAAGTTTCGAATATTCTTCTTCAACCTCAAGTATTACCTGGTTCCCCTGTTTATCCTGTTTTAGTATCTTCAATATTGTCTCCTCTTTTTAATCCCTATCCTCTGGCCCCTAATCACCGATTAAATTTTCTTTCAAGTTTGGGCCCCTCCAAAATGGCTTTATTCCCAAACTTTAGTTTTAATTTTGGGTCCCTCCAGAATGGCTTTCCTCCCAAAATTAAAAGGGTGGACGATCGGACTTGAACCGACAACCACCAGATCCACAATCTGGTGCTCTAACCAATTGAGCTACGCCCACCACAACCCCCTCCGGGGGTAATTACCAAATCTCAATGAACAAATTACAAATTAAATCCCAATTTCCAATCCCCAATTTGACATTTGTAATTGGTCATTTGTCATTCCATCCCGACCTTTGGTCGGGATGGCGGGCCTGATCCGCCTGAGGCGGACGACCGACGAATCTCCCATTTTTTCTCGGGCCTGACAGGATTCGAACCTGCGACCGACGGATTAGAAATCCGTTGCTCTATCCAACTGAGCTACAGGCCCACAGCTTCGTAATCAATTACTCGTCATTAACAATTCAGTATTAGCCAAGTATAAAACTCAACACTATTTACGAATTACGATTTACGAAGAATAACCAATTACCAAATTCCAAATCCCAATGAACAAATGACAAATTAAATCCCAATTTCCAATCCCCAATTTGACATTGGGATTTTGTCATTCATTTGACATTTGTCATTGGTCATTTGTCATTCTCCGCCCCCCCCGGCGGAGATAACAAAGCGGGAGACGGGATTCGAACCCGCGACCTCCTGCTTGGAAGGCAGGAGCTCTACCACTGAGCTACTCCCGCATACTCATCAATGCCGCGGAGAGGAGTCGAACCTCCAAGCCTTTCGGCACAAGATCCTAAGTCTTGCGTGTCTGCCAATTCCACCACCGCGGCTTAAGCGCACCCGCCTTCCGGCAGGTATGCCAAATTCCGCCACTTCGGAAAAATATGCACCGCAGAGGAATCGAACCTCTAACCTTGGCATTAAGAGTGCCCTGCTCTGCCAATTGAGCTAGCGGTGCAACTCGTCCCGACCTTCGGTCAGGACTCGCAATATCAAAATCCAAATGACAAATGAACAAATCAAATCCAAAAATTCAATGTCAAAACTCTTCAATCGCCCCTAATTTGACATTTGAAATTAGTCATTTGTCATTCCATTCCGATATAATCGGAATGGTCGGGGCGGCCGGATTTGAACCGACGACCTCCTGCGCCCAAGGCAGGCGCTCTAGCCAAGCTGAGCCACGCCCCGTTCAATATACATTCGCGCCCGATAGGACTTGAACCTACAACCTTCTCCTTCGAAGGGAGCCGCTCTATCCAATTGAGCTACGGGCGCATGAGCGGGAGACGGGGTTCGAACCCGCGACCTTTTGCTTGGCAAGCAAATGCTCTACCAACTGAGCTACTCCCGCATCTTGTCCTTCGGACCCGGTAGTTCTAAATTCAAATTTAGCTATAGGAAAGGCAATTTTTCAGGAAAAGTATATCATGAGGCAAATATTCTATCAAGGCAAGCTTTCGCTTTTTTTAGCGCTTTTCCCCTGTGGCTGATCTGATTCTTATGTTTTAGAGGCATTTGGGCAAAGGTCTTACCATAGCCCTGCGGGACAAAAACCGGATCGTATCCGAAACCGTGTACGCCTTTCATCTTAAAAACTATCCTTCCTTTACAAACACCTTTAACGGTCAATGACTTTTTTGGACTCGCGATCGCGATCACACAAACAAATCTGGCTCTTCTGTCCCGCTTGTCCTTCATCTCCTTTAATAGTTTCATGCAGAGTTTCTTTGTCGTGGGGTTTGGCCCCGCATATCGGGCCGACCTTACGCCGGGACGTCCGTTCAATGAATTAACCTCTAATCCCGAGTCATCGGCCAGAACATAGGTTTTTGACCGTTCGGCGATCGTCTTGGCTTTTTTGACCGCATTTTCACTGAACGTTCTGCCGTTTTCCTTTATATCCGGCATATTCGGCAGATCAATAAGGGATATTACCTTTATTCCAAGGGGCTTAAGAATGAGCTTGATCTCTCGGACTTTATCTTTGTTCTTTGTTGCGACTATCAAATTTTTCGACATTTGAGGAAATGCTACTAATAAAATAAGGAGAAGTCAATTGCGGGAGGCGATCTGAAAAAATTAGCTCCTGAGAACCGCGAACGTTCCACGGCCGATGATCTTTCTTTCTCCGCTGTCGCGTGCGACTATCATATAGACATATGCGCCGTTGCCAAGCGTCTCCCCGAAGCCGTTATCTCCGTCCCAGAAAACCCTGTTAGTTCCCGCGCTTCCGCCGCCGCCAGAGGTCCCGGGATCATATGGAAGTTTTTTTTGCCATACCAGAGTTCCGGAAATATCATAAACATATATATCAACATCGGAAGCCGCGAGAAGATCATAATAGAACATGAAATCCCCTTTTCCAGGATCATACGGGCTCGGGCCGCACTTCGGCTTCCCGGACAGCTTTACTTCTCCATTCGTTCCGAAATTCACGCGGGTAATACACTCATATGATTCTCCGCTCGTATTTGATACGGTCAATCTTAAATTATACTTCCCGTCAGGATCACCCATGTTCCATACGGCCAGTATCCCGTCTTCAACGGGTTGAGTGGACTTATCTACGATCGGGGCCCATACATCAGGACTGGAAACGGAGGAGAATTCGAGTTTATAACCGTTAAAATTATCGATATCGGCCGATCCCTTTACCACCACACAACCGCTCATGATGCTTCTGGGTTTAGGATAAGTGATCGCAATGCTCAAATTACCTAAGGCCTTTTTTGCGTTCACCCTTCCGGCGCCAAGTTTCCCGGCAAGAAAACTCTGCGGGTTAACGGCATAAACGTCGTCGGACGTTGCCTTAAGCCTTGCCTCCACCTGCTCGGGCGTCCAATCCTTATGCTTGGATTTTAGCAGTGCGGCGATCCCCGCTACGAACGGTGATGCCATGGAAGTGCCGCTCGCATAGCCGTATGAGTCGTGAGGGAGAGTGCTTAATATCATGGTTCCGGGAGCGCAAAGATCGACAAAATCGCCGAAGTTGGAAAAAGCGGCCAGGTTCCATACCGCGATATTATCCCCGGCGCCCGTGGCTGCAACGGCGATAACGTGATCATAAGCCGCAGGATAAAAAGGCTGCCCCACGTCAAAGCTGTCAACATTGCCGGCGGAAGCGACCATGATACAGCCTTTGCTGTGCGCGTATTCTATCGCGTCATGCATAAGCTGGGAATCATAAAGGCATCCGAAACTCATATTTATGACATTTGCGCCGTTATCCGCCGCGTAATAAAGAGCTTCAGCAATATCAGAGAGCTCAAGATATCCGTTGCCATCCGGTGCCATATACCCGGCCCTGAGCGGCATTATTTTGCAGTTCCAGGCGGCTCCGGCTATTCCGATGCCGTTATTAGGTATGCCGGCCGCGATGCCTGCTACATGCGTTCCGTGTCCATAGAAATCCATCGGGTTATTGTCCGGAGGTCCCGGATCTTCTCCGGGTGCGACCCAATCCGGAGGCACGCTCACAAAATCCCATCCGATCACATCATCAACATACCCGTTGCCGTCATCATCTATGCCGTTACCAGCGATTTCTTTTGTATTATGCCAGATATTATCTTTAAGGTCCGGATGATTATAATCGACTCCGGTATCTATTACCGCTATGACGATATCAGGATCCCCTTTCGTGACATCCCATGCGGCAGGAGCCCCCACTTGCGAAAATCCCCATTCAAGAGAAAAGTTCGGGTCATTCGGCTCGACAAAAGCCTGGTATGTGTAATTCGGCTCGGCATAATCAACGTCCGGATCCTTCTTTAGTTCGTCCACAATTGAATAAATATCATCCCTGTTCTTATAGGTCAGTTTGTACACGCCGGGCTCGTCGATCTTGTCGCCACCAGCCGTAGCAACTGACATTATGTTTGCACTGGTCTTCTTGAATAGCTTTTCTACTTTTACCTGATCTGACCCGGTACTATTGACGGAAAAACCGGATGTTTGGGATTGTCCGCTCAGCTGATGGGGCTTATTGAATTTCACGATTATCTGGCCCTGAGCGAACGGCTTGCTGGTTGAAAACGCCTTCACGTGGCTATCTACTTCATCAGCCCGGGCATTCACAGCCAGAGCAAATGCAGCCAAAATAAGTGTAATAATGATCTTTCTGCCCATGTTCCGCCTCGAATTTTATTACTGTCACTATATCGTCAAAAACATGGGGAAATTTCAATAAATAATGAGGTGTAACAACTGGGAAATTAAGGGTTATTGAACTTAAGCTTTCAATGCCTTTCTTCCTATATCGCTCCTGTAGTGCATGCCGTCGAATTTTATCATGTGGACAATGCTGTATGCCCGGTCGATAGCTGACTCGATGGTATCCGCCATTGCGGTCACTCCCAGGACGCGTCCGCCGGAAGTAACTATCTTGCCGTTCTTAAGCAATGTCCCCGCATGGAAAACAACCGCGTCCTTCAAGGCTTTTGCCTCACTGAGACCCGATATTTCCTTGCCTTTTTCATACTCGCCGGGATACCCCTTTGAAGCAAGCACAACGCATACAGCAGCCTTCGGTTCCCACTCAACTGTTATCTTATCGAGTGCGCCGTCAAGTACATGCTCGATAATATCGACAAGGTCCGTCTTTAACCTCATCATTATCGGCTGTGTCTCGGGATCGCCGAACCTGACGTTGAATTCAAGGACTTTCGGTCCGTCTTTTGTGATCATTATCCCAGCGTAAAGCACGCCAACAAAAGGGACTCCTTCTTTTTGCATGCCGTCGATCATTCTGCTGAAAAATTTATCTTCGAGTTCTTTCAATATCTTGCCTGTGACGACCGGCGCCGGGCTGTACGCTCCCATCCCTCCCGTATTCGGTCCCATGTCATTATCAAAAACCCTCTTGTGGTCCTGCGCCGATTGCATGATCGTATAGTGCACGCCGTCCGAAAAAGCCAGGATCGACGCTTCCTGACCGACAAGGCATTCTTCGATCATTATTTTAGAGGAGGCTTCTCCGAATTCTTTTTCAACAAGCATCCTGTGGACCGCTTCCTCCGCTTCCCCGAATTCGGACGCGACCACAACCCCTTTTCCCGCAGCTAATCCGTCAGCCTTAATAACTATCGGAAGACTGGAATCCCGAAGATATTGCATCGCTTTACGCTCATCCGTGAATTCGGCAAATCTTGCGGTCGGAACATTGAATTTTTTCATCATCTCTTTTGCGAATATCTTGCTGCCTTCGAGTCTCGCGGCCGCCTTGGACGGGCCGAATATCTTCAAGCCCTCTTTCCTGAACTCGTCAACGATACCCGCCGCAAGCGGCAACTCCGGCCCGACAATGGTCAAATCGACTTTTTTGGCGATCGCGAATTTCTTCAGTTCGGGGATATTATCCGGCTTTATGTCAACGCACTGGGCAAGCTGCGATATCCCGGCGTTACCCGGCGCGCAGTAGATCTTCTCAACTTTTTTGCTCTGTGATATCTTCCAGACAAGCGCGTGTTCTCTCCCGCCGCTCCCGATCATCAATATTTTCATGATCCGCCCTCGCTCCTGATGTCAACAACGTTCAGCTGCGCCGATTCGAACCCGTTAAATTCGTTCACTTCCAAATTATATGCCAGATCATAGTTGTCGCCCAGCGTTAATTTGGGAGCCATGCCCCCCAACGAAAATCCAATGGAATCAAGAGTGACTTTCCCGTCGGTGAACCTTGCCTTTAAATGGCTGCCGTCCCCGACCCTTCTCATGTCTATCAACTTTAAGCCGTAGCTGGCAAAAACAGGCGGCGGGTTATCCTCGCCGTGAGGGTCCAGTAGTTCAAGTTCGGAGGCGAGCCCCATCGTTATTTCTCTTGGATCAAGCACGGTCTCGATCTCAAGTGTCGGCATAAGGTCTTCATCCGACATCATCTCATCGATTATTTCCTTGAGCCTTCTGATAAGTTCGGGGATATTATCTTCAACGACCTCGAATCCGGCCGCCTTCTTGTGGCCTCCAAAATCAGAGAAGAGGTCCCTGCATTCGTTAAGCGCGCCGAAAATATTTATCCCGTCGATCGACCTTGCCGAACCCCTGCCGATCCCTTCATTCAGGCCTATCAGAACGGCAGGCCTGTAATATTTTTCGACCACCTGGGATGCAACGATCCCTATCACTCCCGGGTTCCAGGAGTTCCCGCAGAGAACTATCGATTTCTCGGGGTTTTCGCCGATCTTACTGAAAACCTCCTCCTGGATCTGCTTTCCTATGCTTTGCCTCTTTGAATTAAGACGGTTAAGTTCAAGCGCCAGTGTTCTCGCCTTCAACTGATCCCTGGTTATCAAAAGCTCAACGCTTAAAGACGCGTGCTCAAGGCGGCCGGCGGAATTCAGCCTCGGCGCGATCGCGAAGTTGACGGAGCTGGAAGTTATCTTTTTCTTTATGCCGACCGACTCGATAAGGCTCTTAAGCCCCGCCCGGTTGCAGTTGTTCAAGCTTTTCAGCCCGTACACCGCCAGTATCCTGTTCTCATCAAGAAGCGGGACTATGTCCGCGATCGTCCCAAGCCCCGCCAGGTCGAACATGTCCATCAGGTTGGAGCTGTCCTTTATCCCGGCGGTCCTGTAAAGCCCCCAGGCGAATTTGAACGCTACGCCGGCCCCCGACAGCTCCCTTGCGCTGTGATCGCCGTCGATCAGTTTCGGATTAACGAGCGCGTAAGCTTTCGGCAGTTCCGCCGGAGGATTGTGATGGTCCGTAACGACAACTTCCATCCCCAGCGAGTTTGCGTATTCGATCTCCAGCAAGTTGCTTATCCCGCAGTCGACCGTCACAATAAGCCTTACACCTTCATCGAACAACTTTTTTACCGCGCTGTTATTCATTCCGTAACCTTCGCTGTACCTGTGTGGGATATAATATGTGACATCAATGCCCAGATCCTTCAGTGTCAGAAGAAGAATGGCCGTACCCGTTACCCCGTCAACATCGTAATCGCCGTATACCGCAACGCGTTCTCCCTTGTTCTTTGCCGAGAGCACCCTCTGCGCGGCTTTCTCCAT
This sequence comes from uncultured bacterium, assembly GCA_963699255.1. Lineage (GTDB taxonomy): Bacteria > Margulisbacteria > WOR-1 > CAVSGV01 > CAVSGV01. Next base: position 1,724,045 of record OY969425.1, on the reverse strand, counting down.
ATCCGGGATCTCGTAAGGGCTTGACAGATAGCTGAGTTTCGGGGTAATAAAAGCGTCTATTTCTGAAATGCCGGACATGCCTCTATTGATCAGGACCTGTGCAAGCGTGGTGGAAATTCTGGAGGCTTTTGATATTTCTTGTGCGGCTTCTTTTTCCTGGCGGCTTACCAGCCACCTTTTGCCGGTTAAGCTCATTATCCCTTGCGGATCTGGAACAACTTTTGCCCGTATTCAACAGGCTGGCCGTCTTCAACGAGGATCTTCACGACCTCGCCTCTGATCTCGGCCTCGATCTCGTTGAAAAGTTTCATGGCTTCAATTATGCAAACGGTCTTACCCGGCTCCACCTTATCCCCTATCTCAACATACGGTGAAGAGTCGGGAGACGGCGCCCTGTAAAATGTCCCGACCATCGGGGCAATAATGGCTACAACGCCTTCTTCTTCCTCATCTTTCGGATTTGACTGGGCTGATGCAGCGGAAGTAGGTTGATGCGGAATAGCAGGCTGGGAGGTGACAACGGTCCCTATCTTTTCCCTTTTGACCTCAACCCTGAAATCCCCCTGCTGTACAGCAAGGCCGGAAATATCGGCGTCCTCAGCGATCTTTATTACCTTTTTTACAAGTTCTAGGTCCATATCAGATTTCATATTCTACTAAAGCCCCCTTCATAAATCAACCCTGAACCCTTTCAATATACTTCCCTGTCCTGGTATCTACTTTTACCATATCGCCTTGATTGATGAACAGCGGCACCTGGATGGATATCCCCGTTTCAAGTTTTGCCTGTTTCATGGCGCCCTGAACCGTGTCGCCCTTGTACCCGGGCTCCGTATCAGCGACCTTCAGCTCGACCGAATTGGGGATGTTAATGCCTATTATCTGATTCTTATAGAACATGAGCGTGACAAGGGATTCTTCTTTGATATAGCCGGCAGCGTCGCCTATTTTTTCCTTTGTTAGCGTGAGCTGCTCGAACGTTTCCTGGTCCATGAATGTGAAGTCGTCCTGAACGTGGTAGAGATATTGCATGTTCTTGAAATCAATGTGGGCTTTTTCAACCTTTTCACTCACCCTGAAGGAGCGTTCAACTGTGGCCCCGGTGATCATGTTCTTCATTTTGATCTTAACGACCGACTGCTGAGCCATTTTAATGTGCTTATAGTCAATGACCTGGAAAAGGCCCCCATCGGTCTCTATTGATACTCCGGGTTTTGCTTCTGTGATCGATATTGTTACCATAAGAGCGGCTATTCTACAGAAAAAGGAGACCGCTTGCAAGGATCTATTTCCTATCGTAAAATAAGGGTCTGATGATCAATTTAGTTCTTCCGGTCATTCTCGGTTATCTTATAGGCTCGATCCCTTTTGGCTTCCTGGTGGGAAAAATAAAGGGTGTCGATATAAGAAAGGTCGGCAGCGGGAATATCGGCGCCACAAATATATACAGGACGCTCGGGACCTGGCCGGCCATTTCTGTATTCATAATGGACCTGCTCAAGGGAGCCGCCGCCGTTTATATCGCTCAAGCGCTGCTTCCGCAATCAACGCCTCTGCTCTCAAGAGAATACTTCGTAGTGGTTGCCGGAGTTGCCGCCATGGTCGGCCACATGTTCTCGATCTTCCTAGGTTTCAAGGGAGGAAAAGGGGCCGCGACAAGCCTTGGGATACTGCTCGGCATAGCTCCCGATCTGTTCGTTATAGCAATAATATATGTGATCGTCTGCATAGCGATAACCCGTTATGTTTCAGTTGCGTCAATATCCGGCGTGATACTTCTCGCCGCACTTATGTTCATTCTCAATAAACCTCTGGCTTACGGAATATGCACCGTGCTCGCCGCCGCACTTATGATCTACAAGCACTTACCTAACATTAAAAGGCTTTTGTCCGGCACCGAGCCCAAGATCTGGGGGGCGAAATGAGCAAACTATCGATCATCGGCGCGGGCGCGTGGGGGACTACGATCTCGATCCTGGCAGCGGAAAACGGACATTCTCCCACGATATGGTCCTATGAGGAAGACGTTGCAAGAAGCATAAATGAGCTGAGGGAAAACAAAAAATATCTGAACGGTTTCCAGCTTCCCCAAAACATTGATTCAACGACCGACATTAAAAAGGCCGCCGAAAGCGAGATCATAATACTGGTCACCCCTTCACAGTACCTTAGGGAAACGCTGCGAAATATGGCGAGGTTCGTGAAAAAGGGAGCGGTGATAATAAGCGCGGTAAAAGGCCTTGAGATCGAAACTCAAAAAAGAATGTCGGAGGTGATAAGAGACGAGCTTCCGTGCGAGAACCTCGCCGTGATATCAGGCCCCAACATTTCAAAGGAAATAGCCAGAGGCCTTCCGGCCGCCACAGTTTCGGCTTCGAAGAAAATTGAAACTGCGAAATTCGCGCAGCAGCTCCTGAACAGCAGCAGGTTCAGGGTCTATACCAATACCGATGTGGTCGGTGTTGAACTCGGAGGCGCTCTGAAGAACGTGATAGCGTTGGCTGCCGGAGTTGCGGACGGACTCATGCTTGGGAATAACGCCAAATCGGCCCTTCTGGTAAGAGGGATAGCCGAGATCACAAGGCTCGGAATAGCGATGGGAGGGCGGTCAGATACCTTTAGCGGCCTGTCCGGGGTCGGGGACCTGATAACGACGTGCTCAAGCACGCTCTCAAGGAACCACCAGGTGGGAATGGAAATAGCAAAAGGTCGTCGCATGACCGAAATATTGACAAAGATGTATGACGTGGCAGAGGGCGTTCCTACCTCAAAAGCCGCGAGAGAACTGTCAAGGAAGCTAAAGATCGAGATGCCGATAACCGAAGAGGTTTACGCCGTCCTCTATGAAGGAAAGGATCCGTTCAAAGCGATAACGCAGCTTATGCAGCGTGAACTGAAGAATGAATAAGCTTGAGCGCGCCGTCCTCGTTGATGTAAGCCTGCACAAAGAACCTATCGATCCCTACGATATCGTGGAGCTTGAGGCTCTGGCAAAGACCGCCGGCGCCGATAGCGTCGGCGAGATCGCGCAGTCGAGGGACAAACCCGATGTGAAATATTACATAGGAGAGGGCAAGGCCGCCGAGCTTAAAGCTCTCTGTGCATCAACGAACGCGGATATGGTGATATTCAACAACGATCTCTCCCCTTCCCAGATAAGGAACCTGCAAGGCCAGCTTGGGCTTAAAGTGATCGATCGGACGGGCCTGATACTCGACATCTTCGCCCAGCACGCGCATACGCGCGAAGGAAAACTCCAGGTTGAACTTGCGCAGGCTAACTACACCCTGACGCATTTGACCGGGAAAGGCATCGAACTTTCACGTCTCGGAGGCGGGATCGGCACGCGGGGCCCGGGCGAAACAAAGCTTGAAACGGACAGAAGAAGAATAAGGAAAAGGATATCCCAGCTCAAAGAAGAACTGGAGGATGTCCGGCATCACAGATGGATCAGGAGAGAAAAAAGGCAGCAGTCAAGAGTTTCCGTTGCAGCCATTGTCGGATACACCAATGCCGGCAAATCGACCCTGCTTAACGCTCTTACAGGGGCCGGTGTCGCCGCCGAGGATAAATTGTTCGCGACGCTTGATCCGGTGACGAGAAAATTACGGCTCCCCAACAATAAGGCGATACTGCTTACAGATACGGTCGGTTTTATCCATGACCTTCCGCACAGCCTGGTTGAGGCTTTCCAGGCAACGCTTGAGGGAACAACCCAGGCGGACGTGCTTATACATATAGTGGACATATCCCAACCGAATTTCATCGAGCAGATGAGCACAACATATAAGGTCCTGGAAGACCTGTCCGCGATCACCAAACCAATATTAACTGTATTCAATAAGATAGACAGATATGTGGGTGACGCCAACGTTCTTTTAAATAAATACAACCCGGCAGTTACAATATCCGCGCTTAATGGAAAAGGTATAGGAGAATTGATAAAAAAGATCGAGAAGCTTATTTAGGCGGAATTAATTTTGGCGGTATTCCGTAAACATTCTTATAGATCTCCGGATATTTATCTTTTCCACCGATCATCATGAAGGCCAAAGGTAATTTCTTTTTTGCCAATTTGGACATCTCGGCTGAAACAATCTGGATATCCCACTGCGCATGAGCGTCTTCCCTCAGCCTAGATATATGGTAGAGTTCCCTCGCATTGACCGTCATCAATACTCTCCTGCGGTGAGCGTTTGTCAGGATATACTGGGCATGTACGCCGACTTTCGGCTTCATCTTGTAATAAAGATCTTCGGCCTTTCCCGCGATCGCCTTAAATTCTTTCTCGAGCTTGATCTCGCTGAATGCCGGCGGAACGGTCAATCCCAGCTCGGGGTCATATTCCTGCATGGTCTGTGTGGACGTTCTGTGCCGCTTCAGTTGCGCGTAACATGAAGCGGAAATAACAAGATCAAATGTGAGGTTCACATGCTCGAATTCCCTTGGATTCGCGTCATAGAATTCCATCCGCTTCATCGAAGCCTTGATGATCCTTTTCTTTTCTGCGGCATTCATACCTTTGACCGCTTTGTTACAGTATGAAAACGAAGCTTTTGAAACAGTGTGAAGAAGCGCAGCAACAAGAATGTCATCTCCATTCTTTGGGAAATCCGATAGCGTCACTTCCTTATTGGCCCTGACGGCTTTTATGGCCTTTAAGGCTTTAATATCATCGTACGTCTTTGCATCATAGTCATTCGCTTGAGTAAAAAGGATTATGGACGGCGCTATCTCCTTGGCCAGCCGGTATATTTCCCGGCCTATTTGTTTTACTTCCGAAAAATCGCTCGATGCGAACCTTCTGACCATCAGCTCAAGGTTCCTGGCATTAAGGGTCAAACCAAGCTGTCCCTGCGTTGCAAGGGATGTGATATACCTGGCATCTTCCTTTGCCCACCCCTCCAGAAGACTATTGTTCTTTGGATCTTGTGCCAGATCGGCATGTTTCTTGAATACATGCATTTTCAATAACTCATTCGATTTGTGGTAAAAATCGTTCTGTAATTTAATTACCGCCTTGAATTGATCGGCAAACCCGGCATCCCTGATCTCCTGGGGCAGGACAAAATCATCCGCGAGCGTGATGTATCTCTGGGATTTTTCAGTGAAGGAACACAGCCTGAAATGCTCGATAGACTCCATCGCCAGCCGGGATACCTCAAGAACGTCAAAATTGAAGACGGCGTGTTCGGCAACGGAGTGATGTCCCATTTTGAATATTATCGCCTGATTGGATTTTCTGGCCTTCTCAACCTCTCCGCGGGCGGCTTTGCGAAGCTCACCTATCGGACGCGGATCGCGGCTTATGCGCGCGTATGAAGCGGACAGGGTCTCGGGCGTTACGTCAGCCCTTTCGGGAGAGTTCTTCTTCAACTCCTCGATCACCGTGGAATCGAGGTTGTATCCGGCGAGGTTGATCTTCATTTACATAGTTCTTCCGACAGCTTCCGCGATCTTCTTAAGGTCCTTCATAAGGATCTCAAAGTTATCCGGTTTCAGGGACTGGGCTCCGTCAGACAGGGCTTCTTCCGGCTTCGGGTGTACCTCAATTATGAGCCCGTCCGCCCCCGCTGCGATAGAAGCTTTCGCCATTGCCGGTACGAGGTCCCACAAGCCGATACCGTGGCTTGGATCGACGATGACCGGAAGATGTGTCAGTTTTTTTATTACCGGAATAGCGTTAAGATCGAGAGTGTTCCTCGTGTATGTCTCGGGCGTTTTGACGCCTCTCTCGCAGAGAATGATGTTCTTATTGCCCTCGGAGATCACATATTCCGCCGCCATAAGCAGTTCTTCAATGGTCGAGCCCGGGCCTCTTTTTAACAGGACCGGTTTTCTTGCTTTTCCCACCTCTTTTAAGAGCGTGAAATTCTGCATGTTCCTCGCACCCACCTGAAAAACATCAGCGTACTTTTTAACCAGTTCGACGTCCCGCGTATCCATGACTTCCGTGACCACGGGAAGCCCGGTCTTCTTTTTTGCTTCGGCAAGATACTTCAATCCTTCTTCGCCCAATCCCTGGAAAGAATACGGTGAAGTCCTTGGTTTAAAAGCCCCGCCCCGCAACGCCTTGGCCCCGGCCTTTTTTACGGCTTGGGCTGTCTCGATTATCTGATCCTTTGATTCAACCGAGCAGGGACCGGCAATGACGCATATCGGCTCTGTCGCGCCAATGCGAACCCCGCCGCCTATATCAACGATAGTATCCTCTTTCTTGAATTCTCTTGATACAAGCTTGAACGGTTTTCTAATGGGCACGACATCGGCAACTCCCGGCAATATGAGAAGGTTTTCGATGGTCACATTTCGTTTATCGCCTATGGCCCCGATAATGGTCCGCTCCACTCCCCGGGACACGTGGACGCCGAAGCTCATCTTTTTTAAAGTATCGGTCACACGATTTATCTGTTCATCTGTCGCATCGGATTTCATTATTATCATCATAAAATATAACCCTCCAACAAAATTAGATCCGAAAAAAACTCACACTCAACAACGGACAACTACCTCAGATCCGGCCTTAGCTTTTTCGCGTCTTTCAGGTAAACATTTTTTATTGAAGATTGGGTCTTGCCGGAATTCACATGCATCAGGACCCTTATGCATCTCGGAAGCGATCCCGGGACATTCACCTCATAGGTGCAAAGAAGAGGGGTCCCCGACCATCCCAACTTTCTTGCGGCCATCGCGGGAAATCCCGCGTTCAGATCCTTTGTAACGGAAAAAATGATACTCGCTATATCTTCAACTTTGATCTTATTTAAGCCGGCCATCTTGCGAAGAAGGATCATCGTGGATGAGATTATCTCATCCTTGGTGTTCTTTGAAACAGATATTGCGCCTCTTATTCCTCTGATGTAGTTCATAACTGCTCTAAATTGACCTTTATGACGTCTCCGGAAAATACATTTTTTATTTTACCATCATCTCCCCTAACTCGCAACTCTCCCCTTGCGCCTATTTTTTCCGCAAGGCCGCTTACGATCCCTCTCGGGGTTTCGATCTTAACACGGCTGCCGAACGTCTGGCAGAAGCTGCTCCACTCGGAAACTATCTCTTCCTGCTTATGGTTAAGAAAATCCCTGTAAAGCTTGTCAAATTCCTCAAGAAGGATCTTTATTACCTTATCCCTATCTATGCTCGCTCCAAGCTCGAATTTTACCGAGGTCACCTGTTTTTTAAGCGATGACGGGAAAAGGAAGAGGCTAGTGTTAAGATTTATCCCGATCCCGACTATTATTGTGTTCTTCGAGGCTTCGCAAAGGATCCCTCCCACCTTCTTCCCCATTATGACTATGTCATTGGGCCACTTCACTGCTGTATCCAGTTTTGTCAGGCCTCTTATAGTACGTACAACGGCAACAGCGGAAAGAAGAGTAATGACCGGGAGTCTGGAGGGACTTATGTATGGTTTAAGTATTACCGAAATGTAAAGGCCTCCGGGAGGTGATATCCAGCGCCTGCCCAACCTGCCATGCCCTTTTACCTGGGACGCGGCTATGACAACAGTTCCCTCTTTTTCCCCGAGTTGGGCAAGTCGGCGCGCCTCCGTATTTGTGGAATCAACCTCTTCTACGAACAGGATCCTTTTGCCGACTATTTTTGTCTTTAAGTCGTTTAATCCCAAGTTTAGAACTTATAAGATAAGCTGATCTGCAACAGATCGGTCGATTTGTCAGCTGCCGAAGGAATGCTCTCCGCCCGGTACAACACATCAAGCAAAGTATCTGTCGCGATGTTCCAGGAAACTCCGCCCTCAACAACCAGCGAGCACTGAGGGTCGTCGCTGCCGTAAGAATTATCCGAGGCAAGTCTCCAGTCCGTCCTGCCGACGATCCTGACGTTCTCCGTAATGACCTGGACAAGTTCGCTGCCAATATCCACGACCCCAAGCCCGGCCCCGTCGCCGATATATCTGTTGAAAACATCCAGTCCGGCGAACAGGTCCTCGGACAGCTGGTCGTTCTCATGAAGATATTGTGCGCCAACTTTCCTGTATTTTAAGGAAAGAGTCGTGCCTGTATCCCACATGTCAAGCAGATCAAATTGCATCCCAGCCATGGAATTGCTGGGAGCGTCCCCCTGTCCGAAACTATAGATCATCCCCATTTTTAATTTCGGATAGATCATATTTGAGGTGTCGAATGTGAACTTCGTGTCGGTCGGTCCCGCAGGGTTAGCCTGAGGCTGGCTGGATAGATAATCGATATTTGTATCTAATTTGAATGAAGGAACAAAGAAAATCCCCGGGAAAACATAGCCAATGACCGTTTTGATCTGATTAACATCCACCTCGCCGAACGTGTTGACCCTTCTGGCAATATATCCCAGCCCGAGATCCATGCCCCAGATTTTTGAGGAGAACATGACGCTGTTCCAGGGACGCACATAAACGACGCCGTTCTCGCTTCTTGCTATGTAATTGCCGTTCGCATCCGCTTCCTCTGTATGAACAACAGGCCCCGGCCCGCTTGTTACCTTAACTTCCAACGGGTTTTCAAGCCCCATGTCCAGATCCATGTCGCCTTCCACATCAAGTATTTTCATCGAAAGATCGCTCGATCCTCCGCCAAAACCCGAATCCATGGTGTCAATATTCACTTTAAGTTTCGTCGTTTCGCTTATATTATTTGAGAACGTCGTTTTCAGCCTGTATCTGACGATCGGCCCCGCAGGCGCGGTCTGCCCTTCGACGGAAGTATTCCCCGCCACTAAATTCCCGAACATTATCTCTGTAGAGTAAGATCCGGATATCGGATTTTCTTGCTGCTCTTCCGGCATGCGTTTAAGCTCCGCGACATCGGCGCGCAGCGACCTTATATCCGCCCTGAGATCGTCTTTTATTTTATCAATGTTGATCTCGGCTTCGTCTCCGGATTTGCCTATAGCATTGGCAAGTTTAGAGAGGAACATGGCGGTCTCATATCTTGTGATATTGTTGCTCCCCCTGAACGTGCCATCCGGGTAACCCTGTGTCACACCCATGTTCACAAGATCGTAAACCGAACTTGCGGCCCAGTGGTTGTCGGGAACATCTTTAAATTTTATTTTCCCCGTCTGGGCCTCCGTCTTGACCTCTTTCACAACTTCACGCGTCGGCGTTGCCTCTTGAGTTAAAGGAGGCGGAGCGATGACCGCTGCCGTTTCTTTAGACACTGTTTTTGCCATTGCCTCTTCAGTTGAAACCTGCGGCATCTTTGTTCCCGCCGCTTCTTTGGATGACACTCCCGCTTCCGCGGTTACAAGGGCAAAACTATACCCGGTCATGCAAAAACCGATCAATAAAATAAACAGGATCTTCCTCATACACTGCTCCTTGCCGCCCTAGTATACCATCAGGGCCTTTTTTTGTCTAAAATCTGTAAACCAGGCCAAGTCCGACAAGATCGGATATTTCCGGCACCGCGACAGAAAATTGGCCGATCTCACTCGGCACAAAATAATATCTGTAAAATGAATTAAGGTCCAAATCGCTGCTTATCTGATAATCCAGCGATAGTTCCTGAGTATAGGAAGATCCGGGAACATCCCTGTCTATCTTTCCAAAGTTATCGGTAACAAGTTCGGATCTGCTTTTTAACGTCAGGTCCGATGAAAGCGGAATCGTTACCTCAAGACCGGTATCCACAGTCCCGTCAAGTATCTTTCTGTTGAACAGGTTCAGAGGCGTGAATTCAAGCGCCTCGAACGGGAGCCGGTAATCCATCCCCACAGAATTGAAAAGGAAATTGAGATCTATACCTCTATCATAAAGATTCTTGAGATACAGTTCAAAATTCAGATAGAATTGGCTTTTCGGATGATCGGTAGATGCTGCCCCGAAAAGTATCTTTTCCGACAGTTCCTTACTCTGCGTCATAAGAAGCGAAAGCTCCTGTTTGAAATCGTTCGGCAAGCTTGTCGGATCCATAAAGTCAACGAATACATACCTTGAGGTGCTAATGGCCTCAACGCTCCCCAGCAGCGGGAACTTTCCGATCTTTCTGCCGACCCGGAAATACACCTCGCTCGTTCCCACACTTCCGTCACTAGCAACACCTCTTGCAACATAAGCGCCGGATACATCATTGCCTCCCATTTCGGTCCCCACAATAAAAGAAGGATGGGGTCTTGAATAATACGTGTAATCTTCGCTTGGAGCCACGCCGCTCGTATCCCTGTGCGCTACACTTCCGGGGCCAAAAATAGCCGTTATGTTCACCGGATTGGCAAGTCCGATATCCACCGATAGATCCCCCTCAAAATCCAGGAGTGTTGTGGCAAATGTCCGCAGGGTCGGCGAGTTGAAAGCTCCATCCATCGTGTCCAGGTTAAGTTTAATGCTGGCATCATCGCCCATATCTTTTTCGATCGTATATTGCAGGCGATAATTCGTTTCAGGCCCTAACGGATTCCTGTGATCCTGGTTATATGAGAACACGCTGCCAAACTCGCTTTTCAGTTCCACAGACCCATAATAATCCATGGCGCCTTTGGCTCCCTGTTCCTGCTGAACGCTGATTATGTCGTTCCTGAGGTATGAAATTTCCTCCCCAATATCTGAAAAGTCCACTTCAACAGATGCGGTATCGCGCAGACTTAAAGCGAGTGAAGCCATGAAATACGCGTTTTCATATCTGCTCGTGTTCTTGTTCCCCCGAAAAGTGCCGTCGGGATATCCCTGAGAAACATTTATGCCCCTATCCACCAGATCGGCAATAGAATCATAAGCATAGTGATCAGGTGGAACATCGCTTGGCATCTCCTGGCAGAACACCGGGTAGAGTAAGGAAAAGAACACGGCAATAAATATCGCGAATTTCTTCATAACATATCCAGTATTAATCTGGCTATATCAAATACCGCTTGCGGCTTTTTGAATTTCCTTATATTTTCTTTTATCAGGTCATCCGTCCTTATTTCCTCGATCAGGGACGCGATCTTTTTCGGGTCCTTGCTGACCTTCCCTATGTTATGCGCAAGAACATATCTGATATTCCCCTCTTCCTGCCCGGGCAGCCAGCTCGTGATGATCATCGGCAGGTCCTTTGCCAGGGCTTCGAAAATGGCTCCGGGACCTCCTTTTGTAACGATAATATCCGAAGCGGACATGATGGAAGGCACTTCATTCGTGAACCCGAATATCTTTGCGGGGAAACGCAGCGTCGCTGCTGTCAGCTTGCTTTTTAAGGCTTCGTTCCTTCCGCATATTACGATAAGCTGCATATCTAATGCGCTTTTGTTCAGCTCGGAGACTATGTCGTTGATGTTGCCCGCGCCCTCTCCGCCCCCCATCACAAGAACGGTGAACAGGTCTTTATGCAGGCCCATTTCCTGTCTCAATTTTTGCTTGTCCTGGTCTTTAGAAAACCTGGGATCGATAGGAATGCCAAGGACCTTTATCTTGCTTTCGGGAAGTCCCTGCGCTATGCAGATCTTTTTTGCTTCCTCGGTCGCCACGACCATAACATCGGTGTCCGGGCTTATCCAGGATTTATGCAGATCGACCGGGTCCATCCCAACGGTAACATAAGGCACGTTACGCCCGATCTTTTTCGCAGCTTTAATTGACAGGTGATTCACCAGAGGATGAACGGATACGAGAATATCAGGCATTTTCTCGTTAAATATCTTTGCGATCTTATTCAATATGAACGGTGAAGCGATCTTTTCTAGGACACGCAGGCTTCTATCGCTGTTCAATGAGAACCAGAGCATACGCCAGAGCCAAGGGGCATATCTGATAACCGGAGCATAGGCCTTCGCGAAAATATTCAAGAACGAGCTCCCCTGGGCGAAAACATCTATGGCTTCCTGCTCTATCTCGCCGCCTTTCAGCTGTTCAACAGCAGCTATAAGGGAATTCGCCGCGGCCCTGTGTCCGCCGCCGGTATCAGAATATAAATATAGGATCTTCTTCTTCACTTTGTCACTTGTACCCGTTAGGGTGCTTCGAATGCCACTGCCATGCATCTGAAATAATATCCTCGAGATCGCTATGCTTGAACGCGAAACCTAATTCATTTTTTATTTTTTCACTGCTCGCCACAAGTCTGGGAGGATCCCCGGCCCTTCGCGGCGACTCAACTACTTTTATGTTCTTCCTGGTTATTTTTCTGCACGCGTCGATCACTTCTCTTACTGAATAACCTTTTGAAGAACCCACATTATAGAAAGAGGAGGCTCCGCCTTCGTTCAAGCGCTTAAGCGCCTTCACATGGGCAGCAGCCAGGTCCTTAATGTGGACATAATCCCTGACACACGTGCCATCGGAGGTATCATAATCCGTCCCGAAAACATCGATCTTTTCCCGCTGGCCGAGGGCGACCTTAAGGACCAGAGGGATCAAATGTGTTTCCGGATCGTGGTCCTCGCCGAGATCGTTTTCAATGTCAGCGCCGGCCGCATTGAAATAACGCAAACATATGGAGCGTGTGCCATAAGCTGCATCGCACCAGCTGAGGAATTTCTCGAATATGAGCTTGGTCTCGCCGTACGGGCTGGTTGGTTTAAGCCTGTCCTCTTCTTTAATGGGGATGCTATCCGGATCGCCGTAAACTGCCGCGGAAGAAGAAAAAATAATTTTGTTTATTTTTAGCTCCCTCATCGCGTCAAGAAGGTTATATCCGCCCAGAATGTTATTTCTTACGTACTTCAGCGGTTCTTTGACCGATTCTCCGACGGCTATAAATCCCGCAAAGTGGACCACGGCTTCTATTTTTTCTTTGGAAAGCGCGGAGTAAATGCTGGGTCTATCCAGAAGGTCCGCCTCTACGAACCTGGCCTGTTTCGGGATCACCTGCCTGTGCCCGTATGAGAGATTATCAAAAACAACGACTTCGTAACCCTGGTTTATAAGCTCGCGAGTGGTTACTGACCCAATGTATCCCGCTCCGCCGGTTACTAATACCTTCACTACTTCCCTTTCTTTTTCGCTATCGCTTTTTTATAAACGGCCTCAACCACCTTTGATATTATCGGCCAGTCGTATTTCGTTTCAACCAGCTGTCTTCCCCTTGCACCCATTTGCTGCATCAGTTCGGGGCTGCTTAATATCTTTATCACCGCTTCAGCGATCGCATCGGGATTCTGCTTCGGCACAAGGAGCCCGCTCTTTCCCACGTCCATTACGCTGTTAACGCCAGGAATATCGGAAGCGACGACAGGCGTATAACAAGCCATTGCCTCCAGCTGCACTATCCCGAAAGCTTCCAGCCTGTTTATAGAGGGCAGGACAAATACCGATGATGTGGTATAAAGTCTCGAGAGGGTGTCAAGGTCCACTGTGCCGTAAAATGTGATGTTCCCTTCAAGTCCCAGGCTCTTGATCTGGTTCACAATGGACGGCTTTTCCTCCCCTTCTCCGCAGATGATGAGTTTGGCATCCGGGTGAGCCGCCAGGATCTTTGGCATAGCGGCAACAAGATATCTGATCCCTTTATTCGCGGCAAGACGCCCAAGGAACAATATCTGTTTCTTTTTTTCCTTTAATGGGTCAATGCCCTGTTTCTTAACGGATTCGTCAAGCTTGTCGTGGTAAACACCTATGGGTATCACGTTCCTCGGCAGGTTCTTCATGACGGGGGACGTGGATGCGTAAGATTCGGATGTGGATATGATCTCTTCAGCCTTCGGCAGGAACAAAGTAGCATACCAATTCATTAAAGCTTCGAAGCCATTGGTGATGAAATGGGGTATCGGAATGCCGAAGAACTGGTCCGTTATCGTTATGTCACAATGAAAAGTGGCTACGACCGGTAGCTTTGTCTTCCCAGCCACGGTCCTAATAAAACTGTGCGGCGGGCAATGGATATGAACAACATCATACCCTTCAAGCATTTTGAGATTAAAAGACACAGTGATGGGAAGATAATAAAGGAAATCGATCGCCGGAAGCCTTTTGATCTTCACTCCGTCAATGATCTCCTCCTTTTTTGCTTTTTTTGCTCTCGGAACATTGCAGGAGATCACGGTCACATCATGGCCGTTCTTTACAAGCTGAATAGAAAGATCTTTAACGTATTTCTCTGTCCCCCCGGTATGTGGATAAAAATAAGGCGTCAGCATTAATACTTTCATGTAACTACTCCCTTCATGCCTGCCGGCCGGCAGACTTGATCCTTAAATCCTTCCAGAACAAGTTCCAAATTGAATAAAGAGCCAGGAACAGGTTCTTATTAATTCCGTACAAAAAGGACGGTCCCAGATAAGACCAGTCCATGCAACCATTGCATTGATCATCGCGGCCGCACAGGGATGCGGCCAGTTTAACCTCCCTTCTTTTCAGTATACTTGCTATATTTTCATCCAGCTTAACAGCCGATTTTCGCAAATGTATACAGGGAGAAACAAGCGTATTGTCCGGAAATATCGTTACAGTAGAGGCGCCTGCCCTGCAAACAGGCCTTCTAATATTATTTCCGCCATCCCTTATGACCTGAAGGCTCGCCAGGTTCAGCCCTACGTTCTTTCTGCCAAAATACCTGGCTATGTAATCAACGCTCTCTTTGGTGAATCCCTCAAGTCCCGAATAATTATACACTGGATTTATCCAAAGTAGAACTCCCAAACTTTGCGAGAGATCCACCATGTCAGGGAGCACACCTACGGTATCCCTGGTCACGGTAAAGCTGATGATAGGGTTCTTTCCGAGCCGTTTTGCCGCCCTGACGCCGTCAATAACAGACTGGTAACAGTTGGTCCCTCTTATCCTGTTATGGTCGGCAGGCACAGGGGAATCGAGCGAAAACACAAGATGGTCCACGAAGTTCGTTATAAGGTCTGCTTTTTCAGGGTAGAGGACGCCGTTGGTGGTCAAAATATTGAAAAAACCCAGCCTTTTCGATATCCTAAGGACCTCCGGAATTTCTTCATAAAGAAGGGGTTCCCCTCCGGAAAAGTTCACGACAAGGATCCCCATATCTCTAAGATAGCGGAGGTTCTTCTTTACCTCTGCCGCGCCTGTCTCCCGCATTTCTTGGAATTCCTTTTTCTGCCATAGGCGGCAAAATTCGCAGGCGTCATTGCACTTCAGGGTCAGGTAGTAGTTGCATACCAGGGGTCTCACGACAATGCCTTTGAACTCTTTCCGAGGGACCCGACAAATGCGCCCGCTATCATGGTAACGCCTAAAGCCGCGATCGCCGTTCTTATGCCCCAGCCATCAGCAATGGCGCCGAAGATCAACAGAGGGAACGTAAAAGCGGAATTTATCAGCATGTTCTGAACGCCGAATACTCGCCCCCTCATCCCCGCGGGGACCACCGACTGAAGTATGGTCTGAATGGTAGAATTTATAAGAACATTGCACACCCCAAGGATAAAAATAAGGAGCAGAGAGATCTTGATATCGCTGACTCCTGCGACAAGACACAGCGAGATCCCGGAAACGATAAAACCTGTCATCAAAATCGTCGATTTCTTGAAAAAGTGGCTCACCCGCCCCAAAAACGCCATACCAACGAACATTCCAAGCCCCGCCGCAATAACAAGATAGCCGAAGTTCCTTTCCCCGATCATGAGCACTTCTTTCGCGTAAGATATGGAAAGAAGGCTGACCACCGCAAGCGCGGAAGTCGCGATGAACATCTTTAAAAGCGAATAGCCGACCAGAACGTTCTTATTGATATAATCTATCCCGTTCTTCAGGTCCTTCAATATATTCCCGTTCGTGGAGCTGGCATCATAGGCCTGTTCCTTGAGGGGCACAAGAAAAATAAGCCCCGAAGCTATCAGGTAAAATGTGGCGGACAGAACGAACGTTCCCTGTTCTCCCAGCCAGTTAACGATAGGCGCCCCGAGCCCGAATCCCAGCATGGAAGCTCCCATCCAGGTGACCACGAACAGCGAATTCGCGATGATAAGGTTCTTCCTTTCGACAAGTTCCGGGATGGAGGATGATTCCGCGGGAGCAAAAAACTGGGCAACGGTGTATATAAGAAAGCTGACCAGGAATATCGAAGCGATGGATTTATGAACGAGAGGCACGAGCAGAAGTATGAGCAGTCCCCTCATTATGCAGGATATGACCATTATTCCTTTCCTGTCCAGCCTATCAGAGTATACGCCAGCCAGAGACCCGAAAAGGATGGAAGGTATCCCGAAAGAAAGCATAGGGATGCTGACGCCCAAATTTGATTTTGTCAAAGCATAGGCAAGTATCATGAGCACATAAATGAATATCCTGTCGGCGATCTGAGACAAAAGCTGCCCCATCCAAAGCAAAAGAAACCCCGGGTTTGAAAGTACGACAGAAAATCTGGGTCTTGTCATATAAATACCCTAACCTTCCTGATATCCTTGCCGGTATGGTCGGAAATTATTTCCCTGAATACCCGGCCGGATATCTCCAAGTCCTTTTCGGTCAGATCTTTTGGCGGACGATCCAGATCGCCGATCAATTCACCGACAATTAAAGGCAGCCTCTTGTATTTTCTCTCCAGCATAGGATCCGACGGCAGAAAACCCTCGATCTTGGAGAGTTTCACTTCAAAGGCCCTTAACAGCACGTTCGTGTCAACGGGTAAAAGCAGTGCATACAAAGCTTCGAGCAAAAGCTCAAAAAGCTCGTCGTTCCTCTGCCTGTCCTCCGTAATTATATCAATAAGCTTGACTATATAAAACCCCGCATTCAGTTTTTCTTTGTCCTCCCTGAGCTTATAAAAGCTTTCTATGGTCTCGCACTGGCTGATAATGTCCAGATTCCTGGCGGCGGCAAGTTGAAGATGGTTATAGCTGAAGATCTCGAGCCTGCCGCCGAATTTGGATGTTGGCCTCCTTGCCCCTTTTGCTATCGCCCTGATCTTTCCCTGGCCTTTCGCGAACAGCGTGATTATCTTATCCGCTTCACCCGCATTATTGCTTCTGATATTTATAGCTTCAACATTATAAAGGGCCATGAGTAAAATCTATCACAAACGCAAAAAAATTGCCAAGAAGATTTTTATGCACTATAATGCTATGAATGGCTGAGAAAAAACATAAGATCCTCCTGGCAGATGATGAAGAAAATATTAGGCTTCTTGGAGAAAAACTTTTAAGGGAAGCGGGCTACGAAGTCGTTCTTGCCACGAACGGTGCTGAAGCCATAGCAAAAGCGATTTCAGAAAAGCCGGATCTGGTTATAACAGATATCAGGATGCCCCAAAAGAACGGTTTTGAAGTCTGCAAGGCCCTGCGCAGCGACCCGGTCCTATCTCATGTGCCCATTCTCATTCTTTCGGCTCTCGGAGACGAATTCAACAAGCTGACGGGATTTGAGGGCGGGGCGAACGATTTCATCACAAAACCTTTCAGAGCTGAGGAACTGAAAGAAAGGGTTTCGATGCTGTTTGACAGGGACATAAAAGCGGTACAAAAGTTCCGCCCCGCAAAGGATGCGTCAGATCAGACCGAGGATCAACTCATTCAGATCCCGACCGGGATCGAGAGCCTGGATATGACGCTGGGGGGCGGATTTCCGAAAGGATCTAACATCCTGCTGATCGGACCTCTCGGGCGGGGTAAGTCCACCTTTGCAAGGAGATTCATTGCGGAAGGACTTGCTAAAGATGAAAAATGCCTTTTTGTTGCCGTTGATGATGATCCGATCCTTGTAAGAAGCGAACTGAACAAGATGATCCAGAAAAAATCCGCACAGCAGGAAGAAAGCGGCACCCTAAGGTTCATCGACGCCTACACATGGACTTCCGGTGAGGTGCGAACTCAGGAAAAATACCGGATTGAAGAAGTGTTAAATCTGGACCAGCTATCCGGCCTGATCAGCCAGGCAGGCAATGACATAGGGCAATCGGTACAACAAAAGTGCGGCGGCCGCAGGGTCATTGATTCCATATCAAGTTTCTTCGTGAACTTTGAGCTCCCTGCCGTCCAGCGCTTTCTTTCCCAGATCGGACATACTGCTTTATCGTTTGGCGGGGTGACAACGCTTTTTATAATAGAAGAAGGCTCCATTAACGAGCAGGTAGTAAATAACATTAAATATCTTATGGATGGCGTCATAGAATTGAAGGAAGACAATGGAAAGAAAAAGATCAGGGTTTCAAGCATGAAATGGATACAATTTGGTAAGGATTGGGTAAACTGGTAATTGTAGCGCTTTTCGACAATGCCATGTCGAAAAACACTACCCCTACAACAATTTTTGCAAGCATCCTCAAGATTTTACTGTAATATAGCTGTTTTTTAGCCTCCCATTTTGGTATAATAATTGCTACTTTTACGATCGAGGTGATTTGGATGGAAAATATCAAGCCCAGCATCTTAGTAGTTGATGATGAAGAAGATATTTTACTGCTATACAAAAACTTATTAAAGAACGACTTTAATCTGACAACCGCTACAAGGGGATCTGACGCCATAAGAAAAGCTTCTGAAGAACATTTTGATCTGGTCATACTTGACGTGATAATGCCCGAAATGAACGGGATAGAAGCATTAAAAAAGATAAAAGAGATAGATGGCTCATTGGATGTGATAATGGTGACCGCATCAAAAGAAGTGAAACCCGCTGTTGACTGTCTTAAATTCGGGGCATTCGATTACATCATAAAACCATTTGAAGTCGAGGACCTGCTCTCAACGATAAGAAAAGCCCTTGAGAGAAGAAAGATCATAATGGAAAACCTTTATTTGAAACAAGCCCTTGATGAGAGAGCGTCCCTGGGAGAACTTATCGGGAAGAATGAAAAAATACGCAAGATCTACGACATCATCGAAAACATTGCCGGCACCGACAGCACGGTCTTTATTACCGGTGAGTCCGGAACAGGCAAGGAGATAGTGGCGGAGACTATCCACAAAAAAAGCAAACGCGCGAACATGCCCTATATCGTTGTCAACTGCGCCGCCATCCCGGAAAACCTTCTTGAATCAGAGATGTTCGGGCATGAGAGAGGCGCTTTTACAGGCGCTCTGGACCGGCATATAGGCAAATTTGAACTGGCCGGCGGCGGCACGATATTCCTTGATGAGATAGGTGAGATGCCTCTGAACATGCAGGCAAAGCTTCTGCGTACTGTTCAGGAGAACATGATAGAGCGCGTAGGCGGGGAAAGATCGATCCCCATTGATATCAGGATTATCGCGGCCACGAACATAGACGTCAAAAAGGCAATTCAGGATAAAAAGTTCAGGGAAGATCTTTTTTACAGATTGAACGTGATCCCGATAGACCTTCCTCCACTGAGAGATCGCATAGAGGATATCCCCCTTTTCATTAATTATTTCATCGCTAAATACAAAAAAGAATTCAAAAAAAACATCAAATATATAACCGACGAAGCCCTTAAGATTTTTCAGGAATATCCCTGGCCGGGCAATGTAAGGGAACTTGAGAACCTGATCGAGAGGATCGTTACGCTTTCAAAAGAAGATCATATAGATGCCGCCGATATTCCCCGGGAACTGGTCAAATCAGGATCAAATAACATTGAAAGATTTTCTTTAGATGAGGGGTCTCTCATAAAAGCTGTTAAGAATTTTGAGAAGAAACTGATAATTGAAGCGCTCCGGTCCTGCGACGGGAACCAGACTAGCACAGCAAAAGCACTCGGCATCCACAGGACCACACTTATATCAAAACTTGAGGTTTACGGAATAAAAGACTAGGTTGAGATCTTAAGCTTTGCCAGTATCTGGGGAAGGGCTTTGTTCGCGGCGATCTCACCCATTTTCATCAGCTCTTCTGCCCGATCCAGTGATAAAGCGGAGATGTTCTTATCCACCGGATCAATAACGATATCCGCGGTTTGCTTGAGATCTTCTGACATCCTCCTGCAATTAATGTCAATAGCTCTTTCAATTACATTGAACATATTGGGCACCCACCCATCCAATATCACGTTCGGAACGACATCGACCGCGATAATAAAGTCGGCGCCCATATCCTTTGCCGCTGTTACTGGCACGTTGTCCACGACCAACCCGTCAGCCAGTAACCTGTCCTGGAACTTCACCGGTGAAAATACGCCCGGTATCGCGGAGCTGGCGTGGACGGCTTTTGCGACATTCCCATGTGTCATGACAACCCTCTCTCCTGTTTTGAGGTCCGTCGCAATAATGCTCAAAGGGATCCTCATGTCCTCGATGTTCTTGTTCCCGATGTTGTTGATTATGAGTTTTTCTATGCCTTCTCCTGAAACAGGCCCCGATCTGGAAAGCCTGAATGAAACAAGCTTCAGCCAGTCCGCCTGGCACGCTTGTTTAGCCATATCGTAGGGATTCATGCCGCCCGCAAAAAGCGCGCCGAAGAGCGACCCTGAAGAAGTTCCGGCTATACAATAGATCGGGATCTTGTTCTCAACGAGGACCTTAATGACGCCAACGTGCGCCACGCCTCTTGCCGCCCCGCCCCCCAGGACCAGTCCCACCTTTTTCTGGATCCCCAGAACCTGTTTAATTATGCCTTTGACTTTTTCTACGCTGTTTTCAACGATATCTGCCATATGAACCTATTTTAAGGGAAATTTAGGAGATTTCAATGGAAATTCAAAGTAACTACTCAATTCTATGGAATTTGAGGCTCAACACCTCGGTTCCAAACTTATTCTTAGATAACCACACATTAAAATGTGTGGAATATTCCCCACAATTTATTGTGGGGTGTTTCTTGTTATTATTGGAGCTGCGACGTTTACTGATTCGTAAGTGCTCGCCTACTAAGGAAATCGAGGGCTTTGTTGCTATATCGCAAAAGATCACTGAGCTCAGAATCTATTTTGACTTTTCCGATACAGGACTTTTTACGATTTCCTCATGCGCCCTGCGGTCAAGTTCATCCTTTATTTCTTTTTCTGATAAATAGTATCTGTCGTAAATATATATGGGTTTGGTTATCGCAGACATTGCCTTTGGTTCCATGTTTTCAATAAAATCATTCAGCCAGTTCTTTTTGTTATTAATTAAACCGCTCTTTCGGAGTTTGTCCTTTTGGTTGCCAATTTTATCCTTATAAAATCCTCCGTCTCCTACTTTAAAATCCCAGATATCATAAATGCTCATGTATACACCCTTCCCATCTCTTCCGAATGACATAAAATAATTTCCCAGGTTAATTTTTGTAAGAAAAAGCGCGCGTTGATCAGTTTTGCTGTACGAATGAAAGCTATCGTTCCAATAACGCTTTTCATTTAAATAAGTTATTTCTCCAGATTTTAGTTGCAATAGTTTTTGCAAAAAATCCTTCGGCCAATTATATGTCTTTTTCCTAAGTTCCAATTGTGTTTGCAAAGCACTTTTCCAATCTTTGTTTATATCAAGTTTTGCAATGTCGTCATTAGTGATATTTGGTTTAAACTCACTGGCTGTTCTTTCAGATGCTTCATAGTCTTCAAATAAATCCTTAATTTGATCACGCTCTTTATCGGTCAAGCTGTCGCCCAAAACAAACCCATTATCAACATAAGATCCGCTTTTGCTATTAAGTTCTCTTATTTTGCTCCACGATTTAATACTATAATAAATTTGCCCGGGATCATCACTAATTTTTTTAGGCCTGTATTCTGATATTGGAAGAGTGTTAGGGTCAAGACATAAACAGATCCTTAATATATTAGGAGTAGGAGTGGAGACAGAAATATCTCCTTCTTTCGAAGGATTTGCGCCATGATATTCGTCGGGGCCAGAAATCAATCTTGTAAAAATGC
Organism: uncultured bacterium; assembly: GCA_963699255.1. Lineage (GTDB taxonomy): Bacteria > Margulisbacteria > WOR-1 > CAVSGV01 > CAVSGV01. Next base: position 1,702,419 of record OY969425.1, on the reverse strand, counting down.
TCTTAGATGGAACGAACAGGCAAGCACTCCCTCTGCTTATTCTATAAGCAGCTTTTCTTAATGGCCACAGCAGTGCGTTTTTTCCAGCATCTAAAATGTTCGCCCCAATATCTTTCAAATCCGATCCCAAGCTGCCGGGATGTTTCGCAACGGATCCTGATTTAGGGTTTTTGACAACAGGTTGTTTTGTGACTGTGGTTTTCTGACCTTTTGCGTGGTTATCGACATTGCTAATATCATTCAATTTAGGATATATAACAAGCGGTTTTTCAACCCTTGTCGCATCCTGTTTCGCGGCCCACGGATCGATGAAATTAATTCCTAATTGCCAAAATTGTGCATTCAGTTCTTCCGCCGTGATCTTATCGGGATCGATAGTAATAGAAACCTGCGAAAGATCATCTTTCCCTTTTGCGAGTTGTTTTATGACCATGGCTTTTTGGCCTTTTGCGTGATTATCGATTTTGGTAATATCACTCATGTCAAATTTGTTCCTTGTATAAGAAAGTCCCCAATATTCCCCTCTATATTATATATCGATAAAAATGACCTAAAATTGCAGAATCTGACTGCAAAAAGTAGGACTGTATATTCACATCATGTGCGGGATTTTAGGAGAGGGGAGTTGAATAACTTCTTACAAGGAAACTAACTTCGCGGAATGTATGCCTTTTACCTTCTCGAGTTCCTTCAGGACCTTATCTGAAACAGGCCCGTCTATATTTAGCAGCATGACGGCTTTCTCGCCGGCTTTATTGCGACCCACTTCCATTCCCGCGATATTGACGTTGTTCTTTCCCAGCACCGTACCCACCTGCCCGATTATGCCGGGCTGGTCGATATTGGAAGCGATAATCAGGTATCCTGACGGGATGGCATCAACGCTGAATCCGTCTATCCCCACGATACGCTCTCCAATAGTTGCGAATAATGACCCATCAACTTTTCTCTTTTTGTCATCTCCGCCGACCGAAATTGATATCTTATTCGCGAAATCAAAGCATTCGGTGCTTTTGGTCTCCGTTATGTTAATGCCCCGCTCTTTGGCCACAATAGGGGCATTGACGAAATTGACTCCTTCTTCCATCGCGGTTTCAAGCAGCCCTTTTAGAATGGCCACGGTAAGAGGTGCGGTATCTTTTCCCCCAACTTCGCCGAAATAACCTATCTTAACGTCGTTAACGGGTCCTTCCGCGATCTGCCCGGCAAGTTTTCCCATCTTCTCGGCAAGTTTCATGAAAGGCGCGACGGCTTTAAGGACTTCGGGCTTCATCGACGGTATGTTGACCGCGGCACGAGCCGAGCCGCCCTTGAGCACTTCGATTATCTGTTCAACGACATCTATCGCGACATTTACCTGGGCTTCAATGGTCGCCGCCCCAAGGTGGGGAACAGTAACAGCATTATCCATGGAAAGCAATGGATTGGTCGGCTCAGGAGGTTCCTTGTCATAAACATCGATCGCCGCCGCAACGACTTTTTTTGACTTTAAAGCTTCGGCCAGATCGTTCTCATTTATGACCCCGCCTCTGGCGCAGTTGACTATCCTTACGCCGTCTTTCATCAATTTGATCTTTTCCGCGTTGATCAGATTGGCGGTTTCCTTATTTTTTGGCAAGTGAAGAGTAATGTAATCCGCCTCTTTTATCACGGAATCCATGTCCTTCAGCTCCACGCCAAGCTTATCCGCGTATTCCTTTGTGACAAAAGGATCGTATGCAATGACCTTCATTCCGAAAGCGACAGCGTAAGCGGCGACATGGCTCCCGATCTTGCCAAGTCCAAGGATACCAAGGGTTTTACCGTAAACCTCGACACCGGTGAATTTGGACCTCTCCCACTTCCCCGCCCTGAGCGATGCCTGAGCCTGGGGAATATTTCGGGACATCGCGAGAAGCATCGCCCATGTGTGTTCAGCCGCGGCGATCGTGTTGCCTTCGGGGGAATTGACCACAATGATCCCCTTCTTTGTCGCTGAAGGAAGGTCCACGTTATCCACGCCGACCCCGGCCCTTGCGATTATTTTAAGTTTCTTTCCGGCCTCTATGATCTTCGGTGTTACTTTTGTTTCACTTCGAACGACAAGCGCATCATATTCCGGAATGATCTTGACGAGCTCTTCTTCCGTAAGCCCCGTCTTCATGTCAACTTCAAATCCGGCATCCCTGAGCTTTTTTAATCCGCTCTCGGCGATCTTATCGCTTGCCAGAACCTTCATTTAAGCATCTCCTCAACCGCAGCCACCGCGCTACCCATTTTTATCTTTGCCCCCATTTGTGAGGCCACCATCTCCAGCGCGGAGAAGGCTGTGATCATATCCATTTTGTCCATATAGCCTAGATGTCCTATCCTGAATATTTTCCCCTTCAGGTCTTCCTGGCCGCCAGCAAGAACAACGCCGTACTGTTCCCTTACGGCTTTCCTTAATGCCTCGGCATCAATCCCTGCCGGAGGGATGACAGCAGTGACCGCTCTTGAAGCGCAGCTGTCGTCGGCAAGCAGTCCAAAACCCAAAGCTCTGACCCCCGCTCTTACCGCACTCGATAGTTTTTCGTGCCGCTTGAAAATATTATCCAGCCCCTCGGCCTTCAGCATTCTCATCGAGACCTGCAAACCGAACGCGATAGTAAGACACGGCGTCCATGGAGTTTCGCCTGTCTGCGCGAATTTCTTTGCCGCACCAAGATCAAAATAAAATTTGGGCAGTTTAGCCGTTTCATAAGCCTTCCACGCTTTTTCAGACATGCTCACGAATGATAATCCCGGCGGCACCATGAAAGCCTTTTGCGATCCGGCAGCGACAACATCAAGCCCCCATTCATCCACTCTCAGGTCAGCCGTGAGAAGCCCGGAAACCGCGTCAACGATCGACAGTGCTCCGTGATCAGCGACCGCGGCCGCGAGGCGCCTTACGTCATTTAACACGCCTGTTGACGTCTCGTTCTGCTGGAAAACAACCACTTTTATTTCCTTTTTTTTGTCTTCTTTCAGCTTTTGTTCAACAAGCTTCGGGTCAGCTGATTTTCCCCTCTCCACTTTAATCTCATCGACGTTAAGGCCATATGCTTTGGCGATCTTTACGAACCTTGAGCCGAACGCGCCGATATTGACTATCAGTACTTTATCTCCGGGAGATAATGTATTGACTATGGACGCCTCCATAGCCCCCGTGCCGGAAGCGGTAAGGATCAAAACATCGTTCTTTGTCTGATACCCCCATTTCAAGCCTTCCGTAACTTCGGTCAGGACCGACTTAAAATCGGAGCTCCTGTGGTTTATCATCGGATGGCTCAACGCGGACAGAACCTCCGGAGGTACCGGTGTGGGTCCAGGGATCAAAAGATATTGTTTTAATGCCATATTAAGCTCCCCTTTCTATAGATCTCTGTGCCAGTCTATTTCAACGAACTTGTCCCCGCGCCTGAATTTAAAATTCTCTGCGCCGCCCTTATAGGCTTCTTTCAAATGATGCCCTACCCTCATTGCCAGTGCATCAGACGTGGTCTCGGCATATATCCCGCCATCCCGTTTTTCCACAAAAATAAGCCTGTCGAGAGGATTGTTGTCCCTTGCGCGTCTTTCTTCGCTTTTAATGACATTCAACAGCTCCTCCATGTGCTCCGCTACAAAGCTTCCGGTCAATAAAACCTTGCCCATCGCGTATTTGTCTTCGATCTTTCTGCACGCGGGGCATTTAACGGATTTTATGTTCTTTTCTTTCCTGGTTTCAGCCAGCAGGTTGGGGTCAAATGACCAGTGTTTTTTGTGGTACACAACGTTGCAGACCGGACAAATATTGGGCTCGGGGAAGCCTTTGGCGGGCATATAAGGATCGCGGAGAAGTTCGCCCACTCTATCGAACTCGATGTGTTCATTGAACATTTTCCCGCCGACGTTAACTGACCTATGAGCCATAAAACATCCCTTCTATCTCTTAGAATACTGGAATCTTTTTCTAGCTCTCTTCTGACCGAATTTCTTTCTTTCTTTCATCCTCGAATCCCTTGTTAAAAGGCCAGCCTTCTTCAATACAGCCCTGAATTCCGGATTAGCCCGCATGATCGCCACTGATACGGCTTGTCTTACAGCTCCGATCTGAGAACATATCCCGCCACCATTAGCATTCGCTTGAACATCATACTTTCCAAGCGTATTTGTCACGACAAACGGCTCCATGGCCATTTTTAACAGCAGATTTCTTTTGCATGTGTAGTTTTCAAGCGGCTTCCCGTTTATGATGTAGCGCCCGGTACCCTGCGAGATCCAAACCCTTGCTCCGGACGTTTTTCTTCCGCCTGTACCATGATACTGGACTATCTTCGGAGGCTTCTTTTTTTCAGGCGCCACTTTTTGCGCTTCAATCGGAGCTCTCTCGACATGAGCTTTTTCTATGCGGGGCTGCTTCGGAACCTCGATCTTCGGCGTAGCTTCCTTTACTGCCTTCTTGGGCTTAAGTTCCTGTTCGCCCGCGGACTCAGGCTTTACAGCCTGCTTAGCGGCCGGATGAGCGGGAAGGGTCTTCTTGGCTTCTTTTTTCACCTTTGGCGCGGTTTTCTTTGCGTCTTTTCCGCCAGAGGCGGATCCCTGCCTGCCAGCAGGCACGGCGCCTTTTGCGGACTTTTTTATTTCTTTTTTCCCTTTTTTACTTTCCGGTTTTTTCATTTTCATCCCCTTATATATCTATCTTTTCAGGTTGCTGAGCTGAATGATCATGATTCGCATTCGCGAATATCTTGAGCTTCTTGAGCATCGCCCTGCCCAATCTGTTCTGCGGCAACATGCCCCAAACCGCCTGCCTTATAATTCGCTCAGGTTGACGGATGATCAGATGCTTAAAATTAAGCTTTTTGTCCCCCCGGGATATCCCGAGTGTGAAAAATAGATCTTTTGGTTATCTTTTTTTCCGGTAACCGAGATCTCGGCAGCATTAATAACAATGACAAAATCTCCCATGTCGAGGTGCTTCGTAAAATTAACCTTTCCTTTTCCCATGATAATACCGGCAACTTTGCAGGCGAACCGGCCAAGCGTTTTGCCTTTGGCGTCCACAAGGTACCACTTTCTCTCTATTTCAGAGGCTTTCGTGCTGTATGTTTTTAATTTTTTCATTTTCTACCTCAATATATTACATTACTTAAGTAAAGGCCGCAAGGCGCAACAACCGGACATCTAACATTGACATGATCGCCCTTTACCATTTTCTTCACTACCCTGGCATCTATCCTGCCCGTTCCCACGTCCAAAAGCGTCCCGACAATGAACCTGACCATCTTATACAAAAATGAGTCCGCAATGATCCTGAAACAAATAAGTTCTCCCTTAAGACCAAGCTTCTTTATCAGATCACTTCCGGCAAGATTAACTTCCAACTCATGAACCCGCCTGTAGTAGTGATTTTGGCTGCTGCCTTTACCGCAAAAATTTACAAAACAATGCTTTCCAACGAACAACTGGGCAGCTTCCGACATCCTCTTCAGATCAACGGGCTTGGTCACCTGTAAAACCTTGCCCCAAAAGAGCACCGGCATTTGGGCCCCGTTATAAACAAAATAAAGATATTCCCGCTTCTTTGCCTGTTTCCTCGCATTAAAAGTAAAAGGAACTTCACTAGCTTCTTTAACAACTATACCTTCGCAAAGCTTGCTGTTCAAGGCTTGCGGGAACTTATCTATAGGAATAATAGAACTCGTAACAAAATTGGCTGCTTGGGATAACGCGTGAACTCCCCTGTCGGTCCGCCCGGCAGGCGTCACCCTTAGTTTTTCCCCCGTCAGCTTGAATATCGCGAGCTCTAACTCATCCTGAACGGTTTTTTTGTTGTCCTGAGACTGAGATCCAAAAAATAGCCCGCCGTCATAACTAAAAACTATCTTTACGTTCTTCAAACAAGTTCTAAATATGCCTTCGGAGCATTGTCACCTCGATTAGCTCCGATCTTGATTATCCTGGTATATCCGCCCGCTCTTCCTTCGTATCTTATCGGAAATTCGGTAAAGATCCTTTTAATAAGGTCCCTGTCCCTTAATAAAGCAAAAGCTTTTCTTCTGGAAGCGATGTCGCCGTATTTTGAAAGAGTTATGATGCGTTCCGCCATTCGCCTTGCCTCTTTTGCTCTTGTTATAGTGACCTCGACCTTCCCGTGCTGCAAAAGCGACATCACGATGCTTCTCAGCAACGCAATTCTCTGGTCTGTAGGCCTGCTTAACTTCTTGACCTTATTTCTGTGTCTCACCACTGCCTCCAGTTTCCCCTTCTGATTCCTTCAAGGACAGCTTATATTCCCTTAGCTTTTCAATGACCTCTTTGGCGGATTTCGCGCCAAAATTCTTTATTTTCATCAGATCGAGTTCCGAGTAATCTATCAGTTCTCCGACCGTCTTGATCCCGGCTTTTTTCAAGCAATTTGAACTTCTCGCGGAAAGCTCAAGGTCGTCTATGTTCATTTCAATGATCGATTCCTTCGCCTCTTCTTTGCCGGAAGCAGCTATTCCAAGCGATTCCGCGCGCTGGCCAAGGTTAACGAACATGTCGACGTGTCTGGCAAGTATCTTCGCGCTTTCTTTCACCGCATCTTCGGGAGTGATGGAGCCGTTAGTCCAAACATCAAGGATCAACCTGTCATAATTTATTTCCTGACCCACTCTGACCTCTTCCGTAGTGATATTTACCTTAAGCACCGGCGTAAAAATAGAGTCTATCGGGATCGTTCCCAGCGGCTGATTCGGCTTTTTGTTCCTCTCGGCAACAACATATCCCTTGCCTGGCTCAACGACCATCTCAATGTTCAGCTTCCCGTTGTTTTCAAGATTCGCTATCACCAGGTCGCCGTTCACTATATCTATATCCGCATCATGCGTTATATCGCTCGCCTTCACTTGACCTTTCCCTTTTGCCTTAAGCGTTATCATCCTAGTCTCGTCGGTATGCGATCTGATCACCATCTCCTTGATGTTCAATATTATCTGCAGAACATCCTCTACAACGCCTGGGATCGTCGAAAACTGATGAGAAACGTTCTCTATTTTCACCGAAGTAACGGCAGCCCCCATAAGCGATGACAGTAGAACGCGCCTTAAAGAGTTGCCAAGCGTGGAGCCATACCCTCTCTCAAGCGGCTCCACAATGAACTTTCCGTAGTTCTCCGTCTGCGGGACATATCTCACCCAAGGTTTTTCTCCTAACATAATCATTTATATACCCTCCTTGCCCCGAATTTTTCGGGGTTTATCTTGAATAGAACTCGACTATCATTGATTCCGTTATCGCTTCTCCGATATCTTTCCTTTCAGGCATTGATTCGATCTTCCCTTCAAGGGAAGCGGCATTCATGCTTAACCAGTTTGGAGGCGTCCTCTCCCCCGCCTTTTCCAGGTTCTCCCTGATCTTGGGGGATATACCCTCCTTGATCTTTATAACATCGCCGGTCTTTACCGACAGAGAAGGAATATTAACTTTTCTGCCGTTCAGGATTATGTGTCCGTGCGTGACGATTTGACGGGCCTGCGCGCGCGACGGCACAAACCCAAGTCTGTAAATTACATTATCAAGACGCCTCTCAAGGAGCTCCAGCAGCTTTTCTCCCGTAACCCCTCTCCACTTGAGCGCTCGCTCAAAATATGTTTTAAACTGTCTCTCCGATATCCCATAAATACGCCTGGCCTTCTGCTTCTCGCGCAGCCTTATGCTGTATTCAGAGGACTTTAAAGGCAACTGCCCGTGCTGTCCGGGAGCATATTCCCTTCTCTTGAACGAGCATTTCTCGGTATAGCATCTGTCCCCTTTCAAGAACAGTTTATTGCCTTCTCGCCTGCACAACCTACAAACCGCTTTAATATGACGCCCCATATCTCACCCCTTAAAAAATGAATTAACTTTGTTCAACTCCACTCTAAACCCTTCTTTTCTTTCTCGGCCTGCAACCGTTATGCGGAATAGGAGTTACGTCCTTAATAGAGCTGATTTCAAGCCCCGCCCCCTGAAGAGCCCTGATAGCTGTCTCCCTTCCCGCACCCGGACCCTTCACCAGAACGCTGACTTCTTTAACTCCCGCCTCAACCGCTTTCCTTGCGACAGTCTCCGCTGCTAACTGCGCCGCAAAAGGCGTTCCCTTTTTTGTACCTTTAAAACCGACGTTCCCGGCCGACCCCCATACTATAATGTTCCCGCTCGTATCGGAAATGGAAACTATCGTATTATTAAAGGTCGACTTGATATGCGCTATTCCTACGCTCCCTACGTGCTTTTTCTCTTTCTTTTTTTTGACCGTAACCGCTGTCATATTGCTTTACTCCTTCTTGATTTCTACCTTCTTATGTCCGGCGCCCACAGTTTTACGTTTGCCTCTCTTTGTTCTTGCGTTCGTTCTGGTGCGCTGTCCCCTGGCAGGAAGCCCTCTTTTGTGCCTCTGCCCCCTGTACGTCCCGATATCCATCAATCTTTTAATGTTCATCTGCAGTTCCTTGCGCAGATCTCCCTCAACCGTATAGTCCTTTATGATATCCCTAAGGGCAACGACATCGGATTCAGACAGGTCCTTCGCGCGCCGCGCAGGATCGATCTTGGCTCTGTCCAGTATTTCAAGAGCCAGGGCCCTTCCGATACCGTAAATATACGTAAGTCCTATCTCCACCCTTTTATTCGATGGCAGATCAACACCAGCTATTCGAGCCATAATATTTTACCCCCAGTACTAACCTTGTCTCTGCTTATGCTTCGGATTCTTGCAGATGATCCTGACACGCCCTTTTCGTCTGACCACCTTGCAACTGTCACACATTTTTTTAACTGACGCCCTGACTTTCATATAGATCCTCCTATTTTGACCTGAAAGTGATACGTCCGCGGGTAAGATCATAAGGTGAAAGCTCAACCTTGACCTTATCCCCAGGAAGTATCCTTATAAAATTCTTCCTGATCTTACCTGACACATGCGCCAAGACCATCTGACCGGTCTCAAGTTTCACTCTGAACAAAGCATTGGGCAACGCTTCGGTCACCTCTCCGTCAAGTTCTATGACATCTTTATCCTTCACCATTTTTTTAGTCCCGCCTGGTCAATATTATCGGCGTGCCCTTCGTTATAAGTATCGTATGCTCAAAGTGAGCGGAAAGGCTCCCGTCCGCCGTAACTATCGTCCATCCATCATCCAAAGTCTTAATATCAGATCCTCCAATATTCAACATCGGCTCTATCGCCACTGTCATCCCGGCTTTAAGCGCCATGCCGGTCCCCCTCTTTCCGAAGTTCGGGACCAGCGGATCCTCATGAAGAGCGCTTCCGACCCCGTGCCCGTAAAGATCTTTAACGACCGAAAAACCGTTCTTTACAGCCTCTTCCTCGATAGCGCTGGACACATCCCCTAAATGCTTGCCTTCACTTGCCTGCGCTATCCCCTTGTAAAGGGCGGATCTTGTCGTGGACAGGAGCCTCTTCACCTTCGCGGATATTTTTCCGACCGGGAAAGTCTCCGCATTGTCCCCGTAATATCCATCAACAATAGCGCCCACATCAACGCCGATTATATCCCCGTCCTCAAGACGCCTCTCGGACGGCAAGCCGTGCACTATTTCCTCGTTAACAGAAAGACAAGTCGCGTATTTATATCCCCTGTAACCCTTAAAAGCGGGGATCGCGCCTTGTTTTTCAAAAAGACCATCGGCAAATTTTTCGATCTCCGCGGTAGTAATGCCGATCCTGATAACTCCCTTTATTTCGCCCAGTATTTCCGCCGAAACCCTGCATGCCTTTTTTATCTTCTCGATCTCAGGCTCAGTTTTAATTAACGACATCAGACTTCAGACTCCTACCGCGTTACATACTTCCTTAAAGACATCGGCTACCGCTTTAGTCCCGTCTATTTTGGCCAGTTTGCCGCTCTTTGTATAATAATCTATCAATGGCATGGTCTGCTTCTTATACACTTCATACCTGACCTTAATGACTTCTTCCGTGTCATCATGCCTTTGATAGAGCTCTCCGCCGCAGCTATCACATTTATTTTCAGCTTTCGGCGGGTTGAACGCTATATGGAAAACCGCCCCGCACTTCCTGCAGCTTCTTCTGCCGGTAAGCCTTCTTAATATCTCCGCCATCGGGATATCGATATACAAAACCTTGGCCAAATTGAACTTCAGCCTGCCAAGCAGTTTATCGAACAGGACCGCCTGCTCCAAGGTCCTCGGAAAACCGTCGATCACAAAACCTTTTCGGCACTCTTCTTTTTTCACGGCCTCTTCCGCCACATCTATGGCAACTTTATCCGGAACTAACTTGCCGGCATCCAGGTAGCCCTTGGCAAGAAGGCCCGTTTTCGTGCCGCTCCTCACCGCTTCACGGAGAAGATCTCCCAAAGATATATGAGGAACATTAAGTTTTGGGGCGAGCAGCTTTGCCTGCGTTCCCTTTCCCGACCCCGGAGGGCCGGCCAAAACAAAAACGTTCGCACCGCTCAAGTCAACAGCCCCTCATATTGCCTTGTCACAAGATGCGTCTCTACCTGTCTCACCAGATCGAGCGCAACGCCTACAACGATAAGAAGAGCGGTGCTCCCAAGCCCCTGAAAAGAAGTTATATGCGTTACTCCCTCAATGATAGTTGGGACAATCGCTATGACAGCCAGGAAAAGAGCCCCGACAAAAGTCAGCTTCGTCACGATAGTTTCCAGATACTCCGCCGTCTTCTCTCCCGGCCGGATGCCCATTATGAACCCTCCGTATTTTTTTATGTTCTCGGCCAGGTCTTTCGGGTTAAAAGTGATGGCCGTGTAAAAATATGTAAAGAAAAATATCAGCAAAAAGTAAAGGCACATATACAAACCCTTGGAAGGGGAAAGCTGCCCCGCTATCCACTGCATAAAGGGCACAGGGATGAACTGCGCTATCGTCGCAGGAAAAAGGAGGACCGATGAAGCGAATATGATCGGTATGACCCCGCCCTGGTTCAACCTGAGAGGGATATATGTGCTCTGCCCGCCGTAAACACGGCGCCCTATTATCCGTTTCGCATACTGCACGGGTATCCGTCTTTGCGCCTCACTTATTATGACTATCGAAATGATCATAAGCACAAAAACCGCAAGCAGGATCAGAGCGCCGATCACGCTTGCTCCGCCCTTTAGTAAAAGTATCGTCTGGCCTATATAAGTGGGGATCCTGGAAACGATACCTATGAAAATTATCAGTGAAGCTCCATTCCCGATGCCGTGCTCGGTTATCAGCTCGCCAAGCCACATCACAAATGATGTCCCCGCGGTCAGGAGTATAATGACGGATATCAGGAAAAGCCTGAAATCGTATCCGGGAAGCAATACCCCTCTAAGCCAAAAAGCCATGCCGAACGCCTGGAACGCAGCAAGCACAACGGTCAGGTATCTTGTGTATTGCGCGATCTGTTTTCTTCCAGTATCTCCTTCTTTTGACATCTCTTCCAACTGCGGAATAACAGCCGTCAAAAGCTGGAATATGATTGAGGCATTGATATAAGGCACGATCCCCATCGCGAAAATAGAGAATTTCACAAGAGCTCCGCCCGTGAACAGGTCCAGGAAATTAAGAAGATTTCCCGCCCCGAACATATGCGTAAGCTTTACGCTGTCTACCCCGGGGATCGGTATGTGAACGCCGAGCCTGAACACGACTATTACCCCGAGAGTGAACAGGAGTTTATTCCTTAGATCCTTGATATTAAAAATCCCGGAAACAGTATTTAACAAGGCTGAACTGCCCTCCCGCCTGCATCCTTTATCTTTTTCATCGCGCTTTCTGAAAACTTGTCGGCTTCAACAGTGAGCGGTACATTTAGGGTCCCGTCCCCGAGGACCTTTAAAAGATCCCCTTCCCTGATCCTTCCCGCTTCGACAAGGATTTTCTTATTAACGGTAACTTTAAAGCTATTCAGCTCGCCGACATTTATCGTCGCGTAATACTTCTTAAAGAGCAGGTTCTTAAATCCTTTTTCCTTTGGAAGCCTCCTGTAAAGAGGGGTCTGTCCCCCTTCGAATCCGGGACGCACGCCTCCGCCCTGCCTCGCGTTCTGCCCTTTGTTCCCGCGACCCGAAGTTTTTCCGTGCCCGGAACTCGTTCCTCTTCCAACTCTTTTTTTCTTTTTTCTTGCTCCCTCGGTCTTGTGCATTTCACCCATTTTCATAAATTGATCCTCTCTTCCTGCCTGCCCCGACCAATGTGTCGGGGCCTATTTACACGCCCTCAGCGGGCGAGGCAGACTGAACAAATTTTACGTCAAGCTTTTTACCCCTGAACTCTTCCTCTTCTGCCAGGGTTTTAAGCGTCATAAGCCCCTCGATCGTCGCTCTCGCGGTATTTATTGCGTTCGAAGCTCCGATCGACTTTGCGACCACATCCTCGATCCCCGCAAGCTCAAGCACGGTCCTGACCGCGCCGCCGGCTATAACACCGGTGCCAGTGGGAGCGGGCCTGAGCACTACCTTGCTTGCGCCCCAGGTCCCCTCGGTATCATGAGGAATGGTTTTGCCGACCATCGGGACCTTTATCTGATGTTTCTTCGCATCATCAACTGATTTTCTTATCGCGGATGAAACTTCGTTCGCTTTGCCGACGCCGACCCCGACGATCCCGAGCCCGTCACCCACGACAACGACCGCCCTGAAGCCGAGCTTCTTCCCGCCCTTCACGACCTTGCATATGCGCCTGATTTGAACTACTTTCTCCTGCTGTTTATCTTCTTCTTGTTGACGTTCTCTTGCGTTCATATTTAAAATTCCAATCCTCCGTTCCTTGCCGCATCAGCCAAAGCCGCTACTTTACCGTGGTATAGATACCCGCTTCGATCGAACACGACCTTTTTGATACCCGCGGCGATGGAGCGTTTCGCGATCTCTTCTCCAACTCGTTTTGCCGCTTCAATATTATTCTTTACCTTTTTCCCCGATTTCTTAAGCGCCAGCGTAGATACGGAAGCCAGGGTTATGCCTTTATCATCATCAATGACCTGAGCATATATATGGCCCAGGCTCCTGAATACTGAAAGCCTGGGTCTTTCGGTCGAGCCTTTTATCTTTCTCGTTAACTTGCCTTTCATTATTTTGCACCCGCTCCCGCCGCTTTTGCAGCCTTTCCGGCTTTTTTCTTGATGATCTCTCCAAAATATTTTATTCCTTTTAATTTATACGGCTCGACTTCTTTTGATTTCTTGATGCTGGACGCTATCTCGCCTACAAGTTCCTTATCAGCGCCCGCAACTATGACCTTCTCCTGTCCTTCCAGCCGGAATTCTATGCCGGCGGGCGGATCAAAAATTATGGGGTGGGAAAAGCCAAGCAGCATGACCAGCTTATTCCCCTGCTTGCTCGCGCGATAACCAACTCCGGAAAGCTCCAGTTTTCTTTCAAACCCCTGTACAACACCGGTGACCATGTTCGCGATCAATGCCCTGTACAGTCCGTGCATCGCTCTGACATTGTTCTCTTCACTGCCCCTTTTCACCGTCAGCTTCCCGCCATCCTGAGAAACGGAGATCCCGTTGGGCAAACATCTTGAAAGGGTTCCCTTGGGCCCCTTTACGGTGATGCTGCTGCCGTCTATCTTCACTTCAACGCCTTTTGGCAGGTCTATTATCTTTCTTCCTACTCTTGACATGGTCTATTCTCTTCCCTGCCCCGATTTAGCGGGGCTTTTTTACTACCAGACATAACAAATGATCTCTCCGCCGGCCCCGAGCTCTCTTGCCGCAGAGTCGGTCAATATGCCTTTGGAAGTTGATATTAAAGCAATGCCAAACCCGGACCTGATCCTTGGAATATCGTCCTTCCCCTTGTAAATGCGTCTTCCGGGTGTGCTTACCCTTTTTATCCCGCGAATAATGCTCTCCTTCTTTTTCCCGTATTTAAGAGTCACCCTGATCATTTTTTTATTCCTTTTCATGATGCTCTCAACTTTTGAGATAAACCCTTCATCTTTCAGTATTTGCGCGATCGCAAGTTTCTCTCTTGAAGCAGGAATGTCAGCCGCTTCATCCTTCACGCTGGCCGCATTCCTTATCCTCGTTAACATGTCGCCTATAGAATCTGTTAAATACATTTATTCACCTGCCTGTCGGTAGACCGATCTACCAGCTTGATTTCATTACGCCGGGAAGAACACCCTCATGCGCCATCGTTCTAAAACAGATCCTGCATATGCCGAATTTCCGCATAAATCCGCGAGGTCTTCCGCATATTGAGCACCTGCTGTGTTTCCTTACAGGAAACTTCGGCGTTTTCTTCGATTTTAGTACCATGCATTTTTTTGCCACTATCTTCTCCTTACCCTGTAATTAAGCTCCGTAAGCTCCGGTGTCTATTTCCTGAACGGAAAACCGATCAGCCTAAGAAGTTCATGAGCTTCCTCATCCCTGGAAGCATTCGTCACTATCGTAACATCCATGCCCCTGGGCTTGTCCACTTTGTCATAAACGATCTCCGGAAAAATAAGCTGCTCTTTGATCCCTAACGAATAATTCCCGTGCCCATCGAACGATTTAGGATTTACTCCCCTGAAATCACGTATCCTGGGCAGGCAGATGTTAACGAGCTTATCCAGAAAATCATACATCCTCTGACCTCTTAGGGTGACCACACACCCGATAGAGATGTTCTCCTTCAGCTTGAAACCCGAGATAGCTTTTTTTGATTTTGTGACAAGGGGTCTCTGCCCGGTTATTGCGACAAGTTCGGCAACAGAGATATCGATCGCCTTGGGATTGCTGGTCGCCTCTCCTACCCCCCTGTTAACAACGATCTTAACTACGCGAGGGACCTGCATCGGGTTCTTGTACCCGAACCTCTTCATCATCCCCGGCACTATTTCCTTCTTATATCTCTCTTTTAAGTTCTTCATGATTATTTGACCTTATCAACTATCTCTTTGCAGCTGACGCATTTCCTGGTGCTTTTTCCTTCGACCTTGTCAAACCTGACCCTTGTTGCCTCGCCGCATTTCGGACATACCAGCATGATCTTTGACGGATTAACGGCTACCGGCTTTTCTATGATGCCCCCCTGAAAGGTTTTTGTCGGCTTCTGGTGCTTTTTGGCAACATTCACTTTTTCAACAACGATGCCGTCATCAAAAACACTGAGTATTTTCCCTTTTTTACCTTTATCCTTGCCGGAAAGCACAACAACCGTATCGCCCTTTTTAAGTCTGTTCCCCATGATCGTTATACAACCTCCGGTGCGAGAGAAATAATTTTCATGAAATTCCTGTCCCTGAGTTCCCTGGCAACAGGCCCGAAGATCCTGGTGCCGCGCGGATTCCCGTCCTTGCCGATAATAACGGCCGCGTTATCATCAAACCTCACATAGCTCCCGTCTTCCCTGCGAAGCGGCTTTCTGGCTCTCACAAGAACGGCTAGCACCACTTCGCTTTTTTTCACGGTCATATTAGGGTTGGCGGTTTTCACAACCGCCGTAAAAAGATCGCCTACTCCGGCGCATCTTTTGTTGGAAGAACCCAGAACTCTTATGCACATCACGACCTTGGCGCCGCTGTTGTCAGCGACCGTGATCATTGATCTATTTTGTATCACTTTGGGTCTCCTTTACCCTTCTTACAGGAGCCGGCATGCCTTTATCCTCATCCTCGATAAATTCTTTTTTCTTGCCGAGAACCTTTATTACCACCCATCTCTTGTCCGAAGACATGGGCCTGACCTCCATGATCCTGACCGTATCCCCGACCGAACATGTCTCCCCTTCATCATGAGCTTTAAATGTGTTAGATATCCTTATTACTTTTTGATACAGAGGGTGCCTGACTTTCCTCTCGATCTGCACCACGACGGTCTTTGACATTTTATCGGAAATGACAACGCCCTCTTTTATCTTTCTATTTGCTTTTTTCTGCGGTTCCACCTGTTTTCTCCTTTATTATCGTTAAAATCCTGGCAACATTTCGGCGCGCCCATCTTATCTTAAGAGGATCCTTCTGTTCGCTGCGTTTTAATTTGAGCTTAAAAAGATTTTCTCTTCCTGAGACAAGTTTTCCCTCCAGCTCTTTAACATCGAGCTGGCGCAAATTTTCCGCTGTATCCTTTATTTTTGCCATATTACACCTTTACTACCAGTCTGGTCTTCATCGGAAGCTTGTGTCCGGCAAGTCTCATTGCTTCCACGGCATCTTCCTTCGAAACCCCCGCGAGCTCGAATAGTATCTTGCCCGGTCTGATGACCGCGACATAATACGCGGGATCGCCCTTTCCGCTGCCCATGCGAGTTTCAGCGGGACGCGCGGTCGCCGATTTGTCACACAATACCCTTATCCATACTTTGCCGCCCCTTTTAACAAAGTGCGTAACGGCTTTTCTCGCTGATTCTATCTGGTTCGTCTTAAGCCAGCATGCTTCAAGAGCCTGGAGGCCGTATTCTCCAAAACAGATCGTATTGCCCCTGGTAGCTACGCCTCTTCTTTTTCCTCTCTGATCTTTCCTGAACTTAACTTTTTTTGGTTGTATGCCCATCTTATCAGCTCACCGTCTCCACCACTGTAACGGATGGCTTTATGATCTCTCCCGCAGCCTGTTCCTTTTCAGTGAAGGTATCCCCTTTATAGATCCACACTTTTACGCCGATCTTACCGTAAACCGTCATCGCTTCGGCGAAGCCGTAATCGATCCTTGCGCGAAGAGTCTGAAGCGGGACCCTTCCTTTTCTATACCACTCGCTTCTTGCGATCTCAGCGCCGTTGAGACGTCCGCCGCACATTATCTTTATACCTTTTGCGCCGGAACGCAGCGCTTTTGCAACTGCCTGTTTCATTGCCCTTCTGTATGCGATCCTTTTTTCCTGCTGAGCCGCCACATTTTCAGCAACAAGCTGAGCGCAGATCTCCGGGTTTTGTTCCTCCTGAATGTTCAGCTCCACCTGCTTTTGGGTCATCTTGACCAGCTCTTCCCTTAAGGCCGCGACTTCTCTGCCTCCCCTGCCTATCACAAGACCGGGTTTGGCGGAAAAAACATTCACCTCTATCTGGTTCGCCCTTCTGCTTATCAATATCTTTGATATTCCGGCTTTATAGAGATTGTGCTTGATATACTTGCGTACCTTCAGGTCCTCAAGCAAAAGAGGGCCGTATTCCTTCTTGCCGGTAAACCAGTTGGAATCCCAGGTCTCTGTTATCCCTACGCGAAATCCCTTAGGATGAACTTTTTGGCCCACTTAATGCCTCCTCAATATATATCGTTATATGACTCTGTCTTTTTAATATCGGGAACGCGCTGCCCCGAGCCCGCGGATGTATCCTTTTAAAAGGGGTTGCTCCATCGATCAGGATCTCCGATACGAACAACTTATCATCGCCCAGCTTATAGTTGTGCTTCGCGTTCGCGACGGCGGATTTAAGCACCTTCTCGATCAGCTTCGCTCCCATATTGGGTATGAATTTAAGCATGACCAGAGCTTCCTTGGTATTTTTCCCCCTGATCAGATCGGCGACCTGCCTCACTTTTCTGGGAGCCGCTCTTAAATATTTGGCTTGTGCTTTTACTTTCATATAATTATGTCAGCGCCGTTGTTTTTGCCGTCGGGATGCTGTGGCCCCTGAACGTCCTTGTCGGCGCGAATTCCCCGAGTTTGCATCCCACCATGTTCTCCGTTATATATATAGGAATATGTTTATTGCCGTTATGGACGGCTATCGTGAACCCGATCATTTCCGGAGTGATAACGCTCCTTCTTGACCAAGTCTTTATCATTTTCTTTTCTCCGCCCGACTGCATCCTGTTGATCTTTTCATACAGATGATAATCAACAAAAGGTCCTTTTTTTGAAGATCTGGTCAAGTTAAGCCCTCCTCATAATTATAAATCTATCGCTGATCTTTCTTTTCTTTCGCGTCCTGTATCCAAGCGTAGGCTTGCCCCAAGGTGTTTTCGGGGATGGCATTCCAATTGGTGAACGCCCTTCTCCTCCGCCATGCGGGTGATCGCACGGGTTCATGACAACTCCCCGGACCGCAGGTCTCCTGCCACGGTGCCTCATTCTTCCTGCCCTGCCAAGCCGGACGTTCTTTGCGTCAAGGTTGCCGATCTGTCCCACGGTGGCACGGCAATCGATGTGAACAAGTCTCTGCTCCCCGGAAGGCAGCTTTATCGTCGCGTATCTTCCTTCTTTCGCGACAAGAGAAGCAAAAGAACCCGCGGATCGCGCGAACGCCGCGCCCGCTCCGGCGGCAATTTCAATATTATGTATAACGGTGCCCACAGGAATATTCTTTATCGGCAGGGCGTTGCCCGGTTTTACGTCCACATTCGGACCTGATTCCACAACATCCCCCACTTTGATGCCCAGAGGCGACAAAATATATCTCTTTTCACCGTCACGATATTGCAGTAACGATATGAAAGCATTCCTGTAAGGATCATATTCAACGGAGATGACCTTGGCCGGGACTCCGTCCTTGGTCCTTTTGAAATCAATAACCCTGAAAAGCTTCTTGCTGCCGCCGCCCCTGTGCCTCATGCTTATTCTGCCGCGCCAATCTCTCCCTGAGGTCTTTTGTATCTTTACCAGCAGGGACTTTTCGGGTGTAGAAGTCGTAAGATCGCCGAAATCCAGGTCGACCCTGCCCCTCTGACCGTTAGTTAATGATCTTCTTACATGTACCGGCATTATGCTCCTGCCTCCAGTTCCTTTATCTTCTGGCCTTCTTTCAGCTTAACATACGCTTTCTTCCATCCGGCTGTCCTGCCTATGCTTCGTCCAAGTGTTCTCGCTTTACCCCTTACTTTGGCGGTATTGATCGACTCAGCGTCAACGTCGAACGCCTGTTTAAGCGCGTTCTTTATTTGCGTCTTGGTCGCATCTTTCAGCACCCTGAACACATATACGGAACTCGCCATCAGTCCGGAGCTTTTCTCCGTCACGATCGGTTCAATTATTATTTGATACGGGTCAGCCATTACGCGTAAGCCTCCTCGAGAACAGGGACAGCATCTTTCGTGATGATCATTTCATCATACTTAAGCAGATCATGAACATTCAACGCTTTGCCCAGCGCGACCTTAACGCCTTTAATGTTCTTTGAAGCCCGCTCAACCGTTTCATCATGCGCGGGAATGATCAAAAGCGCGCTCTTCTTTATCCCCAGCGCTTCGAGCACCTTAACCATTTCTTTTGTCTTTGCCTGAGTTAAAGATATTTTCCCGATAATTTTTATCTTTCCTGATTGAGCCTTGTCAGAAAGAACGGACCTGATGGCGGCTTTTCTCATCTTTATCGGCAGGCTGAACGAATAGTCTCTCGGTTTAGGCCCGAATACGACCCCGCCGTGTCTCCAGTGAGGCGCCCTGTTATCTCCTATCCTGGCGCGTCCCGTGCCTTTCTGCCTCCACGGTTTCTTCCCGCCCCCGGAAACTTCCGCGCGGGTTTTTGTGTTCGCACTTCCCTGCCTGCCGGTGGCCAGATACCAGTTCAGCGTCTCATTGACAACGTGTTCATTTACGGGTGAAGAAAAAATCCTGTCGGAAGCCGAAACGCTTCCATCGATTTTTCCGTTTGCTCCGTATAGGTCCAGCTTAACCATGGTTTTCCTCTATTTCTTTGCCGAAGTAGCTTCAGCTGCTATCTTCGCCGCTTTTTCAAGCGGAGCCTGCGCGATCCTCTTTACTCGTGGCTTCGTGATAACACCCGTGCCCTTAACTATCAAAAGATTCCCCTTAGGTCCGGGGACCGATCCCCTTACCCCTAAAATGTTATTTGCCGCGTCGACATATAGAACAACAAGCCCTTTCGCCGTGACCGTGTCAAACCCCATGTGGCCTGCTCTTCTTTTCCCTTTGAAAACATGAGAGACGAATGTTCCCGATCCTGAGGAGCCAGGCATCCTGTGGGACTTGGAGCCATGGCTCATAGGATGCCTGTTAAAATGATATCTTTTTACCGGTCCCTGAAAGCCCTTCCCGATAGAGACCCCGGTAACGCTCACGATCTCATACATCTTGAACGCATCGGCCTTTATTTCCTGGCCTATAGAATACCCGTCTAGCTTATCTTTCCTGAATTCTCTCAGATACCTGAAATTCTCCTTGACGCCCTGCTTCTTGAAATATCCCTCCATCGGCTTGTTCATCTTCTTCGGTTTGGTAAAACCAAGCTGAATCGATTGGTATCCGTGCTTTTCCTTCGTCCTCAAATTCACGACAACGCACGGACCCGCCTGTATCAGGGTCACCGGCTCCATAAGCCCGGTCTCGCTGTATATGTGTGTCATTCCGACTTTTTTACCTAAAATTTCCGCCATGTTATTTCAGCTCTTTATCTCGATATCCACTCCGGCCGGCAGATCCAGCTGCATCAGCGCGTCAACCGTCTGCTGCGCGGGATCAAGGATATCTATCAATCTTTTATGCACCCTTATCTCAAAATGCTCGCGCGACTTTTTGTCGATATTCGTCGACATATTCACACAGTATATTTCCCTGTCGGTAGGAAGAGGTATGGGACCGGAAACAACTCCGCCCGCGCGCTTTGCGGTATCAACGATCTTTAACGCGGATTGATCCAGCAGTCTGCCGTCATACCCTTTTAATCTGATCCTTATTTTTTGTCTCACCATGATTATTATTTCCCCTGCGCCTTTGTGATTATTCCCTCGGCGATGTTCTTTGGCATTTCCTCATACGTTGAAAATTCCATCGTGTATATCCCTCTTCCCTGCGTCTTCGACCTGAGAGCCGTGGCATATCCGAACATGTCGGAGAGAGGGACTCTCGCTTTTATTATCTGCACGCCTGCATGGGATTCCATTCCCTCTATTTTCCCTCTTCTGCTGTTAAGATCGCCTATAACGTCACCCATGTACTGTTCCGGTATCTCCACTTCAACCTTCATTATAGGTTCAAGCAAAATCGGTTTTGCTCTTATGAACCCGTCTTTGAAAGCCATTGACCCTGCTATCTTGAACGCCATTTCTGAAGAGTCCACCTCGTGGAATGAACCGTCGAAAAGCGTGACCCTGAGATCGATCACAGGATAGCCCGCGAGCACTCCGGTCTGCATCGCTTCAACGATCCCGTCCTCAACGGCAGGGATGTACTCCTTCGGTATCGATCCGCCGACGATCTTATTCACGAATTCAAATTTACCGCCCGGCGGCAGCGGCTCCACCGTTACCCAAACATGTCCGTATTGACCGCGGCCTCCGGTCTGTCTTATGAATTTCCCCTCGGCTTCAGCAGTGCCCTTGATCGTTTCCTTGTAAGCTACCTGAGGCTTGCCCACATTCGCTTCCACCCTGAATTCTCTCAAGAGCCTGTCAACGATGATCTCCAGGTGAAGCTCCCCCATGCCGGAAATGATCGTTTGTCCTGTATCAGGATCTCCCTTGATCCTGAATGTGGGATCCTCTTCGGCCAGACGGCCAAGAGCAACGCCGAGCTTTTCTTGGTCAGCCTTGGTCTTGGGCTCGATCGCAACGAAAATAACAGGCTCCGGGAACACTATTGATTCAAGGATTATCGGTTTTGATTCCTCGCATATCGTATCGCCGGTCGTGGTCCCCTTAAGTCCCACAGCCGCGGCAATATCCCCCGCGTGGACCTCTTCGATCTCCGCGCGCTTATCCGCGTACATCTGAAGAAGCCTTCCGATCCTTTCCTTTGAATCCTTGGTTGAATTAAGTATGTAGGAGCCGGATTTTAATGTGCCCGAATAAACCCTGAAAAATATCAGTTTCCCAACGAAAGGATCCGTTGCTATCTTGAATGCCAGGGCTGAGAACGGAGCGTTGTCCGTTGAAGCCCTTTCTTCATCAACTCCCGATACCGGATTGAATCCCGTTACCGACGGTACATCTATCGGGGACGGGAGATAGTCGATAACAGCATCTAACATGGGTTGAATGCCCTTGTTCTTGAATGCGGTCCCGCAGGTAACAGGAATGATCTTGCATTCAACCGTCAGCTTCCTGATCCCGCGTTTTATCTCGTCATTTTCCAAAACATGTTTCTCCATGTATTTTTCGAGCAGCGCGTCATCCGCTTCCGCCGCTGCTTCGATCAGCTTTTCCCTGTAGATTTTTGCGTCCTTTTGAAGCTCAGCCGGGATCTCTTTGATCAATGGTTTTGCTCCAAGTTCATCCTCAAAAACTATCGCTTTCATTTCAACGAGATCTACAACTCCCAAAAACTTGTCTTCAGCACCTATCGGTAACTGCAGGAGGACCGGATGCGCGCCAAGACGCTCCTTCATCTGCTTTACGCACCTGAAAAAGTCCGCGCCGATCCTGTCCATCTTGTTGATAAAAGCGAGCCTGGGGACCTTGTATTTTGTGGCCTGCCTCCAGACGGTCTCTGACTGGGGCTGCACGCCTCCCACGGCGCAAAAAACCGCGACCATTCCGTCCAGCACCCTGAGCGATCTCTCCACTTCTACCGTAAAATCAACATGTCCCGGCGTGTCGATAATGTTTATCCTGTAGCCATTCCAGGTTGTCGTGATGGCCGCGGACGTGATCGTTATCCCTCTCTCCCTCTCCTGAACCATCCAGTCCGTGACCGTCGTTCCATCGTCAACATTGCCGATCTTGTGGATCTTCCCGGAATAAAAAAGGATCCTTTCCGTGGTCGTGGTCTTGCCGGCATCAATATGAGCGGCGATCCCTATGTTCCTGTATTTTTCTATTGGATGTGTTCTTACCATATTATTAAATTACCACCTGAAATGCGCGAAGGCTTTATTCGACTCAGCCATCTTGTGCGTATCTTCTCGCTTCTTCATTGAAGCCCCGATCCCGTTATAAGCATCTATCATTTCTGCGGAAAGCCGTTCTATCATCGAATGCCCCGAACGGGCCCTCGCGTTCTCCCTGATCCACTGCATCGAGATAGAAAGGCCTCTATCTTCCGAAACTTCAATGGGCACCTGGTATGTAGCCCCGCCGACACGCCTCGGCTTAACTTCCATCAGAGGCCTCACGTTGTTCAAAGCTTTTTCAAATATCTCGAGCTGCGGCTTTTTTAGTTTTTCGGAAGCCATATCAAGGGCCCCGTAAAAGAGCCTCTCGACAGTGCTCTTTTTCCCCTTCCACATCATTTTGTTGATGAACTTCTGCACCGTGACGCTGTTATAAACAGAATCCGGTAAGATCTTCCTTTTTACGATATTTCCTCTTCTTGGCATATGCTCTCCTGTTACGCCGCCGCTTTCCCGGCTGTCGCCTTCGGCTTCTTGGCCCCGTACCTTGAGCGGCCCTGTCTGCGGTTCTCGACGCCGCTGGTGTCAAAAGTACCCCTGACTATATGATATCTTACTCCCGGCAGGTCCTTCACCCTTCCCCCGCGCACAAGGACCACAGAGTGTTCCTGAAGGTTGTGTCCGACACCCGGGATATAAGCGCTAACTTCCATTCCGTTCGTAAGACGGACCCTCGCGACTTTTCTTAACGCCGAATTCGGCTTTTTCGGGGTAGTCGTATAAACCCTTATGCAAACGCCTCTCTTAAAGGAATTACCGCCCAGCGCAGGCGCCTTGCTTTTAAAGGTCTTTCTCTTCCTTCCCATCCTTACCAGTTGATTAATGGTTGGCATCAGTCTTCTCCCTCCGCGGGGGCCTTACCGCCTAAAATATTAGAAACAAGCTCAACGGATCCGTATGAGGAAAAACCCGTCCCGGCAGGAATAAGTTTTCCTATGATAACGTTCTCTTTAAGTCCGTACATTTTGTCGACACGCCCTTTTATTGCAGCATCCGTCAGGATCCTGGCCGTCTCCTGGAATGAAGCAGCCGAAATAAAGGATTCGGTTGAAAGCGATGCCTTTGTTATGCCAAGAAGCACTTCGGTGGCGGTCGCTGGTCCCTCTTTCGCTGCGGAAACTATTTTTTCAAATTCATTTGCTTCCAGCAGCTCACCCGGAAGGAGGGTGGTTTCACCCGGGTTAACTACCCTGACCTTGTTGGTCATCTGTCTTACAATAACTTCTATGTGCTTGTCGTTTATCGAAACTCCCTGCCCTCTGTATATCTTTTGTATCTCGTCAACAAGGAAAATTTGTACCGCCTGCTTGTTCAGTATCCTGAGCAGATCGTGCGGATTTATACTGCCCTCCGTTAAAGGCATCCCCAGAGCGATCTTGTCGCCATTGGCAACGCGGAGCCTTATCTCGTACGGAACAGTGTACTCATGCTTTCCATGGGTAGAAACGATCGTTATAAGCCTTATTCCTTCTCTTTCCGACACTTCTACCATTCCTTCCGCCTCGGAAAGCAAAGCCGGGTCTTTCGGTCTGCGTCCCTCAAAAAGCTCTTCAACTTTCGGCAATCCTTGAATGATATCTTTTGTTTTGCTCGGGTCTCGCCTTATGCTTTCCACCTTTGCAAGAAAATCATAAGCCACAACAACGGCGCCGTCTTCCACAACTACCTTGGAGGAAGCGGGGATAGTGTAATTCTCTCCCGGAACAACGACTACATTCTTGCCGCCCCTGCCTTCTTTTACCGAAATGACCACTCCGCTGCTTTTTGATACAACGCCCGCGGCGATTTCATCGCCGACCTTTACTTTGTCGCCAGCCTTTACATATAATTTAGAAGCATGAGGAACGTCGAATTCCTTTTTGTTCTTCGGATTATAAATAAATACAGCCGCGTCATTCCTTGCCACCTTTTCGATGACGGTTTTATCCTCGATCTTTCTCTTTCTTTCGGTTATATCAAGCCCGAGATAAATGACCTTGCCCTCCGTGCTCGCAACTATATATTCATATGTTGGATCATATTCCGCGATAACATCTCCGGAAGAGATCGCAGAATCTTCTTTAACTTTCAGGATTGACCCGATAGGAAGGGTATATGCTTCTTTCTTGTCCTTTATCTTCACATAAGCGGTGGATTCCCTTGTCACCATCTTGATTTTATCCCCGTTCTCGTCTATGAGGTCCCTTACTTCAATGCCTTCTCCCCATTCCAGCTTACCGCTGTGCTTTACCTTTATGGAAACCTTTGCGGCTTTGTGAAGAGCAACTCCGCCGATATGGAATGTTCTCATTGTAAGCTGAGTGCCCGGCTCCCCGATGGACTGCGCGGCAATGATCCCGACAGCTTCTCCAATGCTAACTATCCCGCCGTGGGAAAGGTCCCTGCCGTAGCATTTTTGGCAAACGCCTTTCTTTGTTTTGCATGTAAGAACGGACCTAACTTTTACTTTTTCGATGCCGGCTTCTGAAATAGATTTTGACGCGATTTCATCTATTTCTTCGCCCGCTTTCACTATCGTTTTACCGGATATGGGATCAGTAACGTTCTTCACTGCCGTTCTGCCGATAAGTCTGACCGACAGAGGAACTACCTCTTCAAATCCTTCTCTGACACTTGCGAGAACTATGCCTTCTTCGGAGGCACAATCCAGTTCAGTAATGATAACGTCCTGGGCAACGTCAACAAGCCTTCTTGTAAGATAGCCTGAATCCGCCGTTCTTAAGGCCGTATCAACAAGTCCTTTTCTCGCTCCGTAAGAAGAAATGAAATACTCCGTAACGCTTAATCCTTCCTTAAAGTTCGTTTTGATAGGAATGCTGATGATGTTACCTGAAGGATCCGCCATAAGACCTCGGATTCCGGCAAGCTGCCTTACCTGCTGCAGATTGCCTCTCGCGCCGGAGAACGCCATAAGATAAACGGAGTTCAGCTTGTCAAATTCCCTGAGCATCGCGTCCGTTACATCTTCGGTAACGATGCTCCAGATGTCTATGGAACGCATAAAGTGCTCATTCTTGGAGAATCTGCCCGGCCTTAAGCTGCTTATCAAGCGATTCTACCTGCCTGGTCGCCTTTTGAACTATATGCTTTTTTTGCGACGGGACTTTCAGGTCGTCTATAGCGATAGTTATTCCGGCGATCGTTGCATATTTAAATCCGAGTCGTTTTATCTCGTCAGCCATTTCCGCGGTTATCTCGGACCCGTATTTCTTGTAGAAGAACAGGATAAGAGCCTCAAGTTTCTTTTTATCAACAGTATAATTTATATATTCAAGCTTTTCCCCAGCAACCCTTTTTGCCAGGACTTTTGAAAGCGTATTGTTGAATTTGATGCGGCCGACCGTCGTCTGGATCATCTGGCCGTCCCTCCTGACATTTATCAGCGCGTGCAGATGAATTTGATCCAGATCCTGAGCGATCATTGCTTCATTGTCGGAGGAGAAATTCATTCCCTTGCCCAGTGCTACCCTTTCATCATCAACGGTCATGAAATAGACCCCCAGGACCATGTCCTGTGTAGGTGTGATGATCGGCCTGCCCGATGCGGGAGAGAGAATGTTCCTTGAAGAAAGCATGAGGAGTCTTGCTTCAACCCGCGATTCCGTGAGAAGCGGCACATGCACGGCCATCTGGTCTCCGTCAAAGTCAGCGTTAAATGCCGGACACACCAGAGGATGGATCTGTATGGCCTTCCCTTCGACAAGGATCGGCTCAAAAGCCTGTATGCCAAGCCTGTGCAGTGTAGGCGCTCGGTTCAAGAGGACCGGATGCCCCTTGATCACTTCTTCAAGAATATCCCAAACGAATATCTCTCTCTTGTCTATGTGCCTCTTGGCGCTTTTTACGTTCTGAGAAAGACCGCGTTCAACGAGCTTCCTTATAACGAACGGTTTGAATAATTCAAGCGCCATTTCCTTCGGAAGCCCGCATTGATGTATCTTAAGCGTCGGCCCGACAACAATAACGGACCTTCCTGAATAGTCAGCGCGCTTCCCGAGCAGATTCTGCCTGAACCTTCCCTGTTTTCCTTCTATGATATCGGAAAGGGATTTCAGCGGACGTCCCGTTGATCCCGTGACCGCCCTTTTCCTTCTTCCATTATCTATCAGAACGTCGACAGCTTCCTGAAGCATCCTTTTTTCGTTCCTTACTATCATATCAGGAGCGCCCATGCTTATTATTTTCTTCAGCCTGTTGTTCCTGTTCAAGATGCGCCTGTAAAGATCGTTCAGGTCCGAGGTCGCGAATCTTCCGCCCTCAAGCTGGACCATCGGACGCAGGTCCGGCGGCATGACAGGCAGGACTTCCAGTATCATCCATTCCGGCTTGTTCCCGGATTTAAAGAATCCCTCCACGACCCTCAAGCGTTTTACGATCTTGATCCTTTTTTGCCCTTCAGAAGTTTTTACTTCCCTTCTGAGTTTGGTAACCGTCGCCTGCAGATCAATCTTGGACAGCACCTCCCTGACCGCTCTTGCACCCGTTTCCGCCTTGAAAGCGCTGCCGTATTTTTCCTTTGCTTCCTGATATTCGCTTTCCCTGAGGACCTGCCCTTCCTTCAGTTTTATCTTTTCTTTACCCTCCCGCGAAACTTCGGTGACCATATAAGCATCGTAATAAATGACCTCTTCGATCAGCTTTGTGGAAGTATCGAGCATAATGCCGATGAACCCGGGTATTCCGCGCAGGAACCAGACATGGGAAATGGGTACGGCAAGTTTAATGTGTCCCATGCGCTCTCGCCTTACCCTTGAAGTGGTGACCTCAACCCCGCATCTCTCGCACACGATCCCCCTGTACCTGATCCTTCTGTATTTTCCGCAGTGACACTCCCAATCCTTAACAGGTCCGAAGATCTTTTCGCAGAAAAGACCTTTTCTCTCAGGCTTAAATGTCCTGTAGTTGATGGTTTCGGGCTTCTCAACCTCTCCGTAAGACCATGAAAGGATCCTCTCGGTCGAAGCTAACCCGATCTTTAATGATTCAAATTCCCTTGTTTCTTTTTTCTTAAGTTGCATAACCGCTTCTTTCTCTCTTGCCCGATTCGCGAATCGAGCCGGCAGGCGAACGGCCGAAAATGCTCGGCTTCTCGAATATTTCTTCGTCTATGTTCACTTCTTTGCCTTCTTTGTTCAGCGTCTTGAGGTCCAGCGCAAGGCTCCTGAGTTCTTTTATCAGGACCTTGAACGATTCCGGTACGCCGGGTTTTCCCATCAGCTTTCCTTTTATGATCTCTTCATAGACACGGGCGCGTCCGGCAACATCATCGGATTTGACCGTGAGAAGCTCCTGAAGCGTATTCGCTGCACCGTAAGCTTCAAGGGCCCAGACTTCCATTTCTCCGAATCTCTGTCCTCCGAACTGGGCTTTCCCGCCAAGGGGCTGCTGGGTTATCAAGGAATACGGGCCGGTTGACCTTGCGTGCATTTTGTCGTCAACCAGGTGGATTAGCTTCATGATATACATGCAGCCGACCGCTATAGGCCTGTCAAAATACCTGCCTGTCCTGCCGTCGCGAAGCAATACTTTACCTGATGAATTCACCCATTCAAACCCGGGTTTTGTGCCGGCCTTTGTGAGTTCTTCCTTGACCTTTATGTCAGAAGCATTCTCATAAAGCGCCTCGTCAAAAGACGGAACATCATAATACTTGTTGAGTATCATGCCCGCATGGCCGAGGAACAGCTCAAAGATCTGACCTATGTTCATACGCGAAGGAACGCCCAGCGGATTTAATATCACATCGATAGGAGTGCCGTTCGGAAGATACGGCATATCCTCTTCGGGAACTATCTTTGCGACGATGCCCTTGTTCCCGTGGCGGCCTGCCAGTTTATCCCCGATCGATACTTTTCTGAACTGGGCGATGTATACCCTTATGGTCTCATGGACACCCGGAGGAAGCTCATCTCCCTGCTGTCTGGAGAACGTCCTTACGGCAATGACCTTTCCTTTTTCGCCCGATGGGACCTTAAGAGAAGTGTCGCGCATGTCGCGGGCTTTGTCGCCGAATATCGCCCTTAGCAGCTTTTCTTCGGCCGGGAGCTCTGTCTCCCCTTTAGGAGTTACCTTGCCGACCAGGATATCCCCCTGTTTCACGTCCGCGCCGGGCCTTATGATCCCTCTATCATCCAGGTCCGCAAGAGCTTCTTCGGAAACGTTCGGTATTTCCCTTGTGATTTCTTCCATCCCCAGCTTGGTGGCCCTGATATCAACTTCAAATCTCTCTATGTGGACCGAAGTAAAAACATCCTTTTTCACGAGGCGCTCGGAAATAATTATGGCGTCCTCATAGTTATAGCCCTCCCAGGGCATGAACGCCGTCAATATGTTCCTCCCCAGCGCTAACTCGCCGAGATCCGTAGCCGAGCTGTCCGCCAGCACATCGCCTTTTTCAACCTTCTGTCCATCCTTCACTATCGGCCGCGAATGAACGCAGGTGTTCTGGTTCGATCTGTGGAACTTTATCAGATCATAAGTGTCTTTTTTCCCTCCGGCCCTGCTGACGACGATCTCATCGGCCGTTACCTTGGTCACGCGTCCTGCAGCGGCCGCCCTTGTAAGAAGATTCGAATCTCCGGCTACTTTCACCTCAAGGCCCGTTCCAACATACGGGGCTTCAGGAACAAGCAGCGGGACCGACTGTCTCTGCATGTTCGCGCCCATGAGAGCGCGGTTCGCGTCATCGTGTTCCAGGAATGGAATGAGAGCCGTGGTTATACCGACCAGCTGCTCCGGGGCCACTCCGACATAATCGACTTCTTTGGGCAGGGCGAAAATGAATTCCCTTTTATATCTAACAGGGACCTGCTCGTCCGTTATTTTCCCTTCCTTGTTAAGATGAACATCGCACGGGCCCAGCTTATACAGATCCTCGACATCCGCGGTGAGATATTCGACCTTATTTGTGACATGTCCGTGTTTAACTTTCCTGTAAGGGGTCTCTATGAAACCGTATTTATTGATCTTGGCATATGTCCCGAGAGAAGCTATTAATCCGGCATTCGGACCTTCCGGGGTTTCAATAGGACATACCCTGCCGTAATGGGAAGGATGTATATCTCTGACCTCGAACCCTGCTCTTTCCCTTGTCAAACCACCCGGACCAAGCGCTGATAGCCTTCTCTTGTGAGTTAACTCAGCCAGCGGGTTGGTCTGGTCCATGAACTGCGACAGCTGGCTTGAGCCGAAAAATTCCTTTATTACGGCGACAAGGGGCCTTACATTAATGACCATTTGCGGAGTCAGGCTTTCCCCCGCCTTGACGACCATCTGTTCTTTGACAAGTCTCTCAACTCTGGACAGCCCAACCATGAACTGCCTCTGCATAAGTTCTCCGACGGACCTTATTCGCCTGTTGCCCAGATGATCTATATCATCCGGCATGCCGTTCCCAAGGTTTATCTCGATCAGGTTCTTAACGACGCCCAGAATGTCTTCTTTTGTCAAAACCGTTTTATCTATGGGAATAGGCAAGCCGATCTTCTTGTTCATCTTATATCTTCCGACCTTGCCCAGATCATATCTTCTTACATTGAAGAACAGATTATTAAGGTAGGTCTGCGCGCCTTCGATCGTGATCGGATCGCCGGGACGCAGCTTCTTATATATTTCGACGAGCGTTTCTTCCTTCGGCCTTATCGGATATTCGCTTAACGTTTTTCTTGCGAATTCAGAATCCCCCAGAGCGGATTTGATCTCCTTTTCGGAGCAGCCGATAGCGGAAAGGAAATTCGTGATCGGGACCTTTTTTGTCCTGTTGATCCTTGCGTGAACAACGGAAGAAGCATCTATTTCCACTTCAAGCCAGGATCCCCTGTCCGGTATTATGGTCGCAAAATAAGAGACCTTTCCTCTTTCTGTTTTCTTATTTTCGCGGAAATAAACACCCGAAGACCTGACAAGCTGGCTGACAATGACCCTTTCAACCCCGTTTATTATGAAGGTCCCTCTGTCGGTCATTATCGGGAAATCGCCGATGAACACTTCCTGCGATTTGACTTCGCCGGTCTGCTTGTCTATAAGCCTGACCCTCACCTTAAGCGGGGCGGATAGAGTAACTTCTTTCATCAGGCAGTCCCGGATGGAATATTTCGGGTCCCCGATCTTGAAATCACCCGTGAACTCGAGTTCATATCTGCCTTCATACCCTTTAATGGGCGAAAAACTCAGCAGGGCTTCCTTAAGTCCCTCATCAAGGAACAACTTAAAAGAATCTTTCTGAAGTTCCAGCAGATCGGGTGGATCAATGATCCTTTTTTGTGCAGCCCCGAACAGTTTAATTCTTTCTCTCACCTGTTTTGTCATTTTATCTCCGCTTTTCCACCTTCCGCTTCAATTTTTTTCTTTATCTCAGCCGCTTCTTCTTTCTTTATCTTTGTCTTCACCGGCTTTGGCGTATTATCAACCAGGTCCTTTGCTTCCTTAAGTCCAAGCCCGGTGATATCCCTGACAACTTTTAACACCTGGATCTTCTTGTCCCCCGCTGAAGTAAGGACAACATCAAATGCGTCTTGAACAACAGCAGCTTCGCCGGCAGCGGCAGCAGGAGCCGCAACAGCCGCAACAGCGGACACTCCGAACTTCTCCTCCATCTTTTTAACAAGATCGGAAAGTTCCAGTACTGTCATCCCTTCTACGGTCGCTATAACGTCTTCCATTTTTCCCATTACATTCACCCCCTTTTTCAATGACCAATTAACAATTTCACAATGAACAATTAATGTATTATATTTAAAATAATCCTACCTTAATTGGTCATTTCTTTATTGTACAATTGTTGAATTCTTTTTATCCTTTATTGCGCTCAGAGCGATCACGAACTTGGTCAATATACCTTTGCAATCAAGGACAAAATTGGTGATCGGCGCCTTCATCGTCCCGAGAAGCTTGGCAAGCAGCACCTCCCTGGAAGGAAGTTTCGCGAGCACGGAGATTGTTTTAGGGTCGATGAATTTACCGTCAAGCAATCCCCCTTTAACCGACAGCTTTTCGTTCTCCTTCATGAACTGGGATATGACCTTCGTCGGCGCCAGCTGATCGCTGTAACCGAAAACGATCGCGGTAGATCCGGTCAAAAGCGGATCGATCCCGTCATATGCTTTATCCTTTATCGCGCGCGATATAAGGGTGTTCTTATACACTTTAAATTCGGCATCGATCGGCTTCAGTTTTTTTCTAAGGGTGGTCATCTGCGACATGGTCAGTCCCTTAAAATCTGTAAGGACGATCACCTTGCTCTTCTCAAATTTTTCTTTAATGTCCTTGACCGATCTTATTTTCAATTCTTTTTGCATATCAGCTTGCCTGTTCCAATAGCTTGCTTATGTCAACCTTGACCGACGGGCCCATAGTTGCGGAAACCGTAACGCTCTTAATGAAATTCCCCTTCACGCTGGAAGGTTTCGCTTTAGAGATCGCTTCAACAACGGACTGCAGATTCGAGCTGATCTTATCCTCTTTGAATGACACTTTTCCTATCGGGACATGGATCACGCCGGTTTTATCCGTTTTATATTCGATCTTTCCCGCTTTGAATTCTTTCACGACTTTCCCGACATCGAACGTCACGGTCCCTGTTTTGGGGTTCGGCATAAGACCCTTTTGACCGAGCACCTTGCCGAGTTTTCCAACGGAAGACATTATATCCGGGGTCGCCACCGTAACGTCAAAATCCGTCCATCCTTTGCTTATCTTCTCTATCAGGTCGTCGCCCCCGGCAAAATCCGCGCCCGCCGCTTCCGCTTCTTTTATCTTCTCGCCCTTTGCGATGACAACCACTCTTGTTTTTTTACCTGATCCTCCCGGAAGGCTCACGGTCCCCCTTACCTGCTGATCGCTGCGCTTCGGATCAATGTCAAGCTTTATTGAAAGGTTAACCGTGCCGTCAAATTTCGTCAGGGAAGTGTTCTTCACAAGAGAAACGGCGTCACCGGGAAGATATTTTTTCCCGGCTTCGACAAGTTTTGCTTTCTCCAGATATTTTTTACCTCTTTGTGCCATGGATTACTTTTGCCTTCTCACTTTTCACTTCTAACTTTTAACGGTTATCCCCATGTTTCTGGCGGTGCCTTCTATTATCCTCATCGCCGCCTCGATCGAATTCGCGTTCAGATCCGGCATTTTTATTTCTGCGATCTCTCTTATTTTTTCCTTTGTCACGCTGCCGACCTTGTTCCTGTTGGGTTCCCCAGAACCCTTCTCCACATTCGCGGCCTTCTTAAGCAGGACAGCCGCCGGAGGGGTCTTAAGAACAAAAGTGAAGGTCCTGTCCTCAAAAATCGATATCTCCACCGGGATCACGGTATCGCCCTTGTCAGCCGTTTTTGCGTTATACTGCTTGCAGAATTCCATGATGTTTATCCCGTGCTGTCCCAGAGCAGGCCCGATGGGCGGCGCGGGATTGGCTTTTCCAGCCGGAATTTGCAATTTAACCATCGTCAATAATTTTTTAGCCACTTTAAGTTATCTTCTCCGCCTGTTCAAAGTCTATCTCGACCGGTGTATCTCTTCCGAAAATGTTGACCAGAGCCTTTATCTTGTTCCTCTGCGTATTGATCTCTTCTACCGATCCCGTATAACCCCTGAAGGGTCCGCTTATGATCCTGATCGCTTCGCCTTTTTCAAAGAAAACCTCTATGTTCTCTTCCCTTACGCCAAGCTGTTTCAGCACTCTCTGCATTTCCCTGTCCGTGACAGGGATCGGACGCGTCTTGTTCCCTATGAATTTTGCAACTCCGGGAGTTTGCTTAAGCGCATACCAAGAGGTTTCGTCCAGGATCATTTCCGCGAAAACATACCCGGGGAACATCTTTTTCTTCTTCTCTACGCGCTTTCCGTCCTTTATCTCAACAATATCTTCTTCCGGCACCAGGACATTGAACACCTTATTTTCTATGCCGAACTGCTTTACACTGCGTTCAATGCTCGCCTTAACAAGTTCTTCGCTGCCCGTCAGGGTCTGAAGGATATACCATCTTCTCTCTTCGGTACCCTCTTCGGACGGAGCGGCCGGCTTTACTTCCGGCTTTGCTTCCTCGTTAGAAGCGGCAGGCTTCGCTTCTTCGTTCTTCTCGGGAATATTTTCTTCCGACATCAGCGCGGGACCGCCTTACTGAAATTCAAAAAGAACTTCGCGAAACCGTAATCAATGAACATAACGAACCCCGCCACCAGGAAAACAATGACAAGAACAATGACCGTAGCCGCCGTAACATAGCTCCTGCCCGGCCAGATCACTTTTTTCGATTCGGATCTGATATCGTTCAGATAGTTGACTATTTTTTCTTTTATTTCTTTATAATTCATAAATAATAAATCCTGCGTTCACCGATCAAAACAAAACCCGCAGGCCATGGTTCTCTCCACATCTGCTCGATGGCAGGCGAGGAGGGACTTGAACCCCCAACCGCTGGTTTTGGAGACCAGTGCTCTAGCCAATTGAGCTACTCGCCCGTGTTCCAGCTGAGAAATTACTTTTCCTCTTTGTGCGGCGTATGCTTTTTACACCACTTGCAATACTTGCTGAGTTCTAGCCTGTCGGGCGTTGTCTTTTTATTCTTCGTTGACGAATAATTCTTTCTCTTGCAGACCGTACACGAGATCGTAATTACCTCTCTCATAGCTTCCCCTTACATACTTATATGTTGTACTTACCAAAAGACGAAACATCCCCTCATCCAGAATTTCTGGAAATTAAAAGGGATTATTTTCAGCGAAACAAAAGGAGATTTTACAATGTCAGGGTTTTCTTGTCAAGCACTATTTTTGCTTCTTTGAAGCCAGCCGTGACCTGAACTCCACGGCTACCATTACCATGTTCTTCAGCGCCGGCACGGTCTCTTCATATCCCCTCGTCTTGAGCCCGCAATCAGGATTGATCCACAGCTGGTCCGGCCTCAAATTCCTCAAGCTCTTTTGCAGGAGGTCTGACATCTCCTCCACGGTCGGTATCGCCGGACTGTGAATGTCATACATGCCCGGACCTATGCCCTTCTTATATTTGAACTTCTTGAAAACATCCAGGAGCTCCCCCTTGCTTCTGGAGTTCTCGATGGAAATGACATCGGTATCCATAAGGTCGATATATTTTATGATCTCATTGAAGTTCGAATAACACATGTGCGTGTGTATCTGCGTCTGCGGCTTCACCTTTGAAGAACACAGCCTGAAAGCTTTCACTCCAAAGTCATAGTATTTCGCCTTGTCCTTTTCTTTTATTGGCGCGCCTTCCTGAAGCGCCGGCTCGTCTATCTGAATGATCTTTATCCCACTCTTCTCAAGGTCCATTACCTCATCGCTAAGGGAAAGCGCTATCTGGTTGGCGATGTCCTTTTTGTGGATGTCGTCGCGGATAAAAGACCAGCTTATTATCGTCATCGGGCCGGTCAGCATTCCTTTCACTATGTGCTTGGTGCGTGATTGAGCGTAAGCTATCTCCTCTATCGTCATCGGGCGCATCATCTTCACATCCGCCCAGATTATCGGGGGCTTTACGCATCTGGTCCCGTAAGAAGCCACCCAGCCGTTCGACGACGTCACGAAGCCCGAAAGTTTTTCCCCGAAGAACTCCACCATGTCTGTCCTCTCGAATTCGCCGTGGACCAGCACATCAAGCCCGATATTCTCCTGCAGCCTGATCACCTCATTTATCTTTTCTCTTATGAAAGCCTTGTACTGCTGTTCTGTTATCTCGCCCCGCCTGTAAGCAAGCCTCATATGCCTCACTTCACCTGTCTGAGGGAAGCTTCCGATGGTCGTGGAAGGAAGCAGCGGCAGCTTCAACGCTTTCTGCTGGAGGATCTTCCTTGAGGCGAACGGCGTTTTCCGTTTAAAATCTGAAGCTTTCAGCTTCTTGAGCCTTGCTTTAACATCTTTCAGGTTGCGCTCCGCACAGCAGCACAATTCATCGAGTTTTCTCGCGTTATCTTTCAATTCCTTGCTCACTGAACTGTCGCCTTCGGTCAGAGCTTTCTTGATCGTCATAAGCTCGGCGATCTTTTCATCCGCGAAGGACAGATTATCCTTCAGCACTTTCGGCAGCGCCGTCTCATATTTCGCGGAGACAGGGACATGCTGCAAGCTGCAGGAAGGTGAAATGATGAGCTCATCCGGTTTGATCCTCTTGATCAAGGCCCGGCACAGATCGATCTTTTGTTTTAGAGCTGACATCCAGATGTTCCTGCCGTTCACTATGCCGGCCATCAGCACTTTGCCTTTTGGAAAACCGTATTTCTTAATGTTAGCCAAATTCCCGTCATTGCTCACGAAATCCATCCCGATCGCATCCACGGGCAGAGCAACGGTTTCCTTGTAGTGGGTGATAGAATCAAAATAGGTCACGAGCATGATCTTTGCTCCGCATCCTTTGATCTTTGACAGGAATTTGTCCAGATATTTGATGTCGCTCTTCGGTATGTCGGTCACAAGAGCCGGTTCCTCGATGTGCACGTACCTGGCGCCTTCCCTGCACAGGCCTTTTATCAGCTCGCAATAAAGATCGGAGATCGCGTTAAACCACTTTGAAAAATCCTTGTATCCCTTTGACAGCTTGACGAAGGTATAAGGCCCTATGAGCGTGACCGCTTTATTGCTCTTGCCGTGTTCCCTTAACATCATCAGGTATTTGTTGCGTGTGGCATTGATCTTCGGGCTCATGTCATCTGTAAGCTCGGGCACCAGATAATGGTAATTCGTATTGAACCACTTCGTCATCTCCATCGCGCCTTTGCCCCTCGCCATTTCAAAATAAAGCTTTGTTTCGTCGCCGGTCACTTCGAATCTTTTCGGGATGAGATTAAAAAGGACCGTAAGATCAAGCATCCTGTCGTAGAGCGTGAATTCCCCAAGAGGAACGGAATCGAGTACTCCCTGCCTGCGCAGGTTTTCCGAAAGGACCGCATGCGCTCCAGCCTCGAGATCGTCCCTGCTCTTCTCCCCCCTCCAGAAACCCTCTATGAGGAACTTCAATTCCCTTTTTTCTCCGATGGACGGATATCCTATGTTCGATGCGACGATCTTCATTTTTTTCCCCTTTCCAATCTCAATATCAGCGCGTCTTCATTAGCGGCCGAATAATAGCCCTTCCTTTTCGCGATCTGTTCGAATCCGAACTTTGAATAAAGTTTTCTGGCGGCCTCGTTCGATCCCCTTACTTCAAGGAATATCGATCTTACATTCAATTCTTCCGCCAGGTCCAGCACTTTGTTCAAAAGCCCGGTCGCGATTCCCCTGCCCCGATGCTTTTTATCCACCGCGAGGTTCGTGATATGCCCTTCATCAAGGACCGGTTCAAAAACGACGTATCCGGTCAATCCGCTCTGTCCCTCATCGACAAAAAAATATTTTCCACCCGCGCCCAAAACTTCGGTGAACAGGTTTTCTTCCCAGGGATCGGCGTATGAGGACCTTTCGATCTCAAGTATCCTGGGAATATCCGGCTCAGCTGCAGGTCTTATCACAAAACCTGGTGATTATAGCAAAGAGGAGCTAGAAGAGCTAGGGGTTTAGAGGAAGAGAGGTTAAGACGCATTCTCTTCTTTCACGTCTTAACGTCTTAACGTTTTCACATCTTCCGCTTATAGCTCACCTAGCTCCTCTTCTTAAAACTTCCACTTGTATTAACACTATTCCTCTTGTAAAATCAAAACCCTTAAATGGAGGATAATAAAATGAGCAAAGCGCAGGAAGTAAAAGATTCCGATTTTAAAGTCGAAGTCCTTCAGCACCCGTCCCTGGTCCTTGTGGACTTCTGGGCATCCTGGTGCGCGCCCTGCCGGACATTGTCTCCCATAATCGACGCCGTAGCGGCGGAATACGTCGGCAGAGTGAAAGTCGTCAAGCTTAACATTGATGAAAACCCGGGCACAGCCGCAGAGTTCGCCGTTATGAGCATCCCCACGCTGGTCCTTTTCAAGGACGGGAAAGAGCTGGAACGGCTGGTCGGATTCATTTCCCAGAGGAACCTTTCGGAGAAGATCAAATCCCGCCTATGACCCTTGAGATAAAAGGATTCATCGAGACTTCCCTGCTGGATTGGGACGGAAAGATCGTCTCGGTCATATTCCTGCCTGGCTGCAACTTCCGCTGTCCGTACTGCCAGAACATCGGCCTGATAGATCATCCCGAAAAATACAGGACCATTCCCGAAGAAAAGGTCTTTGATTACCTGCAGGGCCACAAGGATTTCATCGACGGGGTCTGCATAACCGGCGGCGAACCCACGCTCCACAAGGACCGCGGGTTGACGGAATTCATAAAAAAGGTCAAACAAAAAGGGTTCCTTGTGAAGCTTGATACGAACGGATCGGACCCGGCTTATGTCAAGGAACTGGTCAGGGATGGCCTGCTCGATTTTGTCGCGATGGACATAAAGGCCCCGCTTGAAGATTATAACAAAGCCGCGAACGTGAAGGTGAACACGGAAGCCGTAAAGGAAAGCGTTCAATTCCTCCTCTCGGGCAAGGTCGATTACGAATTCAGGACAACCGTGGCCCCCACGATAACCGGGATCGCGGAAATAGAAGGCATATCAAAACTGATAGCGGGGGCGAAAAAATACGTCCTTCAGCAGTTCGAGCCGGAGAACTGCAAGGATATCCACCTGAGAACGCTTAAACCGTTCGATGCCGAAACCCTGGGTAAAATGCTGGAGATTAGCCATATATATGTAAAGAACGTCCTGTGCAGGGGAAAATGGCTCAAATAATGAGATCTTTAATCCCCCGCTCGCTTTGCTCGCACCCCCTTTAATAAAGGGGGTTGGGGGGATTAGTCCTCCGTATCCGGCCTGCCTTTGATGTAATACACCGCCGGATTGAAGATAAGAAAGATGAATAAAGCCAGAAAGAACGTGTTCCGTCCTCCGATCAACCAGGTCAGGAACAGGATGAGGGCCGCAAGGGCGATCAGATCGCGGATCTTCAAGATATCATCCTTTTCATAAAATATATGCTTCCTGAAGGAGAGCGGCGATATTTTGCTCCGGCCGATAAAGAGCGCTCTTTTTTTCAGCGCCGAAGGCAGTCCCTTCAGCATCTTATAATAGCCCAGGAAAAACAAACGGTAGTTCTTAAAGTGCTTGTAAAGTATATTCTCGATCTCATACGAAAGGATGACAGGAAGATCGATGATATAATTGATAATAGAGTCGTTCTTGATCGCGGTCAGGAACTTGTTCCGCTTGGAATTGGATACCATCTCATCGGTATAATTCCAGTCAAATGCTTTTCTTTTGTGATATCCGACGGCGGACGGCACATAGACGCTCTTCCATCCCCGCAGAACCGCCCTCCAGTCAAGGTCGGTATCCTCGAACGAAGCGAAATAGTCCTCATCGAAATATTCGCCCGCGACCTTCACGTCATCCAGCATTTCTCGCCTGTACATCCCCGCCGCCGCGCACACGCCGAAGATATCCGTTTTGTCATCATACTGGCCCAAATCTTCCTCAAGCTCTCCCCTGCTGTTGATCCCCCTGTTAGCCAGAAGAATATGGCCGGTCGTGTCAATGATCTTTTTGCCTTTGAAGTATTCCGGAGGCCTGTAGAGCTTGCCTGTGGCGGATCCGATGTTAGGATCTTGAAATGCTTTTACAAGCTTTTCGATATGATCGGGTTCAAGCTCGACGTCAAGATTGAGGGTGAAAACGAATTCGCCTTTTGAAGCCGCAATGCCCTGGTTCATCGCCCTGGCAAAGCCGTAATTTACCGGATTCTCGATAATGGAGAATCTTGAGGCCGTTAGCAAAACGGCGGACCAATTTCTTTGAATCGTCGGTTGAGCCGTTATCTACAACGATAACCTCGATGCTCGCATAGCTCTGCGCTTTCACGGAGTTGAAACATTTCTTAATATAATCACGCGCGTTCCAGCAGGGGATTATTATGCTTACCAAGCTTTTAGTATAATTCAATATAAACCACCTTAATAAATTATCCAACGATAAGTAAAAACGCAAAACAATGGGACATTCCCGTACATTATAAGAATGATTATTCTCCCAGGATTATCCTCGGCTCAAACCATACAGCCCAATCCCCATTTGCGTTCTTGCCCGGATCATTAATCGAAGAAAGCTTTAATGTTATGTTTTTACCCGAATAGTCATCTAAAGAGATCACTATATTAAACAATTTATCCTTCGGCATGACATACCTATCAAATATTATCTTTGATTCGGAGCCATCTGATATTTTAATCGTCATCCTTACCCCGTCACTAACACCCCAATTTTTGGCAGCAGGGTGGTATCCAACGGAAGATTTGAAAACCAGGCTCTCTCCTTTAGGTAGCGCTATCATATATGACAGGCTTGAATCCGGATGAGAGAAAATGCATGCCTTGCCGTTAATCTCTATCCTTGCAACTGTCTTGCCCCAGGCATTATCTGACATCGGCCTACGACCTGTGATATTTGCTTTTTCAAAGTTCTTAACAAGATCATATTCTCTGAAGTGGCCGCAACCCGAGCATAATAAAACTAACGCCATAAACATAACAAAAGCTATACATCCTTTATTTAGTCTGTTTTTTGTATTCATTTTAACACACTCCTTTTGTCAGCCTTTTTTCCCTTTTATTTAATTTATCATAAATATTCTTTGACCGTTCCAGCAGGGAATGATTGTGCTGACAAGATCTTTTATAATAATTAAGCCTCTCTTTTGCTGAAAAACTACAGTCAGTATACATTGCCTTTCACAGAACGGCAAAAGAATGGAAATTTGGTTTAGTGAATTCATTTAGTAATACAGCTTTTAACATTATTACAGTTTGTCTTTCCGGTAAATTCTTGACAGGTCTGCCTTAAGCATGCCAATCTCCTGAGCTAATTTTGAGGTTCGTACCGCGGTTTTGGATACTGCAACGGTCAGGTTCAATAGGGTAATAACAATAAAAAGGAATATGAAAAGATAAATAAAATTGAAAGGAAGTCCAATTCCAAGAAGTCTGGCGCAAAAAACAATGATCTGAGGAAATACTGATATTAATATGGATAAAAGTCCGCATATCACCCAAATGATCGAATATTTTAATTCAATAACCTCATTCCTGACAAGATAAAAAACATACCCCGTAATAATACAACTCATAACGATCAGGAATATTTGCAGCTTGACCGGGATGACTTCAGCCATATTATAAACCCTCCTTTTGCTTAATTTCTTTTGAACATATCTATCAATATCGCCAGCGTCACTTTAATAGCATAATAAGCACTTTTCAGCGAATTGATCGAGGAAACGCCTGCGCTCCTCTCATTCATGACGACCGGAACTTCAATTATTCGGTATCGTTTTCTGTTCAATGAAAAAAGAGATTCCGGCTCAGGATAGTCGACGGGATAATATCTGCAAAATTCGGAAATAATCCTCCTGTTGCATGATCTAAACCCGGAGGTTACATCAATAAAATTCGATCTGCCCAGAATTGATATCAATTTCCCGAAATATTTGATCCCCAGCCGGCGGAAAAAAGTAGATTGAAATCCTTCATTGTTGATGAATCTTGAACCTATCACCATGTCAGCCTGATCTCTCATGATCGGCCCTATCAGGTCATTTAAATACTTTATGTCATGTTGCCCGTCACCGTCTATCTGTACTGCGATGTCATAATCGTTCATTTTTGCATATTTATATCCTGTCTGGACCGCGCCACCTATACCCAAATTGACGGGCAAATCTATGACCATAGCTCCCGCTTTGACCGCCTTTTGGGAGGTGTCGTCCTTCGATGCGTCATTGACCACCAATATATCAATATCTGGAGCCGCATTTTTTATACCGCTAACGACCCTTGAAATATTCAAAGCCTCATTATATGCAGGTATTATTGCTAAAGTTCTTTTTGTCATATTTCAATCAACAACAACATAGTTGTAAAACTTGCTCCTGTAATCTTTCCATTGACCTTGTTTGTCTTTACCTGTAGCGATAAAATCAGCAACGGAAAATCCGATATCCATGCAGTCGGCCATGCCGGTATAGCTGAATCCGCCCTGCCTTCCCACAGAATATAGATTTAACAGACTTTCAAAAGAGCTCATTACCACGTCTAAATTTTCTTTATATCCGATATCATAAACAGGATAACCGGAATCAAATCTTTTTGTAAAATAACCGGTCACGTCATCGCCGATCAATCCGGATTCGCGCAGCTGAGGCAACACCATGGAATAGACTGTGCGATCGTCCGAGGTCCAGAGCGCATCGCCGTCGTCGCAGGTCATTTCTAGACATATGACCGTTTTACCTTCGGGAACCATGCTCTCATTGAACGCTTTTTGCTCGAAAACGCGGTTGAATTTATAACGTTTTTCGGGGAAAAAGAGCCAGTTATCGTCCCCAAGCCTGTTCCGTTTTAAAATAAGATAAAGGAGGACCAGTTTCCTGGCCTTTAATTTCCCAGCGGCGTCGATAGCCGCCTCGCTCAGGTGACGCTTTAATAATGAGGTCAGAATAGTGAAAGGTATTGTACTGATAACCATGTCGTCCGGACCCAGGTTATCCTGAGAACCGTCGCTATATGACAATTTATCAATTTGACCGGAGGTATTCACACTTATCTCTTTTATGCCTTTCCCGAGCCGCACTTCCCCTCCATTGGCGCTGATCTTTTCAGCCATTTTCGCGCTCAGATCGATTATGCCTTTTCGCGGGTAATAAAAAATATCAGCGTTAATAACAGGGGATCTCTTTTTTTTGCCCAGGAGCATCTGTTTGATCATTTCCATCAGATTCGGCGCCGCGATCCTTGATTCGGCCAGCTCTTTTGACAGCGTTTTCGGGTCTCCCCATATCTTATTCGCATAAGGCCCGAGAACAAGATTGTAGATCGGCTTACCAAAACTATTTATAGCACAATCTTCATAGGAAATATTATTGGGTTTAAATAAGAAATTCCTAACGATACTCATGGCATATCCGAGTCCGCACCAGAGCCCTGTCAAAAAGCCCAATCCAAGAAAAATATCCTTGATCCCAAGGGGGAAATTCAAGTACCTGCCTCTCAGTCTGATCCTGCTCTTCTTTTTGACCGCCAGCAAAGGCTCGTCCCTGAACAATTCATTGATCTCCCTCATCACATTGTCCATAACAGTGAATATTTTATGCGGGCCGAAATCCAAGTAACAATCATCATACCGGAATGTGGAGGCCATTCCGCCAAGATAATCATTCTGTTCGACTACTTTGACCTTGAATCCGGCTTCCGCCAGCTTCCATCCTGCGCTCAAGCCTGTTATTCCCGCACCAAATATGATTATTTTTCGTTCACTAGACAAGTTTATTATTGTTTCCTTGCTATAACATTTGCCTGACTGGCATAATAAGGTATTTGCCAGTTGCCCATTCTGAGGGTTTTTGTGACTTTTAAACCGAGATTTGACAGCGGCTTGTTATATAATCCGACCATTTTTATCAAGTGTTCCAGGCCGAGCGTTTGGAAATGCCTGCTGAACTTCAGCGGCCGGAAATTGTTCTTTGCAAGCATCATTGATATTGTTTTGGGAGTGAAATAATATAAGTGCACCGAAAGGAAGAACCACCACTTGCTTCGGAACAGCTTCGCGAGAGAACTCCCCGCATTAGGATAATTAATTATCAATATTCCGCCTTTCTTCAGGACCCTGTTCGCTTCCGAAAGCTCCCCCATCGGATCCGAGGTGTGTTCAAGAACGTCCCACATCGTAACAACGTCAAAGTAATCATCTGGGAATTCCGCTTCCTCCAACGTGCCCGCCTTGATATTAACATGGAATTTATCGTTTCCCCATTTTGCCATCCATTTGCTCGGCTCGACGCCGTAAGTTTCCCAGCCGCTTTGCTTCGCGGTATCAAGGAAAAAGCCCGCCGCCGCGCCCACATCTAATATCCTGCCTTTATTAGGTGCATATTTTTCAACAAGCCTCAGGGCTTTCATAAATGTCTTCTTTCTGCCTTCTTCCTGAGACACATATAATTCATCAATGGCATCGCCATAGGCGCTAATGATAATCTCAGGTTTGATGCGGGGATTGACGTACATCAACCCGCAATTCTTGCATTTTACGATCTGCTGAGTTCCCATTATTCCGCCAGATGCGGAAAATATCTCATGAGGCTTAAATTCCTTCTTCCCCGGCTTATATATCACATCATATTCTTTGCCGCCGCATAAATTGCACGGGACATATTCATAATATTCATCTGGCTTCATGAATCCCCCTTCTCTATT
The DNA here is from genome assembly GCA_963699255.1 of uncultured bacterium. GTDB lineage: Bacteria > Margulisbacteria > WOR-1 > CAVSGV01 > CAVSGV01. The sequence continues at coordinate 1,658,497 of OY969425.1, read as the reverse complement.
CTCGACCATTATATAATAACTTCGAGACTATTCCCCCTTGATTTGGGCCCTGAGCATTGAGCGAAGCCTGAACAGCCTGTATATGTTCATTTCGGCTTTGCATTCAAATCTTCTGAAAAATAGATTGAATAATTGCTTCAATAACTTAAATGGATGATAGATCATCTTTAAAACCAGGAAACGAACATACAATTTGCTTCTGATATTACTTAAATACGCAAAGTCTTCCCGCCATGAGGGAGAGAAGGTCAGCTCCGAATACTCAGAAAATCCTGTGACTTGACCGAATGTTTTTGTCCCGGGGATCGGGGTCATAATAAATATTGCGATCTCATCAACACCTGCTTTAGCAAGTTTCTTGATATATGACCTGGTCGCCCCAATATCTTCCTCTCCCTCACCGGGAAAACCCAGGACAAAACAGGCCTGTGACCTTATGCCGATCTTGTGCATATATTTCGTCATTTGCAGTGCGTATTCGTGATCGAATGGCTTGTTCATCAACTTCAGGACTTTTTTTGAACCGGATTCAGGTGAAAATGAAATATAATTGCATCCGGCCTTTTTCATTAACTCCAAAGTATTAAGCCTCATGGTTTCAATCTTGCTGCCGGAAGCTAATTTCCATTTTATCTTTATTCTTCTTTTAATAAGCAGTTCACAGATTTCTTTAATCCTTTTTTCATCTGCAGTAGGATTGACGTCTTCCCAGTGGAATTCATTTACATCAAATTGCTTGATCATGTACTCGATCTCCGCAACAACATTTTCCGGAGACCTGCCTCGCCACTTTCTCCCATTCATGGCCGGGATCACACAGAAATTACAGTTGAAAGGGCATCCCCTGGAAGTCATGATCGCCAGATATTTGCCTTCCATGGGGCCGTGCGCATAGCCGAGCTTCCAATAATTCCGAAGGGGAAAATATTCCCACGAAGGGAATGGAAGGCTGTCGATTTCCTGAACAAAGGCCTTCTTCGGATTTGATGTAATATCTCCCTTTTCGTCCCTGTAAGCGATTCCGTCAAAATCATCCAAGCTATCCCCATTTTCAAGTTTCTTAATGAGTTTCGGGATCCTCTGCTCGCTTTCACCGTAGATCAAATAGTCCGCCCCGTACTTGAATAGTTCGTCGGCAATATACTCTAATGGACATCCGATGACGGCTTCCGGATTTTCGACCACAATTACAGGAATAAGAGGGGCGTACTTCTTTATGGCGCGAATGGTTTCCGCTATGACTACATTGGCCATTACCGTACTGTAATATATTACGATGTACTTCGTGACATGTTCGATTCTTTCAAGAATCTCTTCAATTGTGAGGCCTTGAGAATAGAAATCGCCAATTCTTCGGATCTGAAAAGGGTTTTCCCCAAAAGCATCAATAACGTTTAGATCATAGTCGAACTTTAAACTACTTGCCAAATAAGCCAGAGGGAGGGGCATATACGGAATCCCGCTGCCCAGGCTGTCATCAACCTGCGTAATAAGGTTTGGATTAATTAAAGTAACGTTAGAATTCATATAAAAACAAAATGCATAGCGGGTTTTTCAAGAAACCAATAAACTGCTTGTTCTCTTGAAGAAGATTCATGTCTCAAAGGTTGCCCCGAATACTTCTTGGAAGATTAAGAAACATACTGTGAGTAACATTATAACTGAAATCCCAGCCCCAAGATAAAATTTGAAGGGCCTGAAAATTATTTTGACATCATGTTGCCCCTTGGAAACGTCGATAAACATAATATTCCTGTATTTGTTAATCTGAACATTTTTACCATTATCAGATGCGCGCCAACCAGGATAATAGTTTTCGGAAATGACCAGGCTGGCAGGTTTACTGACAGAAAACCCCATTTCAATGGCGTTCGGCTTTATGACGTAATTGTTTACGAGCATTATTTTTTTCTTTACATCAACTGAGGAGGAAATATCAAGTATATAATTCACGCTTTCTATTAAAAAGGCTTTTGGGAAATACAGCGTATTTTCATATATGTACTTTTTATTTATCCTCTTCAGAAGTTTATAGCCCTGCATATTATTAATAGCTTTATCGGAAATATGATACTTTACACTCATAAGATTAAATAGTTTGTTGTCGTCTCCCTCATGCGGAAAGCCACGCTCCCTGTAAAAATCCTGCAACATCAATGCGCCGTAACCCTCGAAATTGCTAATTTTATATACTTCGCCAAAATTCCTTGGAAGAATGTCATTCGGAGCAAATACTCTAAAGCCACCTTTCCCCGCGTCCGATTTAATAATCTTATAAATCATCTCGTCGTCTTTAAACCAGTTCGGATTGTTTTTGTCGCTAATTCGCGGGAGATTAACATTTATGAATGCTAACAAATCAATCAATATAAAAAGCAAAATAACTATCCTGACGTCATACGCCGGTTTAATGATCTTCCAGATCAATATGGCGCCGATGCTTAATAAAAATATAAATCCCGAAGCGCTTATGCTTATTTCAAACAACCTGGCATTGCCGGCCAATAAACCAATAAACAAAATAACGATAATAACCGCAGCTGCATTCCTGAAAACATCTCCAGGGCCAGACCTGATCGATTTTACTTTCACTTTTGCATTTGCGAATTCATCGATCCCATAACACACCAGGCAAATAAGGCAAAAGATTGCCGGATAAAGCAAAACATACACAGTTCTTATTTTGTCAAACATTGGAACAACCATATACAACGCATAATAAATGAAAGTTTTATTTCCCAAACTGGCCAAACTGAAAAATATAAATGTGAACCAATAGAAGGCGCGATCTCTGTTTTTTTTTGCGAATGCAATCCCAAGAAAAAACAGACTTAAAACACCAATATACAGATTAATATACTGCGATTCCCACGTTCTCTCGAAAAATGAGAGTATATTCTCGAGGGTTCCGGAGTATTTGCTCGCGTCTGCATAGGAAATCTTACCCAACGCCATAACAGGATCATTTGGGCTTCCAATCCATCTAAAGCTACGGGAAGCAAGTTCATACGACGGTAAAATAAAAACGGCGGAAAGCAAGCCAGTGATTATAACGATCAACAACAAATTCACAACACTCCATTCAAGAAAACCTTTGTTAAAGTCCTTTACATAAGCAAATACTGTAAACAAAAAGATTGTCAATCCATCAAGAATAAAAGTATAATGCTGCCCACTTAGTATAACCACCGAGAAAATAATTGAGGTCAAGTATGTATAAATATTGGGTTTTTTATTCGCCTCTAAGGATTTCTGATAACAAAGCAATATCAAAGGCAACCAGCAAAAAGACCAAAAAATCTGTATTTGGCCGTTCATCCGTAAACTTAATCCCCCGCCAAATGCAAACAGAATAGCTCCTATTAAGCAAGTAAACTTTGAAGATTTATTGTGCTTGAGGAAATAGTACATTGAAAAAATAGCTATACAATAGTGCAAATAAGTCGAAAAAATGAGGAAAGTATAAACATTCTTTGTAATCATATACACAGGCAGGCATACGTAGTTCATCGGATATAATCCGGAAAACAACGGATCATACAAAAAGGGGATCCCAGCATGCCTATAAAAATCCCATAAAGGTAAGCTGAATTTCGACAACGAATCAAGATAAAAGTGATATGTCGCATATATGTTAAACAAATTGTCCTGAAAGGTTGCAATCGTATAATGTTGCGAATCGAATATAATCTTCCACAAAAATATTGAAGGGATTAAAAATAAAACTATTTTTATGAAAAAGTCGCCGTTTTTGGAATTTTTATCTAAACTCATTGCTTTTATATTCCCCTTCTCTTTTGAAATTGCCAAACTTTAGCCCGTAATTAACATCGCCAGCAAAGCTATAAAACATTATCGGGTTTGCACTATGCATTATTTACCTGCATAATAAAAGCATATAAGGTTTCTCTTTAAAAATAACTTGCCTGTTATGACATTTAATACATGCCCAATCCCAAGGCCAATCTTCATACCATACAAGAGCCGCATTGTTAAGATTTTCTTTCCCTACAATTTCAAAATAATTAGAGATATTACACACTCCAGGTAAAATATATTCTACCTCTCTAGGCACATTCCATCCTGCCCCAATTAATTTATATTTATTTTGATTGCCATGAATGAAATCCGCTGTTTTTAAAAGTGCAACTGCCCTTGGATCTCTTTGCCAATTCCAGTAAAGTGGGATCATGCATTTTGTGTTATTAAATATCGGAGACAAATAAATTATAAATAGGAAAAGAACCATGATAAAAATAGCTCTTTTTCTTATCTTAACAAATAAGATCGACAATCCAACAAATAGAAATAAAAGAGCCGGGTGTAAATGGCGCGAATAACCCGCCGAGAAAAACGACCACCAACCAAAATGCATTAAAAACGTAATAATTAAAGCGTAGCCAATAAAATGAACAGATGTGTTTCCCAATGAACCAATAATAGTAAAGATAATAATTGCGATTAGACTGATCATAAATATATCTCCATGGCAATAGTCTTTCTGAAAAATCCCAAGGTTTCTACCAAAAGTACATTTTACGTAATCTGTTTTAGATTTAGCTGTAATAATACTGTTAATCCCTATCGGACCGGAATTCACAAAACCATTCCTCTCCGCATTTTTAATATCAACATATTCCCGTGGAGAGGTATTTAATACTTTATACAGCTCAAACGACCCTATCATAACAACGTTCCCCAACAAGAAAATACATGCTAACAAAATGATCTTTTTATACGGCAAACTTTTTTTGGCAAAACAAAGCCAAGCAGGGAATAAGAAGAATAGTACCAATAAATTGAAACTGGTAAGCATTTTTGTTAAATATGCCAGGCCTCCTAAGATTCCGGCACCGAAGACAGCAAGATTGGGTCGCTTAAAATGCAAAAACGAAAACAAAACCATGGTTGACATAATCGCGATTAAAGCCGCGGGATTTTCGCCTAACAGAATATTCCACAAACATCCTGTTGTTGAAAATAATGAGCCCCCAATAAAAAATATTAATAATAACAACCGAGAAGCCCATGCCTCTATCTGAGAGAAGCCTATTTTCCCGAATAACCATAAAACACATAATAATAGAGCAAAATTAATAATACTACTTGTAAGAGTTGGCACCCAATATTTATTCCCAAATACTCTAATGAATAAAGCAGCCGGGAAAATAAGTGTAGGCCCGGTAGTTATTTCTGGATTAAACTTTTTAATGGAATGATATGAAGTAGCATAGCCATATCCTGATGCGATATTTTTTGCAACTGTTGCATTATAAGCATCATCATACGTTATACAAAGTGTTATAACTCTATTTACCTGCAACAAAAGTATATAAATAACAAGCGCAAGAGTTAATACTCTTAAAATGGATAATGCAATAAATTCTCGTTGCAACCGGATAAAAAAGTTTATTACCTGGCGAAATGATTTAATCGCTATTTTCAATAATTTCCATTTTTTTATTGAAACTTCCCCTGTTTTCCTCTCTGCATGGGTGATCGGCATTTCAAGGATTTTTAATCTCCTGCTGCATGCATAGCCAGAAATAATTATATTAGGAGCAAAAGTATCATCGGGAATTTGAGAAAACAAATCTGAAAATTTGGTGGTTCTCATTAACCTATAGGGACTATTAACGTCCCAAACTCCGCGCCCACAAAATAATCTTACCGTCATTCTGGAAATTAATGAGACGATCTTCCTTGGTAACGAACTTTGACGCCCGCTTCTTCTTCCCACAAGAAAATCATTTTCATTTCTTCTGTCCCACAGCTCCTTAAATAATTCTGGCCCCATTTCATCATCCGAATCAACCTGGAATATCCATTCAGAATCAATGCTTTCACGATAGCCCCGTAAAATAGTCGGCCCATGACCGCTATTCGGTTTATCATGAATTACAATTCTTTTATTCCCTTTTGATACTTCCTCAAGAACAAGTAAGGAATTATCCTTTGACCCATCATTATAAACATGAATAATATAGTCGATTTTCAATCGCTCAAATTCTTTGCTCCACTTTTCAAGGACAGCTCTAATTGCTCCTTCTTCGTTATAAACAGGGATAATAACCGCGAGTTCCTTCAAGAAGATTTCCCCTTTAATATTCTCTTATGAAAACACGCCAGGGCACTTTCTATTGTCGTATCCATATCCCAATATCGATATGATCCCAGTCTCCCCCCAATTATAAGATCAGGATATTTCCTAGCTTCCTTTTCATACAAATGAAACATCTCCATGTTTTTTTTGTCATTTATAGGATAATATTGTTCATTGTCATCCTGGCAAGTCTTTGAATATTCCCTGCAAATAATTGTTTTAGGTGATTGATAATTCCGTTCCGGATGCAAATGTTTAAATTCGTGGACCCTCGTAAAAGGCGTTTTTATGTCAGCATAATTTATCACAGCTGTTCCCTGATAATCTTTAACATTTTTTATCTCATAATCGAACTTTAAGCTTCTCCATGCTAATTTGCCAAATTTAAAACCAAAAAGCTTATCTATTGCGCCAGTAAAAATAACCTTGCATCTTTTCGGTATTTTGTGTTTGACATTATAATAATCGGTATTGAGCATGACGTGAATGTTTTTATTGAGCAGGATATTTTGAAATAATTTGGCGTAACCGTACTCAGGCAATCCTTGATAAGGATCATTAAAATAATTCATATTGTAATTATCTCTAACAGGGAGGCGAGTAAATATTTCGGGGGGTAATTTTTTAGGGTCGGTTCCCCATTGCTTAAATGTATATCCTCGAATAAAGGAATCGTAAAGGGGCTTACCAATTAATGATATTGCCTTGTCTTCTAAATTTGACGGAGATGAAACATGGCCAGATCGATTTATCTCTTTTTTTAAAAAAGCTTTTATCTCAGACGGCATTAAATTAAGCCCGTAATAATCATTAATTGTCGCCAAGTTAATGGGCATACTGTATATGCGATTTTTGTGTTGAATAAAAACTTTATGCTGATAATTAGTAAAATCAGAAAAAGTTCTTATATAGTTCCACACCTTCTTATTAGAAGTGTGAAATACATGCGTCCCATAACAATGGTATTCAATCCCTGTTTCTTTATGTATTTTTGAAAACGAATTCCCGCCTACATGGTTTCGCCTTTCAAGAATCACAACATGTTCATTCAAAACCGATGCAATTCTTTCTGCAATTACACTGCCCCAAAAACCGCTACCCACAATAATATATTTAAAGTCTTCAAAATTCATATTTAAACCTTTGAACCAAACGCAAATCCATCCCAAACACCACCTATATTTTTGCTTCTAACAATTATTAATTTAATCTTCTCGTAATCTGGTCTTGCCCCGAAAAAACAGACTTTCAATTATACTGCACTTGAAGCATTCTGCTCATTATAAGCCGACATCATAACAAAAGTCTTACATCTAAATCATTTCGACCTTATTTATAATAACGCCTAAATCTCTCTCATCTTCACCAATGCCTGCTTTTTTTGAATTAAAAGTATTATTCATACTAAAAACAATTTCATTCATCTGCTTTTTAATTTGATGGATATCACACTCAATATTGATCTCTCCATTTTGCAATGGTTCTCTTACCATCAGTTTGTTGTTAATGAATATTGACAAAATAAATTCTCTCCCTTTAAAAATCGGCTCCGGTATCCCACAATAACCCTTCACTATCAGCTTTTTCATTCTATCTTCAGAAAAAAGATAACAAACCGATTTTTTCCCTACCCATCGATAATTTAGTTCTCTGTTATGCCAGTCACCGCCAATGTTTTCATTAAAATCACCTAAAGAAAAATCAATAGAATTGGTGTTTTTGGGTTTGCCATCCGCAGAAAATACATTAAAAATATCCTCATCACTTAGCTTATAATACTTTTTACTTTCATATCTTTTCTTCATGCATTCAGGTAATTTCATCAAAGCTTTAAAAAAAATAAATAGCTCGCCAATCCCCCCTTCTTTAATGGAACTGGATATAATGTGGGGCAAACGGAATAAATGCTGCCGGATCAGATCGGGAGCGGTAATGTTCTTCCAGATGAACAGAAAAGTGTTTCTTTTCCTTATTGCGTCAATATAATCATCCCCGAACTTAACACGATTTGTAGCCCTGTGCATATGGTATGTTTCGCTGCCCTTCGAGAATAAGATAACATATCCTCTTTTCCATGCCTGATAAGAAATGTCTATGTCCTCCAAATAAAACGGGTCGTAAAGAGTATCCAGTTTTATCCCAAGAAATTTTTTCCTGTCGAAGGCGGTTGATCCCCCGCCGGCCCAGAAAGTGAATTCATAATTGTTCATCTTGTCAATTATTTTCTGTTCAACGACATGGCCGGTCAACAGCCACCCCTTCCTGAACCAGGCCTTTGTCAATCCGGACTCTTCCCTTCTCTTGTCCTTATCCAGAAAAAATATTTGGGATGAGACGGCAAAAACATTGTCATTATATTTGAACCCTTCCACGAGGGGCAGGATAAAGTTTTCCGAAACCCTCATGTCATTGTTCAATAAAATAACAATATCACCGCTTGCATATTCTACTCCCGCGTTGTTCCCCCCTGTGAATCTCAGATTTTTATGCAATTCGAGAACCTTAATTTGCGGATAAGCGGATTTTAGAAACGCAACACTGTCATCCGTACTGCCATTGTCAACCACAATAATTTCTCTGGTATTTGGATAGTAACTTGCGGCTTTAATTACTGAAGGAAGATTAGCTTCTAATAAATGCTTTCCGTCCCAGTTTAATACTACAATAGATATCGGCAGCGTTTCCATAGCGTCTCCTTACTTCATAAGCTTTAAATATACATTCTGCCTTTGCTGAGCTATATTTTTCCAGTCATAACTTTTTGCCAGTTCAAAAGCATTACGCCCCAGTTCTTTTCTTAACTGTACATTTTCAAGTAATAAAAGAATGTTTTCGATAAATTCATTATCATTTTTCGCTATCAGCAGATGCTTCTTGTCCTCCGCCTTTATCCCCATGCACCCAAGACGCGTGGAAACAATTGCTTTTTTTGAGGCCATTGCCTCAAGAACCTTTAACCTCATGCCTGTCCCGCTTTTGATCGGGGCCACAAATATACTCGCTCTCTGTATGAACGGCCTTACATCTTCCACCGTATTGGTCACAATTATATTTTTATCGTTTTCCGCAAGCTTCAAAATTTCTTTCCTAGGCATATGACCGACAATATAAAATTTAATGTCATGATACTTTTCCTTGATCTTGGGGAATAGATTTTTGCTAAAATTAACCACAGCTTCCCGGTTGGGGAAATGCTCATAATTGCCAAGAAATATAAGGGAAGGAAATTTCTCCTTCGCAAGCTCCCTTGAGAAATAATCAAAATCAACCCCCAGAGGATGGATAGCAATATTTATATCAGGGGAATATTTAAGCAGGTTCAGCGCGTCCTGTTCGGTAAAAACAAAAACCTTTGAGAAATGCTTTAATACTGAGGTTTCATAGTGGAAAAACCTCAAATACTCTTTAACATCGCTCCAGAACATGCCGAGGGGAAAAAGCTTGATCCTTTGCCTGAACGCCTCGCAAATTGTTTCATGGTCAGTTATCAATACTTTCATTCTTTTCGGTATCCTACACAGGCCTTTGTATATCGCCATTTGTAAATATTCGAACTGAAGAATATCATATTTTTTCCTTTTTAATTCAATGCTGACTTCTTCCGCCAATTCCGGACAATAGAAGTCGGTCCTGATGCCGTCTGGAACAAGATCCGCCCCCCTGTCCAAAAGCTTTTTCTGCGACCACCTCTCAAATATCCTGATTTTCTTAACATATGGCTTTATGTTCTTTATATATTCTCTTTCTTTTTCAAAATCAATAAAAGAGATCAGTGAAATGTCGTTGTACTTTGACAATTCCTTTATCAGATTAAGCATAACAACACCGCCACCGTGCATTTTGCTCGGAAGCATTGCAGTTACGAACAATATGTTTAATCTTTTATCGGGCGTCATCCAAGAACACCTTTTTGGCGATGCTTTTTGCTTTATTCAACCTAAATGGAATGAAAATATTTTTAAAGACAAAATAAACAAAAAGAAAAACGGTCGAAGCAGCAGAATTTACAATCCTATTTCTGGCCAAAAGCCGATGGATATTATTTGACACAAACAAAAATGAAAGATGCACTTTATAAAATAGGGACTTTTTAATCCTGCATTGCTCACAATCAAGTTCTGCGTTCAATTCTTCTATCCTGTCTAATTCCTTCCTCAGGCTCTCCACAAGCAGAGATTTATTATCAAGCCCTATCCTTAACCCCTCCGCGTATCCCTTCGATTCAGCAAGCTCCTTGTTTATACTGTTTGCCCATGCGACTTTCTCATCAAATTCTTTGCGTAACCTTGCCGCATTTTTCTTCATTATCGTCAATTCTTTGTTTAAACTGTTCGCCCATACGGCTTTCTCATCAAATTCTTTGCGTAACCTTGCCGCATTTTTCTTCGTTATCGTCAATTCTTTGTTTAAATTGTTTGCCCATGCGGCTTTTTCATCAAACCCCTTCTGCAGTTTTTCTATATACTTAGCACCTCTTTTAAGTTTTTCATCAAGGCTCCTTGCCCATTTTGTCCTTTCATAAATAATGTTCCCCTTATGGGGCAAATAAATAAAGTCTTTTCGCGTTTTTTTGCCGATAGGGGCATTTGAACAAACCGCGATAAAATAATTATCCATTATCGGCGAGATTTTTGACGCGTCACAAATTTCAATGTCAGCCGTGGAAGTGCCCTGTTTTTGTGGGGAGATCGATATTACGGCATTGTGGTTCTGGTTGTATATTGATACATATTTAAACTGTTTGGATAATATTCCGCTGAATTCCTTTAAATTAAACTCCTTTGTATGAAAAGGGTTTTTTGGTCGCCCTTCTTTAGAATAATAGATTTTGTTCGGGGTAGACACAAAGAACAAGCCTTTTTTCTTCAGAACCCTCCTCATTTCCTCAAGGTAAATATCCTGCCTTGAGAGATGCTCTATTACCTCAAAGGAAAGGATCACATCAAAGAAATTGTCTTTGAATCTTAGCTTTTTAACATCTCCAACTTCAAAACAAATATTTGTAGAAGAATATTTTCGCTTCGCATATTCGATAGATTCCTTTGATATGTCAATCCCATATATCTTTTTTGCGGCTTTTCGGGCTTCATATGCTCCATAACCCACCCCGCAGCCAGCATCTAAAACAACTTTCCCTTTTAAATATCTTTTGGCAAAAAGATAGCGCGAAATATGCTCATTATACAGATCATCGTCAACTTGATCCGGGATTATTCTTTCTCCCGTAAAAATGATTTTTCTGCTCAATCTAACCAACCTCTTTTATATCTTAATTTGCGTAAACTTTGCCCAAGTTGTCCACTATGTTTCCCGGTTCCGATTTTCCCAATTGCATATCGTGAAGTTTTTTATAAGTGCCACCTTCTTTATTGATCAATTCCTCATGCGTCCCTTCTTCAACGATTGCACCCTTATCAATTACTATGATCCTGTTCGCGAATTTAACGGTAGACAACCTGTGAGCGATGACAAATGTGGTCCTGCCCTTCATCAATTTTTCCAAGGCCTGCTGCACAAGATTTTCAGATTCTGAATCAAGCGATGACGTGGCTTCATCAAGTATCAATATCTTCGGATCCCTTAAAAAAGCCCTTGCTATCGCTATGCGCTGACGCTCCCCGCCGGACAATCTGATGCCTTTCTCCCCGATGATAGTGTTGTATTGTTCAGGAAATGACATGATAAAATCATGAGCATTCGCCATCTTTGCCACTTCCTCTACCTCTTTATCAGTCGCACTCATCCTTCCATAAGCTATGTTATCCTTAATCGTGCCGGAAAAAAGCAGCGTTTCCTGGGGAACTATCCCGATGAATTTCCTGAAAGACATAATCTTATATTCTTTGACATTATGGCCATCTATAATGACTTCCCCTTTTAAAGGATCATAAAACCGCGGGATCAGGCTGACCAGAGTACTCTTTCCCGCACCCGAATGTCCCACTATGGCGATGACCTCACCCGCCCTGCAACTCATGTTTATGTTCCTAAGGACAAGATCGTTGTTTGACTCATACTTAAAGGATACGTCATTAAAAACAACCTCTCCGTTTAAAATGCTGACATCTTTTGCATCTGTTGCCTCGCTTACGGTTGGCCTTGTGTCAAGAACATTAAAAACCCTTTTAGCGGAAACCAAAGCTATTTGGATGGTGACATTCAGCCCGCTTAAGCCACCGATGGGATCACCAAGCATAAGTACACCAGAAAAGAACGCAATTAAATTGGTGGCGGTAATCCTGCCTGAAACGATCTCAAACCCGCCGACCCATATCACTATCACAGCGGCGATAGCCTGCAGGAAATTGAATAACGGGGCTTGAGCAGCCCTTAAAATGCTCGCATTCAGTGCGAATTGCTTCATATGTTCTGACACATGTTCAAACTTTTTGATTTCTTCCTTTTCCATGGTAAAAGATTTCACGATCTTTGCCCCGGTCACCACTTCATGCAGAACGGAAGTTATGTCGGATATTTTTTCCTGGGTCTGCGTTGCCACAGCTCGTGCCTGATTGCTGAAACCAGTTGAAACGATGGTGATGACCGGAAGCATGAATATTGAAACAAGCGTTAACCGCCAGTCCAGAAAAAGAAGGTATCCGGCCACTCCTACTATCGTCATGATATTTGGGATAATGGAAGTAAAGGAATCAATGATGACATTCTGCATCATATTGATGTCATTCATCATTATCGTTATTATTTCGCCGGTCCTGGTCTTTGAATAAAAATCCAAGGAGAGGTTTTGGAGATGCTCAAATACTTGAAGCCTGAGATCTTTTGTTATGCCTTGATCGGCATGAGAGATAAAATAGGCCTGCCCGAAAGAAAAAATCCCCCTTAAAAAATAAAGCCCTATCGCCGCGGCTATAAACATGTTCAATTGCGCGAAATTCTTCACTCCGATAGCTTCCGAGAGTTTCCCAACAATAGGTATTACCATTACACTTATTGAAGAAAGCGCGGTAGAGCATAGGAATCCCAGCAACAGCAGTCCTGTGTAGGGCTTAACGTATTTCAATAATCTAAAATAGTTTTTCATGGTTATTTTGTCCCGAACACGACGATGTTCCAGCAGAAACGCTTCATGAAAGGAAAAACGGAGAACAAGACCTTATCCATCTTCTCCAGGAAATTGTACGCGCGTTGGAGTTTTTCATGTTCAACGATGATCTTCTTCCAGTATCTTTCGGAGTTCGGGCTTATCCTGTCGACCAGGAAGAATTTCACGAATATCAGCAGAGGAAAGAACCAGGTCGCGTCGGTCTCGACCGTTGAAAATATTCTCTTAAAGGTCTTAATGTCGCTTGTTTTAATGGGGTGTTCATCTTCGGTCCTGACCTTTGTGGCAATCCTCCTGTAAAGCTTGATCAAAGGATTGTGCTCCAGGGGATCCCAGGACACAAAAACTCCTCCATTTTTAAGCACCCTGCGCGCTTCCTTCAAAGTGCTCTCTATGTCCACGTGATGCAAAAGATTCGCCGCGTAAACTATGTCAAAAGTGCCGTCGGCGAACGGCATGGTATGCGAATAGCTCTGCCGGGTCTCCACCTCCACGCCGTGCTTGCGCGCCAGCTTCTTGACCACTTCCAGCATTCCGTTCGATATGTCGGTGGCGGTGACACGCGCGCCCTTTTTCGCGAAATAGACCGCCGCCTCGCCCGCGCCGCATCCCAGCTCCAGGATATTCTTCCCCCTTACGTCGCCGAGCTTTTTCATTATGAGCCTGTTCTCCGGGGCAGTGCAGGCCTCGAAGGACTCGTCCACCATAAGCCGGTCGACGTCGATCGAGTTCGCCCATCCGTCATGGAATATCTCTTCTTTGGTGAGTGTTTTTTCCTGGTCCATCATCTAGCGGCCTTTGCTGATGTTCTTTGTCTCCCACACGACATAAAGGGGCCTGCCTTTTGACTCCTCGAATATCCTGCCTATGTATTCGCCTATTATCCCCGTCATGACTATCTGTATCCCGCCGATGAACATGAGCGCGAGAAGGACAGAAGTGATGCCGGGGACGGTAAACCGTGTGAAGAGCCTTAAATACAGCAGGAACAGCCCGACAAGAACGCTGATACATATGATCGCCATCCCCAGGTAGTTGGCGATCTTCAAAGGAACATTGGAGAAGGAGAAAATGGAATCAAGGGCGAACCTGACCATTTTTCTTAACGGATATTTGGTCTCGCCGCCGAACCTTTTCTCCCTGTTGTAAGGCAGCGGCGTGCTGCGGAACCCGAGCCACGGCACCATCCCCCTGATGAAGCGGTGTTTTTCTCTCATTTTTTTCAGCTCGTCCGCCACGCGCCTGCTGATAAGGCGAAAATCGCCCGTATCGAACGGTATGTCAATGTCGCACATTACATTGATGAGCCTGTAGAAAAAATGCGCGGTCGCCCTTTTAAAGAACGAGTCGCCGGGCCTGGCGATCCTCTGCCCGTATACGATGTCAAATCCTTCTTTCGCTTTCTTATGCATGTCGAGTATCAGCTCGGGAGGATCCTGGAGGTCGGAGTCGATGATAGCCACGTGATCCGCATCGGCATGGTCTATCCCGGCCGTTACCGCCATCTGGTGCCCGAAGTTGCGGCTGAAATTTATGACCCTCACGAAGTCGTGCTTTTCGGCATAGCCGAAGAGCATTTTCGCGCTGCTGTCCGTGGAGCCGTCATTGACGAAGATGAAGCTTATCTCCAGGGGCCCCGCTTTTTGCCTGAGGGACAAAAGCCTCTCCATGAGCCTGTTTATGCAGGCCTCTTCATTATACACGGGGATAACTATGTCCAGCGTTTCTTTAATCGCCATATTTTACCTCGATAACTTATCTCATTTTGCCCATGAGGCGCTTCCACAGCTTAAGTTGGACAGCTGCGGGCAATAAGCGTGAAACAAAGCTCATGAACTTACCCGAACTGCCTATTATATAGTATTTACTGCCTTTGCCAATCTTTGAAATCATTTGAGCCGCCACATCATCGGGATCAAGAAGCTTTTCATTTTTGTCTCTTTTCACTCCCGATGATGATTGAAAGTTCGTTGCTGTGCCTGAAGGAGAGACGGTAATTATCTCGACCGGGCTTTCGGCCGAGACCGCCTGTGAAAAATTCAGCATGAACGCTTTTGAAGCGGAATACGCGGCCATGAACGGAAGAGGCTGGAACGCCGACGACGACGCGACATTGATCACCGTTCCCCTCCCCGCTTTCCTGAAAACGGGAATGAACGCGCGGCTGATCATAGCGGGCGCGACGCAATTGACGGATATCAGCCTCTCTATCGCGCTCCACTCCATTTCATCAAAATTCCCCCTGGCTCCGACACCGGCATTATTGACGACGATCTCGATGTCATTTAATTTTGACACAAGTTCGCCGCACAGTTCTTTCAGGGCAGTCCGGTCGGACAGGTCTGCGACCCTCCTGTCGGCCTTAAGCTCACCTGCGATATTATCAAGCTGGTCCTTGTTCCTGTCGACAAGCATGAGGCCGTACCCGAGAGAGAAGAATTTTTTGGCAAGCGATAACCCGATCCCGCTCGCGGCGCCAGTAATGAGCGCCTTTGACCGCCATCTTGACGGGAATTTCTGCTCGTTGATGTATCTGGCAAGCGGAAGAAGGAAATCCGCTCCTCTTTTTTTAACTTTGATGCCGATGCCTTCAAGCTTTGAGTTCGAGACCGCCAGCACGTCCATATAAAGGGATTTAATCTGGAACGGCGCGAACAGTCTGAATATTTTCGCGATCGATATTAAGGTCCCTGGAATATTGATCTTCCCCGTCTTCCTGCCCGCGACGCGTCCCATCTCACGGAAGAGCTCTCCAAAAGAGATCGGCTCCCCGTCGGAAGCAAAGAAAGTCCCGTTCAGGGCCTTCGGGTCCGCCGCAGCGGCGGTGAATATCTTCGCGAGTTCACCGGCCTCGATGATGCTCACTTTCCCCGGCCAGTTGACGCGGAAAACCAACCCGCCTTTCATGAGTTTTTCAAAGAGCACCCTCACGTGATGCGTCTTTGACATCCCCGGGCCGTAGCACCATGGTATCCTGACTATCGTATAGGGAAGCTTTGAGCTTTTTACAAGCCTCTCCCCTTCGAGCTTGCTCCTGCCGTAGAAAGATACGGGATGCGCGGGGGAGTTCTCGTCGAGCGGGCTCGAGCAGTCATCGGTCTTCGACCTGTCAAGGGCTCCCATGGTGCTGGCGTAAACGAACCTTTTGAGCTTTGGCCCTGAAACAGCTTCAAGGAGGTTCTTTGTCGGAAGAACGTTGTCATCCATGATATCCCTGCCGGCAAAGAAAGCTACCTTTGAGGCAAGATGATAAACATATTCATGGCCGTAAAGTTCTCCGCGCTTTGACGCGAGGTCTTTCAGGTCGGCCACGATCAGCTTCACCCTGGAGTTGCTTCTTATTTCTTCCGGAAGTCCGCAGGGGTCGCGCACTATGAGCGATATCTGCACGTCCCTGCCGCCCATCCCATTAGTTAACAGCTCGCGCACCAGATGCTCGCCGATGAATCCCGTCGCCCCGGTGACAAGGACCTTTGTCAGGTCTTTCGCGTTATCGATCTTTTTGAATTCGATCCTTTCAAGTTTTGGGCGCTTCGTGGCGACGATAACGGTCCTGGATGCCGGCCATGGATGCCTGACCCTGTGAATGCCGATGACCCTGAACCCGGTCTCGCGAAGCACCTTTTCCCATTCGCTTTTCCCCCTGAAGTTAAGGGTGTCATTCGGATAGAGTTTCTTGTCCCAGAAAGTGGTCCAGGCGACGTCGGCCCTGTCCCTGATGTCCACTTCTTTCAGGACAAGAAGGCCGTCGTCATCGAGGAACTTATTGGCCGCTTCAAGAAGCTTGACCTGGTGGTCTTTCGGATGATGATGAAGGACGTCGTTGAATATCGCGGCCGAAGCCCCCCTGAAATCGCAGTCCAATATGTCCTTTGCCGCGAAGTCCGCCGTGGGGCCGGCGACTTTTTCCGCTTTCTCTATCCTCTCCCGGTCCAGGTCCACGCCGTGGATCTTTGCCGCGGGAAGAGCGGCGGACAGGAGGTTTGTGAGCATGCCCTCTCCGCAGCCGAGGTCGAGTATCACTCCGCTCGACGGAAGGACCTGTTTAAAGAGCTTTAATGGATAAAGCGAGTGCTTCAGTATCCCTCCTCCCGTCCCGAAACCGACGGTCTTGTATCTCTTCACCTGCTTCATCATCAGGGATAAATTTGACATTTCAGCCCTTCACCTTTTCTTCCCTGTGCGGGTATGTTCTTCCAGTTCTATAAATATCGTAGCCGCTTTTTACTTCATCGATCAACCTGAACAATTCGCTCTCTTCAATGGGCCTTATCCCTCTGGACTGCGCCCTGAACTGGAGCATAAGCCTTTCGAATATCGTCGGCAGCGACCTGGCTGAGAGCGTCATCTCCGGAAAGCTGCCGAAATTGCATCCGGGGCATTTCTTCGCGATGGACTTCACTTCATCCCTGAATTTCGCGGTCCTGTAAATGTCGGGAAAGCTCCTGTCATAGACGTATACGACCTCGTTCATCCGGAAGTCGCAGCACGGGGCGAACCTGCCGTCAGGCAATATGGCAAAATAAAGGTTCGGCGTGTCGCACACGCCCCTGTGCCTCCAGCTGGGGTGCCCGGTCCTGATGAAGTGGTAGATCGAATCAAGGTAATCATCGGAATCAAAAAGCATGGCTCCATGCTTTTTCTTTTTCTTCAGCCGGTCGATAAGCTCTTTGACCTTCGTAAAGTCTTTTTCGCGGAACTTGAAATATTCGTCATATCCGCGGAAATTCAGGGGATTTGACGGCTCCGTGATGTGCACGGGAACAAGGGACAACCACCAGCCGATCCTTGTCGCGAAGTCGAGGAGCGCGTCGATCTCATCCACATTGTATCGCGACAGAACGCACCCAAGCGCGCAGATGGAGTCTTTCCGCGGGAAAGTGCGGGAGATAAATGAGACGGCCTTCATGGCGTCGCGCCACGAACCCTTTACTCCGTTTATGTAATCCGACATCTCTTCATCGAGCGAGTCTATGCTGACGTTTATGTCCCTCGCGCCGTTCTCGACGCATTTCGCGATCTTGTCTTTCTTGGACATAAGCCCCGCCGTCTGCATCCTCACGTCCAGGTTCTTTTTTTTGAATATCCGCACGATCTCATCGATATCGGGCCGAAGGAACGGCTCTCCTCCGGTAAGAAGGACCACCCCGGCGCCGATCCTCACCAGGTTGTCCGCGATCGCCTCGATGTTTTCCGTCTTGAAAGGTTTCAGGTCGGCGTTCGCCTCCACTATGTTGCACATCTTGCATTCCAGGTTGCACGCCTTTGAGATATAGAACTGGATGTAGAATGGCGATCTTTTCGTCAAAACGGCCCGAAGCATCGATAGTTTTGTTTGAAATGAGAACATAATACGAAGCTTTATTATAATGGATTGTGGTGTTATAATCCATACCTTATGAGGCTAATGAACACCGTATTCACCGGATTTTTCGGGCTTATATTGATGGTGCTTTTCTTTTCCGTTATCATCATGTGGTTCTCGGCGCCCGTCCTGCTTTACATGATCCATCAGAAATTAACTTCCATTGACAACAGCCTGAAGAAGAAATAAGAGATGCGAGACGGGAGATGTGAGATGAGAAAGACACGATCCCACACCAACTTTCATAAAAACACCTTTCCCTTCACCAAATAACCATGATCTATAAACACATTCCGGTAATGCTCAAAGAGGTTATCGAATATCTCAATATCCGCCCGAATACTGTCATTGTCGACGCGACGCTCGGCGGAGGCGGACACGCGAAAGCGATACTCGAAGCTTCGGACAAGATAGCCCTCATCGGGATCGACCAGGATGCTGAAGCCTTTGAAGCGGCGAAGGAAAACCTGAAGGAATTCGGCAGCCGCGTCATTTTTATTCATGACAACTTCTCAAATATAAGATCGATAATCAATGATCGCGCGTCAGGTATCGGGCATCGGGTATCGGGTATCAACGGAATATTATTCGACCTGGGCGTATCCTCATACCAGATCGATTCTTCAGGCCGCGGATTCAGCTTCCGGACGGACGCTCCCCTTGACATGAGGATGGACAGGTCAAAAGGCCGTACCGCAGAGGATCTGGTGAACAGCCTTGATAAAGAAGAACTTGAGGGTATCATCCGGGACCTTGGCGAAGAAAGGTTTTTCAAACGGATCGCTTCGGCTATCATCAGGAACCGACCCGTCAAAGGAACGCTTGGGCTCGCGGATATCATAAGGCGCTCCATCCCGAAGACATCGCCCCAGTTCGCCACGAAATCCATTGCCAGGGTTTTCCAGGCTTTCAGGATAGCGGTGAACGGGGAGCTCGACAGCCTGCGTACCGCGCTGGAGGACGCAATCGACCTTCTCGCTCCCGGCGGGAGGATAGTCGTGATATCATATCATTCTCTTGAAGACCGCATGGTCAAGAACATCTTCAAGAGAGAGTCCGTGGATTGCATCTGTCCTCCGAGACAACCGCAGTGCACCTGTGATCACAAAAGGAAGCTGGCTGTGATCACAAGGAAGCCTGTTATCCCGGGTCCTGAAGAGGTAGGATCGAATCCGAGAGCGAGAAGCGCGAAGCTGAGGGCGGCGGAACGGATATGAAAATACTCAGAGCTTTTATAATATTGACGGTCTTTGTCCTGCTTTCCGCGGTACATCTTACGATATACACGAACAGCATCAAAACCGGCTACGAGATCGATGAGCTAAAACGGAAGCTTGATAGCATAAGGCCCGAGAATAGATACCTGAATTATCTTGTGGCAAAAGAAGAGGCGCTCCCGAGGATCGAGAAAGCGGCAAAAGGCAAGCTGAACATGATCTATCCGGAGAAGATAAATTACATAATCATTTCTACTGAGGAATCAGGGAATTAAGGAACACAATTAAGGAGAATAGGAATAAAGGGATATGGGGATATAGTTTAGGGAAAATGGAAAAAGGGAGATAGGAATAACACGTTTTTGATTTTTTCTTTTCCTTTCCCCCCTTATTCCCGTATTCCTAAACTGAGTTCCTGTATTCCAAATTCCCCAAATTCCTGAACTTAAAGCTTATACTCCACAAGCCCGCCCTGATCGGGAAATATGCCGTTCCCCAGCCCCAGCATCTTTACCGCTCCGCCTCCTAACTGCAGGAACATGTTCTGCTGTCTGTAATAGACAAGCTGCGGCTCTCCCGACAGCTTCGCGATGTCCGCAGCGAGCTTAACGGAATCGGTAAAGTTGCCCATCTTATCCACAAGCTTAACGTCAAGGGCCTGACTGCCGGTGTAAACCTTTCCTTCCGCAAGCGACGCGACCTCGCCCGTAGTCATCCCCCTTCCGTCGGCCACGGCCTTAATGAATTCCTGGTAAGTCTCTTCAATGTATGCGTTCACGGAGTTTACCTCTTCGGTGGAGAGTTTTCGAAGCCCCGAGAACATGTCGGCATGCTTTCCTTCTTTTACGCTTTCGGCCGTGATCCCGAGCTTTTTCAGAAGCCCCGAATAATTGAGAACGCTTTCGTCTATCACTCCTATGCTCCCGGTTATTGTCCCCGGGTCGGCCACTATCTTGTTGCATGCTGAAGCTATGTAATATCCTCCCGAAGCCGCCATGTCCCCCATGGAAGCAACGATCACCTTGTCTTTTTTCTTTGCTCTTACCAGCTCCGAATATATCTGGCCCGACGCGACCGCGGAGCCACCGCCGCTGTTTATCCTCACGATCATCGCCTTCACCTGCCAGTCATCCGCGGCCTTACGTATCTGATCGCAAATGACATCGGCTCCCGTGGTATGGCCGCCGAATAAAATGTTCTGGCCGGATCCTCCCGTGACGATATCGCCGTCGATCTCTATCACGGCTATCTTGTTCGGGAACGCGAACAAATATCCATCGGCATCATCTACGAACAGGTCTTTTTGCTCAATAACGCTTATTTCATCCTTTGATCCATAAAGGTCCGCTCCGGCGCTCATCGCGTCCTTGAAGTATCCGACCTCATCGATAAGCCCGAGCTCCTTTGCCTTGCCGGCGGAGAATATGCTGCCGTCGGATATCGCTTTCAGCTTTTCCATGGATATCTTCCCTTTTCTGGAGCTCTCGATATCGGTGACCATCTGCCGGTACAGATCGGAAAGAATATCCTGTATCATCAATCTCTGCTCTTTTGTGATATCGGATGAGAACATATTGAATGTTGTCTTGTATTTTCCCTTTGAAAGGAGCTGCGATTCTATGCCCAGTTTTTCAAGCAATCCTTTTACCTTGACGATGTTTATCGATTTCCCTATCCCGCCGACGGTCCCCGCGGACGGAGCTACGACCTTATCCGCGACGGACGCCAGATAATATTCGTCCCCGAGCGTGCCCTCCTCCAGATACGCAACGATCTTTTTGCCTTTTTCTTTTGATTTTAAAAGTTCGCTCCTGATCTCCTGCACGATCGCCAGGGAACCCATTCCCCCGTCAAATCCTTTTATTCTCAGGATCAGCCCGTCAATGTAAGGGTCTTTTGTCGCCTGTTTTATGTGTTCAATGATCGAGTCAGCCCCGATACGGCCGCCGCCCAAAAAGCTGAAATCCCCCACTCCTCCGACGATGTTCCCGCCGATCTCTATCAAAGCATATTCCTTCGGCCTTATCACTGACATAGGTCTTTTCGGACTTTCAAAAAAGCTTATCTCTCCGCCCACCATCTGCACCGTACCGCTTTCAGCATCCTTATCCAGCATGCCGGCGTAATGGATCCTCATGAAAGGAAGATCAAGGCTCAATCCAAAAGTGGTATTGCCGCTGTCGATGCCGGCCCTGAGTTTAAGGCCGTCGGCGACCTTCCACTCCACTCCGTAATGAGTGAAATCTCCGGGTCCGGCCCTTCCGAGCTCAGAGTCAGCGGCGATTATCAGCCGGTCTTCAAAAGGCCTGTAAGCGGCACCTATTCGCGTGCTCGAAGGTATCTCCAGTACCTTATCCGACAGCGCGTCCTGACCCAGCACGCCGATCGAGACCTGCGGGGACACTTTCAACAAGAGGCCGAGGTCCGCGCTGTAGCCCCTTTCTTCCTTGGCATTGGTATCGATAAAAATGTTCTTGTAAGTCAGGCCGTAACTTATCCCCATCCCGGTCTGCACGCCCATCCCGAAAGTATCCGCCTTGACCTTTTCTCCCGTGGGAAGTATCTTGTCGTATCCGAGATAAGCCAGAGTGCCCAGGTTGTAGCAATAATAACGGTACTCATCCAGCAGCTCCTTGTTGGTATCGATGGTCCCGAACGAAAACCCGAGCGGCCCGGCTTTTGCCAGTCCTGCCGGGTTATAGTAGACGGAGCTCAGGTCGTCGCAGACCGCCGTTGCCGCGCCGCCCATTCCAGCCTGGCGCACAAAGTTGCTGCTCTTCATGAATTCTTCCTGGATAGTTGATCCGAAAGAAGGAGCAATCAATGTTAAAATCCAAAATCCAAATGACAAAACCCAAATGAATCTGAAAAATCCAAATAGGTTAAAATTTATTGATTTGTCATTTAATGATTTATTTGTCATTTGAAATTTGTAATTGGTAATTGATTTTTGTTATTGTATACTCATACCCATGGTAAATCAAGAATTGGTAAGGGTCCGTTTCGCTCCGTCCCCCACGGGATATCTTCACATCGGCGGCGCCAGGACGGCTTTATATAACTGGCTCTTTGCCAGGAGGAACAAAGGCGTTTTCATTCTCAGGATAGAAGACACCGACAGGACAAGGTCTACCGAAGAAGCCGTGAAGGCGATCCTGGACGGCCTGGAATGGCTCGGGATAGACTGGGATGAAGGGCCCGACGTCGGAGGGGATTTCGGCCCTTATTTCCAGACTCAGAGATTGAACACATACAATGAATGGGCTGAAAAACTCATAAAGGAAGGCAAAGCTTATTACTGCTTCTGCACTCCCGAAGAACTTGATGAGCAGAGGCGTCTTGCGGCCCAGCGGAAAGAAGCCCCCAAGTATGGGGGGAAATGCAGGAAAATGGGAAAAGATGAGACCGAAAAGAATCTCAAAGCGGGCAAACCAAAAGTCTTAAGGTTCAGGATCCCGATGACGGGCACCACTACCGTCCAGGACATGATCAGGGGCGAGGTATCTTTCGAGAACGAGCTTCTTGACGATTTCGTGCTGATCAAGTCCGACGGTTTCCCGACGTATAATTTCGCGGCGGTGGTCGATGATCATCTGATGATGATAACCCACGTCATAAGGGGCGATGATCACCTGTCCAACACTCCCAGGCAGATACTTCTTTATCAGGCGTTCGGATTAACGCCGCCGAAGTTCGCCCACATCCCCATGATAATGGGACAGGACAAGGCCAGGCTGTCAAAGCGCCACGGCGCGACATCCGTGATCGAATACAAGGAACTGGGCTACCTTCCGGAAGCGATGATCAATTATATCGCGAGGCTCGGCTGGGGATATAAGGACCAGGAGATCTTTTCAAGGGACGAGCTCATCGAGAAGTTCTCGGTCGAAAAGGTCCAGAAGACGAGCGCAATATTCGATTTCACCAAGCTTAACTGGCTTAACGCCCGCTATATCAAGGATTCGAATATCGACAGGATCATTTCGCTTGCGATGCCGTTCGTAGAACAGGCTTACCCGGGAACGGATAAGGCTTATGCTGAAAAGGTCATCAGGTGCCTGCATGACCGGCTCAAAACGATCCTTGAGATAGTTCCCCTTTCCGAATATTTCTTCAGGGATAATTTCAAGATCGATCCTGAAGCAAAGTCCAAGTATCTGGACAGACCCGGGGCAAAAGAAATGGCCGCGAAGCTGATGGAGAGGCTCTCAAAAACATCTCCTTTTACAAGAGAGAACATAGAAAAAGCTTTCAAAGAACTGGCGGCAGAATTAAATGTTAAGCTTGGCGAGATCATCCATCCTGCCAGGGTGCTTCTTTCAGGACGCGCTGAATCTCCAGGGATCTATGATGTCGTGGAAGTGCTGGGAAAAGAAAAAGTTATTTCGAGGTTAAGTAACCCATCAGCTTATAAATAAGCTTCGCGATAGTGAAATCGGGAGCATTCAGGTTTTTTATCGGGGCAAGTTCTACAAAATCAAATCCGACTATGTTCTTTTCCCGCGCCACAGCTTCGAACAGGTCCAGCACTTCATAATAATCGAACCCTCCCGGCTCAGGAGTTCCGGTGGAAGGCATAATACCCGGATCGAGCGCATCCACATCGAAGGTGATATAAACTTCCTTGGAGAGCTGTTCCACAACGATCTCCGCAAGCTCAAGTTTCTGGGCAAGATGTATCCTGCTTATCTGGCCCGATCCCCTGGCGAATTTGGCTTCTGAAACTGACATAGACCTGATGCCGACCTGGACCGCGGGGCATATCTCCAGAACCCTCCTCATCGCACATGCGTGGCTCTGTTTGGAACCGTGGTATTTATCCCTCAGGTCGGCGTGAGCATCGAACTGAAGAATGCTCAGGTTGTTGTGCTTTTCTCTGCACGCGGCAACGGCAAAAGGGGTTATCGAGTGCTCCCCGCCAAGCAAAACGGGAATTTTTTTGTCATCAAGGATCTTTCTGACCTCCGCCTTAATGGCCTTAACGGCCTTGATAGGCCTTGCCACATGTATCCCGGCCCTGTAAGGCTCGCTGCCCAGGTCGATATCATAATCTTCAATATGAAGTGAGGCCTTGAGGATCGCATCCGGTCCCTTCCCTGTTCCTTTGCCGTAAGAAACGGTTTCCTCATACGGAACAGGCACAATAATGAACTTCGCCGTCTTGTAATCGGTATAAGGTTTTCCAATATCAAGGAATGTCGCCATACAAATAAATCTTATGTTAACAGGCATATTTGTCAAGAGATTTATTCGGGAGTAGAATAATAAACCGTGGACGAACAATCTCTCAAGAAGATACGGGAAGAAATGGTGAAGGATCAGCTTATTTCCCGCGGGATATCCGACAGGCTGGTCCTGGACGCTATGAGAAAGGTCCCCCGCCATAAATTCCTCCCAAAAAGCATGGAAACCTCGGCTTACGACGACTGCGCGCTCCCCATCGGCGACGGCCAGACCATTTCCCAGCCGTACATGGTCGCGATCATGACCGAAAAGCTGGGCCTTTCAGGCGGGGAAAAAGTCCTGGAGATAGGCACCGGCTCAGGATATCAGACCGCCATCCTCGCTGAGATCGCAAAGGAAGTTTATTCGATCGAAGTGGTCCCTTCACTCGCAGAAAGGTCAAAAAAAATTCTTGAAGAGCTCGGCTACAAGAATATAACCGTGACTTCCGGCGACGGCACGCTTGGATCGCCGGAAAAAGCGCCCTTCGACGGAATATTGGTAACAGCGGGAGCTCCTTCGATCCCGAAGCCCCTCACGGACCAGCTATCCGAAGGCGGGAGACTTGTAATACCTGTCGGCGATGCCTTCTCTCAAACCCTCACCATTGTTACAAAGCGCGGCGGCAAGCTGGAAGTTGAAGGGTCGATAGGCTGCGTGTTCGTCCCACTGGTCGGGAAATACGGATGGAGAGAAAAATAAAATTGGAAATGAGAGTTGGGTCAAGAAGTTTGAAGTTTGAGGTGTGAGCACTTCCAATCTCCCACTTCCTAACCCACTTCCCATATCTAACTACCTAACCTCATCAATCTTGCCAACTCTAAAAAACTATGCTAATATTCCCCATTGCGCGGTTCGTTACGCAAAATTGCCACAAAAACGCCCTGATGCGGCAGTTGAACAACTAAAAACGGGCACACTGGAGGAATTCATATGGCAGAAGAGTTTCAAGGTACATCTTTAGGAGGTTTCAAGGAAAAAGCGACAGAAGACATAGACGCGTTGATAAGGGAGACCCTGGCAGAGAACAAAAAGAGCGAATCAGCCCCGAAAACCTTGCCTACCGGCAGGCAGGAAGAGGAAAAAGCATCAGGTTTCAAGGCCACCCCGATAAGCATAGAACCCAGGCCTGCGGCAAAACCGGCCGCGATAAAACCCCTCGCGCAGGTCCCTCAGGAAGGCCAGGCGGAAGAAGCGGGCTATGAAGCCACGTTCAAAAGTTACAGACCGGGGGACATCGTTAAGGGAACTGTCGTAAAAGTGGATCCTTCCGGCGTGCTTGTGGACATCAATTATAAATCTGACGGTTTTATACCTCCCGCCGAATTATCAGACAGATCGTTCAGCAACATCAATGACATCGTAAAAGTCGGCGACAAGATCGATGTCCTGATCGAAAAACTCGAGGACAAGGAAGGATGCATAATCCTTTCAAGGAAAAAGGCCGACTATGAAAAAAAATGGCGCACGGCGTATGAGGCGTACAAGAGCAGGAAAGCGGTAGAAGCAAAGGTCACTTCCGCCGTTAAAGGCGGGCTCGTCGTTGATTATTACGGGATCAGGGGTTTTATTCCCGCCTCACAGGTGGCAAAGGAAGCTGATGAACAGATAGAGAGTTTTGTCGGCAAGACCATCCCGATAAAAATAATCGAAATAAACCGCCGGCAGGGAAAAATAATAATGTCCCATAAAATAGCCGCGGCGGAAAAGCCGCGGCCAGAGACGAGCAAAATATTCGATGAGCTCGAGGTCGGCCAGGTTCGCCACGGAACGGTAACAAGCATAAAGAATTTCGGCGCGTTCGTGGATGTGGGCGGGGTCGAGGGGCTTATCCACCTGACGGAACTTTCATGGAAAAGAGTTAACCACCCTTCCGATCTACTGAAGGTCGGACAGGAACTGGATGTATTCGTGCTTGGGGTCGACAGGGAGAACAAGAAAGTCGCTCTCGGGTTGAAAGAGCTGCAGCCGGATCCGTGGGTAAGCGCGGCGGAGCTTTACAAACCAGGCCAGATAACAAAGGCGAAGATCGCGAGGTTCGTGAAATTCGGGGCTTTCGCCGAGCTTGAAGGTAATCTCGAAGGCCTGATACACATTTCCGAGATATCGGACAAGCCGATAACCAGGCCGGAGGACGTGATCGCGGTCGGACAAGTCGTGGACGTAAAGGTCCTGAAAGTTATACCTGAAGAGCAGAAAATAGGGCTGTCCATAAAGGACGCGAATAAAGGGCCCTCTCAGGAGGAACCCAAAGAACCTACCGAAACGATACCGGTGCATGAGAAAAAGACCGTCACCATAGGCGACGCGATGAAAGAAAAGCACAACAAAGGCCAATGACAAAAGAAGAGCTGGGCGCGTTAATAAAAAAGGTCGCCCTTTTGACCGGCGACTTCACCCTTCGTTCCGGAAGGAAAAGTAAATATTACTTCGACAAATACCTTTTCGAGACAAAACCTGAAGTCCTGGGACCGCTAACCAAGGAACTTGCGGGTATGCTTCCTCCGCCTGATTCGTTCAACCGCCTCGCCGGCCCGGAACTTGGCGCTGTCGCTCTTGCTACCGCCCTTTCGCTGGAAGTGAAAAAGCCTTTTATCATTGTGCGCAAGGGAGAAAAAGGATACGGCACATCCAAGATGATCGAGGGGGAAGCGTTCAAGGGAGATAAGATCGTGCTTATTGAAGATATACTGACCACCGCGGGGGCCGCCATAGCGGCGGCTAGCGAGCTGAAGCGCTCGGGCATTGAGGTGGTCATGATAATCGGCGTACTGGACAGGGAGGAAGGCGCAAGGGAGAACATAGAGGCGGCAGGCTACCGGTATAAAACTCTCTTCACTAAGAGCATGCTTGGGTTATGAAATTCACTGAAAAACTCGACGCCGCAGTCAAGAAGAACAATTCCCTTCTCTGCATCGGACTGGACATAGACCTGAAAAGGATCCCCGCTTCGCTCCTCAACAAAGGAGACCCCATCTTCGATTTCAACAAGGCGATCATCGACGCGACCAAAGACCTGGTCTGCGCGTACAAACCGAACATAGCGTTCTACGAAATGTACGGCATATACGGGATGCAGGCGCTGATAAAAACGATCGAATACGCGTCCGACGACATACCGATAATACTTGACGCGAAAAGAGGCGATGTGGGCCATACCGCCTCGGCCTACGCGAAAGCCGTTTTTGAGATATATAAAGCGGACGCGACGACCATCAATCCATACATGGGTTATGACAGCGTCGAGCCTTTTCTTGAATACAAGGACAAGGGAATATTCATTCTCTGCCTTACTTCGAACGTCGGGCATAAAGACTTCCAGGTGCTGGGCAAGGAGGAGCCGTTGTATAAGCTGGTCGCAAAGCACGTAAAGGAATGGGATGTCTCGGGCAACTGCGGTCTCGTTGTCGGCGCCACGAACCCGGAGGAGCTGAAAGAGATAAGGAAGATAGCGGGAGAAATGCCGATACTGATCCCCGGCATAGGCGCCCAGCAGGGGGACCTTCCCCTATCCGTCCGCTACGGCGTAAATAAAAAAGGTGAACGCGCGATAATCAATTCGTCCAGGAACATAATATTCGCGTCTTCCGGAGAAGATTTTGCCGGCGCCGCGAGACAGGCTGCGAGAAAACTGAAGGAAGAGATAAACACTTACAGATTCGTGGGTTGACGTCTAACCGGTCTTTTTAACTCCAACGGCCTGCTCCCTGAAAAGCTCCCTTTCAAGGAATATCGAAAGCTGATTCAATATCGCGAAAAGCATGTTCATGTCGTCTTGAGAAAGCGCTTTTTCTCCTCCGGGCGTGTAGGAGAAAACCCCGACGGTCTCAGAAGGCCCTCTCAGCGGCAGATATAGCGCTTTTGCGAACGACAGAGTATCCGATGTCCACCCGGCCGCCCTCCCCTTTTCATAAGCCCACATGGCCACTGACAATTCTTTTTCATCGTTAACGATGCTTTTGCGCAATAACCCCTCGAACTCGATATCATCCTCCTTAACGAATATTTTGCATTTTCCGGGAAGTATGGTCTCTATTTCTTTTTCAACGTCCTTTATGCACGAATGCCTGTCCCTGGCGGCCGCGATAACGGATACGATCCTGTACATCGTATCCATCCTTGCCTCTCTTATGGAAAGCAGCTTTTCATCTCTTCTTATTTTACTCGTAAGATATCCCGTGATAATAGATGTGATAATGAACGCGATGCTCATTATTATGTCCTCTTTTTTAAGTATCGCGATGGTCCCGAAGGGCGGAATGAAAAAGAAGTCCCAGACGAACGCGCTGAGCAGCGCAAAAATGATTATCGGAACAAGAGATATGAATAAACTTAAAATAAGCACCGCCAATAAATACACGAATCCCACCGCCTGGTATCCGACATAAGGCAAAATGATCAGGCTCAATACGGTTATTATGATGGTCACCCACAATATCTTCCAATAATCGTTTATCGTGATTTCGGCGGATATGGCGGTATCGACCCAGCCAAGCTTGTTCGCGGACGGGGGCACATCCCTTGTGGTTGGGATAACATGTATCGCGATGTTCTTTGTGTGCCCCAGTAGCTTGCTGGTGGTGGTTCCGGTAAAGTATGATTGGAATATGCTTTTTTCGGAATGGCCAATGACTATCTGGGTGATGTGTTTTTCTTTAGCAAATCCCGACAGCACATCGGAAATGCTCCTGCCGGACATGGTAACTGCCTTGGCCCCGAGCTGGCCGGCTAATTTGAAATTCGTTTCCAGCTCCGCCTTTTCTTCACGGCTCCATTTGGCGGCGAGCAAGCTTGTGCTTTCCACTGCAACAACGAACCATTCAGCACGGTAACGCCTTGCTATCAAAGCCCCTCTTCTGATAAGTTTCTTCGCGTTAGGACTTGGGCTTATGCATACCATTATGCGCTCGGTCGTCTGCCAGGTCTCGTCGATCCCGTGCGCTTTCATGTATTCTTCCAGCTCTTCATCCACCTCCTGAGCCGTCTGCCTCAGGGATATCTCCCTTAAGGCATTCAGGTTGCCCTCCCTGAAAAAGTTCCTGAGCGCATTGTCGATATTTTCTTTTTTATAAACGTCCCCTCTTTTTAACCTGTTAAGGAGAGCTTCCACCGTGATATCAACGGCGACCACTTCATCAGCGCTTTCAACGATCATGTCAGGGATGGTCTCCCTTACCACAACTCCCGTTATCTGCTGGATGGTGTCGTTCAGGCTTTCAAAGTGCTGGACGTTGAGGGTGGTTATGACGTTTATTCCGGCTTCCAGTATCCTATTGATATCTTCATATCGTTTTGCGTATTTTGATCCAAGAACATTTGTATGGGCCATTTCATCAACGAGCGCCGTGGTCGGATGCCTCTTGATGATCGCGTCGGCATCCATTTCTTCCATCACCTTGCCGGCATATTCTACTTTCTTTCTGGGAATGACCGGAAGCGTGCCGATCTGCTTGTCGGTCTCCGCCCTTCCATGGGATTCAACGTATCCGATGACGATATCCTCGCCTCTCTGAAGCCGGCGATTCCCCTCATTGAGCATCGTCCAGGTCTTCCCAACGCCGGGCGCATAGCCGATGAATATCTTGAGTTTGCCCTTCTTTTTAGGCTCGCTTGCTAATTTTAAAGCTTCCTCAGGAGTCAATCGTTTAAATATATCTTTTTCCATACTTCCCTTTCATTTTACTCTTTTCCCCGTGGAATCCAAAAGCAGATTCAGCTTCAATACGTTCACCCTGGGTTCGCCAAAGATCAAAAAGTCTCTTTTTTCAGTCGCCTTAATTATCAGCTCAATGAGATTTGCCTTTTCCATACGCCTCGCTTTTGCGACGCGGTCCGCCTGAAAAACGGCGGAAGCCGGGCTTATGTGCGGGTCAAGGCCGGAGCCGGAAGCATATATCATGTCGGACGGTATCTGCATTTCTTTCTTTGTTCTGTCAGACGAAAGCAATATCCTTTTTCTTTTTTTTATCGTATCCTGTAAAGTCTTGCTTGTCGCGGATAGATTGCTTCCTCCTGAAGGCATTGGATCATAACTGACCGCCGATGGGCGTGGCCAAAAATATCCGTCCTTATCGAATTTTTGCGCGATCAGATATGAGCCGATCATTTTACCATTGGCATTTACAATGCTTCCTTGAGCTTTTTCTTTGAAAGCGGTTTGAGATATTATCGTTATAAAGGCTGGATATATCAGTCCCGTTAATATAACGGTCGTGGCAAATATCATCAAACAAGTTCTTAATGTTTTCATTGTCTATCCTTATTCAACGCATTATTCCCGACGCCACCAGCATGACATCCAATATCTTTATCCCGACAAAAGGAGCTATCAGTCCGCCTAAGCCATATATCAAAAGGTTTCTTCTAAGAAGCTTTGACGCGCTTTCGCTCCTGTAAGTGACGCCCTTTAAAGCCAGCGGTATCAGAGCGATTATTATCAGCGCATTGAATATGACGGCGCTCATTATCGCGCTTTGCGGAGAGTGGAGCCTCATTATGTTCAATATCGAAAGCGGACCGGGACTGCCCGCTTCGGCATAAAGCGACCCGAATATCGCCGGGATTATGGCGAAATATTTCGCGACATCATTCGCTATGCTGAAGGTTGTCAGCGCACCTCTGGTCATGAGAAGCTGTTTGCCTATTTCTACGATCTCTATGAGTTTTGTGGGATTGCTTTCCAGGTCCACCATGTTCCCGGCCTCCCTTGCCGCCTGCGTTCCCGTGTTCATCGTTACTCCAACATCAGCCTGCGCGAGAGCGGGGGCATCGTTCGTGCCATCCCCCGTCATTGCCACAAGATGTCCGTTCGACTGCTCGCTTCTGATGCGCTCTAGCTTGGATTCGGGCGTTGCCTGCGCGATAAAGTCATCAACGCCGGCTTCGGCGGCAATCGCCGCGGCAGTAAGAGGATTATCCCCGG
Organism: uncultured bacterium; assembly: GCA_963699255.1. Lineage (GTDB taxonomy): Bacteria > Margulisbacteria > WOR-1 > CAVSGV01 > CAVSGV01. Next base: position 1,626,604 of record OY969425.1, on the reverse strand, counting down.
TTATCATTACGGTCTTAATCCCCATTTTTCTCAGCTCCCTGAAGCGCTCCTTTATTCCGCCTTTTACTATATCCTTAAGATGGATTATCCCGTAAACGCGGAAATCATCCGCAACGGCCAACGGGGTCCCGCCGCTGTTGCTGATGTTTTTCACCACTCCCTCAAGCTCTACCGGGAATTTCCTTTTGAACGACTCCGCGTATGATTTTATCGCGTCGACCGCGCCTTTCCGTATTGAACGGGTCACCTTTCCGTCCTTATCAATAAAATCGATGCCGCTCATCTTGGTGTTCGCCGAGAAAGGTACGAACTTGACCTCATTTTCGCGGAAATTCGACCCGCGCAAGCCGTATTTGTCCTTTGCAAGGACCACGATAGACCTGCCTTCGGGGGTCTCATCAGATAATGACGACAGCTGAGCGACTTCCGCGAGGTTAACTTCGTCCGTGTCTTTTGACGGGATGAACTCATGGGCCATGCGGTTGCCCAGCGTGATCGTTCCGGTCTTGTCCAGCAAAAGCACATCGATGTCGCCGGCCGCCTCAACGGCTCTTCCGCTTTTTGCTATCACATGCCTTCTGATCAGCCTGTCCATTCCGGCTATCCCGATCGAACTGAGAAGTCCTCCGATGGTCGTGGGGATGAGGCAGACCAAAAGCGCGATCAGAACGGGGATCGTAACGATATTTGACAGGTCCTGGCCCGCGGCCGCTCCGCTGTAATCGGCAAATAACTTAAGCGTTACAACAGCAAGAAGGAATATTATCGAAAGGCCGGACAGCACAATGCTTAACGCGATCTCGTTCGGGGTCTTGTGGCGTTTTGCCCCTTCGATAAGAGCTATCATCCTGTCTATGAAATTGCCCCCGGGATTTGCCGATATCATCACGACTATCCTGTCGCTTATCACTTTTGTTCCGCCCGTCACGGCGCTTCTGTCTCCGCCGCTTTCTCTGATGACTGGAGCCGATTCACCTGTGATCGCGGCTTCATTCACGCTTGCGATCCCTTCTATCACCTCTCCGTCAGCGGGAATGATGTCATCAGCCTCGCAAACAACGATGTCGCCTTTCTTCAGTGTCCCCGCCGGGACCTTTGTTTCTTTGTTATCCTTGAGAAGCCTGGCGAATACCTCGGACCTTGATCTCTTTAAAGATTCCGCCTGCGCTTTCCCTCTTCCCTCGGCGATCGCTTCCGCGAAATTAGCGAACAACACGGTGAACCACAGCCAGATGCTTATCCACAGATCGAATGAGGCGAAGATCCCATTGAAAAGGAAGCTGATAAAATATGCTGATGTCATCACCGCGCCGACCAGCGTCATGAACATGACCGGATTCCTCATCTCTTCTTTCGGATTAAGTTTAATGAAAGAATCGATGAGGGCCTGTGACATCAGTTTCTTCTGGTCTATCGCTTGTTCTTTTGTCATTAAAATACCCGTCCTTTGATCATCAGCAGGTGCTCAATGAGTGGGCCTAAAGATAATGCAGGGAAAAATGTAAGTACCCCCACAATGATGATAACTCCCACAAGCAGGACCGCGAATAAGGTATCGTCGGTCGAAAAAGTGCCGCTTGAAAAAGGCGCGATCTTCTTTGCCGCCATGCTCCCGGCGATCATCATTACGGGGATCATGACCCCGAACCTTCCTATCAGCATCGCGATGCTCAAAAATATGTTGAAATATACCGTGTTCGCGTTCAGTCCCGCGAAAGCGCTGCCGTTGTTTTCCGAGGCGGATGTGAAAGCATACAGGATCTCGCTGAAGCCGTGAGGCCCTTTAGCTGACAAACTCGAAAGCGCCTGCGGCAGAACGCAGGATACTCCCGCTCCGATAAGAAGAATGATCGACGGCAGAAGTATCCCCGCGATCACCATCTTAACCTCCCTTTGCTCTATCTTCTTTCCCAGGTATTCGGGAGTTCTCCCCACCATCAGCCCGGCAAGGAATACCGTAAGGATCACGAAAAGGATCATCCCATACAGGCCGGAACCCACGCCGCCGAATATTATCTCCCCAAGCATCATATTGAATATCGCTATCCCGCCTGCTATGGGGGAAAGCGATGAATGCATTGCGTTCACCGAACCGTTCGATGCGGACGTAGTAGCCGTTGCCCAGATAAGGCTGTTGGTCACTCCGAACCTTGTCTCCTGCCCTTCAAGTGCGGTGATCGTCTTAACGGTTGCGGTGCCGTATTCCGACCACATTGAAATTCCAAGGCCGAAAGCCCATATGCCGAGCATTACACAAAATATCAGCCAGGCGTGTTTCCTATTTTTTATCATTATGCCGTATGTATATACCAGGGCAGCCGGGATCAATAATATCGCGAGCATTTCAAAAAAATTGGATAAAGGAGTGGGATTCTCATAAGGATGTGCGCTGTTCGCATTGTAATAACCCCCGCCGTTCGTGCCGAGCTGTTTTATCGCGACCTGTGAAGCCGCGGGACCGAGCGGAAGGACCTGCTTTTCGCCCTGGATCGTCATGGCCGTGACATTCGGTGAAAAAGTCTGCACGACACCCTGCCCGGCAAGAAATATCGAAAGCATGATCGAAAGCGGAAGAAGCACATATAATAATGAACGGACAAGGTCGACCCAGAAGTTGCCCAGCGTCGAGATTCCCTTATTCGTCAGTCCTCTGGCGAAAGCCAGGAAAACCGCCATGCCTTTCGCGGCGCTCAGGAAATTCTGGACCGTAAGCCCGAGCATCTGAGATAAATAACTTAAAGTGGTTTCGCCTCCGTATGCCTGCCAGTTGGTATTTGTTACAAAACTGACCGTCGTATTGAGGGCGAGATCCCAAGGGACATTCGGCATATGGTTGGGATTAAGCGGAAGCCAGGCCTGAAATATCTGCATGATAAAAAGAAAAATAAATCCGACTATATGAAAGAGGATGACCGCCCACGTATAAGATCTTCCAGTCCATCCCTTCGTTCTCATCAACACCGCATACGCTATAGATCGTTTTTTCGATCGGTCTGACCAGCGGCGTCATGAACGTTCTCTCGCCCACGAATACTTTCGCCATGTAGGTACCGAGGATCGGCGTAAGCACTATGAGCGCAATAATATAGATAGCTATTTGAAGAATCTCGGCTGTCATGATCATTCCACCTTAGAATTTCTCGGGATTGAACATGGCATATATCAGATATGCCAGCATCGCGACCGCAATTATTCCCGAAATATAAAGTTCCATTATGTGCCTCTCTTATAAAATTGAATTTTATTATACATCCGGAGGATATAAATTCATTAAGAAAATGGTTGTGGTGATTAAAATTTATGCACTTAATTATGAGGCAAAAATCTATATTTCGCGGAGATGAACTTCGCTCTTTTCGCCTCACCTCAAACCCCTTCTGTCCCTTTGGGACATCTCCCCCTTACTAAGGGGGAGAATGAGAGGGGGTTTTATATGGCTTGGAGTGAGATAAGAGCAGAGCTTGCCTCTGCGAAGCCGAACTCCCGCCACTATCACGCTTAAATTATATCAATATTTACCTCAACTCATATTTTACTCACCGATCCGATGAGCGATTTGAAAGACGTATAGATAAGAAGAAGGACGGGCACAGACGCAAAGCAAACAACTATGAACGGCCCTGTCGGCAGATCCCATTTGTAGCTAACTGCCATAGCAAAAAAGCTCATTACAAAGCCGAAAGCCCACCCGAACATCAATCTTTCTCTGATCGTCTTGAAAAAATAAGTGCTTATAAGGGACGGCACTATCAGATATGAAAAAACCTGAAGAACTCCCGCAATGCTCACAGACGATGTTATCACGATGCCGAAAAGGACATAGAACAGAAGATCCCACACCATCGTCCCTTCAGCATCCTTATTGAAAGATGCGTCAATGAATTGTTTTCTATATATATAATGTATGGCGCCGACGATGGCATAGATGAACGCTGTCCTTGCAACATCGCCCCAGGTCACCCAGAGTATCTGCCCCGCCAGCAGGTCCTTAACGTATTCCATGCCGTGAGCCATCTTCTCCGCCGCCACCACAACCGCGGCCGATGACAGCGCGAACACGATACCGATGACCGCCTCTTGAGGGAATACGCTCTCGTGCCTCCGGGAGAGCGCAAATACCCCGGAGGCGATGAACGTCATTAAGAGCGCCAAAAAGTAAACGGGCGATGAATGCACCTGGAAGCCGAGCAGCAATCCCAGCGCAATTCCGAAAGCCGCCACCTGGGCAAGACTCAGGTCCACAAAAATGATCCCCCTCTCAAGTACGTGCAGTCCCAGATAACAGTGGATCCCGGCCAGGATCAGCGACATCACAAAAGGGGCTAGAAGGAAAAGTGCTGCTTCTTTCATTATTATTTGCCTCCTTCAATGACAGAAACCAGATATTCATAAAGGTCATCCAGAGTTTTTATCGAGGGGCTTCCGCCTACTTCCACGGGTACGCTCACGGCCCTGGAACCGGGCACCTCACGGACCACCCTGTCGGCAAATGAAGCGTCATAGAAATTCTCGACCAGGATCAATTTAATTTTCTGTTCCTTCGCGACATTTATGACATCCAGTATGTGCTGCGCCGTAGGCGGGATCCCCGGCTTCGGCTCAAGGTTGATCGGATTATCTATGCCGAACCGGTCACAGAAATAATTAAGCGTCTTGTGATAAGTGATGATCTTGTTCACTCCAGCTTTCTTGATCCTTGCCTGCCAGCCCTTTGTTTTTTTATCCAGTCGAGCTTTTAGTTTTTCAGCGTTCTCCTTATAGACAGCCGCATGGTCCGCATCCAGTTCGCCGAGACGGGAAGCGATAGCTACAGCTACCTGCCCCGCGCGTATCGGATCAAGCATGAAATGCGGATTTCCAAAAGGATGTATATCGCCTTCAGCCCTTGTGACCTTGGCCGTCGGCACTTCGATCGGCGTTATGAACGGGCCGGCCTCAAAATAACCGGCGCTTCCCGGCATGACTTTCGGGTTCCTCGCCCCCTGCAGTATGGGAGGCAGCCAGCCTATCTCAAGCTCAAGGCCGGTCGAAACGACCAAGTCCGCGCGGTTCACCTTTACCATGAAAGAAGGCTTTGCCTCCAGAAAGTGGGGATCCTGCGTGCCTTTTGCGAGAGATTGAACGGAAACATAGTTTCCTCCGACCTCGGAAACGATAACGGCCAGGTCGGGCGTAGTGGTGACCACGTTAAGCTTTGTTTCTGCCTGTGATGTGGATGCCATCACCGCAAAGAGACAAAGAGCGGCTACAGAACATTTAATAATATTTACCATGATAAATTCCTCCTTTTTAATATGAATGCGCCGGATGCGCACCGATCGTGATGTTCATCTGCACAGACATCTTGTCTTCCGGGGGTTTTATTCCATCGTCCAGATGGTCGTACTGAAGCCTGAACCCGGAGAATTCCGAAGGGGAGTAACTATCAGGTAGCTCTCCTTGCTCTGCGCCGGGATGTCTCCCTGCTGGTTGACGTAATCGTATCTTGTCTGCGCCCACCACTCCTCCGCGAACTTGTACTGAAGCCATGTCGACGCTCCATTGAGGAAGTCGCCGTCAGGATCCCCGGATATATCGCCTGACAAATACTCCAGCGTAAAGTTGAGAGCCCTGTATTTTCCGCCCTCGAGCGGCTGCCACTTGAAAGTAACATCAGAACCGTAAACATGCGTGTACTTGTCATAGCTGTTTGCACCGTAAAGGCCTGTCAATCCCCAGTCCATGGTCAGCTCATCCGATAGGTCCCACAGATTTCTGAGGTGAAGAAGGCTGGGCAGGCTGTTCCTGTTCGTGCTGTTGAAGAGTATCTCGTTCTGTCCCTGGAGCGCCTGCACCGTCACCTCGCTGAACCAGTTGACGGGCATAAGGACCGCCGCAGAAACGCCGACTTCGTTCAGGCTGTCGCCTACCATCCTTTGGTCTATAAGCGACGCGTCAATGAAAGGAAGAGCGTGAGTGTGCATCAGGTTCTGCCGGTCCAGCGACGCCTTGAACTTACCTATCTTGAAAGTAACATCGGGTATGCTTGTGGTTTCAACGAAAACCTCTTCCGGCTCAATCCCGAATTCAGAGGTCGGCGAGCTTTGGCTAACGGACAGTAAAGCATTCGCGCGAAAATACGGGTCGACGTCCGAAAAGAACTGCAGTTCGGCTTCCTGCAATGAAAACCCGTTCGCCTCGCCCGGAAAATCCGTTAAATTGCCACCCCTGTTGCCGCTTTGATAGAGCGTCAGAAAATTGACGGACATATCCGGGTTCGCGTACTTCGAATTGACATCCGTTGCCGCAAGAACGTATGGACATGCCATAAAATATAATATTATTAAGATGCTCGATAAGAGCATTATCCTGGACATAGTATCCTCCCTTGTTAGTTGATTGAATATTCGGGCCGATCAACTAGGACAATGGAGGGGCTCGGGAGGAAAAACACGGGGCAATAAATTGATGATGAGAAGTCGAAGGAAGTAGAAAAATAAACATAAGGAATGTGATTGCGAGCAAGATTTCAGGGGTGTTCGATGCTGCCTGTACGCACGAATCCCAATTGCAGGCAAAACAATCATCATGTTCTTTTGCGTCAATGGGATGCGAATGCAGCAGCGGATGGAATATGACAAGAAAAGAATAAATAATGATTACAACGGCAAATATCAGCTTAAGTTTATTTGTTTTCATGTTATACGTCCTGTGATCATTATCGCTATACGAACCTCGTGACGAGATAAATGAATACCACGCCGGATACGGTAAGCGCTATAAGCTGATATGAACTGCGGTCGCTGTGGGCCTCCGGCAATATGTCGCTTGCCCCTATATAGAGCAGAAACCCTGCAAAGAAACCCAGATATAACACCATAAAATGGGAAGAAGCCTTGAAGAACAAGGTAGAGGCGGCGCCCAGGACCGGAGTTATGGAATCAAGGAGTAAAAGCAACATTGACCTCCGCATCTTGTTCTTGTGAGTTAACATCAGGGTAACGGTATTCATCCCGTCCGTGAAATCATGGGAGATAACAGCGATAGCGACAAGCAGGCCTATCGCGTAGTTGACCTGGAAACCGATGCCTATGCCCACCCCATCCATGAAGCTGTGGCCGGCGAGCGCCAGCGCGGAAAGGACGCCTACTTGCGGATGCCTGTGCTTTGCGTATTCATCTTCATGGGAGTGATGGATGAGAATGCTCTTCTCGAGTATGTGGAAAAGCAAAAAACCCGCGACCAGCGCGGTCATCGCTTCGGTCGGGTTGAAGTTGTTCGCTTTTATCTGCTCGATTATTTCCGGGAAAATATCAAAACTTACAACGGCAAGCAGAACCCCTGCCGCAAAAGCCATTAGCGGGTGCAGTTTATCCCTGAACCTGATAGCGAACAATCCGCCCAGAAGGGTGGAAAAAAAAGTCGCGGTAGAAAATATTATCGGCATTAAAGACATGATTTGTTGAGTATTATACTTCTTTGTTCTAACATTCTCCAGCAAAAGCCGGTAGCGGCCTGTCGAGCTTTGTTGTGCCAATATAGCAAAGACAGTCGGGATTTAAGATCAATAATAATACGGCTCATCCTGTTTGCAATTGAACAGATATATGTAAGGGTCCGTCGCGTCATTAATCTTAACGACCTTGTCAGGGATAATGACAAAATCTTTTTTCACTGCGCTGTAAGGATCGTTATCATTATCCTTCCCCGTATAATCGGAGACTTTCTTTATCCTGCCGTAAACTTTCACCCACTCATTGCTTTTCAACTCGCCGAATTTGTCATATTGGACCGTAAGACCTATCGGCACGGCATGCACAACGCAGCAGAATATCCCCAATCGAACAAGCCCGAACCGGCCCTCTGAATCCAGTTTGTCTTCGCGGACGACTGCACCGCGCACCACGTAATCCCCCCTGCTTTCCCCTTATCATTGTTCATGCAAATATCGGACAGCTCGGACAGGTTTATTTTGATGTATTCTTTTCCGTTCAGTTTTTCCCGCGAATTTTCCTTGTGATCATAAGCCCCTACATCCTTGACGGTTATTTTGCCGTCGGCAGGGATCGTCATCGCCTGCCGGCAATCCGCGACCCGCGCGGAATAGCATATAAAGACTATAAGTGTGATCAATAATGTTATCTTTAAAATGGCTTTCATATCTAGAACGGCGGCTGCAACAGGTCCGCCGGGTTAAGCACCTTCGGCGGGATAAAAATGGCCAATAAAATGATCATCAGGAACAAAATGATCCTGAACGGTTTACCGGCCAAACGGCCGCTGAATAAGTTGTATACCCCTAGAATAATGAACAGTCCAGAAACAAGCAGGAACAGCCACTGATTCTGATCGGTCAAATAAAAATAATATCTGCCCGACGCGAACAGATAAGATATATACCCCCCGATAGAAATCATAATGACAGCTTCCGCCTTGCTTAATAATTTACTCATCTCATCAGCACCCCCAGAAGATAATTCAAAATAAAGCTCAGACAAACGATGGCCAGTATCAATCTCCAGACATATTTCCTGTCGAACGTTCCCAGATACATGGAAAGCAGTTTCAGGTCGAACATTGGGCCTAAGGTGACAAATGCCATCTGAGCCGCGGCCGGCATGCCCACAAAAGACGCGGCTATAAAGGAATCCGCCGTGGCGCATATAGAAAGCAATACGGCCAAACACATCATAAAAACAATGGCTATGATAGTGTTCGTTTCGAACATCGGCATAATGCCTTTGGGAAAGAAAACCGTGAAGAACGAAGCCGCGAAACAACCTACGATCAGATACTTGCCCATTTCCAGGAATTCATTCGCGGTATGCGATAACACCATCCCTATCTTGCTTTCGCGCACACTTTCTTTATTGTGATCATGATGTTCGTGGTCATGGCCGCAATCGCAGTCAGGGGCGGTCTCAAGTCCTGGCTTTAATAAATGCAGGTCTTTGTTCAACGCGAAATAACTGCCGACGCATAAAGCAACAATGCTTACGATGAACACTCTCGCTAACACCATATGCCAATCGCCCCGGAACGCCACATAAGTAGAATATAACACCACCGGATTGATCACCGGAGCAGCCAGCATATAAGTAATAGCTATATAGTTCGGTACTTTTTTCTGGATCATCTTTTTAATTATGGGTATGATGCCGCACTCGCAGGTGGGGAATATCATCCCCATGGCCAGACCCATCAACAATCCGAATCGCCGTTTTTTCGGGATCCAGGAATGGATGGTTTCTTCAGGCACAAAGACCTCAAAAAGCGACGACAGCAGCGCGCCCAACAGAAGATAAGGCGCCGCTTCCAGGAAAACGGAAACGCTGAATAAAGAAAACAGTTGAAATTTGAGCCAGATAAATATCAGCAACAATAACTCCTTTATGTGTTATACATAGTTTTGTCCAATTAAGTTGCAAAGATCAACTAATACTGCTGGGACAGACGTTTTGCCGGGACTATCCGGTATTACGCCTGGGCGGATGGAGGCGCGCGAGAAGAAAAACCAGAGGCAATAAATTGATGATATGAGGTTGAAGGAAGTAGGGAAATAAACATAAGGAATGCGATTGCGAGCAGGATTTCAGGTGTATTCGAAGTTACCTGTACGCATAGATCCCAATTGCAGGCAAAGCAGTCATCATGATCTTTTGCGTCGATGGGATGCGAATGCAGCAGTGGATGGAATATGACAAGAAAAGAGTAAATAATGATTACAACGGCAAATATCAGCTTATGTTTATTAATTGGCATTATATTTTGTCATTATTTAACTGATCGCCTTCTTCAATGAAGCTACGAACTTCCCGACCTGTTTAGGTTTTTTGGATATCACATCGATCACGGCGCTTCCGACTATAATGCCGTCGGCATATTTTGATGCTTCCGATGCCTGCCTGGGGTTGGATATCCCGAAGCCTATGGCGATCGGGGTCCTGGTAAGCTTCCTGAGCTTCGATATCACGCCCTGGACGGTCAGATGAAGGTTTTTTTTCGCTCCGGTTATTCCCGTAAAAGATACCGCATAAATAAAGCCGGATGATGTCTTAGCCGCGAGCTTTATCCTTTCGTCCGTCGAGTTGGGCGCGATCAGGGAAATAAGGTCGAGCCCGTTCTTTTTTATCGAATCGGCTTCCTCAAGCGGAAGATCCGGCAGTATCAGGCCGTCAACGCCGGCGGAAGACGCTTCCTTTACGAACCTATCCAGCCCGTAGCTGAACAAAATATTAAAGCTCGTCATGAATATTATTGGGATCTTCGATATTTTTCTGATCTTTTTAACAAGTTTGATGGCGTCGGCTGCCGAAACGTTCTTCGCCAGTGCTCTTGTCGCCGCGTTTTGTATCGTCGGCCCGTCCGCGATGGAATCGGAAAAGGGAATTCCGATCTCGATCACGTCCGCCCCTGCTCTCTCGATCTCATAGACAAGCTGTTCGGTCCTGGACAAGCTTGGATCACCGGCCATGATAAATACAATTAAAACTTTATTATTATTTTTGAATGCTTCTGATATTCTGTTCATAATGTATTGCGTCTTTCGGATGCGGTTGCGTCCTGCGAATCGTTTTTCGTTCCGAGTCTTGCGTCCGCCTGACGCAGGCCGATTCGCCTCACGCTACCGCTCACCGCTTAACGCCTCCTCTTAGTATTTCCGTATCTTTATCCCCTCTCCCTGAAAGGCAAACGATCACGTTCTTATCCTTGGATAGCTTGAGTTTATTGAGATATGCGACAGCATGGGAGGATTCAAGCGCAGGGATGATCCCCTCGGTCTCTGACAACAACCTGAATCCGTCGAGCGCCTCATCATCAGAAACCGAATCATATTTCACCCTTCCGATATCTTTCAGGTAGCTGTGTTCGGGTCCGACCCCCGGATAATCCAGTCCCGCGGAGATCGAATGGGTAGTTGATATCTGGCCGTCCTTCGTCTGAAGAAGATAGCTTTTTGACCCGTGAAGCACCCCGACGCGACCGATCTCAAGAGTGGCGGAATTTTTTCCGAGTTTAAGCGATGTCCCCCCTGCCTCGACGCCTATCATGGAGACCGACGGCTCATCAAGGAACGGATGGAAAAGACCGATAGAATTCGAGCCTCCGCCCACGCACGCCAGAAGGAGATCGGGTTCGCGCTCTTCCGCTTCCATTATCTGTCCTTTTGCCTCAAGGCCGATAACGGACTGGAAATCCCTCACCATCATGGGATACGGATGCGGCCCGATAGTCGAGCCGATCAAATAATATGTGTCGGAAACGTTCGCCATCCAATCGCGAAGCGTTTCGTTCACGGCGTCCTTCAGCGTTTTACTTCCCGATCTGACCGGCACAACTTCCGCTCCAAGCAGTTTCATCCGGTAAACGTTCAGCGCCTGGCGCCTGATGTCCTCTTCACCCATATAGACAACGCACTTTATGCCGAAAAGCGCGCATACCGTAGCGGCAGCGACGCCGTGCTGTCCCGCGCCGGTCTCGGCGATGATCCTTTTCTTTCCCATTCTCCGGGCAAGAAGGATCTGTCCGAGGCAGTTATTTATCTTATGGGAACCGGTATGATTGAGGTCTTCCCTTTTTAAGTATATCTTAGGGCCGCCGAGCTTTTCCGTAAGGCGCTGCGCATAAAAAAGAGGAGTCGGACGTCCGGCAAAATGCTCAAGGTAATACGCGAATTCATCCTTGAATTTCTGGTCGTTCTTATATCGGGCGTACGCGGCCTCGAGCTCCATCACGGGCTTCATGAGGGTTTCCGGCACGAAACGCCCGCCGTACTGCCCGAAATATCCGTTCTTATCCGGAAGGTCTTTAAATAACATAGTGAGCGTATTCTATAATACGTCTCTCCTCATGACAAGTTGCGAAATTGACCGACATTATATATAATGTATGACCTTCCAGAGTTTCAGTCCCATGAAGGAAAGGAAAAAATAATTGCTCTGCCAGAATTGTAAAAAACGACAAGCCACGATCCACGTGACCAGAGTGGTCAACGGGAGGCGCGTGGAACAGCATCTGTGTTCGCAGTGCGCGGCCGACCTTGGCATCCTCGGCGGAGGAATGGGAGATTTCGGCGGGTTCGGGGACATCGGATTCCCCGGCTTCTTTGAATTCCCGGACCTTTTCACCAGCTTCTTCAAAAGAAGGCCCGCCAACAGGATATTCGATTATTTTTCCGAGGACGCCCAGAGCGTCATAAAGCTTGGAGGAGAAGAGGCGCAGCGGCTCTCACACGACCACCTGACAACGGAGCTTCTGCTCCTTGGGCTTATAAAAGAAGAAGGTATGGCATATAAAGTGCTTGTCGAACTTGGAGTGGATATCGTCGATCTTTTCTCGAACATTGAATCCCTTATCGGCAGGGGCGAAGGTACTCCGGAAGAATTATCCCTGTCGCCGAGAGCGAATAAAGTGCTTGAGCTTGCGTTCAATTCCGCCAGGGAGCTGGGCTTTAATTATGTGGGAAGCGAGCACATCCTTCTGGGGATAATTAAAGAAGGCGAAAGCCTTGCTTCACAGGCGCTCCAAAAAAGAAAAGTGACTTACGACAAAGCCGTAAAGAAGATCCTCCAGATCATGGCCAAAGAAGAAAAGCCCGGTGACAGGAATAAACTGCAGGATAAGGGCAAACCGCCTGAAGGCGAAGGCGGAGAAGAAGGCGGAGGAGAAGAGGAATACGGAATACCTGAAGAAGGCGAAGGATCTCCTTTCGGTGAAATGTTCGGTATGCCCGGAATGGGGATAGGCGCGCCCCCAAGGGCCCAGAAGCCGGCGCTGACTTCTTTCGGAAGGGACCTTACGGCGCAGGCAAAAGCCGGCAAACTAGATCCCGTCATAGACAGGGAAAAAGAGATCGAGCGCGTCATCAGGATACTTTCTAGGAGGACAAAGAACAATCCCGCCCTTATAGGCGATCCCGGGGTAGGTAAGACCGCGATCGTCGAAGGGCTTGCGGAAAAGATCGTTTCGGGAGACGTCCCCGAGATCCTGAAGGACAAAAAAGTGATAACGCTAGATCTCGCGGGGATGATAGCGGGAACGAAATACAGGGGGGAATTCGAATCGCGCGTCAAGAAGATGCTTGATGAGATCCTCTCAAAATCAAGGCAGATAATACTCTTCATTGACGAGCTTCACACCCTTGTCGGCGCGGGAGCGGCGGAAGGCGCGATAGACGCCGCGAACATCTTGAAGCCTGCCCTCGCAAAGGGAGACCTTCAGGTCATCGGGGCGACCACGGTTGATGAATACAGGAAATACATCGAAAAGGATCCCGCCCTTGAGCGAAGGTTCCAGCCTGTTCTTGTGAGCGAGCCATCCGTTGACCTGACCATCGAAATATTAAAAGGGCTCAGGGGAAAATACGAGGAACACCACAAGGTCAAAATATCGGATGAGGCTCTTTCCGCCGCCGCAAAGCTATCCGACAGATATATTACCGACAGGTATCTTCCGGATAAAGCGATAGACCTTATGGACGAGGCCGCCGCAAAAGTAAGGTTAAAGTTAATGTCCCCGACAAAAGACCTGAAGGACGCGCAAAAAGAGCTTGCCCAGCTGAAAAAAGAGGAAGAAGCCGCCGCCGCCGCCAAAAAATACGACAGGGCCGCGAAGTTCAGCGACAAGATAACGGAACTTGAAACGAAAGTGAAAAAACTTCAATCGGCCTGGAAGGAAAAAGGCGGCAAAGGCGAAGCTGTGATCACCGAAGAAGACATAGCCGAGATAGTATCTGACTGGACCGGCGTTCCTGTAATAAAGCTGACGGAGGCGGAAACACAGAGGCTTGTGCACATGGAGGATGAACTCCACAAAAGGATCATCGGGCAGGAAGACGCGGTGGCCGCGATCTCCCAGGCGATAAGGCGCGGACGCGCGGGGCTTAAAGCGCCGGAACGCCCCATCGGATCTTTCATATTCGCGGGTCCCACGGGAGTAGGCAAAACAGAAGTAGCCCGAAGGCTTGCCGAGTTCATGTTCGGAAGCATCGACGCGCTGATAAGGCTTGATATGTCCGAATATATGGAAAAGCACACTGTATCAAGACTTATAGGGTCCCCTCCGGGATACGTCGGATACGAAGAAGGCGGACAGCTGACCGAAGCCGTCAGGAGAAAGCCTTATTCGGTGGTGTTGTTCGATGAGATAGAAAAAGCGCATCCGGACGTGTTCAATTCCCTTCTCCAGATACTTGATGACGGACGCCTTACAGATTCTAAAGGCAGGACGGTCGACTTCAAGAACACAGTTGTCATAATGACGACCAATCTGGGATCTCAGCTCATATCCGAAGGCGCGGCTCCCATGGGTTTTGCCGCAAAAGCCGACCTTAAAGCTTCTTATGAGAATATAAAATCAGAGGTCATGGACGAGATAAAGAAGGAATTCAGGCCCGAATTCCTGAACAGGATCGATGAGATCATCGTTTTCCACCCGCTGACGGATGAAGAGCTTAAGAAGATCGTCGAGCTTCTGCTGTCGGACCTGGAAAAACAGGTCGAGGCAAAAGGAATGAAGCTGACGGTAAATGATGAAGTGAAAAAATATCTCCTTAAGGAAGGATATGACCCCAAGTTCGGCGCGAGGCCCTTGAGGCGCGCAATCCAGAGATTGATCGAGAATCCCCTGTCGAACGAGATGCTGAAAGGCGATTTCAAGGAAGGCGACACGATAGAGGCCTCAATGAAGGACGGGAAGATCTTTTTCGAGAAGCCGAAGAAAAAGGCTTAGATTCAATAACCCGAGGCTAAAAGCCTCGGCTCCACGCCCTCACCCCAAAATATATTGGTATCATAATCTACTACAATGGGCTTTGTCACACTGAGCCCCGCCATGGCGGGGACTCAGTGTCTGTGTTTATTAAAGGCAGATTCTGAGCGCCTTCGGCCTCAGAATGACTCATATCTTCTTCTTTTCTTTCCAGTCCTTGCCGATATTTTTCAATGATATATAAATTATTTTACTTCAAAAAGAAATGACCTTTGCGCCCTCGGCTATCAATTTGGCCAAATAAGTCATAAATCCCCCTACTTTTACGCCGTCAATGATTTCATCCTGGCCAAGCCCCCTTGCATCGGTGCATGTTCTGCAAGCTATGGTTTCGGCTCCCAGCGAAATCAATTCCTGGAGCATCGATCCGATATTATAAAAACCTTTTGGGGGCTGCTGTCCTTTTTTTGCGATCAAAACACCATCTCCAACAAGACAGATGACAATATTTTGCTTCGCCACCGCAAGAGCCTTACACAATCTCAGCGCATTCCAAGGCCTTTCCGTTCCGTAGGGCGCATCATTAATAATGATCGCAACTTTTTCCATTTTTACTCTCCCTCCTTTTCACGTTTATATTTTCTTCTTTTCTTTCCAGTCCTTCCCTATGAATTTTTTCAGCTCATCAACGTTGTGCTTTATCATCTTGGCTTCAACCATGTAAACCACGTCCTCGGCGATGTTGGTGGCGTGGTCGCATATCCTCTCAAGATGCCTTGCGACGAATATCAAAAGGACCGATTGCGGGATAACGGATTGGTCGTGCATCATAACATCTATAAGTTCATCCTGGATCAGGTCCCTGTAATGGTCCGCTTCATCATCTGAATTCCACACCTCTCTTGCGATATCGATATCCCTGTTAACGAAAGAATCAAGAGCCCCCTTCACCATTTTCTTCGCGACATCGGCAAGTTTTGGTATATCTATCAGCGGCTTCGGAAGGGGCTGAGCCACCATCTCGAGCGAGCGTTCGGCTATGTCCACGGCGAGGTCACCTATTCTCTCAATGTCCGTGGCTATTCTCATGCCGGTTGTTATGAAACGCAGGTCCACCGCCATGGGCTGGCGCAGCGCCAGAAGGCTTACGCATTTCTCGTCTATTTCCACCTCAAGCTTGTTCGTCCTGTCGTCGCCCCTTATCACGTCCTTGGCCATTTCCTCGTCCTTATTTTTGAGCGACTCGACGGCCCTGGAAATGGACCCTTCCACAAGGCCTCCCATCTCAAGTATCATCCTGTTCAATTCTTTTAGCTCGTCATCGAACGTCCTGTGTTCCGCGTTCATACATCCTCCTTTTTGGGATCATCCGAACCTTCCGGTAATGTAATCTTCTGTCCTCTTGTCGCTCGGAGCCGTGAATATCTCGTTCGTAACGCCGAATTCTATCAGCTCGCCCA
The DNA here is from genome assembly GCA_963699255.1 of uncultured bacterium. GTDB lineage: Bacteria > Margulisbacteria > WOR-1 > CAVSGV01 > CAVSGV01. The sequence continues at coordinate 1,610,456 of OY969425.1, read as the reverse complement.
ATAGAAAGAAACCGGTCATGTCGGAAACCCTCGCCGCTTGCTGCATATTATGGGTCACTATCACGATAGTATACTGCTTCTTCAGCTCGTGTATCAGCTCTTCTATCTTTGCCGTCGATATCGGGTCCAGCGCGGACGCCGGCTCATCCATTAAAATGATCTCAGGTTTTACCGCGAGCGCTCTTGCGATGCAAAGCCTCTGCTGCTGCCCTCCGGAGAGGTCAAGCGCGTTCTTGTCCAGCTAATCCTTCACTTCGTCCCATATCGCGGCCGCCTTCAGGCTTTCCACCACCATCTCCTCGATCCTGTCCTTATCATCGGTTATCTTGTTTATTTTTATTCCGTACGCCACGTTCTCGAATATCGATTTCGGGAATGGATTTGATTTCTGGAAGACCATGCCCACTTTCCTTCTGAGCGCCGTCACGTCCACTTCCGGAGCATAAATATCCTGCCCGTCGATCATCATGGTCCCTTCTATCCGTGTATTCTTTATTATGTCGTTCATCCTGTTCAGCGAACGCAGGAACGTGGATTTGCCGCATCCCGAAGGGCCTATAAGCGCGCTCACGTGCTTATTTTTCAGCTTAAGATTGATATTCTTAAGCGCCTTATCGTTCGCCGTAGATAGAAATTGAAACCTTTCACCTCTATGGATATTTCTTCGTTCATTTATACCCTCCTGATCTGCCTGAACTTGTACCTGATATATATGGCTATTGAATTGAACATCAATATGAAGAACAGGAGCACCGCGGCAGTCCCGTAAGCGATAGGCCTGACGCCGATGATGTCATGGTGCTGGGTCGACATAACGAAAAGGTGGTAAGGAAGCGCCATGAACTGGTCGAACGGGGACCTGGGAAGGTGCGGTATATAGAAAGCCACGCCGGTGAACAAAAGCGGCGCGGTCTCTCCCGCGGCTCGCGACAACCCAAGTATCGCTCCTGTCAGGATCCCCGGTATCGCGTAAGGAAGTACCGATGTCCGTATCATCTGCCATTTTGTGGCGCCGAGAGCAAGAGAACCTGCTCTATACGCGTCGGGGACCGATTTAAGAGCTTCTTCGCTTGCCGTTATCGTCCAGGGAAGCGTAAGAAGACCCAAAGTCAACCCCGAGGAAATGATCGATGTCCCCAGCCTCATGGAATTGACGAAAAGGGCCACCCCGAAAAGGCCGTATACTATCGAGGGCACGCCCGAGAGATTGCGGATCGAAAGCCTGATCAGCCTGTTCATCTTTGAATCCTTCGCGTATTCGTTCAAATAGATGGCGGCGAACACTCCCACGGGTATCGCGAACAGCGCCGTTATCATCGTCACGTAGAATGTCCCCAGTATGCAGGGCAGTATCCCGCCTTTGGTCATTCCGTCCCTCGGAGGTGTAAGTAAAAATCCGATGTTGATGACACCGATCCCTTTTATCAGGATATCTATCACTATCCATGCGATTATCATTATGACCAGGAGAACGGGCAGCATGATAAGCCACTCGATGGCCCCTTCGTATCTTTTTAGTTTCGATATCTTTTGCATATCAGTATTTTTTCACCTTATGCATATAATGATCGGCCACGAGATTTATAACAAAGGTGATAATGAACACGTAAAGGCCCACAGCAAATAACGCGTAGTAGTGGGTGGTATCGTATGGGACTTCGCCCAATTCAATGGCTATCGTCGCGGTCATTGTTCTTACCGAATCAAAGAAGGATGCCGGCATTGCCGAAGCGTTCCCCGTAGCCATAAGCACCGTCATGGTCTCGCCGACCGCCCTGCCCATTCCAAGCATTACGGAAGCCAATATTCCGGATGACGCCGCCGGAAGGGTGACAAAGAAAAGGGTCTGCCATTTATTCGCGCCGAGCGCGTAGGAGCCTTCTTTGTAATGATTCGGGACCATCACGATGGCGTCTTCCGAAATGCTGATGATGGTAGGAAGCGCCATTATCCCCAGCAGTATCGAGCCATTGACGGCGTTAAGCCCGTTCGAGAGATGAAAGATCCTTCGCTATCATCGGCGACAGCACAACGATCCCCAGAAATCCCACGACCACCGAAGGAATTCCGGCAAGTATTTCTATGACAGGCTTGATTATTTCTCTCTGTCTGGGCGGGGCGATCTCCGCCATGTACGCCGCGGTGAAAATGCCTATCGGCACCGCGAATATAAGTGCTCCAATTGTCACCATCACGGTGCTTACCAGCATCGCTAATATACCGTAAGTCGACTCGTCATAACCATCGGGGTTCCAAATAGGTTTAAGAAAATCTAATATGCGGATATCCCTGAACGCCGGAAAAGAATTGACTATCAAAAGAATAAATATTCCCGCCAGTACAACAACTGAAAGGAAAGCGCTGGCTATAAAAAGTGCCTCCAGCAATGATTCGATTTTGTTCTTACTGCTCGACTTTAACATTCATTCTCCTAACATAAGCCAAGAGCCCTCCGATAAATCGGAGAGCTCAAGGCCTATGAAGAAAACACTAACCTCTATTCGAGGTTAGCCTTGTTTATCTCAGCGTAATCCGGTGTTACCTTATAAAAGCCCTGGGCCTTCAGTATGTTCTGGCCTTCATCAGAAAGCTCGAACTCCATGAACGCTTTCGCGTCACCAGACGGCTTCCCGTTAAAGTAATGGTACAGCGGCCTCGAGATCGGATATTTCCCCGTCACGACGCTCGCTTCGTCCAGAGGAGAAACACCGTTAACAGTAAGCACGGCTATCCCGTCGACCAACTTACCATTCTGCTGGGTATAACCCACGCCTACGTACCCTATGCCGGACCTGTCGGCTTTCACCGCATCGACTATCTCAGCATTCCCGCCATCCTGTTCATCTTCGTGCTGTATTCACCTTTCATCACGTTCTGGCGGAAATACACGAAGGTTCCGGAGCTTGACTGCCTTCCGTAAAGCGATATCGCCATGTCGCGGCCTCCAACATCTTTCCAGTTGGTTATCTCGCCCTTATATATCTTTGCGATCTGTTCAACGGACAGGTCTTTCACCTGATTGGCGCCGTTCACTATTACTGAGAGCCCGTCTATACCGAAAACGATATAGTTGGGGCTTATTCCCTTCGCTCTGCACTGGTTCATCTCGCTGGCGCTTATTGACCTTGAGGCTATAGCTATATCCACCTTGCCGTTCACAAGAGCGGCAAAGCCTGCTCCCGAACCGCCTCCGGTAACCGCTATGGAAGCATCCTGGTTCTTGTTCATGTACGCCTCGGATATCGCCTGCACCGCATTCAGCTCAGTGTCAGAACCCTTTATCTGGAGCGTCTTTGCCATCGCGGCGGATGTCATTAACGCCATTATCATCAAACACGTCATTAACTTTTTCATCTTAAACCCTCCTTTTTTACTACTATATTATCCACCAGCAATGTTACAGTAATGTTAAATCCTTGTAACAAGCTTGTTCATTAGAACGACCACACCAACTGCAGCACAGTTTGCGTATCGGTATAAGCTGGCGTCTTTACCGTCGCTGTAGGTGTTATGTCCTGAGTGCCTATATCATACTTCAGCGTCGACCAATCCAGTTGCACCTTCAGGTCTTTGAACCACTGATAGTTGATGCCGTACATCATCTTGTCCTGCTTCGAATTAAGCGCATCCTGGACGTTGGCAGCTCTTCCGTAAACCGAATTGTAGTCATTGTTCACGTCCGGATCATAAACGTCCTCTCTCACAGCGACCTGCCATTGCTCATTGAGGTTCCAGAGCACCATCTTTGAATTGCCGGATACTTTGCTGCTGTCAGTATCCAGGGTGTTAGGCTTCATCCCTTCCACGCCTTCCCACATGAACCACAGCGGCCCGTAGTTATAATTCACAGCAACGCCGTTATACCATTTTCCGGTCTGCGCCCCGTCATTGACTTTCGAAGCGTCAAGCGTGCTTACCATTGAATTGTATATCGATCCCCTGATAGAAAGTCCGGGAAGCGGTATCACGTTCAGGCTGATATCTGTTGCCGCGTTGTTGTCCGTTTCCGTCGGCATTGCATATCCATTACCGCCATAAGCCGCTAACTGGAAATCACCCCATCCACCGGGTAGGTATCCAAGGAGACCAACGCCGAGATCGGCGCTGGACAGGAGTCCCAGGTTATCCTCCAGGTTCTTGTATATTATCGAATAGTCCCACTTGTCGATCATTGCGAAATAGACAGGCTGCTGACCTATCCTGATGGTCGTATCAAGCGGAAGCTGGTTCTTTACATCAACATACAAATATTTTACGAAAGTCGTCCAATCATTGTTCTTTGCGTTAGTACCGGCTTTCATCGGCATATCCAGTGTGAGCCTGCCTGCGATGTTGTCCTCATAGTTCATATTAACGGTGAGGTATGTTCTTTCGACAGACATCTTTGAAGAATTAAGGCTCGTATCCTTATACATGTCGGATACTCCGGTTTCCCTAAGCCAGGTATAACCGCTGAACGAAAAGCTTGCCGCATCCGCGAAAACACTATGCGTAAAGGTCGCAAGCATCAATACCGCCAAACTTAATATTACGAAATTTTTCATCTTTTTCTACCTCCTTTAACAATGCCGATCAAGAACCTCTCACTATTTTTTTTGTTCTCACCTCCCCGCGTACCGACTTTTGCACTTTCAACGGACGCAATTATGGCGGAGCGAGGTTACGGGAATATGTAGCTTATGTAACAGGAAGGTAAATTAAATCTGGCGGATGATCAGGCTTTTTTCAGAGTCAACCCTGAAGAGATGCTTAGCTTTTCTTCAGGGTGAAGCTGAATGTGGATCCTTCTCCGGGTCTGCTTGAAACCGATATCGTGCCGCCGTTAAGCTCCACGATGTGTTTTGCGATCGAAAGCCCGAGGCCCGTTCCGCCGAGCTCTCTGGACCTGGCCTTATCCACCGTATAGAACCTTTCAAAAAGCCTCGGCAGGTGTTTTTCTTCTATCCCTATGCCGGTATCGATGACGCTTATTTTTATAAAATTACCCGCTTCTTCAGAAGTTATGTCTATCACGCCTCTGTCCCTATTATATTTGATCGCGTTATCGATCAGGTTTATCAGCACTCTCACGATATGTTCCTCATTGCATACAACCTCACAATTCGTGTCATGAAGAACGACGTTGATCGATACCTGTTTCTTTTCGGCTTTTTCCGATACCGTATCAACGGCTCGTTCCACAATATCAAGCAATCGATATTCCTTCAGTTGATCGGGAGATTTCCGCGCTTCCAGTGAGGACAGTTCAAGAAGATCGTCTATAAGAAAGGTGAGCCGGTCCGAGTTCCTGCGGATCTTATCAAGGAACTCCCCATTATGAGCCTGGTCATTTATGGCGCCTTCCTGAAGGGTCTCGACAGCGGCCTTTATCGATGTGAGCGGGGTCTTGAGCTCGTGCGACACATTGGCAGCGAACTCAGTGCGGATCCTCTCAAGTTTTTTCTGCCTCGTTATATCATGAAGCACCGCAACCGCGCCCCCGCCCTTAGTGGAAGCTCCCATCACGAGCAGTATTTTTTCTTCAGGCCCGTAAACTATTATCTCGCTTTCCCTTGGAGCTTTTTCCGACAACACCATCTTTATGATCTCCTTAACCTCGGGCTGCCTTATTCTTTCCGAAATATTCCGCCCGACAAGGTCTTCGCCGACGAGCCCCAGCATTTCTCTCGCGGAATCATTCAGTATCATTATGTTCTCATCCTTATCCACGGCGATGACACCTTCGACCATGGAGGACAGGATCGTCTTCAGCTTGTTCTGTGAATCGGAGAGCGCGTTGATAGTGACCGAGAGTTTTTCCTGAAGATCGAATATGGCGTCTTCGATCCTGCTGAACTCCGATTCAGCTTTCCTTTGGGTAAGCGCCTTGAAATTGCCATTTGAAATGGCGTTTATGGCGTCGGAGAAGCTGTCGATGTGACGCACAAAAAAAGCGGCCATATACGATGAGTGTATCGTCAGCAGCAGTATGATCACTGTGAAGGAAATGATGCTGGTCTTCGCAAAAAATACTATCAGCAGGCAGATCCCGACGATCACCAGGTAAGAAACCAGTATCTTCCAGTATATGTCCTTTTCCATTTATTCTTTTAACTTATATCCAAAACCCCTCACGGTCTGGATGTGGTCGCCGGCCTTCCCGAGCTTTTCCCTTAATCTCGTGACATGAACGTCAACCGTCCTTGTTTCAACCTCGGCGGATATTCCCCAGACATCGTCAAGAAGGCGTTCCCTTGAAAACACCTTATTTTTGTTGGTCGCGAGGAATTCGAGAAGTTTGAATTCTTTCGCGGACAGCTCGACCGGCTTTCCTTTTACCGTGACCTCGTGCCGGTCCAGGTCTATCTTTACATCGGAGAACATGACCACGGACTTTGCTTTTTCCCCTTTCGGGATTGATATATACCTGCGCAGTATCGCCTTGACCCTGGCTATGAGCTCTTTCACGCTGAAAGGCTTGACCATGTAATCATCCGCGCCGACCTCAAGGCCGACGATCTTATCAACTTCCTGTTTTTTTGCGGTAAGCATGATGACGGGTATCTTTGATGTTCTGTCGTCCTTTTTCAGGGTTTTGCACAGTTCGATGCCGTTCATTCCCGGTAGCATAAGGTCAAGAATGATGAGGTCCGGAACCATTTCTTTCGCGATCCGAAGGCCGTTCATGCCGTCAAAACTCTTGTGAGTGGAAAACCCTTCCTTTTTGAGGTTGTATTCGATCGCCTCGACTATGTCCCTTTCATCGTCAATTATAAGGATATCTGGCATATATATACTCTACAACATAGAAGCGTTATTATCAAATATGAAGGATCCCGATGCTGGCTCATTATAACTAAAAATTTATGCATGATTTGATCGTTTGCCCGGTATCATTACTATGGGACCCATTGGATGAGCTTATCATTATGGTCTTATTGATCATTTCACCGGCCCACCTTCTGGCAACATTGGCATTCCTGATCTTTTCAAATGTCAGAGGCTTAAAGAAACTTTTCTCTCCCACGACATCGCTGCAGGCGAGGCATTCTTTCATATTGCCGAGCGTTCCGCCTGCGCGCCCGCTGTGGCAGCAGAATACGGCCACCTTCCTGTCTTTGAGGTCGATCTTCTGGAAAAATGAACTTATTGCCGGTGAATAAGTACCGGCCCATACGGGCGAACCTATAAATATAATGTCATATGAATTCGGGTTCCTATCAAAGGAGCTTAATCTCGGCGTAAAACGCGTGAGGACCTGAATGAATCCTTTTATGGCCATGAAAGGTGAACCGGGCTTATAGGGAATTATCGTTTTGATCTCTAGGATATCCGCGCCCGTTTCAAGCGCGATATTCTCGGCTATGAACCTCGTATTGCCATGCAGCGAAAAATATACGACCAGGGGTTTCATGGCGCCTATTTTTACATATCAATGTTACGCTTTTATTAAATCGGGATTTACGGGATGTAAAATACCGCGTTTGAGTGAAATTTTCAAATAGATCTAACGATAATCGTTCGGTATGAATAAAATTAATACAGATAAAATACTTCCACCGATCATGTATCAACATAGGAAGAGGGCCATGTCAGTAGACTTGGCAAAACTCGACGAGTCTTTGTTCGGGGTTCAGCGCGGGATAGCAAAACCGAACTCAAGGATCAACCGCAGGATCACAGGCACAATAAAGATGCCGCTTTCTGATCTTGAATACAGAAACTATAATTATGCTTACGAATATTTAAATATTATCATCAAGAATCCATATCTTAAGCCGAAAGACATTCTTGATCTCAACGACATATGCATGTGCGGCATTTCGTTCGGTTCAGCGAAGGAATCGAAAGAGATAGGACTATTAATGGACTACCACGAGATCAAACAAAGCTATCAGCAAAAGTTCTACAATCATATACGCCCGACCTGGGAATGGTTCTCCGCGCAAGCCCAAGATACCGATCTATCGCCGTTTGTTCTTGCCGCGGGCCTTTACACAAAGATCGTGAATGACTCGAAATTGTTCACTGACGGGCATCAAAGAACAGGGATGCTTTTGATGTCATACGTTCTTGCCAAGGCCGGCATTGAGCCTTTTTACCTGAGCGCGAGTACTGCCGCTAAATTCTTTAACATTTCAAATGCAATAAAGTCCTGCGGCAGCATCTACCCGATAAAAAGGATTACACTCAATAAAAACATAGATAAGCTGGTCAAGTTATTAGAGGCTAACTGCAAGCAGCCCCATCACCGTTTTGAGCATTCAATTTAATATTTTCTTGTGATGTTGAGGCCATTCGAGGCGGATCCCCGGCTTACTTATTGAACAGCGTTTCCTGCTCTGCCATCCTGCTTACGGCCGCAAATATGAAATCCCTGAACAGAGGATGAGCCCTGTTGGGCCTGGACTTGAACTCCGGATGGAACTGCGTCGCCAGGAACCACGGATGGTCCTTCAGCTCTATGACTTCCACCAGGTCCCTGTCAGGATAAATGCCTGAAAATATCATTCCCGCTTTCTGGAACTGGAACTTGTAGATGTTGTTGAATTCATACCTGTGCCTGTGGCGTTCCTTTATCATGTCTTCCTTGTAAGCCTTGTAGAGAAGCGTGCCTTTCGTTATCTTGCACGGATAAGCGCCCAGCCTCATCGTCCCGCCCATGTCCATTATCTTTTTCTGCTCCTCCATCAGGTCGATGACGGGGAATTTTGTCTTCTGGTTGAATTCCGTGCTGTTGGCGTCTTTCAGGTTGCACACGTTCCTTGCGAATTCTATTACGGCGCACTGCATGCCGAGACACAGCCCGAAATACGGCACCTTGTTCTCTCTGGCGAATTTTATGGCCAGTATCTTCCCTTCAACTCCGCGGATGCCGAACCCTCCTGGAACCAGTATGCCGTGCACGTCCCTGAAGATGGGTTCGAGGTTTTCTTCTTTTTCCAGGGATTCGGAATCAATCCATTTGATCTCGACGCCGACCTTATTGGCGACGCCCCCGTGCTTCAGCGCTTCGACCACGCTCTTGTAAGCGTCCGGAAGCTCCACGTATTTCCCGACAATGGCCACTTTGACCAGCTTTGACGGGCTGAGTATGGTCTTTACTATCTCCCGCCATTCAGCCAGGTCATCCTTCTTCTTCACGGGCAGGTCAAGGTATTTTATTACTATGTCATCCAGGCCTTCCTGTTCGAGCACGAGCGGCACTTCGTATATTGACGATACGTCCGTAAGGCCTATGACCGCTTCCCTGTTAACGTCGCAGAACATGGATATCTTGTCTTTCAGCTCCGGCGTCAGCCTCTGGGTCGACCTGCATATGATCACCTCCGGAGAGATCCCGATCTCCCTCAGTTCCTTGACGGAGTGCTGGGTCGGCTTTGTCTTGAATTCACGCGTTGTTTCAAGGAAAGGGACCAGGGTGAGGTGGATGTTTATCGCGTTGTCGCGGCCGACTTCTTTCTTGAACTGCCTCACTGCCTCAAGGAAAGGCAGTCCCTCTATGTCGCCGACAGTCCCTCCGATCTCGCATATAACAACGTCGAAATATTCATCCCTTGTAACGCGCCTGATCCTGTCCTTTATTTCGTTGGTGATGTGCGGCACCACCTGGACGGTCCCTCCGAGGTAATCCCCGCGCCTCTCCTTCGAAATAACGGAAAAATAAACCATGCCCGTGGTGACATTGTTCGCCTTGCCAAGGCTGACGTCGATGAATCTCTCATAATGGCCGAGGTCAAGATCGGTTTCCGCCCCGTCATCGGTAACGAACACTTCCCCGTGCTGGAACGGGTTCATTGTTCCGGGGTCGACATTGATATATGGATCGAGTTTCTGGACCGAGACGCTGATGCCTCTTGATTTAAGAAGCCTGCCGAGTGAAGCGGCGGTTATCCCCTTCCCCAGTGAGGATACTACTCCGCCCGTGATGAAGATATATTTCGTTTTCTTTTCGCTATCCACCTACAAGATTATCTCCTAATTAGATGAGGGATGAAAATCAAACAGCCGACGATTATAGCACAGATCGACGAAAAAAGCACCGCCCCCGCGGCGACATCCTTCGCTATTTTGGCCGGAAGCTTTTTCCTGGGTGTCAGAAGGTTCACGACTTCCTCGATCGAGGTATTGACCATCTCCGCCATGAGGACAAAACTGATGGCAAGTACCAGAGCCACAAGTTCAAAATCGCTGAGCTTTAAGCAAACGCCGAAAGCGAAAACCAGCGCGGCCATGACAAGATGGATCCTGATATTCCGCTGCGTTACCACGGCATGACGAACGCCTCTCCTTGCATAACCCAGGCTCTGAATAAAACGTCTAGGCATATAAACCTCCTATGATCCTTTCCTGCAGATCGAACATTTTCTTGCCGTGATCGTACCCCAGCAGATGAAGAAGTCCGTGCGTGACCAGCCGGGCCACCTCCGACCGGGGGGATACCCCGTATTTTTTTGCATTCTGCCTTGCGACAGAAGGGCAGATAACCACATCACCCAGAAGTTCCCCTTCGTTCATGTTGAACGAAAGCACGTCCGTCGGCTTGTTCTTTTTCCTGTATGTTCTGTTCAGATCTTTCATCGCGCTCCTGGAAACAAGACTGATGCTTACCTTCCACTTTCTTTTTGCCTGCCTGCCGGTCTTGCCTGTCGGCAGACAGGCGGGCAGGCTTACGCGCTTTGCCAGCATTTTGATCAAAGAAAGATCGACCTTTGCTCCGCTAAGATTGTTGATGATTGCTTCCATTTATCTCCTGCAAACCGCCGCCGAGTGAATTCAGCTTACCGATAAGGTCCTCATAACCTCTTTCAATGAATCTCTCAACGTCATCAACCAGGGTTTCGCCTTCGGCCGCGAGTCCGGCAAGCACAAGCGCCGCGCCCGCCCTCAGGTCCGACGCCCTGACCGGGCATCCCGAAAGCTTTTTCACTCCCTTTATTATCGCGCTCTGTCCCTCGATCCGGATGTCCGCTCCCATCCTCTTAAGCTCGTGCACGTGCATGAACCTGTTCTCAAATACCGTTTCCGTCATGACGGACGTGCCGCTTGCCAGGCTCATGAGAGAAGTGAACTGAGGCTGCACATCGGTGGGGAACCCGGGATAAGGCATAGTCTTTACATCGGTGGACCTTATGCCGTCCTTTACTCTTATCCTGACCTGATCCCCGGACACCGTCACTTCCACTCCGGCATCCTGAAGCTTTCTTATGACCGGCTCGATATGCTGCTCGACTACGCCGCTCAAAGTAATATCGCCTTTAGTGATGGCTCCGGCCACCATCAGGGTGCAGGCCTCTATCCTGTCGGGCATTACTTTATAGTCGGCGCCTTTTAACCTCCCAACCCCTGATATCTTTATTGTCTCTTTGCCGGCGCCTTCGATACGGGCGCCGCATTTGTTCAGGAAAGCCGCGAGGTCGGCGATCTCCGGCTCCTGGGCCGCGTTCTCAATAATGGTCTCCCCTTCGGAATAAGTGGCCGCCATCATTATCGTTTCGGTCGCCCCGACCGACGGGAAATCAAGATATATCTTCGCCCCTTTAAGCTTGTTCGCTTTCACTATCACGAAGCCGTGTTCCATTCCGACATGCGCTCCGAGCGCCTCAAGTCCTTTTATGTGCAGATTGACGGGGCGCGATCCTATGTTGCAGCCTCCGGGAAGCGGGACTTTCGCCAGTCCCATTCTCGCGAGAATGGGCCCGATGATGAAAAATGACGCCCTCATCTTTGTCACGAGTTCATACGGCGCAACGTGTTTGACGGAGCCGTTCGTGAAAATTTTCACGGTATCGGGCTCGAAGTATTCCGCCCTGAGACCGAGCGCGCGAAGGATCCTTATCATGGAGATGACGTCAAGGAGATTGGGAACATTTGTGATCGTAGTCTCGCCGTGAAGAAGTATCGAAGCCGCGAGTATCGGCAGCGCCGCGTTCTTTGAACCGGATATCGCCACTGTACCGCTGAGCCTCTTTCCGCCAGTCACCAGAGCTTTTCTCATTTAGATCCTCTTGCTGACCTCCACTACTTTTAATTTGACAAGGGCCTTTCGAAGCTGGGCTTCGGCTTTTATCATGTCGGTAATTTCCGTTTTCCTTGTAAGATAAGCCTCAGCAGCCTCTTTTTCTTTTTTTGCTTTCAGAACATCTATCTCAACGGCCCTCTCGGCGCCGTCGGTCACTATCGTAACGACATCGGACATGACCCTGGCGATGCCCCCCATTACCGCGACAAATTCAGTTCCACTTTCTTTGCGGAAGTACAGCGGCGCAACCTTCAGTTCCGCGAGAAGCGGGATATGTCCGGGGAGGACGCCGAAAGAACCGTCGATCCCCTCCATGCTCACAAAATCCACGTTCTCTTCTTTTATGGTCTTTTCCGGTGTAACTATCTCCAGTTTCATCTTGAGATCGTCTCCGCCTTTTTCACGGCCTCGTCGATCGTGCCTACCATGTAGAACGCCGCCTCCGGAAGAGCGTCATGTTTGCCTTCCACGATCTCCCTGAATCCTCTGATAGTTTCCTTAAGCGGCACGTATCTGCCGGGCATTCCCGTGAACTCTTCGGCCACGAAGAAAGATTGTGAAAGGAACCTCTGTATCCTGCGCGCGCGCGCCACGATAACCTTATCTTCCTCGGACAGCTCTTCAACGCCTAGAATGGCGATTATATCCTGAAGGTCCTTGTATCTCTGGAGTATCTTCTGGACATCTCTTGCAACTTTGTAATGCTCTTCGCCGAGTATCTTTTCATCCATGATGCGCGAAGTTGAGGCAAGAGGATCTATCGCCGGATATATACCGAGCTCCGTAAGCGCCCTTGAAAGTACTGTCGTTGCATCAAGGTGCGAGAAAGTTGTGGCTGGAGCCGGATCGGTTAGGTCATCCGCAGGGACATATATGGCCTGAACGGAAGTTATGGAGCCGGCATCCGTTGAGACTATCCTTTCTTCCAGCGCTCCCAGTTCCGAGGCAAGTGTCGGTTGATATCCGACAGCAGATGGCATTCTTCCCAGCAGCGCGGACACCTCTGAACCGGACTGGACGAACCTGAATATGTTGTCAATGAACAGCAGGACGTCCTGTTTTTTTTCGTCCCTGAAATATTCCGCCATCGTCAGCGCGGAGAGCGCCACTCTGAATCTCGCCCCCGGCGGCTCGTTCATCTGCCCGAAAACAAGGGCGGTTTTGCCTATAACCCCCGACTTTTTCATCTCGAGCCAGAGGTCGTTGCCTTCCCTCGTTCGCTCCCCTACTCCGCTGAATACGGAGACGCCGCCGTGTTCCGTCGCGATGGTCCTTATCATCTCCATTACAAGGACCGTTTTGCCGACCCCAGCGCCGCCGAACAGGCCTATTTTCCCGCCTTTAGGATAAGGAGCAAGCAGGTCTATGACCTTTATCCCCGTCTCGAACATCTCTCCGATCGGTTTCACATTGGGAAGCAGCGGCGAAGCCCTGTGTATGGGATATTTGAGCTTGTTCTTTACCGGTTCGCCGTGGTCTATAGCCTGGCCTAAGACATTGAACAACCTGCCCAGCACCTCATCGCCGACCGGCACGGTTATCGGGCCGCCAGTATCGTTCACCTTCATGCCGCGAGATATCCCGTCGGTGGAGGACATCGCGATGCACCTGGCGATACCGTCGCCGATATGCTGAGCCACCTCGCACACAACGTTCTTTTCTTCCACGACAACGGCGCTGTATATCGCAGGCAGATTGCCCTCGCCGAATTCAACATCAACGACCGGGCCTATTACCTGGCTTATTTTCCCCCGCCCCGATTTCTCGGGGCTTTTATATGCGATCATGACGCCAGCGCCTCCGCTCCGCTTATGACCTCTAGCAGCTCCTTCGTTATCATAGCCTGTCTTGTCTTGTTAAGTTCAAGTATAAGGTCGTTTATCATATCCTCGGCGCTGTCCGTCGCTTTCGTCATCGCAGCAAGCCTCGCGGAATATTCGCTCGCGTACAGATCAAGGAAAGAATGGAACACAGTCGTATTAAGGAACATTTCGATGACCCCGTGAACAAGCTGGATTTTATCAGGCTCGTATAAAAAGATCGGCCTTATGCCCTGTCCTGCGGCGGCAGTGACCTGCGGCAGCGGCAACAACCTTTTGATCTTTATCTCGTATTTCAGCTTTGATTTGAAATTATTATATACCAGTATCACCTCACCGACTTTTTCGTCCAGATACAGCTTCCTGCAGTCGTTCATGACAAGGTTGCTCAGGCTTACCGTCGGATCCGGGGGAAGATGGGAATACGTTGAAAATACGTCGCAGCTCGCTCTGGCAAAGTGTACCGCCGCCTTTGTCCCGACCAGTATCAATTTGCATTTGCCCGTCCTGCTCCGTTCCTTTATCGCGGCCTCCGCCTGCCTTATCAGGCTTTCGTTGAATGCGCCGCAAAGCCCTCTGTCGGAAGTGAATATGACGAAAAGAGCGTCTTTCGACTTGTTCCCCTTAAAATAAACATTGTCCGATTCCAGATGGGAAACGACATCGGTTATGGCATAAATGAAAGGTCTTGATGCCAGCGCGCGGGCCTCGGCCCTCTGGAGCCTTATGAGGGACAAGCTCTTCATCGCCTTCGTGATCTTCTGCGTGCCCGTAATTCCTTTTATCCTCTCTCTTATATCCTTTATCTGTACCATTATTTGCTCCTGAAAATATTCTTATATTTCCCCACGGCATCCGTCAGTTCCGCCTCGGATCCCTCGCTTATCATTTTTTTGTTCCTGATATCGGCAAGTGTCTTGTAACAATTGGCGTTAAGATACGCCTTGAACCCTGATTCGAATTTACTCACGTCGTCCTCCTTCAGGTCATCAAGGTATCCTCTCACGCCGATGAATATCACGGCGACCTGTTCGGCCACGTCCATCGGCGCGAACTGGCCCTGTTTCAGGATCTCCGTAAGCCGCTGCCCCATTATTAGCTGGTTCCTTGTCGCCTGGTCAAGCTCGGATGAGAACTGCGCGAAGGCCGCAAGCTCCCTGTATTGCGCAAGGTCAAGCTTGAGACGTGAAGCCACCTGTTTCATCGCTTGTATCTGGGCGGCGCCTCCCACCCTTGATACCGAAAGCCCGACGTTTATCGCGGGGCGGATGCCCGCGTAGAAAAGTTCGCTTTCAAGGTATATCTGCCCGTCCGTTATGGATATTATGTTCGTCGGAATATAAGCGGAAATATCCCCCGCGAGGGTTTCCACGATCGGCAAAGCCGTAAGCGAGCCCCCGCCCATGGCATCGGACAGTTTCGCGGCTCTCTCAAGCAGCCTGGAATGAAGATAAAAAATATCGCCCGGATACGCTTCTCTGCCGGGCGGGCGCTTGAGCAGAAGGGAAAGCTGCCTGTAAGCCACGGCGTGCTTTGAAAGGTCATCGTATATTACAAGTGCGTCCTCGCCTTTATACATATAATGTTCGCCCATCGCGCAGCCGGAATACGGCGCAAGATACTGCAGGGACGCGGATGTATCGGCGGGAGCGGCAATGATCGTCGTGTATTCCATCGCGCCCGCGTCCTCCAGGACCTCGTATACGGAAGCTATCGTTGACATTTTCTGCCCGATGGCAACGTAGACGCACTTAACGTTCTCTTTCTTCTGGTTGATTATCGTATCTATGATTATCGCCGTCTTCCCCGTCTGCCTGTCCCCTATGATAAGCTCCCTCTGGCCTCTTCCGATGGGTATCATTGAGTCTATCGCCTTTATACCCGTCTGGAGCGGCTCCCTTACGGGCTGTCTGTCAATAACGGAAGGCGCAAGGAATTCTATGCTCCTTTTTTCATCTGAAGATACCGCGCCCTTGCCGTCAAGGGGCTCGCCGAGCGGGTTGACCACCCTTCCCAGAAAGCCTTCGCCCACGGGGACTTCGGCGATATTGCCGGTGCATTTAACTTCCAGCCCTTCCGTTACTTTATCAATGTCACCCATGATGACGCAGCCGATATGATCCTCCATCAGGTTAAGTACAATGCCTTTTGTGCCCCCCTCGAACTCCAGGATCTCCGATACTTTAGCGCCGGAAAGCCCGGTTATTATCGCGATCCCGTCCCCGGAAGAAACGACTTCTCCGAACTCCTCTTCGTGCGGGACGCTTCTATAGGATTCAATTTTCCTTTGCAGTAATTTGCTTATCTCTTCTCTTGCCATTCTATCTCCCCGTAAGCCTCTCCAGCATACCGTTAAGCATTCGTGAAACGGTCCCGTCGATCACCTTCGTGCCGTATCTTATGCGTAAGCCGCCGATGATCTTGCTGTCGGTCCTGAAACTAAGATTGACCTTTTTGGCCAGCTTTTTTTCAAGTTTGTTCATGAGCTTGCTTTTCTGCTCCGCGCTGAGCGGCACCTTTGAAGAAACGATGCCGTCGATAACATTGTTCCTGCTGTTCAAAAGCTCCACATATTCCCCGGAAATGATGCGAAGGTATTCCTCGCGTTTATTTGCAATTACCAGCCTGAGGAAATCCCTGGTCAAAGGGCTGAATGACCTGAAGACTTCAAGTTTTTCGCCGGCATGGACCATCCTGTCGGTGAAAAAATTGAAATACTTTTTCTGTTTCATCAGATTGCCAATGGAAATCATTTCTTTCCTGAGAGACGGGCTTGAGCCCTCCTTAAGGGACAGCTCCAGCAAAGCTCTCGCATAACGCCTGGCTATCACTTTATATCTTCATCCTTTCGATCACATTATCCGTCATGGCCTTCTGCGTTCTCCTGTCGATCTTCTTGCGGATGATCTTTTCGGCGATGATCACGGAAAGCCGGGCCGCTTCGTTCACGATGGATTTCTTCGCCTCCAGCTTAAGCTGCCTTATCTCGTTCTTGGCCCTTTCTTTGTGTTCCTCGATGTCATTTTTCGCCTGGACCATGGATTCCTTCTTCATCTTTTCGGTCGCCTGGGAGGCCTGCTCGATGATCTCCTTTGCCGTGACATTCGCCTTGTCCACAGCTGCCCTGCCATCCTCGATAAAAGCTTTGGCCGCGTTCATTTTAGCGTCCGCTTCCGACAGGGTCTTATCCACATAAGCCTTTCTCTCCTCGAGCATTTTCATGACAGGTTCGTACAGAAAATACTTAAGTACATAGACCAGTATGATGAAGTTAATGACTATAGCTACAAGAGTTCCGTTAATGTTTAACATAATTTTATAGGAACCTGAGGCTGAAAGCCTCGGTTCCAGCAATCAAACAGGAACCGCGACTTTTAGTCGCAGGTTCCTTAGCTCCTCCTACTTAAACGGGTTCACAAATATTAATATGATCGCGACAAGCAGCGCGTACAGGGTCAGCGATTCGATAAAGGACATCCCGATAATAAGCGCCGACATGATCGGGCCCCTTGCTTCCGGCTGGCGGGATATCCCTTCCACAGCCTTTCCGGTCGCGAATCCCTGGGCAAGCGCTGAAGCAAAAGCCACGATGGCAAGCCCGAAAGCCGCGCCGAGAACAGAGATCATCTGTATGTTCATTTAATTTCCCCCTTTCTTTAGTATGAAGTAGAGTATCTCACTTCATACTTAATGGCCTTCCAATGCCATTGATATGTAAAATATCGTCAGAAGCATGAAAATATAGGCCTGTATCGCCCCAATAAGCAGGCTCAAAGCCAGTATCGGTATCGGGTAGAACAAAGGAAGGGCGACCAGTCCTGATAATATCACAATAATCGTTTCCTTTCCAAAAATATTTCCAAAGAGCCTGACCGCCAGGGAGAGCGGTTTCGCGAGCTCCTCGATCACGTTCAGCGGAAAGAAGACCGGGTTTGGCTCAAAGAACCTCTTGAAGTACATTATAGGCCCCTTTTCTATCATTCCGAAGACCTGGACAAGGATTATCGTAAGGATAGCAAGGCCGGCCGTCGTGTTCAGGTCCGCGGTAGGGGGCTTTAGATCAAGAGGCAGTATCCCGAGCCAGTTCGAGGTCAATATGAAAAGAAAAAGCGTCGCCACATAAGGGAAATACTTCCTCCCTTTTTCTCCGATCCGCTCTACCAACATGCCGTTCAGGTTTTCGGCCCCCAGCTCGACCGTGCTCTGGAGAAGTCCCGGCCTGATCTTTATTACCGCCCTTATAAATATGGCGAACGCTATCAGTACGGCCGATACTATCCAGGCCGATATGAGCGTGTCGGAATGGAAAGTCCAGCCGTAAAGGTGCCACAACGGATGAACGCCTATATGGACCGGTTCCAAAGAGATCCTCCCTACATTAAAGTTTTAACGGATTTATAAAGGCTCCAAAGCCCGGATAAAATACCGAGCAAAAGAAATATAACGGTGAACAACGGAAAGACCTTAAATGCCTTATCGAGCAGCACGCCCATCAAAAGCCCGATCACAGCGGGGGCGACGGCCATCATCCCGAGATTAAAATATTTCAAATAATCTATCATTTTATCTTTGCCGCGACGATCTTGGACGCGTCAAATTCCTCCGGGCGCATATCGGTGAACCCGAAATAATGCAGCAGCGCGGAAATAATTCGCTTGGAAGCATTGCCGTCCCCGTAAGGGTTCACAGCTTTTGACATTTTCTGATATTCATCGCCGCCGGACAACAGCTTCTCGACTTCGCTCACTATGTTATCCGTGTTCGTCCCTACCACTTTAACCGTATTGGCCATGACGGCTTCGGGACGTTCCGTCTCCTCGCGCAGCACAAGAACGGGCTTCCCAAGGGAGGGGGCTTCTTCCTGTATCCCGCCCGAATCGGTCAAAATAAGGTGTGATATCTTCATCAGATGAACGAAAGGCTCGTAATCAAGCGGATCTATCAGCTGCACATTGGCGGCGTTACCCAATATGTCATGTACGGTGCCCGAAACCATCGGGTTTTTGTGCACCGGCAGTATCACCGTGGCTATCTCCCTGTGCTTTATCGCTATCTTCCGGATCGCTTCGCAGATGTTCCTAAGAGGAGCTCCGAAACTCTCGCGCCTGTGCACCGTGACCAGGATGAGTTTCTTGCCTTTTTCCCTGACGCTTACACCGGCGTGTTTCAGGTTGAATTCTTTCTTCGCGACCTGCTGGAGCGCGTCAATGACCGTGTTGCCGGTCAGATAGATCGCCGATTTGTTGATACCCTCCGACAGCAAATTCCCCACCGCCGTCTGTGTGGGGGCAAAGTGTATATCGGCGACGACGCTCGTAAGCCGCCTGTTCATTTCTTCCGGAAAGGGGTAATACTTCTTTCCCGTCCTTAACCCAGCTTCAACATGTCCCAGCGGCACGTGCTGGTAAAAAGCCGCAAGCGACGACGCGAACGTGGTGGACGTGTCCCCCTGGACAAGGATGATGTCAGGGCGCTCCCTTATCACGACATCTTCAAGCCCCTGGAGGCACTTGCAAACGACCGAAGATATCGTCTGCTCGTGTTCCATTATCATCAGGTCATAATCAGGCTTTACATGGAATACTTTTAATACCTGGTCAAGCATTTCCCTGTGCTGCCCCGTCACGACAACAACTGGATTAAAAAGGTCCGGATGTTTTTTTGCTTCGGAGATCACGGGGGCCATTTTTATCGCTTCAGGCCGCGTGCCGAACACGAATAATATCCTTTTCTTGTGCATCACTTTTTGCTGCCTCCGTTAAAGAACGCCATGTTCCTGAGGATCTCTTTCGCAAAATCAAGGGCCAGGATCCCCAGCACAACGAATATCGTCAGGAATATGAGCGTGGGATAATTATCAAAGACCGCGGCCGCGAGCGCGGCCACGCTCAATATCAGGCACGCTATATAGATCATGATCACGACCTGTCTCTGGTTAAATCCCGCTTTCATGAGCCTGTGATGAAGATGTTTTTTGTCAGCTTCAAAGATAGGGCGTCCAGTTATCGCCCTTCTTATTACCGCCGTAGCCGTGTCGTATATGGGAATGCCGAGCACCACTATCGGGATCACAAGGGCGATGACAAGGGTGCTTTTCAGCACACCGACGATGGAAGCGCACGCGAGCATGAAGCCGAAGAACAGGCTTCCGGAATCTCCCAAAAATATCGAGGCGGGGAAGAAATTATATCTCAAGAACCCGGCCGCCGTGCCGGCCAAAGCGGCAAGAAGGATGGCCGAATCATACTGGCCCATTTTTATCGACACCGCGAACAGCGTTGCGCCCGCTATCAATGTTATGCCGGAAGCAAGCCCATCCAGACCGTCAATAAGGTTTATCGCGTTCGTCATGGCGGTCATCCATACGATGGTAACAGGTACTGCCCACACGCCCAGCATCATGACCCTTGTAAAAGGCGTGGAAACAAAAAGTATCTGGGCTCCGAAATAAACGGCAATGCCGGAGGCGATCACCTGTCCAGCCAGTTTCCACAGAGCGGGGATCCCGCTCAGATCATCAATAAGACCAAGGAAGGTAATGAGGGCTCCGCCGTAAAGTATACCTATAAGCGGGAGCGTTTCGTTCGGCCTTAATTTGATGCCGAAGGTTCTTAAAAAAACGAGGGCGAATATTACGGCGATGACGAAGCTGACAAAAATGGAAAGGCCGCCAAACCTCGGTATTATGTTCTTGTGGATCTTCCTTTTAGACGGCCTGTCAACGGCTCCAAGTTTGAACGCCAATACCCTGGCGACCGGCGTAAGAATGAGGGTCAACACCAAAGCTAAAAAGAATTCCGCAACGAATAATCCCATATATTTCCGACAATCTTAACATGAATTATTTGAGTTTTCTATGCCTTTGGAATGCTGACCGTGAACTGGGTCCCCTTCCCCTCTTCGCTCATTATCTGGATCCTGCCCTTGTGCGCGTCAACCACCCACTTCGCAATGGCAAGCCCCAGCCCGACGCCTCCGCTCTTTCCCTGCTCCACCTGATAAAAAGCGTTGAAAATATTCTTCTGAAGCTCTTTTTTTATCCCTATGCCGTTATCCTTTACTTTCAAGACAAAACCGGACGGCTGCGATTCAAGGTCGATCCTGACCTCCCCGTTCTCCGCGGTGAATTTTGCGGCGTTCTCCAGAAGGTTATTGATCAGCTTTTTCATCTGAGCTTCGTCGGCTTTTATCTGGGAGTCCTGAGGAAGGTTCAATGTTATGTTCTTCCTGGGATACCTCTTCTTTACGTCCGACGTGCAATCGGCCAGGAGTTCCGAAAGATTGAAATGCTGTTTCTTTATCTTCTGGACCCCGGATTGCGTCCTGAATATCAGCAGGAGGTCCGAAACAAGCCTGTTCAGCCCGTCGGCTTCTTCTTTTATGGTCGTCAGCGCCTCCCTGCATTCAGGGGGCATTGATCTTCCTCTAAGTGAAACCTCGGCGTGCCCCGATATGACGGATATGGGGGTCCGCAGTTCATGGGATGCAAAGCTCAGGAATTTTCTCTGGTTCCTTATCGATTCGAAAGACATTATCCCGTTAATGCCGAAACCCATTATTATTATCGTGCAGGTCATCACTATCGCAAGGATCACGCGCAGGTTATTGACCGCGTCGTGGAACTGGGATGTCGGAATGCCGACCACCAGATATCCCAGCTTTCGATCGTCGAATTCTATGGTCCTCTGGTATGTTTTAAGGCTCGTGCCGTCCGACATTTCAACGTCCTTCAGGACATCATCTTCATTTGCGGCAAAAGGAAGGGAGTTCCGTTTTAAGTTCGGCGATTTTGCCAGTATCTTACCGCCGTTGTCCATGAACTGCACAAGTATCCCGCTGGACGTGAATTCATTGCCGGTCGATGAAAAAATAAAATTTGACGGGTTCGCCTTAAAGCGGTCCTGGGCTTGCTGGATATCTATGAGCAGGTTATCCGCCCAGTTCAAGAGACGCAGCTCCAGCCATTGCTCCAGCTTTTGCTCGACGAAAGAATAAAGTGTAACGGAAGAAAAGATCAGGATCCCCGCGATGAAGATCATCAGCCATGGAGTTCTCAGTCGCATATCTTGTATCCAACTCCGTAGACGGTCTGTATCAGGCTTTTTCTGGCTCCTTTGTCTATCTTATCCCGCAGATATTTTATGTATACGTCCACGATATTGCTTTCGGGACTGAAATCATATCCCCATATGTTCTCCAGGATCAGAGACTTAGACAGGGCCCTGTTCTGGTTCTCCATAAGGTAGCTCAAAAGCCTGAATTCGGTCGGTGAAAGTTCTATCGCCTTTTTCCCGCGCGTGACCGTATGAGCTTCGGCATCAACGGCAAGATCCCCTATCTTAAGCACTTTTGACTTTGTCGTAAGGTGCCTCCGCGTCAGGGCGCGTATCCTTGCGAGAAGTTCAACAAAGGAGAACGGCTTTGTGAGATAATCGTCGGCTCCCGCGTCCAGCCCTTTAACCCGGTCTTCAACGGCGTCTTTGGCGGTAAGCATGATTATAGGCATTGTTTTTCCCATTGACCGCAGTTTTCTGCAGAGCGATATCCCGTCCATGCCGGGCAGCATGATATCCAGCACGATCAGATCGTAGTGCGATTCGCCGGCCAAGAATAAGCCCTCTTCAGCATCATTGGCGCTGTCCACCGTAAATCCTTCGCTCTTCAGGCCGTTCTTTACGAAGCTGACGATCTTCTTCTCATCCTCGATAATGAGTATCTTCACTGTGTGAATTATAACACACGTAAGGTGATTCTAATGAAACTCTAATAATTTTCTAATCTCTGTTTAAGAGTGTTCTGTTATGATGGCCGCACAAAAATCAATTGATATAAACAAGGAGGTGAGAATTACATGAAGAAATTAGCAGCATTGCTTTTAGCGGTATTCTGCTTCAGCGCCCTGGCCATGGCCGCAACACCAGATGTAAAGGCCGGCACGGTTCAGCCGAAAAAGAAGATCGTCGTAAAAAAGGTGAAGAAGATTAAGAAGGTTGCTCAGAAGTGCCAGAAGTGCGTAGTTGCACCAGTTGTACCTGCGGCTCCAAAGAAGTAATCGTCTCTAGGCATTAGAAAGACCAGTCCTCTTATTTTTTAAGCGGCTGGTCTTTTCTTTTATCGGACCGGTCCGGATCAGATGCCCTGAACTGATACTATTGCTTTATCTCGAAGGCGTATATTATCTTATCCTTCTCGTATATTTCGATCGACGGCGTAGGCTTATATCCCCTCACCTTCATGTATTCGCTGAGCTTCGGATAGGTTTTCATGACTCCCATGATGATCGACATGTTGTTCTTCATGGGGAATTCGGCCGTATAATACTTTTTCTGGAACATTATCTTCATCTTCATTTTCTTCATTATCGCGTCGGCCTTCGACTCGTCGGATTTCTCAAGCAGGCAGCCGATATCGCTCTTCAGGTCTGCCGTCTTAGTGGTCTTCGGGTTGCTGTAGTATATCCCCATTCCTCTTCCCGCCTTGATATCAAATTCGCTCGCGAGCCTGTTAATGACACCGTTCATGACCGGCCCCACTTTCGCATAGTCGCCAGTGTGAGGCACATACACGAAATAGAGCGGTCCCATTTCTTTTTCCGTGACCACCACATTTGTGAACGCACCGATATAAGAAAGGTAATAAAGAACAGCAGCCGCTATGACAACAATAAGCACAACAAGAACGATCAAAACTTTTTTCATATTTATCCCCCTTTACTCTGAAGTTAAGCTTGCGCATACTTCAGGGTTTACATATTATTGCGGATATTATAACTTTCATTTCGCGGAAGTCAAATGCGGCTTAACTTTTCCCGTTCGATTTCATATTCATTTTTGCCCCAAATCCGATATTTTGATATACTAATGCTCTGCTATGGCCCTATCGTCTAGTGGTTAGGACAGCGCCCTCTCAAGGCGTAAACACGGGTTCGACTCCCGTTAGGGCTACCAAAGAAGATTTGGCAATATTTTCCGAGCTTAATTCCTTGAAGATAAGCGAAATATTAGCGGTTCCAAACTTTTCTCCGTCAAAAGCTATTCCCTCTGGAAAGACAAGGCTTTGGAACCGTTGTTTTAGGTCAAGTGGAGCATTAACCCAAAGATTTGATAGATTTGAAAGAAAGGATTTACAGTAGTTTAAACAAGCCTCTGCGTCATTCAGTTCAATTTTCGCCTCATTCAATTCTGTTCTTTTAATAATTATTTCACTATTCATTTCTTCAATTTTCTTTTTATAAGTTGCGTCATCAAAAGTGCCTTTAATCATAAGCTCGTCAATTCTATCTTTCTTTTTTGAAAGAGCAT
The DNA here is from genome assembly GCA_963699255.1 of uncultured bacterium. Lineage (GTDB taxonomy): Bacteria > Margulisbacteria > WOR-1 > CAVSGV01 > CAVSGV01. Next base: position 1,586,334 of record OY969425.1, on the reverse strand, counting down.
TCAACTCCATTTCAAGCCTGTATTCCTCTTTAATTTGCTCTGCCTGCTTGTTTTTCCATACATCCAATATAATAGCTTCAAATAAAGCTAAAACATCCGCATTTGGCTGTATAGACCTTAATAGCTCATAGAATTTAGCGTCTAGAGCTTCTTTCTTTACATTAAGCGAACATCCCTTAGTTCTACAATGATAATAAGCATATTTGACCTTTTTTCTTCCTGTAGACCAACTTCCTGTGAGTTTCTTCCCACAGGCTGAACATTTAACAAAATTCCTTAAAGGAAAGTCAGGATGATTCCTTAATTTTGGGGCGATACTTGGTCGTTTTCCACTCAGAATAAGCTGAACCTTAAAAAAGGCTTCCTTTGAAATAGTGGGCTTATGTATTGCCTCGATATAATCGCTATGCCATGATACTTTTATCAATCCTGCATAAAGAGGATTCCTAAGTATTCTATTAAGTGTGCTTTTGGTTATTGTGAGGTTATTTTTCTTGAGATATTCCACTATTTCCGATTGTTTATATGTGCCGAGTTCAGCCATCTGAAAGGCTTTTGCAACTTGCTTGTTATTTTCTGAAGGGACTAATATTGTTTTATTTTTATCGTCTTTTGCTAGTTTATAACCGAGAGGAGCATGCCAGCACCATCTCCCTTGTAGTAGAGCTTGTTTCATGCCATTGATGGTTCTCTCAGCCCTTATATCATTCTCGAATTGAGAGAAAGAGCCGATAATGTTTCTCATTAACTTACCAATAGAGCTATCTTCATTATTTTCTGTTGCCGATAATACTCTAATATCAAAAGAGCTAAAAGTCTTTACAAGTTCCATTTGGTCGGAAAGATTTCTTGTAAGGCGGTCATACTTCCAAATAACGAGGGCAGATAGTTGTTTCCTTTTCTCTATGCAATACTTAACAAGTTTCTGAAGTTCAGTTCTATTCTGTGTCTTTGCGCTTTCTCCTCGCTCAATGAACACCCTATCAATTTCATAGCCCTTATCTTGAGCAAACCGTTTACATTCTTTTTCCTGTCCTTCAAGACTATAACCTTGTTCGGCTTGTTCTTTTGTTGATACCCTGCAATAGATAATAGCTTTCATAGTTCCGTCATATCTCTTTTAATGCCTCATGTATAGCAGAGCAACTGAATTTGCCTGCTAGAACCCTGCTAGAAGCAGGGAGTCCCCTTTTTCTGTTTTTCCAAAACGAACCCAATTATTGATTGTTTGAAACATTCACGTCCAAACTCATCGGAATGGGGATATTATCCCCCTTTCTTTTTGCAGTTAAACGTTCAAGCTCATGCTGAGCCTTTACAATCAGCCCATAAGTTGAGGTTTTATATTTCTGAAATTTTTCAAGTTCATCAATTGAGTTGCTGGCTATTTGAGGAGTATACCCTTTCTTCACCATAAAATAGTCAGCGTCACTTAAAGAGCCTGTAATAGTTGGATTCAATTGTGACTTTATATATTCGTCCTCAATAAAGCATATTCTTCTATATACAAGAAGGTTAGAAAGAACAATCTCAACTAATTGACTTTCATAGGTATTCTCAGGTTGATAATACTCGTATATTTCCTGACAGAAATCTTCGCTCTCCAGCTTATCATAATCATTGACTATCTTACTGAAAAACCCGAATTTCAGAGCATTCATTTTGCTGATAGATTTCCCCTCAATAGTTTTAACTCCGCCTTTTAAGGCATTTAGTTTGTTTGCCTCAATTTGTTTTTCGGTTGTCATTTGTTTGCCTCGCTTTGCCGAGATATTCACCTACTAACACCTCAGCTAATTTGTATAAGGCCTCTTTCATTTCTTCAATCTGTTCGTCGGTATACTTTCCTTTTAAGTGCTTCCTGCATTGTTCGACAGTCAGCATAACTGGACTCCTCTTGCATTGAGTCCAGTTTGATACTGATGCCCCTTGCTAAAATATTATAGAATAAAGGCTATAAACTCTGAGTTTGTCTCAATAGTCTAAGCCTTGATGCTTTCTTCTTGTATCGCTGCTACTATTTTCCCAGCCGAAGTAATAACTTCAACCTTTTGATACTGTTTACTTTTGATAAGTTCAATTATTTCCTTATTAGACAGTTGTTTGTTTTTTCTCGATTTTGCTTTTATATTTAATTCCTCTTTATCGGTTTTATTGATATTGATTTCTTGAAAATCTTTATTTCTAATAATATCGATTATTTTTTTCTCTTTTTCAGTTAGGATATTATTGAATAATTCGGATATTGTAGAGCCTTCACGTATTTTAATATTCATGTCTCCATATTTTCTTGCAAGTGCGTGTATGTATGAGAAAAATGGAAGGACTATGAAAGGGGAGGCGCTGTCTTCAAGTGCGGAATAAAAGCTTACAAAATCACGCTCAATAAGAAACATGGGATTATCATTTTCATCAATTGAAAGAACTATTTTTTCACCACCCAAGCATCCTAAAGTGTAATATTCAAGCTGTAAAAACCTATCTTCCTCTTCCTTATACTCTTTGAGCCGGCGAAGATTTGCTTTCCCATCAGGATATTCGAGTTTCCATAAGTTGACTTTCCCATTTGCAATTTCATAAAGGATTTTCTTTATTTTATCTATGGAGCATCCAATTTTCCTAAGGTCAGTTATTATGAGTAATTTGATGATGTCTATTGCAGAAAATTTACGCCAACCTGACTCAGCGTTATCTCTGGAACCTGATATTATGTTTTTTGCATCCCAATCATTAACCTTGCGATACGTTAAGTTGTTAACTATAGTTTGTGAGTTTTTTAGCGTAAAGATTGGCTCGTGAAGGTCGACAAAAGTTTGTTTAGTAATCTTATAATTTTCTGATAGATAAGCATCAACTTTTCTATTGTTATACAGTTGTTCTGTTAGTAATTTTTTTAGGGTGGGTTTGTTTTCGCTCATAAATTATACCTTTAAGTATAATTCTATTATGCCTCAATTATACTGTCAAGTATAAATATGTTTCTGTTTCATAACAAAGGCGGAATGTTCTGAGCATAATTCTCGATTCTTAAGCGCCTTTCAACTTCTTTTACTTGGCAAGTTCGCCTGACTGTATTTCTTTTATAACCTCATATGCCCCAGAAAAACCTAACTCACCTGCTGTGCTTTCGTCTTCTAATGCTCCTTGTTTATCTCCCTGTTCAAATTTAGCTAACCCTCGACCACAATAAGCCCTTCCATTTTTTGGGTCTAATTTTATTGCTGTATTGAAGTCATCTATGGCAGCTGAATAATCTTTTAAGTTGACCTTAGTCCAACCACACTCACAGTAAATCTCTGCATTAGGGTTTAGCTCTATTGCTTTATTGCAGTCATCGATTGCTGAATGGTCTCCAAGCGCACCTTTAGCCTTACCTCGGCCACAATAAGCCTCTGCAAATTTGGGATTTAACTCTATTGCTTTATTAAAGTAATCGATAGCTTCTGCATAGTCTTTTATTCTATGCAAACCTTCATTAGCAGAGTCTAGTTCAGCATAGCCAAAAAGATAGTAAGCCTGTGCATTTTTAGGGTCTAACCTTATTACTGTCATGCAGTCATCCATAGCGCCCGTATAGTTTTTTAAGCGATATTTAGCATTGCCTCGATATAGGTAAGCCGTTGTATTAGGGTGTCGCCCTATTACTTCATCAAAGTCACTGATAGCTTTTTTATAGTCTTTTACCTGAGCTTTAGCGAAACCTCGAATAAAGTAAGCGGGTGCATAATTAGAGTCCAACTCTATAGCTTTATCACAGTCATCTATAGCACTTGTGTAGTCCTTTAAGTTCGCTTCAGCGAAACCTCGGCTATAGTATGCCTTTGCATCTTTAGAGTCTAACTTTATTGCTTTATTGCAGTCATCAATAGCATTTGTATAGTCCTTTAAGTTCGCTTCGGCGAAACCTCGGCCATAGTATGCCCTTGCATCTTTTGGGTCTAACTTTATTGCTGCATTGCACTCATCAATGGCTCCTGCATAGTCTTTTAAAGCAGTCTTAGCCTCCCCTCGATAGAAGTAATCCTCTGCATATTTTGGGGTTAGCTCGATTACTTTATTAAAGTCTTTTGTAGCTCCTATAGAGTCTTCCAACCCGTCTTTAGCCTTTCCTCGAAGATAGTAAACAGGCGCATAATTAGGGTCTAACTCTATTGCTTTATCGCAGTCATCTATAGCGAGTGTATAATTTCCAACTTCATAGTCAGAATTGCCTTGACTATAGTAATCCTCTATATTTTTAGGGGTTAGCTCTATTGCTTTGGTGGCGACCTCGATAGCTTTTTTGTAGTCTTCATTCGCGCCCGCATCGTCTCCTGTCACCATTTTAGCCTTCCCTCGATTTAAGTAATCTTCTGCATTTTGAGGGATTAGCTTTATTACCTCAATAGCTTTTGTATTGTTTATTCCTTTTACTTTACTATAGTTCTTCATATCCTTCCCAGATTTTGTATAGTATTTTACATTCTGCTCAGCACCAGCTAGCGCACCATAAGAGTTTGCTCGAAGATAATATGCCTCCGCATATGTAGGGTCTATCTTTATTGCTTTTGTTAAGTCCTCGATAGCTCCTTGATAGTCTTTCAGCCCACTTTTAACACAACCCCGAAGATAGTAAGCAGGCGCATAATTAGGGGCTAACTCTATTGCTTTATTAAATTCCTCAATAGCACCCGCATGGTCTCCTAGCGCACTGTTGGCAGAACCTCGACCACAGTAAGCTTTTGCATTTTTAGGATTCAGCTCTATCGCTTTTGTTAAGTCCTCTATAGCTCCTCGATAGTCTTGTAATTCAACTTTTGCTAAACCTCGATATAAGTAATTCTCCGCATTTTTAATATTATCTGCAAATATAGCTGTAGAACTTAAACATAAAAATATAAGCCCTATTATTATTTTTTTCATTTTCTTTTACCTCCTTTTATTGTCTCTTATCCTTTAACATAATACCAAATGCTTAAAACTATCAGCCCAATATAAACATAACCGCTTGCCTTTGGAAATATCAGCATACAAGGAAGCCAACCAAGGAATATAGCAAGCCAAAGCAGAGTTCCTCTCCATTGGCTTCTTTTCTGTGCCCTGAAAACCCCTTTGGTTATTTCCTCTCTATCTTCAGGTGTAATTGTCATTTTTCTCCTCTCCTTTTTTTCGTGCTTGAATCGTGCTTGAAGCACGAAGTAGCCCCCTATTTCTCTCTGTTCACTCTCTGTTCAAGCCACTTTTTCGAGCTTAATTTGGGCTTTGAACCCAGCCCTCAAGAGCCACTTTTCATATACGTCCCTTTATTGTGAGATAAACCCTAACACCGCACGTATGCGGTGTCAAGTGTCGGTGGTTGGTGTGATAATTTCCCTGTAATGCAAGTCAACATCAAAAATCAACTGGCTAAAAGAATAAAAGAGCTGCGCAGAAAATTCGATTATACACAAGAAAATCTGGCAAGTTTAGCAGGCATAGACTATAAGCACCTTCAAAGAATAGAAAGCAAAGCCCCAGTTGCAATTAAGATAGATACTCTTGAAAAATTAGCCAAAGCATTTAATTTGACTTGCTCTGAATTGCTTAAATTCTAACCTTTTCTTAGTCAAGCCTTACTCATAAAACCCTAATTCCAATACCATTAGGGAGTGTTTAATCATATAGCTGGTGCCAATTCTCTTAATTTGTAGATACTCATAAGCTCTGTTATAATCTGGTTCCAATTAGCTCTTATTAGGGCTAAGACCTCACTTTGTTCGGCAATGACCAATTACCAAATAAATTCCAAATTACAAACGGGAGGAGAATGGAAAAATGAGAGGCTCAACTTAAGCCTTATAATGATTCGTTATTGGCAGTCTCCAGTCCTTGCCGAAAGCACGGTGGGTGATCCTTGTCCCGGGAGCCGACTGGCGCCTCTTGTATTCAGAGCGGTCTATCAGCGAAACGACCTTTGACACGGTCGCTTTATCAAACCCCTTTGCGACGATCTGCCGGACATTTTTGTTCTCCTCGACGTAAGCATTCATTATCGGATCAAGCACTTCGTAAGAAGGCAGGGTATCCTGGTCTTTCTGATCAGGCTTCAGTTCGGCCGTCGGGACCCTGTCGATGATCGACTGAGGAATTACTGATTTCTTTTTGTTCCTCCAGTTCACCAGCTTATAGGCCAGCGTTTTCGGGATGTCCTTCAGGACGCTGAATCCGCCCGCCATGTCCCCGTAAAGCGTGCAATATCCAGTTGAAGTCTCGGATTTATTCCCGGTGTTCAGGACGAGCCAGCCGAATTTGTTCGACAGCGCCATTAATATATTGCCTCTTATCCTCGCCTGCAGGTTTTCCTCGGCGATGTCAGCGGGTCTTCCGCGGAAGCTGGGTGCCAGGGTGGAGAGATACTGCGAGAAAATGTCCTTGATAGGGATGGTATCCATTTTTACGCCCAGATTTTTCGTCACCATGACCGAATCATCAAGGCTCTGCTTCGCCGTATATTCCGATGGCATGAAAACGGTGTGGATCCTTTCCTTCCCGAGCGCGTCGCAGGCGATAGTTGCGGTAAGGGCAGAATCGATCCCGCCGGATATCCCGATTATCACTCCGCCGAATTTGTTCTTATCTACATAGTCGCGGACGCCCATTGTCAGAGCTTCGTATATCTCGGCGAGAGGTTCGAGCCTGGGCGTGATCTTCCCGCCTTTTTCGTCTATGATCAAAAGCGCTTCTTTATACTGCGGGGCGGAAGCGATCAGCTTCCCCTTGCCGTTAATGACCATGCTGCCGCCGTCAAAGACCAGCTCATCCTGCCCGCCGACCATATTGACGTAAACTATGTGAGCCCTTGTGCCGATCGCCCTTTTCTTCAGTATCTTTTCCCTGTCATATATCTTGCCGGCTTCATACGGAGAGGCGTTGATATTTAGTATTATCTTTGCCCCCGCCTTCGCTTCGCCCTTGTACGGCCCGTCTTCCACCCATATGTCCTCGCATATTCCGAGGCCGATCTTTACCCCGCGGAAGCTGACGACCGCGGATCCCTCCCCTTCCTTGAAATATCTCTTCTCGTCAAAGACTCCGTAATTAGGCAGGTGGTTCTTATGGTATATCTTGATGATCTTTCCGTTATCGATGAAAGCGCCGGCGTTATACAGGTCTTTGCCTTTCCTGTCCACAAAGCCGACGAACACTCCCATTCCCTTTGAGGCTTTTACGATCTTTTTCAGGGCGTCAATGTTGTCAGCGATGAACTGAGGTTTAAGGACCAGGTCTTCGGGCGGATATCCGGTTATCGCGAGTTCGGGGAAAACGACAAGTTCGGCGCCCTGCGCTTTTGCCTTGCCGATGTATTCGATGATCTTCTTCGCGTTGCTTTCAAGCGCGCCGACGGTGGGATTGATCTGGGCCAGTGCGATCTTCATGGCAGGGATTATACAATGACGGTACCTTTAATTAAAGAGGCGGAATATAGGTTACGCTCCAACTTCGCTGAACTTAACATCCTTATCAACGGGTCTCGCGGACTCTTCTGCCATCTGCGATGTCTGTATGAAATAATTGAAATGCATACCCGTCTGCGGTGCGTTGATCCCTATCTCTGGTGCGTTAATTATGAGATTAGCCCAAAATTCCTGCCATTCCTCAGCATTTCCATAGTGTCTGATCATCTTTGAGCCCAGATGATTCTCATCCCATTTCGCATCCAGGCCGGCGTGTGTATAGAGGCCAAGAGTTCCCTTTGTTTTATAGTTGAAGCCGAAGTAGCCAACAGCGAACTTGTTGGCATAAAGCTTTGTGACCCTCTGTAAAAAACGAAAGCCGATACTGGATTCGAGATACGCATCTAATTTCATTCTATTTCTTTTATATTGTTCGGTGAAGTAATTCAGGATAAAAAGGTCGATCGGACTATCCCCTTTTGTCCGCACGATCGAGCGTACCGCGATCGGTATCAGATGCGCGTCAGCTACAAAAGGCAGCTTATCTGAAGTTCTGTATTTCACGGCTTTCCGCGAGCTGCTGCCCGTGAGTTGCAGTTCGGTAAGCATCGGCTCTATTATCCTGGATGCCAGATCAACGGCCTTAATTATTTGACTGTTCTCGGTCCCAAGTAAATGTTTGTAATACTTGGCGTTTTTCATCCATCCGCCGGTATTTCGAAGGTTCAATATCACCGGTCCTGTTTCGATCTCCATCGCATGCCTTCCTTTATTTTTAAGTAATTAAAGCTGTGACTGCTTTAATTATCGGCATTAAATCGGGAAAATTTCACTCTAATGTAGATATATTCGTCAGATGAGTTGCAGGAAAGAATGGATCTTGTGCCCTGGCTTACTCCTAACAAAAGAACGTTTGATTTTTCCCGCCGTGATAGTAGAATTCGGGACTAAGAGGTGATCTGCGATGAAATCATGCGAAAGCTGCGGGATGCCGATGGACGGCAAAACCGTTTCCGGCTATAACAACAAATATTGCCTCTACTGTATGGACGAAAAGACCGGTTTCCTTAAGCCCGAGAAGGACGTGAGGAAAGGCTCGATAGAAGCCGCGATGAAGTTCATGGGAAAGACAAAGGAGGAAGCGGAAAAGTTCGTTGATGAGATGATGGCGAAGCTTCCCAGATGGCAGAAGAAGTGATAGTTATCGATCGGGTAATTTACATCTAACTTTATGAAGCTAATAGATACGAAGAAAAAAATACTTGTATGGATCGCGGTAGCGGCGATCGCGCTGTCCGTTCCCGCTTTTTGCGCGCAGGCGTCGTCAAGTTGTCTAAGATATGAACACGATAAGGTAACGGGGACCGGCATCCTGCCCTACAATTACCGCGTGATAGACGGACATATCCACGCCGGCGGGCATCCTCTTGGTCCCGTCAGCGACTTCAAGAATCCGGACAAGCAAGTCATGAGCATATTAAAATATCTAAAGTCGCGGGGAGTCGTAACGGTCGTCGATCTTCAGGATGACAAGAGCATCGAGGCCAGATATGTAGGCATGCTGAACAAGGTGGGAATAAAGAGGCTTCACGTGCCACTGAGCTGGTTAAAGGCGCCGACTGCGGGGCAGTGGGCGAAGATCGAGGAGGCTTTAAAGAAGCCGGTGTATATACATTGCAAGTGGGGCGCGGACAGGACGGGGCTTATAATCGCAAAATATCTTGTTCAGAACAAGGGTTATACCGTTAAAGACGCTCTTGACGCGGTCTCCGACGGCGGCAGCCATTCGGGCGCGATAAGGGGAATGAATGTAGAGTACCGTTATGATCCTGTTTTCTTAAGTTTCTTGAAAGAAAAGTGATATTATGGTGATGAAAACAGGAATGACAAATGGCCAATTCTCAATTGGCAATTGGGTCATTGGAAATTAATTTGTAATTGTTAATTGGTCATTGGTAATTTTTAAAGGGGGTGATTTGAATGCCAAGAAAGAATGTAAAGGCGGAAAAGGGATGGGATGAGATAGGAAAGATGATCGGGAAGAAGATGGAGAAGGAGTGCGGGGACAAGAGTTGCTGCAAACCGTGGCACAAATGGACTCACCATCACGGACATCATGGCGGAGGATTTTTCGGAAGGGCGCTGTTCGCGATCGGAATGTATTTTGCCTTGAATACATTAGGGCTCCTTCACGGGATAGCCTCATGGGTCCTGTGGTTGATCGGCATAGGGTTTGCGTTGATGAGTTTTTAAGTTGGGGCAAGATGTGGAAGGCGATTGATGGCAAATGAGGAGAAGGAAGGCTTAGGGCTGAGTGAACACGGCTCAGGGCAAATCAGACTTTAAGTTTTTCGCCTTATGCCGTAAGCCTTATGCCATCTTCGCCTTCATGTTCCGCCTTTACTTGCCTTCATTGCCATTACTTACACTCTCGATTCGTCTTCCATCTCGTATGTGGAATAATAATACGGCGTGAAAGCCTCGAACTCCGCGGAACAAGTATCGACAAGCTTATACACGGGTTTGATCTTTAGCTTCTTCCTCAGGTCATGAACGGATATCTCGTCCGTCCCCAGCAGCTTTCCCAGGTGCACATCGGAGAATCCCATCTTCTTCGCTTCAAGGAGCATGGCAGCAGGAATGGCCTTACCTTTAAATTTTGCGAGCGATCTTTCGAAGTCAACGATCTCCTTTATGTTCTGAAGGAACCATCTGTCGATGAAAGACAGCTTGAATATTTCATCCACGGTAAATCCGGCTTCCATCGCGTATTTGATGAAGAATATCCTCTCGGCGTTCGGCCTTTTCAGCCTGTCGATGATCTCTTTTCTTGTCGGCTCATGGCCCTTCTTCTTCGCGACATCATCAAGCCCGAAGCTCTTTATCTCAAGCGACCTCAGGCCCTTGTTGAGCGCTTCCTTGAACGTCCTGCCTATCGACATCGTCTCGCCCACGGATTTCATCGACGGGCCGAGAGTCGTGTCCGCACCCGGGAATTTTTCGAAGGTGAACCGAGGGATCTTTACCACGCAGTAATCTATCGTCGGCTCGAAGCAGGCCGGGGTTTTTTTCGTTATGTCATTCTGTATCTCCGGCAGAGTGTAGCCGACTGCGAGTTTTGCGGCGATCTTCGCTATGGGGAATCCCGTCGCCTTGGACGCGAGCGCCGAAGACCTGGAAACACGCGGGTTCATCTCTATAACGACCATCCTTCCGTTATCGGGGTTGACCGCGAACTGGATGTTGGATCCCCCGGTCTCGACGCCTATCTCCCGTATTATCGCGATCGACGCGTCCCTCATCTTCTGGTATTCAAAGTCGGTCAGGGTCTGTATGGGAGCCACCGTTATGCTGTCGCCCGTGTGGACGCCCATCGGATCAAAATTCTCTATCGAGCATATTATGACCACGTTATCCGCCTTGTCCCTCATCACCTCAAGCTCGAATTCCTTCCAGCCCATGACGGACTGCTCCACAAGGATCTCCGAGATGGGGCTTGCCTCAAGACCGGTCTTAACGAACCTTTTGTATTCGTCCATGTTGTACGCGACGGCCTGACCCGTGCCTCCCAGAGTGAAACTCGGGCGTATTATCACCGGGAATCCGATGCGCTTTATCACGCTCAGAGCGTCCTTGTAGCTGCGCGCAATACCGCTTTTCGGGACATCAAGCCCTATCTTTTCCATCGCCTTCCTGAAAAGGAGCCTGTCCTCCCCTTTTTTTATCGCGGCCGCGTCGGCGCCGATCATCTCAACCTTATATTTCCTCAGCACTCCGCTGTCGTGGACCGCGATGACAGAGTTAAGCGCCGTCTGCCCTCCCAGAGTGGGAAGTATGGCGTCCGGCCTTTCTTTTTTGATGACCTTTTCGATGATCTCCGGAGTTATGGGCTCGATGTAAGTGCGGTCCGCGACCGAAGGATCGGTCATTATCGTAGCCGGATTGCTGTTGATCAATATGACCTTGTAGCCTTCGCTTCTTAATACTCGACATGCCTGCGTGCCGGAGTAGTCGAATTCGCACGCCTGGCTGATGATTATCGGCCCGGAGCCTATTATCAATATCGATCTAATATCTTTGCGTTTCGGCATCAGCTCTCCCTGATCATCTTTATGAAACTGTCGAACAGATATCCCGCGTCATGCGGCCCCGGACCGGCCTCCGGATGGTACTGCACCGAGAATAACGGGATCTTTTTATGCCTCATGCCTTCAACGGTGTTGTCGTTCAGGTTGATGTGAGTTATCTCCACGCCTATTTTTTTGAGCGAGCGGACATCCAGGCAGAAGTTGTGGTTCTGCGTCGTGATCGCGACGCGTTTCGTCGCCAGGTCGCGCACAGGATGGTTCCCTCCGTGGTGGCCGAATTTCAGCTTGTAGGTCCTGCCGCCGAGCGCCAGGCCGAGTATCTGGTGTCCCAGGCATATCCCGAAGATCGGCAGCTTGCCGATCAGCTTTTTCACCGTCTCTATCACATACAGGACGCCTTCTGGATCACCGGGGCCGTTAGAAAGAAGCATTCCGTCCGGTTTGAGTTTAAGGATCTGCTCAGCTGTCGTCGATGCGGGAACGACCTCCACTCTGCATCCGCGCTGTGCAAGCATCCTGAGGCTGTTGTATTTTATCCCGCAGTCGAGCACGACGACCTTGTATCTCCCTTTTCTGCTCCATGAATATTTGCTTTTGCACGTCACTCCCTTAACGAGGTCCACGCCGATGATGCTTGGTGAATTTTTCGCTTTTTTGACAAGCCTTTTACGGTCCGAATCAATAGTAGACATGACGGCCTTCTTGGATCCGAAATCCCTCAGATGTTTGGTGAGGGCCCTGGTATCGATCCCCTCGATAGCGACGATCTTATTTTCTTTCAGATAATTGCGCAGGGATTTCACGGCCCTCCAGTTGGATGTCACCTTTGAGCATTCCTTCATGATGAAGCCTTCCACCCACGGTTTTCTGGATTCGATATCCTCTTTATTGACGCCGTAGTTGCCTATGAGCGGGTAGGTCATTGTCACGAACTGGCCTTTATAAGAGGGATCGGTAAGGACTTCCTGGTAGCCGGTCATTGAGGTATTGAAAACAACTTCACCGTAAGATTCGCCGGGAGCTCCGCAAGCCAAACCTTCAAAGATCGATCCGTCTTCAAGCGCGAGAATGCATTTTGTGGCCATGTGTGTTACTTAAAAAGTGATTATGCCACAGATTTGCTGCAGCGGCAAGATGATAAAAAAAGAGACCAGAGACCGGAGATTAGAGATTAGATTCTTCTCATATCTCTGATCTCTAATCTCTGAGCTCTACTTCTGCTCTCCCACTTTCATTACTATATACGGGGTGTTCAGCCCGCTTTCAAGTCCCTCGTAGCGGACGAATTCGTGTGGGAAGGCCGCCCTGTACCAGAAATATGTCTTCGGAACGAAAGGCGCGAAAATGCCCAGGAAGCCGAGGTCCGGGACCATCTGCATCTTGTAGCATTCCACCGTCGCTCCGTTAACGGTCAAAATATCTATCCCTTTGTCGACCAATGTCATATTATAAAAAGACGGTTCGTTCGTCAGCATCGGGAAAACAAATTCTTTTTGTATGTCGTTTGAATAATTCATGAACGCCACTCCCAGGCCGTCCTTATCTATCAGCCCTTCCTTGAATTCAAATTCTTTCTTGTCGTTCAGCAGTTTGCATTTGACGGTCCCCTCTTTAGTATCAAAGGTCGTCCTTAACATCCCCACCAGTACGCCGTCCTTGTCCTTGAACTCGATCTTTGTGCTTTGCGGGGTTATCGTCTCGTTCTCATAGAGGTATATCGATTCCGCGTGCCATGTCTTGAATCCCTTGTCGTTGCCGTACTGCCCTTCGCCGTCCTCTGTGAAGCGGATGAAAGACTGCCTATCCGATTCAAACGTAGTAAAAGTATCCGTGCAGCTCCATAAATATTTTCCGCTGTCCTTATCGTAAGCCTTTATTTCCGTCGGTTTATCATATACGCTCGTAATCTTGAACGTCCCGGCAAAAGCCCCTCCGGCAAAAGTGATGCAGACAAGAAGAATGAGCGATAGTTTTTTCATATGTTCACCTCGGGATAGATCATTAAGCTCAGTTAACTGGTGCGTCGAAGTCCGGAGGGAATATGCCTTCAAGCCCGATGAAGTTCTCCGCGAACTCCTCCGGCAGGAGCGCTGATTTATCGGATGTGTCCGGGACGAGTTTTATCGTTCTCTCTTCGCCCACAAGCTCGAACAGAGTGTTGTCGGCATCCTTTATCTTCTTCAGCTTCAGATAATTGAAGCTGCCCACGTTGATGTATATCCGCCCTCCCAGGAACAGAGTGGGCTCCTCGGAATTGGAGCAGACCCTCATCACATAGCCCTTTCCCTTGCTTACGACCTTTCCGGCGGACAGCTCGAAATATGAGACTTTCCCCAGGTCGCGGATGAGCATGAGCATGTCCCTCTTGTTGTAGATTATGCCGTTGTTCACTATGAACTGCATTTTGCTGAGCTTGTCTTTTTTCATGGCAAGATTATAACAGACGTTTGTTCGATTTCAACCTACTAATTCCCTGATCTTTTTCATGGCCCGCCCCTGGAGGGTCATGATAACATACTGATTTTGGATCGGCCTTTGCATTGTTTGTCGACAGAATATAGAGTAAAATAAGGCAGCTGAAAATGATGGTCCAAAGTCTCTTTTCATAAGGAGGATGATGAACATGGCAATTCAGCCGGTCAACAAAGGTTTGTATGGTTTCGTCAAAGGGATAATAAACAAGGTAAAGGGCAATCCGGGAAATGACAAAAAAACCAATAAAAGTTCAAGCCAACTCAAAGCCACGTGGCCATCTGAAGATCCGGAATCAGGCATTGCAGAATATGCAGAATATAAAGAATATCAGTATTCTATTACAGATAAAGATGGCAAGACCATTGTGCCTTGGACTCCTGTTGGCAATCAAGGATCAGGCGTAAAAAGTTACCAGTATTCCATCACAGATAAAGATGGCAAGGTAATTGTGCCTTGGACTCCTGTTGAAACCAATATAAATGATTTAAACCAGCTCAAGGTCTCCTGGGCAAATGTTGGCCAGGAATCAGGCGTAAAAAGTTATCAGTATTCCATCACAGATAAAGATGGCAAGGTAATTGTGCCTTGGACTCCTGTTGAAACCAAATAAGCTCTTTTCTATATTTATATAATGATACGCTGATCCCCGACCCGTTCATTCTACCAGTTCCCTGATCTTTACGCGCATGTCTGGGCTCTTAAGTATCGCCTCGCCGACGAGAACGGCTTTCACGCCCGCCGCGCGAAGAAGGTCCACCTGGCTCTTCTCGCTTATTCCGCTCTCCGAGACGATCACTTTCTTTTTCAGCTCGGGGACCTCATTTATGATGCTGATGGTGTTATCCAGGTCGACTTTGAGAGTGTCCAGGTCCCTGTTGTTTATCCCGATCAGCCTGGCGCCGGCGTCAAGGGCCGACCTCGCCTCTTTCGCATTGTGCGCCTCCACGAGCGCGTCCATCCCGAGCTGCTCCGTGAGCTTGATAAAATCTTCAAGCTCATCACGGCCGAGTATCCTGGCTATAAGAAGTATTGCATCCGCGCCCTCAAGCCGTGATTCGTATATCTGGACCTCATCGATTATAAAGTCTTTTCTCAGGACCGGGAGGCCGATCGAGTTCTTTACCCTCTCAAGGTCATCGATGCTCCCGTTGAAATATATCGCGTCGGTCAGAACGGATACGGCTGCCGCCCCGGCTTTTTCATATATCGCGGCGATGTTCTCGGGGGCATATTTATCGAATATCATTCCCGCGGAAGGCGATGCGGCTTTCGTTTCGGCTATAAGGTTCATGCCGCGCCTGGTTATCGCTTTCTTGAAATCGCGGATCTTCGGCAGGGTATCTCTTATCAATATCAAACGGCAGCTTGATCTTCTCCTTAAGCGCTTCCACCTCTACCAGCTTTTCTTTTACAATCTCGTCCAGTATCATTTCCTGTACTCCCTTATGTTCGGCTTGTGCGAATAAGATGGCGAGAGCTTGATGTAGTCCTCGACTTCTTTATTCCTCAGCTTCTCAAGACCTATCCTCGCCACATTCATGGCCCATGGGACCGTATTCCTCGGATCCGCGAGCAGAATATTATCGCTTTTGACCGTTTTTTTCAACGTTGCGTCGGCAGCCAGAGTGATCTTCCCTTTAACGGAAGACATGACCTCGATTATCCTGTCGATCTTTACAGTAATGTCTGCCGTCAATCTTTTCAGTTTACCTCCGCTCGATCCCCACAGGGAAAAATTATAATCATCCCTGCAGGCGTTCACGGCTACGGCAACGGTCCCTTCAATGTCTGCGAAATTGTAAGCTATCGCGTGAAGCGTCGAGACCGAGATAATGGGGATATCCAGCGCTTCCACGAACCCTTTCGCGGTGGCCAGCCCTCCGCGGAGGCCCGAATATGAACCGGGCCCGTTGGTGACGCTAACGGCATCGATGTCTTTTATTCTGAGCTTTGTTCTTTTGAGGACATCATCGATGAGCGATATCAGCCTCTCCGTCTGGACGATCTTTCCAGAAACGGAACACTCCGCCAGAACGGTATCTTCGCCGCATATACCGGCGCCGATAATGCCGATCCCGCTTGTTATACCGAGGACCTTCGCGTCTTTCATTTCTTACTTCTCACTTCTAACTTCTTACTTATCATTTCTGATCTCTAATCTCTGATCTCTATCCCCTTGATCTCTATCATCCGTTCATTCTCCGACAAGATCTTCAATTTAATTTCTTTCGTTCTTTCAGGAAGGATTTTCCTTGCTTTCTCCGCCCATTCTATCACCGTGACCCCGCCCTTTGTGAAATATTCTTCCATCTCATCTTCAAAGGCTTCATCTATCCTGTCGATCCGGTAAAGGTCCATGTGATACAGATCGACCGGGCCCTTGAACTCGTTGATTATTGTAAAGGTAGGACTTGTCACCCAATCCTTGATCCCGAGCCCCTTTGCGATTCCCTGGATCAGTGTGGTCTTTCCCGCTCCAAGCTCGCCGCACAGCGCGACAACGTCACCTGCCTTGAGGGATTTTCCGATGCGTTCGCCGAGAAGTATGGTCTCTTTGCGGTTCCTAGTTGCGATCACCAGCGCTCGTAGTCGTCGGGTGTGCCCTTCTTTATTTCCTTGAATCCGGGCAGCTCATCATCATATTTTTCGCCGATGTCGTTCTTTCTTTCCTCATATATTTCCGCGATCGTCTTTTCCAGCGCCGGATGTACAGCATTCGGGGCGATCTCCGAAAGCGGCTTAAGGACGAATAGTCTCTCGTGAAGCAGCGGGTGCGGTATCTGGAGCTTGTCGTCGCTTATTATAAGATCATCGTAAAGCAGTAGGTCCAGGTCTATCGTCCTGGGGCCCCACTCCACGTCGCGCTCCCTGCCCAATGCATTCTCCGTATCATGGAGGACCGAAAGGAGCTTGTAAGGATCCAGCGTTGTCTGTATCTGAACCGCCAGGTTAAGGAATTTGGGCTGGTCCGTGTTGCCCTCCGGCTCTGTCTCGTAATTTGCGGATTTCTTCGTGACCTTTATCCCCTGTGTCTTTGAAAGAAGGAATATCGCCTGCTCTATGTATTCATCCCTGTCTCCCACGTTGCTGCCGAGCCCGAGGTACGCTATGTGGGGACCTTTCTTTATCTTCGCTTCTTTTTTTGATTTCTTCAAAACGGGCGCTGAGACAACTTTTACCTTCCTGACAGCGGATTTCTTTGCCGGTTTCTTTACGATCTTCTTCGCTGCCTTCTTCGCCGTTTTTTTCGGTTTTGCCTGCTTCGCTTTGCGCTTTGCAGGACGGGTCTTTTTTGCCGGTTTTTTCTTTTTCATGGTTTTTCTACCTCCACTAAAAACTTTTTCTTTTAACCTCGTAAATAAGTTCTTCATCGCCACATCAGCCTTTTATCCTTTGTCTTTTGTATATCGCGTCCGACATCCTGACGACCCTTGATATCTCCGCAACATCGTGAACCCTTACGATATTCGCACCGCCGGCTATGGCCGATGTGACCGTCGCGGCGGTCCCTTCCATCCTCTTGTCCGGCGGAAGGTTAAGGATCTTTCCGATCGTCGATTTCCTGGAAGTCCCTATAAGTACAGGGCGACCAAGAACTTTGAACTCCTTCAATCTCCGCAGTATCTCAAGATTATGTTCCACTGTCTTTCCGAAACCGAACCCGGGATCGACAATTATCCTGCTTGCTGAAACGCCCCCCTTTATAGCAAGACTGATGCTGTTTTGCAAGTAGGAAATTATCTCGGGGATAAGGTCTTCGTACCTCGGATTTTCCTGCATTGTCCTGGGATTGCCGAGCATGTGCATAAGGACGATCGGTACTCTGTAATGCGCCGCCACCCCTGTCATTTTTTTGTCGGCTCTCAGCGCGGACACGTCGTTTATCATGGACGCGCCGGCTTTTATGGCTTCCTCGGCAACGATAGACTTGCACGTGTCGATGGATATGACCGCGCCTTTTATCTTTGAAAGTTCCCTGATGACGGGAGCGACCCTTTTCATTTCTTCCCCTGCGCCCACAGGCAGAGCTCCCGGCCTTGTTGATTCACCGCCTATGTCAATGATGTCCGCGCCTTCATCAAGCATTTCCCTGCCTCTGGCGACCGCGTCGCCGAAGCTGACGAACTTCCCTCCGTCCGAGAAGGAGTCAGGAGTTACGTTCAGTATCCCCATCACATAAGTGCGTTTGCCAAAGTCGAATGTTCTGCCGCCTGCTTTGATGGGTTGCGGTACGCCGTCATAATTTGCGAGCGCGTCTTCGATCCGGACGGCAAGCTCCTTCAACCCGAAATACTGGCGCCTGAGCTTCGACGTGAGGTTCTTTATCTGCTGGACCGTTCCGAAGATAAGAACATCCGTGGCCTTTACGGAATGATCTATCACTCCCCTGGCGGTAGCGGCTTCCCCGCCGAAAGAAAGCATGTCCTGTTTTATTATGTTCGCTTTTGTGGCTGAGACGTTCTTGATTTTTACCGCCCGGAACTGCGCCTTCGGAGCCATAATATCGATGCCTTTTTCATGGACGTCCATCCGCTGCATTTCGAGCCTGAGGCCTTTTTCATCAAGGTCCAGTATGGATACCGATTGCTCTTTATCAGATGCTCTTCGCACTTAGTTTTACCACTTTCTTTGTGCCCGGCGTAACTTTTGCGTCTTCCGACATCCTGTAGCCGACCACCCACACTATCCTCTTCCCGTCCTCGATAACGGGGATGCTTCCCCTCTTATCGATATCTATCTTCTCATCGACAAAAATATCCTGAAGTTTTTTGCTCCCCTTAAGGCCGAATGGAGAGAAAACGTCGCCGGGAATCCTGTTCCTTACTATCAGGGGTTTGGAGATCTTATCATAATCAAGATAGGCCCGGTACGGATCTTTTGCGCGAAGAGCGGATGCAGTAACCGAAGGAAGAACGTCGGCCTCTATGATAAAACCCTTGTCCTCATCCCTGACCTCCCCGGGAATTTCCAGTCTGTGCATGAAAGGATGGTCCTGGATTTTTGAAGGTCTTGTGTTCGTGATGGAAAGTATGCCCCTGTTGATATGGACGTAAACGCCCGGAAGGTCTATCTCCGCTCTTTTTTTTCTCAACTGGCCGAGTATGTCCTCTATGTGGACAAAAGAAATGTCCACAAGATCTTTTTTTACGTGTTCTATGGCGAACCGCAACACCTCCCCATTAAGCGCGGGATCCGTATCCAGCAGCTTTTTTATATCAAGCCTGATCTCCCCGGCGCTTTTAAGCAGGATCATCCCTTTAAGCGCTTCTCTCGCCTTGATCTCCACAAATCCCTGGATCACGTTCGCCGCGGAAATGGTCTGGAGAAGCAGCTCTTTTATATTGCGGTTGTAACTTACCAGCGCGGGGATGAGGCTGCGCCTTATCCTGTTCCTCAAATATTTCGTTTCATAATTCGTCTTATCGATCCTCGGTGCGATCTTTTTTGATCTTAAATATTCCTCGATCTCGCTGCGGAACAGTCCGATCATCGGCCTGATGATCTTATCCCTCACCGGAGGTATCCCCTCCAATCCCTTCATGCCCGTTCCCCTTATCAGCCTCATCAGGAAAGTTTCGATGTTATCGTCCGCGTTGTGGGCGACAGCGATCCTGCCGGCTCCCACCTTTGCGGCGGCCCTTTCAAGGAATTCGTATCTCGCGCGCCGCGCGGCATCCTCAAGGTTCAGCTTGTTCTGTTTTGCGAATGAGGGAACATCGAGCTCCTCAACTATGCAGGGTATCCCCAGCTTCTTTGCCGTTCTGCGGGCAAAGGCGGCATCAAGATCGCTGTCCCTTTTTCTGATCCTGTGATTTAAATGGGCCGCATACAGCTTGATGTTCAATTCGCCTTTAAGTGAGCTTAAGATGTGGATAAGGGCGGTGGAATCCACTCCGCCCGAGAACGCGACGATGACTTTTGCCTGCCTGCCGACAGGCACGGTTTGTCCGTCACCGCCGAGCATTTTGCAGTCCCGAATAGTTTTTAGGATCTTGTCTTCGATCATAAGAGGTCCGTTAACGGGATCAGAAATTTTTCTTTGATATTTCCGTGATGTAGGGGATATCAAAATAATCCCCGTTGTACGCCCTGAATCCGCAGTAGAGAGCGTATATCCAGAGCAGGAATATCAGGACAGAAGAAAGCGAGTTCAGGAACGCAAAAAATATCCCGAGCGAGTCAAGGAAATTAAGAAAGACCCTTATGCCGATCCATATTACGACTATCGCTATCCACAGGAACATCGCCTGGGTGCCGTGGTATCCGACGAACGGATCCCGTCTCTTATCGGATAATATTATGTAAAGGGACGGGAAGCCCACCGCATAAGCAAAAGCAGACAGTATCCTGTCGTCATCTGAAATGTTCGCGGACATGCTACTTGCCTTTCTCCGTTTCTTTGATATTTTCCGGCTCTTTCACGACGGCGCCGTTACCTTCTGTGTTGATCAGAAGAACAGCAGCCGAGATCACCGTCGTCCATACGCCCCTCTGCCCTATCGCGCTCTGCGTGATGTTCGTCGTCTTTACTATCTTATCGGAAAGCTTCCAGCTCTCCTGTCTTTCGTCCCAGGATGAATCCTCGTCAAAAGGTATGCCCAGGGTCGTCGCAAGCATCTGCGCGGCAAGGTCTTCGGAATAATCGCCGCATTCCTCATCCGTCAGCCCCAATCCGTGATGTTCGCTCAGGTATCCGTAGGTGCTGGGATCCGAGGGAAGCGCCATCCCCACCGATGCGGAGATCAATCTGTGCGGTTCATTCGTCTCGTTCCTTGACATGACTATGAAAGTTATCTGTCCCGGATGGATCAGTTTCAAGCCGGCCTCTTTCGTGATCAGCTTGCAGTTTGGCGGGAAGATGCTTGAGACCTGCACAAAATTGACCGCCTGGATGCCGGCGTCCCTGAGGGCCATCTCAAAACTCGAAAGTTTTTCCTTATGGCGTCCTACGCCTTTCGTCAAAAAGATCTTATCGGGAACTAACAAATTCATTTTATCTTCTTGCTCCTTTAATTATTGCACGACAAAATTTACTGGCTGGGGGGCAGATTCGAACTTTCTCGCGATTCTTATCTGCTATCGCATTACCTTATATTAAAATTAAGGTAAGACAATAATCGCTCGCCGACACCCCGGGTATTCGCCATCTTAATAATTGGCTGGGGGCAGATTCGAACTGCCGACACTGCGGGTATGAGCCGCATGCTCTAACCAACTGAGCTACCCAGCCACGTAATAAGCCTGTCAATGGGCTTGTCCTGAGCCTGTCGAAGGGCTCACGCGTAAAACTTAAATATACTTACGATGCCCTCGCGTATGAACTTCACGGCGATCGCCGCGAGAATTATGGCCATTACCTTCGCGATGATCATCGACCCCGTATGGCCAAGCCTTTCGTATATCGCCTCGGCCCAGTAAAATATCACACCACTTACAATGAAATTAATGATAACCGCAACCAGCGTGAGTTTTACGCCGTACATGCCTATCAAGACCATTGCCGTGGTTATGGCTCCCGGTCCTACCAGAAGAGGTATTCCCAGCGGCACCGCGCCAATATCCTTTTTGTCGGTCAATTCGACAAAATGGTCCCTTACCAGCATGGATAATGAAATGGCAAGCAAAAGTATCCCGCCCGCTATCTTGAAATCATTCAGGCTTATCTTGAAAAGCTCCAATATGCCGGTGCCTGCCAGAGTGAAAAGCAGCAAAAGCAAGAACCCGACATAGAGCGCCTCAACAAATGTGTCTTTCCTTTCCTTTTTCGTCATTCCTTCGGTCAATCCTATGAAGACCGGCAGGTTCCCTAGAGGATCGATTATTATGAAAAGGGCCACAACGGCCTGCAGTAATTCAAAATAGATGTTCATTTTAAAACAGCAACTGGAAATTATACACAATGATGATTGCAATATCAAACATTGTTTGATAAAATCTTCCCGACTGGAGGTATCACTATGGCGGAAAAAGCAAAAGTACTGGTTGTTGATGATTTTAACGGCGTCCTTGAATCGTTCAAGGAAATATTACGAATAAAGGATTATGAGGTCTTCACATTTCAAGCCGGCAAAGACGCCATAGAATCCATGAAGACCACGAAGTATGATTTCGCTTTCGTCGACCTTAAGATGCCGGAAATGGACGGCATAGAGGTTTTAAAAAAGATAAAAGAGATGGACCCGAGCGTTGAGGTCATAATCGTAACGGCTTACGCATCGGAAGAATCTTTCGCCAATGCCATAACCCTGGGCGCCATGGAATACCTGAGAAAGCCATTCCTGATGGGCGAAGTTTACGCTCTCGCGGAACGGGCTCTAAGGAAAAGACGGGAAAAGCTGGCCGGACAGAAGTAATTACCAGATACCGGTTTAAAGATCGCTCCGTACCGGAGTAAAATGAAAATCACCATCTCAAGGATAATATTGACAGTTCTTTTCTCTCTCCTCCTGGCAGGAGCGGCTTTCGCCGGCGCCGGATCCACATGGAATTATGAAGGGGAAGGCGCCAATGATTGGACCTCACGGTATGATTTCACCTCGGTGGTCTATAACAATACAATATGGATGATGGGGGGTATCCAGGCCGATGGCGGATTTAAAGGAAGCAGGCCTTACTCTTATGACGGCGTGAACATTCTTGGCGGGAATACCGGCACACCCTATACTCCTTCTTTCCGGGCGGGGTTAACATCATTGGTATTTGACAATAAAATGTGGATCATAGGCGGAGTTGACGGTGACGGTAATTATCTGAACGATGCCTGGTATTCTACGGATGGCAGTAACTGGACCCAAGCTACCTCTAACGCCGGATGGGGGACCAGGCACGACCATGCTTCAGTGGTATTCAATAATAAAATGTGGGTTATGGGAGGGAAAGGCGGCGGCAGCAGCTATAAGAACGATGTCTATTATTCATCGAACGGGAAAGATTGGTATCCGGCAACATATAACGCTGGCTGGGGAACACGGTATGGTCTTGCTGCCCTGGTATATAACAATAAAATGTGGATCATGGGAGGGGTCGGCGGCGGCAGCAGCTACAAGAACGATGTCTGGTATTCTACGGACGGCGCGAACTGGACCGAGGCAACCTCTAACGCCGGCTGGGGAACACGAAGGAATTTATCCGCACTGGTCTTTGATAATAAAATGTGGGTCATGGGAGGGATCGGTGGCGGCAGCAGCTATAAGAACGATGTCTGGTATTCTACGGACGGCAAGAACTGGACTGAGGCAACATCTAACGCCAGTTGGGGATCACGGTGGGGCCAAACTGCTGTGGTATTTAAAAATAAAATGTGGATCTATGGAGGCCTAGGCGGCGGCAGCCACACAAAGAGTGATATCTATTCTTCTTCCAGTGACCTCTGGAACCCATAGGCAAGTGAATATCCGCAAAAGACGGGCAGAAATGATCAGCCGATCCCCACTCTGATGACGCTGCAGATCCTCTTAACAACAGGCAGCTTCGATATTATCTTAAGCGCTTCCTGAATGTCCTTCTCCCTGTTCTCGTGGAGTATTATGACTATCTGCGCGTTCCTGCCTTTTGATCCCCTCTGGACGACTTCCTGGATGCTTACTTTCTTTTTCGCGAAGACGCCCGATATTCCCGCGAGGACGCCTGGCATGTCTGGAGCTTCCAGCCGGATATAATACCTGCTCCGGATGTCGCCCATGTCCCTCATCTTAAGTTTTTTTGCCGGCGGATAATACGGCTCGGCAGCGCAGCATCCGCCGATGCTACCCGCTATCTCGATAACGTCTGACAGGACCGAAGAAGCCGTCGGAGGCCCGCCGGCTCCCTCACCGTAGAACATCGCCTCGCCCAGAGCATCGCCCTTAACATAAACGGCGTTGTAATTATCGGAAACCTCCGCGAGAGGATGGCCTCTCTCTATCAGGGTAGGATGGACCCTCACCTCCAGATCACTGCCGAGTATTTTTATTATCGCAAGGAGCTTTATGCAATAGCCGATCTCCTTCGCGTACTCGATGTCCTCCGCGGCGATGTTCGATATCCCTTCCTTATAGATGCGCGACGGATCGACGAACGCTCCGCTCGCGACATTGGCGAGTATCGCCGCCTTATAAGCAGCATCGCTTCCGTCAATGTCCATCTTGGGATTCGCTTCCGCAAAACCCCTCTTTTGCGCTTCTTTCAGTGCGGCGCCGAATCCAATCCCTTCTTTTGTCATTCTTGTGAGGATGTAATTCGTCGTGCCGTTCACTATTCCGGAGATCTCGTAAATGTTGTTCGCGGCGAGGCATTCCCTTATGGCGTGGATTATCGGTATTCCGCCGCAAACGGACCCTTCAAAAAGGACCCGCACGCCCGACGCCTTTGCGGCATCGAATATTTCCTTCCCGTGCTTGGCTATGAGTTCTTTGTTCGAAGTGACGATGTACTTTCCGGACCTGATGGCGGAAAGGATATACTGTTTTGCCGGGGTAACGCCGCCCATGGTCTCAACAACGATGGAAATATCAGGATCGGATATGACATCAAGCGCGTTCTTCACGTATGCTTTGCCCGCGACGTCCCTCTTGTTCCTTACATCGGCCGCTTTCTTTATTTCTATCTTCACGCCCGATCTCTTCTCTATCAGGGCGGAGTTTTTCCTGAGGACGCTCACGACCGACGAGCCCACTGTCCCCAATCCGATGATGCCTATCTTTATCTTATTATTCACTGATCACTAACTCCTAACCCCTGATCCCTACCCTCTAATCGAACAAAGAGCTTATGGAGAGATTTTCATAGCTTCTCTTTATCGCTTCCGCAAAAAGCGGAGCCACGGAAACGACCTTCAGCCCTTTTATGTCCTTTCCTCCGACAGGGATCGTATCGGTCACGACTATCTCCTTGAACCTGGCCTTGTTCATTTTCTCGACCGCCGGTCCGGAAAATATCCCGTGGGTTGACAGGAAATATATCTCATCGATGCATCCCTGCTCCCTGAGTATGTCCACCCCTCTTGTCGCGGTGCCGGCCGTATCTATCATGTCGTCTATCATTATCGGCGTCTTGCCGGCCACGTCGCCGACAACATGCATTATCTCCGCCTTCTGGTGTTCCGGACGTGTCTTGTGCAGAATGACCAGCGGAGAGCCTATCCTGTCGCTGAGTTTCTTGGCGGTCTTTGCCCTGCCCGTATCCGGGGCAACGACCACCGGATTCTTGAGCTTTTTCTCCTTGACATAGCCAGCCAGTATCGGCATGGCGGTCAAATGATCGACCGGCAGGTTGAAGAACCCCTGTATCTGGTCGGAGTGCAGGTCCATGGTGATTATCCTGTCTATCCCGGCGGTGGTGAGGAGGTCGGCGACAAGCTTGGCCGATATCGGCTCCCTTGAAGCGGACTTCTTGTCCTGCCTGGCGTAACCGAAATGCGGAATGACCGCCGTGATGCTCTTTGCCGACGCCCTTTTCAGCGCGTCGATGACTATGAAAAGCTCCATCAGGTCATCGTTGACGCTGTGTGTGCAGGTCTGGATGACATAGGCCGACGCGCCCCTTACATTATCTGTAAGCCTGGCGTATATCTCCCCGCCTGAGAACCTTGATATGTTTATCTTTGAAAGGTCCTTGCCCAGGATCTTCGCGATATTCTTTGCAAATTCGGGGTGAGAGGTACCGGAAAAGATCTTCATTTCATTGTTTGGCACTGTTGTTCCTCCTTATCGGATCAGATAGCCTGATTATATCAACTTACATACTCGCCTTCAATCCCCACGCGCTGGCGCCTGTGATCTTCACTTTCAGGAGTTTCCCGACCGCTCCATCCGCCCCGTCGACCTGAACGATCTTATTTCCCCTCGTTCTTCCAGTAAGCCCGTCCTTTGAACTGGAATCTATAAGGACCTCCTGGATGGTCCCCATCAATCCCTGATTTTTTCTTAATGCAGTCCCCTCAACAACTTTCATAAGCGCCTGAAGCCTTTCTTTTTTTGCTTTTTCGTCGATCTGGCCGTCCATTTTTGCCGCAGGCGTGCCGGGACGCGTTGAATATGAAAAAGTATTGACAAGGTCGAGCTCAAGTTCGGAGATAAGATCGAGCGTATGTTTGAATTGCTCATCCGTCTCGCCGGGGAATCCCGCAATAGCATCGGAAGTGATCGCCGCTTCGGGGATCTTTAACCTGATCCTCCTGACCAGCTCCCTGAACTGGCCGGAAGTATATCCCCTGTTCATCCTTTTAAGTATCTCATCATCGCCGGACTGCAGAGGGATGTGGAAATATTCGCAGACCTTGGGCAGGTCGCTCACCGCATCGATGATATCATCTGACATATCGCGTGGATGGGAAGTTAAGAACCGTATGCGTTCAACGCCGTCAATTTTGTGGACATCCCTCAACAACTCTGCTAATCCATAAGTTCCGGAAGCTGTAGGCAATTGTTCGCGGAGATAAACTCCGCTCTCAACATTTGAAGAGCAGAGCTCGTCTCTGCGGGTACCAATTGTCGCATCTCTGTAGTTGTTTACGTTCTGCCCCAGCAAAACTATTTCTTTATAAATACTTTTATCAAGCTCTTCGATCTCCCCTATTATGTCTTTTGCCGGGCGGCTTCTTTCCCTTCCTCTCACATACGGAACGATGCAGTATGAGCAGAAATTATCGCAGCCGAACATGATCGTGACATACGCCTGCACCGAGGGTTTCCTTTTTGCCGATCTTGACGGGTACTCCCCGCAGTTATCTCCAACGACAGCGGCCTTTTCGCCGCCGCTTTTTACCTCCTCTATAAGCTGGACGACCCTCGCTTCCTGTCCGGGCCCGACCACAAGATCTACGAACGGCAGTTTTTTGAATATCTCGTTCTTATCTTTTTCGGCGATGCATCCGATGATCCCGATCACCCTACCCGGCTTTCTCATTTTCGGCGCGACAAGGCCCAGCGCGTAGCCAATCGCTTTATCCTCAGCCCTCTGGCGGACGCAGCAGGTATTGATGAGGATGACATCTGCGCTACCGGGAGAATCGGCCTGGACGTATCCTGCCTCAGAAAGCAGTCCCGCCATCATCTCGGAATCATTAACATTCATCTGGCATCCATAGGTTTTGATGAAATACTTCATAGATCGTTCATCCCTGCCCTACGACTTGTCCGCCGAAGCCTTGGCGAAGGCGGAAGCTTCAGCGCAGGAGGGTGGCAGCTTGCCCCGACCGAACTTGTCCCGACCACGGTGTCGGGAGTGTCGGGGCCGTAGGTTTTTATGAGGAAGTTTTTGACCATACGGTAATTATAGCAGAACGAGGTACTTATTTAGGGGGAGAAATGTTCATCGATTTGGTCACAGGGAGTGTGTTTTATTCGACGTATTATCCTGCGGCACGTTTCCCCGATAATACATCCTTAAAAAAGAGATGTTTTCCACTTTATCGCCGAATAAACCCCTTATATGGCTTTCAAAAATGGAAGAATATTCAGCTGGAATTCCTCCGAACACATCGCTGAACGGGCTCACCAGAAGAACTCCCGCCTTTACATAGCTGCAATCCAAGACAAAGGGATACCATCCCTCCTTTAAAGCTATTTCGCTTTTTAGAAGTCTTTTTTGCTTTGCCAGATACTCGGCCTCTTTCACTTCACCCAGATGCATCCCGCCTGTTTTAAAATTGATCAACCCTTTGATGATCGACACGTCACTTTGAGCCCGTATTTTTTCAACGATGGATCCCGTTAACTTATCGTATTGGAGCTTTATATTAGAATGGTCTTCGATGCGATCTGTGGTCCCCCCGTTTACGTCATATTTTATTGTTTTCAGGTTCTTGAGGATCGTTCTAAGAGGGACCGCTTTTTCGCAAAAGAATTTGCAGGTGTTGAATTTGACGCCTTTTATCTTTACCGTATGAACCATATACGTTTTTCCTTTTCATGCCTTTCTATGCTCACATCTCCAAATACAAAAGCGATATTTCAAGACTTTTCAGAACATATAGATCAATTATTTGAGAAGAAATTTTTCTATTTCATAATTTGACAGGCTTGTCGACGCCCACAACATGTCTCTGGAGCGTAAAATTTTGGTCCAATCCGCTTTTTCAGCGTCAGATATGCCCCTCTCATAACCCATTTGCAGGAATAAGATCCTGTCCGCTTTACTGCCGAATAACCCCTTAATGCTTTTTTCAAAGATCGAAGAGTACTTTATGGGCATCCCGCCGAATGGGCTGCTAAAGGTAGACACCTCCAGAAGACCCGAATGGATATCGGCACAGTTCAGGCTAAAAGGAAACCAACCCTTTTTTAAAACAAATGTGCTTACCTGTAAACCTTCTTGTTTTGCCAGATCTTCGTGACAGCCGGATTCCATAAGATGCATCTGGCGTAATCTAAAATTGATCATGCCGGTAACATGCTTCAGATCGCTTTGAACGCCGATCTTGTCAAAAACCGCCTTTGTCGATGGATTTGGAAAACTGATATTTAATTTTTTGTTAAACGTTTGACAGAATAAAAAGCTGTCTTTAACTGCTCTAATATCCATAAATATTACCTCCTAAAGCCAATGTTCCAACCGCTACATGCCTATTATCGTCATTATGAGAGCGAAATTTCAGTTTATTTCAACAAAATTGAGGGATTAGGATGTTTTGATATTTTATGGACGATCTTTCTTAGATCGTCATTTGATATGCTCTCTGTCACCAGCAACATGTTGTTCGCTTGTAGAACGGTCTGCCAGCGTTCTTGTTCTCCCTTGGATAGACCCCTGTCATAACTCATCTGCTGGAATAGTATCATGGCCGCTTTTTCTCCAAACAGTTCATTCATGCGGCGCTCAAAAACCGAAGAGAATTTTATCGGTATCCTGGGAAATTGCGCGTTGCCCGGGGAAATTGTTATGATCTTCCGGTAAAAATCATAATAACTGACACGGAAACCATACCAGCCGCTTATTGGGTTTTTTTTGCTCATCACCAGCTTTTTCAACTGGAACAGCTCCCTGTGACTATCTGAGCTCATTAGAGTTATCTGGCCTGACCTGAAATTTATCAAACCGGAAAAAAATCGCGCATCGTTCCGGACCCGATCTTTTCAAGTACAGATCCTGTAAGCGCGTCAAAATTGATCTTTATGTCAGCGATCTTACAGCGCCGAGCCGGCATTTTTTGCGGCATAACGCGCATGGCAAGCTTATTTACATCAATTTTACTTGCTCTCATTAAGGATGCCTCCTGAAGGATTATCGGATATTTGAGGCCAAAATTTCAGCAGATGTTCAATATCAACGGGGTGCTTCCGAAGGTTACTTTTTCGCTTCTCCGATGTGGTCAAATTTGTACGCGGCACGGGCAAGCTTCCTGTACACCTGCGTGTCGCTCTCAAGCTTGAACGGTATGTCCACGATCTTTGAAAAGCCCTCCCAGATGCCGAACCATCCCAGCGGCATGAACATGATCCCGGCTATCTCGCGGGTAAGGGTATCCAGCTTCCTATAATATGTAAGGAGGGTAAGCGCGATAAGCAGCGCCATGCCGGAGGCGATGTAGATAAGCCCCCTTATCCGTATCTCGTGTATCGCCTTCACATATCTCGCGTGTTTCTGGTTGAAGTACCTGTTAAGCCTGGAGATTATCTTCTTTTCCGCGACGGGGTCCTCTATCGACTTCGGGGCCACAAGCACAACGTCATATTTACCCTTTATGTCCTGCCTGTGGCGCCTTGTGATCTCTATGATGAAGTCCTCCGAAAGGTCCCTCTGCGTCAGGTCGCGCGGATCGAAGTCCGAGAATATATCGTCATAAGTGTCTATGGCGATCGATATCGCGTTAATGTCCTCAAGCCGCTGTTTAATGGCATTTTCAGGCATACAAGCTGATTATATATTATAGGAAAGCATTTATCTTGTTATATCGCTTAAGGAGGCCTTGTGATAATAATCCTTATACATTTGTAAATGCATATTCCTCAATATAATCATGAAACAATTCTATCATTAGGGCCTCAAAAGCAGGCGCGTATTTTCCTGGGATACTGCCGTAATAACCGCTTTTCCGGTTAAAAAACACAATGCTTGCTTCAATATTACTGCAATCTATGGAGAACCCGTACCAGCCTTTTTGGAGAAATGTTTGGGGATTGTTTTTTTCATCAACTGTCCTGATTTGGAGGTTATATCTCTTGGCGATCTTTTCATGCTTATCCTCCTCACCCAAGATCATTTCCTTTTTTTCGAAATTGATCAATCCTTTTCTAAGCCTTTCCGAGTTATCCGGCATTGTATGCGCCCTGACTCCCATGATCAATCTTTTAGTTTCATCATTAAAAGAGAATGTCTTGGACAGGCTCCCTTCTCCTTCCATAACAACAGATCTGGTTGGATGGAATTTGAAAGGAAGCATGAATATCTTGAAAAATCTCATCGGCGAATTTCCATTAAACCTGGACCCAAACAACATTTACACACCTCCAGTCAGATAAGACACAGCAAGATAATAAAATTTTGGCATTTTAGCACAAAATAATACGATTGGAAATCGATTTCTCCCGTTTGACTATAAAACATCCCAAAGCTATAATTTTCCATGCTATGAAAAAGATCCTGGCGTTGCTCCTTATAGCCGTTTTTGCCGCAGGAATAGCCGCGTACGCGAAAAGGGGGGGCAGGAAAATGACCGCTTATAATATCTCGATAAAAAGCCCAGCTTTCAAGAACATGGGATCCCTGCCGATAAAATATTCCGGGGACGGTAAAGGAATAAATCCTCCTCTGGTGTTTGAAAATGTTCCGGCAGGATCGAAAAGCCTTGTCCTGATAATGGATGATCCTGATGCTCCATACGGGACATTCGACCACTGGCTGATCTTCAATATCGGGCCGAAAACAAGAGAGATAAGAGAAGGAGAAGCGCCCCGCGGAGCCGTAATGGGAAGCAACAGCGAGGGAAATACAAAATACGTCAGCCCGTCCCCTCCGCCAGGCAAGCCTCACCGCTATGAATTCAAGCTCTATGCCCTGGACACGCTGCTGGCATTAAAAGAAGGGGCGAACAAAGATCAAATTGAAAAAGCCATGGAAGGACATATAATATCCAAGGCGATCCTGACCGGGCTTTATAAAAGATAGGAGCTCTATATGGCGCAGGAATTCTCATTTGATATAGTTTCAAAGATCGATCTCCAGGAGCTGGACAACGCGATAAACATGTCCATGAAGGAGATATCCCAGAGGTTCGATTTTAAGGGCAGCGTCAGCTCCATAAAGAACGAGGAGAACAAGAAGATCGCCGTCGTCTCCGATGACGAATTCAAGCTTAAGAACGTGATCGATATCCTCCAGAATAAGCTCATCAAGCGCGGAATTTCGCTGAAATTCCTGGACTACGGGAAAGTCGAGTCTTCACTGGGGGGCAGCGTGAAGCAGGAGATAAACCTGAAGCAGGGCATCCCGCAGGAAAAAGCCAAGCAGATAAACACCATGATCAAGGAGAAAAAGCTGAAGGTCCAGTCGCAGATCCAGGGCGACCAGATAAGGGTCTCAAGCAAAAGCAAGGACGACCTCCAGTCCGTCATACAGGCGCTAAGGGCCGCGAACCTGGACATAGAGCTTCAGTTCATAAACTTCAGGTAATATCACCTCACCCCGGAGTCTGTCGGTTTCATGATCTACTGCAACATACGTAATTGCTCCCCTCTCCTTAGTAAGGAGAGGGGTCGGGGGTGAGGTTTACCGCCGTTGACATAACGGCCTCATTTATGTATAATGCACGTTCTATGTACGCAATAATAGAAACAGGCGGGAAACAATACAAGGTTGAAAAGGGTTCCGAGCTGGACGTCGAGCTTCTTTCGGATAAGAAAGCGGGCGACGCCGTCTCATTTGAAAAGGTGCTCCTCCTCAATAAGAAAGGCTCGCTTGAAGTCGGATCCCCATACGTAAAGGATGCCACGGTAGAAGGCAAGGTCCTCTCTATCGCCAAGGACAAAAAAGTAACCGCTTTCAAATTTAAAAGAAAAACGAACTATCACAGGACGCTTGGCCACAGGCAGACATACACCAGGGTCAAGATAGAATCAATAAAGGGAGAATAACAGATGGCGCATAAAAAAGGCGGCGGATCAACAGGCAACGGGCGCGACTCGAACGCGCAGAGGCTCGGGATAAAAACTTTCGGCGGACAGCTGGTGACCGCGGGCAGCGTGATACTGAGGCAGCGCGGGACAAAATTCATGCCCGGCAAGAACGTCGGGCTGGGGCGCGACGATACCCTCTTCGCGAAAGCTGCCGGAAAGATCCTTTTTCAAGGCTCCAGAGTCAGCGTGATCCCCTAACACATGCCCTTCATAGACGAAGCTCTTATCCTGGTCAAGGCCGGAGACGGCGGCAACGGTTGTATCTCTTTCAGGCGTGAAAAATTCATACCCAAAGGCGGACCGGACGGCGGGAACGGCGGACGCGGCGGGGACGTCATTGTCACCGCGGATAAACACTTTCGCACGCTCCTTGACTTCAGATACAAAAAGAACTATGAGGCGGAAAGAGGAGGACACGGCGAGGGGAAAAGGAAATCCGGCAAGGACGGCAAGACCCTCACGTTAAAGGTCCCCTGCGGTACGCAGTTGTTCGACGCGGGAACCGGAGCGCTGATCGTCGACCTGGTTATCGACGGCCAGAAGATAATCATAGCGAGGGGCGGCGACGGAGGGTACGGCAACGACCACTACAAGTCATCCACGAACCAGGCGCCGAGGAAAGCGCTCCCCGGCTGGCCCGGTGAAGAAAGAAACCTGCGGCTTGAGCTGAAACTTCTCGCCGATGTCGGACTGGTCGGATGCCCGAACGCCGGAAAGTCGTCCCTATTATCGATTATTTCCGCGGCCCGCCCTAAGATAGCCCCCTACCCTTTCACGACAAAAGAGCCGAACCTCGGGATCGTAAAAGTGGACGAAACGGAGAACTTTGTAGCGGCCGACATTCCCGGCCTACTTGAAGGCGCTCATAAGGGAGTTGGCCTGGGCGACAAGTTCCTGAAGCACATTGAAAGGACGCGCGTTCTTATACATATAATCGACGCCGCCGGGGTCGACGGAAGACGCCCCATCGACGACTACTACTCCATAAACAACGAGCTTTCTTCTTACAGCCCCAAGCTTGCCGAACTGCCCCAGATAGTCGCCCTTAACAAGATGGACATTCCCGAAGCGAAAGAGAACCTGAAAGACTTTGAGGAGAAAGGGATAGAATTCATTCCGATATCCTGCGCGACCAAAGAAGGCGTAAAGCAGCTGGTCTATAAGGCGGCAGAAAAATTAAAGGGATAGGTTTTCGGCTGTCGGCATCGAAGCTCGTCACGAAGTTCGAAATCGAAATTTGAAAAAATTCTTCATTAAACCTCGATAATCGAGCATCCAGACGAGCATCGCCGCCACTAGACTAGTTTCCCGCTTTAAACTATAATCACTCCACCATGAGCAAATTCAAGAACATAGTCGTAAAGATAGGCAGCTCCACCCTGACGAACAAGGACGGCAACCTTGACACGGCCAATTTGAAACGTATCGCCGGCGAGCTCGCCGAACTTGTCAGATCGAAAAAAAAGATAACCGTCGTCACTTCCGGAGCGATAGTGACCGGATCGGACCGCCTGAAGTTCAAGAAAAAACCAAGGTCAATACCAGAAAGCCAGGCGGCGGCGGCCGTGGGGCAGAGCCTTCTGATGATGGAATACTCCAGGGCGTTCGGCGAACACGGCCTTACGGTGGCCCAGATCCTTCTTACAAGGGACGAGGTTTCCGACAGGCAGCGCTATCTGAACACAAGGAATACCATCTCGAAGCTTCTTGAAATGGGCGTTGTCCCGATAGTGAACGAGAACGATACGGTGTCCGTTGAAGAGATAAAGATCGGAGACAACGACACCCTGTCAGCCCTTGTCGCGAGCCTGATAGGCGCCGACCTTCTGGTGATGCTGACAGATGTTGACGGTTTCATGATGCCCGACGAGGACGGGGAGCTCCAGGTCGTCAATGAGATAAAAGAAATAACACAGGAAGTTAGGGACGCGGCCGGACACCCATCAACGCAGATGGGCGTGGGAGGGATGATAACAAAGATCCAGGCGGCGGAGATATGCTCCGATGCCGGTGTAGAGGCGGCGATAGCCAACGGCAGGACTCCCGGCGTAGTTGATAAGATCATCGCGGGCGGCAAGGTCGGGACCATCTTCAGGTCGAAGATCTCGCACCTGGAATCGCGTAAGCGCTGGCTGGCGCACGGCCTTAAAGTAAAAGGGACGCTGGTGATCGACGGCGGAGCGGAAACGGCGCTCATAAAAGGCAACAAGAGCCTACTGCCCGTCGGCATAAGGGAAATATCGGGGAAATTCGACCTGGGTGAAGCGGTATCCGTAAAGAACGAGGCCGGGCTGGAGATAGCGCGCGGGCTTGTGAATTACAACAGCGACAACCTTAAAAAGATAACCGGGCTCAGGTCCGACAAGATATCGGAAGTGCTCGGAATAGAATACGTGGACGAGGTCATCCACAGGGACAATCTTGTCCTGATGGAAAAGTCCGCCATAGGCGAACAGGGAACTGAACAATGAGTGAGGTAATAGAAAAAGCGCGGCTGGCGAAAGAGGCTTCTTACAGGCTGGCCAATTTAAGCGCTGACATAAAGAACAAGGCGCTGGACGAAATGTCAAAAGCCATAAGCTCGGGCGCAAAGGATATCATCGACGCGAACAGCCTTGACATGGAGTCGGCATACAAGAAGAACGTCGGCAAGGCGCTCATCGACAGGCTCTCCCTTGACGGAGAAAGGATCGAAGAGATCATCGAAGGCCTGGAGATCGTCAGGAAACTTCCGGACCCGATAGGAAGGATAATAGCGAAATGGACCAGGCCTAACGGCCTGAATATCGCAAAGAAAAGAGTGCCGCTGGGTGTTATAGGCATTATATATGAAGCGCGTCCAAACGTGACCGTTGATTCCGCCGCTCTGTGTCTTAAAGCCGGCAACGCCGTGATTTTACGGGGCGGTTCCGACGCGATAAACTCGAACAAGATACTCGTGAAACTGATATCGGAAGCGGCTGGTAAAGCGGGTGTTCCTGAAGGAGCCATAAGCCTTATCGAAAGCACGGACAGGGAATCCGTGACCGAGCTGCTTAAGTTGAATCATTTCATTGATGTGATAATACCACGGGGCGGAGCGGGACTGATAAAACACACCATCGAGAACTCCACGATACCCGTCATCCAGACCGGCGAAGGCAACTGCCACGCCTACGTCGAAAAGACCGCCGACCTGAAGAAAGCCGTGGAGATAGTTTACAACGCGAAAGTGAGCAGGCCTTCGGTCTGCAACGCGATAGAAACGCTGCTCGTGGACGAAGCGATAGCGAAAGAATTCCTTCCGCTCGTTTTCAAGCGCCTGAAAGAAGCCCATGTTGAGCTTCGCGGCGACGAAAAAGCCAGGGCCATCGATCAGTCGATAAAACCGGCGACCGAAGCGGACTGGAGAACTGAATATCTGGCGCTGATACTGGCGGTTAAAGTGGTCTCCGGGACCGGCGAAGCGATAGAACACATCAATACTTACGGGACAAGGCATTCCGAAGCCATAATTACCCGCGACAAGGCGGCCGCGAAAAGGTTCACGGACGAAGTGGACGCCGCGGCGGTCTACGTGAACGCGTCCACCCGCTTCACCGACGGATGGGAATTCGGGTTCGGCGCCGAAATAGGGATATCCACCCAGAAGCTCCACGCGAGAGGGCCCATGGGCCTGGCCGAGCTTACCTCTTACAAATACATCGTGATCGGCAACGGTCAGATAAGGAAATAGATTGCAGAAGATCGGAATAATGGGCGGGACCTTTAACCCCGTGCACAAGGGGCACATCGCCATAGCGAAAGCCGCAAAAAAACAATACCGCCTGGGCAAGGTGATCTTCGTGCCTTCGGGAACACCGCCGCATAAGACAAGCGAATACATAGCTCCAAAGGAACACAGGTTCAGGATGGTGAAGCTGGCGATAGCGGGACATAAGAACTTCATCATATCAAGAGTGGAGCTTGACAGGCCCGGCTATTCTTACGCGGTGGACACTTTTAACGCGCTTAAAAAGGAATACAGGGGCAGCGCCCGGCTTTATTACATAATGGGAATGGATTCCATCAACGAGATCCTTACCTGGAAAAAGCCCATGGAGCTGTTCAAGATATGCCAGTTCATAGTGGCCACCAGGCCGGGAGCGAAGATAAGGACGATGCGCAGGATCCTGAAATTCCCGCCGGTGAAGCTTCATGCTGACACGATACACCTGATAGAGGTAAAGATGAACGTATCATCCACAAAGATAAGGGAATCGATAAAAAGAGGGGCCATTCCGGCAAGACTGCTGGATAAAAAAGTCATCGAATATATAAAGGAGCATAAACTATATGGCTATACCGGAACATAAGATCACAGTCCTCGAAAACGGAGTAAAACTTTTAACGGAGACAATGAGCGACGTCCGCTCGGTCGCGATGGGCATAGTGGTGGGAGCCGGGTCCGGGCTTGAAACAGACACAATAGCCGGTATCTCGCATTTCATAGAGCACATGGCTTTCAAGGGGACAAAAAAAAGATCGGCCTTTGACATCGCCTCGGAGCTTGATGCCGTGGGAGGCAAGATGAACGCCTACACCAGCAAGGAGCTGACCACTTACTACGCGGTCACTCTGGACAAGCATATCCCCGTAGCGACGGATGTGCTGTCCGACATTTTCCTTAATTCCGTTTACGACAGCAAGGAGATCGAGCTTGAAAAAGGCGTTATCGTGGAAGAGATAAAAATGTACGAGGATACACCCGACGAGCTTATCCACGACTTCTTCACCGAGACCATTTATAAAGGGCATCCGCTGGGACGGTCCACGATAGGGAATGAAAAAAGCGTGAGGTCGATCGGAAGAGAGAACATGATCGACTACATTAAAGAATTCTATTCGCCCGACAACATCATCGTGGCCCTGGCGGGGAACATAGAACACGAAAAAGCCGTGGAACTTGTCGGGCCCGCTTTTTCCGCGATGCGCGGCAAGCTCCCGTCAATGGAAAAGACCCGTCCGACGATAAACAAAGCCGTCAAACTGAAGCACAAAAAGACCGAACAGGTGCACATGTGCCTGGGCACCACCGGGCCTTCGCAGCTTGATGAGGACAGGTACGCTTTCTCGGTGCTTGATACCGTCATCGGCGGAAGCATGAGCTCGCGCCTCTTCCAGGAAATAAGGGAAAAGAGAGGGCTTGCTTACGCTATATATTCATATAACGGCGCGCTGAAAGACTGCGGGCTTTACGTGGTATATGCCGGGACGAGCAAGGAGAACCTGAACAAAGTGGTGGACCTGACGATGGAAGAATTTCAAAAAGATAAAGAAGAACGGGATAACAAAAGAGGAAATGGAGAGGTCCAAGGAGCATCTCAAAGGATCCCTTGTCCTGGGACTGGAAGCAACATCCAGCCGGATGTCATACCTTGCGAGGTGTCAGTTCTATTACGGCAGGATCATCACGATAGACGAGATATTCGATAAAGTCGACAGGATAACCCTTGATGATATAATGGCCGCGGCGAACAAGTACATCAGGGATGAATACCTTACGCTGACGGTGATAGGCGACATTACGGAAAAGGAGCTGCCGATAGTATGAGCAAAAAACTTCAGGTCAAATTCTTAAGGCTTCCGCACGGGGAAGGCGTGCCGCTTCCAAAATACATGAGCCACGCGGCTTCCGGAATGGACATTTACGCGGCCGTGGAGAACGAGGTCGTGCTGAACCCGGGCGACAGAGCGCTTGTCCCGACCGGGTTCAAGATGGCCCTTCCAGTCGGCTATGAAGCGCAGGTACGCCCGAGATCGGGGCTGGCGATAAAGAACGGGATATCCGTCCTGAACACGCCCGGAACCATCGATGAGGATTACCGCGGCGAAGTAGGCGTAATACTTATCAATCTGGGCAAAGAGGCTTTCAAGATAAAGCGCGGGGACCGCGTAGCTCAGATGGTCATCAATAAAGTGGAGCAGGCCGATATCGAGGCCGTCACCGACCTGAGCGAAACCTCAAGGAGCACCGGCGGGTTCGGCCACACCGGAGTTTAGCTTCTACTTTTTCAGCTCGTCCAGGACTTCTTTCTTGCCGGCTTCCAGCTCTTTTTCCTGCTGTTTGTCCTCCATCAGAAGCAGGGTCTGGAATTCTCCCAGGTGCGTTTTTTCTTCCTTGGCGATATCAAGGAGCATCTTCCTGATGCTGCCGTTCTCGGTCATCGCGGCCATCTGCTCGTAAAGGTTCACGGCGTCAAGTTCCGCTATCATCCCTACCCTGCATATTTCCTTATCCAGGTCCTCTTTCCTTACTTTCGATAAATTCAACGGTATTTCTGACATCATGATGGTCACCTCCATGTATATCTTATAATGAAGGGGGTCAACACTCAAGAGTCTTTCTTACTTCTATAGCCTTAAAAGACTTAATACAGAATCCGCTCTTTCCTACTTTCTTTTGCCAGAAAAGAAAGTAGGACAAAGAAAGCTGGCATAAGGGGAGAATCCCCTTATGTATCCCCCTTTCAGCTCGCAAAACTCAGCCGACTCGCCCTTCAGGCTCGCGGCTTCAAACAGTTGCTCGCAAGGAAAGGGAATTAAATCCGAAATCAGATAAAAACATAAATACAAAAGCAAAAAATGCATTTACTTTTGTTTTATGAGTTTAGGCTTACAACAAGACCAAAATGCGTTTCTAACGCTGCGAATAATTTACAAAAAGATAAGTGAACGTTGGGGAGTAGCCCCGACAAAGTCGGGGCGTTGAGGGGCTTGCCCCTCAACTGTCGACAAGAAATAGCAACCACATAAAAAGTGTCAAGACAAAGAAAGTAAGAAGAAAATGCATTTTGTGTTGCTTTTTTATATAAAGAATCCGCCTCTTATTGCATTTGTATTGAAACGGATATTTGTTATAATTGCCCCACTATGATAAAGGTATTAATAAGCGGCGCGTCGGGAAAAGTGGGCAGAGAGGTCGTAAAGGCCGTTGCGAAAGAAGCCGATATGAAGCTTGTCGCGGCGGTGGATATCGTCCAGGTTGGGATCGACGCGGGCGTCAACGCGGGCATAAAACCCCTAGGAGTGGAAATATCAAAGGACCTTAAATCCGCCATAAAAGATTCGAGACCGGACATCGCCGTAGATTTCACTCATCCCAATCTTGCGATGATCAACACAAGGACGATACTCGGGTCCAGGGTCCATGCCGTCATAGGCACAACGGGTATAACTGAAGAGAACTTGAAAGAGATAGAGAAGCTCTGCGCGGCCAACAAGGTCAATTGCCTTGTGGCCCCGAATTTCGCGATAGGCGCCGTCCTGATGATGCTGTTCTCAAAAACGGCCGCCAAATACATGCCGAACGTGGAAATAATCGAGATGCACAACGAGAACAAGGCCGACTCCCCTTCCGGAACAGCGATAAAGACGGCCGAACTGATCCTGCAGTCCGAAGCGGCGAAAGGGATAGAAAAAGGCAAGGCGGCTGAGATCGAGAAGCTTGACGGGGCGCGCGGCGGTGACCTGAACGGGATACACATACACAGCGTGCGGCTGCCCGGACTTGTGGCTCACCAGGAGGTCATTTTCGGAGGTCTCGGGCAAACGCTTACCATAAGGCACGACTCGCTTTCCAGGGAATCGTTCATGCCGGGCGTGATAATGGGCATTCGAAAAGTCAGCAATCTTAAAGGTCTTGTATATGGTTTGGAGCACCTTCTGAGTTAGTTGTTTCTGGTCGACATTTGCCCGCCTAAGGCGGACAACGCTTTGCTACTCTCCAATATGTATTTATCTTTAAAGGTTTTAATAATGAGGCTTATCAGCAAGACCAAAACGCGTTTCTAGGGCTGCGAATATTATAGGACGAAGCAATTAGCTCGTTAGAAACGCTTGAGTTTTCTTTGTTACTTTATTTTGGTCAAGCAAAAGAAAGTAAGAATGAAATGCCTTTTGTGTTATGTGTTTGTATTGGCCCCTACCCTCAACCTCCCTCAATTGAACTGCCTTTCCTTGTGTGATATATTTCATCAACTATGCCGCGCTATAAAAAGGTCCTGGCAGAAAACCGCAAAGCGTTCTTCGACTACACGGTACTGGAAACATTCCAGGCGGGAATAGCCCTTAAGGGCACGGAAGTTAAATCGATACGGCTGGGAAAAGCGAACCTCAAGGACAGTTTCGGCCGGGTGGAGAACGGCGAGATCTGGCTTTACAACATGCACATAAGCCCCTATGAGCAGGGAGGGCGTTACAACCTGAACCCGATAAGGGAGCGCAAGCTCCTGCTGAACAAGGGCGAGATGAAGAAGCTGATCGGGCGCGTTCAAGAAAAAGGTTTAACTTTAATTCCCCTTAAGCTATACTTGATGGATAACTGGGTGAAAGTCGACCTTGCGCTCGCGAAATCCAAGAAAGAGTATGAGAAGAGGGAAAAGATCAAGAAAAAAGAAGCGGCGCGGGAGGTAGAGAGAGCTTTCGCGGACAGGCAGAAGAAAAAATGAGCAAATCATATCAACAGGCCCCCGCGTCACGCGGCCAAAACCAGGGCGAAGGCGGGAAAAAGACATACACGATGCAGGACCTTCTGGATGCGACAAAACAGATCCTGAAGGACGATGACATCGGGAAAAAACTCCCGGATTCGGCAATAGCGAACCTCTCCAAGCTGCTAGTAAAAACCGTCATAAAAGGCGACCTTTAAAATTAACAATTAACAATTACACAATGACCAATTAAGGTGTTGCCTTCGGCAACATATTTATATATAATCTCCCCGAGGTAAAACCATGGGAATCAATATACCGCCTTCAGGCATTACCCCTCCGGCAGTACCGCCGGTCCCTCCGAAGAAAGAGGAAAGGACAGAAACCACGCGCCCTGCCCTGCCCACGCCGACCAAAGGCGGCGAAAAAGGATTACAGGCCCTTGATTCCCACGCGATGGCTGTCCGTTTCGCGGCTCTGGCGATGGAAGCGAAAGAGAGAGAGCTTTCGATGGGAGACATAATCGAGCGCGCCATAGAGGAAACGGGAATGACGAATCCCGAGGCCGCGATGGAAGAAGTTAACAAGAGGATGCAGAAAGAGATAGACGCGGTGCTTGATGAGATAAAGAGCAACAAAGAGCTGATGGAAGAAGCGGAAGCCTGGGAAGCGCTGGCCGATCTTCTTGAAAGCAACCTTACCCCCGAACAGGCTCAGGCCTTCATCGACCTTGTCGAAAGCCATATCAAGGAAATTAAGAGTTAGCTCTTACAACTTTTCACAATAGACATAATTTGTTAGAATAAACCCATGTTGCCTCAGGATCATTTTATGATATCCGCGCTTGCGGCGGTCCCGGTCGCTGCGGTCGCATATCCGCAAAACTATCCGGCAATAGCAAGCTGCGCGTTGATCGCAGGCGCGGTTTCAGCGGCAATAGACATTGATGTTGTATTTTGGGTCGCTATAAAGGGCGTCTCCATCCCCTCATTCCGCAGATTCTATAACCCTATAAGAATATTCACCGAGTTCAAGCTGTTCATGCAAACGCTGACCGATACCGGAGTAATAAAATTAGCCATGATAAGTCACATAGCTATATTCCTGGCTTTGCCGTTTTTGGCTTATCGTTTCTGGCCCGCGTATCTTCTGCCCATATCGATCGCCGTGGTCACGCATTTTCTAAGTGATATCCCGAATATTCGGCTGGCCATAAAACCCAGATAAACCTCCGTTATTCCAATGAGATTAGAGATCGGAGACCAGAGACTAAATATCTCTTACTCTCTGATCTCAGGTCTCTATTCTCCTCCCTCTTTAATAAACCCTATTTTCTTTTCTTTGCCCGGTTTAGGCGCGGACAGTTCTGATATCGCATGATCGATCGCAATTATCGCTTTATCATGAAGCAGCACTCTTTCTTCGACCTTATCCAGTTTTTCTGATAATTCTTTATGGCTATACAGGTATCTGTCTTAGGCGGATAAAAGTATTGATGATAAATATGCTCATTTTGACAGCCCTATCGCTATTTAAGACGCTGGATAGCATGGCTACCCCATGCTCGGTAAAAGCATAGGGTAATTGATGTGAAAATCTGAGATCAGATAGGTGGTCGCAAATTGCGACCACCTCTAATTTTTCCTGTTCTGACAGTTGAAACATGAAGTTTGCTGGGAATCTTTCAATGTTCCTTTTTACCTGTTCATTCAATCTCTTAGTCGAAACTCCATACAATTCCGCCAAATCTCTATCAATCATCACCTTATGGCCTCTTATGACGAGTATTCTGCTTTCAATTGTTTCTTGAGTAACGAGTGCATCTGACATATTTGCCTCCGATAGGTGGTGCCAAATTGGCACCACCTCTTTCCAAAAGGATCCTCTTAAGGATAATAGCAGCAATTATTTTGCCAATATACCATACGTAAATTGAGCCAAATTTGATGTGTATTTGTAGCGTTTTCTGACAATAGTCGCCTATTTCGACAACCGGTCACAAATTGTGACCAGTTCAATTCTGAAAATGGTTGTTAGGTGAAGGTAAAGATACCGGTATGGTGGTTAGGTTAAGATGTTAGGCCACGCACTTCCAATCCTAACTTCTATACCGGCTTCCTAACCCTCACCTAATTTTCCAAATGACCTTGTCTCCTTCCCCAAGAAAGGCTTATAATATCCCCGAAAAAACATGAGCGCTGAAGCTAAACTAATAAGATCCTTCGGCTGGCTGCCGGATGTCCCGGACAGCCGGGATCACTCGTATGCTGCGCCTCTGGAATGGATCGCGAAG
Organism: uncultured bacterium; assembly: GCA_963699255.1. Lineage (GTDB taxonomy): Bacteria > Margulisbacteria > WOR-1 > CAVSGV01 > CAVSGV01. The sequence continues at coordinate 1,543,524 of OY969425.1, read as the reverse complement.
CTTCCGGCGAAAGTCGATCTGCGCTCCCAATGTCCTGATATATACGATCAGGGCCAGCTGGGCAGCTGCACGGCGAACGCCATAGCTGCGGCGATGGAATTCGAGCAGATAAAGCAGAAGGAAAAATACTTCATGCCTTCCCGCCTGTTCATTTACTATAACGAGCGCGTGATGGAGCACTCCGTCAGCTCCGACAGCGGCGCGCAGATCAGGGATGGGATCAAGAGTGTGGGGAAGCAGGGTGATTGTCCCGAGAAGTTATGGCAGTATGATATCGCGAAATTCGCCCAGAAGCCTTCGGAATCGTGCTATCAGAATGCCGTGAAGCACAAGGTTGTTTTATACCAGCGTGTAAGCCGGCTCGCCAACCAGATGAAAGGCTGTATTGCGTCGGGATACCCGTTCGTGTTCGGATTTTCCGTGTATGAGAGTTTCATGACCCAGGCCGTGGCAAAGACCGGGCACGCAAGTATGCCCGGGCCGGATGAAAGGATGGAAGGCGGGCATGCGGTAATGGCTGTCGGATATGACGATGAAAATCGGTTTTTTATTGTTCGGAATTCCTGGGGCCCCGGCTGGGGAATGAAGGGATATTTTACTTTGCCATATGAATACCTTGAGAACGAGAATTTGGCTGATGACTTCTGGACGATTAGGATCGTGGAATGAGATTAGAGACTGGAGACCGGAGATCAGATTTCGGGTCTCAGGTCTCTAGTCTCTGGTCTCTTGTCTCAGGTCTCAGGTCTCTGATCTCTGGTCTCCTCCTCTGCCTTAATCCTCTACAACTGTCGAATCCCCCAACAACAAATATAAATACTTGAGTTCACTTTCCTGGCATGTTAATTGCTGATACTATCGTAAAAGGAGCAATTATCATGAATGAAATGGAAATAGTTCCGATCGAATTGATCGAAAATAAGATATATGTCATCCGCGGGCAAAAAGTGATGCTGGATATGGATTTAGCAGGCCTCTATGGAGTATTAACAAAGTATCTAAATCAACAGATTAGGAGAAACATAAAAAGGTTCCCTGAAGATTTTATGTTCCAATTAACCAGGGATGAAGCGGAAAACTTGAGGTTGCATTTTGCAACCTCAAGTTCAAGGTCACAATTTGTGGCCTTAAAATATGGCGGCAGGCGCTATCTTCCCTATGCCTTTACGGAACACGGGATCCTCATGCTGTCATCTGTCCTAAACAGCCAAAGAGCAATAGATGTAAACATACTGATAATGAGGACATTTTCACGGCTTCGCCAAATAATGGCGAACAGCAAGGAATTGTCCGTAAAGTTCGAGCAGCTGGAAAAGCGAGTTTTGAAGCATGATAGCGACATTCGCGAGCTCGTACGAGATATTCGAAAGTTGACCATTGAGAAAACAGGAAAGCCAAGCAAGATCGGGTTTATAAAGTAAGAAATAAGAAGTTAGAAGTTAGAAGTTAGAAGTTAGAAGTTAGAAGTTAGAAGTTAGAAGTTAGAAGTTAGAAGTTAGAAGTTAGAAATATGAAATGAGAATGAGGGAGAAGAGATCATGGAGACGATAAAAGACCGGACAAAGAGGTTTGCGCTAAAGATAATCAAGTTCACCAATGATCTGCCAAAAAACACCACCTCTTTTGTCATTGCTAAACAGATAATAAGGTCGGCCACATCAATTGGAGCTAATTACAGGGCCTGTTTAAGGGCGAGGTCAAAAGTCGAGTTCATCGCAAAGCTTGGGATAGTTTTGGAAGAGGCGGATGAGACGATCTATTGGCTTGAGTTAATAATTGAAAGTTGTCTTATCCCTGCTGAAAAGGTCCGGCCCTTGCTGGATGAGGCAAACGAGATAACTTCGATAATCGTCGCCTCTCTTAAGACCGCCAAATCAAATCCTTCCAGTCATCTTATATGATTTCCCCTTCTGCCTTCTTACTTCGTCCTTCTTATTTCTTCTTTCTTACTTCTTCCTTCTGCCTTTTCCCTTCCGCCTTCTCCTTTTTTCTCTTCTTCTGCTACCCGCTTCTTTTTACTTCTTCTTTCATCCTTCAGCCTTCTTACTTCTTACTTCTGCCTTCTTCCTTCCCTTTGCTCTAATTATTCCCTAATATCACTGTCGTTTTCAGATAATCCTTCTTACTCTCGTCGATTATTGCGCTAAAAACAAAATTGGCTCTGGGATGGACCACGCGATAGATCTGTTCGGCTATTTCGTTGACCTCGTACAATGTAAGGTCCGAGCTGCCGGTCACATTGAAAATAGCGCTATCTGCTTTAGTGCTGAAAGCGCTTGAGTAATGAGAGACCAGCTCATGCCCCACCGTTTCCGCGCGATATCTCCCTTTTGCTTCCGCAGAGATGCCCAGTAGATGTTTACTTGAATCAGCGATCTCCTTTATATCTTCTCTGGTTATATTTATCAGGCCCGGAGTAGTAAGCATATAGGTAATATCATCAACAACTTTCGTTAAAGAGCTTATAGTGTCGGGAACGCCGTGCAGTTTGTTGGAGAAGCATTGGTCCACAAATTCTTTTTCATTCATTTGCCCTCACCTCAACGTCGGATTATACTCTTGCGAAAGAAAGGATAATAGTAAATATTCTACAGCCACTGGCCCCTGGTCTCTGCTCTCCAGTCTCTGCTCTCCAGTCTCTGCTCTCCAGTCTCTGCTCTCCAATTTCTAGTCTCTACTTTGCTATGATTTTTGGACGATAAGGATTGTGGAATAAGCCCTACCCTTCTTGGTAGAAACAGGCGCAAGCCTTCATCGATCTTGTAGAAAGTAATATCAAGGGATTGAAACAATTATCCTCTTTTGTTTTACTAATCCTAACCCCTTCTCAGAAAATTATCGAGAATAATTCTTTGCCTAGTTTTTCAGATATAGGTTTACCATCCGGACTTAAATAATCTTCTATCATACCCCCAGGCAAAACATAAATACTTTGTGATTTTAGCTCTTCAATCTTTTTTTGAACTTTTTTTCGATATTCAGCATCTTTTGACATCGCAAGAGTTATTTTTGACCCCATGAATTTTAATTTGTCCTCTTTAAGTTTTTCCATAACCTTTGAGATTTCTTTGCTCAACTTTTCATCGCGCACAGCACTTTCTTTTATTAAACTTAAATGTTTTAGTTCTTCCAATGCTTCAATATCATCACTATCCAATTTGGGTAGCATATCCTCATAATTCCTTAAATAGTCAAGATCAACAATTGCCTTAAAGTTTATACCAAGGTCATTGCACACCCTCTTTATCCTCTCGAGATTCTGTAAACCATCAATTACAAAAATATCATTGTTATTGGATTGCAGGAATTTCCGAATTCTATTCCTATCTTCCCATCCTTCTACCAATATTGTTGCTCTTGAAAAAAGAATTTCACGGTTTTCTAAGCTAAAGAGGCCATGCATCTTAGGATCTGTCAATTGACCGGGCTTTAAACAGTTAATAGAAATTACACTTTTCCTATAATCAAGCTTTTTTAATCCTCGCAATACCTGAAAATCAATAAAATAAGGAGAATGTGTAGCAATAAATATTTGATTTCTTTTTGACTCATCTTTTAATATCTCAAAAAGGATTTTTTGCCATTGGGGGTGCAAAGACAGTTCTGGTTCATCAATACAATAAACGATCGTTCCTTTTGATTTTTTCGCCATTTCCATTAAAAATAATATTGAAAATAAAAAATCAACGCCGGACCCTAAATCACTCAAGGGCACTTGTAATAAGTCTTGTCCCTTGCAAAGCGCAAAAAATGCTTGCGAAAATGGCTCTTGCAAATTAAATAATTCAAGATTAAGACTGGATAAATCTTCCCTGCCAAACACATCTTTCATTAGAGTTTTTATATCTTTCACAATATCCCCTTCTACTATTTTTGAAGAGAATTCAACCCATTTAGAATATATCTCCCTTTTGTTAGCACCTTTAATATATTTCCAATTCAAGTCGTCAATAATTCGCGTAAGGGTTGTTGAAAATCCTTTTTTTAATTGTCTATTTCTATCTTCATCCCAATAAAATACATTTAATTCATCATCATCAAACCTTTCATTATCAAATCCCAGATAAAAATCGCCTATCTCTCCCTCCTTATACCATTCTGGTTTTCGTGTAGATGGCTCAAGAATATTTGATATTGTTAAAGGGGGCGATAAATATTTCCCTGGGGTTTTTCTTTCGCGTTTTTTTATTTCTATTTGGAACTTTTTAATATCAAGCACCTTTTTCCATGGTGAGGGCATTTTATATCGTACAGTGGCATCCAAAATCCCAATAATACTAATAATATCTTGGCCATTAAAGAAATCCGAATATGAAATCCTACTTTGTCCAGAGAAGCTGTTAATTGTTAAAAAGCTGATTGCTTTTAGTAGAGATGTTTTTCCGCTGCCGTTTTCTCCTGCTAATATATTGAGCCCACTACCCGGGGTTGTACCATCAGGCACTTGTAGTGGAATTTCTCCCGTGTCGGAAAATCCTTTATAACCTTTTATTAGAATTGACTTAAAATACATAAATTCATTATATTCAACACAGCTACAATTAATTTAATATACCATAATTTGCCAACCCTTTCAGCAATATAAAGCGATCGAACTCCTTTTAATAGGGAATAATTTGTCAGTTCAATTATAGAGATGAAAACAACTTTAACTGAGGGGCGAAGCAGCCCTTTGCCTTTTTCAAAACAAGCCCTTCGTTTCTTTCGCAAAACTCAGGATAGTCGCCGGGTAGGTTTGTATAGGGAAGAAGGTAAAAAGGAAGATAGAATATACTTGGGAAAGGCCTTTTAACTCATAAAGACAAGAAGCAATAATTCTTACCATCTTTATACAAGATTCTATTGGGATTTCTGGATTTTTCTTATCTTTCGAGAAATTTCTCTCACAATATTTTTAATTTTTTTGTCATATTCATAATGCGCCTTGAATTTTCCTTTTGCGACATTAGCTTTTGTTTCTGAAATACGGTGGACCATGCTCTCAATGTCTTTCAAATAACTACCTTTGGCAATAATAAACACACTAAACCTATCCCAATTATCTTTGTGTTTATCTTTAGTGTGTTGATGCAATCTCCAGAAAAGGTCGCCCGCTATACCAACATAATATAATTTATTCTTTTTGTATAAAACATATACGCCGGAATTCCCCTTGAGCATTTTCCCAATTTCGTCCCTAAATACAGAAAATTCAAGAAAATCTCTTGATATTGATGGAATATATCCCTTTACCAGTTTTCCTTTACCCGATTTTTTTCTCTTCATTTAAACCTCCTTTTCTTCACAGCTTCCACCATCCTATCTTCCTCCAGCAGCCTATATAGCTTATAAACAAAATCAAAAACTCATCCCTCATAGAAATCTATTTTGAAATAACTAATTCATTTGAAGGGACACTTATAATATGAGAGTGCGTTTTTTTATTAATATCTAATAAGATTTTATGATTTTCCATATAATTATAACGTTTATTCTTAAGTATCTCTTTAAAATCAACGTCTTTCATCGTTCGTATCTGGTTTAAGTAAATTGAAACATATTTACCGCTTACTTTTGTTTCGATCGCTTCTTTGATATTCCTTTTTGCAATTTCAATATATTTTTTATCTAAATCGATTCCAATATATCTCCTGCCAAGCGATTTAGCTGCTACAGCGGTTGTGCCTGTTCCAATAAAAGGATCTAATACAACATCCCCCTCATCTGTTGTCATTAATATCAATCTTTCTAGCAAGGGGATCGGCAGTTGGCATGGATGTTCATCTCTTCGCTTTTTATGCCTAATTCTATGTATATCAGTCCACACATCTGATAATAACATCCCGAAAGGATGCATTTGATCCTTCTTCCCACCATAATCTTTTATATAACCCTTACATATTCTGCACCGTTTGTGTGGCGCTCTGATATCATAAAATTTAAACTCTTTGTAAGATTTAGATTTCGTATAATATAAAATGCCATAGTGATTAGGTAATAATGTTTTTCCTAAAAGTGCCCCTCCTGAATCCCAAGAAATCCAATGCCTAAAATAGGCTGTTTTATTAAGATGCTCAGCATAATGGGTAAGCCACCGTGGTATGTTATGCACAAAGATAGCCCCACTTGGCTTTGTTATTCTCACCATCTCATCAATCCAGAGGTTGCACCAATTGAGATACTCTGTTTTTTCTTTTGAGTCTTCGTAGTGATTATATTTCTTCTTTAAATTGAATGGTGGATCGGCAAACGTCATATCAATTGAATTATCTGGCAACTGCCGCATGATCCTTATACAATCGCCTAATAGGACTCTATTAATATATCTATCTAGTAATTTATTGTGCATAGTTCACGTACTAAAATATTGTTTGGGAACATGTCTTAATATTATGCTTTCTAGCATATCCAATGTCTTAATATTAAGAAAATAATGGCACCCATCCACCAATCTTCTTAAGTCATTTTGACGTGCAAGCCAACCACCCCCATCAACAAAATTCACAAAAGCCCTATTTTCACCTCGCTGAATATTTCTAAGATCTATTTTCTGATAACAAGCCATCATATCCCTTGCTTTTGTTGACTGCCCACTTGAGGTGGTCTCTTGATAAGAAGACATTATTATAACATAAGGATCTTCTAAGTTAGGAATGGCCCAATCAACAGTAACATCAATCAAAGGAGTAAGCCCAGCAACATATGGAATTCCATAAAGACTTTTTATTTTCTCCAGTTTCGCCTTAATAATCCCTTCAATGAGATCGCCCTTCCAATTGCTGTATGTTCCTATATATTGATCTTTTAGCCTTATTACAATATCCTCTCGAGCTTCTTCTTTGTGCAAAGATCTTAGATTTAACCGTTCTCGATAAGTTTTTGGGAGATATTCTATTAAAGTTGCATCATTTTTGCCGTCAATAAATATATGTGCTATATTCTTAGCGAAATCGTCTTTCTTTTGAATTAACTCCTTAATCTTGTCAATGCCCCATTCTGTCTTGAAAGATCCATCAATCTTTCTCAATAGGGTAACTATTCGTTTAAATTTTTCTTCTGGAATATGAAGAATGCCCAATATCATTTCTAGTCCATCTTCTTGATCCCTCAAAAAAGAAATTACTTTATCTAAAGAAATCTCTTGTGTTTCATCGTCAGCATAAGCAGATATGCCAGCAGCTTTCGCCTCAATAAATTCATCAAACTTTTGTTCTAATGCAGCGTTATTATAAAAAGGCACACATGTGTCGATAGCTTCTTGAAATGATATTTTCCTTGGCTCTTCTGCCATATTTTCTCCTGTTTTATTAGGTCAATTCTACTCTTATGCAAAGAAGGAGACAAGGAGGAGGGTTGGTAAGAGCAAGGGACAAGGGTCAAGAGGCTAGCGCAGAATATTGTATCGCGAACAACAGCGTTTCCGGCTCAAATGAACTGTTATTTTGTCTTCCCCGTCGCCTGTGTCGATCTCGTCCATTTCATATTGAACGAATCCTCGGTCGTTTTATCAAAAGAGTTCCAATATACCCTGCTGAACCACTCCTCCTCCAGCACCTTCAAATTGGCGTCCGTTTCCGCCTGAATGCGGTCCTGCATGCTCGCAAAAATCCCCATCGCTCCCTTTACCGCGTCTTCAGCCGCTATCACTTCCGAAGGGGAAACGCCCAGTGCTTTCGGCTTTTGCCCTGCGGGAACTTCCGCTTTCTGGTTCGTTAACGCTTCATAAGCCAGGAAACTCTGCATCTTCGCGAATAGATCGGAGCTTTTGAACGCTTCATCCGGCACATCCACCACCCGGCTGGTCTTGATCGAAACTATCAGGTCCGCCATGTATGCGTTGCCGTAGGCAGCCGCCGTGTTGTACGCGGCTTCCGCCTTCTGGTATTGCGGCGCCGTCGAATAGTACTTCTTTATCCTGATGGCAAGCAGCTCGCACCTGGCCTGCGTGGACAGGTAATCCCTTATCCCCGACGTGTCTTTTATATCCAAACCGCCGCAGCAGCACCCGCAGAGAAGCGGGATAATGGAAAATACCATGCAGACTGCAATGATAGCTTTTATTGTTTTCAGCATAAATATTCCTCCTTTTGAGTCCGGGGCAATCCTACACCGAGGGATAAAATTGGCAAGCGGCTTTTGGGTGAAAAATCGCAAATGTTAAACTAAAGTTTTCGTGACGATGGGCGCTGCCCTTACGTGGATATTTTTGTGGTTGCATAAGACTTCCCCTCTCTTCCCGCCCATTTTCTTTCAGCAGCGAAAGAAAATGGGGAAAAGAACGCCGACAGGGGGCCCGCCCCCTGTACCCCCGACGGCCTTGACTCGCCTTCTCGTCCTCGCTGCGCTCGGCCTCGTACGGCTCAAACAGAAGGCCTAACAAGGAATCCCTTCGGGATGTTTATATTTAATTCCGGATGTAATTCCTTACCTTGCGAGCAACTGTTTGAAGCCGCGAGCCTGAAGGGCGAGTCGGCTGAGTTTTGTGAGCTGAAAGGGGGATACCTAAGGGGGTTCTCCCCTTAGGCCAGCTTTCTTTGCTCCACTTTCTTTTCTGGTAAAAGAAAGTGGAAAGGAAATGCTTTTGTATTAAGCAAGAAAGTAAAAATGGAGGTGAGGAGAGTCTCACCACGATATGTTATGAAGCTGGCTGCGTTCCGGCCTTGAGGGGTTTCACCCCTCAACGGTCGCTGCGCGACCTACTCCCCTCGACAAATCTGATCGATCGTAACGATAATTCGAAGCTATAGCTTGGTGGACCATGAAGTAATTCCCCATAACAAAAGTAGAATAGATAGCTATATTTCATATCAAAGGCCCGCCATGAAGTTTACCTGCCGAAGGCGGGGAATACTTCATGGTGGAGGTGGAGGGGAGTCTCACCACGATATGTTATGAAGCTGGCTGCGTTCCGGCCTTGAGGGGTTTCACCCCTCAACGGTCGCTGCGCGACCTACTCCCCTCGACAAATCTGATCGATTGTAACGATAATTCGAAGCTATAGCTTGGTGGACCATGAAGTAATTCCCCATAACAAAAGTAGAATAGATAGCTATATTTCATATCAAAGGCCCGCCATGAAGTTTACCTGCCGAAGGCGGGGAATACTTCATGGTGGAGGTGGAGGGAGTCGAACCCTCGTCCGAAAAAGCATAAGATCAGGTTACTACGAGCGTGTCCTTTATATTTTAGTTCGCTTAAGAATATGCCCAAGGCGGGGCGCATCTTACGCTAGTTTATGAAAGTTTTCCCATTCTGCTCCACAAACAGGGCAGAACAGTATCCGGCAAAATAACGTCTATTTAAGCCCTGCCGAAAGAGGCCTAAGAGACGAAGCCGCCGTTATTTATTAGGCAGCAAGTGCAAATTCTTGATTTGCGTTTGTGTTTTGATACGTTTTTACAAGGACAGTATCATCCTTGGCTCGCAACCCGGTCCCCCGCTTTCCCGTCAAAACCCTTACACCCCCAGAAACCAGCTTTGGTTAAGCAAGGACCTATAACCAATTGCTATGCATGATTATACATCGTTTAGCCATATTATTGAAGTTAGGTATTAGGTTAGGGTTAGGAAGCCGGTATAGAAGTTAGGTTTGGACGTGTGTGGCCCAACCCTGAAAACCAGAAAATTAGGTAAAGGCTAGGAAGCCAGTATAGAAGTAAGGATTGGAAGTGTGTGGCCCAACCCTAACCCCAACTTCCATACTGGCCTCTTTACCCTCACCTAATTACCAACCTCAACGATTCCATCTACTTTACATATATAAGCCTCTCCTGTAAGATTTATCGCAATGATAAACAATAAAGCTTTCCCGAAAGACCTTATAGGTCTTATAAAAACCATCAAACGCGCAGGTTTCCAGTGCTACATCGTCGGCGGCGGGGTGCGCGACCTCCTGCTTAAACTTAAGCCGAAAGTCTGGGACCTGACGACCGACGCAACTCCCGCCCAAGTAACAAAGCTGTTCAAAAAGGTCGTCCCTACCGGAATAAAATACGGAACGGTCACCGTTATTATCAATAAGATCCCATATGAGATCACCACTTTCCGCTCCGATGAAAGATATATCGACGGAAGACATCCCAGCAAAGTCACGTTCTCAAAGGACCTCCGCAAGGACCTATCAAGGCGGGATTTCACCATCAATGCCATCGCATATGACCCGACGGCCAGGGAACTTGTAGATATCTTCGGCGGGCAAAAAGACCTGAAAGCAAAACTCATCAGGGCGGTCGGAGATCCGGTGGAAAGATTCATGGAAGACGGGCTGCGCCCCGTCAGGGCCTGCCGTTTCGCGGCAAAACTTGGTTTCAGGATCGAAGATAAAACGCTTAAAGCCATCCCCAAATGCCTGAGAGTCGCGAAAAAAGTTTCCCCGGAAAGAGTGCACGATGAATTGATGAGGATGCTCGAAGCGGACAAGCCGTCGATCGGGCTTGACCTGATGAGAAAGTCGGGACTCCTTACAATTTACATTCCCGAGCTTTTAAAAGGCATCGGCGTAAAACAGCCCAGGCCCTTCCATAAGGACGACGTCTACTGGCACAACCTCTACACCTGCGACGAAGTTTCAAAAGACAGGCCGGTCCTGAGGCTCGCCGCCCTTCTTCACGACATCGCCAAGCCGCGGTGCAAGGTGAAGAACACTTTTTACGGCCACGAGAACAAAGGCGCGGACATCGCGGCAAAGATAATGAAACGGCTCAAATTCAGCAACGAACATATCTATTACGTGACAAATATGATAAAGAACCACATGTTCAATTACACGAAAGAATGGTCCGATTCCGCTATAAGGCGGTTCATGATCCGCGTGGGACTGGACCGCGTCAACGATCTTTTTGATCTCCGTATAGCGGATATCAGGTCCATGGGAAGGGACGTGGAGCCCGGATATCCGAAAGATCTCAGGAAAGGAATAAAAAAGATAATCCAGGAGCAGAACGCGCTCCATGTAAGGGACCTGGCTCTTGACGGCAACGACGTGATGAGGATCCTGGGCATCGGCCCCGGGCCGAAGGTCGGCAAAGCACTGAACAAGCTGCTTGATAAAGTTCTGGATAACCCGAAGTTGAACACCAAAACCAGTTTAACGGCGTTGATAAAAAATAATCGATGATCAGCAAATTACCAATTACCAAGCACCAAGTTCCAAGCAATATCCAAATCCGAAATCTCAAACGGTCTTCTGGTTATTGGTCATTGCTCATTGGAATTTGTTTGGTCATTGGAATTTGGTCATTGGTCATTCCTTGCTATGCCAATAGCAAAGTGAAGATCCTCAAGGTCGAAACCAAAAAGATCGACGCGTACGAGGAGGTCTCCGTCTTCACCTCCGAGAACATAAAGCCGGAGATAATAATGCTGGAGTCGCCGAACAGGATAGCCCTGGCATTCTCCAACGCCTCAATCGACGCCCCGGTGACAATGCCGGGCGCGTCCTCTCTCATCAGCATGATCCAGGCGGCGCAGTTCGACGAAAAGACGGTGTACGTCATCGTGGAGCCCAGCGAAACGCTGAGCTACGATTACGCGAGCATAATCGGAAGGAACAAATTCATCCTGGAATTCACGAAGGCCAGGCCCGAAAGCACGAAAATAGTCGCGCCGAGCGCTCCGTCAACCGTCGAGGCCGTGAGACCGGAAAAAATAAGGCCGGTGACTCCGGAGGCGGTTAAGATGGAAAAGCCGACCGTCGTCGAGGTGGAGGAAGCGCCTACGCTATCGATACCGGTAACGGAAGTCTCCGAGGAAGTTCCCGAAGAAGTAGAAAAGCCCGTGAAAAAGATACAGCCGGTGGAGATATCGAACATACCGCCGGTAGAGATATCCAAGATCCCGCTCACGCTGCAGGGCAAGACCATAGTCGTGGATCCGGGGCACGGAGGAAGGGATCCGGGATTCATAAGCGAATCCGGCATTTTTGAGAAGATCCTGACCCTGAAGATAGCGCTGAGGCTGGAGAAGTTCCTTAAGAAAGCGGGAGCAAAGGTCGTAATGACAAGGACCAGGGATGTAAGCATACGGAACAGGGAGATCGTCAGGATAGCGAACAGCAGGCGCGCCGATATCTTTGTGGCCGTCCATCTGAACGCCTACTCGAGGCCGCGGATAGGAGGATGCGAAACGTACTATTTCACGCCGCGGAGCAGGACGTTCGCGAAAATAATGCAGAAGAACCTTAGCCGGACGATAAAGCTGAAGAACAGGGGCGTGAAAAAGGTCACCTACTACGCGGTCCACCACACAAAAATGCCGTCCGTCCTCGTGGAAGCCGCCTACCTCACGAATCCGAGAGAGGAAAGGCTGATATGCGATCCGAAATTCCAGGACCGGGTGGCGTACGGAATGTATAAAGGCATCCGGGAATATGTTAAAATAAGTTCATGGCAGAGATCTCGCAAGTAAGGAACGTATTATCCGGAAAAGTGACCCATAAGATCTCCGAACTGTCAGAAAAACCCCCGGTGGCGGAGTCTTCCTCTATAGGAATGTTCGATTCAGGCGTCGGAGGGCTTACGGTCTTTGAAAAAACGACAAAGCTCCTTCCCAGAGAAAGCATCATTTACCTGGCGGATACCGCCCGGGTGCCTTACGGCGGAAGATCCAACAGCGAGATACTGAAAATAAACAAGGAGATACTTGATCTCCTGGTGAGTTTCGGCGTAAAACTGATAGTCATCGCCTGCGGAACGTCGTCGGCGATCGCATATCCCGTAATGAAGGACAGATACAAGGTCCCTATGGTGGGAATGATAGAGGGCGGGGCAAAGCTCGCGGCCACCGCCACACAGAACAAAAAGATAGGCGTCATCGCGACGGTCGGAACGATCAATTCCTTCGCGTACCAGAACGCGATAAAAAGCCTTAACAAGGAAGCGGAAGTTTTCGGCGTCGCCTGCCCCCTCCTTGTTCCCCTCATAGAAGGCGGTTTCGCGTCTTCCAAGGAAACGGAAAACGTACTGAAGGAATACCTTCGGCCCCTGATGGCGGCAAAGATCGATACCCTGGTGCTGGGCTGCACTCACTACCCGCACCTGATAAAGACGATAAGGGGCATACTCGGCCCCGGTGTCGCGCTGATAGATCCCGCGGATGAAGCGGCAAGGACCGCCAGGGACATATTGACCAGGGGAAAGATGATGAACACCACCAATATCCCGCCGAAGCACAGGTTCATCGTTACGGGATCCGGCTCCAGCTTCAAGGAGCTCGGCTCTATCCTGCTTGGACATCCCGTCACGAACGTCGAAGAAATCTCTATTGTAAAAGGCTGAGGCGGAAGGTAAAATCAAAATATGTATGAATTGATGGTGGAAGGCACCTTTGACGCGGCGCATCAGCTGGTCGGATACGACGGCCCGTGCGAGCAGCTTCACGGGCACACGTGGAAGGTCCAGATACACATTAAGAGCGACAGGCTCAATAGTCTCGGGATGGTCAGGGACTTTAAGGAGATCAGGCTTCTGCTCCAGTTCTGCCTGTCCAAGCTTGACCACACGAACCTGAACGTGATACCTTATTTCAAGAAGGTGAATCCCACGTCGGAGAACGTGGCAAAGTATATTTTTGACCAGATCTCGAAAAAGGCGGACGTCACGAAGGTCACGGTCTATGAATCGGCCACGACCTGCGCGAGCTATACGGTGAAATAATGAAATTCACAAAAATGGATGCTCTCGGAAATGACTTCATACTGATCGATTCCCGCAGCGAGTCGCTCGAAGGCCTCAACCTGTCCGAGCTCGCCGTTAAGCTGTGCGACAGGCACTACGGGATAGGCGCGGACGATCTTCTGATAGCGGGAACATCCTCCTCCGCGGACGTCAGGATGAGCGTTTTCAATCCCGACGGCAGCGAGGCCGAAATGTGCGGCAACGGCATCAGGTGCTTCGCGAAATACATATATGAAACGCTCGGAAAGAAAAAAGACATGATATCCGTTGAAACCCTCGCGGGGATAATGCTCCCGTCCATACTGGAGCATAAAGGCAAGGCCGCGGTCGTAGAGGTGGACATGGGCAAGCCGAAAAAAGTGAAAAGTGAGAAGTTAAAAGTTGAAGGCAAGGACTTTGATGTCACTTTGGTGAGTATGGGCAATCCGCATTGCGTGATTTTCGTGGATGATGTCAGCAGGGTTGCTATCGATGAAATAGGACCGGATATCGAAACGCATAAAATGTTCCCGAACCGTACGAATGTGGAATTCGTCCAGGCGGTAAGCAAAAAAGAGGCCATAGTAAAGGTCTGGGAGCGCGGAGCGGGCGAAACTCTCGCCTGCGGGACCGGCGCGTGCGCCGCTGTCGTCGCCGGAGTGACACAGGGAAAATTCGAAAGGGACGTGCTGATAAGGCTGCCGGGAGGATCTCTCGACATTGAATGGCAGGAAGACGAGCACGTAATAATGAGGGGCCCGGCTGAAACCGTCTTTGAAGGGGAAATATCATGAGAAAAGCGAACAGGATATTGAACGTTCCGCCGTATTTATTCGCGGAAATAGACAGGAAAAAAACGGAGCTGATCTCCAGCGGGGTAAAAGTGATAGATCTGGGCATTGGCGATCCGGATCAGCCGACCCCCAAAAGGATACTGAAAAAATTCCATAAGGCGGTCAATGATCCCAGGACGCACAATTACCCGCCTTACGAAGGTATAAGGGAGTTTAGAGTTGCGGCCGCGAAATGGTACAAGAAAAGGTTCAACGTGGACCTTGACCCTGAAACAGAGGTCCTTTCCCTCATCGGCTCGAAAGAAGGGATAGCCCACACCTTCTTGGCATTCATGGACCCGGGAGACCACGCGCTCATACCGGATCCCGGATATCCGGTCTATAGCGTGGCCACGATACTCGCCGGCGGCGTCCCCTATTCGATGCCGCTGCTCAAATCGAACAGCTTCATTCCCGACCTCAAGTCGATCGACAAAGAAATAATTAAAAAGGCAAAACTGATGTTCATTAATTATCCGAACAATCCTACGTCGGCCGTCGCGGGCAGAGGCTTCCTGGAAGAAGCGGTGGCTTTCTGCAGGAAGAACAACATTCTGCTCTGCTCCGACCTCGCCTATTCCGAGGTCACTTTTGACGGATACAGGGCCATGAGCGTTCTTGAGATACCGGGCGCGAAAGACGTCGCCGTGGAATTCCATTCCCTGTCGAAGACATACAACATGACGGGCTGGAGGATCGGGATGGCCGTGGGCTCAAGCTACGCGATCTCCGCGCTTTCCATAATAAAAACGAACGTCGACTCAGGCATATTCAAAGCCATACAGCTCGCGGGCGTTGAAGCCCTTAACGGCCCGCAAAAAGAGATAGACAGAATGAACATGATCTACACGGAGAGAAGGAACATCCTCGTGGACGGCCTCAACGGGCTCGGGTGGAACATGGAATACCCTAAAGCCACGTTCTATGTCTGGGCGCCGGTGCCGGCATCCTTTACGTCTTCAAGCTTCGTGAAGCATCTCCTCGAAAAAACGGGCGTGCTTGTTGTTCCCGGATCGGGCTACGGCAGGTACGGAGAAGGCTACTTCAGGGCTTCGATCACGGAGGACAAGGAAAAGATCAGAGAAGCCATTTCCCGCATGAAAAAAGAGGGCATCTCCTTTAAATGAAGCTTTTATTGGCCAAATACCTCGGTTTCTGCACAGGAGTGAACCGCGCTTACAACCTGGCGTTAAAGACCGCCAAACACGGGGAGCCCGTCTACATGCTCGGCTACCTCGTCCACAACCAGAAAGTGATCGATGAGCTTAAGGCAAAGGGAATTCAAACTGTAAAAGACATTAAAGAGATACCTAAAGGCGCTTCAGGCTACCTTATCATTAGCGCGCACGGCCTGCCTCCCGATGCATATGAGAAGGCGCAAAAGACAGGCCTCAAGATAATCGATACGACCTGCCCGTGGGTAAAGAAGCCCCAGCTGCTCGCGAAGCAGCTCGTTGAGAACGGATACCACCTTGTGATCGTCGGCGACAGGAACCACGCCGAGGTCGCCGGAATAATGGGTTTTTCAGGCAACAAGGCGCAGGTCATAGAGAACGTAAAGGACGTTAAAAAGGTGGCGTTCCACGACAAGATGGCCGTCATAGCCCAGACAACTCAGTCCGCCAGCCACTTCGAGGATGTTGTGAACGCCCTCGCGGGCAAAACGAACGAGCTGAAGATGTTCAATACGATCTGTGAAGCCACCAATAAGATGCAGAGGTCCGCGGTCGAAGTCGCGAAACGGTCGGAAATAATGCTTGTCATAGGCGACGGCAAGAGCGCGAACACCAGGAGACTGAAAGAGCTCTGCGAGGAAACGGGAGCGAAAACCTATCAGATAGATTCCGCGGACACCCTGGACCTGAACCTTCTGAAGGGTTTTGACATTATCGGGCTGACCGCCGGTGCGTCAACGCCTGCCGACGTGATAGAGAACGTCATCAATAAGCTGAAGGGAAATTGAGGATGATGAGAATAAGAAACTCGGAAACCTGCGACAAGGAAAATCCCCACAATGGATCGAGGAAGAATGTAGGGACGGGGCTTGTCCCCGTCCGCGAATTCGGACAGCCACAAGGGCTGTCCCTACTCATATTGTTGGTTCTCCTGTTCCTCCTTTCTTCCAATGCAGGCGCGGCAACCCTTACCAGGTTGAAGTATGTGGAGAAAGGCTGGCTGTTAAAGCTTGTCCTTGAAGTAAGCAATCCTGTCAAATACAGGGTGAACAAGGGGAATTCGTACACCGTCATAACCATACCGGACCTGGCGTGGAATCCTTCGGCCCAGAAAAGCATACCGACCAGGATACTGGACAGCCTGAACGTGGAGGACAGGAACGGGACGTGCGAGATGACCGCTCAATTCAGGTACCTTACAAAAAGCAGCATATACGCCCTGAAGAACCCGAACAGGCTCGTCATCGAATTCAGGGAGCTGTCAAAGATGACCATCCCGAAGATAAATGTTCCCGAAATAGAAAAAATATACACCAGGTCGCTTCCGGAAAAGTTCAAGATAGTCGTAAGCCTCTCGAGTTTCGTCCCTTATATAGTCACCACTCTGGAAGGAGGGCTGATGATCGAACTGCCGAACACGAATTCGATCATAAAAAGCCGGAAGATCGTGACAAAAGACAAGCTTATCCCGAAAGTGGGCATAGACCAGGCGGGAACATCCACTCTGATAAGCATTTTCCAGACCTATCCTTCTTTTTACCAGATCTACAAGATCGATAACCCCGCCAGCCTGATAGTTGAATTCGACAGGGCTTCAAGATCGACCATCGCGGCGAAAGACATTTCCACCGGCTTAAGATACGTGAAAATGCTTAAAGGCACAGAAGAAGGGCCCGTTACCGTAAACGGATTGATCGTGGACCAGACCCTCCTTAATGTATATCCCTACCTTTCGCAGAAAAAAGAGGAGCCGCCGAATTTTATCGGCATGATAGGGTCGCTGTTCACTTTTTGGACAAGAGAAGAGCAGGCCAGATACCGCATGGATAAGATAAGCAACATGGTCCACGACGCCGACGCCATCGCGGGGATCAACGGCACGTTCTTCGGCTCTTCGGGGGAGCCCCTGGGCGTTATAATGATGAACGGAGAACTTGTGTCATATTCGATAAATGACAGGACGGCCCTTATCATCGACAGGAACAACCGCTGCTTCATCGACAATGTTTCACTCTCGGGCGAAATTTCATTGGAAGGCGTCATCATCCAGCTGGCGGGCATAAACGACAGGCGCAACCTGGGCGAAGCCGTCATCTACACGCCCAGATACGGAAGCCAGACCAATGAGGACAACCCCGGCATTGTTCTCTCCGTGGTCGGCGACGAAGTGAAGGATATCAGCAGGGCCCGGGCCTGGATACCAAAGGACGGATACGCGATATCCCTTGATCCCACTTACTACAATACGGTTGGGAACAAGGTAAAAATAGGGAGCAGGATACACACCACCCTGAAGCTGATGCCGCTCTCCGGCCTCACGAACCTTGAGATCAAGCACGTCATCGGCGGAGGTCCGCGCCTGTTAAAGTCCGGTCAGATATACATTTCAAGGAACAGCGAACGGTTCAAGAACGACATCGCGAAAAGCCGCGCGGCAAGGACGGCGGTGGGTATAAACAAGGAAGGTAACCTGGTCTTCGTTACAGTTGATAAATGCGGTCAGAGCGCAACTTCCGCAAAAAGCGCGGGCGCGACCCTGGAAGAGCTGGCGCAGATAATGAAGGACCTTGGATGCGTGGATGCGATGAATCTGGACGGCGGCAGCTCGTCGGTAATGGTCTTAAAGGGCGATGTGATAAATACTCCCAGCAACGGGGCCGAGAGGGCCGTCAGCAACGGGATACTGATCGGTAAGTGAACTAGGCGGCCAGCATGTGCTCAAAGCACGGCTTGAATTCCTCTGATACGGGGACTTTCCCGTCCCATCTCGCTACGATCTGGCCGTCCTTCTCTATTATGGAGGTCGGGACCTTTGCAACGCTCATGAACGCGCCTTCCGCAAGCCCGTCCACTGTCTCCATGTCATAAAAGGAAAGTTCGACCTTGTCCGTTATCTTCCACAGGGTAAGGAACGTCTGGAACTTCTTCATCGTGGTCTTGCAAAACTCGCAGCCCGGTTTACCGAAAACTTTTACCTTCATGTCTGCTCCCCGCTTTCTTTGATGAAATACTCCCGGTTCTTGTACCTGTCCGCCAGCTCCCCAAGCTTTCCCTTGTTCCAGCCGGATATCTTCGAGAAATACCCCGTGATCCTTGTCATGCACTCTATCTCGGTGCTCCCGCATGCGGCGCACTTATCCTTTATCCCCCTCACCGTTTTTCCGCACGAATTGCATGTCGTGAATTCCGGAGAGAAAGCTATCTGGCTGTTGGAAGAGTTCCTGAAGGTCTTGACCACGAAGTTCGCGATCGACTGGGCGGACGGCCGCGCCTCCCCCAGCCACACGTGCGTCAGCGCCCCCGCGTCTATAAGCGGATGGAAGAGCCCTTCTTTTACCACCCTGTCGATGGGGTTCATCGGATGAGAAATGTTGAAATAGGTCGAGTTCGTGTAATATATGTTGTTCGCGGCCAGGTCGCCCTTCACTATGCCGGAGGCGACGGGGCCAAAATGCTTCATGTCCAGCTTCGCGAACCTGTAAGCCGTGGATTCCGCGGGCGTCTGCTCCAGGACAAAATGCATGTTATGCAGCTTGGAGAACTCCTCGCATTTCAGCTTCATGAAAGCTATCACTTTCATCCCGAACTTCACGCTCTCATCGCTCTCATGCAGCTGCTTTCCCGTGTGGTGCTGCACAAGCTCGTTAAGCCCGAGCATTCCTATGAGATGCGTGACCCTCTTCAGCCTCAGGTAAGGCTCCCCGTCCTTTTTCATGGCGAGAAGCGAAAGCGGCCCGTCACTGCCCAGGCCCAGAAGCTCCTCAATGAACTGCCTTTTCTGCTTGTGGGCCGAAACCGCCAGCTCCATCTGCCTGGTCAGCTCCTCGAACAGCTTTTCGTCCGATCCGCCCGCTTTGTATGAAGCGCGGGGAAGGTTCAGCGTGATGTTCTGGATGGCCGAGTACCGCATCTTCCACGGCTCCTTCGCGTCTTCCAGGTCCGACTGCTCCAGCTTGAACGACAGCCTGCAGCACTCGGATACCTTCGCGGTCTCTCCCCTGTCAAAAACATAATAGGTATTCCCTTTTTCCGCGGCGACATCCGAGATAAGTTCGAGGAATTTTTCGTGTCCCTCGGTCTTGAAGAACTTTTCCGTTATGTGCACCAGCGGCTTCGGGAAGAAATAAGGCCTTCCGGCTCCGTCGCCTTCCAGATACACGTCAAAAAGCGCCTCCGCGAACTGCTGAGCTTCCTTTTCATAATCCTTGTACAGCTTTCCCGTGTATTTTCCGCCCCGTCCTATGGCCGGCACTTCCTCAAAGTGGCGCGGGATCTCATAATATATGTTAAGGTCGGAGAACACTCCCTGCCCGCCGCGCGCCACCGCAATGTGCGCGAATTCCTCTATGAACATCTTGGCGAGTTTCCTTATGTGCCCTTTGCCGAAACCCTCAATATACGGGGCGAGAAAGACGTTCACGGCGTCCCACCCTATGGCGCCGGCAAAGTTGCCGTGGAGAGCAAGAGAGAATTTCACGATCTGCGCGATGAGGGTGTCCGCCTCTTCCGCCGGAGGAGAAATGAAATTGGCTTCGGGAAGGGACAATCCGAACTTCTTTATGAATTCTATCGACTGCCCGCTGCAATACGGCCTGTCTATAAAGCCGAGATCGTGGATGTGTATGTCCCCTACCATGTGGGCGTCCGCCACGGCGCCTGAAAAGACCTGGAGAAGGGCGAATTCCTTTTTTATGTTCTCCGAGAGGGTCAGGTTCGTCGCTTCGGGGTTGTGCGGGGTGTTGGCGTTCTCCCTGTTCTTGTGGAACAGGATCTGCTTCACATCATAGAGCGGGACCCCAAGGCGGGTGTGCTTCTTTCTGGTGTCTTCCAGGCCGTACTCCAGAAGTTTCACGTCCACGAGCTCCCTCACCAGAGGCGCGGTTATGAAGTTAATGGAGAGCTTCTTGACCTGCTTTTCAACCTCAAGACCGATTATCTCCGCCAGCTCTCTCCGGATCGCGGTCTCCTTGATCAGAGCTTCGACTATCTTCCCCCTGTTCCATGCGACTATATCATCCGCCGATGTCCTTACGAACATCGAGAGGTCGGTTGATTCCTTCTCCGGGGATGACGCATCGGCGTCCGCCACGGACGCCGTCCTCATGTCAACAAGTTCGCTGCTCAGCATCTTACGCCATCTCTCCCGCGGGCAGTGATACCCTGTACCTGTCTTTCAGCTCGCCGAGCTTCCCCTTGTTCCAGCCGGATATCTTTGAGAAGTAACCGGTTATGCGGGTTATGCCGTCAACATTGGACGAGTTGCAATGCGGACATGTCTCTTTTAAGCCTCTTACGATCTTTCCGCAGTCATTGCACGAAGTGAATTCCGGCGAAAAGGCTATCTGGCTGTTCTGGGAATTCTTGAACGTCTTCACGACAAAGTTCGCTATCGACGCCGGTGAAGGCTGCGACTCGCCCAGCCACACGTGCGTCAGTGCGCCCGCATCTATAAGAGGATGGAACAGCCCTTCCTCAACGACCCTGTCTATCGGGTTCATCGGATGCGACACGTTAAAGTAGGTCGAGTTCGTGTAGTACACCTCGCCAAGCGCCTGGTTCCCTTTTACGACCCGCGCCGCGTCATCGCCGAAATGCTTCAGGTCAAGCTTCGCGAACCTGTAAGCGGTCGATTCCGCCGGCGTCTGTTCAAGGACAAAATGCATGCCGTATTTCTTTGACAGCTCTTCCGACTTCAGCTTCATGTAGGATATCACCTTTAATCCGAATTTGACCATATCCTTGCTCTCGTGAAGCTCCTTGCCTTTCAATATCTGGACGACCTCGTTCAGTCCGATTATCCCTATCAGGTAGCTGACCCTCCACATCCTGAGATACGGCTGGCCGTCCCTTTTCATGGCGAGAAGCGAGAGCGGTCCTTTCCCCTCAAGCGCCAGAAGCTCTTCTATGAATTTCTTTTTTTCCTGATGGGCCCTCGCGGCAAGCTCAAATACATCATCAAGCAGCTTGAAGAAATTCGCTTCGCTGCCTTTCGCGCGGAAAGCCACCCTCGGCAGGTTCATGGTGACGTTCTGCAGGGCTGAATACCTCATCTTCCACGGCTCGTTCGCGTCATCCAGGTCCGATTGCTCCAGTTTGAATGACAGCCTGCAGCACTCGGATATCTTCGCCGTCTCGCCCCTGTCGAAGACATAATATGTATTCCCCATCAGGGTCGAAACCTCCGCTATGTGTTCAAGGAATTTCTCATGGCCTTCGGTCTTGAAAAACTTTTCCGTCATGTGGACGAGCGGCTTCGGGAAAAAGAACGGGCGGCCCGACCCGTCGCCTTCCTTGTAGACATCGAACAGCGCCCAGGCGAATTTCTGGGATTCCTTCAGATAATCGGAATATTTTTTTCCGGTGTATTGCGCGCCAGGGCCAAGAGCGGGAACGTTCTCAAAGTGCTTCGGCATCTCCCAGTAGATGTTTATGTCGGAGAATATCGCCTGCCCGCCGCGCGCGACCGCCTGCTGTGAATACTCGTAGACCATCATCTGCGCCAGCTGCTTTATTTCCCTGTCGGACATGCCCACCAGGAACGGCGCGAAGAAAATGTTCACCGCGTCCCATCCTATCGCTCCCGCGAATTGGCCCTGCAGTGCGGCGGAGAATTTCACCATCTGCGCCAGCAGGACATCCGCGTGCTTCGCGGGCCTAGCATTCGAGAGGGAGTTCGGTAGATCGAGGCCGAATTTTTTCACGTATTCAACTGACTGGCCGCTGCAATACGGCCTGTCGATGAATCCGAGATCGTGAAGATGTATGTCGCCGAATATGTGCGCGTCCGCTATATCCTGCGAAAAAACATGCAGCAGCGCGAATTCTTTTTTGATGTTCTCGGAGAGGGTCAGGTTCGTCGCCTCGGGGCCGTGAGGCACGTTGGCGTTCTCCTTGTTCCGGTTAAAAATGATGTTCTTCACATCATAAAGAGGGGCACCAAGCCTTGTGTGCTTGCGCCTCGCGTCCTCAAGCCCGTATTCAAGAAGTTTTACGTCCACAAGCTCCCTTATCAGGGGAGAAGTTATTATCTCGATGCTCAGGGTCTTTATCTGCTTTTCTACCTCCACACCGATGATGTTGGCCATCTCGGGAGCGACGCCGGTCTCCTTTATAAGGGCCTCCACTATCTTCGACCTGTCCCACTTCACCATGTCCTCGGAAGAAGTTCTTACGAATAAGGCCAGGTCCGTTGAGTCGGTTTTTTCCATTGTTGTTGCCTGTGGATTCATTTTATTCCCCTTTCTCCAAACTGGTAACCTTTGGCATTGACTTTACTTCATCGACAAAATCCCTCACATCTTCGAACTGCCTGTAAACGGACGCGAACCTTACATATGCTACCTTGTCTATCGAATGCAGCCTGTCTATGACAAGCTCGCCGATATCCTTTGCCGGGACTTCTCCCTGAAAACGCGCGTGTATCTGTTTCTCTATCTCGTCCACGACCTCATTGATCATGTTTATCGATATGGGTCTTTTTTCGAGGGCTTTAACTATCCCGGAAATTATCTTTTCGCGGTTATATGGTTCGCGTCTGCCGTCCCGCTTCACGACCTTAAGTATCCACGCCTTCTATTTTTTCATATGAGGTGTATCTTTTCCCGCACTTAAGGCACTCTCTTCTTCTTCTTATGGCGGTATCGTCAAGCGTGGCGCGTGACTCTATGACCTTATCTTCGGTAAATCCGCAAAACGGGCACTTCACTCTGGCTCCCCCTTAATACCTGCACTTCGGCAGGTACAAGCCCTAATATCTGGAGGCTTGCCCCTACTCCATGTGTAGGGGTGAGAAGGAGTTTAGCACGCTACATATAGCTGTCAAGCGGATTTTTCATGCTTTTTTGCTGATGGCGGATACGGGGCAAACATCAACACATTTTGCACAGTCTGTGCATTTGGAAGGATCGATATTATATTTAGCATCTCCCTGGCTGATCGCCGAGGCCGGGCATTCCGGTTCGCAGGCTCCGCAGGATATGCAGTCATCAGAAATAACGTGCGTCACAAAAACACCCCCTTTATTCAATTTACAGTTTCACAATTACACAATGACAAATGAAAATGAAAATGTAGGGGATATTTTAACAAAAAAAATATTTTCGTGCAACTTTTCTTTTAAGGTAACTCGCCCGCTGAAGCCGGGTAGACTCTGAACCATCTGCTTGGTACCGGTTCAGGATTTGATCGGATAAACAGAGTGGATAACTTCCCAGTCCAGGCTTCCTCCCGGTCTTAATACCTTCATCCCCGAACCGGTATATCCCATGGGGCCGAAATCGGAGTGATCTTTCCAATCTGGATCCAAAGGATCGGGAAGGTTGCCCTGCATTTCGACCGCCACCGAACCACAGGCGATAGCCTTCAGATCTGTCGGTGAATATATCTGAACAGCATTGATCGGGTTCCCTCCCCTTACCGTCCTGCCCTCTATTGAGACGCCCCATCCCAGCGCCGGAAAACCTATTTTGACCTGCTTCGGATCTATCAGGTGCGTAAAGCAATGATCAAGCGATAACGTTCCAAGCGCGAGCGGAAAATTGTATTTAAAATGATCGCCCCCAAGCTTTGTCAGAACATCAGGCTCACTGCGAAGTGGGCGGAGCTTGTCATCCACGCGCACAACAGACTGGGCGGAAGTATCCAATGTGACATCTTCCCGTTTTTGGCCTTCGGGGATATCTATATATAGATGTTCCCCCACCGACGCAAGAGCTTTGTAAACGCCAGTATTGTCCACAAGAACATTGCGCCTGAGAGCTCCGGAGGAGAACAATTCGATCTCGTGAACGATATTGAGGGACGAGAACCACTCACTGTCAGATATTTGAGTGATACCCACTAACACAACACTATGGTCGGTTTCAAAACAGTTGATATATTGGTAAAGTCGGTCATAAATAAGTCCGTGGATAGATGTCCCCTCGTTGGGGAAATTCATCGGTAGAAGGCGCGACTGCCCGTCCCAGGATGCCCGCAGGAGCTTTCCTTCTTTCTTCCCCCAGATACGGTTCGCCCAGGGGCAGAGGAGAGCGTTGGCGATCATAAAAAAATTATTTGGATCCGCCTCCAGAAAGGCCTTGATTTCATTTTCGGGCCTCGTCCTGAGCAGTTCATGTGCCTGACCCTTGATCACGGCCTTTTCAGAGACGATATTAAAGCCGTTTCGCAGGACCACAGCTTCTGTAATGCCGCGCTCAAAGTCTCGAGGTATCCTGAGGCGAAAAGCATCCATCCCTCCATACTTGATTGGATAAACGCCATAATTCGATCTCGTTTTTTCGAAACTGACCATTATTTCCTCTTCACTTTAAACATTTCAGAATAATTCGATCACACGCTCATTTGATCGGTGCTAAAGTGCATTTGACATCCAATGTGTCGGAGCTCTGGCCGGGCCCCAAAAGCTGGAGCTTTCCGAGCACTTCCTGTTCCAAATATTTATCACAGCCGAACGTTTCACCGCGGTAACCATGCGGGAAAGGCCCTTCAATATTCTCCGCTTCAAACTTGAGGCTTGTGTTCATGGTCAGAAAATATACCGTCATGGTGGGCCAGATATTGTCCCACTCCTTTGAAAAATTATAACCGGCTTTGAACATGTTCCCTCCGGGATAGAGCGTAAGGGAGAATGAGTTTCGCCCAATTGCTCTCAATACGTCATCGGGAAGTTCATCTCCAAAAACCTTGAAAGCCCTGGGCATATCGACGAGCCCGGGGAGCATCACCATAGCGGAGACCGGCAGTTGAAATACGAGCCAGGGAGCGGCTTTTACTTCGGTTTTTGAGTGATTTACCAGGTATGTTTTTATTTCAAATGTGAACGATCCTGTCATGCTGATCTTTTCAACGACCTGGAAACCGCTCTCGGAACAGACCGGGCTGGTCAGTTCCACGCCGCCGTCGATCTCCCTGCTGGTGAACAGCCCAAGGTGCAGATCAAGGAACGGAACATGCCCTTTGTGTAAATCCTGGGGCGCTATCTGGATCTTTCCTCCGCCGAGAGTATTAACATCGTCCCACGTCGCCTTTTCCCGTCCTTTCTGAAGTATCCCGGGAATTTTCTCGAACCAATAAGGGTTAGACCACATGACCTCATGCCCCTCGCTTTTTAAGCTTAATATCCTTCCTCCCTGTTCGGTCACGACCATGGAAATTTTGTTGCTGGAGATCCTGTAAGCATAGCCTTTCGAACCCATATAATTCGGGCCGAGTTTTTCTACTTTAAATGGCATATCATTTTCCTCTTCTTTCCTGGAACAATAAATCCGCTTGACGCCTTCGGGATGCAAAAATGTTCCGACTCTTTATCGGCAATATATGGAGGTAATTTCAGTTTTTTTCGAGATTCTAAGGGTGAAAAATGAGGTGAGAGGCAGGTCTATTTCAATAAGCGCCGGAGCAGGATCATGCTCCCTTTATGATGCTTGCCTCCATGTAAGCGGAAAGCGCCAGGATCGGGACGCAGACCAGAAGATACGCCTTGAACCGCAGAGTTAGAAGTCCGGCAATGAACATCGCCGCTTCATTGCTTGCGGTGGCGCTTGCGCCGCTCACCGCCGCCATTGCCACGCCAAGCGACATCCCCATTCCAAGCGCAAGGGAAAAAGTGATTATTTCAAATACCAGAACAAAGGTCGAGAAGAGCATGATCTTGAACATATTTCCCGCCCCGTGGGCGCGGCCGAGCTCATATCCCTCCAGGGTCACCTCCGGCGGTATGAAGACCGTCAGCCCTATGTTCATGCCCGTCAGGAAAGCTATTATGAACGGGAATATCACGAAAAGGCCGGAAGCCATGTAGATCGCTATCGATATCGAGTTGAAAAGGAAGATTATCAAAAATATCCTCATGAAGCTTGCTTTGGGATTGACGTACCTTGACATGAACTTTAAGAACCAGCGGGAGAACCAGGCAAGGAACTTCAGGTCAAAGTAATTGACCAGATATGAAAAACAAAATCCGGTGAAGAAGATAAGAAGCGCGAACCAGGTGAAATATATGTTCTCCTTGATTATGTATATTGCTTCCAGCATAGTGGTTGTTAGTATTTTAACTTAGACTTCGCCACAAAGATACCAGATAGGGGATTCCCGATTCCGGTATCTGGTATCCGGCATCTTTATATCAAGCTCTTCTTTATCTTTTCCCTTATTGATTCCATCAACCTCATGATAAATCTTAAATTATGAATTGTCATCAGGGTCAATGGCAGTATTTCATTCGCTATAAAGAGATGCCTTATATAAGCCCTCGTGAAATTTTTGCAGGCATAACAATCGCAGGATCGTTCAAGCGGGGAAAAATCCTTCTCGAACTTGGCGTTCTTTATTATCTCCTTTCCTTCTCCTGTCAGGAAAGCCCCGTGCCGCGCCAGACGCGTCGGTATCACGCAGTCAAAAAGGTCTATCCCGGATTTTACCGCCTCTTCTATGTCTTCCGGGAACCCGACGCCCATAAGGTGTTTCGGTTTTTCATATTCAAGATTATCCGTTGATACCTTGAGCATTTCGATCATCAGGTCTTTCGGCTCTCCGACCGACAAGCCCCCTATCCCGTAGCCAGGAAAACCAAGCGACCGGACCTCTTCGGCCGATCTTTTCCTCAGGTCATTGTACATTCCACCCTGGACTATCCCAAATAAAACAGGTTTGGAGGTATGGGTTTGGGTCAGGAAGCGCGTTTGGTTTTTGGTTTTTGGTTTTTGGAATTTGGGATTTATTTGGGATTTAGGGTTTTGGATTTGGGATTTAATCGCTTCCAAGCTTCTTTTAGCCCACTTTGTCGTTCTTATTAAAGCTCTTTCAGCCTCAGTTTTTTCACAAGGATATTTTGTGCATTCATCCAGCGGCATCATAATGTCGGACCCGAGGATAGACTCGATCTCGACTACTTTTTCCGGCGTCAAAAGATGCTGGGCCCCGTCGATATGCGAGTTGAAAGTGACTCCCTCGTCATCTATCTTCCTGAGCTTGCTCAAGCTGAATACCTGATATCCTCCGCTATCCGTCAGGATCGGGCCCTTCCATCCGATGAATTCATGAAGGCCGCCCGCTTTTTTTATGACTTCCGTGCCGGGCCTAAGATAAAGGTGATAAGTATTGCAAAGGATGATCTGCGCGCCGATCTCCTTCACCTGCAGTGGAGTTACAGCTTTGACCGCTCCCTGTGTGCCGACGGGCATGAACGCCGGAGTATCAATGGTCCCGTGGGAAGTCGTCAGCTTCCCGACCCTGGCTTTAGATCTGGTGCTTTTTTTTATGATCTCTAACATTTCTCTTCTCGCATCTCCCATCTCTCATCTCACATTTGCCCCGCACGGACTTGTCCCGACCGTAGCGTCGGGAGTTGCGGGGTCTCTTTCATTATATTATTAACATCGCGTCGCCGAAACTGAAGAACCTGTACTTTTCCCTGACCGCTTTTTCATAAGCCTTCTTTATGAGGTCGATCCCCGCGAAAGCCGACCTGTCCGCCGCGGCCATTTGGGCAAAGGCGGAAACAAGCATCAGCAATGTGGACTTCGGCAAATGAAAATTCGTGATCAGCGCGTCCACGACCTTGAATTCATACCCCGGATATATGAATATGTCCGTTGATCCGCTCCCGGGACGGCTGACGGATTCCAGAAGCCTCGCCGAGGTCGTCCCGACCGCGATGATCCTTCCGCCGTTTTTTTTTGCCTGCCTTATAGAATCTAGCGATCCTTCCGATATCTCGTACGCCTCGCTGTGCATCTTATGGTCGGCGATGTTCTCGGCCCTTACAGGCGCAAAAGTGCCGTATCCAGTATGCAGGGTAACATATATCTTTTTCGCCTTTATGTCAGCCAGAAGTTCTTCGGTAAAATGAAGTCCCGCGGTAGGCGCCGCTGTCGCCCCTTCTTTTTGGGCGTACACCGTCTGATACCTCTTGCTGAAAGCAGTAAGCTGCGAGCTGTCGGCTTTTATGTACGGCGGCAGAGGAACATTCCCGTGCAGCGCCAGTTCTTTTGAAAAACCTTTCACGCTGGCGAAATAAAGGACGGCTTTACCGTCATCCAGCTTTTTCCTGACCTCGGCATAGAATCCCCTGCCGAATTCGATGATGCCGCCTATATCCAGTCTCTTGGCCGGTCTTATCAGCGCCTCCCAGAGCCGGTCGCCGATCATCTTATCCAGAAGCACCTCGATGCTCGCGCTTCCGCCGTATTTGGTGCCGTGAAGGCGCGCGGGAATGACCTTTGTGTCGTTCATTACAATAAGATCGTTCGGGCTCAGGTATTCCGATATATCGCTGAATATCCTGTGTTCGATCCGGCCTGATCTCCTGTCCAGCACCATGAGCCGTGAGGAATCGCGCCTGTCAGCCGGAGATTGCGCGATCAGTTCCTGGGGTAGATCATAGTCGAAATCGGAGGTTTTCAGCACGCCTCTCCCTTATCCTTTATCCTCATCTTCGACCGATAATATTGAATAAAATCGTGAGCGCCGCCGAAAGAAGGATCATTGTCACAAGCGGGAAATAGATGGTGTACCCTTCCCTTTTTATGATGATATCCCCGGGAAGCCTTCCGAACCAGGGTATCTTGCCGAACAGGACGAAGATAGAGCCGATCACGATCAATACTATCCCGAATAATATTAAAGATTTTCCGATGCTATCTATTGCCAGCATGTGTTGATTTTAAGCTTTGAGCGTTGTTCTGTAAAGCTCGTTTTTCGGGACTTTCAGCCTGTTCGCCACTATTTTGACGGCATTGCTCTTCGGCACCCCCGAGGCGATCAGGTCAGCCACCAATTTCTCCGGGTCCACTTTTACTTCCTTTGCCGCCTTCCCGCCCTCAATGACCAGCACGAACTCGCCTCTCGGCTTTGAAGAGGAGAACCTTTTTATCAGCTCCGATATTCTGCCCCTTGTCACTTCCTCGAACTTCTTCGTCAGCTCCCTCGCGACGCAGATGTTCCTGTCGCCGCAATGGTCTTTTATCTCTTCCAGGGTCTTAAGGAGCCTGTGGGGAGCTTCATATAATGTAATGGTCCGCTCTTCTTTCGCCAGAGCCTGCAGAAGCTCCTTTCTGCTTGATGGTTTTACCGGCAGGAATCCCTCAAAAGTGAACCTGTCCGTTCTGAGGCCGGAAATCGAAAGGGCACAGATCAGCGCCGAAGCGCCAGGTACTGCTTCGATCTTGATGTTTTCCAGTGCCGCCGAACTCACAAGTTCCTGTCCGGGATCGGAAATCCCGGGCATTCCGGCATCGGAAACCAAAGCTACATCCATGCCCGCCTTGATCTTGTTGATGATGTATGACGTCTTCGTCTTTGTATTGAACTTATGGTATGAAGTAGTTGGAGTTTTGATCCCGTATCTATCAAGCAGGATCTTTGTGTGGCGCGTATCTTCACAGGCGATCAGACCCACTGATTTTAATGTTTCGATAGCACGGATCGTTATGTCCCGGGTGTTGCCTATGGGAGTCCCGACTATGAAAAGACAGCCGGCCAATCGTTATTCTCCTTCGCCAGCGCTGCTTGGGAGGATCATTCTTTCTTGGAGGCGGAAGATTCCAGCGTCACTTTTCCTTTATATATCGCCCCTTCATCAACTATCAGCTTATCGCTTACTATGTCGCCGAATACCTTCCCCTTCTTTGTGATCTCAAGCCCGCCGGTCGCGGTAATATTCCCGTTAACATCTCCGGACACGATGACCTTGGCTCCCGCAACTGTGCCCGTGACCCGGCTGCCTTCACCTATAAGAACGTCGCCGCGAGCCTGGATCTTTCCCTCAAATTCCCCGCCCATTCTGATCGATCCTTTAGTGACGATCTCCCCTTTTATCTGGGTGTCATCCCCGATAACGGAATTGATCCCCACATAATCAGACGCTTTTTTTCTGGTCCCTAGAATACCCATAAAAAAACCCCCTATAAAAAATTACACAATGACCAATTTCTCAATTAACAATTCAAAACAATAAAGCAATTATACAATAATTCTTCCATCATTGTTCATTGTGTCATTGTTAATTGTTAATTTGCTTACTACCAGACCCTGTTCGCGGTAAACACATCCAGGTTCAGGTACCTCATGGGGCTTACAGCGTAGTTGTTCTTCCTTATCTCGTAGTGGCAATGCGGACCTGTCGCAAATCCCGTAGCGCCAATGTTCGAAATTATCTGCCCCTTCACTACCCTCTGTCCCACGGAAACCAGAATCTTCGAGTTGTGGCCGTAAAGCGTCTGGAGGCCATACCCATGGTCCACTATGACCGTCTTGCCGTAACCGCCTTTCCATCCGGCATAAGAAACCACCCCGTTCGCGGTAACTCTCACGGGATTGCCGTACAGCGCGGAGATATCTATGCCCGTGTGCATACCCCTCCATGGGAAATACCTGTATCCAAAACCGGAAACTATCCTTCCGTAAATGGGCCATATGGACGGCGTGACCGCGAACCTGCTTTTCAAGAAAGTCGCCGTCTGGTGAAGGGTCTTAAGGCTCTCGCTGGATTGCTTAACGCTTTCGTTAAGGTATGAAAGCTCGTTGGTGATCTTATCTATCTTGTAGTTCGTCGTATTATCAAGCAGGGAAATTTGTGGGAAATTCTTTGTGGCCACCAGTATCTGGTTCAGGTTCTTATTGTCCTTCAGCTTGAGGCCGAGAAGCCTGCGAAGCTCCGAGTCCCTGTCAACAAGCTCTTTCAGCGCTTTCTTCACCTGGTTCACTTCCCCGGAGAAGTAATCTATCCTGTTCTTTTGTTCCTCATTGACCTGCAGCATCAGCCGGTAATGGATCAGCTTCCTTGTCATCATCGACGAATATACTATGGAGGAGCCGACCAGGATTATGGAAACGAAAAAGACGGCAAGAATGGTGTAAACAAGCCACTCTCTCAGCTTGAAGTTCACAACCCCCTTCGTGGAGTTGTGAGGCACTATCATAAAGGTAATTTCTCTGGCCATTTTGTGGATATATTAGCAAGAATCGGCCGAAAGTCAATCGAAAAAATCAAAAACGGCTCGTGCACTCTCTACCCTAAATTAGATATTGTCTGATCGGGGCGGCGGGATTTGAACCCACGACCTCCACTACCCCAAAGTGGCGCCTTAGACCAAGCTGGGCCACGCCCCGATCAGACAAACCACAGATTCACGATCTCCACGTCCCAAAGCGAGAGAATTGTGTTCTACATTAACATTTATATAATGCATCAGCAAACACGATTCTCGAGTCGGCGCCTTAGACCAAGCTGGGCCACGCCCCGATGAAAGGGGGATAAACCTTATTGCGATCAAAAAACAGCCACGAACTCCACAAACCCCAACTAACAAACATCACGCCCCGATAAAAAGTAACAACTGAATTTCAATGTTCAACGGCTAAAATATTTTTTGATCGAAGGTAACGCTTTTTTCCCTTTACCGCTGAATATTCTAACAATATCTTCCCTGTGTGTAAACAAGCCCGCCAGGAAATACAAAACACCAAAGATCAAATAAGTGTTCGAAAGCTTAAAGGCACAGATCAGGATCGGAATTAACAGCATGCAGAGCAGAGAGCTTAAAATAAAGCTATCGATTATTCCGACAAAAACGATCCAGGAAAGGATAATGATCGATATGATGAACAAATTGATCCCGAACATTACCCCCGTTGTGGTGGCAACTCCCTTGCCGCCGGAAAATCCAAGGAATATCGAAAAATCGTGTCCCAGGATCGCCGCTAGCCCCGCGAGCCCCATCGAAAGGTCCGTACCGATGATGTTCCTCGCCAAAAGCACAGGTGTCAAGCCTTTCAGGACATCGATAAGGTAAACAAGGACCGCAAAGATCGGGCCGACAACAAGCAGGACATTTGTGGCGCCCACGTTGCCGCTCCCGTACCGCCTTATGTCTATTCCTTTTTTTATCTTTGCGGCAACATAAGCCGACGGGAATGAACCAAGAAGGTAGGAAAAAACGGCAAGGCCGGTGAGTTTGAGTATCAAGTTATTTGCCTAAATTAAATTCCTTGTGGATGACTTCCATCGCTTTTTTGGCCTGGTCCGCTTTAACGACGCAGGATATCTTGATCTCGGAAGTGCTTATCATCTCTATGTTGACGCCGTTCCTTCCCAGGACATCGAACATGGTCCCCGCGACCCCGGGTTTAGAGATCATCCCGACGCCTACTATAGATACCTTGGCGACATTGTCATCGGAGATCACTCCTTCGGCCCCGAGTTCGGCTGCCACTCTTTTCGTTACCTCAACCGCCTTTTTCATGTCGGGTTTTGAGACCGTGAACGCCATATCCGCCAATAAGCCGGAAGAATGAATGCTCTGAATGATCATGTCGACGTTTATTTTTTCATTCCCCAGAGCATTGAAGAGCTTTGCAGCTATGCCGGGCTTATCGGGGATCTTCAGGATACCCACTTTCGCGATATTCGTGTCGATGGCCACCCCTGATACGACATCTTTCTTCTCCATTGAAGATACCTCCTTTATATAAGTTCCCTCAACATCGGACAGGCTCGAGCGGAGATGTATCACAAGGCCGTAGTTCTTCGCGCATTCAACGCTCCTCGGGTGAAGCACCTGCGCGCCCAGGCTCGCAAGCTCAAGCATCTCATCATATGAAATAAATGCCAGTTTTTTGGCGTCCTTGACTATCCTGGGATCCGCCGTATAAACGCCGTCAACATCGGTATATATTTCGCAAACGTCCGCCTTCAGCGCCGACGCGATGACCACGGCGGAAGTATCGGAACCGCCTCTACCGATCGTGGTAATATCACCGTGGCTGTCTATTCCCTGGAAACCGGTCACCACAACGATCCTGCCGCTGCCCAGCTCCTTCTGGATCCTGTCCAGTTTTATGTGGGTGATGCGCGCCTTGGACGGAATGTCTTCCGTTTGAATGCCGGCCTGCCACCCCGTTAACGATACGGCTTTAAAGCCGAGAGAATGGATCGCCATTGTGACGAGCGCGGCGGAAACCTGCTCTCCCGTCGAAAGTAGCATATCATACTCCCTCGGGTCGGGGTTATCCGTTACCTGATGGAGCAGGCCTATAAGCTCGTCCGTCGTGTCGCCCATCGCGGAAACGACCACGACAACATCATTGCCGGCCGCCTTGGTCGCGGTGACCCTGGCCGCGACGCTCTTTATACGCTCGGCCGAGCTAACCGATGTTCCGCCGTATTTCTGTACAACTAATGGCATAGTTCAGTGATTATATCATATTGAAAGAACAGATTCCGAAACAAGTTCCGAATGATATAATCATCTAAGATGTTCACTATAACCAAAAGACAGTTCGACCTTATAATGCACCAGGCTCAGGCGTGTTACCCTCAGGAGGCAGGCGGGATACTTGGCGGAAGAGAGGATGTGATCCTCGGGGTGCTCCCGGTGTTCAATCAATATCTGTATGACAGAACTAATAATTTCGGGATGACCGCCGATGATATTGACAGAGGCTACCGCTTTTTGGCAAAATATAACCTTGAGTATTATGGTGTTTATCACAGCCATCCCAAAAGCCTTCCTTTCCCGTCAAAGCAGGACCTTTCACACAATCAGAGGTACCATTTCATTATCGGCCTGGCTGACAGGTACAATCCTGTCCTTATGGCATGGGAAGTGGATAAGGAGGAAATAATTCAGGTGCCTATCAGGATAGTGGATGAAAGTTTTGTTGAGCAGATGTATCTCAGCCCTGAGAAGCCCGGTCTGGCTGAATCCGCTCCAGATGAAATGACAAAACTCTCCGGTATGATAAGGGACATGCTGAATGGAAAAATAGCTTACCCGAAAGAACCGCCGAAATGGGATTCCTCAAGCTTCAGCACTAAAGCCTGACGGCAATTCCCATTCCCAATGTCAAATTATCCCGCTCCGCGGGATCCCGCAACATATTTGATATTAATAATAAGGTAGCGGGACAAATGACAAATAAAATCCCAATTCCCAATACCCAATTGAGATTTGGTCATTGGGCATTAATTTGACATTTGACATTGGTCATTTGTCATTCTTTTGCTAAAATACGTTAGTTATGTCTGAATATAACCACAAAACCATCGAGCAAAAGTGGCAGGACTTCTGGGACAAAGACAAAACCTATAAATGCGCTGAAGACCCGGCGTTCCCGAAAGAAAAAAGGTTCTACTGCCTCGACATGTTCCCCTATCCTTCCGGCGCGGGGCTCCATGTTGGCCATCCTGAAGGATATACAGCGTCCGATATTCTTTCCCGATATAAAAGAATGAAGGGGTTCAATGTCCTCCACCCGATGGGATGGGACGCTTTCGGATTGCCGGCGGAAAACTACGCGATAAAAACCGGCACTCATCCCAGAATCTCGACCGAAAATAACATCGCGACCTTTAAGAGGCAGATAAAAAGCCTCGGCTTCTCATATGACTGGGACAGGGAGATCAACACGACTGATCCCGATTATTTCAAATGGACCCAGTGGATATTCCTGAAATTATTCGAAAAAGGCCTCGCATATGAAGCTGTTGTTCCAATCAACTGGTGCCCCTCATGCAAGACTGGCCTCGCGAACGAAGAGGTCATTGACGGAGCATGCAACAGGTGCGGGACTGCCGTTACAAAAAAAGACGTCCGTCAGTGGATGCTGAAGATCACCGATTTTGCCGACAGGCTCCTTGAAGGGCTGGATAAGCTTGACTGGCCGGAGCCGATAAAGCTGATGCAGAGGAACTGGATCGGCAAAAGCATCGGCGCTGAAGTTACTTTCAAAGTCGACGGTTTTAAGGAGGTCCTGAGGGTTTTCACCACAAGGCCCGACACGTTATTTGGCGCGACCTATATGGTCCTCGCGCCGGAACATCCGCTCGTGCTTGAAATATCTACCGATGACCGAGTTGACGAAGTCCAGGAATATATTGAAAAGTCGCGCCAGAAAAGCGACATGGAGAGAGAGCATCTTTTAAAATCAAAGTCCGGCGTGTTCACCGGCGCCTATGTCGTCAATCCGGTGAACAATGAAAAGATCCCCGTGTGGATATCCGATTATGTGCTATTAAGCTACGGCACCGGAGCGATAATGGCGGTCCCGGCGCATGACGAACGGGATTTTGAGTTCGCAAAAAAGTTCGGGCTCAAGACAGTCCAGGTCGTTTCAAAGGACGGGACCCCGATCGAACTCAACGAAGCGTATGTCGAGGAAGGTGTTGCTATCAATTCCGGCCCATACAACGGGCTGAAAACACCGGAATTCAAGGAAAAGATAACAAAAGACCTTGAAAAGAAAGGCCTCGGAAAGAAAACCGTCAATTACAAGCTCCGCGACTGGGTGTTCTCGCGCCAGCGCTACTGGGGAGAGCCGATACCGGTGGTGCACTGTGAAAAATGCGGGGTCGTCCCTCTGCCGGAATCCGAATTGCCCCTGAAGCTTCCCGATGTCAAAAAATACGAGCCGACCGGGACAGGAGAATCCCCTCTTGCCAATATAAAGGAATGGGTAAACACAAAATGCCCGAAGTGCAAGGGTCCGGCAAAAAGGGAAACGAACACGATGCCGCAGTGGGCAGGGTCGAACTGGTATTTCCTGAGATATATCGATCCGAAAAATAATAAAGCTATCGCCGACAAGGATAAGATCAAATACTGGATGCCGGTGGATCATTACATCGGCGGGGCCGAACACGCCGTGCTTCATCTTCTATATTCAAGGTTCTGGTACATGTTCCTCCACGACATCGGCGTAGTGCCGGATGACGAGCCCTTTAAGAAGCTGACAAATCAGGGATTGATACTTGCCGAAGACGGACAGAAGATGAGCAAGTCGCTTGGAAATGTCGTGAATCCTGATGATGTGATAGCTGATAGCGGCGCGGACGCCTTCAGGATGTATGAAATGTTCATGGGACCGCTCGAGATGGTAAAGCCGTGGTCAACAAGGGGGATAATCGGAATAAGCAGGTTCCTTGAAAAGGTCTGGAGATTGTTCGATAAAGAGCTGGGGACCGGGGACAAGGGTCAGGAGCTGGAGGCTCTATTGCACAAGACGATCAAGAAGGTCGGGGAAGATATCGAGAACCTTAGGTTCAACACGGCCATCAGCGCGATGATGATCCTGGCGAATGAAGCCGCTAACGTTTATATGTTGAACAGGGAATTCGCAAAGAGATACCTTTTGATGCTGGCGCCTTTCGCTCCTCACATGGCCGAGGAGCTATGGCAGATGATCGGAGAGAAGCCGTCGATCCATAGACAGCCGTGGCCGAAATATGATCCAAAACTCATAGTTGAAAATGAAATAACGATAGTCGTTCAGGTTAATGGAAAACTTAGAGATAATATCCTGGTACCGGCGGATGCCTCCGAGGAAGACATAAAATCAAAAGCCTCCGAGAGTGAAACAGTTAAGCGGTTTATCCAGGGTAAGAAGATCGTAAAAACGATCTATGTGCCGAAAAAACTCGTCAATATCGTAGCTGCCTAAGTAAACTTCTCTTTTTGCGCCTTCTTTTTTGATCTCTTTTATTGAAATTTCCGGCCATTATCTACGATATATTTCAAGGAGGAAATCATAATGGATCCGCTGCTTGGATATACCCCGTCGCAACCGTCAACCAGGCATTCGATGGGTCGTGGTTCTGAAGAACCAAAAACTCAAAACAAGCAAAAGACTTCCGCTATTAATGAGTCTCCCTCCCAATCAGGTACTGCCTTTAAGGACGATATGGATTATTTTAATACCTCGCTTTGGTCTAAATCGGACGGATGGACCAATGGAGATCCATTCAACTGCGGATGGAAAGCGGATAATGTGACCTTTCAAAACAGCGACATGATCCTGACTTTGGATAATACCCCCTCATCCGGCAAGCCTTACACTTCTGGCGAATACAGAACCAATGCTTTCTACGGCTACGGCACGCTTGAAGCAAGCATCCAGGCAGCAGTGGCAGACGGCATTGTAGGGGGTTCCCTGTTCTTTTATACTGGCCCGTCGGATGGCAACCCCTGGGATGAAATTGATATAGAATTTGTAAAGGGAAATTTGCAGACAAACTACTTCACAAACGGCACAGGAGGTCATGAAAAAATAATTCAGCTTGGATTTGACCCTTCAAAAAATTTCCATACTTACAAAATCGAATGGCGGCCGGACATGATCATCTGGTCTGTGGACGGAATAAGCGTAAACAGCGAAGACGGATCGCGAGGCGCTCTGCCGGTAACGCCCGGCAGGATCATGGCAAATTTATGGCCGGGCATAGGCGAGGACGCATGGCTTGGCACTTTTAATTACACAAAACCTATAACAGTAGAATATGACTGGATAAAATACACGCCTTATTCCCCGGGTAGTTCCGTGCCTTCAACCACAGAGAGCCCGGTGAACAAACCATATAACTATCCAAATCCTTTTTCTGATAAGACAACCATTTCTTTTGAAGTCCCCGATAACGGAAAACAAGTTATCTTGAAATTCTATAACAGCTTCGGACAACTTGTGAAAAATGTCAGCATTAACAATGCGATAAAAGGTGAAAATACTTATGTTTGGGATGGAACATATAATAATTCCAAAGCTCCAGCCGGAATGTATTTTTGCACCATGGAAATCGGCGACAACAACGTCGGAACAATAAAAATGATCGTAAAGTAACACCTATCCTGTTTCGTGTTTCTCATCTCGCACATCTCTAATCTCTGATCTCTCCCCTTCTTCAGAAATATTTCTTCCGATACCATATGGCATGGTATATAATTACATAAAATATTAGAAAGGCCTTCCGGTTCACCAATGAATTTATTAGCGCAGTTATTTTACAAGTATCGCAGAATGGCAAAATCCATCCAGTTATTCCTCATAATTTCAGGCCCCGGGATAATCTGCATGCTTGCCGACAATGACGCAGGAGGCATCACCACATACGCCGCGACCGGCGCGCAATTCAAGTACGGACTGATATGGTTCCTGGTCTTGCTGGGACCCGTTGCATATTTCGTCCAGGAAATGACGGTAAGGCTCGGGGCCGTGACGAAGCGCGGCCATGCGGAGGCGATCTTTGACGCTTTCGGCTCCTTCTGGGGATGGTTCTCCCTGCTTGATCTTGTGCTCGTAGACTGGCTTACGCTTATCACCGAATTCATAGGTATGACGGCGGCCATGAGCATATTCCATATTCCTCCCATCGTTACAATTCTGGCGGTCTGCTTTATCATGACAGTAATGGTGGTGCAGGGAAGATACTGGACATGGGAGAAGATCGCTTTTGTTTTCTGCGCTTTCAATCTAGTATACATACCCTGCGCTTTCATGGTCCATCCCTCCATCCCCGACATCTTCAGGAACGGAATGGTCCCGCACTTCCCCGGCGGTTTCAATAATAATCTCTTCTTCTACCTGATGGCCAATGTCGGGACGACCATCGCCCCGTGGATGGTCTTCTTCCAGCAGAGCGCCGTCGTGGATAAAGGCATGCAGGAAAAGGATATCCCCTGGGGGCAGTTCGACACCGCAATAGGTTCCGCCTTTACCGTGATAGTAGCGGTATTTGTGGTGATAGTCACCGGCACTCTGTTGTTCGGCGTGAACATCACCAGCGCGGCGCAGGCGGCGGAAAAGCTGATGGTGATAAATCAGTACCTCGGAACGTTCCTCGCGATAGGCCTTTTTGACGCCGGATTCCTCGGCGCCATTTGCATATCGCTTGCTTCATCCTGGGCCTTCGGCGAAGTGTTCGGATGGGCGCACTCGCTGAATAAGAGGATAAAAGAAGCGCCGTGGTTCTACGCGTGTTATATATTAACGATATTGACCGCCGGGCTGGTGACCCTTATTCCGGGAGCTCCGCTCGTCC
Source organism: uncultured bacterium (assembly GCA_963699255.1). Lineage (GTDB taxonomy): Bacteria > Margulisbacteria > WOR-1 > CAVSGV01 > CAVSGV01. The sequence continues at coordinate 1,504,076 of OY969425.1, read as the reverse complement.
TGATCACTTTGTTCGTACAGGTCATAGCCGTTACGCTCCTTCCCGCGGCGCTGATGTTCCTGATACTGCTCTTGAATAACGAGGAACTGATGGGTAAATATAAGAATACTCTGTGGCAGAACATCGCAAATTTCTCCATCGTCACGGTGATAATCGTCCTGTCGACAATGTACGGGATAAGCACTCTATTCCCGGGAATGTTCAAGTAAGGCGGGGTCAATGATAATAATTAACACTATAAAAGCGCTGCTAAAAAGGATAAAAAGGTTCCTGGCAAGAAGGTTCTCGAAAATAATCGAGGTGAACAGGAAATACGAAAAGCCCCGCATAAAGATGAACCTGCTGACAGGCATATGCCTTTTGTTCCTGAGGCTGTATCTGCTGTTCCTTGTTGCCATTCTTTTCTATAAGTTCTACACTCTGGTCAGATAAAAGGAGAAATATGGAAAACGCTTCGTTCTTTTTGAGTCAGATATACAAAAAAAAGGTTTTCAATCGTGAGAAAAAAATAGGCGCCCTGGCGGACATGTTCATCGTTGAGCGCGGAAAGCTGGCAGAAGTATCCAGGCTTTTGATCTCCAGGCCTTTCGGGTATCCCACGCTCATAGTCCCGTGGCAAAAAGTGAGGTCTTTTACATCAAAGGAGATCGTCATCGATATCGAATCGGAAGAAAAATATGAGGGTGAGCCGAAGGATGAAGATGTGCTGCTGCGGGACCACATACTCGATAAAAAGGTCCTTGATACGGACGACAAGGAAGTTGAGGTCGTTTACGATATTAAGCTGACCCTCAATCACGACAAAATGTACGTTACGGACGTGGACCTGAGCAGATACGGCCTGCTCAGGAGGATAAAGCTGAGCTGGCTCGCCAATTTCATTTATTCCCTGGCCGAAAGGATCAAAGAACAGACCATCTCCTGGTCATATATCCAGTCGATCCCGACCACGATAAGCAGTTTCAGCGGGGATATAAAGCTTAATATCCTGAAGGAAAAACTGTCGGACGTACACCCGGTCGACCTGGCCGATATCCTTGAGGAGATGGACCCGGACCAGAGGACCAGGGTCTTTGGCGGTCTTGACGCCAGGAGGGCTTCCGATACGCTGGAAGAGATAGATCCGAGCGTTCAGAGACAGCTGATATCGTCGCTCGAAAAAGAAAAAGTGGCGAAGCTCATAGATGACATGACCCCCGCGCAGGCCGCGGACGTTCTCTCCGTGCTCCCATGGAACGAGGCCGACAGCATCCTGAAGTTCCTGTCCGATGATAAAGCGGCCAAGATAAGATCCATAATCGACAAGCAGGAAGAGAACATCCTTAACTACGCGACAGTGAACGTCCTGAAATTCGGGCCTGACGTGACAGACAAACAGGCCGAAGAGGAATACCACCGCGTGGCCAAGGGAAAGAACGTTGTCATGTACCTTTATATCGTCGATGAACACGATAAGCTTCTCGGCGTCATTGATGTGAAAGAACTCCTGCTCGCGAGCGACGAAATGCTCCTGAAAGACATAATGATAAAAGAGGTGGTGTCGCTCGATCCTAAAAGCACGATCAAAGACGCTTTCGCATTGTTCTCCAGGTACGGCTTCAGGGCCATTCCGGTAACGAACAAAGAGGATAAACTGCTCGGCGTCATCCCCTATAAGGACATAATGAATTTGAAACATCGATTCATCTAACATCCGTTATATATTTGGAAAAACGGGAATAAGGAATACAGGGATAAGGTTTAGGAAATGAGGGATATGGAGTTTGGGTAGTTCCTGATTTCCATTATTCCAATATTCCCAAACTATATCCCCCTATCCCAATATTCCTATTTCCCCTTATCCCTAAGTAATCTATAATCATAATATATGAAAGTTGGAGTTATCAGCCTTGGCTGTCCAAAAAATCTCACTGACACAGAAGCGATCTTAGGGCTTCTTATTGATTTCGGGCTATGAGATAACCAACGATCAGAGCGAAGCCGAAATAATGATCGTCAACACCTGCGCTTTCATCGGCGAGGCAAGAGACGAAGCTTATAAGATCATAGGTGAAATGTGTAAACTTAAAAATGGAACCGCGACTTCAGTCGCAGGTTCCAAGGCATCGAAGCTGAAGTTCCTGGTGGTCGCCGGATGCCTCCCAAAAAGGGACAAAAACGACCTGTTCGATAAATTCGAGGAAGTTGACGCCATTGTCGGCCCTGGCCAGATCGATAGGATAGTCCATGTACTAAACGAGCTCCGATGTGCTGAGCCTGCGGCTGAACGCCGCGGCTCCAAAAAACTATCTTCCGGAACCGCGACGTTTAGTCGCAGGTTCCGAGTTTCGCTCCTTGAGGGAACTCACTGCCTTTTCACCCATAAAACGCCAAGGCTTAAAGCAACCCCCAAATATTACGCATATATTAAGATAGCCGACGGCTGCAATAATCGTTGCTCCTACTGCATCGTTCCCAGCCTGAGGGGAAAGTACCAGAGCCGCCCGATGCCATCGATAGTCAGCGAGGTCAAAGCCCTTGTTAAAAAGGGATTGAAGGAGGCCATTCTGGTCGCCCAGGACACGACAATGTACGGCACGGATATCTATGGAAAGCCCTCTTTACATATATTATGCAGGAAACTGGCCGGGATCAAGGGTCTTAAGTGGATCCGCATCATGTACGCGCATCCCGCCCATGTGACGGACGAGCTGATCGAAGTGATGGCAAAAGAGCCCAAGATATGCCGATATCTGGACTTGCCAATCCAGCATTCCTGTGATAGGATTCTTCGGCTAATGAGGCGGAGGATATCCGCAGATCAACTTAAACGGGTAATCAAAAAACTAAGGAGGAAAATACCGGGGATAGCGATAAGGACTTCAGTGATCGTCGGTTTTCCAGGCGAAACAGGTTCCGATTTTAATAAATTACTTGCATTTATCAGGGAAGAGAGGTTTGAGAGACTAGGGGTTTTCAAGTACAGCAGGGAATCAGGTACTCCCGCCGCCAAAATGGGGGATCAAATTGGCGAACGGATAAAGGATCGAAGGTTTCATAAGTTAATGCGCTTGCAACGCGAGATTTCTGCAAAGTCTCTAAAGAACATGGCAGGAAAAATTATCAAGGTATTGGCAGAAGGAAGTATCGGGCGCTCATACATGGATGCGCCGGATATCGACGGCGTTGTTAAGCTGAATAAATGTGTTCCGAACGGAAAGATAGTTTCGGTAAAAATCACGGGGTCAGGCCCGTATGATCTTTCCGGTATCCTGGTTACTTGAACCTGCCGAATTCGGTAACTTTTTTAAGAATAATATTTATCCCCCTCCTGGTCTATGTTCTGCTCTCGCCTAATATTCCCAATGGTAGCATCATTGCTGTAGTGATCTTCGCCGCTGTAGCGGTTTCCGACGCGATAGATGGCTACCTTGCAAGAAGGCTCAAGCAGGAAACTGTGATGGGTAAATTCATGGACCCTCTTGCAGATAAAATACTTGTCATATCTGCTCTCCTTTGCCTGGTGGAGATCAGATGGGTGTCGTCCGTACCGGTAATTGTGATCATCGTAAGGGATTTTGCGGTTACGGGACTGCGGCTCGCCGCGAGTTCGTCCGGCAAGATAATTGCTGCCGACAGGCTTGGGAAATACAAAACAGCGCTGTTGGATGTGGCGGTCGCGATGCTGATCCTGAACCTGCCCTACGGGAACCAGGTCTTATGGCTCGGCGTTATCCTGGCCGTGGTTTCAGGGATCGAATATTTCATTAAAAATTTGGAGTCGCTAAATGGGTGAATCGGAAGTAAAGCTTGAGGATTTCTTTACAAGGGTCCTCTCCGTCATAGGAAAAACAACGGAAATAGAAGTGGCCGAGCTCCTGAAGAAGACAAAAAAGACGGTCGCTGTGGCCGAATCCCTTTCGGGAGGGCTCATATCAAGCAAGCTTACGAGCCAGCCGGGAAGTTCCGATTTTTTTATCGGCGGGATCGTCTGCTACCATAACAGGATTAAGGTCATGGAGCTGGGCGTGCCGGCAAGCGCGATCGCGCAGGGTAGCCCCGTGAGCAAGGAAGTCGTGATAGCAATGGCGGAAGGGATAAGAAAAAGATACAGGGCGGACATCGGTCTTTCCGCGACAGGGATAGCCGGGCCCGCCAGCACGACCCCGCCAAAGCCAATAGGACTTACTTTTATCGGTCTTGCATCCGATCAGGGGACCGTTTTCAAGGAACTTCATCTTACCGGCGGCAGATCGGAAATAAGGGAAAAGGCGGCGGCAGCCGCTCTTGGGCTTCTCTGGCTGCATCTGGGCGGCGACGAGGTATTGAATAAAATATGAGGCATGGAACGTGAGGGTGTTTTTTTCCGTTGAGGTCCCTGATGAAATAAAAGACAACATAGAAAAGCTCATCGGCGGCCTCAAGCTTGGTCCGATAAAATGGATCAATAAGAAGAACATGCATATTACGCTTAAGTTCCTGGGAAATGTCGAAGATGAAAAGATCGAGAGTCTTGAAGATACCGTCGCGAAGCTGGTAAAAGATTTCGGGTCAATAAAGATCGGCTTCGGCGGATTTGGAGCCTTTCCAGACCCAAAGCATCCCAGGGTCATCTGGTCAGGCATTAATGGAGGCGCGGGGAAATTAAAAGAATTGGCCAATAAGATCGAGGATGCACTTTCTCAACAAGGATATGGTGAAGAAGAAAGGGAGTTTTCTCCCCACCTGACAATAGGCCGGATCAAGGAGAACATTGATATCGAAGCGCTGTCCCACTTCATTGAGAAGAATGAACATACGGATCTTGGCAGCTTTGAAGCAAAGGATATTTCCTTGATGAAGAGCACCTTGATGAAAAGCGGACCGGTTTATGAAGAGCTGAAACAGATAAGATTATAAGGAGGAGATAGAACATGGCTGATGAAAAAAAGAAGGCATTGGAAGTGGCAATAACGCAGATAGAAAAAAGCTGCGGCAAAGGTTCCATAATGAGGATGGACAAAGCGTCAAAGCTTGATATTGACGTGATACCCTCGGGCGTATTTTCTCTGGACATCGCGCTTGGCGTAGGAGGGTTCCCGAAAGGAAGGATCATAGAAATATACGGTCCGGAGGGCGGAGGAAAAACCACGGTGTCGCTGCAGGCGATAGCGGAAGCCCAAAAGAAAGGCGGAATAGCCGCCTTCATTGATGCGGAACACGCACTATCGCCTGTCTACGCTCAGAAGCTGGGAGTTGATATCAACAATCTTCTGATATCCCAGCCTGATTACGGCGAACAGGCGCTTGAGATCGCCGAGACGCTCATCAGGTCCGGAGCTGTTGACATAATAGTCGTAGACTCGGTCGCCGCCCTTGTCCCCAAAGCGGAAATAGAAGGTGAAATGGGCGATTTCCAGATGGGTCTTCAGGCCAGGCTGATGTCAAAAGCATTAAGGAAGCTGACGGCTGTCATAGGCAAAAGCAATACAGTTATGATCTTCATAAACCAGTTAAGGGAAAAGATCGGGATAATGTTCGGCAATCCCGAGGTCACTCCCGGCGGAAGGGCTTTAAAGTTCTATTCATCAGTGCGGCTTGAGGTGAGAGCAAGTGAAAAGATAAAGGAGGCAGACAGGATCATAGGCACAAAAGTGAAGGTAAAGGTAGTGAAGAACAAAGTCGCCCCTCCGTTCAGGGAAGCATTGTTCACCCTGATACACGGCGAAGGGATCTCGAAATCCGCGGATCTCCTGGACACGTCCATCGCGACAGGGATAATAGAAAAAAGCGGAGCATGGTTCACTTATAAAGAAGAAAAGATCGGACAGGGATGGGAGAACAGCAAGAAAGCGCTGGAAGAGAACAAGGATCTTGCCAAAAAGATAGAGAGTGATCTCAGAAAGTTCGTGACGAATCCGGTCAAAAAGGAAGTAAAGGAAGAAATAGAAACAAAGAAGCCCGCCAGAGTCCGTCCTTAGGCGGGCAAGGTCCGCGCTTAAGCGGTCAAGGACGGGAAAAATCCCGCCAGAGTCCGCCTAAGGCGGGCAGAGGCGGGTAAATGAGGAGGTAGAGTTAAATGAATCTTATCGGTTTTATATACGGTTTGCTGCTGGCGTTGATAGTTTTTGCGCTTCTCGTGGCCTACCTGATCATCAGGAAGAACATGGCGGAGCAGAAAATACGCGTCGCGCAGGAAACGGCAAAGCGGATTATTGAAGATTCAAAGCGCGATGCCGAGACAAAAAGAAGAGAAGCGATACTCGAAGCAAAGGACGAGGCGCTCAAGCAGAGGCAGGATTTCGATCGCGAAACAAAAGAAAGGAAGGCGGAACTCTTCAACCTTGAGAAACGTCTGCTCCAGCGGGAAGAGAGCATTGACGCAAGGGAGAAGAACATAGAGGAAGCGAGAAGGAAGCTGAAATCCGCGGAGGATGACCTGGTAAAGGTCAGGGCTCTGCTTGAAGAGCTCAGGATAAAGCACCTGAAGGAACTTGAAAAAGTGTCGGGCTTGACCCGTGAGGAAGGTATGAGGACACTCTTAAAGAACCTTGAAAAGGATGTGGACCGCGAATCGGCACTGCTGATAAAGGCAAAGCAAGAGCAGCTGAAAAAGGATTCTGAAATGATGGCAAAGGAGATACTCTCGACCGCGATACAGCGCTGCGCGGTCGACCACGTTGTCGAATCAACGGTCACGGTCGTGGAGCTTCCGAACGAGGAAATGAAAGGACGCATCATCGGGCGCGAAGGAAGGAACATCAGGGCTTTTGAAACTCTGACGGGGGTCGACCTTATAGTGGATGATACTCCCGAGGCGGTGATCATTTCTGGATTCGATCCCGTGAGAAGGGAAACGGCAAGGCTGACGCTGACGAAGCTCATTGCCGACGGAAGGATCCACCCGGCCAGGGTAGAGGAAATGTACAACAAGTCAAAAGAAGAACTGAAGGCCGCGATGTGGGAACACGGCGAGCGCGCTACTTTTGAAGCGGACGTCCACGGGCTCCCGCCGGTCCTGATACAAATGCTGGGACGCTTAAGGTACAGGACAAGCTACGGCCAGAACGTTCTCCAGCACTCCATAGAAGTTTCCAAGATCGCCGGAATGATCGCCGCAGAACTCGGAGTGAACATCAAGCTGGCGAAAAGGGCCGGTCTTCTTCACGACATAGGAAAGGCGATCGACCAGGACGCCGAAGGGACCCACACAAAACTGGGCGTGACGTTCGCGCAAAAAGCCGGAGAATCAGATGAAGTGCTCCATGCGATAGCCGCGCACCACGGGGACGTGGAAGCAAAGACCGCGGAAGCCGTGATAGTCGCGGTCGCGGACGCTATATCGGCTTCAAGGCCCGGCGCCAGAAGAGATACTCTGGAAGCCTACATCAAGAGGCTGGGGAATCTTGAAAAAGTCGCCATGTCCTTTGAAGGCGTTGAAAAGTGCTACGCCATCCAGGCAGGAAGGGAAGTAAGGATCGTCGTCCAGCCGGATAAGCTTGATGATGTCATGTCGGCAAAACTGGCGTATGACGTCGCAAGAAAGATCGAGGCAGAACTTGAATATCCGGGAGAGGTGAAAGTGACCGTCATCAGGGAAACAAGGGCGACGGACACGGCAAAATGAAGATACTTTTCATAGGGGATATTGTTGGGCGGCCGGGACGCGCCATCGTAAGGAACCTGCTCCCGAAACTCAGGGAAGAGCTCCTGCCGGATGTTGTCATAGCCAACGGCGAGAATTCCGCCGCGGGTGTGGGGATAACCAAAAAAGTTTACGACGAGCTCATGAACATGGGCATCGATGTCATAACAACGGGGAATCATATCTGGGACAGGAAAGAATTCCTTCCGGACATTTCTTCGTGCCCGAACCTCGTGCGGCCGGCGAATTACCCTGAGGGCGTTCCGGGAAAGGGCTTCGATGTTTTCTCGGCGAACGGGGTCAAGTACGGCGTCATGAACCTGCTGGGAAGAGTGTTCATGTCCTGCGTGAACTGCCCGTTCCAGGCGGCGAATTCCATCGCATCAAAAATGAAGGCCGAAACACCGATAATACTGGTCGATCTTCACGGGGAGGCAACATCCGAAAAGAACGCGCTCGCCTGGTACATGGACGGAAAAGTTTCCGTGGTCATCGGCACTCACACCCACATCCAGACATCGGATGAAAGGATCCTGCCTAAAGGCACGGCCTTTATAACGGACGCGGGAATGGTTGGAGCGTACGATTCAATAATCGGCGTGCAGAAGGAACAGATAATCAAGAGGTTCCTTTTGTCCATTCCGGAGCGGTTCGAGCCGGAAGATAAAGGCCCAGGGCTGTTCAACGGGGTGTTCATTGACATTGATGACAGCGGAAAGGCCAAGGATATCAAAAGGGTTCAAAAGATAATTAGCGATCTTGGGGATATTACGCGGTCAGAGACTTGATCTGGTCCTGAAGCGTTTCTTTCTGCTTTAAGAACTCCTGCTCCCTGCCCTTCCACTCATCCAGGACGTCCTCGGGAACGTTATTGTTCGCCGATAATCTTTGTCTTACTTTATCGATCTCCTCATCAAGTTTAACGATCTTTTCCTTAAGCCGGTCAACTTCCTTGTTCAGGTCGATTATGCCCTTGAGCGGAATATGAATGGTTATGTCTGGAAGGACAGCTGTTGCTGATCCTTCTATCTTTGTGCTTGTTTTTGAAGATATATCCAGCTTCTCGAGCCTCGCGAGCGATGTCAGGTATTTCACCTGGTCAGCGCCGATCTTCTTTCCCGTCGAAATATACGCGGTAAGTTCCTTTGAATGCGGAATGTTCAAGGTGGCCCTGATGTTCCTTATCGTCCTGACTATCTCTTTAACAACGGCCATTTCATCCTCGATGTTCTCATTGATCAAGGACTTGTCCGCCTTCGGCCAGTGGGAAAGCATTATCGTCTTATCATGTTTCGCGTTTCCAATCTCTGATCTCTTATCTCTGATCTCTAACTTCTGCCATATTTCTTCCGTGATGAAAGGCATGAACGGATGTAACAGCCTCATTGTGCCCTCAAAAACTTCCAACAGGACCTCTTCGGATGCGTCGACCTTCGACATTTCCAGGTACCAGTCGCAGAAATCGCTCCAGATGAAATCATAAAGCTTTCTCGCGGCTTCCCCAAGGTCGAATTCCTCCAGTTTTTCAGTGATCTCATTGATCATCTTGTTATATCTGCTCAATATCCATTTGTCCGCAAACCCTGATCCCTGATGCCTGATACCCGATACCTTCCCCAATATGAACCTTGCCGCGTTCCATATCTTATTGCTGAAGTTGCGGCCCTCGGTGATCTTTTCTTCGGACAACTTGATATCCTGCCCCTGTCCGGAGATCAGCGATATCAGGGAGAAGCGGAGCGCGTCAGCCCCTACCCTGTCTATGACGTTCAGAGGATCTATCACGTTGCCGATCGATTTGCTCATTTTCTTGCCCGTAATATCCCTTATCAGGCCGTGAATGAATATCTTTGAGAAAGGCTCTTTCTTCATGAACTTCAGGCCCATAACGATCATCTTTGAAACCCAGAAAGTGATAATGTCATATCCGGTAACCAAAACAGTTGTCGGATAATATGTCTCTAGGTCCTTGGTTTGTTCGGGCCAGCCAAGGGTCGAGAACGGCCAGAGCGACGATGAGAACCAAGTATCCAGTACATCCGGATCCTGGACTAAATTCGTTCCGCCGCACTTCGGGCATTTTGTCGGAGCTTCTTCCGAAACGATGATGTTTCCGCAGCCCTTTTTGGGATTTGGGATTTGGTCATTGGGATTTGTTTGGGATTTGGGATTTGGGATTTGGGATTTGCATTCCCAAGCGGGAATGCGGTGCCCCCACCATATCTGTCTGGATATGCACCAGTCACGGTGGTTCTCCATCCAGTTTAAGTAAACCTTTGTCCAGCGGTCGGGAATGTACCGGATGTTCTTGTCTTCAACGGCCTGTATGGCCGGCCTGACAAGGTCTTTCATCCTGACGAACCACTGGTCTGAGAGATAAGGCTCGATGAGAGTTTTGCATCGATAGCATCTGCCGATCTTGTTCTTGTAGTCCTCGATCTTTTCCAGATATCCGCCCTTTTCAAGGTCAGCCACGATGATATCCCTCAGCTTGAACCGGTCGACCCCCTCATATGAGGCGATCTCTTTTTGTTCTTCTTTCGGGAAATGGCTGACATGGGCCTTCCCGTCGGGATGCATCATTATTATCTGGGGGAGATTGTGCCGCAGCCCTATCTCATAGTCATTCGGGTCATGGGCGGGAGTGACCTTGACCGCGCCGGTCCCAAAAGTTGGATCGACAAAGTCGTCCTTTATCACAGGTATCCTTCTTCCGACAAGCGGAAGAACAAGCATCTTGCCTATAAAACGTTTGTATCTCGCATCCGATGGATTGACGGCAACGGCAGTATCTCCGAGCATCGTCTCGGGTCTTGTGGTGGCAACAGTAACGAATTCATTCGACCCCTCGACAGGATACTTCAGGTGCCAGAGTTTGCCGTTCTCTTCCGTGTATTCCACTTCGATATCCGAGATTGCTGTTTTGCATCTCGGGCACCAGTTGATTATCCTTTTTCCGCGGTAAATGAGCCCGTCGTTATACAGTGAAACAAAAGCTTTTCTGACAGCGCGGGAAAGACCCGCATCCATCGTGAAGCGCTCCCTCTTCCAATCGCACGATGCGCCCAGCCGCCTCAGCTGCAGCGTTATCTGGCCGCCAAACTTCTCCTTCCATTTCCAGACCATCTCAATGAACTTATCCCTGCCGATATCCTCTTTTCTCTTTTTCTCCTTGGCCAGTTCCTTCTCCACCACGTTCTGCGTCGCGATGCCGGCGTGGTCCGTTCCGGGTACCCACAGCGCCCTCATACCCTTCATCCTGTTGAACCTGATAAGGATATCCTGGATCGTGTTATCAAGCGCGTGACCCATGTGAAGCGAACCGGTAACGTTCGGAGGCGGGATCACGATGACGAACGGCGGGGTTTTTAAGGATTCATCGGGAGCAAAATAACCGTTCTCTTCCCATATCTTATACCATTTTTCCTCAACGATTTTCGGCTCATATATTTTAGATAATTCTTCGCTCATCTAATATTATTCCTTAATTGTTAATTGTGTCATTGTTCATTGGTCATTTTACAGGTATGTTTCCAGTATCTTCCCTTCATCAAAGTCATCCAGCATAAGGTTTTCCTTCATGCCCGGAAAAGTCGCGTCCCTTGGAACAAGCCCCACAATTTCGGTGTTAAGTATCGGAACGTTCTTTGCGTTACATTCTTTTTTTACCCTGTCCATAAGAGCCTTCAGGGAAGTCTTCTTGTAATGTGTCACGTTTATGGTGACCTGGACCTTGCCTTTTGATTTGAGCGGCACCCCGAGAGCCCTTATTCCCGGAAGCCCTCCGTCCTTTTCTCTTATCCTTTTCGCGATGTCTTTCGCCGCCTGAAGATCGTCGGTATCCAGGTTGACGTTGAACGCTATAAGAAAATACCTTGCGCCTATCGCAACTGCTCCGGCGGTCGGGTGGATTCTTCGGTTCGCCAAAGTCTGGTCTGAAATCTTTTGTTGCTATAGCTGACCTCAAATGATCAAGCCCGCCGTGCCTGATATTGTATAAATGCCTGAACCTATCGTTCCTCGCTGATTCGCCGTATAAGAAAACAGGTATCATTAAGCTGTCGGCGACCTGCCTGCCCAAAGCCTTCGCGATATCTTTGCAATCGTTCATCTTTGCGACTTTAAGGGGGATGAACGGAACAACGTCAACGACCCCGATGAACGGATGCACCCCTATTTGTTTATTGATGTCGATCAAGCCGGATGCTGTTTCTATGGAGCTGTACGCGGCTTTAAGGACCTTCTCGGGCGTACCGATAAATGTGACAACAAGCCTGTTATGGTCTTCGTCGTATGATTGGTCGATAACGTCAACGCAAGACGCTTTGATCGAATCAACTATCTTGTGGATGACGGCGCTGTCATGCCCGACGCTGAAGTTTGGAACGCATTCTATTATCTTTTCTTCGGCCTGCGGTTTTTCTTCAGGTTTACTTTGTTTTTTTGGCGGTGCCGCCGTTTTTGGCTTTAAGCCCCAGATCATTGAATACTTTCTCCAGTTCCTGGCCTTCGAGATTTTCAACTTCTTTCATTTTCTTTGCGATCGCAACAAGACTGCTCCTGTTAGCGGAGAGTATCTTCTTCGCTCTTGTTTGGCACACATCTATAATGTATCTTATTTCCTTATCGATCGCATTCGCTGTTTCCCCGCCGTAATCTTTCATCTCTCCGATATCCCGTCCGAGGAACACCTGCCTGTCCCTCTTGCCGAAAGTCCTGGGTCCCAGCCTGCTCATGCCGAACTCGCAGACCATTCTTTTTGCGACTTCTGTCGCGTGTTCAAGGTCATTATGGGCACCCGAGGTCAGCTCGTTGAATATCATCTCTTCGGAAACGCGGCCTCCGAGCATCACCGTCACCTGGTCCATTGCCTGGCTTTTTGTGACCAGATACTTATCCTCAAGGGGAAGTTGTAAGGTATAGCCGAGGGCAAGGCCCCTGGGGAGTATCGATATCTTATGCACCGGATCGGCATTCGGCAAAAGTCTCGCGAGAAGCGCGTGTCCCACTTCGTGATACGCGACTATCTCTCTTTCCCTGTCCGATATCACTTTGCTCTTTTTTTCGGGACCGGCGATGACCCTGTCGATAGCCTGGCTTGCCTCATTCATTGTTACCTGCTTTTTATCCGCCCTGGCGGCGAGGATAGCGGCTTCATTCAACACGTTCTCAAGGTCCGCCCCCGTGAATCCCGGCGTCCTTCTTGCGATAATATCCAGGTCCATGTCCTTTGCGAAAGGTTTTCCTTTCGCGTGTATCTTCAAGATCTCGCGCCTTCCGTTAAGGTCGGGCTTGTCCAGAACTATCTGCCTGTCGAACCGTCCCGGCCTGAGCAGCGCCGGATCAAGGATGTCGGGCCTGTTCGTTGCCGCCACCACGATGATGTTCGTGTTCGGATCGAACCCGTCCATCTCGACCAGCAGCTGGTTCAGCGTCTGTTCTCTTTCATCATGCCCCCCGCCGAGTCCCGCTCCGCGGTGGCGGCCGACGGCGTCTATCTCATCCATGAATATTATGCAGGGCGTCTGCTTTTTTGCCTGTGTGAACAGATCCCTCACCCTGGACGCCCCAACGCCGACGAACATCTCAACAAAATCGGAGCCGGATATCGAAAAGAAAGGCACTCCCGCCTCCCCGGCGATCGCCCTTGCGAGAAGGGTCTTTCCCGTCCCCGGAGCACCCATTAAAAGAAGGCCCTTCGGGATCTTTGCCCCGAGTTTCTGGAATTTCTGGGGGTCTTTAGGAATTCGACTATCTCTTTCAGTTCTTCTTTTGCTTCATCCACTCCCGCGACATCCGCAAATGTTATTTTTATCTTTGCCTGCGTCGGCTTTGCGCGGGACTTTCCGAATGAAAGCGCCTGGCTTGAGGAACCTGCCGCCTGCCTCATAAGGAGCCACCAGAGTCCCGCAAAGAAAAGGAGCGGAAGCACAAGCTGTATTATAAGGTTCCATAGCCAGCTTGAATCGGAAGGCTGTTCAACCTTGATGTTAACGCCTTTTCCCCGTAAAGTGGGGATCAGGTCAGGATAATTGAGCGCCCGTGTCTTGAAAAGCGCGCCGGTAGAAAGCTTTCCGGTGAAAACATCCCCATTGACCGACACTTCAGATATCTCACGGCGGTCAACGCGGTTCAAAAAATCAGTAAAGGAAAGTTCCTGTGTTTTCGGCTGGTTTCCGAAGAACGGCGCCAGAAGCGACACTATTATCAGCAGGAACAGCAAGTAAAAAAACAGGTTTTTCCAGGCGTCTTTCATTGGCATCCTTTCGATTAATATTAATAACTTGGGTAATTATAACATAGAATACTGGAGCTTACATTGTATGAAAAGAACGTGAGATGCGAGATGCGAAGTGTGAGATGCGAGAAAAGTCACATCTTTCATCTCCCATCCCTGCCCGCCGAAGCCTTGGCGCAGGCGGGTCTCATCTCGTCTTTTTTGACCTGTTCCCATACCTTATCCATTTCCGGAAGGGTCAGCTTGCTGATGTGGCGCCCCGACTTCCTGGCGTGAAGCTCTATCCCTTTGAACCGCCTCATGAATTTCGAAGTTGCGTCCTGAAGGGCTTCCTCGGCATCGATATCAAGTTTTCTTGATACATTGACTATCGCAAATAGTAAATCCCCTAATTCTTCTTTGATCCTCTCTTTTTGTTTGGCTTTTGGAGTTTTAGATTTGAGATTTATTTTGGATTTTGAGCTTTGGATTTTGGATTTTCGCAGGAGCGTTTGCACTTCTTTTTCTTCCTCGTGAACTTTTCTCCATGCTCCTGCGATGCTGTTCCAGTCAAACCCCACCCTTGCGGCCCTCCGCTGGACCTTATCGGCCCGATACAGCGCCGGCAGCGATTGAGGCACGCTTTCCAATATTCCCTTATGTTCTTCCCCTTTTCCCGCCTTTTCCTTCCCCTTGATCTCCTCCCACTTCTGCCAGACTTCTTCGACCGATCTTACCTTTTTATTTGAAAAAACGTGGGGATGACGCCTTATCATTTTTGCGGATATTGAATCGATGACATCATCAAGCGTGAACTCTTTCTTCTCCCGCCCGATCTCCGCCTGCATGACCACATGCAGAAGCATGTCGCCGAGTTCTTCGGCAAGTTTTTTGTGATCCTTGAGATCTATGGCCTCAAGGGCCTCATAGACCTCTTCGACCATGTACGGTTTAAGCGTAGCGTGGGTCTGCACCCTGTCCCAGGGACATCCGTTCCTGGCCCTGAGGCGGCGGACGATCCTGACAAGTTCATCGAATTTTTTCCGGGGCTTTGACATAGAAAGGCAATATTATCATTAGAAAATGTATCTTGCAAACTTTTGAATTGAGCATGAATTTATGCTGTTCGTAGTTTTGGGTTGACATAAAAATTGGTTTATGTAGAATTAACTCGCAAGGAGGATAAAAAATGAAGAAAACATTATTGTCAGTTTTGATCGCGGGTTTGCTGTTCAGCGTCTGCTCCGCCGAGGTATTATTGGTACCTTCTTCCATGGGAAAGGATAATTTCGCCATTCAAGGCTATTACAGTTCAACCCCTGTAAAACTGTCTGATGAGAACATCACCGCATATGGTCCGAAAATCATTTATGGAGTGACCGACGATATCGATATGGTCGGCAAGGTTGGATCGGTGACCTATTCCGGAACAGGCGCAACCGAGATCGGCATAGCGGGAAAGTACACCATCCCAAAATCATTGTGGAACACACCGTTGGATCTGGCTGCCATACTCGGTTATGATTCCATTTCAGGAAAAGACATCAACCAGGGCACGACCAGCATTGGCATGATCGCGAGCAGATCATTAAGGAATGAGTTCACGATCTACGGCGCTCTTTACGGCATGCAGAACACGAACAAGTTCACCGGTTCAAAATCAGCCAACTCTAACGATTGCATGTGGGGATTCGGAGCGAAATATCAGTTCAGTAAAAAGCTGAGCGCGCTCGCGGAACTGATGCTGTACACTATGGCGTCGGATTCATACCAGACGTTCTCCATGGCCGTCCAGTATGAAATGTAAATAGTCCAAAGTAAAATATATCGGAGGTGAAAATTCTATGAAGAAAGCTCTAATAGCGATATTTCTCTTGGCCGCCGTTTCCGGTTCATGTTTTGCGTTCGGCTTGCTCACAACAGGCACAACCGTGGGACAGGAAAAATGGGAGGTCCAAGCGCAATATTCGACTACAGGGTTCACGGCATACAATACCAGCGGTTCTTTCGGCGGCTTGGGAGCTAAAGCAACGTACGGCCTAACAAAGGACCTGGATGTGTACGCGGAACTCTGGAACGGTTCATACGTGGTCAGTGATCTTGATATTTCTGACGCGGCCAATTCATTAGGCGTGGGGGTAAAATACAGCTTTTTAAAGACGGCGGATAATGACCCTCTCGACCTCGCCGGGTTTATCGACCTTGCGTCGGTCTCCTCCAATCATCTTACATGGGGAGTGAATACCGTCGGCGTTTCGGGAAGTAAAATGATCAGGCCGCAGCTGACAATATATGGAATTGCAGCCGCGCTGATGAACAACTGGAAGATTAAGGGAACCAAGTCGATTTCCGAGACCGACACTAATTTCGGGGTCGGCGTAAAATACGACATTAAAACGAATTTAGCTGTTCTTGCTGAACTGGACAGGTTCTGGATCGACTCCAATCTGTTCCAGACCATATCGCTCGCCGCTCAGTGGAGCCTGTGATCTTTACCTGATCATATTTAAATGAAATGCCCCGGCTTTCGTCGGGGCATTTTTTTTGGTATAATTCACCTTCAATGTCCATACTTAAGAGCCTGAACGCAAGCCAGCAGGAAGCCGTAAAGCACATCGACGGTCCGCTCCTGATAATAGCAGGCGCGGGATCGGGAAAAACCAGGGTCCTGACCCACCGCATCGCCTATCTCATCAAGGAACACAACGTAGCTCCGTCCAGCATCCTCGCCGTAACGTTCACCAACAAGGCCGCGAACGAGATGAAGCACCGCCTGAACCGCCTGACGGGCGTGCTGTCCCGCCAGCTCTGGATAGGAACGTTCCATTCCATATGCGGCCGCATCCTTAGGCACGACATCGATAAGATCGGATGGAGGAAGGACTTCCTTATATTCGACGAGGACGACCAGGAATCGCTGATTAGGGAGATAATCAAGGCTCTTGACCTGGATGACAGGTTCAAGCCGCGTACAGTGCTTGAAAAAATAAGCAAGGCGAAGAACGAGCTCAAGACCCCGCAGTCTTACGAAGATACGGCCCTTGATATTTCCGCGGAAAAGATCGCCGCGGCTTACAGGATGTATCAGGAAAAGCTGTTCAAGAACAACGCAATGGATTTTGATGACATGCTAATGTTCACGGTCAAGCTCTTCAGGGAGTCCTCCCCGACGCTGGAATACTACCAGGACAGGCTGAGATATATCAATGTGGACGAATACCAGGATACGAACCTTGTCCAGTACACGCTGACAAAAATGCTCGCGAAAAAGCACCGCAATCTCTGCGTGGTGGGCGACAGCGACCAGTCGATATACGGATGGCGCGGCGCCGATTTCAAGAACATACTTAATTTTGAGAGCGATTACAAGGACGCGAAGGTCATCTTGCTTGAGCAGAACTACAGGTCCACGAAAACGATCCTTGACGCCGCGAACAGCGTTATTGCAAATAACAAGCTCAGGAAGGAAAAGAACCTGTGGACGGAAAATGCCGACGGCGAGCTTATCGAACACTTCATGACTGCATGATTCCCACGGCGAGGCGCGCTACATCACGGGAGAGATACGGAAGCTGGCGGACAGGTACATGTACAACGATTTTGTCGTACTATACAGGACTAACGCCCAGTCCCGCGTGCTCGAAGAGGTCTTCATGCAGGAGGGCATACCTTACAGGATAGTGTCCGGCGTGAAGTTCTACGAGAGAGCGGAGATCAAGGACATACTTTCATACCTCAGACTGACGGTCAATTCAAAGGACAACATAAGCGCGGCTCGCCTGATAATGAACACCATCGACGGGGTCGGCAAGGGGACGCTGAAAAAGCTTGAGGAGTCGGGAGAAAAGGAGAACAAGTCGATCCTGGAGGTCATCCAGGATATCGATAACCTGGAACTGACGCCAAAGCTGAAGAAACCTCTGCAGAGGTTCGTCGACACGATCAACGGCTTCAAGTTTGACCTGCCGAATTTTTCGGCGTCAGAAATGATCGAAAAGGTCATCCATGAATCGGGCTACAAGCAGCGTCTGGAGCTGGAAGCCACGCCCGAGTCAATAAGCAGGGTCGAGAACATAAAGGAGCTGATATCCGTCGCAAAGGAATTCGAGAAGAACTCGGCCGAGAATACGCTGACCGCCTTCCTGACGCAGGTCTCCCTGATGACTGACATGGATAAGCTGGATGAGAACGCTCCCGCTGTCACTTTGATGACGCTTCACGGAGCCAAGGGGCTGGAGTTCCCGGTGGTTTTCATCGCAGGAATGGAAGAAGGAATATTCCCTCATTATCGAAGTTTGACGGAACCCTCGGAACTGGAGGAGGAGCGCCGCCTCTGCTATGTGGGAATGACAAGGGCAAAGAAGCGGCTGTATCTGACATCCGCCGAGGAGAGGCTGATATTCGGCGAGAATTGGTACAACGGGCCGTCCAGGTTCCTTGAAGAGATACCCTTGAATCTGATAAGGGCGGATGCCAGCGCAAAAAAGCAGGAAAAGATCGAGATAAATGCGCCGGCCGAGGAGATCGAATACAATTTTAACGTTGGAGACGCCATCAACCACCCGAAATTCGGCCGGGGAGAGATCGTCGGATTATCCGGAGAGAAAAGCGAGCTGATCATCCAGGTGAATTTCGAATCAGCCGGAGAAAAGATCCTTATGGCCAAATACGCCCCGCTTACAAAAGCTTCGTAACTGTGCTAAAATTCGGATAAATGAAGAAGATCATACTTTTTTTCGCGTTTCTCGGCTTATTGCTTTCCGTGCAGTCGTTTTGTGCAAGCAATACTACAATGGATCGCGCCATCACGCTGTACAAATGGAAATTCTTCGATGACTCCATCTTTGAACTGAACAAGCTGATCTCCGATGCGCAAGACCCGTGGACGAACAGGGCGCTGTTCCTTAAGGCGCAATGCCTGGCTAAAAAGGGAGATGCCAAGCAGGCAGAGGATATTTTCAGGCCCCTCTCCGTCAGGCCCGATTTTCCGCTTTTCGATTATGCCAAATTCTATCTTGGGGAAATATATTTCAACAATAAACAGTATGATGAAGCATACAGTTGCTACAAGGATATCTTTTCCGACAGCGCGCTAAAATCCGACGCGGATATCAGGCTGGCGGAGTGCCTTTTTATGACGGGAAAAGTACAGGATGCCATAGAGATATACAAAACTCTCATATCGGAGGGCTCCTATCTTACCCCGCTTGACAGGGCGAGGCTCGATCTCGGGAAGTGTTACGAAAAAGCCGGTAAGCCTGCGGAGGCGATAAAAGCATATCACGAAGTGAACCTTTACCATCCGCTGAGCCCGCTTGTAAAGGAAGCGGTCGCAAGGATAAAGTACCTGTCGGGCAGGTATAAGATATATCCCGGCGCCGCATCCGCGGAAGATCTCTACAACAAAGCCCTGATCTATTATAATTACGGGGATTTTGGATCCGCCGGGGTCACCCTCCAAACGATAGTAACGAACTACAGGAAAAGCAACCTCTGGGAAGAGGCGCTTTTCAAACTGGGCCTTTGCGATTATAAAAGAAAAAGACTGAGCTCGGCGGTATCAATGTTCAAGCTCTGCATAAGACAGAACGGGGATTTTGCCGATGCCGCGCAATTCTATCTGGCGTTCGCGTACGGCAAGGCGGGATATTTTTATCAGGCGCTGGACAGCCTTGCCAAGGTGGTGACCAATTATCCGAACTCGCAGTACGCCGACGATGCCGCATATTACATAGGATATTATTATGAAACCAACGGCTTCAAGGATACCGCGCTGTCTTACTACAACCACTTTGTTGAACAGTTCCCGAAAAGCGAATTTCTGGATGACGCTTACTGGAGGATGGGGAGGATCTATTATTTCAGAAAGGATTATTCCAGGGCCTGCGACGCCTTCTCAAAAGCCATATGGTCATGCTCAAGCGGTGACTGGCTTGACGCGTGCGCGTACTGGAAAGCGATGGCGCAGGAAAAAATGGGGAATAAGCTGGATGCTATATCCTCATATCAGTTCGTCATGGGAAGATTTGACCATACTTATTACAGCTACAGAGCAAGGGAAAAGCTGGCATCCCTTGGCGTTCCAAACATCGAACCGAGCGGAGGAGCTCCCGATAACGAAACCATCAGTGCCATAGGCGAAGGGCCGTTCGCCGAAACCCCTCTTCCCGAGGGCCGTGATTTCCTTGAAGAACCTCTGCCTTTCGAGCCCGGAGTGGATGACCAAACAGCCACAAGGGAGTCCCCTCCTGTCAAGGCAATTGACGCAAGGGAACATTTCAAGAAATATTCTGAGCTGATGGCCATAGGTTTCTATGATGAAGCCGCAAAAGAAGCCGAGGTGCTTGTCGCGGTCTCTCCCGAAGACAAGAAAATGTCGGCAAAACTCGCCCTCGCGACAGCTCACCTTGCGGCCGGACAAATAAGGGAATCGATCGTTTATGCGGAAACGCTTTGCAATAACGCGATAATATCCGGCACTTCGGGTCAGCTGCCGGCGGCCCTGTGGCATCTCGCCTACCCGAAAGGTTATTATAAATTTGTAAGCGAATACGCGGACCAATTCGGGGTGGATAAAAGCCTTGTGCTGGCGGTCATAAGGGAAGAAAGCCGGTTCAACCCGCAAACTCTTTCATGGGCGCACGCGCGCGGCTTGATGCAGATCATCCCTCCGACCGGACGCAGCCTTGCCCGGCTGATCGGAATAAATCCTTATTATACAAGCAGGCTCCATGATCCGGACACGAATATAAAGATGGGATGTTATTACCTCTCCCAACTGCTTAAAAGATTCAATAATGATCCGTCACTTGCGCTGGCCGCTTATAACGGCGGGCCTGTAAGAGTGCAAAAATGGATGAACAAATGGTGGAGGGAAGTGGGCCCGAACATCGACATAGATGAATTCGTGGAAAGCATCCCCCTTTCTGAAACAAGGCGTTACGTCCAGAAAGTGATGAAAAGTTATTATGAATACAAAAGGCATTACAGCGAAGATCTTCCTCATGTCCCGGTAAAAGGGTGATATATTGAAAGAAGCGGAAAGAATAATAACGGTTGATCGAAAAGATGAAGATCTGGCTTTTGTAGGCCTGAGGCCCAAAAATCTTTCGAACTTCATAGGGCAGGAAAAGATAAAGGAAAGCCTTGTCATTCACATGGAAGCGGCCAGGAAAAGGGGCGAGGCGCTCGAACACATACTTCTTTACGGACCGCCGGGGCTCGGGAAGACGACCCTCGCGAACATCATCGCGAACGAAATGGGCGTTAACATAAAGATATCTTCCGGCCCGGCGATAGAGCGGCCCGGCGATCTCGCTGCCATATTAACGAACCTGAAAGACTTTGATATTCTGTTCATTGACGAGATCCATCGCCTTAACCGCGTCGTCGAGGAGGTCCTGTATCCCGCTATGGAGGATTTCGGCCTGGATATAGTCATCGGCAAGGGTCCTTCCGCCAGATCGATCCGGCTTGACCTGCCCAAGTTCACGCTGATCGGGGCGACAACAAGGGCCGGGCAACTGACATCCCCTCTGCGCGACAGGTTCGGCGTTATCGCCAGGCTGGAATTTTATACCGTAAAGGAACTGGAAGTCATCATCAGGCATTCTTCGGATGTGCTCGGCGTAAAGATAAGCGATGAAAGCGCCGGCGAGATAGCGAAAAGGTCCCGCGGAACGCCGAGGATAGCCAACCGGATACTCAGAAGGGTCAGGGATTACAGCCAGGTAAAATCGCACGGCAACATAGACCTGGAAATAACGAAGCTGGCCCTCAATAACCTGGACATAGACCAAACAGGCCTGGATCACGTCGACAGGAAACTCCTGAAGACCATCATCGAGAAATTCAGCGGAGGTCCCGTAGGAATTGAGACCCTTGCGGCTTCGATATCGGAAGAGTCGGAAACCATCGAAGACGTGTACGAACCGTATCTTATGCAGATCGGCTTCATGGAGAGGACGCCCCGCGGGAGGGTCGCGACCGACGCTGCGTACAAGCATCTGGGGATAGAGAAAAAAGGGAAACAGCCGAAGCTATTCCAATGAATTGTATTAACTGTCAACAAATACTATAATTGCTTGTCCCGAAAGGAGAAATAATATGATGAGAAGTCTGATCACCGCCATAATTCTCGCCATCATCTTCACCTGGTTCGCTCTGGCTAATTCACAAATGGTCACGGTCTCCATCTTTATCTGGAGCTTTCAGGTCTCTCTTTCGCTGGTGATACTGATATCGATATTGATCGGGATCATTTTCACGGGCATAGTATCTGCAGCCGAAGAAGCCAGGATGCTTGGAAATATCAGGGAACTTGAAAATAAGCTTAAGAACGATGAGGGTCTATTGAAAGGCGAAAAGAAATAAATGCCGAAACGCACCGCAAAGGTACTTCGAAAAACAGGCGAAACGAACATATCTCTCTCCCTGAACATCGACGGCAAGGGGAAAGGCAGCGTAAAGACCGGCATTCCATTTTTTGACCATATGCTAACCCTCTTCGCGAAACACGGGATATTTGATCTGAAGCTTACAGCTAAAGGCGACATAAATGTCGATTACCACCATACCGTTGAAGATGTTGGGGATCTGCATGGGACAGGCATTCAGGGAAGCTCTGGGGAACAAAGAAGGCATAGTCAGGTACGGCGAATCAAAGGTCCCCATGGACGAAGCTTTGACGGAAGTCATTATCGATATAAGCGGACGGCCGCACCTCACTTACAATGTCCCGATAACAAAGACGAAGTTCATTGACTTCGATGTTGAAGTGGTAAAAGAGTTCTTTGAGGCTTTCAGCCTGAACGCCGGCGTTACGGTCCATGTCAACCTGATCCGCGGCGGGAACATGCATCACATAATAGAATCCATCTTCAAGGCTTTCGCCGTTACGCTGTCAAAGGCCTGCGCGATCGATCCGAGGAAAAAAGGAGTTCCGTCCACAAAAGGAGTCCTGTAAAGAGCTATCAGGAAAAGACTAGGAAACCTGCGATAGTGATAAACTAATCATCTCCCATACTTAAGCCGCTCTATCAGGAAATCAGGAAGATCCGCTTTTCTCATCTTTTCCTGGACCGCTGCGATGTTATATTCAACCTTTCTTATTTCGACGGTCTTTGCCTCGGTATCGAATACGCCGAAACTCGCTCTCGCGTCCATGTCGCGGGGCTGACCCACGGCGCCGACGTTTATGACGACCTTATCGAACTTTGAAGCGTCGATCACATCGCCGTCACTCAGCTGCCAGCCGTCGTATTTTCCCTCTCTGTCCTTTACAATCACCAGTGGTATGTGAAGGTGCCCAACAAAACATATGTCCTTTTTCATGAGTTCGATGGTCGCGGCTCCGGTGGGAATGTTCGTAATATACTCTTCAATAGGATCGCGAAGGCTGCCGTGGACGATCTCATAATCAGCCGTTTCCATATATTCAGGCAGGCCCTCCAGGAATTTCCTGTTATCCGCCGTCAGGACGCCGGATGTCCAGAGGATCGACTCCGCGGCCTCGCTGTTGAACAGGGCTGTATCGAGCCTGCCGACAGAGGCGAGATCGTTGTTCCCGGCAACAGTTTCGCATTTCAGGTCCCTGATGATCTCGATGCATTCGTTCGGGTTCGGGCCGTATCCGACTATATCCCCGGCGCAGACACAGAGTGAAATGTCTTTCAGGGCGATAAGGACCGATCTCAACGCTTCCAGGTTGCCGTGTATATCGGCTAAGATCCCTACATTCATTGACTGGATTATAACATATATGTATAATTGAACTTCATGAAAACGCAGGAATTCAAATACAGGAAGCTGATAAGCGCGAAAGGATTGGTAAGGAGCGCCGTAATAGAAAAGGAATCTGATCTCCTTGTTCTTGCGGAAAAAGCCCTTACCGGCCCCGCTCACGAAATACTTAAAAAAGAAAGAAGGGAACTCGAAGATTACATCGAGAAAAACCCTAAGTTCGTTAAGACTTTCAGACCGTATCCGGTTTCTTTCTTCTCTCCAAAAATAATAAGATTGATGTCATGGGCCGCGAAACGCGCAAACGTGGGACCCATGGCTTCCGTGGCGGGCGCCATAGCCGAAACCGTCGGAAAAAGCCTCCTGAAATATTCAAAGGACGTGATCGTTGAGAACGGCGGCGACATATTCGTTAAGACCAGCAAGCCAAGACGGATAGGCGTTTACGCCGGAAAATCCCCGTTCTCTGAAAAGATAGCGATAGAGATTTCGCCTCAAGATACTCCCCTTGGCATCTGCACCTCCGCGGGAACAGTGGGACACTCCGTTTCTTTCGGGACAGCCGACGCCGTGCTCGTCACGGCCAGATCGTGCGCCCTTGCGGACGCGGCAGCGACCGCCATTGGGAATGTGGTGAACAGCGAAGAAACGATAGAAGAAGGCCTTAATATCGCAAAAAAGATCAGGGGTCTTCACGGCGTGCTCATCATTAAGAATGAAGTGATGGGAGCGTGGGGGACCCTGAAGATAGTTTCGATTTAATTTCCAATCACCAATTACCAATTCCAAAATAATTCCCAATTTTCAATTCCCAATTATAATAATATTATTGGGATTTGGTCATTAATTTGATATTTGTCATTGGGCATTTGTCATTACACCACCGGGAAGGTGTTGTAAGCATCAGGCATGATATAAGCCGGTCCCGCCTCTCCAGCCAAATTCATCGCTTCCGCCATGTTATCGGCGGGCACGATACCGATCTTCCTGACAACTTCCTTTTCAAGCTTTGACACCCAGATTATATTGAACCTCTCCGCTTTTTTAAAAGCCGAAAGGATAGTGTGCCCCGGAATGGTGAAATCCCTATTCAGATCTTCTTCGATCGCCCTTGCAGAGCCAAGATCGACGTATTTCATATATGCGCCGGAAGGGAATCCCTCGGAAGACTCGCCGAGCAGGACCATCGTGCCGCCCTCCTCAAGAACACGGGAGGCGTTATCCATCGCTTTATGCGACTGGACAAAATTAAGGTCTTTCAAGCCACCGCCCGCGGAAGCGATGACGAACTTCGATCTTTTTCCGACCTTGACCTTATAATTGCTGTCAAGCGCCTCGCATCCCGCTTCGTGAGCGGCAACAAGGTCCCCCGCAAAAACAGCGGATATTCGCCCTATGTCGTCCAGGATCACATTGAAGATCATATCGGGGTCGAGCCTCTTTGCGGCCTCGATCATGTCCTCATGGACGAGATTGCCGGAAAGCACGCCCGTGCTTGCCTTTTCGCTCATCAGGCAAAGTTTGTGGTTCGCCTGGATGGTCTGGAACGCGGAGATCCCCGGCAGGACCGCTTTTCTGCCTCCGCCATATCCCGCAAAATAATGATATGTTATCGCGCCGGTCAAAATGATCCTGTCCGCCTCGGCGACTTTTTTGTTGACCTCAACTTTCGTGCCTCTTGAAGTGGTGCCCAGCATGACAAGATCATTGTTGTCCCTGCAGTCATGGTCAAGGAGCGTCACCCTTCCGGCGACATCCTCCCCCACTATTTTCATATGCTCCGCCTTTGTGTGCAGTCTGTGGGTCCCGCAGGCGAAAACGATGAAAATATCCCTGTCAGCGATCCCGACGGAGTTAAGTTCGTTGATGAGTATCGGGAGAAAAACGGAAGCGGCGGTGTTCCTTGTCCTGTCAGACACGACTATCGCGACCTTCTCGCCCGGCACGAATGTTTCATACAGGCTGGCGGACGATATGGGATATTTCAGGACTTTTTTGATCTTTTCCCCGGGGTTCGAAAGAGGCATGATCTTTTTGCCGGACAGAACTGAAAGGATACTTCCTTCATCCAGTTTTAAGGATATTCTGCCGCTTCCGTATTTAAGTTCGAGGCTTTTCAAAGTTGTGGGTGTTTTCCTGACTTATTTTATGAAAACTACGTCGCCTTCCCTGACGTGATCCTTTACCTTTATGCCTACATCGTCGCCTTTTTTGACTTTTTGGACGCTCTCGTGCTCGATCTGCATTGAATCGACCGTTTGATCAAAATCGGTCGTGTGTCCCTTTATGTGAATGATGTCCCCTACTTTCATTTCGCCCTTGATCTTTATGGCCGCAACTCCGATCTTCCCGAAGTAATGCTCTACAATTCCAACTTTTTTTTCCTTAACTACTTTTTCCTTAACTACAACCTTTTTTTCATTTTCAGCCATAAGACACCCCCTTGTTTAGCGGTATTCTAATACCCGAAAGGACCTTTTACAAATGTTATCGGGCAAGCCCTTGGACTGTTACAGAACGGCTATCTGGAGAGGATTATGGTAATTGCTCCGACAATCAGGCAGTAATAAGCGAATATGTTGATCTTTTTCTTTTCGATCATTTTAAGGAAAAGCCATATGGTGATATAACCGGATACCGCCGCGGCAATGAACCCGGCTATCATCCCCGCGTTCACGGCGTGCACTATGACCTTTGACTTGAAGATGGAGGCGCCGAGTATCGCGGGTATCGCAAGGAGGAACGAGAACCTGCACGCAAGCGTCCTGTCCATCCCCGTAAGGAAGGAAGCGGAGATCGTGGTCCCCGACCTTGAAAGTCCCGGAGCTATCGCGCACCCCTGTGCAAGCCCGACTATCAGTGAATCAAGAAAACTGACCTTGCTGATGTCTTTCCTTGCCTTCCCGTATCTTTCCGCTGTCATTATCAGTATGCCGGTCACCATCAGAAAGAATCCCACCGCCGTCACCGAGCTGAACATCTCCTCGAATACCTTCTCCAGGCTAAAACCTATTATGGCCGTCGGGATCGACGCAACAATGACAAGAAGTCCGAGCCTGAAATAAGGATCTTTCGGGTCCCTTTCGATGAAGAACGCTTTCAATATTAGCAGAATATCGCCGATGAAGAAGGCGCACACCGCAAGAAGCGTCGCAAAATGGACGGCGATATCAAAAGGCAGGTTCGGGGGAAGACCGAGAAGCTTTGTAACTATGACAAGGTGGCCCGAACTTGATACGGGAAGAAATTCAGTAAGCCCCTGAACAATGCCGAGAAGAATGCCGGAAGCTACGTTCAAGGTCTATGCCCTCGACTTTTCCCATTTATCAAATATCACGATAAGCGGGCTCGCGACAAAGATCGATGAATATGCTCCGCAGGTGAAACCGATGAAGAGGGTCAGGGCGAAATCCTTTATCGTGGTCCCGCCGAAAACGAGAAGCGATAGGTTCATGAAGAGCACGGTCAGGACCGTGTTTATTGACCTTGCCATCGTCTGATTTACGGCTTCGTTAACAACATCGCCGAAAGGCTTTTTCGAATAGCCTGGCTTGTTAAGGTCTTCCCTCACGCGGTCAAATATGACTATGGTGTCGCAGATGGAATATCCAAGTATCGTAAGTATGGCGGCAATGAAAGTCGTGTCGATCGTCCTCCAGAGCAGGGCCATTATGCCGACCGTTATGGTGGCATCGTGTATTAACGCCAGTACCGCAGCCACGGAATACTTGAACTCGAACCTGAACGCAACATATATGAGTATGCAGCCCGTGGCCAGAAGAAGCGACCAGAAAGCCTGTCTTCTTAATTCACTGCCCACTACAGGGCCTATCGTGTCGGCCTCCAGAAGCTCCATGCCGGGATATTTGCCCCTTATGCTTTCCACTATCTTGTTCCTGTCATCGGTAGAGAGCGGGTCCGTGCTGATGACTATGTTGTTGCCCTCGGACTTCTGGATGACGCTCTCCTGCCTTCCGAAAGTGCTCAATATCGCCCTCACATCGCTTATCGGCACATCCCTGTCGAACTTTATGTTAAGGACCGTTCCTCCGGTGAAATCGATCCCGAAGTTCATGGGCTTTCCTTTTACCAGGCCGTTAGAAATAAGCGCGAATAGTCCCAGGATTATGAAAAATCCCGAAAGCATGAACCAGAGTTTGGTTTTTCCTATGATGTTGAACTTCATTTCCCGAACCCCCTGTATAATAACTTGCTGTCAGGTTTGTTTATTATCTTCCCGTCGACGGACATTTCCAGCATCATGTGTGTGATGGTAAGCGCCGTAAAGAGAGAGGCCACGATACCTACAGAGAGAGTGACCGCAAATCCCTTTATCGTGCCTGTGCCGAGCCAGAAAAGTGTGGCCGCGGCGATAAGCGTGGTAACGTGGGAATCGAATATCGCGGTAAAAGCCCTCTTAAAGCTTACCTCTATGGCGAGCGCGAGCGTTTTCCCGGTGTTGAGCTCTTCCTTCAGCCTTTCGAATATGATTATGTTCGTGTCAACTGCCATGCCGATAGTGAGCAGAAATCCCGCTATCCCCGGAAGTGTCAGCGTTGTTCTGAGAAGCGCGAGTATCGCTATGTTAATGAGGCAGTAGATGACAAGAGCGATATCCGCCAGAAAGCCCGGATACCTGTAATAAGATACCATGAAGAAAATAATGAAGGCTACCCCGATCATCCCGGCGAACTTGCTCTTATCGATGGAGTCCTTGCCGAGCGTCGGGCCAATGACCCTGTTCTCGATTATGCGCACAGGCACCGGAAGCGCTCCGGCTTTCAGCTTCACCACAAGGTCCTGGACCTCGTCTATTGAAAAATTACCGGATATCTGGGCCCTTCCTCCTGAAATGGGCTCCCGGACATTGGGGGCCGAAATGATCTTCTTATCAAGTAGTATTGCGAGAGGTTTGCCGACGTTCCTTGTCGTAATGTTCGCGAACGTGCCAGCGCCGCTGGAATTGAACTCGATGTCCACAACGGGATTTCCGTATCCGTCTATCCCCGGCCAGGCGCCTTTCAGGTCCGCCCCAGTCAGTACCGTGCCCTTTAAGATTATCGGTCTCTCGGAAACAACTTCGCTTCCCCTGTATTCCTTGACCTTATCAAGCCTCGCGCCTTTCCCGTAAAATTCTTCGATCTTCTTCTGGGAGAGCACTTTCTCGTCCCCCGGCGACCATTCCGCCTCGACGAATTCAAGCTGAGCGGTGTCTCCGATAACTTTTATTGCCCTGTCGGGATCCTTGATCCCGGGAAGCTCGATTATGACCTGCGAACTGCCCTTCCGCTGGATGGTCGGCTCAGTTACGCCCAGGGCGTCTATCCTGTTCCTTATGACGGCCACAACGCCGGATACCGAGTCGTCCGTCACCTTTGCCGCGCCGCTCTCATAGGCCTCAAGAACAAGCCGGGAGCCGCCCTGAAGGTCAAGCCCCAGCGTTATCGGCATTTTCGCGATCACAGCGACGGACGCGATCACGATAGCCAGTATTATTAAAAGCCTTAACTGATTGATGTTCTTCATGTGTATTAAAAAACAGAGGGATTATATCATTTTTTCGGATAAAACCCAAATATTTATTGGGGGACAGGATTCATAACATTCGGGCAATTGAGAGGCCGCTGTTTGGTCTAAGTGCAGAGACTAAACCCCTTCATCAAGAAGTTGGCTTCCGCCCTCCAGATCGCCGTTCATAACTGATTCGATCCTATGTCGGAGCAAGGCCTCTGCCATAATTGCATTCCTTTCTTTATTTCTTTCCAAAGCATTAAGCGCCATGGCTTTCAGGGACAAAAGTGCCGCAAGAGAAGGGAATTCTTTGGAAGGATATGATTTTATCGAGTTTTCGATCCCTAAAAGGATATAGTCCAAATTACCTTTGACCGCCGCCTCCCCCGCTTTAATATAATCAACACTGCCCGAGTATTTGCCGTTCTTCAAGGCAAGCCGCAATAATACTTTTAATAATCTCAGGTTCTCTATCTGGGGTATTGTGTTTTCTTCGTATTTTTCGACAGAAATTAAAATTACGTTCAAAAATTTGAAGAACAATGGATCCCTTTCCAGGTAAGGCTTGACCATTCCGGGCAGAGCGAACATATCAGGATTCGTATCAGGAAAAAGGAATTCCATGGCGAATTGAAAGGCATCCAGTGTTAATCCGGGATCGCGGGATTCCTGTTCCGCCGGGCTTACGCGCCCCTCAAGTATTTCTTTTCTGAGCTTCATCGGGATAAAAGGGTCAAAAAATGACCTGGAGCATTCATTAACATTAGTTTTAATGTTTTCGTTCAGGTCCCATTCACTAAGGCTTTTAATTTTAACCGCGTCTCTCAGCAAGCGAACCGCCGTGTTGGCAGGGATCAGATCCAAATTCCTTTCGTGGTGGAACAGGATCGCCTGGGCTGCTATGACGGCATCCGATCCGAGTTCATCCCGCAAAATGTTATACGCGAACAAAGCCGCAGTTATATGATGGAACGGGTAGAGCGGCGCATCCCTTTTTTGCAGGGCCAGGTTGAATTGACCGGCTTCTCTAAGAAATTTGGCCACGCTGTCAATATTTAAACCGGTCAGAACAGGAAAAATTGATTCTTTCGAGACATCATTGCCGGCGAACACTTTCAGATATTCCGCCCGGTCTTCGATATAAGTAATATCATGAAGCGTGGTCGCCCATTGCAGCGTATCAATCTCTTTCCCTGTAAGGCTGATTGTTCCGGATTTCAGCAGTTCCTCCTGGATCCTGTTGACCCTTACGCTCTGCAGAAATCCGCGGGCATGATCCTTTATGAAGTTTCGCACAAAAGGTTGTGGCAAAGATTTTAGCAGTAATCCCTGCATCTTCTCTAATAATAATGCTGACATTTATATCAATTCTTCTCCCATTGCAATTATCGGCCAAAACCCCCAAAAATTGCAGATTTATACAAGTTAGACAGGGTAAATTCAATTTGGTATAAGTGCGGAGAATGATCCCCTATCAGGAAGGTCAGTTCCTCATGGCATATTTTATTTCTGCTAAACGTTCGATCTGCCGGGCTTCATCACGAAGAAAGTCCGCCTCTTCGTCATTTTGGAGCACAGTTGTATCTTCGGGTATCATATCTTCGGGTAATAATTTTAGAGCTTCCTTTATTGCCACAAGGGATTTATAAGGGGAGTTAAGAGGTTCAAGTAGAGTGTAAGCCTTGACCATCAGGACCTTTACGATACTTGGCTTGGAAAGATTTTGTTCTATTGCCGCGTCTATCGCTTTATCATAATATTCGACAGCTTTTTCGTATTGCTTTAATTGGAAAAGTACGCCCGCCTTGTTGCGCAAAGCCTCGAAAAAATGAGGATTATATTTTTCCGATAGTTCGAAATAATAACAGGCTTCCTCCAGATCTCTTTGCTTTATGAATTCAAGTCCCTGCTGGAGAAATGCTTCCGCATAAGCGTCATTACTCGCCTTAAGATCTTCCATAGCTTGAAGCGTCCTTGCTTTTAGAAATAAACCCTCTATAGAAGGGGGGTTGCATTTAAGATCTGTTTCAATTTGATCAAGGGTCATGCGCAGGTGAATATCTACCACTTCCAAGCCTTTAGCGATCATTTCCACATTGCTTGAATAATTACTGCTTTTCATGGCATGAGACAATAACATTTTTAATAACTCGAGATTCTCGATCTGCGACTCGGAGGTCTTTTTGTGTTGTTCGGCCGACAGGATCACTCTATTTAATAAGCGGGTGAACACATCGTGATCTTGCAGGTAAGGGCCGGCTATTTCAGGAAGAGCGAACATATTAGGATTCGTATCGAGAAAAAGAGTTTTCAGGGCGAACTGAAAAGCGTCCAATTTCAATTCGGAATTCTCTAACTCCTGTTCATCCGGTATCTTGCGGCCTTCAAGCACGTCTATTCTTAGCTTCTGCTGGATCGCAGGATTAAAAAAGGGCCTTTCATAATTAACAACGTACTTTGAAATGTTCTTGCATAAGCTCAATTCATCAAGGCTGTGGATTTTAACCGAGTCTCTCAGCAGGCGGACCACAGGATCGCCGGGTATCTGATCCAGTTTGCTTTCGTGGTGAAAAAGGATCGCCCAGGCTGCTATTTTAGCGTCCACACTGCCCAGTTCTTCCTGCAAGATCTTATACGCGAACAAAGCCGCGGTCAAATGGTGGAACCGGCAAAGATTTTCATCCGGGTTTTGCAAAGCTGACTTGAAGTAGCCAGCCGATATAAAGACACTTGACGAACAATATCCATCCAAACCTGTTAGAAGTTGAGATAGTGAGTTTTTCGAGACATCAATATGATCGGCAAACACTTTCATATATTCAACTGGACTTCCGATCATGGTAATATCATGGAGCATGGTCGCACATTGCAACACATTATTCTCATTTTCTGTTAAACTAATTTTGCCATATTCCAGCAGGTTCTGTTGAATATTATAAACTGTTTTGGCGTGCGGAAAACCGTGCGCTTTATCCTTCATGAGTTTTTGCACAAAAGGACCTGGTAAATATTTTACCAATAATCCTTTTACCAATAATCCTTGTGTCTTTTCAAATGATAATCCCGGCATTTATATCACTTTTTCTCCCATACGGTATTATCGGCCAAATGTTAAGGAAATTGCAGATTTTTATAAGTTAGGGCAGCGGCAGATCCCCGGCAAATATGACCATGGTCCAGGAAGGAATACCGTTAACTTGGAAGGTTGTCCCCTACTTTCAGGCCATGCCCGATGGCGAACTGGTACGAACTCATGGTTTTTCCTGATTCCGGCTGAACCTCGGTGACCAGCACCGCCCCTTCGCAGACGCCTACGACAAAACCCCGGTTTTTTAGTATCTCGATGATCCTGCCGTTCGAACACCCTTCTTTCCGCATCGGTTCCGCCTTGATCACCTTGAGCGTCCTGCCCTTATAATATGTAAAGGCCCCCGGCCAGGGATCGAACGCCTTTATCTGGTCGCATATTTCCTCCGCTTTCTTTTTCCAGTCAATGACGCCGTTCTCCTTTTTCAGGGTCGGAGCATATGAGGCCTTTTCATCATCCTGTTTTACGGGTTTTGTCTTGCCTGATCTTATTTGCGATACGGCGCTGACAAGAAGCTTCACCCCCAGTTTAAACAATCTTTCTGTCAGGGTGGACGCGTTATCCGCGTCATATATCGGGATGGATTCCTGAAGAATGATATCCCCGGCATCAAGGGCTTCGGTGACCTTCATTATCGTGATGCCGGTGAATTTGTCGCCGTTCAGCAGGGCCCTCTGCACCGGCGCGGCGCCCCTGTACTTCGGGAGAAGGGAAGCGTGCACATTTATCGCCCCGTATTTCGGGATATCAAGCATCTCCTTCGGAAGTATTTCTCCGTAAGCGACTATAACTATCAGATCGGGATCAAGGCCCCTGACCAGTTCTATGCTTTCTTTGTCCCTGATCCTGTCCGGCTGAAAGACCGGTATATTATGTTCCGTTGCCGTTTCCTTGACGGGGGTGGGCGCGAGCTTAAGCCCCCTGCCCTTCGGCCGGTCAGGCTGGGTTATCACCGCCACCAGTCCTTCTCTGGCGTCTATCAGCGCTTTTAAACACACGCGGGCCGGCTCGGGCGTTCCCATGAACAGTATCTTCATTATTTTATTATTCTTAATATCCTTCCTTAATTGTTCATTGTGTCATTGTTTAATTGTGTAATTATAATGCTTCTTCTTTCGGGGTCTTCGGCTTGTATGTTATGAGGTTGGGGTCGGCTACCCTGTCAACGAACAGCTTTCCTTCAAGATGGTCGATCTCGTGCTGGAAAACCGTCGCAAGAAGGCCGCTGGCTTCAACCTCTACCAGCTTTCCCTTCAGGTTCATGGCTTTTACCGTAACGGTAGCCGCCCTCTCGATAGGCGCCTCTATTCCGGGCAGGCTCAAACATCCTTCGACGAACGTCTGGGTGCCGCTTTTTTTTATCACCTTTGGATTGATCAGAACGTTAAGGCCGTCCCCGACATCGGCTATGATCAGGCGCAGCAGCTCTCCGACCTGGGGAGCGGCCAGTCCGACCCCCGGCGCCGCCTTCATGGTCTCCTCCATGTTGGCAACAAGCTCCTTTATCTCTTTTGTTACCTTTGCCACGGGCCTTGAAATTTTGCGAAGCAGCGGATTTTGATTGGTCAGTATCTCCAGCAAAGCCATGTTTATCTCCCTCCCGCCTCATCCCTAAGCCCTTCTCTTATAAATAGGAGAAAGGAAACAGGACTATAGTCTCTTTCCCCCTCTCCTGCAAGCAGGAGAGGAGCCGGGGGCGAGGTTTACAACATATTATACGGGTCTATATCGACGCTTATCCTTACGCCGCCCAATTTTACAATATGCTTGAGCGTTTCAACAACAGCTTTCCTCATGCTTTCCATTTCCCTGCCTTTTATGATCACCTGATAGCGGTAGCTGTTCTTGAGTCTGGCGATCGGGGCCTTTGCCGGACCGAACGCCTCGGCGCCGGACAGCCTTTTTCTGATGAATTTCGCGAACTCCCCGGAAACCTGTTCTACCGGCTTTTCACTTTCCCCGTGAAAGATGATATTGATAAGACTGCCGAAAGGCGGATAACCCAGCGTTTTCCTCGTCTTTATTTCTTCTTCATAGAAGCCGTCATAATCATGCTTTGAAGCGAACATGATCGCGTAATGGTCGGGATTATAGGTCTGGACTATCACCTTTCCCGCGAGCTTGTGCCTTCCGGCCCTTCCCGCCACCTGCGTGATAAGCTGGAACGTGTGTTCCGCGGCCCTGAAATCGGGCAGGTTCAGCCCTATGTCCGCCGCCACTACCCCGACAAGAGTAACGCTGCCGATATCAAGCCCCTTCGTCACCATCTGCGTCCCTATAAGTATGTCGGCGCTTCCGGAAATAAAGGACCTTATTATGGTCTCATACGAGCCCTTGTTCTTTACGGTATCCCTGTCAAGCCTCAGTATCCTTGCGGAAGGCGCGACGCGCGCGACTTCCTGCTCGATCTTCTGGGTGCCCGCGCCGAAGAACTTGATCTGGGTGCTCTGGCACATTGGGCAGATGACCGGTGCGGCGGATGTGAAGCCGCAGTGGTTGCACCTCAGCTCTTTGTCTTCCATATAATATATGAGGGACGAGGAACACTTCGGGCACTGGATCGTGTGCCCGCAGGTCCTGCACATTACGAACGAAAAATAACCGCGCCTGTTTATGAAAAGTATGGCCTGCTCCTTTTTCTGGATCGTCGCCTTTATCTCTTCCTTCAGCTTTCTGCTTAATACATTATAATTGCCGGCTTTCAGCTCATCTCTCATGTCCACGACTTCCACCGGCGGAAGCGGCCTGTTATCTATCCTCTTTGGAAGGACCAGGAGCTTGTATTCTCCGGTCTTGGCGCGGTAATAGGTCTCTATCGAAGGGGAAGCGCTGCCCAGAATGACCGACCCGTTCAATTTTTTTGCGAGGGTGAACGCGACTTCCCTGGCGTGATATCTGGGGTTCTGCTCCTGTTTATATGTGTTCTCATATTCCTCATCAAGGACTATCAGCTTCAGGTTCTTCACCGGCGTGAATATCGCCGACCGTGTCCCGAGCACAACGGTCTTCTCCCCTCCCGCTATCTGCGCCCAGGCGATATCCCTGTCCTTGTCCTTCATCTCGCTGTGGTAGACCGCCAGCCGGCCGCCGAAATGCTCAAGGAACCTTTCAACGATCTGCGGCGTAAGCCCGACTTCCGGCACCAGTATGATAGCCCCGCCGCCGGTGCCGACCGCGTAATCCGCGGCTCTCAGGTAGACCTCTGTTTTTCCGGAGCCGGTGACGCCGTACAGGAGCGAAACGATGAATTTTTTGGTGTCGATATCCGTGGCTATCGATCTTAACGCGGCTTTTTGCTCCGGTGTAAGTTCGAATTTCTGCGATGCCGGCCTTTCCCATTTATCCGTCAAATGCACCCTGCCGTCCACGATCTTGGGATACAGCGGTTTT
Source organism: uncultured bacterium (assembly GCA_963699255.1). GTDB lineage: Bacteria > Margulisbacteria > WOR-1 > CAVSGV01 > CAVSGV01. The sequence goes on along the minus strand of OY969425.1, from coordinate 1,468,526 downwards.
TTCAGCTTTGCCTTCAGCGCCCTCTTTTCTATCTTAAGCATTCCCGGCGGCATCACGGTTTTTAGCGCGGTGATGAAGAAGGAGTTATAATACTCCGCCATCCATCGCGCGAGCTCGACCGAATCCCTTGAGAAAAGCGGGTACGGGCTCAGGACCTCCGCGATATCCCTGATGCCGGACACATCGGATGTCTCGACAAAGCCGACGATATAGCCGACCCTTTTCGCGCTCCCGAACGGCGCGAGCACCTGCGAGCCCACATGGGCTTTGTCTTCAAGGTCTTTCGGGATCGAATAATGATATATCTTATCAAGTCCCGGAGTTGCTCTGGCAAGAACTATCTCGGCGTACATAATGGGGTCATTTTATCACATTTAATTTTCAGGGTATGGGGATAATGCGTATCGAGCCCGAACGGTGATCAAACAAAAAGGCCCTGAACGATCGCCCAAGGCCTTTAAGTTGATTAAACTATTTTCTGTTAACGCAATGCTTCTACTGTCCCGGTAGTATCATTTATATCAAAACCTACAACCGCTCCTAGGGAATTCGAACTATCTGGATCCACTTCCCATGTAGTTATTACCGTGCCATATTCATCTGATATCGTGCCAGTCTCAAGTGCTATCTGAATAGCTGTCTTGCCTGCATATGGGCCGGCTTGTGGAGGAGCGACGTTGAGAGGGTAATTATCCATTAAATAATATCTCATGCCAAGTGACTTGCCATATGCTTCTAGTGAAGTATCGCTGGGTTGGTTCCAGGGATAGGTCCAATTAGGAGCGGGGCCGCCAGCATGGTTTGCAATTTTCATGTCAGCAATATATTTAGCTATATTGAATGCGCTCTTGGCTATTTCATCCGCTGTTGCAAGATTCATATCAGGCGCATTTGAATTTGGTTTATGCGCATTTTGATAAAGTATTTTTGCGTTCATTTTATTAAGTACATTGTCTGAGATCCCGTCGTTCACTGCTTCGCCGATCGCCGATTCAACACTTTGCATGAGTGTGGTTTTCAGGTCTGATTCAGTATAATTAGCCCCATATTCATCTACCGCTATTCTGGACACTGAATATGCCACGATCGAAGCTTTTATTCCTTTTACTAGAGCAATGCCCCCAGCTCCGATCACCTGCATCGCATGTAAATTGCCCATCGGATCGGGACTTACATCGCCTGCATCGATCGTTACGCCGCCATAATTTGTAATAATACCCGCGACGGCACCTTCAGTAATACCATGGCTGACCCAGTCAGTTAATGGTGAGACATTGTACACCCCTAGAACATCAATCCTCTTTTTCATTAATGCCCCGTCATATGTTCGGCCTAAGTGATTGCCAGGGTTTACCATTTCTATCGTATCGCCCACTGTTAGTGCAGATGGAAAGGTAAATGAACCATTTGCATCTGTCGTACAAACCATTCCGGATTCGACTGAACCATACTGGTTCCTTTCAATAAGAGTAGCATGGCTTATATAAGGGTCGGATAATTTCCCTGAATTGCCTGAACTTGAGCTGCTTCCGCCTCCACCCGTCGCGTTTGAGCCGCAGCCGATGACATAAAAACAGAACATGAGACAGACAAGTAACGGAGCTATTACTCTATAGTTTTTCATGATTGCCCTCCCCTTACCGATCTATCGGGACCTTGAAACCGCGGTCATTTTACTACCGGAAAAAAAATTACACAACCGTTTTATTCCAGTTCGTTCAGTTCCTTGATAAGCTCGTCCGGGTCCAACCCGTGGACCTCCGCCGCCTGCTCAAGCGTCTCGCCCTGCGCTATCACGCATCCCAGGCAGTGCATGCCTTTGGACATGAGCAGCCCGGCTATCTCCGGCTTAAGCTTTATAGCTTCGGCTATTGACATCTCTTTCCTTAATATGGTTTTTTCCGCCATGTTTCACCTCTGGTAATGAGAGGGAGAATTCCCCCTGAAATATATACCTATATAATATCATCTGGATGCGCGTTTGTAATGGGTTTTTGGCCGGGCAGCCAAGATCAACACCTTTCGAAATCGATCTGACCCTTATAAGGGTCCATTCCGATCAAGCGGACGCGGACCTTTTGCCCTACGGCCAGTCCCTTTTGCTTTCGCATGACCCGCCCTTCTACCGGAGGCGTTTCCACCCGCACATACACGCCGTGACTGGAAGCTCCCGTAACTATCGCGTCAAAGGTTTCGCCTATCCGGCCGCTTAATAATGCCGCGGCCGCGGCTTTGCGCATGAACCGCTCCACCTTTTTAGCCGCCTTGTCGCGGTCCGTGCATATCGCGGCATGATCGATCAGTTCATCTTTACTGTACGGACAGGGTCGTTCGTCCAAAGCCGCTTTTAAAAGCCTTTGAATTAACTCATCAACATAGCGTCTGTTGGGGGCGGTCCCGTGCGTATAATCCATCACGGCAAGGCCAAAATGCCCGACAGAAGATGCCTGCGGCTCAAGCATCATATATTCACCCGGGCCTAACAGCTTGACCACGGTCAAAGAAAGATCGGGGAACCTTTCGGGATCAGCCGTCCTTCTTTTTTGGAGAAATCTCGCCAGCGCCTTGGCGTCGGGCTGTATTGGCAATCTCTCGTGGAAAGCCTCGGCGGCATAAATGATCCCCTGCCAGTTCTTCGGAACGCGCACGACCCGCTGGATCATGGGAAGCCCCGCTTTTTTCAAGAATTGCGACATACTGACATTGGCGGCGATCATGAAGTTCTCTATTATGGAATTGGCGCGGTTCTTTTCTTCAACGAACAGGGATCGGACTTTTTCTTCTTTAATGACAAGTTTGGGTTCAATGGTGCCGAATTCAAGGAGTCCCTGCTCGACGCGGAATTTGCTTAATCGTCCGGCCGCCTCATCCTGCAGGAACAACTGTTCTTTCAGGCCGGGCACACCGGAGACGGATGCGGGAATTCCTGTCCTGCCTTCGATCCATCCGCCGATCTCCTCGTAGACAAGTTTTGCTTTATTGCGGATGAGCGCCCTGTAAATGCTTCCCGGGACGTTCGAGCCGTCAGGAAAAACACTGAATTCAACTACCAGTCCCGCATGGTCCGCGTCGGCCAGCAAAGAAGTAAGGCCGTTAGACAGGCGGCTCGGTAAAAGAGAAAAAGAATCTATCCCCGTATAGACCGAAGTTCCGTTCCGCGCGGCGTAGATATCCGTTTGAGATCTTTTTGGCACGAACAGGTCGACATCGGAAATAGCAACCCTGACAATGATCTCATCGTTGGGTCCGCGTTCGCAGTATTCCAGCTGGTCCAGGTCCAGAGAATCCGCGTTATCGATCGATGACCAGAGGAGTCCGCGAAGGTCCCTTATTTCTCCCCGCACGCTGTCCATGAGCTTGCCCGGGTCAAGGGCGTTGATCTCATTGATCACGGGTTTCTTGATAGTGAAATCAAAACCATATCGCTTTATTGTCGTGCGCGCGATCCCGTGAAGGTCGATGTTGGCAATTTGGGCCATAAGTACCCCTTTGATTTTTTTACCTGTGATTGAATGATACTATATCAACCGGCTTAAAAAAAGGACAGCCTGAAAAGAATATTCCCCCGATCTTGCATGCAAGTTTTCCCACTGCCGATGCGATAAATATGTGTAAGGAAAAGGGGGGACAATAGTGGTTGCCGGTATAAATGCGGTCAGCAGCAGCGGATATGATTTTTCAGCGGGCAATACTGCCGGCGTTTCCGGTCAAAGTGATCAATCGACTTTTTTTGATATATTAAAGGACCTGGACGCATCGACCGCCGCCGGAATGGAAGGAGCGCCTTCAAACTCAAGCGTCTCTCAATTGTTGAACGCAACTTCATCCGGCCCTTCGAACGCGGTACAAGGCGTTACAGCAGCTTCATCGTCTTCGCCTCTTTCATCCCTGACCAATCTCATGAACGACCTGATGTCATTGATCTCTTCCGGAATGGGAGGCTCATCCGCCAGTTCAAACGCGGCACAGGGTACGACAGCATTTTTGTCATCTACTTCGTTGGTAGATAACCTTCTGAAGAACCTATCCTCGATGTTGTCGTCAGGGGAAAAAGTGCATCATCACCACGGCGGAGGCGGCCATCATAAAGTTGATCCTAATGATGACCCCAATGATCCGAATAATCCCAATAATCTCAATGCGATACAGGATGCCGCTGCGGCAACGAACACCAATCCAAGCGCCGGGGCTTCAGGGATAACGCCGTCACTTAACGCAAGCCAGGCTGTGACCGCAGTAACCCGTGCTGACACAAGCATCTTTGCTTCAGGAATAACCGTTTCCGTGGTATCTTAGATCCTTCCTGCAAACGGGGCGATCGGCAGTCTCTTACCGGACAAATCTGGCTCCCATTTCAAAGGCCTTATGGCAATCCACGGGGAATACCTGTTGGCGTCTTTTCAGTTTTTCCTCGGGGTTGAACCTGGTCGCGACCACCTTGGAATAATCCTTGAACTGATATGTATCGAAACACAAAAGCGTCTCACTTGAACCGAAGATCCTTGCAAGGGTCCGCTCGGTAGCCGCGAAACGCTGTTTGTATCCCGCTTCATTTATCATTTCCTCTGGGATCCCCATTGTATACACAAATCCCGTATGTATCTTTTTCGGGAAGAGGGACGCCGGAGGATCGGTATAGGTGAGATAGGGAAATATCAATCTCTCCAGGAACGACTGCATCTCTCCGGTAATGTTCCCCAGATAGATCGGTGACCCGAATATAACAGCGTCGGCCTCTTCGATCTCCTTAAAGATCGGCTTAAGAGCGTCTCGCACCGTGCATCTGCCGTAGTTCTTGCCTCCCTTTTCTTTACAGGCAAAGCAGCTGTTGCATCCTTTATAGTTCAGATCGTACAAATGGATCAGCTTTGTTTCGGCTCCCTGCGATGCCGCGCCCTCAAGGGCTTTTTTGAGGAGCGTTGCGGTGTTCCATTCTTTTCTCGGGCTGCCGTTGAACGCGATGATCTTCATTTGGATGATCCCAGTTTTTCGTGAATAACAGGCATAAGCTCGCTGATCTCTATCCCCTGGGGGCATTTTGGTTCGCATTCGCCGCATTGTATGCAGGCGCTCGCGCGTTCTGCTTCCTGGAAGAACCTTCCGTAGCTGAAGCGTGAGGGTATCATATTGTCGTACATTACTCCGTTATTATACAGTTCAAAAACCCCGGGAATATTGACTCCCTGCGGGCACGGCATGCAATAGCCGCATTTCGTGCAGGGAACCGCGACCCGCTTAAGGAATTCGGCGCGAACGCGGCTTATGAGTTCCTGATCTTCGGTTGAAAGCGGCTCTGTGCTCAGAGTATCGGCAGCTCTCAGGTTCTCTTCAAGCTGTTCCATGTTGCTCATGCCGCTGAGCAAAAAACTGACCCCAGGCTGGTCCCAAACCCACTGCAGCGCCCACTGCGCCGGCGAGCGCTTTGTACCGTATCCGTCGAATATTTCCCGCATTTCCGCCGGCGGGTTCGAAAGCCTGCCGCCGAGCAGCGGCTCCATTACGATCACGGGAATGCCTTTGGATGCGGCGTACCTGACCCCTTTTGTTCCGGCCTGATGCTCGGTGTCCATGTAATTATACTGTATCTGGCAGAACTCCCACTTATCGTAACCGTCGATTATTTCCACAAAAGCATCGTGATCGTCATGGAAAGAAAACCCGAGATGCCCGATCCTGCCATCCCTTATCGCGGATTCGGCTTTACTGATAATTCCCATCTCTTTTATCATTTTCCAGCTTTTCCTGCCGATACCGTGAAGAAGATAGAAGTCGATATGGTCCAGCTGCAGCCTTTTTAACTGTTCGCTGAGGAAGTTGTCGAAATCTTCGGGCTTTCTGACCATCACGATCGGGGATTTTGTCGCGACCTTTACCTTTTGCCTGTGTCCGTCCTTTAGGGCTTTTCCGAGAACTCTCTCGCTATTGCCTCCGTGATATGGATATCCCGTATCAATATAATTAACCCCTTTATCAATAGCATGGCGGATCAGTTGTATCGATTCGTCCTCTATCACATTCGGGCTATACCCAATACCATCTGTGGCAGGCAAGCGCATGCAGCCCATTCCGAGCGCAGAAACATCAAAACCAAGTTTCCCGAATTTTCTATATTTCATTGGATCCCCTTATCACGCTCACTGTTGCGGTTCATAGTCCGCGGGCAATCCGAGAGATTCTTTCAGCTTTAAGTTGTATTTATACGCTTTTTCCACAGCGTATGTCGGCGAAATATGATAGCTGTTATTGAGGTCATAAAAGTGTTTAGCAAAGGAACCAAATACATAACCCGCAAGCGCGCCTCCCACCAACCGCCCCTGGTCATATTGCGGCACTCCATATCTCTGTCCGCCACTTGGATCTGAATCTTCAGATACTGCTATGCCAATACCAATAACAGCCAATGCGGCATCTATTCCAAACCAGGTCGTTTCCATGCTTTTTTTATCCTGCACCGTTTTAAGCGTGTCCTGGTCGCCGACCAGTTTAAGAAAATCGACATCTGAGACCCTTTCCAGCCCCCCCTTAACTATCTCCCAATCGGACACCTCTCTCACGGTACTTATAGTATTTAGTTCGCCATAGCCGTATCTGCGCCAACCCGACCTTACATCATATGTGTATGTTTGTCCGACAAGTGAAGACCGTACGATAATATCCAGTCTGTTGTTGTTATATTCCAGTTGATGCTCATATAGATTTGCTGATGTCACGCCCCCGGTTTGTTCTTGTCCTTCGATAAGTATCGTCGTGACCTGTCCTTCCGGAACATCAACGGTTTTGTCGTAAATAACGATATCATTTTCTGTTGCCCGGACGAAATGGTTGCCCGGATCTATGTCCTTTACCTGAATGACATTTAACCCCTCAAATTGACCGTCAACATATATCTTTATTGTTTCCTTGATCTTCGTGAATATTTTTAATTCGGTGCCCTGTTTTGCATAACAGATGCATTGAAGTGAGATCGCGAAAACGATCGCGATCATTATTTGAAGAATTTTCCTTTGCATTGTAAACCTCTCTCGATCAGATGATACACTTACCCGGTATGGATTTGTTCCCTGTCCCGATTTGCAAAGCAAAAGCCTATAGCTGCGTGTGAAATCAGAGCGTCCTTCGGAAGATCTGGGGGACAGGGCCTTGAACCCCGATTCTCGCCTCCCCCGACTAAAGTCGGGGTGCGCCTCTCTTGCCCGCCTCTGGCGGGGGCGCAAAAGGGCAACACTTTAGAATTATCTGCCCGGCAGGGATTTGAACCCCGATTCTCGCCTCCAAAGGGCGGTGTCCTACCGTTAGACGACCAGGCAATGCCTCGCGCAATGTCCAATTGACAATGTCAAATGACAAATTGGAAATTGTTAATTGGACATTAATTTGTCATTTGGAATTGGTCATTGTTAATTATTACTCAACTCCATCGCTTCAGATCGGCGTTCAGACGACCCCGGAATCCGCTCTCTCTTCTTCGGTCAATTCAAAGACCTTCCTGAAAAGGTCGATGTCATCCTGGCTCATCTCCTTGTCCCGTCTTGACATCACTGTCTGCGCCGTCTTTATGGCCTTTTCGGGATCGTGAATTACCAGGTTGTTCGCGTCACCCCACGAGAACGACGGGATGAATTTCTGGGTGATCCCGCCCCCGTATATGTTCGACGCGGCTCCTATCACGGCGCCCGTGGCGATAAGCGCGCCTATGCCGATCTTCGTGTGGTCGGCTATCGAGCAGCCGAGGAACATGGTCCCCGAATCGACATCTTCCTTAATGTAGTGGATCTTCACGTTGCCGTAATTGTTCTTGAGGTCGGAATTCGTGACGCCGGCGCCCATGTTCACCCACTCCCCGACATAGCTGTGGCCCAGAAATCCGTAATGCTGCTTATTGGAAGCTCCCTGAAAAATGGTCCCTTCCACCTCTCCGCCTATCCTGCATCCGGGGCCCACGCTCGTGCCGCTCCTTATGTTGGCGCCCGCCATAACGACGGATCTTTCGCCTATGAAGCAGGGGCCTTCAAGTCGTGAATACGGCTGGATCCTGGCGTTCTTATCGACATAAATAGGGCCGTTCCTCGCGTCAAGAACGCAAAAAGCTTCGATGTCCGCGCCGTCATCAATGAATATTCCGCTGCGCTGATAAAAAGCGATGGTCTGATGTACCCTGCCTCTTGTAATTCCTCCTCTTGTGATCAAAGAAAAATCCGATATTATCTCTTCTTTATTGTGCGCGATCAGGTCAAAAAAATAGTTGACCAGTTTAACGGATATCCTGGTGATCTTAGCCGTTTTGTAAACGGGAGAAAAATAATGTTTTATATCGGGAGTAAAAGCGCTGCCGGCAATAAGTTCCAGGTTGCTTTTGGAAAGCCTCGCGGCAACGATCGTCCCGTCGCACTCGAATATCTCATCACCCCCGGATAGAGGGATCCTTTTTGCTGTCTCCGGGTCGCACAAAAGCCTTCCGTTCATGAACATGACCGAAGGCTCCTTTCCGAGCTTACCAACAAGCGCGCCCGGATGATTTTTTTTCACGGATGAAGAAAGATGATCCCTGCAAAGGATGTGGATATCCGTTCTGGGGTAGCATCGTTTTATTTTTTCGAACAGGGTATTCATGCCGCAGCGCAGGTCCATCGCGGGACGGAACCACGTCAGCGGCAGTAGCGTTTTATAACCTTCGTCTTCGAAAATGCAGATAGTGCTCAAAGAATTCCTCCGGAATTAAATTAACAATTTCTCAATTAACAACAACGAATAAATTTCACTAAATCATTAAGTCGCCTTCGGCGACACCTTGTTGTTCATTGTGTCATTGTTAATTGTTCAATTTCTTATTTATGGACTATTTTTCTCCTGAACTTCGGGTCCTGAAAAGAGTAAGTAAATTTCGTATGAATATCGTATCGGTTTTCAAGCGTGGCTGCAACATCCTCAACAAATACCAGTTCTTCATCGGTGGGTATCACCATGACCTTAACTTTTGAATGGTCGGACGAAATGATCGTTTCTTTTTCCCTGCTGCTGCCTTCCTTATTTTTGTCCCTGTCAAGCTCAACCCCCATGAATTCAAGCCCGCTTATGACCCTCTCCCTCAGCATGTGGTTCAGCTCTCCGGCTCCCGCCGTGAAGACTATCGCGTCAAGTCCTTCCATCGCGGCGGCATAAGCCCCGATGTACTTTTTTAACCTGTACGCTTCTATTTCCTGGGCGAGTTTCGCTCTCTCATCCCCTGCCTCGGCAGAACGATCGACATCCCTTCTGTCAAAATATTTGCCGGTGATACCGAGAAGGCCGCTTTTCTTGTTAAGGATCATGTCAAGCTGATGAGCGTAAAACCCTTCCTTCTCGATCATGAACAGGATTATGGCCGGGTCTATGTCTCCGCACCTTGTTCCCATGACGGCGCCCTCAAGCGGTGTAAGCCCCATGCTGGTATCCACCGATATGCCTTTCTTGACCGCTGCGATGCTGACCCCGTTGCCGACGTGCATGGTAATGACATTGACCTCTTCCGGTCTCTTCCCGAGCATCGCCGCCGCCCTTCGGGAAACATAAAGATGGCTCGTCCCGTGAAAGCCGTAACGCCTCACCCCGTACATTTTATACCACTCATAAGGCAGGGGATATATATAGGCATAAGGAGGCATCGTCTGGTGAAAAGCGGTATCGAACACCGCTATCTGCGGTACTCCAGGAAGTATCGACTTTGCGGCTTCTATGCCGGCGATATTGTGCGGATTATGAAGCGGCGCCAGGTCCGCGAATTCCTTGATCGCGGCGATCACTTCGTCGCTTATCAGGACAGACCTTGAAAACCTCTCGCCACCGTGGACGACCCTGTGGCCCACTGCGGATATCGCCGAGATATCCTTGACGACCCCGACCTCTTTGTCAGCCAGAGTGTTAATGATGAGCTTGATGGCCTCTTCGTGGGTGGGGCAGTTATACTCGGCCTTGTAAATATCTTTTCCCGGCTCCTCGTGAGTGATGAAAGAATTATCAAGGCCTATGCGCTCAACATTCCCTCTGGTCATGATCTCGCGCTTGTCCCAGTCATAGAGCTGGTATTTTACGGAGGAACTCCCACAGTTCAGGGCAAGGATTATCATTGTCATTTCTCCAGTGTGAGGCCCGGAGATGTTATCAGGTTGCCGTCCTTATCGATTATGACGGCATAAACGTTCTTTAGCGAGTTCACGAAGGCGATGCCTCGCTTTGGCCCCATGACAAAAACGGCCGTGGAAAGCATGTCAGCCTGCGTCGCGTCATCAGAGATGATGGTCACGGACCTGCACTGATCCGCGGGCATGCCTGTGGCCGGATCAAGTATATGATGGTATCTCTTGCCGCCCAGCTCGAAGTATCTTTCATAATCTCCGGATGTGGACAAAGCCTGGCCGGCGGTGAGCGTTACGACCCCCACGACCTCATCCGGATGCCTGGGATCCTTTATACCGATCTTCCAAGGTTTTCCCTTGTTATCGCCTATCACCATGATGCTTGATCCCGCGTTTATGATCGCGCTTTTAACGCCTCTCCCGACAAGCATTGCCCTGGCTTTTGAGATAGCATAACCTTTCCCGACCCCGCCAAGGTCGATCTTCATCCCGGGATAAAGAAGCTTCACCGTCTCATTGTACGGATTTATCTGGACATTGTTGAAATTTACAAGGTGCTGCGCGTAAATGAGTTCATTGCCGGCGGGTATATCCGTATGGGTCTTCGAGTTGAAGTTCCATATGTCGACAAGCGGCCCTATGGTTATGTCAAAAGCTCCTCCCGTCTGCCGGGAGAACCTGAGGGCCTTGTCTATCAGGTCAAATATATCATGGCTCACAGCCACCGCCGATATGCCGGCCATGCTGTTGATGGCGGATACCTCGCTTTTTTCGTCGAAATAATTTATCTGGTTCGCTATTTCCCTCACTCTATCCAGCGTGGCTTTCACGTGTCCGCCTGTATTCTCCCCGTTCACGCGTATCTCAAAAAGGATCCCCATTATATATGAGCTCCCGCTCACCCCCGCGTAGCGCGCGGCTATTGACCTGTAACCGACATATATCAGAAGGAGAAGCAGCAACACAAGGAAGGCCGCGACTGAGTTCGATATTATATTCCTGATTCTATCGGGAAGGCTGCCTAAGATATTTGAGCTGTTCTGTTCTTCCAAGAGAATCCTCCGAAAAGTTATGATATAATATCGCAGTTTTAAAAGCAACCTGAAGTATGAGAAGCGTAACTTCGGGGCCAAGGAATTAGTTATGGCAAAACACATCACCTTAAGCCGCAAAAGCCTCCTCGGGTTAAAGAACCTTACCGCCGAAGAGATAAACCTTATACTGGATACTGCGAGCGGAATGGCGGAAGTCATGAAAAGGCCTATCCCGCGCGTCCCTGCGCTTAACGGAAAATCCATCGCCCTGCTTTTCTATGAACCCTCCACCAGGACAAGGACTTCTTTCGAGATGGCGGCAAAAATGCTTTCCGCCAGCACGACGTCAATGACGATGTCCTCCAGCTCCGCCGTAAAAGGGGAAACGCTGATCGATACGGTAAAAAATATCGAAGTGATGGGGATTGACGCCATTGTCATCAGGCATTCGGCATCGGGGGCGGCCACACTTGTGGATGACAACGTGAAAGCCTCCATCATAAACGCGGGCGACGGCTCTAACGAGCATCCTTCACAGGGCCTGCTTGATATTTACACCATGCGGGAAAAGAAAGGCCCCCTTAAAGGGAAGAAAGTCGTGATCGTCGGCGATATAGCGCACAGCCGGGTCGCCAGGTCGAACATATGGGGACTGACAAAGCTGGGGGCGAAAGTCTCGGTGGTGGCCCCGCCGACGCTGATGCCTGCGGAGATCGAAAAAATGGGGGTCAAGGCATCCTATGACCTTGATGAGGAAATAAGGGACGCGGATTTCATAAATGTCCTGAGGATCCAGCTGGAACGCCAGCAAAAAGGGCTGTTCCCGTCGATCGAAGAATACGTAAAGCTTTACGGCATCACTGCCCAGCGCCTTAAAAAAGCCAGATCCGACGTCATTATAATGCATCCGGGTCCGATCAACCGGGGGGTGGAGCTTTCCAGCGAAGTAGCCGACGGGCCGTTCAACGTGATACTCGACCAGGTGACGAACGGCGTCGCGGTAAGGATGGCCATCTTCTTCCTTCTTCTGGGCGGTAAAAAAGCGATATAAAGATCCCGGCAAACCCCACACATTTTAAGATGAGGGTAGAATCAAGGTGGTAGAGGGGGGAAAGTGGAAAATAGGAACAAGGAAGAAATAAGAAGGAAAAAGTTAGAGATCAGAGATTAGAGGCAAGAAGTCGGAAAAATATCAAGAACTGCTGTTGGAAATTACTGCTTTTGTCGAAAATAACTACATAATTTTGCCATACTCACGAATAAAATACACGGTAATAAAATTTCTAATAACCGGTTCGGGGGTGTTCTATGAACAAAGCTCTAGTCCCATATGAGGCGATCGAAAAAAGGATATATCAAATAAGAGGTAAAAGGGTGATGCTTGATAGGGACCTGGCGGAATTGTATGGCGTTCAAACTTTCAGATTGAATGAGCAGGTGAAGAGGAATAATGCCCGTTTCCCTGAGGATTTTATGTTTCAGATAACTGTTGAAGAATACAATAACTTGAAGTGCCATTTTGGCACATCAAGTTCAGGCACAAAGCGATCAAACTTGATATCGCAAATTGCGATGTCAAGTTGGGGAGGAAGAAGACATCTTCCTTATGCTTTTACCGAACAGGGGGTGGCCATGCTTTCATCGGTGCTAAATAGCGAAAGGTCGATCGTGGTAAATATCGCGATCATGCGGGCATTCGTCAAAATCCATCATATGATCTCAAATAACCAGGAACTGGCGAAGAAGATCGAGCTTTTGGAGAAGCGCGTCTTCAAGCACGACGCGAACATCCGCGAATTGGTACGCGATATACGCAAGTTGACCATCGAGCGGTCAACCAGGAAGTATAATGTGGGGTTTGTGAAGTAGCGTGTGGAAATAAGGGATCCGAAACTAGAAGTCAGAAATTGCTAAAGAAAAAAACGAGGTGGTTGCAAATTGCAACCACACATGAGGTACGCGCGCATGGCGTTAGTATTCAATTTTACGATCTAAGACTTAAATCTTATCTCCGCGGACCTCGCGTGCGCGTCAAGTCCCTCCACTTCAGCAAACACTTTAATATCCGCCAGTATCGAGCGCAGGGCAGGTTTCGTGTATCCGACAATGCTCTGCTTTTTTATGAAATCATAAACGGAAAGCGGAGAAGAGAACCTCGCCGATCCCGATGTGGGCAGAACATGGTTCGGTCCAGCCATGTAATCCCCCACCACGACCGGAGAATGAGGTCCAAGGAATACCGCTCCCGCGTTCCTGATCCTTTCGAGCAGGTTCTGCGGCGGGCTTGAAAGTATCTCCAGATGCTCGGGCGCTATCTTGTTCGATATTTCAACGGCTTTTTTCAGGCTATCAACAACGAATATCGCGCCGTTGTTGTCCAGCGAAGCCTTTATGATCTTGATCCTCTTAAGCTTCTTGATCTGCCCTGCAATTTCCCTGAGCACTTTCCTGGCGACCGGCATAGAGGTCGTGACCAGGATCGCCGTTGAATCGGGGTCGTGTTCCGCCTGCGAGAGCATGTCCGCGGCAATGAATTCGGGTTCGGAATCCTCATCTGCGATTATCAATACATCGGAAGGTCCGGCAAGTTTGTCGATGCCTACCTGACCGAAAACCGCCTTCTTTGCCAGGGTCACGTAAATATTGCCCGGCCCTACTATCTTGTCGACCTTCGGGACCGTCTCCGTGCCGAAAGCAAGCGCGGCTATGGCCTGGCATCCGCCGACCTTGAATATGTTCCCGACCCCGACCTCAGCGGCCGCGACAAGGATGTGAGGGTCGCACTTCCCGCCTTTTCCGGGCGGCGTGACCATTACTATTTCTTTTACGCCCGCGACCCGCGCGGGTATGACGTTCATCAGCACTGAAGAAGGATAGGCAGCGGTGCCGCACGGGACATAAACCCCGACGCTGTCTATTGGAACGTTCCTCATTCCAAGGATCACGTCATCGGGAAGCGTCTCGAACCATTCGTCCGCTTTCTGCCGCTTGTGATAAGAGGTGATGTTCCTTATGGCCGTCTTCAATGTCTTTAAATAATCATCCCCGACGGCCTTGTACGCGTCGTTTATCTCCTTGGACGTGACCTGTATGTCGTCCATCTTCAAAGTTACGCCGTCGAACTTTTCTGTGTACTTTATTAAAGCCGCGTCTTTGCCCGTCCTGACATCGTCGATGATCGCCCTTACCTGTTCTTCTTTTTTCCTGTCAAAGAACATTTCCTTGGACGTGATGCTGCGCACTTTCTTGTCTACTTCACTGCCGGAAAAAATCCTTATCATGGGTTCCCTCCAATCCTTGTGCCTTTCTTTAAGATGGTGCCGTCAGCCAGCGTGGCGCCCGTCACGGAGGAAAAATCTTCGATCGTGCAGTTCGCTCCGATTATGCTGCCTTCAATCTTGACGTTCTCTCCTATCACGGACCTTGGGTGCACAACGCAATTCTTCAGCCTTGACCCCCTGCCAACCGTTACGCCTTCCCCCAGAACTACGAATTCATCGATGATCGCTTCCTCCGCGATCCGCGCGTGGCTGCCGATAAGAGCGGGGCCCCTCACCTTGGCCGTGCCGCTTATGTTCGCGTCGCTCTCAAGCCAGATATTGGCGCTGATCTTGTTGCCGGGAATTACCGCCATCACATCACCGCTTAAAATGTCATGGTGGGCTTTCAGGTATTTAACAGGATCGCCGATATCCATCCAGTAAGCATCCGTTATATATCCGTAGATCTTTTCTCCGCGCTCTAAAAGCCCAGGATAAAGCTGCCTCTCGAACGAAAACTCTTTCCCTTTGGGCACAAGCTTGAAGATCAAGGGGTCGACAACGTATATTCCGGCGTTGATGGTATTTGCCGTAACGTGCTCCCAGCTTGGTTTCTCGCGGAATTCAATGACCCTCTGCTTTTCATCGGTTATGATAAGCCCGTACGGGGTCGGATCATCAACCCTCGTGAGCGCCAGAGTTGCCTTCCCTTTCATTTCTTTGTGGAATTTTATCATTTTCTCCAGGTTTATATCGGTCAGTATATCGCCGTTGAAAACGATCATCGGGCCGGTGTCAAAGAATTTCTCGGCGTTCTTTACCGCTCCGGCGGTCCCGAGAGGCTTTTCCTCGATCGAAAAGTCGATCTTTACCCCGAGTTTTTTCCCGTCATCAAAAATGTTCTTGATGTTGTCGGAGAGATAATGAAGGTTCAGTATCACTTCGGTCACTCCGAACTTCCTCAAAAGTTCGATCTGGTGGAACACAAAGGGTTTGTTGGCCAGAGGCACTATGGCCTTTGGTATATTATATGTAAGCGGCCTGAGCCTTGTCCCCATGCCTCCGGCGATGATGATGGCTTTCATCTTGAAAGCTCCTTTTTCAGTTTTTCTATTATCTCAACGGGTGTCGGGTCAATGCCGGAGAGTACGGAAAGGTACACTGAGAGATAATCCCCGTAAAAAATAAGCGACATCGTCCTCGCAAGGACAGATTCACCCTGGGACCAGACCTCCGCAATACCCCCCACATTACCGCTTATCAGGGATTTTGTCACCTCTATGCGCTTCTTCATCCTCTCCGGGTCGCCCTCGTCCCTTAATACAACAAAAGAAAATTTGTGCTCCCCCTGCTTCAGGAACGAGAAATTGACGATATCGTTGTGATCGAGTTCCGGAAATACCGAAAGCACCGCGGTCGTCTTGCTGTTCTCATTAAGCTGTGTCTTCCATCTGAGCCCGGCGGCATAAGTGGTCCCATCGCTCACAAGGATCACGGGAGTTTGCCCGTTGAGCCTTATCGCCATCTTTTTCACATCGTTCTCCCTGGACGCGCACGAAACCCCGTATTTCCTTGTGAGCTGCTTGAGCAGCTTTATGGTTTCGTCAATGTCCGATCTGAAAGTTCCGGCGCCGGATTTGCTAAGCAGGTTGAGAAGGGAAGAAAGAAGATATCCCAGCGCCGACCTCGGCGGCAGGCCCTTCGGGATCTCCATGAACGGCACGCTGTTCTTTTTTGAAAGTTCTTTCAGCTCTCCGCCGGAAGATACGGAGATGATCCTGGCGCCTCTCTTGAGGGCCTCTTTGAACGCCGAGAGCGTTTCTTCGGTATTGCCGGAATAGCTTACGGCAAGGAACAGCGTGTTCGCGCCGACGAATTTCGGGCAGCCGTAATTCCGGTTAACAAAGACGGGAAAATCGACCTTGTTCCTCAACACAAGCGAAACAATGTCGCCGCTTATCGCAGACCCGCCCATGCCGGATATCACAAGATTGCTGATCTTGCCGGTCTTCTGAATGTCCAGCGCTTCGGACAGCACCCAGCCTTCCTCCATCATGCCGGGAAGCTTTTCCACGAGAGCCAGCATTCCGAGACTGTCTATTTTGCTGATCGTTTCGATATTGTCTAACGTTTCCTTTGGGTCGCCCATTTTATCTCCTTTTCATAATCGATCTGCGGGATCTTTATGCCAAGCCCCTCCAGATATTCAAAAAAGAACGCAAGAAATGTCGCGCATAATCCGCCGAGCATAAGGGCCGTGATGGAATACAGGAACGGTTTTGGGATATAAGGCTGCTTCGGGGGCTGCGCC
This sequence comes from uncultured bacterium, assembly GCA_963699255.1. Lineage (GTDB taxonomy): Bacteria > Margulisbacteria > WOR-1 > CAVSGV01 > CAVSGV01. Next base: position 1,451,809 of record OY969425.1, on the reverse strand, counting down.
GGATCAAGGACCTCAAAGAACAGCTCTTCTTTTGCTTCATCTATCTTTGATTTTTCATATTCCTGCATCAGCATCGTATATATCGCTTCCTTTACCTTTACGTCCCTCAGAAGCCGCGCGGACAACAGTTCTTTTTCCGACATCTTCACCATCTGGGATTGGATATCAAATTTCTTAAGTCTTTCCTCCGCATCGTCAAGGTCGATCTTTGCCGCCGCAAGCTGTTCCCTGATAAAGTTCTTTAACCTTCTTGCGAACTGAATGTTGCCTTTCTTGTTGAATTCATCGAGCACTATAGCGGAATAATTGGCTATATCCGCCGCAAGCCGGGGATCCCTGTCCTGGGCATAGATCTTTAGCAATCCTTTTTGCTCCCTGACCTTCAGCTTTTTTTGGATCACCGGAATAAGGTTTTCTTTGTTCTTGGCGCGGTAGTATTTATCCAGGTTAAGGCCGTCTATGATCATGCCGGCGATCGTTTTACTTTTCAGGATGTCCATAAAATTCGTGGACCTTCCCAGCATCGACTGGCTGATATCCGTCGGCATGTTCACCGTCGACCCCCCTATCATTGAGGATAAAGCCATCAGCCCTTCCAACCCTCTGTTTTGTGAAGGCACAAGCAGGGTCGTCTCCGCCCTGTAAGTCCACGGTATTACAAGACAGGCGAGCACCGTAAGGATCACAACGATCCCGGTGAAAGATATGATGAATTTCTTCCACTTAAGGATGACCTTAAAATAGTCAAGCAGGTTCAGCTCTTGTTCCATCTTATCACCTGTTCACGCTCGGATCCCACTGGGGAGCAGAGATCAGGTCCCTTGTGGCATTCCTTGCGTCCCTGAAGCCTACGAGAACGCCGGCCATGTCAGCCCAATCCGCGAACCATGATTGGGGAACATATATGACATCGCCGGGAAGGATCTTCGGGCTCTGTGAATTGCTGTCCCACGAAAGATATTTATTCACCTGCACCTTGATCACGGTCGGGTTGGATGGATCGCCCCTGATGATGCCGATGTTGTCCGTTGCCGCGAATCTCGTGAAGCCGCCGGTGCTCCCGATATAGTCGGAAACATTGGCGCCTTCGATATATTTCACGGGACCGGGTCTTTCCACATAACCAAGCACATAAACCTGGTTGTACTTTTGAGGGACAACGACCGTGTCGCCGTCCCTTAAAATGATGTTCTGGCCTATGTCGCCGTCCTTTTCCACCTTATAGAAATCAACGACCTCCATTGTCCCGTTCCCCTTGATGGATATCTGATTAAGTTCGGCGTAAGCCGTGAATCCTCCGGCGAGATTAATGAAATTTATCAGCCTGCATTCCTCCGGTCTTCCGTCGGGGATTCCGTACATGCCCGGATGCTCTACCTGCCCCATCACATATACCCTTACCGGCTTGGGGTTCTTTACCAGGATCGTTACCCAAGCGTCCGGCGCGAAATACCGCAGCCCCTTCTTTATCATGTTCTCCAGGTCTGTCGTCGATAATCCTTCCACTTTTATAACGCCTACCAGAGGCACATATATCCGCCCGTCGCGCGAAACCGTAATGGAATGCATGTCCTGGAATGTGATAGTGGTGGACACTACCGTTTGTCCCTGGGTCATGGCAATAGGATTGACAACGAGGATATCCGGATTGTCCTTGTTCCACGCGTGGATCTCCAGCGTGTCCCCGGGACCAATAACATATGAAGCCTGGTCAGCATCCTTTGCCAGTCCCACTGAGCAAAAAATAAATAACATTAAAACGAACAGCAGTGTTTTTTTCATTTCACAAGCTCTGAAGCATAAACAAAATCAACGCCGTCCTTTTCGTATTCGGGCATAAGTTTTTTAAGCACCGATATTGTCATCGGTCTTGTTACATGCCCAATGCCGATCGCAGAGCCATTCTGTCCTGCCATTGAGATCAGGCGCCTGAAGCTGGCCTCAATATAGGTCTGACCCGTTTCACTGTCAAGAAATATGTTGTTCTCCGCTGAGGGAATATGGAAGCTCTTTGCCAGTTTATAAGCGATGGATTTACTCGATGTTCTGCTGTCGATAAAAAAAAGCCCCCTGCCTTTCAGAGCGTTAAAGACCGCATTCATTACCCTTTCATCCGCAGTAGCTTTTGATCCCATATGGTTATTGACCCCAACGACCCATTTCACGCTTGCCAGGTCGTCAAGCACTGTCTTTCTTATCTCATCATCACTGTCGAAGCAGGAGATCATGCCGCCGCCCGATTTCCTGTAATTCGCGTTCACGGATTCCATTGGAAGATGGAGCATTACCTCGAATCCGGCGTCCGACATGGCTTTTGCAACATTTCTGGAGTCCGGCAGGTCCGGAATAACGCTTATCGTCAAAGGCTCCTTAATGGAACATATCTCGTGATAATCGGGGATCTTCCCTCCCGCATCATCAAGTATTATCGCCACCCTGACATTAGCTTTTTTGGGCGCGCGGATCTTCGCTCTCTGCTTTATTCGCTGCGCCCTTGGTGGTGCCTTAGGCAATGCTACGGGCACCTCCAGATGGACCGCCTTTTTCTCTTCAGGCTTCTTCTCCACGTGATGCCCGACCCTGTACACGGAAATGATAATGTCCGGAAAGATCACAAAAAATACTATCAATATCACAACCAGGCCGATATTGATCTTTAACTTTTTATTTTCTCTAAGGCCTTTCCAGTCGATGTTGAACTTTAGCTTGAAGCTCTTCCTGAAATCCTTCCAGTGAACGTGGAGCTTTATCTTCTCTCTAAAGCCCTTCCAGTCAACGTGGAACTTTACATTTTTACTCTTTTTAAAATTTTCCCAGCTGATTTTATTAAAGCGAAACCGCACTGACCTTTCTTGCCCTTCCGCCTCTTATATTTGCCCTGAAGTATTTGTTCTTTTTCACTCCGGGGTGTACCCCGACGATCAATCCTGACAGTATCTCAACAGCTTTTTTGAGTTGAGGATCTTTCTCGACATCGGCGGTCTTTTCGTCCGTTTCCAGGGCGGCATCGGCCTCCGATGTTGGTATCTCCACAACGTAATCAGGTTCAATGCCCTTCTTCATAATGTCCGTTCCGTTCGGAGTAAGGTACTTCGCGATCGTCAGCAGTATGGCGGAGCCGTCCTCGAGCTGCTTCACGTTCTGTACCGATGCTTTACCGAACGATCTTGTTCCAACAAGAGTGGCTATGTGATTGTCATGAAGAGCTCCCGCAAGGATCTCCGATGCCGACGCGCTTGACTCGTTTATAAGCATGACGATGGGCCTGTTCCATACCAGATTTCCGGTGCTGCTTATCGTTTCCTTTTTGCCTTCCCGGTCGACCGTATACACTATCGTCCCGTCCTTTATGAACATACTGCCGATCTCGATCGCGTTCTGAAGGAGACCCCCTCCGTTATTCCTTACATCCAGTACGATCCCCTTTATCTGTTTATCTTTCATATTGTTAAGGGCTTTTTCCATATCTTCAGCGGCATTCTGGTTCTCAAAAGTGTTCAGCTTAATATACCCTAAGTTCCCTTCCAATATGTCCGTTTCAACGCTCTTGATAACGATCTTTTCTCTCGCTATCTTGTAATCTTTCGGCTCCCTGGCCGATCCCCTTAATATCGACATGGTCACCAGTGATCCACTCGGCCCCCTTATCAAACTTACCGCTTCATCAAGCGCCATATCCTTGGTTTGCTTGCCTTCAATGGCCAATATTTTATCTCTCGGCTTCAGGCCTGCCTGCCATGCCGGAGTGCCCTTTATCGGAGAGATCACTATCAGCTGTTTATCCTTGATACCTATATATATGCCGATGCCCGAATAGGAGCCGGAAAGCCTTATTTTCATTTCTTTGTATGAGTTTGGTTCCAGGAACCTTGTATACGGATCGTCTAGGGAATCAAGCAGTCCCCTTATGGATCCGTACATCAGCTTCGTATTGTCCAGGTTCTTATTAACATAATCGTTCTTAACGGCGTCCAGGACCTGAAGGTATATGTTCAGCTTTGACTCCAGGTCATCTGCCGATCTCGCCTTCTTTGCGTCACCCGCTATGAAGATCGATAACACCGTAAAAAGGATCAATATGATAACAATGTTCTTCTTACTCATTCATTTTCCTCCTTAATATTTTTTTCAGATCAGGAAAGGTAGCGGGTTAACCGGCTTGCCATTATACCTTATTTCAAAATGCAGATGCGGTCCTGTTGCAAAACCTGTGCTTCCCACGAGTCCTATTACCTGGTTCTTTTCCGCCTTTTGGCCCGCCTGTATGTAGATCCTGGACATATGGCCGTAAACAGTAGTATACCCCCTGCCGTGATCAATGACCACAGCTTTTCCATACCCGTCCCACCATCCGCTGTATATTACCTCTCCGCTGTCAGCGCACATTATCGGTTTTCCATACGCAGCCGCTATGTCGACCCCGGTATGGAAATCAAGCCTTCCCCAGATCGGGTGCCTTCTATATCCGAACTTTGAAACGATCCTGATACTGCCCGCAATAGGCCAGCTGAACTTTCCGGAAGAAACAGCCGTCGACCTTCCGCGGGACCTGACGAACCGCTCGATCTCGAGGCTGCTTGCTTCAAGCTCCCTGACGCGCCTCTCATATTCCTGCGCCTGCCGTGCAAAAACTTATATGTCCTTTGCCCCTCGGCGTCGGCCCTGGAGATCTCGCGCTTCTGGGTTTCGATCACCTTTAAAGAGTCCCTGATCTCCCTGTTCGATGATTCAAGCTGTACTCTCGCCGACCTTATCTGTTCAACCTGCTGCCTTATATCGCTGATGAGCTCAACATCTTTATTGATGATACGGCCGAAGTAATAGGTCCTGTTTATAAAATCGGACATGGACCTGGACGCGAACAGGATATCCAGGAACCCTCCGCTTCCGCTCTTATAAACTTCCCTTATCCTGTGTTTCAGGTTATAGCTTTCGTCCCGTATGCTGATCTCGGCAGCCGCAAGCTCCTTCTTAAGCTCGGCCATCCTCTTTTGGTTATAATTTACCCTGCCCTTTGCCTCGCTCAAACTTTTTTTCGCGAGCGAGAGGTTCTTTTTAATGACAAAAAGGCTGCTCAGGGCCCTCTGTTCTTCCGCGCGCGTTAATCTAAGTTTTTGTTTTTGCTCCGCCAGCTCTGTCTGGATCTTTAACAGTTTTTGCTGCTCATTGCTGGTGTCTTCGCCGTAAGAAGCATTGAACATCAGAGCAAACACAAAAAAAATTGCGTAAATAGTTGTTTTTTTCACAGTGAAACGAAGGGAAATTATACCATAATTATTAAATATTTGACAGTGTGCCGGCAGAGGCAAAGCTTAAGCGGGAAGTGATAAATATTAGGGATTATTTGATATCGAATCGAAGCTTATCCGGCGCTTGAAGCAGCCGAAACATTGCTATCTGCTACTATAAAAATCTCTTTAATAGCATTCTATATTAAGTGATCCCCTCTCGACCGTCCGCAGGGCCGCTTTCCCTTCTTCGCCGATCATATTTTGCGCAAGGTCTAGCTCAGTTAAGCTCTTATTGATTTTGATAGCATCTAAATTAATTTTGAAAGCATCTGCAAACGCCTTGGCTCCTACATCGCCGATGTTATTTTGCGCAAGGTCAAGTATCATCAAGCTGTTATTAAACCTAAGGGCCTCCGCAAGCGATATGGCCCCTTCATCGCCGATACAATTTTTTAAAAGAAAGAGCGCCGTCAAGCTCGTATTGACCTCAAGGGTCTCTGCGATCGCTATGGCTCCTGTATCGCCAAACCTGTTCATGTTAAGGTTGATCCCCGTTAAGCTTTTGTTGATCATAAGGGCCTCTGCGATCGCTATGGTTCCTTCATCGCCAATATCATTCGCCTCAAGGTCGATCTCTGTTAAACTTTGATTGACCTTAAGCGCCTCTGCAAGCGCCTTGGCTCCTTCATCGCCGATGTTATTCCCATGAAGCCCGAGCTTGCATAAGGTCTTATTGACCTTGAGAGCCTCCGCCAGCGCCATGGCTTGTCCGGCACCGATATTTTCATTACTGAGGTTGAGCGTAGTTTTGCCCTTCAATAGCGCCCTTCGGATCTTCTTGTTCACTTCAACTCCGTATTTTTTGCAAGCCTCTTCATAGGCTTTAACTCCGCTCTGTTCGAGCTTAGCCGGATTTTCTTTCATATTAGCTCTGCCTATCAAAGAAGTCCTTAGAAAACTTTGATTGTCAATTATCATTACCATTATATTTCCCTCCTGGATTTAAAAACAAAATCTATTGCCGCTTAATATATCGTAAGAAGGTAATGGAAATTTCACCGAATGAACATATTTATTCGCGGGGATAAAAGGAGAATAAGTTAGGTTTACTGGTAAATTAGTGCGGCTGTCAGTTCGAGAACGTCCTGGCGGCTCTTCGCTTCCTGTGGAATGTTATCGCGAATCTGTGGGCTTCATCCCTTATCCTGCGAAGCAGCTTGAGCGCCGGAGAATCCATATCAAGCCTTATCGGCCCTTTTCTTCCCGTCATGTAGATCTCCTCGAGTTTTTTCGCCAGGCCCAATACCGCGGAACCCTTAGGAATAAAAGGCTTTGCCGCGTTAAGCTGGCCGAGCCCTCCGTCTATCAGGACAAGGTCGGGCGAAGCAAGCTGGGAGCTTAGCTTCCCGGTGTACCTTCTCATCACGATATTCCTTATGCCGGCGACGTCGTTATTCGCTTTCCTTCCGGGCGCAACTTTGAACTTCCTGTAGTCGGATTTAAGCGGCAGCCCGCCTTCAAAAACCGCCATCGAGCCGACGGTTTCAACTCCCATCGTCGTCGAGATGTCGAATGCCTCTATCCTGTAAGGCATCTTTTCGAGATCTAAGGATCGTTTCAGGTCAAATAAAGAATCATAAATATTACCTTCGATCCTTATGTTCTGCTGAAGGGCATAATTGGAATTCTCCTCCGCCATCTTCAGCAGGCCTTTGTCATTACCGGACCTGGGGATATTTATGCGGACATTTGATCCCTTGAGTTTGGTCAAAGCCCCTTCCAGGATCGCCTTATTTGTATCGGCGGAAGCGATGATCTCTTGAGGCACGTATGTCGCGCTTGAATAATACTGGACCATCAGGCTTGTCAGGAGTATCCTCTTCTTCAAGTTTCGTGTCTTTAATGAAATAGCTCTGTTTCCCGGTCAGTTTCCCGCAGCGGATCTCAAGTATCAGGGCCAGCGCCGAATTTCCGTAAGTTGAAACGAAGAAAACATCCTTGTCTTTCCTGTCGGCTGTCACGACCTTTTGTTCCTCCGAGATGCTCTTGAAAAGTTTCAGCCTGTCCCTTATTTCCGCCGCCGCCTCGTAATCTTTGTTTTGCGATGCCTGGTCCATTTCAGCTTCAAGTTTCTTTATAGCGGTCTCGAATTTTCCCTCCAGGAAAAGCTCGATATCCTTCACCGACCTTAAATACTGCTGCCTCGAAACGTTCCTTGCGCACGGAGCAAGGCACTTATGCATGTGATAGTAAAAGCACGGCTGATCCCTCTTTTTGAACGTCCTGCACCACCTTATCCGGAAAAGGCGCTTTACCAACTTGAAAATATCCTTTACCGTCTGGCTCCTGTAAGGCCCGAAATATTCAGCCCCGTCATCAACGATCTTTCGCACCAATGACATGCTCGGCCACTCTTCGTTCACGGTCAGCTTTATGTAAGGGTACTGCTTGTCGTCCCGAAGCAGCACGTTATACCTTGGATGATGTTTTTTTATCAGCACCGCCTCGAGCATGAGAGCCTCGAGTTCTGTTGACGTGACTATGTAATCCAGGTCGGCAATGTGAGAAGCGAGTTTTGAATCGGGCCTGAAGTGAGCCTTTATCCTTTTGGCGATGGATATGGCCTTGCCTACATATATGATCTTTCCGGAGCTGTCCTTTATTAAATAAACGCCGGGCTTATCTGGGGCTTGCGGCAACATTCACTTTCAGGGACGCGGAGATATCCGAGGTGAATTTAACGGGAACATCGAACGACCCGGTCTCTTTTATCGGCTGGTCCAGAACGATCTTTTTCTTGTCCACTTCGATGCCAAGCGTTTCGAACACTTTCCTGGCGATATCCTGGTGCGTGACCGACCCGAAGATCTTTCCGCTTTCGCCGGCATCCACCTGTATGCTGATCTGGGCGCCGTCAAGCTTTGACGCGATCTTCCTTAGATCGGCCTTTTCTTTTTCTATTCCCTCGGCCTTCGCCTTAAGCCTGACATCAAGGACTTTAAGTGTTCCTTTATCCGCGATCACGGCAGCGCCTTTTGGCAGCAAAAAATTCCTGGCATATCCGTCGGAGACATCCTTGACGGTATCAGCGGGGCCTACACCTTTAACGTCCTCTAAAAGAATTATCTTCATTAGTCCACCGTGTAAGGCAGGAATCCAAGCTGTCTTGCCTTTTTAACTTCCCCGGCGACAGCTCTCTGGTGCTTCGCGCAGCACCCGGATGATCTCATTGTGAGGATCTTGCCTCTGCTGCTGACGAATCTCTTCATGAGATCGATCTTCTTGTAATCAGGCATGAACTTGTCGGCGCAGAAAATGCAGACTTTCTTCCTTCTTTTCCTTTGAGGCCTTTCTTCATTGTTGCTTTTTCTTTTATTATCCCTATCCCTGTCTTTTTTTCCCAAGAATATTCCCCCTTAAATAAAATCCATGCCCGCCTCTGGCGGGCAACAAACTAACTAAAAAGGTATCTCCTCTCCCTCACCCGCCGCCGCAGACGTTCCGGGCTCTTCAGCTTGGATCTTTTCCGGTTGCGTCGTAGACCCTTCCTTCTTGCCCAGCATTTGCATCCCTTCAGCCACGACTTCCGCGAAAACCTTTTTCTCTCCGTCCTTTTCGTACGGCCTGATCTGAAGCCTTCCCTCTATCGATACCGGCCTGCCCTTTTTCAGGTATTCACCGCAGATCTCGGCAAGCCTCCTCCAGGCGACGATATTGATGAAATCCACTTCTTTTTTATCGTTCTTGGAAGAGGGCCTGTTCACCGCGATCGTGAACCTGGCAACAGGTATCCCGCTCGGGGTATACCTGAGTTCCGGGTCCTTTGTCAAATTGCCTATCAGAAAAACCTTGTTGTACACTTTTATATCCCCTGATCTCTATTTTCTAATATCTAATTACTAACCTCTAATATCTAATTTCTAGAACGGCAGGTCGCTTTCTTCCGCGGGAAGTTCTTCAACACCGGGCACTTCATCCAGAGGCTCGGAAGCGGAAGTGTTGACAGGCTGTGTTTTCACGGCCTCGCCAATCAGCTTTATATTCCTGGCAACGACCTCTGTCGCCCATTTCCTTGCCCCATTTCCGTCCTCAAAAGTCCTGATCTGGATACGCCCTTCAACAAGCGCGGTCTTTCCCTTTTTCAGATACTGGCCGCAGATCTCGGCGAGGCGCCTCCATGCGGTAACATCTATATAATCGACCTGTTTCGGCGCGCCTTCCTGCACGAACCTGTCAACAGCAAGCTGGAATTTAGCTATCTGCAATCCTTCCACGGTAAAACGGACCTCCGGATCATTTGTCAGGGTCCCTATAAGTATAATCCTGTTTAAGTTGGCCATTCTAAATCTGATCGCCCTGCTGCGAAGTCTCGTCGGAAGCGGACAGGCCCTCTCCGGGAACGGGCGGCATGATCATTGAAGGCGCGATCTCAACTTTTTCCTCTTTAGGTTCGGCTTCTTCCGCGGGCCTTGCGCATACCACGGAATACCTGATGATCTCCTCGGAAACGTTCAGGAGCAACCGAAGCTCGTTCGGCGTTCTGCCTTCTCCGTTAAAATTGATGAGAACATAATATCCTTCCGAAGCTTTCTTGGCTTTTTTCATCGGCGAAGCGAGTTTTCTCGTTCCCCATTTCGCGGTGGCAACGTCTGTGCCGCCTGAGTCCTTTATTTTTTTCTCGAATTTTGCTATGGACGCGTCGATCTTGTCTTCCGTGATGCCGGAATTGAAAATAACTATCGCTTCATATGGTTTCAAAATGGATCCTCCTTAACATTATTGATCCCGACCTGAGATCGGGATCCCTCAACAACTTATATTTTTTAATATAAGGAATCGGGAGAACAACGGGAAAGTATATCACATGGCGATATCGTTGGCAAGAGTGGCAAATGGGAGATGGAAGATGGGAAAGTAGAGATTGGAGATTAGAGACTAGAGAATAGATATGCGAGAAAAGGCCAAAAAGAGGCCCTGACGCTGTGGTTTCCTCACCCTTTACGCACATAAGCTATAAGCGTATAATTCACAAAACAGATATATTTCAAATATCATTCTCATATAAAGGAATAAGATGGACATTAAGGGACTAAAAAGTAAATGGTCAAGTGAAAAGCAACAATATAAAACCCAAGAAACCGGAACAGGTGTCCACAGCTTTATAATAGACTGCCTCGAATCACCAGAGCTATTTCATCTCAAAGAGGGGGCGTTATCAACAAAAAGAGAAAGACTAAAGAATGAATATATCCACGAGAAAAAAGCGAAGGAAAAGAGAAGGGCGGATTTTGTAATATATATTAATCCCGATATCCTTATCCCCGTTGAAGCGGAATGTTATGGAAATATAGAGGCCGGAGTAAAGCAGCTATTTAATTATCAAAAAGATTTTGAAAAACATTACGGCATATTAACAGATGGCTACACCTGGCGATTTTACAATAACAACATATATCGCTCCTTCACTTTGGATCAGATATTAAATGATCCTGATAGATTTGTTGAGTATTGGAAAGAATACATTAAACCAGAAACATATTACCTCTCATATTTTGAACCAAAAGGGCAACTTTCTTTAATAAAAGAAGATAAGCTTCCTGTGGAGAGTAATATGGAGTTATTTTTCGCTCATATTACCCAACTAATAAGAAGTTTTAAACATAAGATTGACTTAGAGGGGTATCTTGGCAAAGATAAAGAAGCAAGCAAAAGAGCTACTGAGATAACTTATGCATATATCATTCAATTCATATTATATAAAACAATTGCTGATAATGACTTTGATGACTTTAAAAAAGAATATACCGACAGTTACCAAACAATATATCGATGCTTAAAATCACAACAATACGGTAAAATTCTTGGCATCGTTGACGGAATCTCTGCAACGATTTCTAAAAACATATATCGTCCATTTTCCGAAGAGCAAAATTATATAACAAGTAAATTGCTTGAACTTATTAGGAAACCCCAAAATGAACTTCATGATGTTTCGCCGTGGCTAGATATCTTTGTTTTTATTGGTCAATATAACTTTGCAAATGTTCGCTATGAAATTTTTGGGTATATATATGAAAATTATTTAAAGGAATTATACGAGGATGAAAATAAGGGGCAATATTATACAGATCCGGCGATTGTTTCATTTATGCTGAAGCAAATCGGATATTATGGGAGCTGTCTGAAAGATAATATTTCTGAAGAAAAAGGCCTATCCTTAATTGATCCGGCATGTGGTAGCGGAACGTTTTTGTATAGCGCTGTTGACTCAATCGTTAATGCATTTACCAGGCAGAATGAAGATGCATCGAAAGCAATTGAAAAAATCGTAAATGAAAATATATTCGGCTTGGATATAGCAGAGTTCCCGTTGTATCTTGCTGAAATGAGCATTTTAATGCGGATGCTCCCAATAATAATCGGGGCCAAATATAATAATCCAATTGATAAAAAGATTAAATTATTCAAAACCAAAGACAGTATTTCAGAGTTTCTTGATACGGCCATAAGAAATACAATTAACGATATTGACATCGAAGGGGGCCAACAAAGGCTCTTTTCTTCATCGAAGCTGAATCTTGAATATCCCAGTTTCGTCCGAGATCCAAGCGATATAGAAGATATGAAAAAAAGCCTTGAAAATCAACCAAGCTGCCCTAGGCGAAGGTTTGATTATGTAATCGGTAACCCTCCTTATATTGGTTATAATGAATGTTCAAAACAGAAAATATTATTCTTTGAATTAATGAAGCAGGGGAAGGCTAGTTTAAATAATGTATATGGCGTTAATCTGCATAGTACCCCCGATGCACAAAAGAAGTATGCGCCAAAGCCAAACCTTTATACATTATTTATTTCATTGGGAATTGCATTGCTCAAAGATAATGGGAAACTCTGCTATATAATTCCACAGACTATTTTAACTGCCGGCGATCTTGATGTAATTCGCTATCATTTGGCAAAATATACTACTATTGAAAAGATAATCACGTTTAGCGGAAAAATGTTTATTGGCAGAGGCCTAAAACAAGATAAACCAGTGACCACCTCAAGTTTAATAATTGTCGTAAGCAGAAAGACGCCGTCGGTGCTTCATAAGGTTGAAATTATTAATTATAACAACCCAGATGATAGCATTGAGGAAACCTTACAGAATATATTATCTGGTAAAAACGTTGATAAAAAAGAGGTTCTGCAAGGGAAGTTATTTCAAAATGTCACCAATTGGAACTTTATTAAACATAATAAAACATATTTAGGCTTTTATGAAGAATATAAGAGAAACACTGACGATAGCTCTACTTATTACGAGCATTATGCTGCAGAAAAGAAATATGGAAGCAGGTTTTATTTTGATGGGGGTGGAAATATTTTGTTAAATAATGTTACCAATAATAAAACCAATGCCTACGAAATCTTCGATTATAAAAATAATGACTATTCAAGGTATACAATAACAACAAATGGAAAAGAGTTTTATCCGAAAAATGCCGAAATAACATTCCCGCAAGGAAGTCAGGGTATTAATGTATTTCAACAGCAATATAAAATAATTTGGAGGACAAAAGATGCTCCAAGGTTTCAATTTTGCGATAAAGACATTCTCCTTGTAAGCAATCAATCGCTCACAATATCGTCAAATAATAAAAATGAAACCATGTATTTGTTATCGCTCCTCAATAGTAGCACCAACAGGTTAATTCTTAAAAAGAATCTATTGCAAGAACAAGAACAAGCATTTCTTTTGCCAATAAAAGCGATTAAGGGGTACATAAGAGTCCCTAAGATTGGCAATTTCAATAAACAGGTAAAAGATGAGATTATCAAGCAAACTGCGGAGTTGTTGACTTTGGAAGTATCAAGGCTATCTGATTATATCGATTTTTCTAGTGTAATGGTTCAAAGGTTTGATAAGGTATCAATTGAAGGAAATAAAATCGTATTAGAAAAAGACAAAAGCAAAACTAAGTATACAATTAGAAGCAATATCGAAAAGGTAAAAAAGGCTATAAGCGAGGAATATGGCTGCGACCAATTAATCGATATGGAAAAGAAAACTATTACGCTGTCAGAGTTAAAGGATTTACCTGTAATTGATCTTGGCAAACAATCAAAAATAAAAGATTACATTGATGATTTAGTGTTCGCCCTTTATTTCAATGTGCCTATAAAAAGTCTTGGGCTAAGTAAAGCAAGTAATATCAAGGGTGCATGTAAAAATAATAAATATTATAAGCTAGTGAGCGCTTCGAAAGAGTAATCTTTGTTAATATGCTCTATGGGCTGACGAAAGAGGAAATTAAGGTGGTGGAGGGCTGAATAAATCCCCCCTACCCCCTTTAATAAAGGGGGTGCGAGTGAAACGAGCGGGGGATTTTTGACCCGGGGGTGCGAGTGAAACGAGCGGGGGATTTTTGATCCGGGGGTGCGGTCTTCGCGGGGGCGTGGGGGAAGGGATAGAGATCAGAGGCGAGAAGTCAGAAAGCGCTACACGTGTCTAAATCTGCTACAGATTTGATGTTTATTCCACACAATTAGCTTCAAATTTTATACAAATTATTGGCATCATAATTGCTGCTTCCATCCTCATGATAGTCAATTTGGCAAATGAGGTGGTGAAGTGAAAAAAGCAAATAAACAAATGCCTTCAAAAGGCGAAATGGTTTTATTTAAGGACAAAAGCGGGACCGCCAGGCTGGAAGTTCGTCTTAAAGAGGAAACTGTCTGGCTAAGCCAGGCTCAGATGGCTCAACTTTTCTCGATTGAAAGAAGTGTCATAACAAAGCATTTGAATAATATCTTCATGTCCGATGAGCTGGCAGAGAAAAGCAATGTGCAAAAAATGCACATTCCTTTTTCCGATAAACCTACCAAGCTATACAGCCTGGATGCCGTTATTTCGGTCGGTTACAGGGTTAATTCAAAGCGCGCGACAGAATTCAGGATATGGGCGACAAATGTGCTTAAAAAGTATCTTCTTCAAGGATACGCGCTCAACGAAAAACGCCTTCTAGAACAGAGCAAAGAAAAGTTTAATAAACTTCAAAACACCATAGCTCTTATAAGCGAGAAACTATATGTTCCATCTCTTGAGGGGCATGAGAAAGAGCTTGTTTCGATCATAAAAGAATATGCCAATTCCTTATCGCTATTATACAAATATGATGAAGGCAAGCTATCCATAAAAGGAAAAAGTAAAACCAGACACTCCCTTAAACATGAAGAATGCGTGTCGATAATACTGGAACTGCGCAGCCGGTTAATAGCGAAGAAAGAAGCAAGCCCGCTGTTCGGGAATGAAAACAGCGATAGACTAAAGGGCATCATAGGTTCGATCGAACAGACATTTGACAGACACGAGCTGTATCCTACGATCGAAGAAAAAGCGGCTCACCTGCTTTATTTTGTTATAAAGGATCATCCTTTCACTGACGGCAATAAAAGGATCGGCTCCATACTGTTCGTGTATTTTCTTGAAAGGAATCATTTTTTGCTTAGAAAGAACGGCGAACGAAAAATCAATGATATAGCCTTAACCGCTCTGGCGCTCCTTGTCGCGACAAGCTCTCCGGGCGAAAAAAATACCATGATCTCTCTTATAATGAATCTGATAGAAGATTAAAACTTTTGCCGGGGATTTATTTGGGTTTACGAAAGAGAAGCTTGATGTGGTGGAGGGGGAAGCACCCTACCCTGCATGAAAAACACGTTTGACCTCCGTAAAATACTGTGCTAATATAACCAAAACGGAGGGGGTATATTGTACCTTAAAAACCTCTCGCTGAGGGGATTTAAAACTTTTGCAGATAAAACAGTTATCGAGTTTAATCCTCCCGGCAGTATAACAGCTATCGTAGGACCCAATGGCTGTGGCAAGAGCAACATAGTGGACGCCATTAGATGGGTCCTTGGGGAGCAGAACCCGAAGGAACTGAGAAGTTCTGCTCTTGAGGAAGTCATTTTTGCCGGGTCTTCCGGCAGAAAACCCCTTTCACTCGCGGAAGTATCAATAGAGCTTGACAACACCGACAACAAGATAAAAACCGAATTCGCGGAGCTTGCAATAAAACGCAGGACGTTCCGCTCGGGAGAGAGCGAATTCTTCATTAACAAGGCGAGCTGCCGTCTTAAGGACATCAGGGACATTTTCTTCGATACGGGCCTTGGCGGGGGATCGTATTCGATCATAAGCCAGGGGCGCGTTGATGCGGTGCTTTCCTCAAAGCCTGAGGAACGAAGGGAACTCTTCGAGGAAGCCGCGAAAATAAACAAATACAAATTCAGAAAGACCGCCGCGGAGAGAAAGCTCATCGCCACCGAACAGAATATGCTGAGGATCGCGGACCTGAAAAGCGAGATCTCAAACCAGCTGTCCGTGCTTGAAGAGCAGGCGAAAAAAGCGGCCCAGTTCAAAGAACTGAAAGATAAATTGAAAACGCTCGAAGTCGGCCTTTCAAAGAGGCAGATCTCGGCTATCACCGAAAAGAAAAAAGTCATCGATGAGAAGATATCCTTCCTCAGGTCCCAGATGGAGGCCGGCCTCAGCCTGACCCAGCAGTATGAATCTGAAAAGTCCTCCAAAAAAGAAGCGCTAAGGGTCCTGACCGGGGAGATCGAAGGGCTGCGCCTCTCAATGAGCCAGGCGAAACTTTCATATGAAGAGAACAAAAGCTCCATACTTCTTGAGAACGAAAAGAAGAGGAACCTTGAGGAAAGGATAGCTGACGCGAAGTCCCAGCTGATAGATCATTCCTCGAAAATCGCATCCTTAAAGAACAGAGAAAAGGAAGTTGAGGAAGAGCTATCCTCCCTGCAGAAGACCGTCAAAAGATCCTCCGAGGAACAAATGGAAGCGGAAGCGAGCGTCACACGGGCGAGGAGCGAGCAGGAAAAGCTTGAGAAAGAGGCGCTCGACCTGAAGGCGGGAATTCTTGAGAAAGAGGGCGCCCTGTCCCTGGAGCGGAACAAACTGATAGAACTGGAAAGCAATCTAAGGCTTGCAAAAGAAGAGTCGCGGCACGACCAGGAGCTGATCGAAAAACTCACCAGGCAATCGCGGGAACTTTCGGAAAAACTTGAGCAGCTTAAGTCCGTGTCGAGCTCCCTGGACAGCAGGCTTAAGAACAATCTCATCAAAACGGATGCTTTCCCTGTTTCCACGGAAACGCTGAAAATTTCGTTCAACGGGATCCACGGGCCGGCCTCCAGGCTGGTCAAAGCGGATGCCTGCGAAATAGGCGCGGAACTGGATCTCGGCGCGGACGTCAAGATAAGAAGAGTATCATTGAATGGGGACCTTATTTTTTCAGGCGGCACTCTGACCGGCGGAAGCATCATGGAAAAAGTGAAAAACGCTCTCGCAAAAGAAAGAGAGATAGAGACCCTTATCGAACAGGCAAAGGTCAACCATGAATCGCAGTCCAATGACCTTGAACTGAAGAACATGTCGGAAGAGCTTGATCTCGCTAAAAAAAGCTTGTCCGCGAGAAACATTGAACTTGAAGACATCTGCGCCAGGAAAGAGACGCTCTCCTCTAACATCAGGTCCCTTGAAGAAGAAAATAAAGCACTGAACGGCAGATTGGCCGAAGCAAGTGCAAAGCTGAACGGCGTGATCAGGGAAAAAGAGGCTCTCTTCTCCGGCTTTGCCGAAACAAGGGCGGCCTATGCCGGCATCACTTCCAAATATGAAAACCTGCAAAGCGAATCGGTAAAGATAAAGACCGATATACAATCCATAAATGAATTCATAAGCTCGGGGAACATGGCGGAAATGGAAGAAAGGCTTGTTCAGACAACAGACCGGATCAAGGAACTTGAAGGGTCCCTGCCCAGGATAACTGAAGATGAAAAAGAGCTGGCAAAGAATCTTGAGCTGAACCTGAAGGCAAAATCGAAGCTGGAGGGTGAAATAGAGGACGTGGAAAAGCGTCTGGCCGGCGGAACAAGCGAGGACAGATCTTACAGGGACGCCCTTTCAAAGGAAGAGGTCTCTCTGGCCAAATTTGAAGGCGAGTTGACGTCGATAAGCGAAAAAATGCTCGCCGATTACGGAATGACCATCGAAAATATCCTGTCCAGTGACTTTGAGATCCCTGCCGCTACAAAAGCCAAAGAAGAAGCGGATAGTTTAAGAAGGGCGATCGTTTCCCTCGGTCCCGTGAACCTTCTGGCCACGGAAGAGTTTGAAAAAGCGCGCGAAAGGTTCGGCTTCATCGAAAGCCAGTACAATGACCTGACGGTGGCAAGGGAGAACCTTTCGAACCTTATAAAGGAACTGGACGCAAAAGCAAGGGAAGATTTCATCGAAACGATGAAAGTGATCAACAGGAACTTTTCGGAGATATTCGCGACCCTGTTCGAGGGAGGGGAAGCAAAGCTTGTGACTCCCGAAGGGGAGGATATCCTTGAAGGCGGCATAGAAATAATCGCGCGGCCCGGCGGAAAGAAATGGCTTAATCTCTCCGCGATGTCCGGCGGAGAGAGGGCGCTTACCGCGATAGCACTGCTATTCGCCCTTCTTAAAACACATCCGAGCCCGTTCTGCCTCCTGGATGAAGCGGATTCTGCGCTTGATGAGGCGAACATCCGCAGATTCACCAAACTGCTCTCGGAATTCTCGAAACAAACGCAGGTCGTGTTCATAACGCACAACAAATCAACCATGGAGATCGCGGATACCTTATACGGTATCACGATGGAAGAACCCGGCGTTTCAAAGGTCGTATCCGTAAAGCTGGCAAAGGCCGCTTGATGTTCAGAATAATCCTGATACTTATCCTCGCGCTCGTCTCCACCCCAGCTTTTTCACAGGTCGGCGGCGGCAATCTTACTTCCGGCAGGACTTTGTGGCAGAAGAACGGCGTTGTTATAAATGATTCTCAGGGGAGAAGCATGAGGCAGAACGCAAAAGTGGTCGGCCTGGATGATAGCTCTTCAGTAATAGTCTGGGAAGACGAAAGGAACGGTTACACCGACATTTATGCGCAGAGGCTGGACAGCGGCGGCGCAAAGCTATGGGGGAAGAGCGGCGTAGGCGTATGCGAAGCTCCGGGGAACCAAACCTCTCCCCAGATAATAAGCGACGGAAAATCAGTGATGGTCACCTGGCAGGATTACCGCAACGGCAATGCCGACATTTATGCCCAGAAGCTGAGTATGAGCGGCAATGAGATCTGGGCAAAAGACGGCATCCCGGTATGCACAAATGAAACGAACCAGCTGGAACCTCAGCTCGCCGGCAACGGCGCGGGCGGCGCAATAATCACCTGGTATGACTACAGATCAGGAAAGGGTGAAGATGTCTACGCCCAGAACATCAGCAAGGCGGGCTCTGTAGAGTGGCAGCTTAACGGAGTGCCAGTGTGCACTGAAGAAGGAACACAGTGGCATCCAAAGATAACTTCCGACGGATCAGGCGGGGCGGTCATATGCTGGGACGATAAAAGAGGCGATTATTACGACACATACGCACAAAGGATTGACGCGAACGGAAACCCCGTCTGGCAGGCGAACGGGATAGCTGTCTGCACAGCTCCTGATAACCAGGAATACAGCCAGATAGCTTCTTGCGAAGGTGATTCTTTTGTCATCACCTGGCAGGACTACAGGAACGGGAACGCCGACATATACGCCCAGAAAATAAATCTGGACGGGAGGATCCTCTGGAAAACGAACGGAGAAGTAGTTTGCGATGTGGCCGGAAACCAGGAGAGACCGCAGGTCGTGGGCGGAAAAGATCCGATAATCATATGGACCGATTTCAGGAACGGCACCGGGAATTCCGATATCTTCTGCCAGAAAATGTCATCAACGGGAACTCCTCTGTGGAATCAATTCGGCATTTCCATATGCGAAGCTTCCGGAAATCAATCGAACCTGCAAGCTGTCTCCGATGGCTCTGACGGAGTGATAATAACCTGGCAGGACCAGAGAAGCGCTCAGGGCGGCATATTCGCAAGAAGAGTGACAAAAGACGGAAAAACGTTATGGACGCCCGACGGCATGACCGTTTGCAAAGGCAACTTCGCGGAGTTCCCTCAAATATCACTATCAAATGACGGAAGTATAATAATAGTATGGCAGGATAAAAGGAACGGCGGGCTTGATGTATATGCTCAGGGGATAGATATTAACAAGCTGGAAAGCTGGAAGAGCAACGGCGTGGGCGTTGTGGTCGGCTTTGGGTCGGTGACACAGCAAAAGCCCCGGATAAAAAGAACAGGCAAGGATGAATATATTGTAGTATGGGAAGATTACAGGAACGGTTATTCGAATGTTTACGCTCAAAGGGTAGATAATAACGGGAAGCTTCTATGGACAAGGGATGGAATAAGGATATGCAACGCGGACAGCGACCAATATAACCCCGAGCTGGTGGGCGATGACGATGGAGGGGCCATAATAGTCTGGGAAGATACAAGGTCCGGCGTTTCCACTATATATGCCCAGAGGATAGACCCGTACGGCAATTTACTCTGGGACGGAGGCGGCATACGGCTCTGCCAGGCCGAAGGGAATGAAATAAGCCCGAAACTATCCAAAAATTCAAAGGGCGGAGCGATCGTCGCATGGCAGGATTCCAGAAAAAGTGAGGATCTTTTCAATATATACGCGCAGGGAATAGACAAGAATGGATCTCTATTGTGGAGAGTTGACGGCGTGCCCGTAAAGAACAGCGAAGGAACGCAGGCAAACCTGGATATAGATTCAGACGGCGAAGATGGAGCGATAATAACCTGGGAGCAGTACAGGCGAAATTTAAATACGCCGGATATTTACGCGCAGAAGATCAACGGAAGCGGAAATGTTATGTGGACGAACACCGGGCTTACGGTATGCAAAGCTCCTGAATCGCAAAAACAGCCGAACATAAGCGTCAACAACGAGGTAGTGATAGTCTGGGAGGACAACAGCGGCGGCAATTATGACATATACTCACAAAAACTGAGCAAGGACGGGACCATCGCATGGCCCTGTGACGGCGTACCGGTATGCACAGAGCCGCACACCCAGATCAATCCTAAACTTATAACTGACGGCAGCGGCGGAGCGATATTCGTCTGGGAGGATTACAGAAAAGCTAACTGGGATATTTATGCCCAGCGGCTTAACACCGCAGGCAAGCAAATGTGGACCAGGTATGGGGTCGCAGTATGCACCGCCGAGGGCACGCAATATGCCCCTCAACTTGTCAAAAGCAATGAGTTTTCTACAATAATCACATGGGAAGATTACAGGAACAATAAGAGCTATAACATTTATGCCCAGAAGATCTCCGCATCCGGCGAAGTTCTTTGGAAAAAAGACGGTGTGCCGCTGTGCATAACAGAGGGAGGAGCAAGAAACCCGCAGTTAGCGGATGACGGAGAAGGCGGAGCGGTGGTTGTATGGACGGATTACAGGTACGGCAGCTACGATATATACGCACAAAGAATAAATGAAGTTGAAAATAAATGATATATTCCTTGCGGCCGCGCTGATAACTCTTTTTTCCTTTGGATGTTCCTGCGATCAAGAACAAATATTCCTGTGGCGCAAACAGATAGTACCGGGGATCAACTACTCATACCTCAAAAAATTCACGCCGGCGGGACCGTTACACATTCACATCTTAAAGATCGATCTGAATAACGACAAGATAAACGTTAAACCTTCCCTCGCAAAAGGCGTTATCGGGAACCTTGAAAGAACAAGCGGCATCGCCATACGGAACAATGCCATCGCCGCGATCAACGGGTCGTTTTTTGAGACCAGAAAGAAACTGCATCTCCCCATAGGTTTCATGGTAATAGACGGCCAGGTGGTGAATAAATCCATACTGGAAAGGACCGCCGTGGGCATTACGAAGGATAAAAGCATCATCTTCGGGATACCTAAAATAAAAGGATACGTTCTGAACCTGAACAGCAAAAAAAGCGTGCCGATATGGGGGGTGAACAGGCCGAGAAAAAAAGATGAGGTGGTAATATATACGGATGAATACGGGGAAACAACGAAAACCAACAGATACGGCAAGGAGATAATCGTGGATTGCGACGGGTCGATCGAGGCGATAACGGACGGCAATTCAAAAATACCAAAAGACGGTTTTGTCGTTTCGCTTCACGGCTGGTCAAGGGATTTCGCGGCAAAGTTGGATAGATCGGACAGGATCGGGCTTGTTTATGGTCTTGCCGGTAAATGGAAAGACGTCGAACAGGCGGTAACGGGCGGACCGCTGCTCGTGAAAGACGGGCAAACTGTCCACAAAGAAAGCCTTTTGATCGAAAAGATCAAGAATGCCCTGCTCTCTCCCACCTCAAGGACAGCGATCGGGACCTCCAGTAACAGGGAGCTCATCTTTGTTGTCGTGGACAAGAAGTTCCCGGTCTGCACGGGGGTAACATATGATGATCTCGCCGAGATCATGAAGGAAGCCGGAGCCGAGAACGCCGTCGGACTGGACGGCGGCCACACAAGCACCATGTATTTAAATGGCAGGGTTGTCAATGATCCGTTAAGAGGAACGGAAGGGCTTGTCAGCAATTCGATAATAGTCACTTATGACGGATGGAAACTCGCGTCCGTGCCAAAAACACGGATTGTCTATAAAATGGTTTATAGATTTGTATACAAGCCTCCGAGCGAAGAAATGATAGAAGCCTTGAAGAACGGCGCAGAGCTGACCCCGACAGCTTATATCCCGAGACCGGAAGACTTCGGTTTGTACGGGCTGTACGATATCTATCAGAGGGTCATAAAGCCCGTGATTCCGGGATCGCTGCTCTAAAAATGGAAAGGGTTGTGAGGTGGAGTGAACTGAAAGGTCGCGGGTATAGGGTAAGGCGTGTAATGCATCCCACGACCCTACCACCTGACATTTCTCCCGACACTACCTGTTAACTCACCATTCCTTACAAAGAGGAGCATGGAGTATTGAGCAAAGTCAGGTAAGAGCAGAGCTTGCCTCTGCGATAACGGTTAATTTCGCGGAGATAAACTCCGCTCTACAAATCAACTAATTATTCCCCCTTTATTAAAGGGGGTTGGGGGATTTCGCTCTAAATTCCAGCTTCTTTTTTCAAGACAGCCGCTTTGTCGGTTTTCTCCCAGGGAAGATCCAGATCGGTTCTTCCGAAATGCCCGTATGAAGCGACCTGCCTGTAAAGCGGCCTTCTCAGTCCCAGGTATTTTATGATCATCCCCGGCCTGAAATCAAAATGCTTTTCGATCAGCTCATTTATCTTTTCATCCCGGATCTTTCCCGTGCCAAAAGTATCCACCATCACCGAAAGAGGTTTTGCCACGCCAATGGCATAAGCGACCTGGACTTCGCATCTTTTTGCGATCCCGGCAGCGACGATATTTTTTGCGACATATCTCATTATGTAGCTTCCGGACCTGTCAACCTTTGTCGGGTCCTTCCCCGAGAAACATCCGCCGCCGTGGTGAGCGCTGCCGCCGTATGTGTCGATTATTATCTTGCGACCCGTAAGTCCCGTGTCTCCCTGAGGCCCTCCTATGACGAACCTGCCGGTGGGATTAACGTAATACTTCGTGTTCTTATCCAAGAGCTTGGCGGGCACCGTTTTTTTGATGACCTTCTCGATTATCTCTGCCTTAAGCTTTTCATATTCCACGTCGGGTGAATGCTGTGCCGCTATCAAAACGCTGTCAACCCTTACCGGCCTGTCATTCACGTATTCAATGGTCACCTGAGATTTTCCGTCAGGCCTCAGGTATGTAAGTTCTCCCTTTTTTCTGACCTCGGCAAGGCGCTGGGCGAGGCGGTGAGCCAGCATGATTGGCATGGGCATCAGCTCCGGCGTTTCGTCCGTCGCATACCCGAACATGAGCCCCTGGTCCCCTGCCCCGAGCTTCTCAAGGTCTTCGTGAACGACCTCTCCGCCCTTTGCTTCAAAGCTTTTATCAACTCCCATCGCGATATCCTTTGACTGCTCTTTTATCGAGACAAGCACTCCGCAGGTTTCGTAGTCAAAACCGATCTCCCTGCTGACATAGCCGATGTCGCGAATGGTGTTCCTTACGATAGAGGGGATCTCCACGTAACATCCCGTCGTTATTTCCCCCGCGACCAGCACCAGACCGTTCGTCGCGAGCGCTTCACACGCGACCCTCGCCTGCGGGTCTTTCGCGATGATCGCATCAAGCACCGCGTCAGCGATCTGATCGCACATCTTATCAGGATGCCCTTCCGTAACTGATTCCGAAGTAAAAAGATATCTATTTTCCGCCAAAATGATCACCCTTCCTGCCCCGCCAAAGGCGTGGGCAATCAAAAAATTGAGGCAAGTATAACATCAGTGTGATAAAATGTCCACGTGGGGAACTTAAGCGACCATTTCAATCATCAGGATTTTTTCTGCAAATGCGAGGCATGCAAGACCAACAAGGAATACAAGATACACCTGGGCCTTGTCGGCGCGCTTGAGGCGCTCACATGCAAGCTGAACAAGCCAATCAAGATAAAAAGCTCTTACAGGTGCGAGGCGGAGAATGAAAGGCTTGGGGGCGGGAGGAAGAGCTTCCACATATACGGCAAGGCGGCACATATATATGTAGACGGCATGTCGCCCCAGGAACTGTTCAAGGATGTCAGGGAGATCGAGGAAGTAAAAGGGATCGGCCTTAACCTCGAGGACGGCACGGTGCATGTCGATCTGCGCAATGTTCCTGAAAGGGAAGAATGGGTAAAGGATAAAGGCAAATATATAGTTCTTACCGCGGACAAGAAACATATATATGGGCTTGATTAATATCATGGAACCTGCGACTAAAAGTCGCGGTTCCTTTGAAAGGATTTGGAACCGAGAGTTTTACTCTCAGGTTCCAAAATCATTCAGAGTTCTTAAATGAAGCCGTTCGTTGACCCCTTCCGTTCATATCTCAAGCTGGAGCTTAACCTTTCACCGCACACCGTCCTTGCCTATACAAGGGATGTCGACCAGTTCATCGGTTTCGTAAAGAGCAAGGGCTCGCTCTTTGATGATCCCATGAGAATTGACCCGGCTTTCGCGAGGAGCTACCTGCGCTGGCTCGAACTGAAAAGCTTCTCAAAAAAATCCGTCGCAAGGAAGATCTCTTCTTGCAGGGCTTTTTTCAGGTATCTTTTACGGGAAAGAAAAATAAAGCTGAACCCGTTTGAACACATCCTCACCCCGAAGCTCGGGAAAAGGCTGCCATCCTTCCTGTATGCCGAAGAGGTCGTAAAGTTGTTGAACGCGGTGAATTTAAAACACAGGAACGGACCCCGCGATCTGGCGATCATTGAGTTGATCTACGCCTCCGGCATGAGGGTGGGCGAAGTCGTGAAGCTAAGGACGGAAAACATTGACCTTGAGGGCGGCGAAGTGCTCGTTCAGGGAAAGGGAGACAAGGAAAGGGTAGTCCTGATAGGGTCGCACGCGATCAATTCGATAAAAGCTTATCTCGCCGACAGAGATAAAAAAGCTGAGAGCTCATTGTTCATGGGGCGCGCGGGATCCAGGCTCACGAGCAGATCGATAGAGCGAATGATAAGGAAATACGCAAGGAAGGCGGGACTGGAAAAGCGCGTGACGCCGCATACGCTGAGGCATTCCTTCGCGACGCACCTCTTGAGCGGCGGCGCGGACCTGAAGATAGTTCAGGAGCTCCTCGGTCATTCTTCGCTTTCCACGACGCAGATATACACTCACATAACCAAAGAAAAGCTGAAATCGATCTACGATAAAGCACATCCGAGAGCGAAGTGAAAACATTCAGAGAATGTCAGATCGTGTTGACGGTTGTGGGGTCGAAGCGCGATTGAGAGGCGTGTTCCGGTTTAGTTTATTGCTAAAATTGTTCCATGCGAATCTTAAATTATATAGCTGCCTGCTGATCTTGTCGTATATGTCAACAAGTTTATTGCACAATTCAATGTCAATATAGTCTGAATAGATATCCCTGCATTGTTCGATACCTACGAGAGTTTCGTTGCTTTCTGCGAGGGCGTCATCAAGGTATTTCTGAAATCCTTTGTTTTGGTGTCTCTTTGCATATCCTTCGGCTATTAGCCTTGGGATAGCTTTTGACGATCTTCTAAGCTGGTCAACCAAATCAAATCTTTCTTCTTTTGGAAGCTTTGGCAATACTTTCCCTATTACCGATATCGCTGCCTCATATGAGCATTTATATACATCAAGGTCTTTAAAACTATGGATTTTATTATTCATTTTACTCGCCTTACGGCACACTATGCACGATAAACGTTACGCGCTTCGAAACCGCATGCCGATTACACTAAACATAACTAGCAATTTTCCTGCCGCACCTTTCCCGAACAGATCACATAAAATACTGTGGTGTTTACCGTCACCTGCAGTCTATTTCGACAATACTTGACTTTACAAACCTGCGGGTTCATAATCCACTTCGCTTAAAGGCCCTAAGAGGAGGAAAATGACATGATAAAGAAGTATTTGCCTTTGTTCCTGGTCGCGCTGGTCGTCCTGTCCCTTGCCTTCATTTACGGCTGCGGTTCGAATGCAACAAGCGGCGGAGGAAGCAGCGGAGGAGTAACCATACTCTCGAACAGACCCGGAACATATGAATACTCTGGGACCCAAAGCCCGGGTGACGTATGGACGTGGACGATAAGCCCCGAAACTTTTTTGGGCTCAGATGAAACAACAGGTTTTTGGGTGTCGGGTACCTGGGAGACGCTATCCAATGGATTCCGCAAAGCCTTTGTTTCCGCTGCAAATCCAACTGAAGTCCAGGGCCAGGTTGCATATTTTCTTGAATTTCCAAATACGATGCTGATGATCCATCCTGTTTGCTCTGAAGAGGGACATGGAGATAATATAATCGTATGCACGGCCCATTCAGCAACCCCGCCGTCCGCGGGAAAATATGTTTATGTGACGATCCCTTGGCAAGGCTGGACGACCGGCAATACAGCTTATGGATCTGTCGAGGTCACAAACCCATCAGGCTGGCATTTTAATGTAACTGACTTTCTTTTGGGCGGAGAACCCGTGAGTAACTTCGCTCCGTCACCGGATTATTCGTTTAACAACGGAATAATGAAAAATACCACTCCGTCAGATCCGAAGATCTTCATGACCCCCACAGGGGTGTTCATGGGCGACAATGGGGCTAGCGGCGGATTTGCAGGAGCCTCTGTTGAGGCGATTGATATAACCGACCTATCCAGCAAAAATTACAGAGGAGTAAGATTTGTATACGATGCCGTGAATGGATCAAATGAAACCCGTCCTATTACTGCATACCCTGACGGGGCCAAAAAAATGATCGGGAGGGAATACCCTAATGGCGTTGAAGCAGGGGCCGACTCAACAAATTATGTGGTAATAACCTTTGAAGCACAGGATCCAGGCTCTGGTATAATACCAATATATATAACAGATCATGGCAGTGGAACCATTACCTATGGCACTTCTACATATAAGGGGGTTGCTGCACAAGTCGGGCCGGATGCTGCTGACGGTAAATATAAATATATGATATTTGCTTTTGGAGTTGAGGGCGGTCAGCCGTGTAATTTCCTTGTGATGCAAGTGGATTGATACCTTTTTAGTATTAAGCCGGTTAAGCGACAGCGCCTAGCCGGCTTTTTTATTTTCTGGCCGAATTGTGCGATTGACATACCCCCGCCCCGTCTATATAATTACCGTTTGTTTTTATGAAAATCGACGTGTCCGACCTCCTGAAGAGCCTTGGGGCGGTACTTAATATAGAAGAAGAAGAAAAGATATCTCTTGATGATGAAGATATCGCCCTTACAGCGCCGGTACGCGCCAGGCTAAAGCTGGTGAATACGGGCGCCTCGGTGCTCGTATCAGGCTCGCTAAAAACCACCGCAAGGCTGGATTGCAGCAGATGTTTGAAGAAGTTCGACATGCCGGTGGATATCAGCATAGAGGAAGAATACGTAAAAGGCCTTGAAAAAAGCTTGAGTGACAGCGAAGCTTGTTCCGCCCGCAGTGGCGGAAATGAAAAGGGCGCGGAGATAGAGCTTAAAGACAAAGATATGATCTTTGAGATAGATGAGAATAATATCATTGACCTGGATGAAGCAATAAGGCAGAATATCCTGGTTTCGCTCCCGATAAAGCCTCTGTGCAGCAAGACATGCAAGCTGCCGGATATTTCATCGGGAAAGAACAAAAAGATGGACCCGCGGCTGGAAAAGCTGAAGACCATAAAAATAACTGGAGGTAATTGAAATGCCGGTACCAAAGAAAAGACATTCGAACACAAGGACGCGGACAAGAAGAGCCAACTGGAAGCTAAAGCTCATGAACCTGGGTGATTGCCCGCAGTGCCATTCAAAAGTGCTACCCCACCACGCCTGCCCGGTATGCGGCACATATCAGGGAAGAATGGTGCTTAAGATAGAGACCGAAGAAAAGAAAAAACCCGCCAAAAACAAACCCCAGGCGGAAAAAGCCCCCGCGGACAAAGAGGAGAAGTCCAAGTCTTGATCCGCATAGCGCTGGATGCAATGGGCGGAGACTTCGCTCCGGCAGAAACGGTGAAAGGCGCGGTCGCCGCATTGGCGGATAATCCCAACATAGAAATGATCCTTGTTGGCCGCGAAAATGCTATATCAAGAGAGCTTAAGCGGTACAAAAATATAAAGAACATTTCCATATATAACGCGACCGAAGTCATAGAAACAAGCGAACCTCCTATTCAGGCGATAAAACAAAAAAAAGATTCCTCGATAAATGTCGCGGTATCCCTTGTAAAAGAAGGAAAGGCGGATGCCGTTGTTTCCGCCGGCAACACCGGAGCGTTTATGGCCTCCGCCCTGTTCGGCCTCGGAAGGGTTCCCGGCATCGAGAGGCCGGCCATCGCGACCATATTCCCGACAAAGAACGGCAGAGTCCTGCTTCTTGACATGGGCGCCAATGTGGACTGTAAGCCCAAGCATCTCGTTCAGTTCGCAAAAATGGGGAGCATCTACTCAAAATATGTCCTTCACGCGGATAATCCGAGGGTTGGCCTTCTCAATATCGGAGAGGAGCCCGAGAAAGGGAACGAGCTTACGACATCCACATATCCCCTGCTTAAAGAATCGGGTTTGAATTTTACCGGAATGGTGGAAAGCAAGGAAATATTTTCGGGAAAGGTGGATGTTGTGGTCTGCGACGGATTTATCGGCAATCTGATATTGAAATTCGGCGAATCCACCGCGGGCTTTCTCTTTAGCCTGATAAAAGAAGAACTGTCCAAGCATCCGATAACAAAGCTGGCCGTGCTTTTCCTTTTGCCGGCATTCAAGCGGATAAACAAAAAAGTCGATTATGACGAATTCGGCGGTGCGGAGCTGCTGGGCCTTAACGGAGTTGTGATCAAGGCGCACGGGAGAGCGAAGGCAAAAGCAATAAAGAACGCCGTAAGGGTGGCCGCTGAATCTGTTGAAGGAAATGTCGTGAACTATATATCGAAGGTGGAGGTAGGTTAGATGAAAAGGGCTTCGATCGTCGGCGTCGGTTCATACCTCCCGAAGAAGGTCCTGACGAATTTCGACATTGAAAAGATGGTGGATACCACCGATGAATGGATAAGGGACCGCACGGGGATAAGGGAGCGAAGGATCTCGGATAAAAGCGAGGCGACATCCGACCTCGCCATTGAAGCGGCGCGCAAGACAATCGCTTCCGCAAAGATGGACCCGAAGGAGATCGAGCTGATAATCGTCGGCACTTCCTCCCCCGATATGCTGTTCCCCTCAACCGCCTGCATAGTCCAGGATAAGCTGGGAGCGGTCAACTCCGCGGCTTTTGACGTTTCCGCCGCCTGCACCGGCTTTAACTATGCTCTCGCGTCAGCTGCATGCTTCATTGAATCCGGAGTATATAATAATGTACTGGTAATAGGCGCCGACACGCTCACAAAATACCTTGACTGGACGGACAGGAACACCTGCATATTGTTCGGTGACGGGGCGGGAGCGGTGATGCTTAAGGCAACGAATGACGGAAGCGGTGTCCTTGCGAGTTATCTGGGAGCCGAGGGAAGCGGAGGGAAGCACCTGATAATGCCCGGCGGAGGCTCCAGGGACCCCGAAGCGAAAAAAAGGTTCATCTGGATGGACGGCAAGGAAGTCTTTAAGTTCGCGGTCAAGGTGCTGCCGAAGAGCATCAAGGCGGTCCTTGAAAGGTCAAAGCTGAAAACCGATGACATTTCTCTTCTCATTCCGCACCAGGCCAACATCAGGATAATCGACTTTGCATTAAGGAATTTAGGCTTGTCAAAAGATAAAGTATATGTTAACCTCGACCGGTACGGAAATACCTCGGCAGCTTCAATCCCCATAGCACTTGACGAAGCGTCAAGAGAAGGAAGGATAAAGAGAGGGGATGTTGTTGTACTCGCGGGTTTCGGCGCAGGGCTTACATACGGCGCGAACGTCATAAAGTGGTAAGATGACAATGAACCTGCGACTGAACGTCGCGGTTCCTTTTAGTTCGATGCGGAGCCGAGACGTTTAGTCTCAGGCTCCTGAATATAGATTTTTTAGGAGGTAAGGAGAACATGGATTACGGGTTTACAGAAGAACAGAAAATGGTCCAGGAACTGGCCAGGAAGATCGCCGTAGAGAAAGCTCTTCCTCTGAGAGCAGAGCTTGACGAAACGGGGAAATTCCCGTGGGAAGTCGTAAAGGCGCTCGCGGAAGCGAACTTAACGGGTATCGGCATCGAGGAAAAATACGGCGGGATAGGCGGAGGGACCCTTGAGTACTGCATCGCGACCGAAGAACTCAGCATCATCTGCGGCGGGATCGCGCTCGCATTCGCAGCGACCGGCCTTGGGACAATGCCCATCATATTGTTCGGAACGGACGAACAGAAACAGAAATACCTGCCGGATATCGCTGCCGGAAAGAAGCTGGCCGCTTTCGGTCTTACCGAGGCGAACGCGGGCTCCGACGCCGGCGGTATGCAGACCACCGCAAAAAAAGACGGGGATTACTTCATACTCAACGGGACAAAGCAGTGGATAACCAACGGCGGAGAAGCTGAGACCTATTCGGTCATAGCGATAACCGACAGGAAAAAGGGAGCGAGAGGCGCTTCCGCCTTCATACTCGAAAAGGACATGCCGGGATTCACGTTCGGCAAAAAAGAGAATAAAATGGGGATCAGGGCTTCCGCCACACGGGAGCTTGTTTTCCAGGATTGCAAGGTGCACAAGAGCCAGATGCTCGGAAAAGAAGGAATGGGATTCATAGTAGCCATGAAAACACTGGACAGGACAAGGCCGGGCATCGCGGCCCAGGCACTGGGGATAGCCCAGGGAGCTCTCAATGAAGCTCTCAAATATTCCAGGCAGAGAGAGCAGTTCGGCGCCAAGATAAGCACGTTCCAGGCGGTCCAGCATATGCTGGCCGATATGGCAACTCAAGTCGAGGCCGCGAGATGTCTGGTGTATGCGACGGCGCGAACGATAGATTCCGGCTCCGGAGAAACATCAAAGATGTCCGCGATGTGCAAGCTTTTCGCGTCAGACACCGCGATGAAGGTCACCACCGACGCGGTCCAGATACACGGCGGATACGGCTACATGAAGGAATACCCCGTCGAAAAGATGATGAGGGACGCGAAGATAACCCAGATATACGAAGGCACAAACCAGATACAGCGCAACGTTATCGCCCTTGAACTGATCAAGGAGCTCGCAGCCAAGAAATAGAAATGAACATTGTCGTCTGTATAAAACAGGTCCCCGGAACGACCCAGGTAAAGATCAACCCCGAAACAAATACCCTGATAAGGGAAGGCGTTGAAAGCATCATCAATCCGTTCGATGAGAACGCCCTGGAAGCGGCACTTCAGCTTCGCGACAAACACGGCGGAAAAGTCACCGTTATCACCATGGGCCCTCCTCAGGCAACAACCGCCTTGAAGGATGCCATAGCCCTGGGCGCCGATGAAGCGATCCTGTTATCAGACAGGGCTTTCGCAGGCTCGGATACCTGGGCGACATCATATACTCTCGCTTCGGCCATAAAAAAGATCGGAACATTCGATCTTATCATCTGCGGCAAGCAGGCGATAGACGGCGACACAGCTCAGGTGGGTCCCGGGGTATCCGAATTCCTGAAGATCCCGCAAGTGACGTTCGCCGTGGGAGTTGAAATCAACGACGGCATTATGAAAGTGAACCGGCTCCTTGAAGATACCAACGAGATCGTTGAAGTAAAACCGCCGGCGCTCATCACCGTCGTAAAACAGATGAACACTCCACGAATGCCTTCTTTCAAAGGCAAGATAAAATCGAAGAGCGCCGTTATCCCTCAGTGGGGCGCGAAAGACATAAACGCGGAAGACGGCAAGATCGGGCAGAAAGGATCTCCGACGTCGGTGGTCCGTATATTCACTCCTCCGCCAAAAGGCGGCGGCGAAATTCTCCAGGGCTCCGCGGATGAGATGGTTGACTCTCTGGTGAAAAAACTCAGAGACAGGAAGGTCTGCTGAAATGGGCATAAGAGTGATCAACGAAAAATGCATCGGTTGCAAATTATGCGTTCCGGCATGTCCTGTCGGGGCCATTAAAGTAGAGAACAGAAAGGCGATTATTGACCTGGACAAATGCACGCTGTGCGGAGCATGCCCCTCTTCATGCAAATTTAAAGCGATCGAGATAACAAAAGAAGACGTAAAAGTTGTGGACAAGGGCCTCTACAAAGGCATTTGGGTAGTCGCTGAACAGCAGGAGGGTAAAGTTCATCCCGTGGTCCTTGAGCTTCTCGGTGAAGGCAGAAAGCTCGCGAAAGATCTGGGGGTTGAATTGTGTGCTCTGCTTCTTGGCGACGCGCACGTCGAAGCGGAGACCAAAGAGCTGATCGAGTGCGGAGCGGATAAAGTATATGTGGCAATGGCTCCGGAGCTTAAAAATTATCTAACCCTCCCCTATTCAACGATCATCTCTGACATGATAAGGCAGTACAAGCCGGAGATAGTGCTCTTCGGCGCAACGACCACCGGAAGGGACCTTGCTTCAAGAGTTGCCGCGCGCATCAACGCCGGCCTCACCGCCGACTGCACCGGGCTCGCCATAGACAAAGAAACCAAACTCCTTCAGCAGACGCGTCCCGCGTTCGGCGGCAACAT
Source organism: uncultured bacterium (assembly GCA_963699255.1). Taxonomy (GTDB): domain Bacteria; phylum Margulisbacteria; class WOR-1; order CAVSGV01; family CAVSGV01. The sequence goes on along the minus strand of OY969425.1, from coordinate 1,419,468 downwards.
CATGGCGACCATCATATGCAAGAACCACAGGCCACAGATGTCCACCGTAAGGCCGAAGGTCTTCAAGCGCGCCACGCCGGACCATTCAAGAAAAGGACAAATAATCAAGGTTGCTCCAAAGATCGACCAGAACGATCTTCTCGTCAGGATCGTCGATATAATCAAGGACACAACGGTAAAAGTGAACCTCGCCGAAGCCGAAATAATCGTTTCCGGAGGAAGAGGGCTTCAGGCGGCGGAGAATTTTAAGCTTGTTGAAGAACTCGCGGAAGTGATCGGCGGAGCGGTCGGGGCTTCGCGCGCGACCGTTGACGCGGGATGGATATCTTCCCACCATCAGGTCGGCCAGACCGGAAAGACGGTGTGCCCGAAACTTTACATAGCCGTCGGGATATCCGGCGCAATACAGCACCTCGCCGGCATGGGTTCGTCCGACATAATCGTCGCCATCAATAAGGACCCTGACGCGCCGATATTCAAGGTCGCGACTTACGGCATCGTGGCCGATCTGTTCGAGATCGTTCCGAAGCTGACAAGGAAGCTGAAAGAGGTCAGAGGATAACAATCAATGATCAATAACCAAATTCCAAGTTTCCAAACATATATCAAAATCCAATAACCAATATATAAAACGGTTTGGGATTTTTGGGTTTTGTTGATTGGATATTATTTGGTACTTGGTGCTTGGTAATTGGTTATTAGGATTAATTCAAAGGAGAATAATTTGGGCAAAGTTGCATTTGTATTTCCAGGACAGGGTTCCCAGTATGTCGGGATGGGAAAAGACCTTTCCGTAAAATTCAGTTACACAAAAAAATTGCTCGATGAGGCCAACGGAGCCCTCGGTTTTGACCTGTCAAAGCTGTGTTTCGAAGGGCCGGAAGAGGAACTTAAAAGAACGGAGATCACACAGCCTGCGATACTGACCGTTTCCGCGATGTGCCTTGAAGCATTAAGATCGTTCGGTAAGATAAACGTTGAAGCGGCCGCGGGGCACAGCCTCGGTGAATATACCGCGTTATATTCGGCGGGCTCGCTCAGCTTTAAGGATGCCGTTAAACTTGTCAATTTACGCGGAAAGTTCATGCAGACAGCGGTGCCCGTTGGAGAAGGCACCATGGCGGCGATACTCGGGCTTGATCACGGCATCGTAAAAGATATATGCGCGAAAGCCTCCGCCAAAGGAACGGTCGAAGCGGCGAACATCAACAGCCCCGGACAGACCGTTATATCCGGGAAAGTGGCGGGAGTTGCCGAAGCCTCCGTGTTATGCAAACAGGCCGGCGCAAAAAGAGTGATCGAACTTCAGGTCAGCGCGCCGTTCCACTCGAGTTTGATGGAACCCGCAGCGGATAAGCTCGCGGAGGAACTTAACAGGATAAACATAAAAGACGCCTCGATACCGGTGGTTTCAAATGTTACAGCGGATTATGTTACAAGCGCGGCTGTCATAAAAGAGCTTCTCGTGAAACAGATGACCTCCCCTGTTCTCTGGGAGAATTCAATAAACAAATTGGTAAGCGACGGTTTTGACACTTTTCTTGAGGTCGGTCCCGGAAAGGTGCTGACGGGGCTCATAAAGAAGATAAATCCTAAATCGAAGATATATAATGTATCCGATGCCGCGACTCTGGGAGAATTCCTGGGGAGCTGGCATCCTCATCCCGAGGTTTAAAGGAGGGTAATAATATGAAGTTAAAAGGACGCGTTGCTTTAGTGACCGGGTCAGCTCAGGGTATAGGCAAAGCCATTGCCGAGTCCCTTGCTAGAGAAGGCGCGGATTTGATCATTTCCGACATCAACATAGATGCCGCAAAGACAACGGCCGATGAAATAGCAAAGCTGGGAGTGAAGGCTATCGCGACAAAAACCAACGTAGCGGATGCCGAGAGCGTGAAATCAACGATAGATGAAGCCGTGAAAACGTTCGGTAAGATCGACATTCTCATCAATAATGCCGGAATTACCAAGGATAATCTTTTGATAAGGATGAAAGACGAGGAGTGGGATGCGGTGCTTTCGGTGAACCTGAGATCGATGTTCCTTTGCACAAAAGCCGTAGCTCCCTTGATGATGAAAAACAGATGGGGTAGAATAGTGAACATAGCATCGATAGTTGGTGAAATGGGAAATTTCGGACAGGCGAATTATTCGGCGGCAAAAGCCGGAGCGATAGGTTTGACTAAAACCGCTGCTAAGGAGCTTGCATCAAGAGGGATCACGTGCAATGCCATAGCTCCCGGTTTTATCGACACGGCTATGACGCAAAAGCTATCTGACGATGTGAAAAAGCGTTTAAGCGAGCAGATCCCCTGACAAGACTGGGGACGCCGGATGATATAGCGAAAGCTGTTGTGTTCCTGTGCACGGACGCGGATTATATAACCGGCCAGGTCATTAATGTGAACGGCGGGATGTACATGTAGGGCAATGAACAATGAATAATGACACAATGAACAATTAAGGATAATAATATTATTATTAAAAATGTGCGAAGCACACTTTCATTGGTCATTGTCTAATTGTTAATTGTGTAATTGAAAAAGGGGGTGAAAAACGTAAATGGATGAGGCAAAAATTTTCGATCAGGTAAAGAAAGTCGTTGTTGACCAGCTTGGAGTTTCGGAAGGCGAAGTGAAAAGGGAGGCTTCTTTCGTTGATGACCTCGGCGCCGACTCTCTGGACACGGTGGAGCTGGTCATGGCGCTTGAAGAAGCTTTCAGTATAGAGATCCCGGATGAAGAAGCGGAAAAGATAAAGACAGTAGGCGATACAGTAAACTATATTTTATCTCACTCGAAAAAGTAATCTCCGCCGGATCCCCCGATCTGATCGGGAGAGATGGCAGATAAGATAAATGAGGTTTTTTGTATCGTAGGTTATTGGTGTGGTTTTGATTATCAATATTCAGTGGGAGGAAAAAGTTTGAAGCTTCCTGAGCTTAAAATTGGGGATCTTGTAGCGAAAATACCGATAGTGCAGGGCGGCATGGCAGTGAAAATTTCGACCGGTCTTCTTGCAGGAACCGTTGCTGCCGCCGGCGCTGTAGGCGTGATCGGCGCTTCCGGAATGGACCTTGCCGAACTGAGGATCGAAATAAGAAAGGCAAAGGAGATCGCGAAAGGCGGCCTGGTCGGGATAAACATCATGTTCGCCGCAAGGGAATTCCTTGGCGCGGTGAACACGGCAATAAGCGAGAAGATCAGCTTTATAACTACCGGCGCCGGGTTCTCCAGGGATATTTTTAAGATAGGAAAAGAATCGAACACTCCCATACTGCCGATAGTTTCCTCCGCTAAACTGGCAAAGACAGCAACGAAATGCGGTGCCGCAGCTATTGTTGTGGAAGGGACTGAGGCGGGCGGCCACCTGGGAACGGACAGGTCCATCGAATTGATCCTCCCCGAGGTAAGGGCCGTTACCGACCTTCCGGTCATAGCGGCTGGCGGAATAACGGACGGCTGCGACATAGTGAAGATGTTCAAGCTTGGAGCGAACGGCGTGCAGATCGCGACCAGGTTCGTCCTGACCAATGAATGCGCCGCGGCTCCGGAATACAAAAAGGTTTATCAAAACGCGAAAAAAGAGGACATCGCGATAATATCAAGTCCCGTCGGAATGCCAGGGAGGGCGATAAAAACAAAATTCGTTAAAAAGATCCTTGACGGGACAGCTCCGAAACCGATCGGTTGTGATTACTGCCTGAAAAAATGTTCGCTTAAATACTGTATCATTCAAGCCCTCATCAACGCACAACAGGGCAATGTTGACGAAGGCATTGTTTTCACCGGCGACCATGTCTGGAAAATAAAGGATAAAAGGATACGTCCTGCTGTTGATGTACTTAACGAACTGGTGAAAGAGGTTGAAGAATGCAAAGGGTGAGAGTTGTTGTAACAGGCCTTGGATGCGTTACTCCGATCGGGACCGGAAAAGACGCTTTCTGGAATAACTTGACCTCCGGAAAATCAGGCGTCGGGAGGATAACCCATTTCGACCCGACCAATTTTTCCTGCCAGATAGCGGCGGAAGTAAAGGACTTTGACCCCTCCCTCTATATGGACAAAAAGGACTCCAGGCGGATCGTGCACTTCATACAATTCGCCATTGCTGCAGCAAAGATAGCTCTTGCCGACGCGAAGCTTTCCATAACTCCAGATAACGCCGAGCGCGCCGGAACTCTAATAGGTTCGGGCATCGGAGGGATCGGTTTCCTTGAGGAACAAGCTAAAACGATCAATGAAAAAGGTCCCGATAAATGTTCGCCTTTCATGGTCCCGTGGATGATAACGAACATGGCTGCCGGACAGGTCTCGATATTCCTTGGCCTAAAAGGACCGAACAGTTGCGTTGTGACCGCATGTGCGACAGGAACAAATTGCATCGGCGATGCCGCCAGGATAATTGAACGCGGAGACGCCGACATAATGTTCGCCGGTGGAGCAGAAGCTTCCATCACCCCGCTTGGTGTCGCCGGATTTGCCGCCGCAAGAGCTCTATCAACAAGGAATAACGAGCCGGAACGCGCCTCCAGGCCCTTCGATAAGGAAAGAAATGGGTTCGTGATGGGAGAAGGTTCGGGAATAGTTGTGCTGGAATCTCTTGAACATGCAATGGAAAGAGGCGCGCATATCTACGCCGAAGTCGCCGGATACGGCATGTCGGGAGATGCGCACCATATAACTGCGCCGGCCCCGGGAGGCGAAGGCGCCGCCAGAGCGATCGCTCTTGCGATAAAAGACGCGGGACTTAGTCCGGAAGATATAGATTATATCAATGCTCATGGAACATCGACTGACCTTAATGATAAGTACGAGACAATGGCTATCAAGACTTGCTTCGGCGATCGAGCAAAAAAGATCGCGATAAGCTCGAATAAATCCATGATGGGACACATGCTTGGGGCCGCCGGAGCTGTAGAGTTCATCGCAACCGTGCTCTCGCTTGCAAATGACATTGCACCACCGACAATAAACCTTGAAAACCCTGACCCGGAATGCGATCTGGATTATGTGCCGGGAAAAGCAAGGAAAATGCTTATTCGCGCCGCGATCTCGAATTCGTTCGGATTTGGAGGGCACAACGCAGTAATTGCTGCAAAGAAATTTAAAGCGTAATTTGAGCTTCCGCGCAGGTCTTCTTGCGTCCATATGTCTATTGTTTGTCTTATTTCTGAATTTAACTGCGTTTCCCGCTGATACCTATCCCCAGGTCGACGTTACAGGCTATAAGCAATATTCATATACAAGCCTTAATGTTGACGAGATACAGAATTTATTCGCGGCACAGGCGCTGCTGGGCGGATATTACGCGGGCGGCCCGTGGCAGGAAAGGCTGAAACTGAACATAATCGGTAAGTTGACCGAAAAACTCTCCGTATCATACGACCTTGAACAGCAACCCGACATGCCGGACAAATTCGACGTAAAGGTCACATATGACAAGACGGACTTGACCTTCGGGGACCTGCAGGCGAACTTCGGCGAAAACGAATTTGTCTCGACTTCTAAATATCTGAACGGCGTAATGATAACATCAAAGGATACCTGGTACGATCTCGTTCTTGTTCCTTCTTCAAAACTGCAAAGTGATACGCAGTCGCTTGTATCTCAGACCGGCAATAACACAAAAGGCCCTTATAATCTGGGCCACGGCTCAATAATCGAGGGATCCGAAAAGGTTGAGTTGAATAACGTCCCGCTCACCCGCGGACCGGATTATACCATAGACTACTTCAGCGGTAAGATAACTTTTTCCAGGATCCTCTCCCCATATGATGAATTTAAATACTCTTACGAATTCACGAACTTAATGGATCTGTTCTTCCCAACGGTATCAAAAAGGGATTTCGTCGGATTACAAACAAGCATAACGGTTAATCCTGAACTTCTCGGTATGCCTGCAAAAAAAACCGAAAAATCAATAAAACAAAGTACAGAGATCTTTCCGACAAGGCTTAGTGCATCTCCTGAGGTGACCATAAGGCTTGCCCCAACACCTTCGTTGGGGCTTGTCAGCCCTGAAACGGAGGCTATTCAGACAAAGCTCTTAGCATCTCCGGAAGCGGCAAATATGATCGTCACCCCTGAAACGCAGGGCGCTACGACAAAGCCTGCAGCATCTCCGGAAGCGGCAAATATGATCGTCACCCCTGAAACGCAGGGAATTACGACAAGACCTGCAGCATCTCCGGAAGCGGCAAATATGATCGTCACCCCTGAAACGCAGGGAATTACGACAAGACCTGCAGCATCTCCGGAAGCGGCAAATATGATCGTCACCCCTGAAACAGGATCCAAAGAATATGAATGGGAAAGTACCGGAAATTACAGGTTAAAAAACATTCCCGTAATCCCATACAGCGAAAAGATAACTTTCTCAGGAACCCAGCTGAAAAGATTAGAAGATTACATAATAAACTATCAGGATGGGACGATTTCACTGCTCCGTCCGAATCTCCCCACCATCGCGGAGCCGTTGATAGTTGAGTATCAGTATATAGAGGTTACCGAGGAATCCGAGACCCTGCACGGCACCGGAAAGGGCCCGTACTCTCTTTCTTTCAAGGATATAGTTGAAGAAAGCGAATCGGTGTACGTAAATAACACGCCTTATTTCAGGGAATTGGATTACAAGATAGACTATGACCTTGGAAGGATCTCGTTCTTTGCCGATATTCCCCAAACAGCGAACATCGTGGTCAAGTACAAACACCTTGTCACAATAACAACACCTCCCCCTCCCGCTCCAGCCGTGCCGCGGGCTCTGAATATCGGCGTCAGTTATTTAAAAGAATCCGGCTCAAGAGGAGAAACGGCGCCAAGTGTTGCGGCCTCGGACACTAAATCCGGCAGCGATATAATAAACCCAGATCCGAAAATCAATGGCACGATATACCTGAGCTACAGGCCGGTAACCAGCACGGGCGAGGTTGAAGTAAGGAAGGACAACGTGGTACAGGTGTACGGCACGGACTATGTATTCCCAACTGTCGAGGTTTCTAACGGTACCGTCACCGTCATTCCGGACACGAAGCTAGCGTATAAGACCGATCCCATGGACACGTCCGACGGACTTAAGACAGGTACAATTAAATTTCTTGGGCCCATTTCCGCGACCGATGAAGTCGATATCAGCTATAATTACGGCAAATGGTCTGCCGACCGATACACCGGTTCAGGGATCAGCAGTACGAGGACTTATTATCTTGGGGGTTTCCGAAACCTTGTTCCCGGAGCGGAACAAGTGCAGATATGGAGGAAGGATCTCCCGAACCCGATAATTAAGATGTTGACAAGGAACAGCGGTGTCGGGGTATATGACGGGCATTATTCCATCAATTATTCGGATCCGCCGAGCATCACCTTCAACAATGATCCGATAGTCGTGGACGGTGAAACTTTCTACCTAAAAGACATCAATTTCACCGTGATCTTTAATTTTGTGCCCCAGACAAGCGCTTCGACCAGCCCCATATCGCACGATGTTGTTGGGACCGATTTCACCTTGCAGGTGGGGGATTACCTGAACCTCGGGGGATCGTTCGCAAGGTCAAGGACCGATCAGGTATATACGACCGTGAGCACAAATGAAACGTTCAACGGCAACGCCGTATCCAAGTACTTTTAATTTAAAGAGTCCCGGAACGATCATAGACGGAAGTGACCAGGTCTACATGAATGGACAAAAGCTGAACAGGGACGACCAATATTCATTCTTCTATGACTCGAACTCTTCCGGAGGATACGGCGTTCTGACCTTTTTCATAATAGTCCCCGCAACCGCTGATGTTATCTCCATAGATTACAATTATCAAAGTTCCGCCGGGATAGTGACCTCGGTAACCGAAAAACAAGGCAGCGCATATAAGTTCGGCGGAGATATCAAACCGCTTCCGAACCTGGAGTTTGCCGCCGATTACAAGAAAGTTGACGCGGATTTCTCTCCTATGGGCGGCACTTCCATTCCCCTGGGAAGCGATTACAAGCATGCGTACACAAAAATGACGCCGTTCCCGAGTTTTTGGTCGAGTTTCTGGTTCTCCGCCGACCGGAAGGAGACCAATACTCCGATAAACAACTATCCCGATAAGTTCCTGCATGCTTATGACACGAACTTGTCGACCGGATTCAATACTCTGGGATTGGCGCAGGTTAATTTCAATCTAAGGGAATACGATACAATGGATGATCTGCTTTCGAAAGGTGCGATACACAATAATGACGCCAAGTCGCTCGCTTATTCACTTAGCGTAGTGCCCAATTCATTAAGTTGGGGGGAATTCGGATTTTCCAACTCGAATGACGCAAGTAAGACCCTGTCTTACACGGACACGGAGGATAAGGTCCTTCCGCAGGATTCGACAATAGATTATTTTCATACCAGCGACACGTTTAATTTCACCAAGAGAGTTAAATGGATACTGGATTACCAGGTGAACCAAGCGAGCACAATATCATACGAAGCTGGAAGCAGGTCGCAAGGAAAAACCGTACAAAGACAAGAAACCGACGATCTAAGTTCCAATTTAAACTGGGACCTGACCTTTGGCAACATTAAAAAACTATACACATATTGGAATAAAATAGGCCAAAATTCATATGATCTCCTATCAGGCGCGGCACAATCTACGGTCAATGAAACTTATCACGCCGACTTCGTGCCCATTGATCAACTTACCACAAGCGTAGATCATAACCGCCAGGAAACTCCGACCGTCACGACCGCTTTCGGAAACCCGAAGACCGAGCGCTCGTCCGCTGATATCAGGCTCACCCCGTACTCTTCAACCTCGCTCGGCTGGTCGGGATCGATAGATGATTCTCTTCTGGAGAACGGCGTAAGGACTTCAGGAAATGCGAACACATACTCGATCGACCATACGGCACTTTCAGGCTCAAATTACAAACTGACCACGAAATATAATCTCGCCACAAGCTTAATGAAGGGTCCGGTGGGAACTTCTGAGGTCTCAACGGATACAAGGACATTTGACCAGAACTACGATTTCACTGTGTCGCCGATCAGTGTTTGGTCCATAACTACAGGTATCGGACAGGAGGATTACATAAATAAAAATGACGATCCCATTACCCCGGTCGACACCATATCCCAAAGTCAGACGACAAGCATTGGAACTACTTATAAAGCCATGGATAACCTGGACCTCTCAGGGAATTACAGCGTAAAGGTCACAAGCACACCGGACCAGAGCGCCCACAAGTCGGATATTGACGCGCACGCCGTATACAGAGTGTTCACATATGGGACCGCGAACTATGACTGGTCACAAGAGGACAACGGCGGTGAAATCCTCGGCGGGTCATTCGTTGACCAGGATTTCACAAAGATCATTCAGTCGCTGTCCGTGAACATTGTGGTGCCGCAGACCGGGCAAATGATCCTCTCCAGCATAGTTCTTAAGGTCGCGATCAAGTGGGCGAACTACATGGACAGGATCACCCCCGTTAATAGTTTCCAGGCGACGCTTCTCTCGTTTGAAGGAACGTTCAACTTCTAGCCCCGCTATTAGTCGCTATTGTCACAAATCGGCGAGGCTAGTATAATAATCCGATATGAAAAGCGAAAGTTTGGAGTCACGAGCCAGTAAGGTATTGTCCCCTGCCCTGTCCCATTACACGTCCATTGAGATAGAAAAGGGGCGAGGCGCATACCTTATTTCAAAGAGCGGCAAGAAATATCTCGATTTTGCCTGCGGGATCGCTGTGACAAACCTTGGCCACTGCCATCCGAAAGTGGTCGCCGCCGCGGTTAAGCAGGCTGAAACCCTCATTCACGCGGGAGCCGGAATAGTATATTACGAGGCTAATGTTCTACTTGCAGAAAAGCTGTCAAAATTTCTCCCATGGGACCATCCATGAGCTTTTTCTGCCAGAGCGGCACCGAAGCCACAGAAGGAGCCATTAAGCTTGCGAAATACGTAAAAAACAAACCCGGGATAATCGCCTTTGAGGGCGCTTTTCACGGGCGCACCCTGGGCGCTCTTTCCATAACAACATCCAAACAGAAATATCGCGACCGGTACGAGCCCCTTCTCCCGAATGTTTTTGTCGCGCCATATTCAAAAGACAATTCACTTGAAGAAGTTGAAAGGATCATGAAATCAAACCCGATAGCCGGAGTGATTGTTGAAGTTGTTCAGGGAGAAGGCGGTTACATCGTCGCGTCAAAAGAATTTTTATCGGGGCTGAGAGCTCTGTGCAACAAGTATGATGTTCTGCTTGCTTTTGATGAGGTGCAAACAGGTTTTGGGCGGACGGGCAAGATGTTCGCTTCACAGCATTTCGGCGTTTACCCGGACATCATGGCTGTTGCAAAAGCCCTGGGTTCCGGTTTTCCGCTCGGTGCCGTAATTGCAAAGGATGCCGTAATGAAGCAATGGTCGCCTTCGTCTCATGGAAGCACCATGACCGGCAATCCGGTATCATGCGCGGCCGCGCTTGCCACTCTCGATGTCATAGAAAAAGAAAAACTGGCCGATCACGCCTTAAAGATGGGAGCTTACTTAAAGGAGAAGCTTGAGAAACTAAAGGGCGTTTACCCGTCGATCGTTGATGTCCGCGGGCTTGGGCTTATGATCGGCGTTGAGTTCCGCGACAGCGACACGGTCAAAAAGATATTGGAATCCTGCCTGAAAGGGCAGCTGATACTGATATCGTGCGGAAAATACGATCAGGTGGTACGGTTCATCCCGCCGCTCATCATCACGAAAGAACAGATAGACACCGCCGTGAACATATTCGAAGAAGCGCTTAAAAACTTAAGTTAATGAAACGGTCATTTATTTTTTCGGCATTGATCCTTTCGCTTCTATATCTGCCGGTTTTCGGAAGCCAGATAAAAATATCCATAGCGCAGCCGCCAAACGCTCCATATTTCATAGGCACACCGGAGAACAATATCGATTCGGATAAATTCAGAACGATAGTTTTGAGGATAAGATCAAAAGAAAGCGGAGTGGTCGGGTTATTCTGGACCTCCTCCCTGGGTCCTCAAACGAACGGCCCAACGGGTATCTGGTTCTTTGCCGACAAATCAAATGTCAGCAAGGAATATGTGCTTGATCTCAGGTTGCAGAGCCGTTATTGGACCGGAGCTATCAATCAGCTGGTGATCCATCCGGAAAGCGGAACGGAGGGATTTATCATTGAATCGGCGGTTGCCGAACCTGCGAACCTCATAACGGACATAAGATCAGGCTGGCGGGAATTTTGGGGACCAGGCAGCCGGATCATTTTGGGGACTACCGTGAACAACATGGAGGCGACACGATTGTGCGGCATCCCGATCAGCTGGTATGCCTATGTAATAATATTGCTTTCTTCTGTTATCATGTTCGCCTATTCGTTCTATAGAACAAAAGACCCTGCTTTTTCATGGCAAAACTGCGGCAAAGCGGCGATCGTTGCCGCCATTGTTTTTTGGGGGCTCCTCGAGTTCAGCAGTTCCGTCAACCAATATCATCAACTCAAAGGCGATTTTGATAGATATGATTTTAAGTCCCTTGAGGAAAAAAGGGCGGCGCTTGTCGGAGTAATCGTCGGAGGCGATTTTTACAAGTTCATAGAGTTCTGCGGGGGATCGATCAAAAGCAGGTCGGACGTATCTGTACTCTCCTCGGGCCCGAACGGCAATTTTTATAGAGACAGGCTGAAATATTTCCTGTATCCTTTGAACTTTTTCCCGAAGGAACCTGAATATATTATTGTCATCAATTACGATAAAGGTTTAAAGGAAACTCTGGGTGAAAATCCGGGGTTCCGTCTTTTCAAAAAATATAATGAAGGAGCATATATCCTGTGGAAGAAAAAAACATAGAGATATCGATCGTAATGCCGTGCCTGAATGAAGAAGGGACCATCGGCGCCTGCATTGCAAAGGCAAAGAAGGGCTTGGAATCCACCGGCTTGTCCGGTGAAATAATCGTTGCCGACAACGGTTCAACGGATAGATCGGCTGAAATAGCCAGGACCATGGGCGCAAGGGTCATATCTGTGCCGGAAAGAGGTTACGGAAATACATATAAGAAAGGTTTTGCCAGTGCGCGGGGCAGGTGCATCATTATGGGAGATTCGGACGATACTTATGACTTTTCCGACATTAAACCGTTCATTGACAGGCTTCAAAAGGGCGCAGACCTTGTTGTGGGCAGCAGGTTAAAAGGGAAAATAATCCCGGGGGCGATGCCACTTCTTCACAGGTACTTTGGAACTCCCGTAATAGCCTGGCTGCTTAATCTTTTCTTCAAGACCGGCGTTTCTGATCCCAACTGCGGTATGCGCGGACTGACAAAAGAATCTTTTTTGAAGATGAACCTGCAATCGGGAGGAATGGAATTCGCTTCTGAGATGATCATTAACGCGGCAAGGGAAAACCTGAAAATAGCAGAGATCCCCATTGTATATTACCCGCGCAGGGGCGAGTCAAAACTGCACACTTTCAGGGACGGATGGCGTCATCTGCGGTTCATGCTTTTCTACAGTCCCACTTACCTTTTTATTTTCCCCGGCCTGTTGATCACTCTGATCGGCCTGTTCCTCCTGCTCGCGGTCCTGCCCGGGCCGCTAAAGATCGGCCGCTTCGTGTTCGATATCCATTATATGGTCCTGGGGAACGCGCTTGCCATCCTTGGTTCCCAGATACTGAGCACGGGCCTGTTCGCCAAGTGCTACGCGTACACCGAAGGATATGAGGTAAAAGACCGGTTCATAAGCTTTTTCCTCAAGTATTTCACTCTTGAAAGGGGTATCTATACGGGCGGGATATTGTTCCTGATCGGGCTGGGCATGAATATTTTCATACTGGTAAAGTGGATCGGAGCGGGATTCGGGGCCCTGGCGGAAGTAAGGCCCGCGTTGTTCGCTTTAACGCTGGTGTTGCTCGGCCTGCAGATGATATTTTCATCGTTCTTTATAAGCATACTGCTTCTTAAGAAAGGTAAATTTTAATGGCTTACCTGATGACATCATACGCGGTTATCTTCCCCACGCTGGTCGGACTTGGCTTTATTAATTTAGTTTTATACAAAAAGGATGATGCGACTTTACCCGAAAGGCTGGCTCTGGGATTCTGCGTGGGTCTGATGTTCGTAACTTTCGAAATGTTCTTTATTCTTACAAAGCTGAACATTCCTTTCACGGTATCTTCCGTAAGCCTCCCGCTCGTTCCGATACTGCTTGCGGGCCTCTATGTAACTTTTAAGAACAGGCTGATCGATCTCGACCTTTCGGGGTTTAAAAACCTGAAGCTCCTTGAGATCTTGCTGATCGCTTTGATCCTCCTTAAGATATTCTTCGTCTTCTCTTCACTGATGATAAAGCCGGTGAGTGGATGGGACGCCTGGGCGCAATACTCGTTCCGCGCAAAAGCCTATTTTATCGAGAGGACCGCGTATGTTCCGAGCCTGCCTGAAACTATCCGCGGCCAGCATAATCCGTTATCCCAGACCTGGGTATTTGTCTGCCTCAATGAGTGGAACGATATCCTGGGAAAGATCGCTTTCCCGCTTTACTATATTTCTCTGGCGATGCTTTTTTACTGCGCCGTGCGAAGAAACCGCGATAGATTAATTTCACTTTTTGCAACGTACCTCCTCATATCGCTCCCCTTTCTTGTCTATCACGCGACGATCGAATATTGCGACCTCATGCTCTCTGTCTATTTGTTCGCGGGCGTGTCTTTTCTTTTCTTATGGCTTAACAATCCGCAGCTAAGATATTTGATCCTGTCCTTTATTTTTTTGCTTTCCACAACAACGATCAAAAGCGAGTCTTACTTTCATCTGGTCATAATTATGGCGCTGTTCGTTGCAACGATATTTTCGGGGAGATTGAAGAACGCTTTCGGAATAAAATGGATACAAAGTTTATCAGCGGCTACCGTTGCGCTTGGCGGACTATATATGATCAGGATGATCTTTTTTGTCCCGCATGAAGCGCTGAGATTTCACGCCATTGACCTGTCAAGGATCCCGCCCCTTCTGTCAGTATTTGCGGATTACATATTTACCCGTGACAATTGGAATATTGTTTGGCCTGTACTTATCATATTGGTGGTTTTCAACTACAAAAAGCTTTTTGAGAAGTATAATCTTTTCTTGCTGGGGATCGTCGCGCTTGAATTCGCCGGCTTTATGTCATACTACTTTTTTTCGCAGAATGACATTTATGGCTGGCTCTTCTATGTAACGCCTGCCGTACGGAATATGCTGCAGTTCATGCCGGTCGTTGCGCTTCTCGCTGCGAACCTTCTAACGCTCGATATGCCGCGGCTCTCCCTTGCTCCGTCGACGCCGGCTAAAAGCACCAAAAAACGGAAACAATGAAACTAAGCATAATAATAGTCAGTTACAACAGCAAGGATATTTTGCTCAACCTTCTTGGTTCAATATATCAAAATACAACACTTAGAGATATTGAATTGACCGTTGTGGACAATGCATCAAGGGATGGCAGTGTGGGAGCGGTAAGGTCAACATATAATAATGTCAAAGTAATTACAAATTCACAAAATCTCGGATTCTCCACTGCGGTAAACCAGGGAATAAAAGCCAGCGGCGGGGAATATATCCTCTTATTGAATCCGGATATACACATCAAACCGAATGCGATCGATGCTATGCTTCGCTTCATCAAAGAACATCAAAAAGCGGGTGCCGTGGGATGTAGATCCTCAACCCGGACGGATCCATCCAGAGATCAGGAAAAAGTTTTCCGGATCCCATGGTCATGCTTTTTGTGACGCTGGGCTTGCAAAGGCTCTTTCCGAACAATCCGGTGACGAAAAAATATTATCACCCGCTTGAAGATTATAATAAGCCCCATCAGGTAGAGCACTTAATGGCCGCCTGCCTTATGGTCAGAAGGTCCGTCATCGACGAGGTGGGCCTGATGGACGAGCATTTCTTTTTGTACTGCGAAGATGTTGACTGGTGCTACAGGATCCACAAAGCGGGGCATGAATTATGGTATACCCCCGATGCCGAGGTGATACACACAAAGGGCGCCGCGACCAGAAAAGAAAGCTACCGCGGGATAATCGAATATCATAAAAGCGCGTGGTATTTCTACAAAAAATATTATTATGGGCGCTACCCGAGGACGCTGAGCCTTATCTTTTATGTCGGATTACAGGTGAGGAAGCTGTGGTTCCTTGCCGCGAACTTTTTCAGAAAAGAAAAGATGGTGAAATACTGAATGAAAAATGACAAATGGGAAAAGTGCAAAAGCCTGGAACGAGAGTGGTGGAAGAGATGGAGGTGCCGTTCGGACATGTCCAAGGTGCGTGAGGAAATGGTCGGGAGAGCCGGCAGGATCGATAAGATCATCCAGAAACACCGCTACTTCAAAGGAAGCTTAAGGATATTACAGGTCGGGCCCGGAGCGAACGGAGAGGTCCATTTTATGGCCGGCGAACGTTACGCGATCGATCCGCTCGCGTCTTTCTTTAAAGAGAGTTTTCCGGAGCTGATGGATCCGGCCGTCAAGTTCATCGACGGGATGGGCGAGGAGCTGCCTTACGAAGATTCGTATTTCGATGTCATACTGATCATCAATGTGCTGGACCACTGCAGCGATCCAGATAAAGTGCTAAAGGAGCTTAACAGATGCCTGCGCAGCAAAGGGATATTGATATTGGAAGTGAATGTTTACGCGCGGATCGTTTCTATCCTTCATTCACTTTTTAACTTTATCGACAGAGAGCATCCGCATGCCCTGACACGCGGGTACATTAGGTCGAAACTGGCCAAAGGGTATGAATTCCTTGAAGAGTCGTCCGCCTTTATCCCCCTGCCCGAGTACGATATCCTGAAAAAGATCTTTTTGATCTTATTGAGGAAGCTGAACTTGGCCCCGATAGCTTATAAACTGGCGGCCGAGAAGAAATAATTCGGGTTATATACAGCTACAAACCACTTCCAGTATCAGATAAGCTCGCTTTAAAAATGAATTGGAATGCCAGCCCGGCCTTCCAGAGTTTTGCCGTTTGGTGGGCGATCTTGAAAAATATTTGAAACCGTTTATCAAGCGCTAATCCCCGGGGAATATTCGGTATTGATATATCCACATTGCCGATCTGATATCCGGCATCTTCGATCATCCGTTTTGCGGTTTTATATGTAAAGAACCTGATATGAGTCCTGTCAAGAGGACCTATTTCTTCGTAGTCAAAAACGCCAAAAAGTAATTTTAGCCTTATGCTTATATGGGCGATGTTTGGCAGAGCAACAATGATAAATCCATCCTTTTTCAGATATTTAGAGAGTTTTGTTAAAAGCCTTTCGGGGAATTTTAAATGCTCTAAAATATCGGCGAATAATATCGTATCGAAATAGCCCTGTTCCCATGGGATATCGATGTTTTCCGCGTCTCCGACCAAAACCTCTTCGCAAAATCTTTTTGCCATCTCTGCTTGCCTTGGATCCGCTTCAATCCCATATACAGCATTGCCTTTCTTTTTAAGCTCATTTGCCAATAAACCGGTGGCGCATCCAACATCTAATATTTTCTTGCCTGTTCCTATTAACTCGATTATTTTTGTGTGTGCCCCCCAGGGAGAGGGATTAAACTGGTCGTATGGCGTTATTTGCACTCTTCCCTCCGATCATTCCTTAATCCGGCCAATGAAAGATAATGCTCTCATTTTTTTCTTTGTCGAACGACCTGCCAAAAAGATCTGACGCTAATCTTTATGTATCTTGCCGTCCCTGTAATACAGTATCACCGTATTCGCATCTGTCTTGCCGATGTCCCCCGCTTTATCCACGAGGCGGATACTTTTCGGTGTCTTAGTCCCGATGAAAAGGTATATCGCCTCATACAGAACGTCCTTTTGGGCCATCGGAGATATAAATGTATCGGACAGCCTGTAATCTTTTGAGCCTATGTCCACCACATAGACCTTTTTGTCCTTTTCTATGTTCAGCTTAATGAAGTCCCTGATGAACCGCTTTGAGTATCCCGCCTGTCTGTTCCTCAATATCAATTTCGACGGCAGGAATACCGCGCTGATCGCGACCAAGAAGATGATCATGATCGCAGCCGCGAATAAAAGGCTTTTTTTAACTTTCTGCTTCGAGGAGAGAAGGTTCAGGAAATAATATGTCGGCGAGGCCAAAAATATCGCCATGCCTATCGTCGACATGTGAAGCCATCCAAGCTGGCGGTACCCACCAAACGGCAGGTATATCAAGACATTGATCAGGGCAAAAGAAAGGCCGAAGACGGACATTTCCCTTGGGAAAGCTTTGTCTCTGTCGATCTTTAATCCGTTCACTAAGCTCAAAAAACACAGGGTAGCGATAACCACGACCGCCGGTAAAAGCAGCCAGGAAAGATAATAAACAAGATTATTCAATATATTGCTCCCGAGAACATATCTATAATCAGGAACCGTTCCGCCAAAAGGCAAGGAGACCCTAGCCATTAATCCTACGATATATCTAAGGATCAAGACGGCAAAATACGGCAAATAATGTATCCACAACCTTTTTCCGGACTTAAAATAAAGGAGATCGGCGACCACAAATACTAATATCAGTGGCATGGCCGATTCCTTCGTGAAAACGGCCAGTGCAAAGAAAAGTATAGAAAGCGGATAAGATGCGGATCTCGCCGCCCCACCCTTTCTCATCTTAAAGAAATAGTAAAATGACAGGAGGCAGAAAGTTATCGCCGTGACCGCCTGCCTGTTCGATAACAAGCTTACCGAACCGCTGTTCATTGGGAAATACAGGAGAAAAATAATTTCCGAAAGTATGGCAACATGTTCATTGTCGGTCAGAAGCTTGACTATCTGATAGATCAGATATATAGAGAATAGCTGCCACAAAATACTGTGAAAGAAATACATGAAGGCATTCGGTCCCCACAGGAACCAATCCAGGGAATATAAGATATTTCCCACAGGTCTGTAAAAGACATTGCCGGGAAGAGGCCGGCCTATCACTCTCCAGAGATCATTGAGCGATCCTATTCTTGACCAGAATATGCCTGCGAAGTCATCCCTGTAAAAAAACCTTCCGGCAGAAGGAACGGCATACAGAATAAAGAGCGACAAAAAGAATATTATCTGAAAAGCGGTACTAAGTTTATTTTCCCTGTTTTTGTCCATCACGCGCTTGATTTTAACACAATTTGCAGCTGTTTATCATCACTTGACAACGATGGTGTGATTATATAGATTTGTTTTATGCCCGAACAGATCAAAAGAAAAGATCCGGCACAAGCAAAGCCGCCGATGAAAAATCTTGTGTTTGTTTTATCAATACTGGCCTTTGCGATCGCGCTCTCATTTGCCTCATATTGCGAAGAGGCCGAGGTAAGAGAATGGTCGCCATATTCAGGGGTTGTGGGTCTTTCGTTAAAAGACAATATCCTGGCGTTCACCTCAACATCATCTCTGCCTCTGCTGATAACAAAGGACAACATATTCATAAACGCTTCCAGGTTCAAGTTCCTGGAGGTCAGGATGAAGTCCAATAAAAGTTATATGACGGGCAGGATATTCTTCAAAAAGATCGGCGATCCCGGGTTCAGCTATTACAATTCCCTCGAATTCCAGACGGGCCTGAACAACGGGTATTACAGCTATCTGATCGACCTGAACAGGAACTCCGGCTGGTTCGCAACCGTAACACAGATGATCCTAAGCCCGATCAACGAAGAAGGCCTTGTCGAGATCAAAGATTTCAAATTCCTTGAGCCGAACGCCTGGCTCGCGACCAGGTCGTTCTGGCAGGAATTCTTCACTCTTGAAAGGCCCAGGCCGGGGACGATCAACTTCATGTACGCGCCTAAGATCAACGGGATCCCCGTGAACACATATATTTATTCATTGCTGATCCTCATTTCCCTGTCGCTGATCGTCATTTACTGGATCAAGGTTGATCATCCTGGCAAGCTGTTGAAAATAATCCCGCCAAAGATGATCATGGTCTGCCTTGTTTTCTGGCTTCTGCTTGATGCCAGGACGGCCTTCGATCAATTCAGGTCGGGGATCATCGATTACCAGACATTCGGCGGCAAAAGCCTTGAGGAAAAACAGGCGCTTTCAACCAATGAGGGCTACTATGATTTTTATTATTTCCTCAAGTTCTGCCGCGAAAATATCCCCGCGGGCTCGACATACTCGCTTGTTATTCCGCCGAGCGACGTTTACTTCGGGGAAAAATCAAGGTATTACCTTTATCCGACATACGAGAGCACGATCGAGGCGGGATACGTGCTTGTTTACGATCCGCAAAAAACGGTAAAGGCGGACGAGATCCCGAGAAGAGGGTACAGCAAATATGCGGATTTCGGCAAAAACCGGTATATATTAAAGAGGGCCGCAGCCATATGATAACGCTGAAAATGGTATTCGCTTTTCTTTTCCCGGCCTTGCTGGGCTATCTCATGATCGAGCTGATCACATCAAAAGACGGCTTGCTTAAGCCGCTTGAAAAACTTGCCGTATCATACTGCCTTGGGGTCGGCATCCTGACGTTCATAATGTTCCTTATCGGCGCCTTCGGTCTGCCGATGGACCTGCGGGGCATTCTTATCGCATGCTCCGTATTTTTTGTTCTTCCTCTCGTTTTAGTCGCGAGAAAGCTGACAGCGCCGCGATTTGGCGCCGCGGCATTCGTCGCGAAGCTAAAGAGCCTTAAATGGTATGAGTGGCTGTTCTCCGGTCTGATACTCCTCAGGATCTGTTTTTCTTATTTTTCCGCCCTGATCAAGCCGATCGGGGATGTTGACGCTTTTGCCAATTGGAGCCTGAGGGCCAAGGTTTTCTTTTTTGCGCACGGGCTTTCGCTCGGCAAAACGCATGGATATTATGCCGGCGGCGGCCAGCCCAACTACCCCATCAACATACCGCTCTTTGAAACATGGATCTATACTGTGCTTGGTACATGGAACGATCTTCTGGTCAAGGCTATATTCCCGACCTTTCTTCTTGCCCTTGTGATAATTTTTTATTATTCAATGAGAAGGATGTACGGCAGGTCGCTCAGCCTCTTTTCCACATATCTGCTCACAACACTGCCGCTATTGGTGTACCACTCCAGCTCTTCATACACCGATTTCCCCCTTTGCGTATATTTTTCATCTTCCGTGTTTTTCCTGATCAGCTACCTTGAATCCCGCGATAGAAGGCACTTGATCATTTCCGCACTCCTGGCGGGGATAGGAGCGTGGACAAAGAACGAAGGCTTCTACCTGATGATCGTCGGCGCGGCCACCTTTGCGCTTTGCTTTGCGATGCAAAAAAAAGACCTGAAAACTACCACAAAAGAAGTGTTGGTATATGTTCTGATCGGGTCTGTTTTCAAGGTCTCCTGGTCGCTTTTTAAGCTCATCTACCGTGTCCCGAAGGAGATCTGGCAAAATATAGAATACGGCAAGGCAATAGAATGTTTATCCAGGATCCCCGTGATATTAGAGCGTTTCTACAAAAGGTTTTTCTTTTACGGCAACTGGAATATCGCCTGGTTCATGTTCGTGGTCATGTTCATAATTATGCTGCTCCCGGCAAATAAAAATCCCTCTAAGCCCCGGCAGCTGTGCAGTTTTTTGATATGTCTGTTTTGCTTTTCGGCTTTCGTGTTGATCTATTACATTACGCCGAACTACACATGGCTCCTGGACGGCACCACGGTGAACAGGAACACTTTGCTGATAATGCCGGTCGTAATTTTCTTCATTTCATCCGGCATTAACGATGTACTGGAGCAAAAATGACCCTCTTACATACATTAATATCATGTCCGACCAGATAGAAGGAAGAAATCCGGTACTCGAAGCTCTGCGCTCGGGAAGGGCGCTGAACAAGATACTGGTATCCACCGATATTGAGCGCCATTCGGCGATCGCGGAGATCCTGCATACGGCGAGAGAGAGGAATATCCCGTCGAGCGGCTCTCTCCCGAAATACTGAAAACAAAGAGCTTAACAAGATCCGCCCAGGGCGTCATCGCATTTGCCTCAGCAAAAGAGTATGTTGATGTCCATGATCTGCTGGCGATCACAAGGTCGAGGAACGAACCGGCATTTTATGTTATCCTTGACGGCCTCGAAGATCCTCATAACCTGGGAGCAATAATCAGGACGGCGGATGCTTCCGGAACTCACGGGATAATAATCCCTCAGAGAAGAGCGGTGGGCCTTACGGAAACGGTGGCAAAAGTATCTGCGGGGGCCGTTGAATACGTTCCAGTCGCGAGAGAAACGAACCTGAACAACGCCATCAGGACCCTCAAGGAAAACAGCATCTGGGTAATTGGGATAGATCGGGACGGAAAAAGGCCCTTTACCGAATTCGATTTCAACCTTCCGACCGCGATAGTCATCGGGGCCGAAGGAAAGGGCATATCGCGGCTCGTAAAGGAGAACTGCGATGAGGTGGTGTCTATCCCGATGAAAGGAAAGATCTCTTCACTTAATGCATCCGTTGCCGCGGCTGTTGTAATGTATGAGGTGGTAAAACAAAGAAGCAACTCGGCTTCCAGGGCTACTGAAAGTTAATGAATCCTTCCCGCTTGTATATTTTTGCCGTAAACCCCAGATCGCTGAACTCTTTTTTGGCGGCCAGCCTGATATAGCCGCCCCTCAAAAGAACGGGGCATATGTCTTTCCACCGTTTTTCATACACATCGGGATAATAAGGCGAGTCTGGAGAAATATCCAGGTCTATAAAATAATCCGAGATCCAGAAATATCTGCCTATAAGCCCCATATCATTCACCGTAAATACATTGGCGCCCCAGTCACGGAAGTTCCAGTAGATCACATAAGGGCTCACATGAGCAGTGCTTATCATTGTGGAAATAGACTTGTTCCTTTCAATGTTTGAAGAAAAAAAGTTCAGGGCGTCTTGTAGCTTTGACCTCGGCGAGGTCTTAAAACCTTTGTATTTATTCTCGGCGAAGTCTTTGGGATAGGTGAAAGCCGGCCGCTTTGCCAAACCAAATAGAAAGGGAGGTGAAAACCGGTTTAAGGCGTCGGGGTAAATAAAAGACATTAATGTTCTGTTCGCCACCTCCTTGGTATACTCCGTTAAGTTAACAAGGTCATAGGCGAAGGATGCGGCGATCAGCGCAAGTAAAATATAAGCCGCAATCAGGATCTTCCTGAAGCTCGCAAGCCTTTCAAATATCGCCAGGCCAAAATATCCAAGTAATATGAAAGCAAGAGGCGCGGCCGTGGCAAGATATCTCTCCTGCGCGAATGACATTACGCTAATAAATATCAGGTTTGCGCAAAACATCAAAGAGATGATCCTTATTTTCTTGTCACGGAAAAAGAAGAAGGAGGCGATCACCGCGGCCAGGGAGCCGAGCGCGACCCAGAATGACAGATTATAGCTGGTGATGAACGATTGAACGTAGAATGCGGCCGTCCCGAAGAACTCGAACAGGATGGAGGTCTTCATGCCGGTTACGGACCCCTGACGAAAGGTGACGGCTAAACCATACTTCCGCTGGAATGGCGGCATTATCCACCAGAGCATAAAGAGCGGCAAAAACCCCGCGATGATAAGAACATTATCGAGGATCCATGAATAAAACCTGTTCTCCTTTACATTTCCGGAAGACATTTTTTTGTCTTTGCCTTGACCGGCCGGTTTAGGAGGGATCCCTTTTTTTCTCAAATCCCACAAAAGGGACATCTGGAACAAAAACACCCCGAACACCGTGACCATCGCGTAATTTTGTTTGGCCCAATAGGCGATGCTCAATAAAAAACCTATCGCAAGAGGTTCCCTTGCGGCAACGACGCAAGTGTTACGAACTATGAAATACACTGTAATAAGACACACGAGGATCCCGAGCATTTCCTGCATGTTGACGGTCGCCAGATGAAGTATGGCCGGAGAGGTAAGATAGAACAGCACCGCTGTAAGACCTATAATCCAGCCCTTTGCCTTTGAGAGTTCAAGGCCGATCAAATATATCAATATGGAACAGACGAAAAAAAGGAAAAGGCTCGAAAGCCTCGCGGAAGTATACGAGAAGCCGAATATCAAGAGGAACACGCCGTCAAACCACGAATGAAGCGGCATCCAGAGCGCCTGATTGTTCGTGTGGGCCCAAAATGACCCGAGATCCGCCGCCTTAAGGTCATTATATATCTGCATCCCGTAGAATCCGTGATGGGACTCATCCCAAAGAAAAACATCAAGCGGTCTAAGGAGATTGAAAAAAGCATAAATGCTGGCAATTACAGTCAGGGCTACCGCGATATGAAGGGCACACTTTTTCATCGCTCCAATTATACAACAAATCGCTCGATTTCATAATAAGCTGCCCTTGATGTATAATATTGCCGGAAACAAAGGAGAGAGCATGAACAAACCATCGGCCCACACATCATGGCTGCCGTATATGACCAAGACGACCAATTACAACAATTGGGTTTTCAGCATGTACAAAGATTTCGTTGGCAAAAGGGTCCTGGACATCGGCAGCGGGTATGGGACGTTCATAAGCTTCATCAGCAACAGGGAATATGTCGCCGCCGTTGAGCCCTCGGAGGAGTGTTATAACTACTTAACGGCGGAGTTCTCGAAGGACAAGAACATCGAGATCTTCAAGTCTGATATTAATGCCCCTGAGCTATTGAACATGGTCCGGGAAAAGGGAATTGACACCGTTATATGCCTGAACGTCCTGGAACACATTGAAGATGACAAAAAAGTCGTGCGAAATATTCACGGGATCATGAAGTCCGGCGGTAAATTCATATTGTTCGTGCCGGCGCTCAACGCCATATACGGGACCCTTGATAAAGAGCTCGGGCATTATAGAAGATACAACAAAAAGGAACTGGAGCTCATGTTACATGAGGCTGGCTTCAAGATAGTCAAAAGCAGATATGTGAACTTCACGGGCGCCTTCAGCTGGTTCCTGTACAGCAGGGTCCTA
This sequence comes from uncultured bacterium, assembly GCA_963699255.1. GTDB lineage: Bacteria > Margulisbacteria > WOR-1 > CAVSGV01 > CAVSGV01. Next base: position 1,395,542 of record OY969425.1, on the reverse strand, counting down.
AGGGCTAAAAGCCCCGCAGAGAAGAGGATACTTTTTTACGATAAGTTCATCGTGCCGGTAGTATCCCTGATCGAAAACTTCATCCGGTTGCCGTTCGGGCAATCCATCCTGATAATCGCCCAGTCATAACAGGCAAGCAGAAAAGCCGGGTTCGTTCATGATGTCATGGCTGTTTCCACGCATATAATGATGTATAATTACCGACAAATGCCGGTTTTTTTATTTGTTTTACCCGGGATACTGCTCGTCCTTTCAAGGTCCTTCAGCAAAAAAGGATTGTCTGAGATCGTTGTCCGCTGCATCGGATTTTCCCTTTCCTTTTTCATTGTTTTCCCGTGGCTGATCAAGCCTTTTGGCATTTCTTTGCTGGGTTCGGTTTACGCGGTGTTCATTCTTTCGGTTCTGATCGCAGCCTTCAATTACAAGAATGTTGCAAAGATCTTTTTGAACATCGAAAAAAATGAGGCGGCCATCCTTCTCCTCCTTTTGATCGTGACGCTACTAAGACTGGTGCCCGTTCTTCTCCAACAGGCCCCGGCAGGGGCGGACATGAGCATGCATTCCTACATCGCGAGGCTGATATTCGATAACGATAAGATCCCCGATACATACGAACCGCTGCTTCCCGTATCCAATTTCGGCGCGTATCCATCCGGATTTCCCGTCCTGGTCGCATTGATCTCTCTTTTGGGCAGGGTGCTTGTTTTCAAAGCCGCCCTGTTCTTATCATGCATCTCCCACGCGCTGATAACCTTCGGACTATACGTGTTCCTTTTGAATTTTTTCGATAAGAAAACCGCGATGCTTTCATCCGTTCTAACAAGTTTTCTTACGAGGAGCCCTCAATGGATCATCCGGTGGGGAGGTAACCCGACAGTATTAGCCCTTTTCTTTTTGATCCTGGCTTTTGCCCTTATAATTGAAATAAAAAAAGAAAAGGAACTGATGAATATGATCTTTGCTTCTCTCGCGCTTGCCGCAGCTTACCTTACCCATCCGATAATTTTCCTGGCGGGCGGAATAATAATCGCTGTTTACTACATGTTCTTCATAAATAAGCGCAACTATGGCATGACAACGGCATTTCAGTTAGTCGCATGTGTGCTGATCTTCCTTTCACCTTGCTTGATGAGCGCGAAATTGACAATCACAAAATCTGCGATCGAGTACGCAAGGGGCTGGCAGAACTTTGACATCAAATCTGTTATATATGATCTGATCGCCGGAATCCCTTTTATTATCATGTCGGTTTACGGCTTCTTTGTCTCGTGGAAGGAAAGATCAAAAGAGTTCTTTGTTTTTGCGTTAGTAGCACTTGTTATATGCCTGCTTATCATCAATTACAGGTTCTGGCTTATTCCTTTTTCTTATCTATTATATCCGGGCCGCGTAGCACTTTTAATGATAATACCTTTTTCCGTCTTTGTGGCTCCTTTAGCAAAAACAAATGCATTCCGAAATGGTGCATTATCGGTCGCCTTGATAGCCGTTGGGGTCACCTTTTATACGGTTTTTTATGTTTATAATTCAGTTTCAATGTGCTCGGTAACGCAGGCGGACTTGAGCGCCTTTAAATGGATCGACAATACCATAAGCAGAAGTTCTGTTTTTGCCAACAACTATGGTGATGCTGGGCTTTGGATCCCGGCAATTATCGGAAGAAGGATAACGAATCCTCACAGTTTCCAGCTCTTGACCGAACAATCGATCGAAGAAAAGCCCGTGGGCCTGAAGGCCGATTATGTTTACATCGGAAGCAAAGTGGTGTACGACAATGCCTACAAGAAAGAAGCCCTTGAGAAAAAGCCATGGAAATACAGGTTGATCTACGTCAATGACGGGGCGCAGGTCTGGAAGATATTATGAAGATCATGTTAAAAGAACCTGTTGCAGGCTTTCTTCATTTTATCGGCGCTGTCCTTTCGATCCCCGCGCTTGTGATCCTCCTCGTGCTTGGAAGCGGCTCCGTATGGAAGATCGTTTCTTTCTCGATATATGGAGGCAGCCTTTTCATTCTTTTCCTATTCGGAACGCTTTATCACTGGCTTCCTCAATCGGCCGGCGGCAGATACCAGATCTTCCGGAAGCTTGACCACCTCGCGATATATTTACTGATAGCGGGGACATACACTCCTTTTTGCCTGAACACGCTTCGAGGTCCCTGGGGATGGACCATATTCGGGCTTATATGGGGAATGGCGGTATTCGGCATTGTCGTTCAATCCGTGTATATTGACGTGTGGCGTTGGCTTACGACGCTTATATATGTTCTTATGGGCTGGCTTGTTGTGATCGCTTTAAGGCCGCTCTTCCAGGCCATGCCCGCGGGCGGAATGATGTGGCTCGTCATAGGCGGCGTGATATACACGATCGGCGGGGTGATCTACACGATAAAAAAGCCGAATGTCCATCCGAAATTCGGATATCACGAGCTCTGGCACACCCTTGTTCTGCTTGGTGCGGCGTGCCATTTCATCGCGATCTTATTCTACGTAGCAATAAAATAGCCTAATTTGATTTTGATCGTCCCCTATCGTATAATTTTAACTGAATGTGTTCCTGATTATCTGATATACTGATAATCTGACAGTCTGGTCCGGAGAGGTAGCAAAGTGGCCAAATGCATCTGACTGTAAATCAGACGGCTTATGCCTTCGCTGGTTCGAATCCAGCCCTCTCCAGTTTTTCTCATCTAACATCTTGCCTTTCATTTATTATCAACTTGCTTTAGCCCGAAATTCCGTGTAAAATTTACTTGATTTAAGATAAGAACTTTTGAAAGGTTAACCATGTTCAGCTTCTTTCCCAGGGACGAAAATTCTTTGAAATGTTCGAGCGCGCCTCGAACAATCTCATCAAGGCCGGACAGGCTTTCAAGGACCTTCTTAACGATTACACGAATATTGAACAGAAGATCAAGAACATAAAAGACTTAGAGCATGAGGGGGACATACTTACCCACGAGATCTTCGACAAGCTGAACAGGACGTTCATTACCCCGATAGACAGGGAAGATATTCATCAGCTCACCAGCGAAGTTGATGATGTACTCGATTACATACTTGCCACCGCGGACCGCCTCCAGCTCTACAAGATAAAAAAACCGACACCCGAAACCCTGAAACTGACGGAGGTCCTTATTGCGGCCATAGAGATATTGGGAAAAGCCGTGAATAGCCTCAAGGACCCAAAGCGTTCGAGGCGGACGCTGGATTACTGCGTTGAGATAAACCGGCTGGAAAACGAAGGCGACCTGCTGCACAAAGCCGCGATCGCCGAACTTTTCTCCGACGGCAAGGACGCCGTTGAAATAATAAAGTGGAACGACATCTACGATCACCTTGAATCCGCCATAGACATGTGCGAGGACGTAGCCGATACCGTGGAGGGCATCGTCGTAAAGAATGCTTAGCGCAGCCGGGGTGTCTAAATGACCATTGGCATATTGATCCTGATCCTTCTCGCTCTCTCTTTTGATTTCCTTAATGGCTTCCATGATTCCGCGAATTCAATAGCAACGGTAGTTTCCACGCGTGTCCTGTCACCGCGCTATGCGGTCGTCTGGGCCGCGTTCTTCAATTTCGTCGCTTTCCTTTTCTTTGGCCTCACCGTTGCCGGCACGATAGGCAAGGGAATAGTCGATATAAATATCATAGATAAGTATGTCGTTTTCGGGGCTCTTGCCGGGGCCTGCGCCTGGGACCTTATAACATGGTATCTGGCCCTGCCCACAAGCTCTTCTCACGCACTGATCGGCGGATTGATAGGGGCCGCTCTCGTTAAAGCCGGAACCGTCCCTCTTCTCTGGCCGGGTATCCTAAAAACGGTTTCGTTCATTTTTATATCGCCTATCGTGGGCCTTCTTCTGGGTTCGCTGTTCGGAAGGTTCATATATTCTCTTTTCAGGAACAGTACGCCCAGCAGGGTGGATCAATTTTTCAGGAAGGGCCAGCTGGTCTCCGCGGCTTTTTACAGCATGGGCCATGGAGGCAATGACGCGCAGAAAACAATGGGTATTATCGCGAGCCTTCTCTTCAGCGCCGGACTTTTAGGCAAAACTTTCCATATCCCATTCTGGATCGTGATTTCCTGTCATGCTGCCATTGCCCTGGGAACGATGTTCGGCGGATGGCGCATCGTAAAAACAATGGGACAGAGAGTCGCAAAACTGAAGCCGGTGGACGGATTCTGCGCGGAAACCGGCGCTGCCATGACGCTTTTCGCCTCATCAGCGCTTGGAATTCCAGTGAGCACCACTCATACGATCACCGCTTCCATCATGGGGGTCGGTTCCATTCAACGGAAGAACGCCGTACACTGGGGAGTTGCCGGCGCTATAATCTGGGCATGGATACTTACGATCCCCTGTGCTGCCGTGATCTCCGCATGTGCTTATTTTCTTGTGGTCAGACTGAGGTAACTCTGGTGTTCGGGCTTATGTCCGTTAAATGCTTTTCTTTGAGGTTAAGTTTGTTACTTTGAAGTAAAAAGATGGATGCGCCAGGGCGGCCATATCAGCAGATCGGCTTTTCCTATGATATTGGCCCGCGGCACCGCTCCCCAGAACCTGCTGTCATAGCTGTCCGGCCTGTTATCGCCAAGGAAGAAGTATGAGTTATCAGGTATTTTGAACGGCCCGAAATTTGAGTTGTCCCAGATTATGTTCCACTTGCTTTGATCGATCGCCTTGCCGTCTATAAGCACAATTCCGCCACGGACCCTAATGGTCTCGCCGGGAAGTCCGATCAATCTCTTGATAAAATCCCTCTGCGGCGGTATGGTAGATTTGAAAAGGACAACGTCTCCCCTTTCCATCTTCCCGTAATACCTGTAGACAAGTTTGTTAACAATGACGCGGTCTTTAACTAGAAGCGTAGGAATCATCGATCCGGAGAGTACTTCCGACGTCTGGAAGGCGAACTGTCTGATAATGAGCGCCAGTACCAGGGCGACAAGGATCGACTCGATCCAGTCAACGACATGGAACATGACCCTGTTCTTTATTCTTAGATCTTCCTTATATAGTTTCCATTTTTTTAACATAATAATAAAAAGGCCATTATAGCCTTACCGGCCATAATGGCCTTAATGACATTGTAACTATCTGATCAAAAAGAAAGCCCTGTACCCTAAAAGTAGTATCGCCAGCAAAGTGAGCACGGCAAATACCCTGTGGAGCTGGAACATCATCCCTTTACCGCTTACAGACACAACCTCTAATAAGGCGGATAAAATCCCTGCGATAAGCAAACCTAATACAAGGATCTGATATTTGGTCATTATTTCACCTCCGGATTTTTTATTATACAACTGTGATATGGTCTGTCAATCTTCGGAATTCCTTACAAACAACTTTACAGCGCCTGGGTTTTTAAATATACTAATGTAATTGATATCGAAGGGGGATTATATATGGCTGAACTGTTCAAGAAGATAAATGACGACCTGTCTGCCGCGATGAAGGCAAGGGACGCCTCCAGGCTCGATGTCATACGAATGATGAAGTCAAAGATCCTTAATGTGAACGCAAGGGGAGATCTTGCGGATGCCGAGATCACAAAGATCCTCCAAAAATACGCGAAAAGCCTGAAAGACGCTATTATGGAAACAAAAAAGGTCAATAGACCCGAAGCCGTCGCGAAGCTGGAAGGCGAGCTGAAGATCGTCGAAGAATATTTGCCAAAGATGATGTCCGAGTCGGAAGTCAGGGAGGTTGTCGCCAAGATCATCGCAGAGGTCGGCGCAACATCGGCAAAGGACACCGGAAAGGTCATGAAAGCCGTGATGGGTAAGGGTTTGAATGTGGACGGGTCCATCGTCAGCAGGATCGTGTCCGAAGCTCTAAAAAATGAACCTCACTCCTAGACTCTCTCCTATAAATAGGAGAGAGGAAACGTAACTGGAGTAAAGGTTCCCTTCTCCATTTCATGGGGAAGGGCTAGGGATGAGGTAAGGAGGCAAGGATATGTTAAGCGGTTTAAAAAAAGCTCTAAAGTGGTTCGGGATCGTTCTGGGAGTTCTTATTATACTTATAATAATTGCTGCAATAGCGCTCCCCTACTTCCTTCCGCTGGACAAGATAAAGGATATGGCTGCTCAGAAAGCTTCGGAAACGATACACAGGAACGTGAAGATCGGCAAAGTATCGTTCAACATCTTTACAGGCATAGAACTAAAGGACCTGTCGGTCAGCAACAGGTTGGGATTTGCGGCGAAGCCATTCATATCCGCGGGCAGCATTGAGCTTAAATACGATCTCTGGAAACTTCTAAGCGGCACGGTCGCCATAGACAAGGTCGTACTTGTTAACCCCGAGATCCTTGTCGAGATGAGGGCGAACGGCACCTCAAATTACGGCGACCTTGTGGGCGCAAAGAAACCTGCGGCGCCTAAGACAGCGGCAAAAAAGAAAGAGGCCGTGTCGATAATGGTGTCGAAATTCTCGATAGTGAACGGTAAACTTACCCTTGATCAGGCCGGAAAGGTCAGCCAGCTAAAAGAGCTGAACGTAAATATATCGGGGATTTCACTCGTTACAAAGAAGCCGATACATTTAAATGTAAGCGTTATGGGTCTGTATGAAGGTAAGCCTGTTCCGATCTCTTTGAGCGGAGATATAATGTTGGACATGAACAAGTCCCTGGCGAAAGCCTCGAATTTTGACATAACGGCCGCGGGGGAAAAGATATCATTTAACGTTGATGTTTCCGAATTCGACAAGGCGCCAAAGATCAAGCTGAACGCTTCGTCAAAGAAGCTCGATACCGACAAGTTCCTGGCGATAGTTTCGGGAACTGGCACGAAAAAACCAGCGCCTTACGGACAGCTTACTGCGAATATAAACAGGACAATGAAATCGATCCCGGCGAATATAAAGCTTGATGCCAATGTTGACCTGAACAATATTCTCTACAAGGAAATGAAGCTTGATTCGCTTGCCCTTAAGGGGACGATGTCGAACAAGGTCATGAACATCGTTCTGCAGGAGCTAAAAGCTTACGGTGGCACCGTAAAGGGTGATGCGGCCGTCGACCTGAAAGTGAGCGGCGTCGGCTACTCAATCAATGCCGTCGCAAAGGGTTTTGACGCTACGCCCGCCTCGAACGACATGATAGGTTCGTTCCTGACAAAACTTCCCGACTACAATGAGCTGAAGGATAAGCTGCACGGCACTCTGGGCTTTAACATAACGCTTGCCGGGCGGGGCATAGAAACCCCCGATATCATAGCCAACGCGAAAGGAAAGGGAAGTTTTTTGCTAGCGAACGGCAGGGTTTCCAAGCTGAACTCTCTTTCGGCGATCGGCGAAAAGATAGGGCTTAAAACCCTTCAGGAAGACATTGAGTTCAAGGAATTCAAATCCAACTTCTCGATCGCGGACAAGGTCGTAACGCTGAGCAAGCTCGACCTTAACAACGGGGATAAGGGGGACATCAAGCTTGCGTTTAACGGAAGCGCGAACATCGGAAGCCTCGCATTCATTAAGGGCAACGATCTTTCATTAAAGCTCAATCCGGCAAAAAATAAAGTCTCTTCTGAATACGACGCTTTCAAGGATGAGAGCGGCTGGTACTCCCTTGATTTTGAGATGACCGGCTCCCTTAAGAAGCCTATCCCTATACCGAAACTCGGAAAACCGGTCGAAAAGATGATAGAAAACAAAAAGAAAGAAGCGGTAACGGCCGCTCAAAAAGAGATTGACAGTCAAAAGCAGAAAGCCGAACAAAAAGCAAAAGAAGATCTGGAGAAAAAAGCCAAAGAGTTGTTCAAGTTCTGACCGTGCTGCTGTAGCTCAGTTGGTAGAGCACTTCCTTGGTAAGGAAGAGGTCACCGGTCCGATCCCGGTCAGCAGCTTTTGTTTAAATAAGGCTTAATAAGGCTCGATGGGGCTTAAAAAGTGAAACAGGCGTAATAAGTGGAAGTTATAAGTGGAATAAGTTATGTAAGACGAACAAATTATGCTTTTCACTTTTTACGCATATTGCACATATCTTTTCCTATAACACTTCTTGCTCTTTTTAAGCCTTATTAAGCCCTATTATTTAACTACACACCTAATTTTGCCATAAAACAAACCAAAAATTTTCAGTTGACAAGATATAGCCCGTCTGTATAATAGGCAAATCTCAAATTGATGCTTAGGAGGTATTATTATGGCAAGAGAAAAGTTTGTAAGATCAAAGGTTCATGTGAACGTGGGAACGATCGGGCATGTTGACCATGGAAAAACCACGCTAACGTCGGCCATCACAAAGTGTCTGGCCGCCAAAGGGATGGCAAAAGCAAAGGCTTTTGACGAGATCGACGCGGCCCCGGAGGAAAAAGCAAGGGGTATCACGATCGCTATAGCCCACGTCGAATACGAGACGGCAAAGCGCCACTACGCACACATTGACTGCCCCGGCCACGCGGACTACGTAAAGAACATGGTCATCGGCGCCGCGCAGATGGATGGAGCCATCCTCGTGGTGTCCGCGGCGGACGGCCCTATGCCTCAGACAAGGGAGCACATACTTTTAGCGCGTCAGGTTAATGTTCCATACATCGTCGTATACCTTAATAAGATAGATATGGTCGATGATAAAGAGCTTATCGACCTGGTAGAAGTTGAAACCAGGGATCTCCTGAGTAAATACGAGTATCCGGGCGACAAGACGCCTATCATCAGGGGATCGGCCCTTAAAGCCATGGAATGCGGATGTGGAAAAGACACCTGCGAATGGTGCAAGTCTATATTTGAGCTCACCAACGCCCTTGATACGTATATCCCGGATCCAAAGAGGGATGTAGATAAGCCGTTCCTGATGCCGGTCGAAGATGTGTTCTCGATAACAGGAAGAGGAACAGTGGGAACCGGAAGGATAGAGAGAGGCAAGGTAAAGGTTGGAGAGGAAGTTGAGGTCATAGGGCTTGGGGCGCACAAGAAAGCCGTTGTCACCGGCGTTGAAATGTTCAGGAAGACCATGGACGAGGGTATTGCCGGAGACAACGTAGGAGTTCTGCTCCGAGGCATTGAAAAAGAAGAGTTGAAGCGCGGCATGGTCCTCGCAAAAGCTGGCACGATAAAGCCCCACAAGAAGTTCGAGGCTCAGGTTTATGTGTTGACAAAGGAAGAAGGCGGCCGCCATACGCCGTTCTTCAGCGGTTACAAACCGCAATTCTTCGTAAGGACCACGGATGTCACGGGAGAGATAAAACTCCCTCAGGGCGTCGAGATGGTCATGCCTGGAGACAACATAAAGATGGAAGTGACCCTTGTGGATGACGTGGCAATTGAGGAAGGGATGAGGCTCGCCATAAGGGAAGGCGGACACACGGTAGGCGCTGGAGCTGTAGTAAAAGTCCTAGAGTAATTTAAGCGCTTGCATGGAATAACCAAATACCTGTCCTTAGCGCTTCTCTGCATCCTGATCTGCCTGGTTATCTGGGATTTTCTGTTCTGGAGCGGGAGATTTCCCCCTAACTGCTACATAGAGAAGCTGGATGTATCCGGCTTTTCAAAGCTCGAAGCTTTCAATAACCTGAAGACCGCAGAAGTTGACAAGGTCATTGACGGCCAGATACTGCTGGACCTGGAAGGTCAAATCATCGCATACAAGCCATCGGAGCTCGGGATATACATATCCCCCCGCAAGACAATAAACAATTCAGGCGCAACCGTTTACCGAAACAATTATATTGACGACCTTACAAAAAGGGTCCTTGGAAACTATAAAAAACAGGTCATTCCCCTGGCGCTATCCCTGGAAAATAGAGCTTTCAGGGCCGTCCTTGAAGCGCTCGCGAACAGCTTTGATGCCTCATCAAAGGAAGCGACTTTCAAGCTGCTCGACGAAGGAAGGTACAAGATCACAAAGGAAAAGATCGGCAGGGAGGTCAATGTTAAAAGGTCCATTGCCAACTTGGAGGACGCTCTCAATAAAAATGAGAGACGGGCAACGATAGAGGTGACACTCCTTTATCCAAGGGTATATGCGAAACCCTTAGTGAAATTTCCACCGAAACACCTTCTCTCCGAATATACAACTTACTACGGCTCTCACGATTCGCCCAACAGGGTGCACAACATTAAGGTCGCGTCAGGAAGATTGAACCGCTATATTATGATCTCTGGAGAAACATTTTCCCTCCTGGAAAACCTGGGGGAATTTCAGTCTAAAAAGAGGGTTTAAGGAAGCTTTTGTAATATATAACGGAGCGCTTGAACCTCAGTACGGCGGCGGTTCATGCCAGATCGCAACTACTTTATACAATGCCGCCATGCTGGCGGGGCTGGACATAGTTGAGCGCCATAACCATGACATATACTTTACCATTTATCCGCTCGGCCGCGACGCATCCATATACAGCGGAACAAGGGACCTGAAAATAAGGAATAACACCAGCCACCCGATAATGATCGAGACGGCTTCAACCGATAGAAAACTGACGTTCAGGCTGTACGGAATTCCTTCCGCCAAAAAAATATCATTTTCAAGGCCGCTAATATATTTTGAAGGGGAAAAGCTTATGCCTTACAACGTCATGTCGGACGAGGCAATTGCAAAGATAAAAAAGGCTTTGCTCTCCGGCAACTCCTTTTCTACCTTTGTAAAGGTGATACAGGAGTCAGGCGGCTATTCAGAAGAAAAGGGCATAAGGAGCCGCTACAAACTCACCGGCGACAGGGAAAACGTAAAAATAGTTCGGCCAGAGCCGGATTATTAAGCTGAGCTTCTCCACAAGAATGACACGGTTTATAATTGTGATATAATCTAAAGCATGCCAAAAGAACCCATCAGACCAAATATAGGGAATATAAAGCCGTACGTCCCCGGCAAGCCGGTCGAAGAAGCCGAAAGGGAGCTGAGGATCTCCGGCGTGATCAAGCTTGCCTCAAACGAGAACCCGCTTGGTCCGTCCCCTAAAGCCTTGGAAGCGGTAAATAAATACGCGAAAGACATCAACTTATACCCTGACCAGAACTGTTATGAGCTTAACCGGCTCCTGGCGGAAAAACTGGACATGACCCCCGCGAACATCGCCATAGGGAACGGCTCCGATGAGCTGATGCTTCTGATCGCCCTCGCCTACATCTCCGCGGGGGATGAGGTGATAATATCCCATAATACTTTTTCAACATATGAGATGGTATCCCGCCTTATGGAGGCCTCCATGGTGAGGATAAACCTGAAGAATTATACTTATGACCTTCCCGCCATGGCCGAGGCGGTCGGCCCAAAGACCAAATTGGTCTTTGTCTGCAATCCGAACAACCCGACCGGGACGATGAATACAGGGAAAGAGATGGATTCTTTCATGTCAAAGGTCCCTCAAAATACGATCGTTGTGATCGATGAAGCCTACGGAGAATATGTTGGATCACAGGATTATCCGGACTCCCTCGCGTATGTCAGGGATAACAAGAACGTCGTGGTGGTAAGGACCTTTTCAAAGATATACGGCCTTGCGGGACTAAGGGTCGGATATGCCATAGCGCGGCCCGAAATAATAAGGTACATGAACCTGGTTAGGCTGCCTTTTTCGGTTAACAGGCTTGCGCAGATCGCCGCGTCAGCCGGCCTGTCCGATTCCGACCACATCAAGAAAAGCATCAGTAACAATTCCGAGGGAAAGGCATACCTTTACAAGGAGCTGGACAAGCTCGGGGTGCCTTTCGTGAAAACCGAGGCGAATTTCATATTCATCAACCTGAATGATGATGCCGACGCGGCCTTCATAGAACTTATGAGGCGAGGCGTCATAGTGCGTCCCCTTACCTCCTTTGGAATGCCTGGATCCATAAGGGTTACGATCGGAACGCCGGAGCAGAACAAGAAATTCATCAATGCGCTGTCTGAGTTCGTGAACCCATGAAGCGCACTCCTCTTTATGACGCCCACGTGAAACTCGGGGCAAAAATGGTGCCTTTCGCCGGATGGGAAATGCCCGTATATTATTCAAGCATAATAGCCGAACACAAAGCGGTGAGGAACGCAGCGGGGATTTTTGACATCGGGCATATGGGCATTGTCAGTGTATCCGGTGAAAATATGGAGGGGTTTCTTCAAAAAACCCTCACAAACGATTTATCAAAACTTAAGGTTTTTTCTGCTCACTATTCACTTATATTAAATAATTCTGGTGGGATAATAGACGATATTTTCGTTTACCGAATCCCGGGGGGCAAAGTTTTGCTTGTACTCAACGCCTCGAACACAGATAAAGACATAGGGTGGCTGAAAAAAAACAATCTCGAAAAGGCTGAGATTCTCGATATTAAAGACAAGTTTTCTCTTCTTGCGCTGCAAGGCCCAAAATCACAAGAGATACTGCAAAAGATCTGCGGTTCGGATCTTAATAAATTAGGGCATCACCAAATATTAGCCTCTGCAGATATTGATGGGGCAGAATCGATGATTGCAAGGACCGGATATACTGGCGAGGATGGGTTTGAATTGTTCGTCGACATATCGAAAGTCGAGAAGATTTGGAATGAACTAATCGAGCTTGGCGCCACGCCTTGCGGGTTAGGAGCAAGGGATACGCTAAGGCTTGAGGCTGGCATGCCCCTCTATGGGCACGAATATAACGAAGGAATAACTCCGCTTGAAACCCCGTTCACATTTGCAGTGAAACTTGATAAGGGAGCTTTTATCGGCAGGGACAGCCTTGTCATGCATAAGGAAGTGGGCGTTTCCAAGAAACTCGTAGGAATAAGGTTAAAAGAGAAGGGCATTCCAAGGCAGGGCTACAAAGTATTCAAGGCCGGTAAAGTCATAGGATATGTCACCAGCGGTACAATGTCCCCTACCCTGAACATCTCGATCGGCATGGGTTACATAAGGGCTGAGCATTCCGGGATCGGCTCGGCCATCGATGTGGAAATAAGGGGGAAGCACGTCCAAGCAGAGATCGTTAAGCTTCCTTTCTATAAACGCAGCTGAACCGGGAATTTATTATCGAGTTCCGTTCTATGTCGGCACGAGCATTTTTTAGTTTATTTCTGATCGCATCTCGCGTCTCTCATCTCGCGTCTCATGCATTATAAACGTTTGACTTGATAAAAACCGGAGTGTAAAATTGCTTATAAATTCTGAACGGGAGGTATTTATATGGCTTTTGAAAGATTAACGATCAAAAAGGTCTATTATTATGTTGTTTGCCTAGTTACGCTTTTTGTCCTGATGTGGGGAATGGTCGACATTGTAAGTTCGGCGCTAAGTTTAACTATTTTTAAGCCGCCATCATTGGGGATCGAAGCTCCGATGGGACAGCAAGGGGGGACTGGCGCCGGTGAAGGACAGGCATCCGGACCGTCCTTTGATGAATACTATCAGGGCAGGATGGCTGTTGACAGGATAGGCGACAGCATCGCGAGGATACTTGTCGCCGCTGTCATATTCACTTATGCCGGATACCGCGTAAGAGAGCTGGAAGGAAAAGAGATCTAGGTTGTACCCGGCTAATTTAAAATACAGCAAGGAACACGAGTGGGTAAAAGTTGACGGCGGCATCGCGACGATCGGCATTACCTCCCACGCTCAAAGCAGCCTCGGCGACATTGTCTACGTGGAACTTCCAAAGATCGGCACAAAATACAGTTCGATGAAGGAGTTCGGCGTCGTTGAATCGGTAAAAACCGTCTCAACGCTTTACTGCCCCGTATCCGGCGAGGTGACGGAGGTTAATTCAAACCTCTCTTCAAAGCCCGAAGCCGTTAACAGCGACCCGTATGGAGAAGGTTGGATGATAAAAGTAAAAATGGCGAATCCCTCCGACCTGGACAAGCTTCTTTCCGCATCTGATTACGAAGCTTTGCTTAAAAAGTAGTTCCGAATGCGTTATACCCCAAACACCAAAGCCGATCAGGAGCGCATGCTATCCGCCTCCGGAGCCAAAAGCATCGAAGATCTCTTCAGGGTCATTCCAGGCAAAGTAAGGATAAATAGCGTCGGGACGGTCCCTCCACAGGGAATGTCCGAGACCGAGCTTAAAGAATCGCTGGAAGATCTCGCCAAACAGAATAAGAACTCTAAAGAGCTTGTTTCCTTCCTTGGGGGAGGAGCTTACAATCATTTTATTCCCAGCACTGTCAGCCATATAATCAATAAGTCCGAATTTTACACCTCATATACGCCATACCAGCCGGAAATAAGCCAGGGAATGCTGCAGTCTATCTTCGAGTATCAATCATTGATCTGCGCCTTGACCGGAATGGATGCCGCGAACGCTTCCATGTATGACGGGGCAACGTCTCTGGCCGAAGCCGCGTCCCTGGCGGTGCACTTTACGGGAAGAAAGGAAGTCCTTGTCTCAAAAGCCGTGAACCCGAATTACAGGAAAGTTCTGGATACATACGCAGCGGGGGCAGGCTGGGAAGCCATTGAGTTCGGATACCAGCAATCCCTTGGCACATCTGACTTTGCCGAGGCCGGCAAGAAGCTGTCGGACCGGACCGCTTGTATAATATTAGCTAATCCCAATTTCTTCGGATGCCCTGAAGACCTTGAGGCTTTTTCGAAACTCGCCAGATCCAAAGGGGTGTTATCGGTAGTTTCTGTCGACCCCATCTCTCTCGGAATTCTCAAGCGCCCCGGTGATATTGGCGCTGATGTCGTCACGGGCGAAGGCCAGTCGCTTGGCCTCCCCCAGAATTTTGGCGGGCCGTATCTAGGGATCTTCGCCGTGAAGAAAGAATATCTCCGGTTAATGCCCGGCAGGATCGTCGGGGAGACCGTTGACACAAAAGGCCGGCGCGGTTATGTGCTGACGATACAGGCAAGAGAGCAGCACATCAGGAGGGAAAAAGCTTTTTCGAATATCTGCTCTAACGAAGCCCTTTGCGCGCTGGCGGCGACGGTTTACCTGGCGACAATGGGAAAATCCGGCCTAAGGGAAGTTGCCGATCAGTGCCTGCAGAAAACGAACTACGCGAAAAAACAACTTTCGAAGTTCGTTGCCTTCAAAGCCTCGTCATTCAAGGAGTTTGTGATAAAAACAGCAAGGCCTGTGGATCAAATAAATAAGAAACTGCTTGAGAATAATATTGTCGGGGGGCTTGATCTGGGCAGGTTCTATCCTGAGCTAAAAAATCACATGCTTATAGCCGTAACAGAGATGGTCAAAAAAACAGATATTGATAGATTGGCAAGCTTGGTCAAATAGGTTTAAGAGACTATTTCGATAATTTTCGGGCCATTTCAAAGTCTTCTTCAGCCAATTTATACTTGCCTAGCTCATAATACGCATCTCCACGATGTTTGTAGGTGTCTGGTTCCTCAGGTTTTAATTTAATGACCATACTGTAATCGTCAATTGCCTTGTCATATATGCCTGACTCAAAATATGCGAAACCGCGATTACCATAGAAGTCTGGTTCAGTTCCCGATAACTCAATGGCGCTGCTGTAATCTTTGATCGCCAGGTCAAATTTGCCTTGTTCATCGTATGCAACTCCACGATTATTGTAGCTGTCTGGGTCATCAGGCTTCAAATTGATTGCATTCCCGTAATCATCGATTGCCCTGCCTTTTTCGCCTGACATATTATATACAAGCCCACGATTGTTGAAGGTGTCAGCAATAAGGCGGTTAATGCCGTTACTAAGAGCGAATTTTGCTTCCCGTCTTATGAGATTGCAAGCTTTAGCGCTCACCCCGCCTCCATTTGTAGTTTCAAAACCAAAATATTTGCTTTCGTCAATTTTCCAGTAAACAAAGGCGTGTCTTTCGCTGGACGCATAATATAACGGCCACCCCATTTCATGCGCGACGGCAATGTAAATATAACTGCTCAAAACACAATTCGCAGCTTTATTCTCTTTAACAAGCCCTTCTGATAACTGGAAGAGTCCATCTTTAGCTTGAATATTGAAGTCGTCCCGGATAATGCAATATAACTTCTGAAGTTTTTCGACCGGGCTCATCTCGTCTGGGATCTTCTCTTTTGCTGCTTTAATTATGTCATTTATCAGGGCGTAGGTATTTGCTGTTTTCTCTTCCCCCGTTATTTCGCTCTCAATAGATAATACAATATTAATGGGATTGTCATCAGATATCTGCGGGTATTTGTTGTTTTGAACTGTTTTAAGCGGTTCTATTTCGGCAAAAATGATCCTGTTCTGGGCCTCATTAGCTTTCTGCATGAACTCCCACAACTCGGCAGTGCTGTCGCCGTCTATGTCTACCTTTTGGCCAAAGATAGCTTTTGCATTTTTAGCTGAAGTTGAGTGGTCGCCCTCATTTTTTAGCCGCATGTAGGCGCTGTATAAAGAATTATAATCATGGATATCAGATATTACAGTAGGCATTATTTCTCCCCTATAATATATATCGTCAAATTTAGAGAGGAATTTCGATAAAAAGGGTAGCTTTAGCTGGAAGATGGGCTCAATAGATCAGCGACGGTAATTCCTTGAAATTGATATTCCCGCCTGAGTTAAGGCTCCCCCCACCCCATCCGCCACTACATCCGCGAGTCTTGCCGTCCTATCAATAACGAATATTTGGTGGAACTCGTCGGTCAGGCCGTACAATACCGTGACCATTAGGGCAAGGGCGAACGCTTCCAGTTTGTTATAAGCGGTGGTCTTGATGATAGCGTACCATACGAAAAGATACAAAATGCCGTATTCGATAATGTGCACGACCTTAAGCTTTGCGATGATCGGCAGGCGCCTGAGTTCATTGGGAGCGGGCCTGGTTGACAGGTAAAATATGAGGGCCATGTACAAAATAGCGGGGATCCAGTATTTAAATCTTAGCATCATCCCTTGTCAGCGGATGGTCGATCATATAGCCCGGCCCCATGATGAACTGGTCGCTTCCCTGCAGCTTTAAAATAACTTGCCTGACTCCCCCTGCGCCTGTCGCCGTGTAAACAATTTGTGCGACTATCCCTTTTGCCTCATCAGTGCCGCCATCAAATTCCACGAGCGTGCTGTTAAAATCGATGATAGCGGTGTGCCCTTCCACATCCACATTCCTTGAGCGCGTGCCGGCCGGGATCTTTGTTGTAAAACCGTTCGCGGCCTCCTGTTCATTCGGCCCGCGCAGAAGCTGGTCTATTGCTATCATGACCGGGTTTTCATTTGTGGGGAGCTCCCTGCTGACCGGAACGAGCTTTTCATTTTGAAAGAAGTATACATGTGCGTCCTTGCTCGGGACCGAGCACCCTGACAATAAGGCTGCAAAACATAACGAGCAAATCCCTACGATCAGAAAAATCCCGATGTTCCGGGTTCGAGATGTCTTTTTGATCTTCATTCCGGTTTCTCTTCGCTTTTTACCACTCTGGCAACGTCAACAATATAGTCATCATTATCGAGGCGTTGTATCCTGACGCCCATCGCGTAACGGCCCTGCCTTGATATCCCTTTTGCCTTCTGCCTGCTTATTGTGCCTTTTGCCGTCACAAAAAGCAGTTCGTCGTCCTCCTCTATCAGCCGCGCCCTTGCCACTTCATCGCCTTTCCTGACCTTCATTGCGGTAAGACCTTTTCCGCCCCTTCTCTGCGTCCTGAATTCCTTTATCGCCATCCTTTTGCCGTAGCCACCAGTGCTCACTTCAAGAAGGTCCATCTTTTCCGTAACGATATCCATGGAGACCACAACGTCACCTTTCCTGAGTGTAATTCCTTTTACCCCGGCCGCCGTCCTTCCCATGGGTCTTACGTCTTTTTCCTTGAACCGTATCAGCAGCCCGTTCTTAGTTGAAAGTATTATCTCCTGCTTCCCGTCCGTCTCCCTGACCCAGCCCAGCTCATCTTCTTCCTTGAGTTTGATCGCGATTATCCCTGTTCTTCTTATGTTCTCAAAGTCATCAAGGGACGTTTTCTTGACCTTTCCCGCTTTTGTGGCCATGACAAGGAACCTGTCTTTTTCAAATGTCTTGACCGGGATCGCGACAGTGACCTGTTCTTCTTTCCCGACTTCCAGGAGGTTCTCCACGGATTGCCCTTTTGCGGCGCGGCCCGCTTCAGGGATCTCATAAACACGCTTCTTGTAAACCTTGCCCTTGTTGGTAAAGAAAAGGATATAATTGAGTGTGGAGGCGACGATGATCTTGTCAATTTCGTCCTCTTCCCTGGTTGCCATGCCCGTAACGCCCTTTCCGCCCCTTAGCTGTGATCTGAACGCCGATACAAGCATTCTCTTTATATAGCCATCCCTCGTTATAAGAATGGCGACTTCAACGTCCGGTATTAAAGCTTCTTCTTCGATGTCTTCGGCGGCTGCCGCCAGCGTCGTGCGCCGATTGTCGCCATACTTATCCTTCATCTCAAGAAGTTCTTTTTTGATCAGCGCCAGGATCTTTTTCCTGCTGGCGAGAAGTTCCTTCAGCTCCCCTATCAGCTTCTTAAGCCTAAGGTATTCCTCCTCGATCTTTTCCCTTTCAAGGCCGGTAAGTCTCTGGAGCTTCATGTCCAGGATGGCCTGCGCCTGGATCTTTGTAAGTTTGAATTTGGACATCAGCCCTTCGCGGGCCTCATCCACCGTTTTTGATCTCTTGATGAGCGCTATTACGGCATCAAGGTTCTTTAGCGCTATGCGCAGCCCCTCCAGGATGTGGGCTTGCTCTTCGGCGACTTTAAGGTCAAACTTAGCCCTCCTCGTTACGATCTCTTCCCTGTGCTTAACATATTCGGCGATCATATCCTTGAGCGTTAAGACCTTTGGCTCGCCGCCTACAAGCGCAAGGAGGTTGACGCCAAAAGTCGTTTGCATGTCGGTGTGTTTGAACAGTTGGTTGAGCACGACATCCTTATTGGCCCCGTGTTTGAGCTCGATATATACCCTCATTCCCTCGCGGTCAGATTCGTCGCGCAGATCTGATATGCCTACGATCTGTTTCTCCTTAACGCAGTCGGCTATCTTTTCTACAAGCTGGGATTTGTTCACCATATAAGGAAGTTCCTTGATGATGATGACTTCTTTTCCCGTCCTGGTCTCTTCCATGTCCGTCCTGGCTCTTACGGTAAGAAGCCCTCTCCCTGTGCTGTAAGCTTCCTTTATGCCAGAATGCCCGCAGATTATCCCGCCGGTAGGGAAATCAGGGCCTTTTATTATCTTGTTCAGTTCTTCGATGCTGATCTCCGTGTTGTCAATATAAGCCACGGATCCGTCCACAACCTCTGAAAGATTGTGCGGCGGGATGTTCGTCGCCATGCCAACAGCAATGCCGGACGACCCGTTAATGATGAGGCTCGGGACCTTTGATGGGAGGACCGATGGTTCTTTCAGTGATTCGTCGAAGTTAGGAACGAATTTGACAGTATCCTTTTCTATGTCAGCAAGCATCTCCGCAGCGATATGGGTCAAGCGGGCTTCTGTATACCTCATAGCGGCGGCAGAATCTCCGTCAACTGATCCGAAGTTTCCCTGGCCGTCAACGAGCAAATATCTCATAGAGAAGTCCTGAGCCATCCTGACCATGGCATCGTATACGGATAGATCTCCGTGCGGGTGATATTTACCTAAAACCTCTCCGACGATCCTTGCCGATTTCTTGTGAGGCTTGCCCGGACGAAGCCCCAGTTCGTCCATTGCGAAAAGAATCCTCCGATGAACAGGCTTTAGTCCGTCCCTAACGTCAGGAAGAGCTCTTCCCACGATCACGCTCATCGCGTAGTCAATGTATGAAGCTCTCATTTCGTGGTCGAGTTCGGAGCCGATTATCCTTGGCCCCTTCGAGGCCGGCGGAGCGGATTGCTCATCCTGCCCGGATCTTTTCACGGCCTTAGGCTTGCCGGGCTTTTTGCTGTTCCCGCCTGAGCCAGATCCGCCTTTGGCGCCCTTTTGGCGTGCCTTGCCGTTCTTTTTAACTTTTTCTTCTTTCTTATTGAAATCCATTTCGCCTTGTTCCGGATCTGCCATTATATGTCAAGCCATCTCACTTTCTTTGCATATTCCTGTATGAACTGCCGTCGTGGCTCTACCTCGCTTCCCATAAGGATTTTGAACGTGTCGTCCGCCGCCTCCGCGTCCTCGATCTCGATCTTGAGCAGCGTCCTTCTCTCCGGATCCATCGTTGTTTCCCAGAGCTGCGTCGGGCTCATCTCTCCAAGCCCTTTATATCTTTGGATGTTGACCCCATCTTTCCCGATCTGCTTGAAGAGTTTTTCAAGCTCTGCGTCATCATGTATCCAGTGTTGAGCTTTCCCTTTGCTGACAAGGTATAGCGGCGGCTGCGCTATATACACGTTGCCGTTATCGACAATGTCCCTTGCGTATCTGTAGAAAAAAGTAAGGAGCAGCGTCCTGATGTGCGCTCCGTCCACGTCGGCGTCCGTCATTATTATGATCTTATGATATCTCAATCTCTTCCCTATCTCTTCAGGCGAAAGGTCTTCTTTTCCCCCGTTGCCGTCCCCTCTCATTCCGGATATAACCCCAGGGCCGATCGCGGTTATCATTATCCTGATCTCCTCATTGGTCAGTATCTTGTCGAGCCTTGCCTTCTCAACGTTAAGTATTTTGCCCCTCAGCGGAAGTATCGCCTGGAACTCCCTGTTCCTGCCCTGTTTCGCGCTGCCCCCGGCGGAATCTCCCTCAACAATGAACAGCTCGCTCTTGGCGGGATCTCTCTCGCTGCAGTCCGCCAGTTTTCCGGGAAGTGTTGCCGTGTCCAGCGCGGATTTCTTTCTCTCTATCTCCTGCGCCTTTCGCGCCGCCGCCCTGACCCTGTAAGCCACGAGCGCCTTTGTAATTAGTGCCCTAGCAATGGACGGATTTTTGTCAAAATATCTTTCCAGCTCAGTATCCACTATGGAGTCTACGATACCCTTGACATCGCTGTTGCCTAACTTTGTTTTTGTCTGTCCCTCGAATTGAGGGTTCGATATCCTGAGGTTCAAGACCGCTGTGAGCCCCTCGCGCACGTCTTCGCCTGAGAGGGATTCCTCAGCCTTGATCAGGTCGTTCTTCCTCGCGTAATTGTTGATGGACCTTGTCAGGGCGGTCTTGAATCCGACAATGTGCGTTCCGCCTTCCTTGGTATTGATACAGTTGACGAACGAGAAGATGTTCTCGTCATAATATTCCTTGCAGTGCTGCATCGCTATCTCAATGAATAAACCCTCTTTTTCCTGAGAAGTATATATCGGTGGAACATACAGGGCGGCTTTCCCTTTGTTCAGATGCTCCACATAAGACACTATTCCTCCATCATATTTATATGTCTCCTCTTTTTTCTCCCTATCGTCCCTGAATATTATTTTTGTTCCCTTGTTCAGGTAGGCCATTTCCTGGAGCCGGTGTTTGACTATGGCAAAGTCGAAAACAAGTTCCTCAAAGATCTCCTTGTCCGGCTTGAATGTTACCGTTGTTCCCGTCCCGCCTTCAGGGGTTTTGGAAGAGACGACCTTTGGCGGCTTTGCCTTGCCGCGGTCAAACCTCTGGGTGTAGATCTTGTTATCCCTTTTTATCTCGACTTCCATCCACTCGGACAGAGCGTTGACCACAGATACGCCAACCCCATGGAGGCCGCCGGATACTTTATAAGAACCCGTGCCGAATTTTCCTCCGGCATGTAGCGTTGTTAATACAACTTCCGCGGCAGGTTTCTTTGCCTCTTTGTGCATGTCGATAGGGATGCCTCTGCCGTTGTCCACAACGGTTACAGAGTTGTCTTTGTTGATTATCACGGTGATCGTGTCGCAGTAGCCCGCAAGCGCTTCGTCTATGCTGTTGTCCACGACCTCGTTAATTAAATGGTGGAGGCCGGCCTTCCCGGTGGAGCCGATATACATGCTCGGCCTTTTCCTCACCGCTTCAATGCCGCCTAAGATCTTTATGTTCGATGCGTCGTATCCCGAACTTTTCGCAGGCGCTTTTTGACTAGATTCCTTTTTTCGTGCCACGCTGTCTCCTCTCCCTGTAATTTTGATCCGCTTTTCTTGCCAAAACATCCCTCTTGGCCCTGTGAAGATCGATCTCCGCTGTGTTCGGCATGTGCACCCTTACATCTCCAAGTCCTATTTTGGGGTTTCTGTCCACAAGCTTAATAAGCTTGATTTCGTCCTGTTTTTTCGCCTGTCTTAAGCAGGTCGGGCATAGCTCCTCTTCGCCGAAAAATTCTACGTTGCATTCTCTACAGTTCTTTTTGGGCTTTTCTCTTACTGCGTTTGCGGCATCTCTCGTGAATCCTGTTTTAAGCCTTATGTCCTTTACCGCAGATTCCCCGATGAATGCGTTCAGCTTCAGAATGATCTCTGGCTTCAAAAGGTTTATCTGTTGCGCCCAGGCGGAGTTCTTGGCATTTATATACAGAACCCCTCCTACCAGTTTTTCGGGAGATGAATTCTGTGCAACGTTTGCAGTGTTTATTTTCCCCCACGCGTTTGAAATTTTGAATTCCCATGAAACCCTTGGCATGTGGGGGTTTCCGTCAATTATCTTGTTCAATATCTCCTTTAACTGAACTATCATATCTGTGTGGCTTGTTTGATCCTTCCCTTGGCGACTTCATACATCATTGCTCCGGACTTGAATTCTTCTCTCAACAAATTCATGTCCGTCAAAGTTATTATACACTGAGCCCCGTCGCCGGTTACGCTGAGAAGCGCCTTGCTGCGCTTAAGATCCAGGGTGGCGAACACATCATCAAGAAGGAGTATCGGCTTTTCTCCTGTCACTGCCCGGATGAAATCGACTTCGGCAAGCTTAAGCGCCAAAACAATGGTCTTTTTCTCTCCGGATGACGCAAAATACCTTGCGTCAACACCTGAGAGCAAAAGCTTGAAATCGTCCCTGTGGGGACCAATGGTCGTCATCCCTCTGGAGATGTCAATGTGTATCGCTTTTGAAATTTTAGCTCTTAATCTCTCCGGGTCAGCATCCCCGGATGGAATATATTTTATCTCTAGTTGATGGCTCTCCTCAACTAAAGAACGAACGGTCATGTTCGCCGCCCGGGATATTTCGGCGATGACCTTTTCCCTCACCTGGGTTATCCATGCGCCCACCCTGGACAACTGTTCATCCCATTCGGTAACATCCGCGTTGGAGTATCTTAAAAGTGCGCTGTTCCTCTGCTTCAAAATCCTATGATAATCCCTCAGGTTGTATGCGTAGTTCTTGCTTGTTTGGGAGATCGCCAGATCCAGGTATCTGCGTCTCACCTGCGGCCCGCCATTTACGATTGACATGTCCTCCGAATGAAAAATGACGGATCTCAGTCCGCCTATCAGATCGATGGATTTCTTGTTGTTCTCGCCATTCAGCTCGATCTTTTTCCCGGTGCTTGTAACCTTGACGGCAACAGCGATGTTCCCGCCCGCGCCGCTTCCTTCTCCCCTTACACACGCCTCGCTTTTGCCCCAGCTTATCATGTGATGGGATTCCGATGTCCTGTATGACCTGCCTACCGACAGAAGAAATATCGCCTCAAGAAGATTAGTTTTTCCCTCCCCTACCCCACCGTAAAGAACGGTAGTGCCATCGCCTATGGCGACTTCCCCTTGGGTAAAGTTCCTGAAATTATTAAGCTTTAGGTTTTTTATGTGCATTCTTGTTATGCGGAGGTTTCAGCAACCCTTATGGGCATGATTATATAAGTATAATCATCTCCGCCAACGGGACGCATTAAGCCGGGGCTAAGAGGCCCGGATAATTCCAGCACTATCTTTTCTTCTGTTATGACCTTTAGCGCATCGATGATTAACCTAACGTTAAAAGCAACTAGGGCTCTTTCGCCGCCTTTTACATCAGCATCGATTATTTCGTTAACGTTGCCAACGTCCGGAGCGCTGGCGATCACGTGCATCTTTCCGCCTTTCACCTCGATCTTGATTATGTTCGCGCTGCTTGATGCTATGACCGCTGCGCGTTCTATGGCGGAAAGAAATACCTTGTTGTTCATGCTTATCTTGGTCTCACTGCCTTTGGGAATGACCTGTCTGTAATCCGGGAATTGCCCCTGTATCAGCTTTGATACTATCAGCGTATCCTTATACTTGAAAGATATGTGGTCTCCCCCTAGCGTTATTTCAACCTCTCCGGACGGGTCTGTTTGTATCACTCTGGCCACCTCAGATAAAGCCTTTGCCGGAACGATCGCGCTTGACTCAAAAGAAATGGGCGTTTCAAGTTTGCTGGCCCTTTTCGACAGACGGTACCCATCCGTAGAGACCATTCTGATGTTCGAAGGGTCGCCTGATACCTGAGATTTACCAAATTCCATAAGAACGCCGCTAAGAACATATTTGTCCTCGCTCATGGAAACCGAAAATGCCGTCTGCCCTATCATTTCCGAGAAAAGCTCCGCCTTCATTGAAAAGCTCTTTCCGTCTTTTACTTTTGGCAGTGTCGGAAATTCATCCGATGGTAATCCGTTGATATTGAAATTCGATTGTTTATATGAGATCTTAACTATCCCTTTTTCGACGGTTTTAACGACGATCTCCGTGTCCGGAAGTTTTGATACTATTCCTGAGAATATCTTGGCTGGAACCAGCACGGCCCCTTCTTCCACAGATGTCGCCTTAATGAAGACTTCCATTCCTATTTCTAAATTGTTCGCCGATATTTTTAATTTTGACTTGCTTACTTCCAACAAAATATTACCTATGATCGGGAGTGTGCTTCTTGTGGAAACTATCCTCTCAACGCTTTGAACTCCTTGATTCAAGCTTTCCTTGTCGCATTTGAATTCCATTTCTACTCCTCCATTTCTCATTATACTATCTACATATCATATAAGTACTATTAGTATTATGCATTTATAATAATATAAATACAGTAGTAGTAAGAGACCTTAATATGTTAGTAACACTTTAATTCTTAAGCGCACCAAGGAGAATTTTACCAAAATTCTCCCCATTTGTCTGTTAAAACTTTTGTTGATAACTTCACTCCGGCTTTTTTGTGGGTTATCAACAACCTATCAGGCACTTATCATCTCTAATTTCCGTGTTCCGCCCTGAAGTTATTAACAGGATCCATTCTGAGCCAACAGAACGCTTTTGTCTCCGGCGAATTTATTGTTTCCCGCCTGCCGGGATGTGCTTTTTAATGTTTCCAGATATTACTTTTACGGCCTCCTCGATCTCCGGGTTGTTCTTAAGCTCTTCAGTTATTTTGTCATTTGCATGCATTACCGTTGTATGGTCCCTGCCGCCAAACTCCTCACCTATTTTTGGCAACGAGGCATTCGTCATTGTTCTTGCCAGATACATAGCGACCTGCCTGGCTGTCGCGATCTCCCTTGTCCTTGTTTTTGCCGTCATATCCTCGATTTTTAGGCTGTAGTATTCAGCGGTTACCCTCTTTATCAGGTCAATATCAACGGATGTCCTTTCCTTTGCGGGAGACATTATGTCTTTTAATATGGTTTCAGCCATGGAAACCGTGACCTCTTCTCCGGTCAGGGATGCGTACGCGATGACCTTTATCAAGGCGCCTTCCAGCTCCCTGATGTTTGATATCATTTTGGTCGCAATAAGAGCTAGGACATCTTGAGGGACAGGGAGCTCTTCCAGTGCGGCCTTCTTTTTAAGAATGGCGATCCTTGTTTCCAGGTCCGGAGGCTGTATGTCGGCGATCAATCCCCATTCAAACCGGGACCATAGCCGTTCTTCAAGGGTTGGAATTTCCTTTGGTGGCCGGTCACTTGAGATCACGATCTGCTTGCTGGTCTCATGAAGGGTGTTGAATGTGTGAAAAAACTCTTCCTTTGTCCTGTCCTTTCCCGCAAGGAATTGAATATCATCGATCATAAGAAGATCAACGGCTCTATATTTGTTCCGGAAGGTTTCCATGGTGTTGCTTAAGATCGAGTTAATTAGATCGTTCGTGAATTTTTCAGATGTCACATAGAGAACATTGGCCGTGCGGATGCTTTTAATGACGAAATGAGCGATCGCCTGCATAAGATGCGTCTTTCCAAGCCCTACCCCTCCGTATATGAAGAGCGGGTTGTAGGCTTTTGCCGGGGCCTCTGCGACGGCAAGTGCCGCAGCATGTGCAAATCTATTGCCATGACCAACAACGAATGTGTCAAAAGTATATTTTGGGTTTAAATATATATTTCCAGTATTAACGGGAGGAACTGGCGGCAAGGCCATTTGATAGCCGGAGTTCTCCAGCGGCGGGGTCACAAACAACTCTTTTGGCCCGACAACAAAGGCGACCTCTGTTACACCACTTTTACTTAATAATTCTTTTATTGCCCTAGACGCACTTTCCGCCAGCCATTCCCTTAATACCTCATTGGGAACAGCAACGGTAATCTTGCCATCAACAACTGACATGGGCTTTGCCGAAGAAAGGAGCGCCCCATAAATAGGCTTGCTCACATTTTTTTCAACGGACATCAGAAGGTCATTCCATAGTGTGTTCACGTCCATACGGTCAATAAGCATCCTTTCCACAAGTTATACACACAGATAATCACATCAGCACACATAAAGGCTAAATTTATATTGTCACATCAATAAAAATCATGCATTGGCCAGTTTATCCACAGAGCCATTTATTTTGTGGATAAATTTTTAATACGTGCCAGCATCAAACCCATGAGGACATAAAGATATCCCGGCTGATCATTGTCAATTTTATCAGAACCTGTGGATAGATGCAATAGTAATTTCATATGAGGTGTGACCTTTTAGATGCGAAAGGCACGCCGCATCGCCCAGCCCTCATCTCGCACCTCTGTTTTGTTTTGTTGACATTTTATGGCACATGAAATATAATCCGTAAATCATTTTGATTGGAGGAATGATCAATGACAAAGAGAACATTTCAGCCATCTAACACAAGGAAAAAGCGGGGCCATGGATATAGATCCAGGCTTAAAAGGACTTTGCTTAGAAGAATGCGCAAAGGAAGAAAAAGACTGGTTCCGTAAATGCGGCTCATTAGCATTAAAAACCAGAGAGAGTTCGACAGGGTTTTTGCAAAAGGTAAGCGATATAACGGAAAATTGCTCACATTAATTGTGGCAAAAAGCGCTGGACAATCAACGCTGGGGATCATAGTTAATAGAAAATTTGGGAACGCAGTCATAAGGAACAGGGTTAAGCGGAAGATCCGGGAAGCTTTCAGGTCGATTGCGGGTAAGTTCCTTGGTAAATCGGAGACAATAGTTATCCCGAGGGCGTCGGCTAAAAAAGCAAAGATGCCGGAAATTTTAACGGACATAAGCTCTATTGCACACAGGGCGGACATATTATAACAGGAAACAGAACACAAAGGGCTTGAAGGCGGGTTTTTGATTAAAAGAGCGCTAATTTTTGGCATTAATACGTATAAAAAGCTTGTTTCCCCGCTAATTGGAAGCTGCTGTAGGTACTATCCAAGCTGTTCCAGCTATTCAATAGACGCAATTGAAAGATACGGTCCTTTGAAGGGGCTTGGGGTGGCGCTATTGAGGGTTCTAAGGTGTAACGGCTACTTTAACGGGGGTTTTGATCCGGTCAGGCAGGAAAATGTTTCACGTGAAACACTATGGCGTAGGCGGGCCATTGGACAATGAATATTATACACACACTATCTTTATGGATGCTTGAGGCGCTTAGATTCTTCTTTGCGATAAGCGGAAATTGGGGATTGGCCATTGTTTTGCTCACAGTAGCGGTGAAACTTGCCCTTTATCCTTTAACACTTCAGTCAACAAAGCAGATGGATGCGATGCAAAAGCTTCAACCGAAGCTGGAAGCCGTGCAGAAGAAGTTTAAAGACCAGCCGGAGAAGCTTCAGAAGGAAACCCTCGAGCTATATAAAAGCGAGGGGGTAAACCCGCTCGGGGGATGCCTGCCGATGCTTCTTCAAATACCGGTCTTTTTAGCCCTGTTTTTTGCCCTTACAAGCAAGGATTTTGCGGTAGTATTGGCTTCAGCCGGCACCAAGGCGCAATTCTTGTGGATAACCAACCTGGCTAAGCCTGATATCACATATATTTTTGTTTTCCTTATAGGGATTTCTACATATTGGACATCTCTTACTATGCCGGGTGCGGCCAAACAGCAAAAGAGCATGCTGTACTTCATGCCCGCCTTTATTGCATTCATCAGCATTAAGTTCCCGGCCGGAGTTCAGCTGTATTGGGTTGTTCAGAACCTTCTGACGGTGGCTCAGCAGACATATATTCTGAGGAAATAGGAGGTTATTTATGAGTGGAAGCGTGAAAATGAAAGGGAAAACCGTTGAAGATGCCGTTAGCATGGCGCTACAGGTACTGGGGAAAACGCGTGAAGAGGTGGATGTAAAAGTTATAAGCGAGGCTGAGGGTGGGGTCCTTGGGGTTTTTGGCGGAAAGGATGCGGAAGTGGAGGTATCGTTGAAGCTTCCTTTAGGGGAGCAGGCAAAGACCGTCGTTCAGGAGATACTGGATAAGATGGGCTTTTTGACGTTAGTATCGATAAAAGGAGAAGAATTAGACACCATTCAACTTGATATCAATGGGGATGATATGGGCAGGATCATTGGTAGGGCCGGCGCTACCATAGATGCGCTTCAATATCTTTCTTCGCTTATCCTGAGCAAGAGGCATTCAAAAAGGGTAAGGGTCATAGTTGATGCAGAGGGCTATAGGGCAAAGAGGCAACAAATGGTCACACGTGATGCAGAAGCCGTAGCCAGGGATGTTGAAACATCAGGGAAGGAAAAATCGTTGCCCCCGATGTCAGCTGCTGACAGAAGGGTTATCCACATGTATATTCAGGAAAGCTTCCCGAACCTTACTTCGTACAGCAGGGGAGAGGGAGCTGACAGGCAGGTTGTGCTTGCCCCCTCGCCAGAGGCGAGTGCGCCCCAGGCGCAAAAGTCGCCTGAGCCCAAAGCATAACCTAAGGAGGATATAGGTGCACCCTGACACCATTGTGGCGATAGCCACGCCTCTTGGCGGTGAGGCCGGAATAGGCGTTGTAAGGATCAGCGGGCCGGACTCCCTTGGCATCATTAAATCCATCTTCATGCCTTCATCAAAAGGCGACTTCAAAAGCCACCAAATTCGACATGGCTGGGTTGTGGATAACTCTAGGATGGTGGATCAGGTAGTTGTCTCATATATGGCATCTCCCAGAAGTTACACGGGCGAGGATGTAATTGAGATCAGCTGCCATGGCGGAGGAACAGTGCTTAAGAACGTGCTTGGGTTGGCAGTTAAAGCAGGAGCGAGTATCGCCAATCGCGGCGAGTTCACGAAAAGGGCGTTTTTGAATGGAAAGCTCGACCTTGCCCAGGCGGAAGCAGTAATTGATCTCATAAAGGCTAAGACCAGGGAAGGCTCCCTTCTTGCAGCTTCTCAACTTAAGGGTTCGCTGTCCTCGATGATAAAGGAAGCAAGGAATGGACTTTTAAGTCTCCTTGCCGAGATCGAAGCCTCTATAGACTTTCCTGACGAGATGCCGGACGTTAATTGCGATAAGGCAAAAAAGTTAATTGAATCTACCGCTATTACAATAGAAAAACTGATCGATACCGCCGCCCTTGGCAAAATATACCGGGAGGGCATATCTATTGCAATAGCCGGCAAGCCAAACGTTGGGAAATCCAGTCTTCTTAACGCATTGGCCAGGGAGGAAAGGGCTATTGTCACGGAAGAACCGGGCACAACAAGGGATGTCATTGAAGAAACCCTTAATATAATGGGGGTGCCTGCCAGAGTTCTTGATACTGCAGGAATAAGGCACACCGAGAGCAAGACGGAAAAGATAGGCATCAACAGAGCTTTGAAGGCCATAGAGGGGGCAGATATAGTGCTTTTGCTCCTGGACATATCACAGGCGCTTTCCGTTGAGGATCTGGACTTGATGGATAAAACAAAGGGAATAAGGAGGATAATCGTGCTCAATAAGCGCGATCTTCCCAATGTACTTAATATACAGGATGTTTTAAAGAAGACTGGCAATGAACAGGCTGTCGAAGTTTCCGCGTTGGACGGCAATGGAGTGAGGGAACTTGAGAAAGTGATATTTGACACAATAATATCAAATAATGTAGTGGCGGAGAATGCGGAAGTAATGGTAAACTTAAGGCAGAAAGAGTCCCTGCTCAAGGCAAAGGATTGTCTTCAAAAATGTCTTGAGTCTGTGGAAACGCGGATGCAGGGGGATTTCGTGTCGATCGATCTGAAAGGTGCCATCGCTGCCCTGGGTGAAGTAACCGGCGAAGTTGTAACCGATGAATTGATCGAAAGGATATTTGAGAGTTTTTGTGTCGGAAAATAGACAATGTTTCACGTGAAACATTTTAGAGGCTAAAATACATATACACAGGTGGATAAGAGGTGTGGATAACCAATGGGGCAAATAATTGATGGCAAAGCAAGGGCTAAACAGATAAGAGAGGCGCTGAAAAGTGACGTTTCTAGCCTTAAAGCGAAGGGTGTTAACCCTAAGCTCACCGTGGTTCTTGTTGGGGACGACCCGGCTTCTCACATCTATGTTTCTAATAAGGAAAAGGCTTGCGCTGATGTGGGCATCCTTTCAGAAACCCACAAACTGCCGGCCAATACAAAAGAATCAGATATCATCAGACTTGTTGAACAACTCAACAAAGATAAAAGCGTTCATGGGATACTTGTCCAACTGCCTATGCCTGACCAGATATCTGAAGAAAATGTCATTAATTCTGTATCGTCTTCAAAAGATGTCGATGGCCTTGGAATACAGAACATGGGACTGCTTGTAAAAGGGGAAGGGGACCCTCTGGTTCCGTGCACTCCGCAGGGAGTTTTGGATTTGATACGCTTGACAGGCATCGAGATAAAGGGAAAGAGGGCTGTTGTCGTCGGGCGCAGCAACCTGGTCGGCAAACCGGTGGCTATTTTACTGCTAAGGGAAAACGCAACCGTTACTCAATGCCACTCAAGAACGATCGATCTGGGGTCGGTGACAAAGCAGGCCGATATACTTGTAACCGCGATCGGAAAACAAAAGCTGATCACGGCCGACATGGTGAAGCCGGGCGCGATAGTCATCGACGTTGGAACGGTCAGAACTTCCGCGGGCCTGTCCGGCGATGTGGATTTTGAAAAAGTAAAAGATGTTGCGGGCTTCATTACGCCGGTGCCAGGAGGGGTAGGGCCAATGACGATAGCGATGCTTCTAAAAAATACTTTGAAGGCTGCACAGAAGACAGCTTCACTATAACTACCGGGCGTTCATTATTTTGGCCGGCTCATCATCATCGTTCATTGATTTCTTCTTGAGGGTTTTTGTTTTCCTCTTTTTAGCTTAAGCGTGTTCCTGTCTACGATCTCCCACTCAACCACTTCAGATTTGTTGAACCCCATCGCTGCGGCAATGGCGGCGGGAAAATTAATGAACCACTGCCAGCTTCTACCTCTTTTTATCGCCTGCATCTTCGTGGGGTAGCCCATATATAGTAATATTACTATACATTATTAATTACGGCAAGAGGATCCTGGGCCCCCATGCTTCGGAGCTTGCTTTCGCTAGGCAAGGAGAATATTATTTGAGTGAAATGAACAATCCGAAAAGATACATATCAAAATCGCGTTATTTAACCGGCGTGCGATGTCCAAAGTTCCTCTGGTTTGAGGTGAACGATTCGTCGGTTATTCCCCCGGACACGGCTGTCGACAGAATAAGGATGGATGATGGACTGCTTGTTGGTGAGAAGGCTAGGGAACTTTTTCCTGACGGCATAAGGATAGACAGAGCGCTTGACCCTGATGTGATGCACAGGAGGTCCATTGAGGCGCTGGGTCTGCGCAAACCGCTTTTTGAGGCGGGTTTTATTTATAAGAACGGCTATGCACTTGCGGACATCCTGCTGCCCTCCGAAAAGGACCAGTGGGAGCTTTACGAGGTAAAGGCATCCACCTTGATTGAAAACAAATCCATTAACACCTTCCTTAGCGGCAGGATAAATTATTTTTTTACTGATGTTGCTTTTCAGATATACGTTTACGCCGGCGCTGGGATAAAGGTACGGAGTTTCAGCATAATGCACCTCAACAGGGAATATGTTTACGACGGCGAGGAGCTGCTGCTTAGCGAGCTTATCAAGCCAGCCGAGGAGCTCGATAAAGATATCATTGATAAGATCCGCTCCGGAATAGACGCGCAGGTCCCGCATGTTGAAAACAACATTGAATACCTGCTCAGCATCCTCAACGAAAAAAAAGCGCCCACCATAAAACTCGGGCGGTACTGCAAGGGGTGCAAACTTGATAAGTACTGTGAAGATGAGCTCGGGCTTCCCAAGGAAGGGAATGTCATGCGCCTCAGGATGGACAGGGAAGGCCTGCGTTTTGAGATGCTCGAGAAAAAGATATTTAAGATAGGCGACATCCCGCTTACTGCCGACATCAAGGATCCCAAGCGGATGCAGATAGAAGCGCACAGGGACAGGGAGCCAAAGAAAAAGCCCAAATTGCTGTCGGGGTTCCTGAAAAAGATAAAGTATCCCATTTATTTCCTTGATTTTGAAACGATCTCTGCTGCGGTGCCCATTTACTCAAATTCCCATTCATACCAGCAGATCCCGTTCCAGTTCTCATTGCACATAGTGAAGAAAAAAGGTGAAAAACCGGAGCACTACAGTTATTTAGCTCCGGGGGATGTGGACCCCAGGCCCGAGATCCTGTTGCGCCTTAAGAAGTTGCTCGGCAGTGTTGGCTCGATAGTCGCATACAACATGACCTTTGAAAGGGATCGCATCAAAGAAGCTTCTTTAGGCGACCCTGAATATGAGGATTGGTTCAACAGTAATATAGAAGGCCGTTTTATCGACCTTGAGGAGCCATTCGATAAGTTCTATTATTACAACCCCAAGCAGGAGGGAAGCACTTCTATAAAGGAAGTGTCCCCACCACTGATAGGCCGGGATCCTTATAAAGGCCTGGGCATAGGCGAAGGCGGGGAGGCGATGAAGAGGTACATGGATGTTACTTTCAAAGATGTTGCTGAAGATGAAAAAGCGAAGGTAAGGGCTGACCTTGAGAAATACTGCGGACAGGACACGATGACGATGGTGGAAATATTGGAGGCATTGAAAAAAGAAGTCAGCAATCCTTAATCTTGCCCAACCCCCCGGATTTTGATATAATGACCCTCTATTATGTCTGTTCCATTTTTTGACCTAAAGATACAAAACTCTAAGATCCGCAAAGAGATCGATGCCGCGATAGCGGCCGTTGTGGACAGCGCCCAGTTCATCCTCGGGCCCAATGTTGCCGAACTCGAAAAAGAAGCAGCCGCGTACCACGGCTCGAAATACGCCGTGGGTGTCGCATCCGGCACGGACGCCATCCATCTCGCCCTCAGAGCTGCCGGCGTAGGAAGAGACGATGAGGTCATAACGACGCCATTCACCTTCATTGCTACCGCCGGAGTTATCTCTTTAGTCGGGGCAAAACCCGTGTTCGTTGACATAGATCCCGGAACCTTCAATATTGACCCCGCCAGGATCAAGGCAAAGATCAACAAAAGAACAAAAGCGATAATCCCCGTCCACCTTTTCGGCCAGGCGGCGGACATGGACCCGATAATGGAGGAGGCAAAACGACACAACCTGAAGGTAATAGAGGACTCCTGCCAGGCCATAGGGGCCAAATATCATGGCAGCCACGTATCTACGATCGGTGACGCGGGATGCCTTTCCTTTTTCCCAACGAAGAACCTCGGGGGCTTCGGCGACGGCGGAATGGTCATCACCAACGACGAAAACATTTACAATACGGTCAGAGTATTAAGAGGGCATGGCAGCAGAACGACATATCATTATGACATGGTCGGCCTTAACAGCCGGCTCGATGAGATCCAGGCCGCGGTATTGAGGGTAAAACTGAATCACCTTGAGACCTGGATGGAAGCAAGAAGAAAGAACGCGGGTTTGTATAACAAATTAATATCCGGAACGGTTGAAACGCCGAAAGAATACGCGAACGTGAGACATGTTTATAATCAATACACGGTAAGGGCAAAGGACAGGAACAAACTCCAGGAATATTTAAAAACGAAGGGCATAGGCGCAATGATTTATTATCCGCTGGCGCTTCACCTTCAGAAGGTCTATGAAAACCTCGGATATAAGAAAGGGGATATGCCTAACTGCGAGAAGGCGCAGGAGGAGGTTCTCTCCCTTCCGATCTTCCCGGAACTGACGGAGCCCCAGATCACCGAGGTCGCGGTAGCCATCAAGGAATTCTACCGGAAAATGAAACGCGTTAAAGTCGGGGTCGTAGGTTGCGGGGTCATGGGCGGCTTCCATCTTAAGCAGTACGGCAGCATTCCTGAAGTCGATATAGTAGGGGTATATGATATCGATCCGTCCAGGGCGCCGCAGGGACCAAATTCTTCAGCGACTACGATGAGCTGCTCAATGCCGTAGAGGCTGTTTCGATCACAACCCCAACATCAACACATTTTGATGCCGGCATGGCTGCGCTTGATGCCGGACGCCACGTTCTCATTGAAAAACCGATCTCGGTCACCGTTGATCAAGGGAAAAAACTGATCGATAAGGCAAAGTCTGAAAAGCGAGTCCTTGCGGTCGGGCATATAGAAAGGTTCAATCCGGCATATGTGGTGCTTGTTGCCCGCCTTGGGAAAAATGTCCCCGACATAATAGACATCAACAGGTTCTCGCCTTTTCCCGCCAGGATAACCGACGTTTCATGCGTAATCGATATGATGATACATGATATAGATCTCGCGATAAAGCTTTCGAAATCCGAAGTTAAACAGTTAAACGCTGTTGGCAAAAAAGTAAAGACCGACAGGCTCGACCAGGCGTCAGCGGTCCTGGTCTTTAAGAACGGCGTAATTGCCAATATCAGCGCGAGCAGGGTGCACGGCGAAAAGGTCAGAAAACTCATCGCTGCAGGCAGGAAAGAGAGCTATGAGGCGGACCTTCTTAACAGGAGCCTGAAGGTGTCATCCGCAGGAAGTTCAAAAACCATCGTGATAGAGCCTTTTGACCAGCTCAACCATGAGCTGAAGGACTTTGTGGATTCGATCATCAGAAAAATAAAACCGTCAGTTACGGGGGAGGATGGATTATCCGCTCTCGAGGTGGCAAATAAGATCGAGGAGGCAGCGCTCAGGTAATGTTGATATCCATAATTTCCTTCATTGTAGTATTCGGCGTGGTCACACTGGCACACGAATTCGGCCATTATGTCTTTTCCCGCCGGGCTGGCATAAAGATCCTTGAGCTTGGACTGGGGTTCGGTCCCAGGCTGTTCGGTTTTGTGAAAGAGGGGACGCTTTATACGTTGAACCTTTTTCCGATCGCGGGATTCATCCGCATAGCGGGCACGAACCCTGAAGAAGAGATGAAGGATGATAAATATTCCACGGAAGAAAGTTATCTGAGCAAGACGCCAAAGCAGAAGTTCCTTTCCATTTTTGGAGGCCCGGCATTCAACATCCTGCTTGCCTTCATTATTTTTTATGTAATGTTCGTATTCACGGGCGTGCCGAAAGATATCTCGAACGAGATATCTACCGTTGTTCCGGCCTCCATCGCGGATAAAGCGGGCATAAAGCCGGGCGACAAGATAATAGCCTTATCAGGGAAGAAAATCTCCAGTATGGCCGAGGCGGTCGACCAGATCCATAAAAGCGCCGGGAAAACACTTGTCTTGGCCATCGACAGGAGCGGCAAGATGCTGAAGATCAACGCTGTCCCGCAGCTTAACAAAAGATTGAAAATAGGGCTTATGGGATTTTCGCTTAAACCGATATATGTCAGAACAAATCCGCTGCTTGCGCTGTATGAAAGCTTGAAACAGGTGGTCGCGACCTCAATAGTCATCCTTTACACGCTTTTTCTTCTGATCATCGGAAAAGTATCCGTCCTTGATCTTGCCGGGCCGGTCGGCATAGCTCAATTCACAGGGCAGGTGGCAGGAGAGGGGTTCGTACCCCTGCTTTCGTTCACGGCTTTTTTGAGCATAAACCTCGGGCTGATAAATCTTTTGCCGATCCCGGCTCTCGACGGAGGAAGGCTTGTATTCATTGTGATAGAAGGCATCAGAAAAAAAGCCGTCGACATTGAACTGGAAAATAAGATCCATCAGGTAGGGTTAACCCTATTGCTGGCGCTAATGGCCGTTTTGACGGTTAATGACATCTTCAGGATATTCAGAAGATAGGGAAGGGTTTTGCCGCAGACGTCGGATCAATCAGTAAAAATGATGAACATCAGCAGAAACAGAAAGATCTTTTGGAGCATATTTTTGATAAAGTTCACCCTGGTGCAGTAAACATATCCTTCGTTGCATTTTTCGCAGGCTTTTAGGTCACAAACAGGGATCCGGCATTCCATATCCTTAAAGAAAACGCACATTTTTGAATCGTGACGGATCTTCTTTGTGTGTTTTACCTTTGACTCGTTTACAGCCCTTGGCGAGCCGACATCGGCTACCTGTTCTATGTTTTCCATTGCCACATTATTTCCTCTATATTACCAATTCTTTTGGATTATCGCCTGACTTGAGCTCAATTTCAGTTTTCAAAGCAAAGGTTTTATCTAATACTACGAAAGGGACTTTTAAATCCTTGTTTAAGACTTCCGTAATTTGCGCGCAAAAGTCGACCCTGATGTTAAGGCCGGCGATTTGGATGGCTGTCCTAGCTGCCTTAACAATGTCACCACGCTCAAATAGTTTTTGAAGCGGGCTTGAAACCTTTAGCTGACCCAGGAATCCTTGAGTAAATTTGAATCCCAGTCCACGAAGAAAATTAACTTGACCAACCACAGCATTATTTAATCTAAGCTTATCTTTTAACATTCTAGTATGAAGTTCACAAATATTACCAGTTATAATAACGGCCATAAATTCACCCTTTCTGTGTTTTCCATCGCTACATTAAATTTACTCTTCTCGCAAGTATCTATCGGCTTAACTTTGCTTAAATTTCACCATTGTGCTAATATTTTTCCATGCCCCGATCACTGGAATATCCCAAAAAATACGACGTCATAGTTATCGGTGCCGGACACGCCGGCTGCGAGGCAGCGCTTGCTTCGGCAAGGATAGGCTGTTCCACACTTCTTCTCACGATGAACTGCGACACCATTGCGCTCATGTCCTGTAACCCGGCGGTGGGCGGGCCCGCAAAGAGCCAGCTGGTCTCGGAGATAGACGCGCTGGGCGGAGAAATGGGCATCTGCACCGACAGGACATATCTCCAGATGAAAATGCTGAATATGGCAAAAGGGCCTGCCGTTCAATCACTAAGGGCGCAGTCAGACAAAAAGCTTTACAACATAACCATGAAACAGACCGTGGAAGAGCAGGAAAACCTCGACCTTAAACAGGACATGGCCGAGGAAGTCCTCATCAGTTCAAGCGGGCAGGTCGAAGGCGTGAGGACAAGGCTTGATGTTACCTACAGGCCTAAAGCCGTGGTTGTTTGCACGGGAACTTTCTTGAACGGCGTGATACACATCGGCCTTAAGACCATGGAGGCCGGAAGGGCGGGGGAGTTCCCGGCAAAGGGATTGACGGACAGCTTCAGGAAGATGGGCCTTAATGTCGGCAGACTAAAGACCGGCACTACCCCCAGGCTGGACAGAAGGACTGTCGATTTTTCCAAAATGCAGATTCAGCCCGGCGATGAACCGCCAAAGCTATTTTCTTTTACCTGGGAATACGCGGAACTTGGGATGGAGCCCCTACAAAACCCTCAGGCAGCGCTTCCCCAGGTGCCTTGTTACCTTACATATACTAATAAGAAGACCCATGAGCTGATCCTCGGAAACCTTGACAGGTCACCGCTTTATCAGGGAAAGATCAAGGGTGTCGGGCCGAGATACTGCCCATCTATTGAAGACAAAGTCGTAAGGTTCAAGGACAAGGAGCGCCACCAGGTCTTCATTGAGCCGGAGGGGCGCACAACGCTTGAGATGTATACGCAGGGGATGAACACTTCACTTCCCGAAGACGTGCAGAGGGAAATGCTCCGTACCATGGCAGGACTTGAAAAGGTGGAGATCATCAGGCCCGGTTATGCGATAGAGTACGACTTCATTTTCCCCTCACAACTCAAGAGAACCTTGGAGACAAAAGAGATCCCCGGTTTGTTCCTGGCCGGGCAGATCAACGGGACATCAGGTTATGAAGAAGCGGCTGCCCAGGGGATAGTGGCCGGGATCAACGCTGCGATGAAAGTAAAACGGCGCGAGCCGCTGCTGCTAAGGCGGGACGATTCATATATCGGGACGCTGATCGATGATCTGATAACAAAGGAGATTGAAGAACCGTACAGGATGATGACATCCCGGTCTGAATACAGATTGCTGCTGAGGCAGGATAATGCCGACCTTAGACTGACGGAGAAAGGCCGCAGGGTCGGGTTGATATCGGACAAAAGATATTCGCTATTTGAAAAAAAGAAAAAGATGATCGACGAAAAGATAAGCGAATTCAGGTCTAAAAAAATAAGGCCGTCGAACGAGAACAACATAAAACTTAAGGCTCTTGGCGTGAACCTGAACAATGTTTATTCTCTGGCCGACATCATGAAATTCCCGCAGGCAAGCTATTTGAACCTTATGTCGGCGCTGGGGGAAGATACCCATGTTCCCGAAAGCGTATCAAAGCAAGTTGAAACATTCCTGAAGTACGAAGGCTACATCAAGAGACAGATCGATCAGGTTGAGAAATTCAAGGGCATGGAAGATATGCTACTACCCGCGGACATTAATTATCAATCGCTCAGCGGCCTGTCCAGGGAATCACAGCACAAGCTTGATAAGGTAAGGCCGGCCTCGATCGGGCAGGCATCCCGCATAGCGGGGGTCAATCCGGCGGATGTTTCCGTCCTTTTGATACACCTGAAGGCGGGGCAAAAGACAGTTGCAAAAATCGATACCCATGGTATATAATGCACGGTTAGTTAAAAAGGAGGAAGAAACATGAAGAAAACGGTCTGTTTATTGGCAATAGTTTCGGTTCTGGTATTCGTTTTCGGGAGCACCTTCGCGCAGGCGGCCACAAGCCTTGGCTACATAGACGTACAGAAAGTATTCAAGGAATACAAGGCTACATCTAAGGCCCAGGAACAGGTGTCAAAGGAAGAAGAGGAATTCAAGAAGGAATTTGATGACTCACAGAAACAGCTTTCTGACGCTGAAAAAAACAACATGAAAAAGGATGAGCTTGAAAAGCTGAGAAAGGACCTGGAAGATAAACTGCTTCCAAAGAGGCAGTCTTTGATAGCTTTGAATGAAAAGCTGACAACAGAGCTTCAATCCAAGATCCTTGCCGCCACACAAGATGTCGCGAAGAAAGTTGGTATCGATATTGTGTTCGATAAGCAGGTCGTCATAACCGGCGGCGTTGACCTGACAGAAATGGTCACAAACAAACTGAACGAAAAAGAATAGTTCCCGGGCATCCTTAATGAATAGAACTCTAAAAGAAATTGCCTCGCTTGTCTCCGGCGAACTGAGCGGCGACCCGGCAATTGTCATAAAAAATTCGGCAAATCTGGAAGCTGCGCGAGCCGGTGACCTTACTTTTGCTGTTGATGATAAAGCCATAGATGTCTTCGACAGATCTAAAGCCTCTGCTGCGATCGTGCCTTACAGCTTAAATCGATTCCCTTCAAAGCCGTACGTAAAGGTTCATGACCTGCGGCTTGCAATGGCAAAACTCCTTGGATTGTTCGAAAAAAGGAAAGCGCCGCAGCCGGGCATTCACGGGTCCGCGCTGGTCTCAAAAAGCGCCAAAATAGGTTCGAATTGTTCAATAATGGCCGGAGTTGTCATCCAGGATAATGTAACAATCGGTGATAACGTCACGATCTATCCCGGATGTTTTATTGGTGAAGGCTGCAGTATCGGCCGCGACGCATTGCTATATCCAAATGTTACTTTATATGACAGGACGGTTATCGGCGATAGGTGCGTTTTACATGCAGGAGTGGTCATTGGGGTTGACGGGTTCGGGTTCGTACCTGTTGATGGTAAATATAAAAAAATACCGCAGATCGGGAACGTGATCATTGAAGATGATGTCGAGATATTCGCGAATTCCTGCATCGCCAGAGCCACTATGGGCTCGACGATAATAAAGAGAGGGACCAAGATCGATAACCTGACCCACATTGCACATAACTGCAAGATCGGGGAGGATTGTGCAATCACGGCCCTTGTGGCGATTGCCGGAAGCTCTGAGCTGGGAAACCATGTTTCTATTGGCGGAACGGTCGGGGTTTCCGATCATGTCAGCATTGGTGAGAATACGGTGGTAATGGCGAGATCAGGGGTAACGAAGGATATACCCGCGAATTCCGTCGTGTCCGGGTTCCCGGCGCAGGACAACAGAAAAGAGCTTGAACAGCAGGCAGCCCTGAGAAGGCTTCCAAAAATAATCGAAAAGATTTCAGAGATCGAGAAACAACTGGAAAAGTAATGAAGCTGAATATCCCGCGAATAAATTCGCGGTTAAAATATAATAAAGTAAGGAACCGAGACTTTACCCCAACACGTTGGTTGGGGTTTAGTCTCAGGTTCCGAATATTTTAATGAACATCGCTTTTTTCTCCGAGTCCTACAAGCCGTACATTAGCGGGGTCACTAATTCCATAGAAACATTGAAGAAGGGCCTTGAAGGTCTCGGCCATAAGGTCATGGTATTCTCACCGGATTATCCGGGAACGCAGCGAACGCCAGAAGTATATAGGTTCCCTTCTCTGCCTGCGCCGTATCCCGGATATAGGCTGGCGATCCCCCTCCCGGGAAAATACTATGGTGAGTTGAAAAAGGCGGGGATAAACATCATCCACTCCCACTCGCCGTACCAGCTCGGGCTCCTTTCAATGTCCTACGCAAGAAAGCTAAAAGTGCCGTTCGTGTTCACGATGCATACCATTCTGGGAAAATATATGCATTATGTCCCGATAATCCCGGACCAATTGCTGGACTTTTTTTCCTCCAGGTACATTAAATGGTTTTGCAACAGGTGCGACTGCGTGGTGGTGCCGACCGAAAAAATCAAGCGGCAGCTTTCCTCGATAGGCGTGAAGGCGAGGATGGAAGTCGTTCCGACCGGGATCGACCTTTCTTTGCCCGATGCCGCCGACCCGTCGGGAATAAGACAGAAGCACGGGATCCCAGGCGGGGCGAAACTGCTTTTATTCGTGGGAAGGCTGGCGAGGGAAAAGAACATCACGTTCTTATTTAGAGCGTTCGAATCTATCCTGTCCAGGCGCGGCGACGTGTATCTTCTTCTGGCTGCGCGCGGGCCCATGGAGAATGAACTTAAGAAAATATCCCCGAAAAACGTGGTTTTTGCGGGGGAGATACATTATCCCGAGGTGCTTGCTTACTACGCCGCAAGCGATGTTTTTGTTTTTTCGTCGCTTTCTGAGACCCAGGGCCTTGTTCTTGCGGAGGCCATGGCTTCCGGAATCCCTCAGGTCGCGGTGGATGCCGAGGGGGTTTCCGATGTTGTAAGGGACGGGATCACAGGGTACTTGACGCCGCTTTCGATCGAAGCTTTCTCGACCAGGGTCTTAAAGCTGCTGGATGATCATGATATCTGGCTGTCAATGTCCAAAGCCTCAAAAGATGTCGCAAGGTCCGCTTATTCAAAAGAGGCATTCGCCGGTAAAATTGAATTGATTTATAAAAGTGTGATATAATCCGCTTTGTGACTCACATAAAAAAGATTTTAATTTTCAGTATTGCTGTTTTTATTTTGAGTCCCCATGCCTTTGCATTTGTTCCCCAGCCGACACCAAACATCATCGGAAGCACCGGTGTAGTAAGGTTACCATCAGCGGATGTAATACCTTATAAGAACGTAGATTTCGGTCTTAATATTGGCAGCAACATTTCCAACGATAAGTTCTCCCTGCTTTATAATTTCAGCCTGGGGATATTCCAGGGAATGGAGCTGGGATGCGTTGGAATGGACAACAGGATGGGCGCGATGCAGGAAGGTGTGTTCATAAACATGAAGTACAGCCTTGCAACGGACACGTCCCCATATCCGCTGCTTCTCGCGATAGGAGTGGAGAACCTGTCATCCTTTAATCGCTGTGATGTTTACATGATGGCGACGAAATATTTCCAGAACAGCTCTCGGCTGCACTTCGGATTTCTGGGGGATTTTCCGGGACTGACCAATAGCAGGTTCAGACCGCTTGGCGCACTCGGGTTCGACGTGCCGTTCTTTTCGGAAAGGTTTTATTTTCTTACGGACATGTTAGCCGGGGAATCTTTGTATGAGCTGAACACCGGCTTCAGGTGGTATGTTTCAGATTCGGTGGCCATAAACCTTACCGGGATCAACATCCTTGCCGATGATAACAGGAAGCCCGAGGACAAGGCGAACGACAAAGACCCTAAAACATTTTTGATCGGTTTTTCCTGGATAAATCCTTTGTAGGCAATTAACAATTTCTCAATTAACAATTAA
Source organism: uncultured bacterium (assembly GCA_963699255.1). Lineage (GTDB taxonomy): Bacteria > Margulisbacteria > WOR-1 > CAVSGV01 > CAVSGV01. The sequence continues at coordinate 1,353,213 of OY969425.1, read as the reverse complement.
CAGCAAGGTATCGCTTCGCGATCTATTTGAATATATTATTCAACATTGTTGTTAATTGTGTCATTGTTAATTATTAATTTATATTTATGTTACAGCATACAATTAAAAAAGAGACATCGATCTCCGGCATAGGATTGCATACCGGCAAGGCTGTCCAGGTAAAGTTCAAGCCAGCCGGCGCTGATTCGGGCATAAACTTTGTGAGAAGCGATCTGGCGGGACGCCCCATGATCAAGGCGGACATAAGGAACGTTTCAAGCACCGTCAGAGGCACGAACCTCTCCGCCTTTGCTAAAGCTTCGGCGGACAGGGGCGGGATCAATACTGTTGAACATATCCTTTCAGCGCTGTATGCGCTTTCAGTGACAAACCTGGAAATTGAACTGAACGGTTCGGAGCCTCCCTCACTTGACGGAAGCTCAAAGCCATATTGCGACCTGATAATAGAGGCTGGCATTGCCGCCCAGGGATACCAGACGGGATGCATTGAAGTGAAAGAACCCGTTTTTGCCGCCGAGGAGGGGAAATGCCTTATCGCCGTTCCTTCGGATAGATTTGAGGTCAGTTTTATGATAAACTACCCGATGGATTTTATAGGAACGCAGTTTTACAAATTCGAGTTTAGCGGCAGGGACTATGTGAACGAGATCGCTCCGGCAAGGACCTACGGGTTCATGGATGAGATCAAAACCCTTAATCGACGCGGGCTTGCATTGGGCGCAGACCCTGAAAATGCCGTTGCCATCGGCAAAGACGGCTACCTGACGAAGCTGAGGTTCAGGGATGAACTCGTCAGGCATAAGATACTGGACCTGATCGGAGACCTGTCGCTTTTAGGGACACGGATAAAGGGACACATCATAGGCATAAAATCAGGCCATGATCTGAACATCAAACTTGTAAAAAAATTGGCGCTTCGATAGGGCCCAAAGCAAAAGGAGGCTGGTTGGCATTATTAATATACTAGGTGGGAAAAAAGGACAAATGGCCGTTGGGGATATTTTGCGGACGCTTCCGCACAGATTTCCGTTTCTTCTGGTCGACAAGATCATTGAACTTGAAGAAGGGCGCCGTGCCGTAGGAATAAAGAACGTTACGATTAACGAACCGTTCTTTCAGGGGCATTTTCCGGGCCTTCCGATAATGCCCGGGGTCCTGATACTTGAAGCAATGGCGCAGGTCGGGGCGGTCATTGCATTAAAGATGCCGGAAAACGAAGGGAAACTTGTCTATTTCGCGGGAATAGATCAGGTGCGCTTCAGGAAACCCGTTGTGCCCGGCGACCAGCTCAGGATAGAGGTAGAGGCGATGAAGATGAAAGGCACGATAGGCAAGCTTAAATGCGTAGCAAAAGTTGACGGTGATATTGCAGCGGAAGGTGAAATACTCTTTTCATTGAACGACAGGTTAAGTGACGAACCCAAGATCCACCCTACAGCTTCGGTCCATCCTTCCGTCCAGTTCGGAAAAAAGGTGGATATAGGGCCTTATGTGGTCATAGGGCCTGACGTGAAGATCGGCGATAATACCAAGATAGGATCGCATACAATAATCAGAAAATGGACGACCGTCGGATCCGACAATATCATCAATCATAATGTTTCGATAGGTCTTCCGCCCCAGGATTACAAATATAAAGGCGAAAGGAACGAGATCATCATCGGCAACAAGAACATTATAAGGGAATTTGTTACGATACACCTGCCTTCAGGCGAAGGCAAGCAAACTGTAATAGGGAACGAGAACTTCATAATGGTTTACGCCCACATTCCGCACAACTGCAGGGTCGGGAACCAGGCGATAATAGGCGGATATGTGGGACTCGGCGGACATACCGTCGTTGAAGACCAGGTGGTCATAGGGGGACTCGTGGGAATTCATCAGGGGACGAGATTAGGCCGCCTCGCGATGATAGGGTCTTCTTCAAAGGTGGTCCAGGACATTCCGCCTTTCATGCTTTTCGACGGGAACCCGGGATATGTGAGGGGCCTGAATCTGATAGGGATGCAGAGGCGCGGAATATCCGATGAAGCTCAGGCCGAAATAAAAAAATGCTTTAAGATGCTTTATATGTCCAGGGTGAACATAAAGAACGCTGTTGATGAAATAAGAAAGAAAGTAAAGATGCTTGATGAAGTTGAACAGCTGGTAAACTTCCTTGAGGCGGATAGCGTAAGAGGGATAAGCAAGAAGCGGGAAGGCTCTGGGGCGATCATTGAGGAGACGGAGATAGAAAAAGAACTGCTGTTCCCGGAAATACCCGAAATCGGGATCTAGACATGCGACCCAAGATAATGATGTCCGCGGCTGAGGTATCAGCGGACCTCCTCGCGAGCTTCCTGGCCAGGGAGCTGAAAGGCTGCGACCTGTTCGGCATGGGCGGCGAGAAGATGCGCTCCGCAGGCGTTGACATAAGGATAGATATCACCGAAAAAAGTTCCATCGGCATTGTTGAAGCCATTAAATACCTCCCTTTCCAGCTATCCACCCTCAAGTCAATGAAGAACATGCTAATCAGCGAAAAGCCGGACGCTTTGATCCTGGTGGATGCGCAGGGCTTTAACATGCCGCTCGCGGCGTTCGCAAAGAAACATGGCATAAAAACGATATATTACATCGCTCCGCAGGAGTGGCTCTGGGGAACGAAAAAAGGCATACGCAGGGTAGCGGGGACAATCGACCTGATCATTTCAATATTTAAGAAAGAGCACGAGCTTTTCAAGGCGAATGGGGGCAACTCTGTTTATTTCGGCCACCCGCTGCTTGATATCGTAAGATCGGATATGAGCAGGCAGGATCTCTGCCGGAAATTCAGTCTTGATCCTCAAGAAAAAATAATCGCTCTGTGTCCCGGCAGCAGGCATCACGAAATAAAGAACCTGCTTCCCATCCTTCTCGATGTGGCCGGCAGGATAAAAGGAGCCCAGTTCATCCTTCCGATCTCGTACTCTAAGTTCAAGAACGAGATCGAGGATAAGCTTGCAAAAACATCCTTGAACATCAAGGTGATCGAAGGTTACAACCATGATGTCCTGGCCAATTCAGACCTCGTCATAGCCAAGTCAGGAACGATCATATTGGAATGTGTCTGTCTCAACACGCCGGTTATCATGTTCTATAAGCTCTCCCCGGTTACATATTATATAGGCAGATACCTTTTGGGAATTAAGCTCGATCATTACAGCATGCCAAATATCCTGGCTGGCAGGATGGTCGTTCCTGAGTATGTCATGGGGCAGGCGAATGCCGACAACATATATAATGAAGCGGTCAGGATCCTGGCCGACCCGCAAAAGGCGAGAGCCGGGTACGCGGAAGTTCGTTCGCTCTTGGGAAGCGCTGGCGCCACGGAGAAAGCAGCGAGAAAGATCGTCGAATTTATCGGCGAAAAGAGGAGCTAGACGAGCTAGAAGCGAAAGAAGGGAAGAGGTTAAGATGTCGAGAGGTTGAGATGTTTTATATGTTCCGCAATTGATTTTCTTTATCCTGCAAACCTCCGAACCTCTATACATCTTCTCTTCTCAACCTCTAGCTCTCCTAGCTCTTCTTATTTTACATTGCATCTCTACGGGGCAAGTAGTATAATTCCCGGCGATGAAAGTTAAGTACCAGAGAATCCTCCTCAAACTCTCCGGCGAAGTCTTCGGGGGAACCCAAAAATACGGGATCGATCCGCAGGTCATGGATGTTATCGCCGAGGAAATAAAAACAATAAAAAGATACAAGATCGATGTCGCCATTGTGGCAGGCGGAGGCAACATATTCAGAGGTATCGCCGGAAGCGCCAGGGGAATGGACAGGGCGACCGGCGACTACATGGGAATGCTTGCCACGGTAATCAACGCGCTTGCGCTTCAGGACGCGCTTGAGAAGAAAGGCGTGGACAGCCGCGTTCAGACCGCGATAGAAATGAAATCGATCGCCGAACCTTTTATCAGGCGGCGCGCCATGCGTCATATGCAAAAAGGACGCGTTGTGATACTCGCCGCAGGGACGGGGAACCCTTATTTCACTACCGATACGGCGGCGTCCCTCAGGGCGGCGGAGCTTGACGCGGATGTCATCCTGAAGGCCACAAAGGTTGACGGCGTTTACGATAAAGATCCGATGCGCTATCCTAACGCGAAAAAATTCAAAACACTGACCTATATGGATGTGCTGAACAGGAGGCTGAAGGTAATGGATACCACAGCGGCGTCGCTTTGCATGGACAATGATATCCCGATAGTCGTTTTCGATGTTACCAGGCACGGCAATATCGAAAAGGTCGTTCTGGGCAAACCCGTAGGCACAACGATCACAAAGGATTGAACATGGACGAGATCACCAGATCTGCCGAAGAAAAAATGAAAAAAACGATCGAGTCACTTAAGAGGGACTTCGCCTCTATAAGGACCGGCAGGGCGTCGCCTTCGCTGCTCGATCACGTGAACGTTGATTACTACGGTACCACTGTGCCCCTGAAGCAGCTTGCCAACATCTCTGTCCCGGAGCCGAGACTACTGGTCGTCCAGCCTTATGACAAGAACTCCATAAAGGAAATAGAGAAGGCGATCCAAAAATCCGACCTCGGGCTTCCTCCCGTATCGGAAGGCGGCGTAATAAGGCTGAATATGCCCCAGCCAACCCAGGAGAGACGCAACGACCTGGTAAAAACCGTAAAAAAAGAAGCGGAGAATTCGAAAATATCCATCAGGAACATAAGGAAGGATTTTATCACGGAGATCAAGACGAAGTCCGACTCCGAAAAATGGTCCGAAGACAAAAAGAAAAACGAGGAGGAAGCGATACAGGCCCTGACAAACAAATATATTGCCGAGATCGATAAACTTTTAGCTGCAAAAGAATCGGAAATCATGTCCATCTGATGCAAATCCGAAATCCGAAATCCGAAATCCGAAATAATACCCAAACCCAAAGCACAAGACCACAAAACAAGCCGAATCATATAGCTATTATCATGGACGGGAACGGAAGATGGGCGAGGAAACGGGGACTTCCGAGGATAGAAGGCCACAGGAACGGAGCGATATCTCTTAAGGAAACAGTAAAGGCATGTGTGGAGTTCGGGATAAAGTACCTGACCGTTTACGCTTTCTCAACGGAGAACTGGAAGAGGCCGAAGGAGGAAGTGAGTTTCCTGATGAACATCCTCTCGTCGACCATTGACCGGGAAATCGACGAACTTAACAGGAACGGGATAAAGATGCGGTTTTTCGGAAGGATATCAATGCTACCCGAAAACCTCCGGAAAAAAATAAGATCCGCCGAGGAAAAGACCAGGGACAACGACAGGTTGAACCTTAGCATAATGCTGAGCTACGGCGGCAGGGCGGAGATCACCGATGCCCTTAAATCAATAGTTAAAAGTCACATAAAAAGTGATAGAATCAATGAAGAGATCATTTCACGGTCCTTATATACCGCGGATATGCCGGATCCGGATCTGCTGATAAGGACCGCGGGCGAGATGCGAGTAAGCAATTTCATGCTCTGGCAGATCGCTTATGCGGAGATATGGGTTACCGACGTGCTATGGCCCGATTTCAGGAAGAAGCACTTGCTCGAAGCGATAAACGATTACAGCGGTAGGGTCAGGAAATTCGGGGGGCTTTGATGCTCGCAAGAATATTAACCATTTTAGTTGCCGTCCCGATAATAGTCGCATGTACGTATTTCGGCGGCTGGAGTTTTTTTATTCTGGTTACCGCCCTTGCAGTATTCTGCCTTAATGAATTCTACTACCTCATGAACCGCAAAGGCTATTCACCTTCCTATGCGGTCGGCGTAATAGTAACGGTTTTCTTCACATGGTTCACGACTTATACCTTAAAACATCCTCACTGGGAGCCGTATGCCACAGGAATACTCACTACTGCCATAATCATCACGTTCTCCGCGGGCATCTTCCTGAAAAAGGCGCAGGACTCCACCGTCAACGCGTCGATAACGCTTCTGGGGATACTCTACATAGGATGGATGTTCAGCTACCTGATACTCATAAGGGAACTTACTCCCCACGGAGCATATCTTTTCTTTCTCATTATAGCCATATGGGCTTGTGATACGACAGCATATCTGGTCGGAACATTTCTGGGACGGGTAAAGCTAAGCCCTTACATAAGCCCCAGAAAAACCGTTGAAGGGGCGGTCTCAGGGCTTATAGTCAGCGTGATCGCTGCCGCGGTATTCAGCAGGTTGATAAGCATGAGCATGATGCACGGCGTAATACTCGGGATAGTCATAGGGATCGTCGGACAGATAAGCGACCTTGTCGAATCCCTTATAAAGAGGGACGCTGGGGTGAAAGATTCCAGCAACATGATACCCGGCCACGGCGGATTTCTTGACAGGATGGACAGCTTTATCTTGGCCGCCCCCATAATGTACTATTACATTTCCTGGTTCGTTCCATGAAAGACACTAAAGAAATAAGGATCCTGGTCTTAGATTCGGTGATACTCGCCCTAAGGGAAGACATAGGTAAGGGAGACATCACCACGAATTCAATAATTCCCGAGGACGCAAAAACATCCGCGAAGATCATCGTTAAAGAGGACGGAATGATCTGCGGGCTGCCGGTCGCGCGGCTGGTCTTTCAATCCGTCGATAAAAAAATTAAATTCTCTGAAAAGGTCAATGACGGAAAAACCCTTAAAAAGGGGGCTGTTGCGGCGATCGTCAGCGGGCCGGCAAGGGGGATATTGACGGCGGAGAGAACGGCCCTTAATTTTTTGCAGAGACTCTCGGGAATAGCCACGATCACAAGCAAATTCGTAAAGGCCGCGGGCAAAGGGATAATGATACTGGATACCAGGAAAACCACTCCCGGGCTTCGCGTTCTCGAAAAGTACGCTGTAAAAATAGGCGGCGGATGTAACCACCGAATGGGGCTCTTTGACGAGGTCCTTATCAAGGACAATCACATTTCGGTCGCCGGCGGCCTAAAGCAAGCTGTAAGAGCGGCGAAGAAAAAGCTCAATAAAATTGAAGTTGAAGCAAGCACTCTCGGCCAGGTAAAAGAAGCGATCGCATCAGGAGTTTCCAGGATACTGCTTGATAACATGAGCATCGCAACGATGAAGAAAGCTATCAAGCTAATCAGAAGATCCAAACGCAAGATCGAGATCGAAGTTTCGGGCGGTATCACTCTGAAAAACATACGAAAAGTCGCCGAAGCAGGCGTTGACTATATATCGATCGGTGCCCTTACGCATTCAGCTCCCGCGCTTGATATCAACCTTAAGGTTTCAAAATAGCTTGCCTGGAAACCCCGGTCACTTGATTGAGCTCAGCCAGGTGATTATAAAACTTACTTGCGTTATGTAAAAAATAATTAGAAATAAGCCCGTATGAAAGCACGATAATCCCTTTGATCGCAAGTGTCGTCAGCAATGTCTTTGTCCATGGCATATTTTCATTAATAAAAAGGACCACACCTGAACACACGCTGCCGACAGTTCCTCCAAAACAAGTAATGAAGCCGTTTATTATTTTGGCCTTTTTTAAAGAAGAATGTTTCCTTAAATTCTGCTGTTTCGTTTGGTATTCTTGAACCCTGGGGATCACTTCCGATAGAAGGTAGTTGTTTTTGGCTCCATGATCAAGGTTTAGCATCCTCTGCGCCCTCAATCCGACCTGGACCAAATATACTACCGAGGGATCCAATAATCGCGGCATTTTCACTTCATCCCTTGGAAGATGCTTCAATGCAGCCTTATTAAGGCTGCCATTCAAAATTACACAGCTTTTTACCGGGGATACAGACATAGTTTTCTGCTCCAGATCTAATCTGACGGGTTTTGACTTGACTTCTCTATTTGTAATATCGTTATGTCGATCAAAAAATTTCATTATTAGGCCAAATTATATGGTGTATAATTTGATACATGGGCTTTTCACTTGGCATCGTCGGCCTCCCAAACGTGGGCAAATCCACGCTTTTTAACGCGATATCACGCGCAGAGGCGGAAGTTTCCAATTATCCTTTCTGCACCAAAAGCAAGAATATTGGGATCGTCCCTGTCCCTGATGAGCGGCTCAAAGCGGTCCAGTCGTTCATGAAATCGGCAAAAGCCATACCCACAACCATTGAATTCGTTGATATCGCCGGTCTGGTCAAGAATGCCCATAAGGGGGAAGGGCTCGGTAATCAGTTCCTTTCTTACATCAGGGAAGTTGACGCCATCGCCCATGTCGTAAGGTGCTTTTCCGACCCGAATATCACCCATGTTGAAGGAAGCGTGGATCCCAAGCGCGACATCGAAACGATAAACATCGAGCTTATCCTGGCTGACATGTCCGCGACCGAAAAAAGATGGCTGACGCTTAAAAGTTCGATTAAATCCGGCAAAAAGGAGATACTCAAAGAACTCGAGGTCGTAGAAAAGATAAAAAAACACCTGGAGGCAGGGAGTCCACTCAGGACCCTTTCCATCTCCGAAGAAGAAAAACACGAGATCAGGGACATCCCGCTATTAACGATGAAACCGATCATCTACATCGCCAATGTTGACGAAAAACAGCTGGTAAACCCCAATGACGCGGCGGTAAGGGCCGTTCATGAAGTGGCCGCAGGGGAAGGGGTGTCGGTAATCCCGATCTGCGCCAAGCTCGAGATGGATATTGAAGAACTCTCCGAGGATGAAGCAAGGGAATACGAAAAGGACATCGGACTCACTGAACTTGGATTGAACAGGCTAATCAAGGAAGGATACCGGCTGCTTGACCTGGTCACTTTCTTTACGGCTAACGAGAAAGAGTGCCGCGCGTGGACCGTAAAAAAGGGAGCAACGTCTCCCGAAGCTGCGGGAAAAGTCCACACGGATATGCAGAGAGGATTCATTTCGGCTGAGATAATCCACTATGCCGACCTGGGCAACGCGCAATCTCACGCGAAGGCAAAGGAAAAAGGCATCATCCATCTGGAAGGCAAAGAGTATGTTATCAAGGACGGCGACCTGGTTTACTTTAGATTCAATGTATAATATAATTTTGCCGTGATTAAATTAACGCCTGTGCTATCGCTTGTCCTTTCGATGGTTTTTGTTTCACTCAGCGCCGCCGCTGTTCCAAAACTCGAGATAACTTCCCCAAAAGATAGAACGGAAACATTATCTACAAGAGCCGCTATAGTCGGAGAAGCGCCCGGAGCGAAAGAAGTGGACCTGAACGGAACGAAAGTCGATCTCGGAAGTAACGGAAAGTTAAACGCGGTGGCGCTCTTAAGACCAGGAAAGAACGTTATTTTGGTAAAGGCTTTATTTCCCGGTGGGAAGAAACTGACAAAAAAGATCAGGGTGCTCAGGATAGTCACCTGCGATGATATAGAAAAGCTGTTCAAGGGAAAGCGCCACTGGGCAAAACAGCAGGTGTTGACCCTTTTGACTCTGGGGATAATAGAGGGTTATCCGAACAATATATTCGAGCCGGGCAAATCGTTGGAGAGGGCTGAATTCGCTACTTGGCTGGCAAGGGCCAAGCAATTAAAAAGATTCAAGCCTAAAGAGGATGTTTTTTTCGATGTGCCAAAGGAGCATTGGAGAGCCCCGTATATTAAGGCGGTAGTGGACGCGGGTTATATGAGAGGATTAACAGGCGACAGGTTCGGGCCAAGCGATGAGATCAGCCGAGGCGACGCGGTAGCCGCGGTGGCGAAGGCGAACAAACTTATTCCATCCAAGATATCAAACAGCTCTTTTAATGATGTGCTGCCAAGTTCAAAGGATGGGCCTTATATATTATCGGCTTACAGCAAAGGCTGGATCGTCGGCCTCCCCGGGAGGGTCAGGAGGTTCGAACCTGAAAGGGACATGACAAGAGGAGAGGTCGCGGTACTACTTTCCAGACTGTCGAACATAAAAGAGCTTAAAACTTCGCTTTATGATTTTGAAAAAGGGTATACGCCTTATCAGTTCTGCGGCATCGGCACAAAGCCGGTGATCGTCAAAGTCGACGCAGTGCCAAGCAATCTTGAAGCTGACGGAAAAACGCCGGTAAAGCTTTCCGCTCAGGTGACCGATGCCCAGGGAATATCCGACATATCTCTTGTTTGGGCTGATATTACTTCTTTAGGCGGGCCGAATAACGCAAAAATGAACCCGATGCAAAACGGGCAGTATGAGATCAGCTTTATAATGACGACCGAGACCGTACCGGGGGAAAAGATCATACCAATAAGAGCTTTGGATAAAAGCGGGCTGAAATCTGTGGTCTCAAATGCTAAGATACTGGTGACCAAGGGAAAACAATGAAGAAATTATTATTAGTGTTGTCATTCTTGCTGTTTGCGACCTGCTCTTATGCACTGGTCACGGATATAGGGATAGACCCTATGGACCAGAGCTCCGGGGCAAAACCGCTGAGCCTTGGCGGGGCTTATGCCGGGGCGTCAAATGACATTAACTGCATCTTTTACAATCCAGCGGGGATTGCGAACGCCAAGGGCATCACCTTGACGGCAAAGGACATCAAAAACTTTTCATTCGGGGCCGCGTATGAAACCGGCGTCGGGAATTTCGGTATCGGAGCCGTTTTTAAGTATTTCGACGGGGTTAACATTAACGATACCACAAAAGTGAAATACGAGCATGACCTTACTATGGTAAGTTATGGTATCGGCTTTGACAAGCTTTCCGTAGGCTTTACCGTCAAAAGCATATTGGCACAGAGGATCTCCATTCCCGGGCAAGCTGACAGAACTTCAAATGGCGGGTCTGACTATGACGCCGGGGTTCTGTGGAATCCGATCGATTATGCGTCCATCGGAGTGGTGCTGAGAAATTGCTCCGGGACGGAGTTCAAGTTGGGGGCAAGCGATGAGGCATTCCCGAGGTCGACAAGGATCGGGTTGGCCATTGATATACTTGGCAAGAACGCGATTTTATACGATGAAACGGTCGGCTTAAAAGCCTTATTCGATACCGAGAGCGGGAATGCGGGGGACACTCAGAGATCGAACAGTTATTTCGGGCTTGAATATTCCTTCAACAGCTGGCTTGTCGCAAGGTTGGGAGGAAGCTCGACATTTTTAGTCGACAGCAATGTCGCGAGTTCTTCTTTCGGTTTGGGAATGAAGTTTGAAGATGCCGAGGTGGATCTGGCAAGCTTAAGGGACCCCATGACAGAGTCACAGGTATCTTACATATCCTTTTCATACTTTCCCCACAAGTTTGTGCTGTTCAAGGCGCCCGAAGTGGAGAAACCGGCAGAAAAACCTCTGCTTTCGCCGAAAGAACCACTTAAAGAGCTCCTGAAAGTGTATTCCCCGAGCGATGATTACGTCGGATATGACGAAAATATCATCGTATCAGGAGAGACAAGACCAAAAGCAAGTGTCTTGATCAATGGCGCCCAGGCTTATGTTGCGGATGACGGGCAATTTAACGCCGTACAGCCGCTGAACCCAGGAAAGAACCTTATAGAAATAGGCGCGAGCCTTAATTATGAGACGAAAACGATCTTCAGGAAAGCCTTTAGAAAACCCAAGATAATAATAGAAGAAGAAGCATCGCTGGATAACGAGATCGCTCAAGAGGTTATAAACAAGGATGCGGAAATATCCAAGAGGGAAAGCGACCTCAAAGCCGAGAAAGAAAAAGGAGCAGATGTATCCAATGAAGAAAAGGCTTTAGCTGAAGAAAAAGCGAAGCACGAGGAGAAAAAAGAAAAGCTTTTAAGTGAAAAGAAAACGATAGAGGAGAGAAAAGAAAAAGTAGAGAACCTTGTAACGTTGGGGGTCATAGAGGTTTCTCCGGAAGCGAAGTTCCAGATAGAAGCGCCGATAACAAGAGGCGAAATGATCTCCTGGCTTGTAAAAGCCTCGGGATTAGCTGTTCCTGAGGTCACGGGGTCGGTTTTCGTTGACGTTCCGCGAGACCATAAATATGCGCGCTTTATAAAAGCCGCGCTTGATGCTGGACTTATAAAGGGAGGCACGGACGGCAGGTTCAGGCCGGATGACCCGGTGAAGGAAGAAGAAGGACAGGCGTTCTTCAGGGCGTTTGGGATCGTACAATGAAAAAATATTTATTATTACTTGCTGTTATATTCGTTGCTAATATCAATAGCCCTGCTTTTGCCGATGAGGGAAAGGACAAGGTATTGACCCGGGCGGATGTTATTGAAAAAATATCGGCGGCCGACTTTTTCAAGAAAAAGATCGGCGATCTGTTGAACTGGAGCATTGGCTATGATATCACGAAAATAAACAGGACCAACCTCGCTCCGATAATAAGTTATATAAAAGTGGATCCGTCAGATGTGCCGCCCGATGACAGGACCATCGTTTCAATTACCGCAAAGGTGAGCGATCCAAGCGGGCTTGATAATATTAAAGGCGTAAGAGCCGATCTAAGCGAAATAGACAGACTCCCCAACCAGATGCTTGTTGACAATGGATTGTGGGGAGACATGATGGCGAATGACGGCATTTTCACTCTTCAAACCAGCGTTGGCCGGGGTGTCGCAAGCGGCACCAAGGATGTTCCTGTCGCGGTCGCCAATAAATCCGGGTGGGTCGCCATAAGCAGGACGAACATAGAAGTGCGGGCTAACCCGATCGTTTCCGGGGGGCTTGCAACACCGCAGTCGTTACAGGCGGACGGAAAGGAAGCGGTGCTCCTTACGATAAAAGTTGAAAATCCCGGCAGGCAGGAAGACATAAAAGAAGTCACTGTTGACCTGACTGGCATCGGACTTGAAAGTAATGTTAAAATGTGGGATGACGGGACGCATGGTGACGTAAAAGCGGGTGACGGGATATTCTCCGTATCCGTTGTTCCGAGCGAGAACATTGGTCCCGGTACCAGAAAACTGGCGGTTCGCGCGACCAATGTGTTTGGCGGCAGCGCCGATGGTGAAATTACACTGGTGGTGCAATAAATGATCTCGACCTTTGCGATAATCAATATATTCCTTCAGGTGTTCATTACCGGCATAGCCCTGGCGGGCGTCTACAGTTTTTTCATCATGTATCTTGAGAAAAAAAAGAGGGAGGATTATTATTTAATCCTTGTCTTCCTAACACTTTCAATCTTTACCGCTCTCACCATTCTGTCACAAATGGCCTATACGCTCGATCAGAGCGAAAATGTCAGGTTGATCCTATACAGGATAATCGCCATCGATCTGGTTGCCAGCGCGCTTTTCCTGGCGTTTTTCATGAAGGAGAAATTCGGATACAGGGACAACCTTATTTTCCAGGTACTGCTGCTCGGATGCATTGTTGAAATGGTCCTGATAATACGCTCCCCATTGAACCTTGTGGAAAACATAAAAGTGATCGCCATGGACCCGGGAGTTCACTTTCTTACCGCTCTTCCTCCCGAGCTGTTCTGGATCACGCTCTGGCTCATACTTGGGATCAAATATTTGTTCTCCGCAAGGGACTCCAAGGAAATAGGAGAAAAAAATGTTTATAACGTTTCCGGCATAGCTTCGGTATTGATGGTTTTGTCATTTCTTTTATCCTTCTTTTACGCGAAAACCGGAGAACCATTCTACCTCTCAGGATCGTGGGCGGTGTTTTTGTGTTCTTCTCTTGGATTCCTCCTGGGAAACATCATTTCACCCAAGGATGAAGTGGCAAAATTCCCGCTTTCATATCTAAGGACAAGGATACTATATAAGTTAATATTGATATTTGCGCTTTCAATCATAGTACTTCTGGAAGCCACCACAGTCGCGACAGTAAATCTGAACCAGATATCGCTCCAGAGGGCCATTAAGAACAATTATCTGATCCTGGCGAGGAGCCTCTCAGATAAGATCGAATACGTTTCTTCAAGCCGGGGCGGGTTGGACAGAGGTTACATTCAGCAGTTGATCAATAGCGAAACAAAAGGAAAGAGATATGTTTATGTAGTGTCCAAGGATGGACGGCTTTTTGTCGGCCCGGACCCGAAGGAAGTTGGCAGGGACCTGAGCAACCTTGATGTGGTCCAAAACGTCATTACGGGTGAGGCGGGTAGCGATGAATACCTAAGCGAGTTTTTTGAGAAAGCCGATGACAAACCGGTTGTTGGCGCTTATGCCCCGATAAAGAAGTACAGCCTCGGCATTATAGTGGAGGAACCAAAATGGGAAGCTTATTCCGAGGTCAGGCTTGTTTCAATGAATGCCATGATCTTTGTGATCGTGGGGATCATCCTGACCGTTTCCGTGGGAATATTCTTTGCCACTTCGTCGATCGAGATCCCGATAAAGGAGCTGATAAACGGAACGCAGGCCGTAAGAAAAGGCGACCTCTCTTACAAAATAAAGATTAATTCTATCGATGAGATAGGACAGCTGGCCGAAGCTTTTAACCATATGACAAAGGACCTTAAGCAGAGCCAGGAAAATCTCGTCTCATCGGAGAAGCTCGCTTCACTGGGCACGATGGCGGCTGGAATGGCGCACGAGATAAAGAACCCGCTGGTCAGCTTAAGGACATTCACCCAGCTCCTGCCACAGAGGTTCGAAGACGAGGAATTCAGGAAGAAATTTTCTACCGTTGTTCCTCAGGAGATAGACAAGATCAATAAGATCGCTGAGAACCTGCTCAGGTTCGGAAGGCCGCACAAACCCGAACTTACGCAGGTGAATGTCAATGAGCTTCTTGAGGAGATCCTGTCGCTATTTGACAATGAAACAAGGAAGAGCAATATCAGGGTCACGACAAAGCTGGCCGAGCTGCCGAAGGTCACCGCGGACGCCGGACAGCTTTCACAGGCCTTTGTGAACGTCATCCTCAACGCGATCCAGGCCATGTCAAACGGCGGTGAACTGACGGTAAAGACCGATGTAGGGGAAGTGATCAAGCTCGGCCGTTCAGGCTCGGAGGGGGAAGAAGAGGAAGTGAAACCGGTACCGGTCGTTTTTGTGGAAATATCCGATACGGGCATCGGCATACCCGATGAGAACCTGAAAAAGATATTCGATCCCTTCTTCACGACAAAAGAAGTGGGAGGGACAGGAATGGGGCTTCCGATAACTCTAAGGATAATAGAGGATCATCACGGATCAATAAGGGTTAAAACGCAGATCGGCAAGGGGACCACGTTCTTGATCACTCTTCCGCAAGCTCAAGAAGCGAAAGTTTAGGCGATCGCAAGCAACTTTAGATGATCAACTTTAGATGATTTGGAAGGTTTGGATCCTGCTGTGCTATATGATATCTTTCCTCGCTGTTTGCCATGATGTTTTTTGCGTCATCGAGATTACTTATTAGCCCCGAGCTTATATTTCCGGTGGTGCTGCAAAGCTCATATACAGGGTCGTTGCCGTTATTGCCATGACTTACGAGTAGATTGAAATGTTTATCCTGATCAGTTGAATTTTCAGGGGTGCTTACCGGCTTACTTGTTATGCTTGATATGCTTGGTATTTCCATCGATATTCTTCTCCCTCTGCATATATATTATCGCATTAAAAAGCCCAAAACTTGCATACGATGTGCCCTTTTGTTAGAATGAAATCACTATGGCAATGTTCGAAAGGTTCACGGAAAAAGCCGTTGGAGTGATCATGGCCAGCCAGGAAGAGGCGAGGCGCCTCGGCGCCGCCTTTGTGGGGACTGAACACCTGCTGCTGGGCATGATCGCCAAGTCGGAACCTATAGTCATTAAGACGCTTGAATATTTCCGGGTAAATCCTTTGGAGATCAAGGAAAGAATAGAAGAGCTTGCCGGAAGCACGGAGCAAAGAGGGGTCACGGAGATCCCGTTCAGCGCTCCAGTTAAGAAGACCATCGAATACGCCTGGGAAGAAGCCAGGCAGCTTGGCCACAGCTATGTGGGGGTTGAACATCTGTTCCTGGGGCTTGTAAGGGAAGGGACAGGCATCGCGGCAAAAGTCCTGTCAGAAGTCGGCATCACGGCTTCAAGCGCGAAAAACAGGGTGATAAGCCTGCTCGGGGAGGAATCAGTATACCAGAGGCGCGGGCCGCAGATATCCGGCACTCCCGTTCTTGATTCATACAGCAGGGACCTTGCCTGGCTGGCAAGGGAGAAAAAACTTGATCCGGTCGTAGGAAGAGCAAAGGAAGTCGAGCGCGTGATACAGATACTTTCGAGGCGCAAAAAAAATAATCCTGTGCTTACCGGAGACGCGGGCGTGGGAAAAACCGCGATCGTTGAAGGTCTCGCACAGAAAATAGTTGCCGGTGACGTCCCGCCCCTTCTTCTTGATAAGAGGGTGGTTTCTCTTGACCTTGGACTTATGGTAGCCGGGACGAAATACCGCGGTGAATTTCGAAGAGAGGCTCAAGAAAGTTATGGAAGAGGTCAGGAAGTCCGGCAAAGTCATTCTTTTTATCGATGAGATCCACACGATCATCGGCGCCGGCGCGGCGGAAGGCGCCATGGATGCCGCGAACATGCTGAAGCCCGCGCTCGCGAGAGGCGAGCTGCAGTGCATAGGGGCGACCACTACCGAAGAATACAGGAAGCGCATTGAATCAGATGCCGCTCTTGAACGAAGGTTCCAATCCGTCATGGTGGAAGAACCATCGGTAGAACAGACGATCGAGATATTAAAGGGCTTAAGGTCCAGATATGAGGATTTTCATAAAGTGAAGATAACGGACGAAGCCATCCTCTCTGCCGCGAGACTTTCCGCAAGATATATTTCTGAACGTCATCTGCCGGATAAGGCGATCGACCTGATCG
Organism: uncultured bacterium; assembly: GCA_963699255.1. Taxonomy (GTDB): domain Bacteria; phylum Margulisbacteria; class WOR-1; order CAVSGV01; family CAVSGV01. The sequence goes on along the minus strand of OY969425.1, from coordinate 1,336,564 downwards.
ACGAAGCCTCATCGCGCGTCATGCTCCAGTCCATTTCCGCTCCTCCGGAACTTGTGGAAATAATCCGTGAACTCGAAAAGGTAAAGCACGATAAGGAGCTGGCCGCGCAGGACCAGGAATTTGAAAAGGCCGCGAAGCTGAGGGACAAGGAAGAAGCCCTCCGTCTGCAGTACGAAGCCGCATCAAAAAAGATAAAAGGATTCACTAAAGAGAACTACCCCGAGGTGAACAGGGAAGCGATCGCATCGCTTATATCAAGCTGGACCGGGGTCCCCGTTACACAGCTTACCGAAGAAGAGACCGAACGGCTGATGAAAATGGAAGAGATCCTGAGCAAGCGGGTCATCGGTCAGGAAGAGGCGATCAAGGTAATAGCAAAATCCATCCGCAGGGCAAGGGCGGGGATAAAGGATCCGAAGAGGCCGACAGGCTCCTTCCTGTTCATGGGGCCGTCCGGCGTTGGCAAAACGGAGCTGGCAAAGCGTCTTGCCGAATTCATGTTCGGTGATGTGGATGCGGTGGTGAGAGTTGATATGTCTGAATATCTTGAGTCTCATACCGTTTCAAGGCTCGTAGGCTCGCCTCCCGGTTACGTGGGTTACGGTGAGGGGGGGCAACTGGCGGAACCCGTAAGAAGAAGGCCTCACTCGGTGGTGCTGCTTGATGAGATCGAGAAAGCCCATGTGGATGTGACGAACATCCTCCTGCAGGTGCTGGATGACGGTCGCCTGACCGATGCCCAGGGGCACCACATCGATTTCAAGAATACGATAATAATAATGACGTCCAACGTAGGGGCCGACCTCATAAAGAAAGACACTTCGATCGGATTCCTTACGAAAGACGAAGCGAAGGTCGGCTATGAGAGAATGAAAGAAAAGGTCCTTGATGAGATGAAAAAGAAATTCAGGCCGGAGTTCTTGAATCGAATTGACGAGCAGATAGTGTTCAGGCCTCTCTCAAAGGAAGACCTGGCAAAGATCGTTGACCTTATGATATCCGATATCAACGCGCGTTTGATCGAAAAAGGCCTTTCCATCTCGGTCAGCAAAAAGGTAAAAGATTTTCTTGTCGATAAAGGGTTTGATCCCCATTTTGGCGCAAGACCCTTGAGACGCGCGATAGAAGACAACATAGAGGACCCGCTTTCCGAACAGATACTGTTGGGAAAATTCGGTTACGGCACAAAAATAAAAGTGGATATCGAGAACGGCAAGCCCGTATTTTCGGGGAAACCTTCCGTTAAAACCGAACGTCCCGCGGAAGAAAAAAACCCTTCGACTTCTCTCAAGGGAAAAGAAAAAGAACTCCAAAAGAAGGCCTGATCAAACTTGCCCAAGCAGGACATTAAATATGTATGCCAGTCATGCGGCTACGAATCGCCACGATGGGTTGGTAAGTGCCCTGAATGCGGACAATGGAATTCCATCGTGGAAGAACAGGCCCCTGTCGCATCGCAAATGAAGGTCAGGCAGATCGTCACATCCTCCAAACCTCGGCCTATCACAGAACTTGATTTCAGTCCTGAAGAACGGAAGTCGACGGGGATCGGAGAGCTTGACCGGGTTTTAGGTGGTGGAGTTGTCGCCGGCTCCGCCGTCCTTGTGGGTGGGGATCCTGGGATAGGCAAGTCCACCCTAATGCTTCAGGCGGCGGACTCGCTCTCAAAGACAGAGAACGTTCTATATGTTTCAGGCGAAGAATCCGCAAAACAGATAAGGCTGAGGGCGCAGAGACTCGGCACCCTCTCGGAAAACCTCCACATCCTGCCGGAGAACAACATTTTCGCGATTGAAGCGAGCATGATAGAGACCAAACCGAAATTCGTCGTCATTGATTCCATACAGACCATGTACAGGGAGGACATCCCATCGGCTCCCGGCTCTGTTAGCCAGGTAAGGGAATGCGCATCTTATCTTGTCCGTCTTGCTAAATCATCGAATATCCCGGTGTTCTTTGTGGGGCATGTGACAAAAGAGGGCAACATCGCCGGCCCGAGAGTGCTGGAGCATATTGTCGATACCGTCCTTTATTTTGAGGGCGAAACCCATAGGCAGTACAGGATATTAAGGGCCGTGAAGAACAGGTTCGGCTCTACGAACGAGGTCGGGATATTTGAGATGAAAGAATCGGGGCTCCTGGAAGTGAAGAACCCTTCAAAGCTGTTCATTGAGGAAAGATCGGATGCCGCTGGCTCCGCGATCACCGTTTCGATAGAGGGGACAAGGCCTCTTCTGGTGGAGATCCAGGCTCTGGTAAGCCACTCCAATACCGCCGTGCCCAGGAGGAGCGCGAATGGATTTGACTATAACAGGGCGCTCATGCTGGTTGCCGTCATTGACAGGCGCCTTGGTATAAGGCTTGGCGACAAGGATGTTTATATTAATGTTGCCGGCGGGATCGAATTGAACGAGCCTGCCGTGGATCTTCCGGTGATCATGGCCATTATCTCGTGTTACAAGGACAAAAAGATAAGTTCGGACATCGTTTTTATCGGGGAAGTGGGATTGGCAGGGGAGATAAGGGCTGTGGATCAGATCGAGGGAAGGATAACGGAAGCTTCGAAACTCGGATTCAGGACTGCGGTGATACCGAAGGGCAATTTCCCGGAAATAGGCAAAATTAAAGGGATAAAGGTTGTTCCTGTTTCACACATAAAAGAAGCAATGGATATTTTGACCCCCTAAAGCCCCACCTGTCTGCCGAAATGCATTAACGCAAAATGGAATGACCTCTTTAAATATCCTTCCTCAACCTTGATCATTATCCTCAGAAAAAGTGAAATTCCTGAAAAATGCTGACGATATAGAGGCTGGGAAAATGAATCTGTTTTTAATTTATGGAGGAAGATAAAAATGATGATAACTGCATATTCACAGGTTTCTAATGGTTCCAAAATAAGTCCGCAGGAGAAACAAAAGCCCCCGTTAACTAATGAAGATAAAAACACTCTTCGGACATTATTCAATGAAAAGCTGGCAATAGCCCGGACTATTAATAATTTACATTATAGATCGATCATTGTTAGCGATATAGCTTTAGATATGGCAAAAAAAGGGTTAGATAAAAACGAGGTGATCAAAGTATTTGAAGAAGCTTTATATTGGGAAGAAACTCAGATCAATGAATTATGTATTAAAAACCCGGATGACAATAGAAGGGTGAATATTTTAGATAGTGAAGCTGTAGCCATTAAATGGATCCTTTCAAAAATGGCTAAGGCAAGGTTAAATAAAAGCGATATAGAAAAAGCATGTAATGAAGTTGAGACAGATATTTGGGTTAGGGCAGAGTTTTGCATAGACAGACAAAAATACCCGTTAACCGAAAAAGACAAAAGCGATCTCCTGATAATGTTTAATGAAAAGCTGAAAGCAGTTCGGAAAAACGAGGATACAGGGGAACAAAAAGCAGAAGCCATTAGTGAAATAGCTTTAGGCATGGCTTTTGCCGGAGCGGACAAAAACAAGTTATGCAACACATTTCGTGAGGCTATAAAACTGGAAGTGGCTTATACAAATAAACAAATGCGTGAAAATCCGGACGATAATATTCGAGATATGATCTTTCATTATGAAACTCTTGCCATTAGAAAGATAAATTCATTAATGTCTGATGCAGGACTGGATCAAAGCGACAAAGAAGATGCATATCATGGATTTATTGATCATTTTGGGAGTATGGTAGGGGAGCCTAAATAAGCTTAATCTTGGGAAAAACTGAAACTCCTGAAAAATGCTGACGATATAGATGCGGGAAAAGAGGATCTGTCATAAATTAAAAGGTGAAGGATTAAAATGATAATAACCGGATGTTCGCGGCCTAAAGCTTCCAAAGAAACAGAAGCTCTCTATAAGCTTTGCGGATTTAACGATAAAAATGAGGACGGAGTGATTGAAAAGTCGATCATCCCGCATATTTGGCCGGCGAAAGAGGGATATAAAGAAGAAGCCGATATAAACAAGGATGGAAAAATAGTTGAAGCTGAAGCCAAGTATTATCTATGGAGCCTCGCGAATATAAGCCTGGGAGAGAAACAAAAATATCCTTTAACTGCGGAAGATAATAAGGCCCTTCGGAAAATATTCGTTGAAGTCTATGAAGAGGCTTGCAAAAAATATGGGGTTTCAGTGAACGAGCAGGTCCGATCTGCCCTTATGATGAACTCGACCAGAAGCAAAATTGACCTTTCCGGGCAGCGCATCGGCGATAAGGGGGCCAAGGCCCTTGCTGAGGTCCTAAAAGTCAATAAGAGCATTACCGAGATCAATTTAGGGGAAAATCAGATCGGTGATGAAGGGGCCAAAGCTCTGGCAGACGCATTTAAAGTCAATAGGAGTCTAACAAAGATCAATCTTTGGGGTAATCGCATAGGAGACAACGGTGCCATGGCCCTGGCAGATTCTATTCTTTTGTTCAACAGGAGCATAATTGAAATAAATCTTATGTATAACAGGGTCGCATTTGAAGGATCCAGGGCTCTCGCAGAAGCTAAAAAGGTAAGAAGCGCCGAGGGTGATCCGGTTAATATAATACTATAAACAAGAAATCCGCATAAAAAATCTGAGGAGGAATAAAAGTTGATGATATATGGATGTACGCGGCAAAAAGCTCCTAAAGAAACTCAAGTTCTCTATAAGCTCTGCGGGTTTAATGACAAGAATGAGAACGGAATAATTGAACAGCCGTCCATCTGGAACCTGTGGACAGCGGATGAGGGTTATAATAAAAAAGCTGACATAAACGGGGATGGGGAAATAGTAGAGGCCGAAGCCAAATTTTATTTGTGGAGCCTCCTCAGAGCAACTCTGGAAGAAAAGCAAAAATATCCTTTAACCGCGGATGACAAAAACACCCTTCGGACATTGTTCAACGAACAACTGAAAACGATCCGTGCCATTAAGGATCCCAATCAAAAAACGTCAGCCCTCGCAGAGGCAGCCTCAAATATGGCAAAAGCCGGACTGTTTAAGGAATCTCTGGCAACACTTAAGAGTATTGAAAATATTTATTATAAATTAGCCGTTATAAATATCATATCTTCAGAAGTGTCCAAAGCCAAGTTAAGCGATGTCGCATATAAAGAAATATTCAAGGAAGCTGTCGCGGCTGCTCAGGCTATGGAAGACCCCCGCTTTAGCTCGTACGCCCTTAGCAATATAACTTCTGCAATGACAAAGGTTAAATTATTTCATGAGGCTTTGGATGCGGCTAAGACGATCATATTATTAGATTATAAAGCAAGCTCCATCAGCGATATAGCGTCAGAAATGGCTGCGAGCATTGCGGATAAAAGCGAGGTAATAAAAGTATTTGAAGAAGCTTTGACAGTAGCTCGGGACATTACCGATCCAGATGAGAGGGATAATGTTATCAGTGTCATAGTTTCAGAAATGGCCAAAGCCGGACTCTTCAAAGAAGCCCTGTCGGAAGCTCAAACGATCGAAAACGCGGTCTCTAAATCAAAAGCCATTAGCGCTATTGCTATAGAAATGGATAAAGCCGGGCGATTTGATGATGCACTTGTAATAGCTAGGACCATTACAGATCCGTATGATAGAGCTGCCGCCATCAGCGATATCGCTTTAGAAATGGCCGGAGCCGGGCGAGATAAAACAAAGGTGAATACATTATTTAATGAGGCTTTGGCAGTGATAACGGCTCAAACAAAAAAATTGCTCCGCAAATATCCCAGCGTGGAAGATAGAAATGTTATCCTACAGTATGAATCAACGGCCAGGTATGAAATATATTCAAAAATGGATAAGGCCGTGTCAGAGGAAGAAGAGACAAACATTATATTTAACAAAGATCTCAAGCCGGCCCCTAAATGAATTTATGCATTAGTTCCCAAAAGGCCCTGGATCTCTTCTCTCAACCTTTTCAGCTCGACCTCATAATCGTTCTTGCCCGGCCTTGAACCGAGGTATTTCTTGAAAGACATCGGCTGCCCGAACTTAATGCTGATCGGCACTACGTTTATTAAATATGTCTTTTTCGGCATCATCTGGTAACTGCCGGTGACGGCTACCGGTATAACCTTTGCTCCGCTTGAGAAAGCGGCCATCAGGCTCCCCCTTTTGAAATCACCCAGTTCCCCGGTCTTTGACCTTGTACCTTCAGGGAACATCAATACGCAGTCACCCTTGGTCAATACATCCGAGACGCTGCCGATGGTCCTGTGCGCGCTCGTGCTTACTTCCCGCTCTATCGGCACATATCCAGCCACGCTCATATACCACCCGAACAAGGGGATCTTGAAAAGGTCGCTTTTTGCGACAAAACGGAAATACCTGGGAAGATACGCGAGAAGGATAAGGATATCAAGAGCTCCCTGATGGTTCGAGGCGAATATCAGCCCGCCTTCTTTCGGTATCCTGTCAAGCCCCGAGATGGTTATCTTTGCGCCGCTGATCAACATCAGCATTCTTGCCCACGCGCGCGCGGAAAATTGAAATACCTTATGATGTTCCCTGGCAATGATCGCGAAGGGGATCGTCAGCAGAGTGCCTAGAAAAAAGGTGATCACGGCGATCGAGTAAAAAATTATTGTATGTATGAATCTTATTATTATCATTACTTATTTTATACAATAGAGGGCAGTTCAAGTCAAGGTTATTCCGTATACATGGTCCGTGAAACCTCTTCCCTGGTCGTTACCCCGTTCCTGACCAGGACTTCAGCGTTTTCCGTCATGGTCTTGAACCTGGTCAGCTTTGCCAGCTCATGGGAGCTTGACCTCCTGTTGATCTGGTCCTTGATCGCGTTATCGATCTTTAACATCTCAAACACGCCGACCCTTCCCTTGTAACCCGCTTGATTGCAAGCCTTGCAGCCGCTGCCCTTGCATGTTTCGCATAGCTTTCTTACAAGCCTCTGCGAAAGGATGCATTTTAGCGTGCTTGATATTAAGTAAGGCTCTATTCCCATATCGATCAGCCTTACGATCGAACTTACCGCGTCATTGGTATGGAGGGTAGCAAAAACAAGGTGCCCCGTCATCGCGGCCTGTATGGCTATAACGGCCGTTTCTCCGTCCCTTATCTCTCCCACCATTATAACGTCCGGGTCCTGGCGGAGTATCCCTCTAAGGCCCCTGGCGAACGTAAGTCCGGTCTTATAATTGACCTGTATCTGGTTGATCTTTGACAGCTGGTATTCTATAGGGTCTTCGATCGTCACGATGTTCAGCAGATCCTTGTTGATCTTTTCAAGCGACGAATATAATGTCGTGGTTTTCCCGCATCCCGTAGGCCCGCAAACGATTATCAGGCCCTGGGACTTTTCTAATTCCTTCTTGTAAAAGGCAAGATCTTCTTCGAACATCCCTAGAACTTCCAGCGGCAGGGATGTTTTCTTCCTGTCAAGCAGCCTTATTACCGCTTTTTCACCGTGGAACGTTGGAATGGTCGATATCCTGAGGTCGAACTCGCGGGAACCTGCCTTGATGAACGTCCTTCCGTCCTGCGGCAGCCTTTGCTCGGAAATGTCCATGTCACCCAGGATCTTTATCCTCGAGATTATTTGCTGCTGCATGGACCTGTGGATGGTGATCCCGGGCTGCAGAAGCCCGTCAACCCTGTACCTTACCCTTAAGCTCCCTCCACTCGGCTCGATATGTATATCGCTCGCATCCAGATTTGCAGCTTTTTCGAGCAGATCATTTATTAGTGGAACAGCTCCGTTATTGGATTTAGCCTCCATCAATTGAATTGCAAGCAATTATCGTGCCATTAATTTGAGTGCGATTAATTAGGATTATTGTTGGAATACCTGACAGCTGCAGCTTATATCGACAGTTATTAACTTGTCCGCTGATGCTCTTTGGCGGGCGGAAAAAACTTAAGAGCTTCTAACGCGGCTTCTTTCATTATTTGGACAGGAGCTTCTTGTTCAGTGAACAAAGAAAAGGCCAGGGCGCCTTGTCTTATCAACATCCCTATCCCTGACACGGCTTTTGCTCCATTCGCCTTTGCTAACTTAAGGAGCTTGGTTTCAAGGGGATTGTAAACTAGGTCATAAACAACGGCCGACCTGGGGATCTTGTAGTCATCATCGATCGGGCATTCGTTCACTTTCGGATACATCCCTATGGGAGTAGCATTAACGAGCAAGTCACAGCTCTCGACCAGTTTTTTTAGTTCTGCGCTTTTTACCGGGCATGCGTAGGGAGCTATTTCAAAATGTGAATTTATGTATTCACAAAGCTCCTCGGATTTTTCATATATCAGGTCAGAAATCACAAGGTTCTTTACGCCGTCCTGGGCAAGCATGATGGCGGCGGACCTTGCCCCTCCGCCCGCGCCAAGGACCACCGCGCGTTTTCCGGCCACATCAAATCCGGCGTCTTCCTTGAGTGAATCTATGAACCCGGGGCCATCGGTGTTATAGCCGATAAGCCGACCTTCCTGGCTCAATATCACGTTCGCGGTTCCAATCAATCTGACTATTTTTGTCGCTTCGTCAAGGTGCGAAACCACGGCTTCCTTGTGCGGGATGGTCACATTGACGCCGGTCATACCGAGTATCCTTATGCCTTCAAGCGCTCTCTCAAGATCTTCCGGCTTGACGGCGATCGGGACATAACAATAGTTGAGCCCCAGCTTTTCATACGCGGCGTTGTGCATTTGCGGAGAAACACTGTGAGTTATAGGATAGCCTATGATCCCGGTAACTTTTGTTGAGCCGTTTATTTTTACCATCTGGGTCAAGTATAATAAATATGCCCTTAATCGTCAACCCTCACCCCTTTAATTCCCCTCTCCATGAAATGGAGAGGGGCGTTACGCAACTAGAATTATTAGATAATGACAGTAATCAAACCGGGGGTGAGGAGGGAAAGGCCGGACCGGGACTAATTATTGGGCGACTGGTAATTTCCCGAAATGAACTTCTCGAGATCCTCAAAGATCGCTATCGTCTGCGCGTCGCTTATGTTCGGGGCTCCGGTATAGGGCATGACCGTAAAGAGCTTTACAAGGCGGTATTTGACCAGCGTGATATTCTCCATGTACCTGTTCACGATGCACTGGTTTATGACTTCCGCGATCTTATTCTGGTCCATGTTCAACATATAAGTCATTCTCCCTTGCTATATATATATCGACGGATTTATCAATAAATTTCAAACAAAATACTTAATTCATCTCGAGCAGATCAACATCGCGGTCATATTTCGTATTTATAGTACGGCTTTCTTTGCACAGGCTTCCGACGATCGCTTCGACGTTATTCTTATAACTAAGGTTGCTGGGGACCCTGATTTTCCCCATCTCGATTATTGCCGAGAGACATGCCGCACTATCAGCGGCCATTTGAAGGTTTTTAATGTTAAGAGAATATCTCGAGAAAACATTGAACGCGCCAAAATTCCTTTGAACAATACCCATATCTTTCAGCTCATTAAATAGCTTTCTACTCAAATTATATCGGTTCGTGATCTTCATTCTTTCGACACACGGTTTGATCTGGACCTCATATTTATACCTTACATTATGACCACTATGAATAATCGCCATTTCGTTTCCCCTTACTTTGGGCTTCTGCTGCCCTCTGTTACATATATATCGATGGATTTTTAGAATAATTTCAGTTATCATTTTACGCATAGCAGGTGGTGCGCATGCCTACAATTAAGCAAAGCCTGTCCCAGGTAGCGAGCGTGGATAAGGAATTCGCGGGGACAATAGCTTTTAAGAACGAAAAACTCAGCCTTCCTGACGGATCCAAAGTCGCGATCGGCATGGACGGCGAGCGCTGGGTCATAGTTTATCAGGAAGCCCCCCAGACGCCGTTCATTGTGTACGAGTACAATGCGCAAAAGCGCTCCGTGGTCGTAGACAAGAAACTCGGAGGCCCCGATGAACTGGACAAGGTCAAGAAAATGGTGAATTATTTCTTTGAACACGCGGATGTTGACGATCTGGTAACGATAGAATCGGAGGAAGCGAAGTCATGATCGAAATAAAAGGGGTCGGCCCGGGAGGGCCTATACTTCCGGAAGACGTGGAACGTGAACGGCTGAAGGAGATAAAGACAAGGCTTGGGAGGGCGGCTTTCATCACGGCCCTTGGAAAAAATGCTCGCGTATCAAAAATCTCGCACGGCATTTCAATGGCCGAAGGCGCCCTTAAATGGATGGAAGAGGTTTTTAGGGGGGATCGTCCGCCGGAATCCCCATAGATCGGGACGATGCGAGAGCAGAGGCGGAAAAAATGGAAAGATTCCTAAAAAGCAGATACAGGATCGGGGACAGGATAGGAGAGAACCCCTTTTCTTTCACGTATAAAGGCTATCTTATGGGCACGGAAGTGCCCGTCGTCATAAAAATATACAAACGCTCCGCGCTGAACAGCCCCCTGATCAACAAACTCCGCCCGAAGGTCACAAAGATCATAAGCCTTGATCACCCGAACATCGCGCGGGTCATAGACGGCGATTATGGATGGCAGGGTTTTTATTTTGTCAGGGAATATATTGACGGAGAGGATCTGGAGTCGTTCATGGCAAAGGGACTGCCTGACCTGGAATTTGCGGTCGAAGTGATAAAGCAGTTGCTTTCCGCCCTTGCCGTTGCACACGCGGAGAACCTTATCCATGGCGCGATAAGCGCGCGCAACATATTCCTTGTCGGGAGAGAAGTGAAGGTGACCGATTTCATCCTTGAGCCGGCGGTCAGGATAAGCCCGACCCTTCTCGCCGCGGCCGCCACATTGAATTCCAGCTTCATGTCGCCAGAACAAATAATCGGGGAGCAGATCACGCCTGCCTCGGACATATATTCAGCCGGAATAATTTTTTACCTGCTTGTGACGGGGCGGCTTCCGCTTGACGGCAAAAGCGGACTTGATACCGCGCTAAAACACCTATCCGATGAAACCGTCCCGCCTTCGCACCTGAACGGCAAGATCCCGGATTATATCGACAAAATAATCATGAAAATGCTCGAAAAGGACCCGCTGCAGAGGATAAGCAAAGCGGAAGATGTGATAGAAAGCCTGAACAAGCAGAGGCTGATATTTAATCCGCCGAACCGGGAATTCGTGAACCTGATATACGGGGAAGACGTGGAGCCTATAGAATATAAGGAAGACATCGAGGAGCCCAAGAAGAAGACACCTGCAAAAAAGGGCCGAAAACGGAAGATAAACAGAGTGGCACTAATGGTACTGCTACTTCTTATTGCGATTGCGGCGGGTCTCTGGTATGCTTTTATTTTGAATTTTATAAGTGCAGGCGCGAGGTAATATTCATGATCAAGTTACTGATACTTTATTTTAGTTTCATACTGCTCGTTCTGTTGATATCGGGGTATCTCGTGTATATCCTCAAGCTTTCATCGCCAAGAGCGGTGATCACGATGATCTTTCTCGTTATCATATCACCGCTGCTTGTCGGGTATCTGACGGTCTTTTATATCTTCCCTGCTCCCGAAGTTGTTGTGCCGGATGTTACATGGCACTCATCAACGGAGGCTTTTTCGCTGCTGAAGGAGTCCGGCCTTAAGCCGAGGATTAGCAACGGGACCTTTGACAAGGACATTCCTGCGGGAAGGATCATTGAACAACAGCCAAAGCGTGGAAAGCACGTAAAATACGGAAGAATAGTGAACCTGACGGTTTCTACCGGACAGAGAAAAGTGCCCGTTCCGAACCTGATAGGAAGGCCTTTCTCCCAGGTGGACACGCTTCTCTCTGATGCCGGTTTCAGGATCGGCGCCACTCTGGAGGTTGAAACCGAGCAGTTCCAGACAGGAATTATCATCAGCCAGCTGCCTTCTCCCGAAGTTGAATCGGACGCGGGCAGCAGGATAGATATTTTCATCGCAAGGAACCCGAAATTCGGAGTGGTAAAGATGCCTTACCTCATAGGGCAAAAGCTCAAGGATGCGGAAGATGCGCTTTCTGACCTGAAGCTTGGCATTAATAAGATCGAATATCAGGAAACGGACATAGTTTCCGAAGGCATCGTTATGAGGCAGGAGCCGGCATGGGAGGAAGAAGTAGCCGTGGGCTCATCCGTAAAGCTTGTCATCAGCAAAGAGCCGGCTAAGACAGCCCCGACCGCGGAAAGCTATTAAAATGCCAATAAAAGTGGCCCCTTCAATTTTATCCGCTGATTTCAGCAGGCTTGGCGAAGAAGTCCAGGCTGTGGAAAAAGCAGGAGCCGACATGATTCACGTGGACGTTATGGACGGGCATTTCGTTCCGAACATAACGATCGGGCCTCTTGTGGTTCATTCTATTTCAAAGATCACAAAGCTTCCCCTTGATGTTCATCTGATGATAGAGAACCCCGACAAATACATAGAAGCTTTCGCAAAGGCGGGGGCGAACATAATATCGATACATGCGGAAGCCTCAAAGAACCTTGAGAAAGACCTTGACCTGATAAAACGCTGCGGGGCAAAGCCTGCGGTAGCTATAAACCCGAAGACAGGGATCAAGACGATTGAAAAGGTATTGGATAAAATATCAATGGTCCTCTTGATGACGGTGAACCCGGGATTTGAAGGGCAAAAATTCATTCCGGAGGTCCTCCCGAAGATAAAGGAACTAAAGAGCATCCTCGATAGCCGGGGACTGGCCGTGGACATCGAAGTTGACGGAGGCATAAATCCTGAAACGGCGCCGGAAGTCATCAGAGCGGGAGCCAACGTCCTTGTGGCTGGGTCCGCCATTTATAAGGCGAAAGATTACAAAGCCGTTATAGACGGCCTGAAGAGATCCCGATAGCTTCGTTAAGGAAAGCCGGCTGATATGAGCGCAGACACAGACAAAAAATTCATGATGGAAGCGCTTGCCCTGGCAAGGTCGCAGATGGGACATACCAGCCCGGATCCGATGGTAGGCGCGCTTCTGGTAAAAAACGGCCAGGTCATCAGCAGGGGCTACCATGCTGAACAATCCACACCTCACGCTGAGGTTTTTGCCATTCAAAAAGCCGGCGGCAAAGCAAAAGGAGCCACCCTTTATCTTAACCTTGAGCCGTGCTGCCACTATGGCTACAACCCGCCGTGCACCGATGCTATAATAAAAGCGGGAATAAAAAGGGTCGTTGCGGCAATGCAGGATCCCAATCCCCTTGTCAATGGTAAGGGATTTGCCCTGCTCAGGGACGCGGGAATTGAGGTAAAAGTCGGCGTTCTTGAAAAGGAAGCCAGGGAGCTGAACGAACCTTTCATCAAATACATCACCACCAACCTCCCGTTCGTCATACTAAAGAGCGCCATGAGCCTTGACGGAAAGATCGCTACAGTGACGAAAGAAAGCAAATACATTACCGGCCTGCCCGCAAGGCAGCACGTCCACATGTTAAGGGTATATGTTGATGCCGTAATGATGGGAGTAAGCGCTGTTAAGATCGACGACCCGAAACTTACAGTGAGGGACGTGGGAGACGAAAAAATTACAAAGAGGAACCCGAAAAAGATAATCCTGGACACAAATGCCGAGATCCCTCTTGGTTCCAGAGTGCTTAAGAACGAACCTGAAAAAACGATAGTCGTTGTGGGAGAAAAGGCGCCAAAAAGCAAACTCGATAAGATTAGGAGAACCGGAGCGGTTGTCCTTAAGGCAAAAACCATCGGCGGCAGGATCGATCTGAAAAAGCTGATGGTGGAACTCGGAGAGGACAAGATAACGAGCATAATGATCGAGGCAGGCGGAACTCTTGCGGCGTCGGCATTAAAAGAAGGCATAGTTGATAAGGTCATGTTCTTCATAGCGCCGAAAATAATCGGTGGAAAAACGGCGCCATCCCCGGTTGCCGGAGTTGGCTTCAAAAAACTTTCCCAGGCCATAAATCTGAGGAGCGCGAACGTCAGGATGTTTGGCGCGGATGTCTTGATCGAAGGGTACCTCACCCACGACCCCTCTCCTATTAAAAAGGAGAGGGGAGCAGAGCTAAAACTAAAATAGAATTATGATACCAATAAACCGTGGGGTGAGGTTAGTATAATTATGAGCGACACAGATAAGTTAATAGACGACGTATTAAACCGCAGAACGTGGATGCTTCGCGACAACAGCAACACGCAGATGAGCCCTTCGCTCATTGACCTGCACATCGCTTCAAGAGCGATCGAAGCGTATGCTCTGGACAACCTATACAGCAAAAAGATCGTGAAAGCACACAGGGACTGCCTGATATATATTCACACGCTTCACGGAGCTTTTAAGCCTTACTGCAACGGGATCGACACAAGGGTGGTGCTGCTTGACGGCCTCAGGTTCCCGCACTGCAACAGCGCTCCGGCAAAGCACTTCTCTTCCGCGATTTTTCAGACAATGGCTTTCATGTTCTACTCCCAGCTTTTCTTTTCCGGCGCTCAAGCGATGGATTATTTCAACTGGTTCATGGCGCCGTACCTGAGGTTCGACAAGATCAGCTATAAAGAGGTGAAGCAGAGCATCCAGGGATTCGTTTTCCAGCTGAACCAGTCGAACAGGACAGGCGCGCAATCCGCGTTCACGAACATAGGACTTCGGATCAACTGTCCGTCGTACCTTCAGAACGAACGCGTCATTTACGCGGGGGAACGGCTAAAAGCAACATACAAGGAATTCAGGGAGGAAGCAAGGACGATATACAAAGCTTTCATGGAGGTCATGGGCGAAGGCGACGGAAGCGGCGCCCCTTTCACGTTCCCGATAATCACGACGGCGATAACAAAAGACCTTGACTGGGACGACCCGCTTTTTGACTCTACCGTTGCGACGGCGATCAAGACCGGGTCACCATATTTCTTCAACCTGACCACCGATTACCTTGATGAAAAATACGTGCATGCGATGTGCTGCAGGCTTCTTGTGGAACATTCGGGCGGGGTGTGGATGGCCGGGGGACTGGGAACAGGATCGAACAAGGTCGTGACGATCAACCTTCCCCACCTGGCGCTGATATCACGAGGCAGGACGGATTTCTTCAGGAAACTTGAAAGCGCGATGCTTATAACCCGGCAGGCCTTGAGAGAAAGCAATGAAATCCTAAGGATGAGCCTGAACAAATGGAAGATACTGCCTTTCCTGAAAATGAAGACAAGGGACGGCGTTCCTTATTACAACTTTAAAGAAAGAAGGCTGACATTCGGTGTGATCGGCATGAACGAATGCCTTCTCAACCTTATAGGCGAGGGCATATCGTCGGATGCGGGACAAAAGCTAGGCCTTGAGATAATATCCAGGATGTCCGGGAAAATAGCCGAATACTCGAAAAAAGACAATGTCGTTTATACCCTTGAGCAGACGCCTGCAGAATCGGCAACGCACAAGCTTGCTATGAATGACAGGCGGAAATTTGGGAAAAGAGCCCGCGTTCAGGGCGGCGGGGCTGAACTATATTACTCTAACTCCACTCATGTTCCGTATAACTCCAACGTGACGCTTCCCGACAAGATAATGATAGAAGCGCAGTATCATCCCTATTTTAACGGCGGGGTAATAAGCCATATATGGATAGGGGAGAACAAGCCTGACCACTATTCAATGAAGGCCCTCATCAAGAAAATGGCGGCGACAAAGCTCGCTTATTTCGCTTTCTCCCCTGATTTCAGCGTCTGCGAGAACGATCACACCTCCTGGGGGAAACACAAAAAATGTCCAGAGTGCAACGGCAGGATCATTGACTACATAAACAGGATCGTTGGATACTTCACAAGGACATCGAACTGGAACCCCGGAAAACGCAGGGAATTCGAAGAACGCAAGAGATTCGTGATCAAGTGAACAAGCTAAAAAAGATCTGCTACAGCTTCGGGGCGGTCGCCACCGCTCTTTCTTATCAGGCATTTTCCACTTACATCGTGTTCTTTTATGTTGATGTGCTAAGGCTTGAAGCGCGCCTCGCGGCCACAGCCATGCTTATATACGGCATCTGGAACGCCCTGAACGACCCGATCGCCGGATTTATTTCGGATTCAACGCGGACAAGGTGGGGCAGGCGCATCCCTTACATATTTTTCGGAGCGATACCTTTTGGCGCGGCTTATTTTCTGTTATGGTTCTCTCCGTTTAGATCTTCCAGCATGATGGCCCTGTTCTTTTACTTCCTTATCGTTATCTGTTTATTCGACGGCCTGTATTCCGTGGTAGTGCTTAACTGGGCGTCCCTTTATCCCGAAATGTATCCGAGCCTGGCTGAGCGGGCGCAGGTCAATTCATACAGGCAGACACTGGGAATGATCGGTCTGGTCATAGGCATCGCACTTCCGCCTTTGATCTACAGCACCATCGGATGGGCAAAAATGGGTGCGATCTTTGGGGCCGTGATCACGCTCACCTGCTTCATTTCCCTGATAGGGAGCAGGGAAACAAGAAAGTACATGACCGCAAATCCGCTCCCATTGTCAGCAGCCCTTTCCGCGACTTTCAGGAATATCCCGTTCGTCACTTTTGTTTTCTCGAACCTTCTCGTCCAGTATGCTTTTACGATGGTCCTTGCGATCATCCCTTTTTATGCGAAATATGTGCTTGGAGCAGGAGCGGTTGAAACTTCACTGGTCCTGTTCTCCGCGTTCGCGGTCGCTATGTTCATGATGTTCGTATGGAGGGCCCTTTCCGTCAGGTACGGTGCAAAAGCCACATACCTGTGCTCGATATTGATGTTATTATTCGCGCTTGTTCCTTTCCTTTTCATTTCGAGCATAGGTTCCGCGATAATCTCCTCGGGATTTCTCGGGATCGGACTTGCCGGCATAATACTTTTGTCAGATGTCCTGATCTCGGACGTGATCGATTATGACGAAACGAAAACGGGAGTGAGGCGGGAGGGCATGTATTTTGGCATGAACGCGTTCATATGCAGATTTGCGATAGCTCTCGAAGCCGTAAGTATCGGGTTCATTTTCAACTTCACGAAGTATAATCCTGTTATATTTACCCAGACCAAAGCATTTTTACTCGGTCTGAGAATTCTTGCGGCGGGGCTTCCTATCGTAGCGCTGGCCCTGGCGTTCTGGATAATGATCTATTATCCGCTGTCGGAGAAACCTTGTGACACGTCCCTTTCAAAATGAATAGTACGGCAAATCCCTGAGGGACAATTCGTCAATCCACATCAATTAAATCCGGATATATCGTTGCAAATTGATTATCGCTGAGCAATTTAATTTTTTGCCTCGGAAATATCTTATCAGGATCAATATTATTGTTTTCTCCTATTACTTTTACTGTCTCCTTAATTTGTTTTTGGGAACCCCCATATATGGTTTTTACGATATTCCATAATGTATCATTTTTCTTTACAATTACAAACTCTGTCGGTGATTCTTGTTCACTTGTACCTTTTGATGGGTATATAGTCTTTAACTTGAAATCACTCGATGAGAGTCCATCTACCGGCATATAAAATCTCCTTCAGGCGAATTTAATCTTCCTATATATTATCGAACCAAATTGATCAAAATTTCATCCTGGCCAGAAGTTCCTTTGGATTATCCCTGATGACTTTAATCGCTTCTTCTTCGCTTAGTCCGGCATCCAGGGCGACCTGATAAGCCTGTTCCTGAGTTATCAGGTCGGTTTCGGTATGCGAATCGGTATTGACGAGGAGCTTCGCGCCGGTTTTCTTTGCCATCTGAGCCACATGCCTGTTGCCTTCCTTATGTCCTCTGCGGGTCGAGAGTTCCAGGAAAATGCCGTTCTCTTTTGCCAGACTTGCTTCTTCTTCGGTGAGGGTGTTTCCCGGATGGGCCAGGATATCAACGAGACTTTTGAGCTTGACCGATTCGAGATTAGTTCCCGGGATCACCGGCTCAACCGGGGATTGGCCATGGACAATAACGACCTTTGCGCCCAGCTTGCGCGACTGCCTGGCATAATTCTTAATAAGGTCCGGTCTGAGATAGCTCAGCTCAACACCTGGAAGGACCTGAATAGGCAGCGTTTTCCCCTGCTTTTTGACGAATTTCGTAAGGGCGGCAAGCACTTCCTCCAGGTTTGACGCATCCACGTGGTCGGTTATCGCGATGGCAGAAATGCCTTTGACCTCGGCTTCCCTCGCCATGGCGGCGGGAAGGAGCATTCCGTCGCTTAATATCGAATGGATATGGAAGTCGATCCTTTTACCCAAGTCTTTTGCCATGCAGGCGAATGATAACATCTCAATTATTGACGGGCAAGTATGATCAGTCCCAATTGATCCAATCAATTTCCTCTTTCTTTTTCTCTACTTTGTCAATAAGCCTTAATGTTAACCGCAAAGCATGATTTGGTACTTTGGTTATGTCACGCTCATCTTCTATGTGAGCTACCTTAATAAAGGCCATGTCTTTAGTCGCATTTTTTATTACCTTGTATGCTTCGGGATTGGCAATCAGCCAGAAACTCCAATTTTCTTTTCCCCACCCTCGATCAATTTTCCGGAATATTATTTTTCTTAACGGGTTGGCAATTGCATTCTCGCACTTCGGATCATTGGATATGCCGCCGTATATTGGGCCGCCCATGCTTTCACCATCCTGACTAAACGATGAAAACACTGACGTTTTGGAGATCTTTAATATGTGATTTATTGTGTGGTCGCCACCGCTAAACCAGTGATATCGAACATGGCTAATCGCGAGAGCATCCTTTTCCATTTCCATCTTAAGGGTCCATTCAGTGCCGCAACTTCCCCGACCATTGATCACACTCTTTATAAAATCTTTGCCGGCGTAGAGTTCTCGAGGCGTAAAGTCCCTTGTTTCGTCTTTTGGGACCACAAGCTGTTCATTGTTAAGGGTTCTCAGGTCAGCGAACATTTTTGTTGCGCCTTTCCGTAGATTCCTCATATCCCATTCTATCGTGTATCCCTTGTTTTTCGGGTATACTTTTCTTATTGCTCCATTAAGCTTCAGATCGATATTGACTGTTTTCCATGTTATTTTCGGCATTAGTATCATTCTCCTTATAGTATGAGATCACGACAGCTTATTATCGTGGTATATCAATAAAAATTTCATTTTTATTGGATATTTTGAGCAGTATAATAACAACATGATCATGATGAGTATATTGATATGAAATTAAACGAAACTGTGAATCTGAGGATCGACGACCTTGCCATGGGCGGGGAAGGGGTTGGCAGGTCCGGCGGCCTTGCGGTCTTTGTCCCCGATTCAGTCCCCGGCGATGAGCTAAAGGTCAAGCTTTTTGACATAAAGAGGAATTTTGCCAGGGGAAAAATTGTCGACGTGATCAAACCGTCACCGGACAGGGTCGCTTTGAAATGCCCGCTGGCCCGCGAGTGCGGAGGATGCCAGTGGCAGAATATCAGCTATCCCGCGCAGTTGAGGTTCAAGACGAAGATCGTCAAAGATACGCTTGAACGGCTTGGGCATCTTAAACAGGTAAGAGTGGACGATATTATCGGCATGAAGGATCCATGGGGATTCAGGAATAAAATCCAATATCCGATCGGAGATGCGAGACCCCGCAACTCCGTGCGGGGCGAGCGTGGGGCGAAAGATACAAAGCTCGAAATGGGATACTACAGGCAGGGGACGCATGATATCGTTGATATCAATACATGTCCCATTGAACATCCGAAGTTATCAAGGGCGGCGAAGATCGTTAAGGATGCGTTGAACAAATCCGGCTACTCGGCTTACAGCGAAGACAGGGCGAGAGGCCTGTTCAGGCATCTCAGGGCCCGGGTGGGATTTGGTACGGGAGAAGTCCTGCTGACCTTCATTACCAACGAGAAAGGGATCCCAGGTTCCAAGGCTCTGGTCAAAGAAGTTCTCGATCACTGCAGGAGAGATGGCATCAATGTGGTCGGGATATGCCAGAACCTGAATCCGAGGCAGACCAATGTGATCCTCGGCGAAAAAAGCTGGATATTATGGGGCAGGGATTTCATCTATGATAAGATGGGAGACTTAAAATTCAAGGTTTCGAACGATTCATTTTACCAGACAAATCCGATCCAAACAGAGGTCCTGTACAACAAGGCGCTTGAATTCGCCCAGCTGTCCGGCAGAGACACTGTCATCGACGCTTACTCGGGCATCGGAACGGTCGCCCTGTGGTTCGCGGAGCATGTCCAGTACGTTTACGGGATAGAAGAGGTGAAGCAGGCGGTATATGACGCGTCGGTGAACGCTGAACTTAACAAGATAGAGAACTGCAGGTTCAATATCGGAAAAGTCGAGAGGATACTGCCGGACCTTAAAGAAGGGGACATACTTATCCTTGATCCGCCGAGAGGAGGATGCGAGGAGAAGGTCCTCAAGACCATCGCGAAGTCGAATTTCAGGAAGATAATCTATATTTCCTGCAATCCATCCACGCTTGCGCGCGATCTCTCTTATCTATCGGGCAATGGCTTTAATATCGTCGAAGTTCAGCCGGTGGATATGTTCCCGCACAGTTTTCATATAGAGTCAGTAACAAAGATAGTTAAAGGATGAGGATGAGACGTGAGTATAGGATAAAGGATTGGAATTAGGGTTAGAATTAGAATCCTCATCCTCATCCCAACGACCAAACACACAACACATCCCAATCCCACAGACTACTTTTTAGAACACTGCTCCCCGTTCATTCCCCAGTTCTCTTTAGGAACATCCTCTATTACCACCCATACGGCTTCCTTAGGGCAGCCAACGGAATCGCAAACAGCTTTAGTAACGTTCTGGATGATCTTTTCTTTCTGCTCTGCCGATCGTCCGGCCCACATCTCGATCTTTACCAGCGGCATAATTATCCCTCCTGTTCAATCAGCTTAATGATATCACCGGAGTTCAGGTTTTCAACGTCAAACCAGTTCACATTCTTAAATCGTCTGAACCATGTCATCTGGCGCTTGGCAAAGTTACGGGTATTCTGCTTAAGGATATTGACCAGTTCATCATGTGTGTATTTTCCGTGAAGATGCTCGGCAACTTCCTTGTATCCTATTGCCTGCATCGACGTCAGATTTCTGTCGTAGCCTTCGCCTATAAGCTTTTTCACCTCGTCGATAAGCCCGGCCTTAAGCATCTGGTCAACCCTTTTTTCGATCCTCTCATATAACTTTTTTCTTTCCATATCAAGGCCAACGATCACCGTTTCGTAAGGCAGATTTTCCTCATCTTTTGACTGAAGCAGAGACATCGGCTTTCCGGTAATTTCAAAAACCTCAAGCGCCCTTATGATGCGCTTAAGATCGTTGAAGTGTATCTTTGATGCCGCATCCGGATCCGCCTTCTTGAGCTTTTCGTATAAATGGACGCTCCCAAACGCTTTCGCCTCTCCTTCAAGCCTTTCCCTTATATCTTTGTTGGCCTCGATGACTGGAAAAGAATATCCCGCGATCAGGGCGTTCAAATATAAACCGGTTCCGCCGACAACGATCGGGAGCTTGTCCCTTTTGACGATATCCTTGATGATATTCTTGGCGTTCGAAACGAAATCGGAGACGCTCCAGTTCTTATCCGGCGGGATGATGTTGATCAAATGGTGGGGGACATCTTCAAGTTCTTCTTTTGACGGCTTGGCCGTGCCTATGTCCATTCCGAAATAGACCTGCATGGAATCGGCGGAGATCACCTCGCCGTCGAGTTTTTTCGCGAGCTCTATCGCCAGTTTTGACTTGCCGACGGCCGTCGGCCCGATGATAATGAGGAGCCTGTGAGGATTATTCATGTAAACTGAGGAACCTGCAAATAAATTCGCGGGTCCATAAATATTTAATCTCTTCTTTCTCCGCGAATAGCCAGAAGCCTGATCAGGTTCAGCACCGCCATCGCGGTCGCGGCAACATAGGTCAGAGCCGCGGCATCAAGAACTTTTTTTGCGAGAGGGACCTCGTCTTTGGCGAGAAAACCGCCGTCGGAAAGCATCGCAATTCCCCTTTTGCTCGCGTTGAACTCAACTGGAAGCGTTACTATCGTGAAAACTACCGCCAGTGAAAATGCGATTATGCCGATGTCCATAAGCCTGGGATAGCTGAAGATCATTCCGAGAAAGAAAAGAGGTATCGCCAGTTGCGAGCCGATGTTGGCGGCCGGGACAAGGCCGCTTCTTATCTTAAGAGGCGCGTATGCTTTCAGGTCCTGAACGGCGTGTCCCACCTCGTGAGCCACGATCCCCATGGCGGCTATGGAATCGTTATTATATACGCCTTCCGAGAGGTGAAGGATTTTGTCCCTGGGATCGTAGTTATCCGTCAGGTTCCCGCCGATCTGTTCAATGCCGATATTGCTTAATCCCGAAGCATCAAGCAGTTTTCTTCCCGCCGCAGCGCCGGTCAGCCCCTTTTTCGAACGCACCTGGGACATCTGCGAATACGTGGCCTGGACCTTGAACTGGGCGTAAAGCGCCAGCAGGATCGCCGGAATAAGAAGAACAAAAGTCGGGTCGAACGGGTAAAACATCATAGTTATTTAAACCTCCCCGTTGAAAGAAGAGCATTATAACAAAAAAGAGCTAGAGGAGCTATAGGGGAAGAGGTTGAGAAGGGTAGAGGTTAAGATGTTAAGAGGTTAAGAGGTATAAGACGTTTTTGCGTCTTGAACATCTTGACCTATGAACTCCTTTACTTCTTTCACTTCTAGTTCATATAGCTCTTCTTCTTATGATATAATTCGTATCATGAAAATCAATGAAGTAATAACCCTTGCCATACCGGAGATAAAGGTCATACGTTTCGGACGGTTTAACGACCACCGCGGCTATTTCACCGAGACTTTCAGGAAAAGCGATTTCAAGAAAATCGATTTCATGAAGAATATCGAATTCCTCCAGTGCAACGATGCTTTTTCAAAGGCCGGGACTTTCAGGGGCTTCCATTTTCAATGGAACCCTTACATGGGCAAGCTCGTCAGGGTCATGAGGGGAAGGATACTGGACCTGGGGATCGATATCCGCAAAGGATCGCCGAGCTTCGGTAAAGCAGTTGCTTATGAGTTGGAAGCGGATCCGGAGTACGATTTCAACGAATGGATATGGCTGCCGCCGGGATTTGCCCACGGCATACTTGCGGTTGAAGATAGCCAGGTGGAATATTTCTGCTCGGGCGAATACAGCCCGGGGTGTGAAGCCTCAATATCCCCTCTGGCGAAGGATATCGATTGGTCCGCCTGCGACCCGAAACTGAAAAAGACATTTGACTCGATCGTGCCGAAGACGAAACTGATGACCGACAAAGACAAGAACGGCTTCACCTTGACCGCGTGGTCGAAAGAAAAGAATTCGGACCAATTCATTTACGGAAAATGAGATGTGAGACGAGAGATGGGAGATGCGAAAAATCGCGTCTCGCATCTCACACTTCGCATCTCTAACCCCGTTCCAGCACGGTTTAAATAATTAATAACAAACTGAAATTCTTCTGGTTTTTCCTCGATAAATATGCGGAAAGACAAAAAGCAAAGCGAAACTCTCGGGTAGAGCCGAGGGAGCCTATTTTAAGGAGGCAAGCAATATGGAAGTGTATCTTGGTGTTAGAGGAAAGAGAGAAACTATATTTTTGACGAAAGGAGAAGATCTGGCATTTTTAAGGAAGAATTTTCGGGGCTGACCCCTAAGTTATTGGCGCGAGTTCGACCATTTGCAGAAAGAAATATCGTAGATAGAATAAAAATCTCAGAAGAAGTCGTAAAAGTTCCAACAACTATGTTAGGGACCGATCTATGGAACATTTCCCTCAACAGCCCTGTTATATTCAATAACACAGGTGGGGAGTTTAATGCGATCAGTCCAGTTCCAAAAACTGTGGGAGATGTTGTTGAAATTATGCATCAGATATTTTTCAATAAAGCCCCTTACTCATTTAAAGGCATGGGAACACGATATGCTGAAATGAGTGCAGATATAGAAAGTAAAAGAGGGGTAACAATTTGGTTAGATAGGATTTCAATTGGAACCCATATCAATAATATTGGGATATTTATGTCACTGAACCGTTTTTTCAGCTCCGTTAGGGATCATGCAGTAGTTATAATCCCATTAGGGATGACCGTAGCCGACGAGTATACTACTTAAAAACAGGTTAAATTTAGCAAATTAAACGACGGCTTATACTGTAGTGGTTTTCCCCCATCTCTATTGATACGCGCAAAGTCTTGTAAGTTTATTACCCTTCTCTTTCGCCGGGCCTTACGAATTTCTTCTCGACCACCTGGAGCAGCTGAATGACTATCAGGGCGAGAAGGGTGGAGAACGTCGCAACCTCGTACAGCCCGGCTCCCGCTGCCACGCCTATTGCCGCAGCTACCCAGATGGACGCGGCCGTTGTAAGTCCCTTGACGCTTCCGCCGCTCTGGAAGATCGCGCCCGCGCCGATGAAGCCGATGCCGGTCACGACCCCTGCCGCGATTCTGGAAGGATCGACCGTCGGTGACCCCTGAGCGACCATGATGGAAACTATCGTAAATATCGTGGAACCCAGGCAGACAAGTATATGCGTGCGCAGTCCGGCGGCTTTTCTTTTGATCTCCCTTACGTAGCCGATCGCGCCTCCGAATATCACTGACAACAGCAATCTTAACATCATCTCGAACTGCATTTTTGCCTCCTTAGCTCAAACATCGAATATGATCCTTGTGCTCCACACGCCGTTCTTTTCCCCGATCTTCATCTGGCTGTAAGTCACGGCTTTGATGCCGGTCTTTACACGGCCAATTTTACCACCGAAGACCTCAGCTTCAAGTTCTTTATCGAAAAGCTTCGTAATTTTAAAGGCCAAAAGGGAAACCTTCTTTGAATCGACGATATAAAGCAGCTCGGAAAGCCATGCGACCATCAATGATTCAATATCTTCGGCGGACACCTTAAGAGGAAAAGGCTCACTGAGGATCTTATTGTCAGGGCTGCCGAACATCATATCCATCATACCGTATGCCGCGTTCTCAAAGAGTTCTGTCTTATTTTTTCCGAAGGCTTCGATCCCGATGTCGGAGGGATGGTCGATGATCTTGTATTTGTCCGTTATCAAGCTTTCAGTCGGGCGATGATCGCATCTGCCATTTGCGACGTCCCGACCGCCGTCGGATCGTCACGGTTCGGCTTAAGATCGTAGGTTACATATTTGCCCTCGGCTATCACGTCCGCCGTTGCTTTTTCAAGTCTTTTCGCGGCTTCCTTCTCGCCGAGATAATCCAGCATAAGGACCCCTGAAAGGATTACGGCGGTAGGATTGACCTTGTTCTGACCCTTGTATTTCGGAGCGCTTCCGTGAACGGCCTCAAAAACGGCGGTATCTTTTCCTATGTTCGCTCCCGGCGCGACGCCGAGCCCGCCGATAAGGCCCGCGCAAAGGTCGGATAATATGTCCCCATAAAGGTTTGGAAGCGTAAGGACATCGTAAAGCTCCGGCTTCTGCACAAGCTGCATGCACATGTTGTCGACCAGCCTCTCCTCGTACTCGATCTTCCCTTCGAATTTCTTTGCAACTTTCCGCGCTACCTGGTAGAAAAGCCCGTCCGTGTACTTCATGATGTTGGCCTTGGTGACGGCCGTGACCTTTTTCCTGTTGTGTTTAACGGCGTAGTCGAAGGCGAACTTGACCAGCCTCTCCGTGCCGAACCTGGATATTGGTTTAATGCTTATTCCGGAATCGGGTCGTATCTTCCTCTTGGATTCTTTTTCAATGGCCGCGATGATGTTCTTCGTCTCGGGTTTTCCTTCCTCGAATTCTATGCCGGCATAAAGGTCCTCCGTGTTCTCCCTGACGACGACAAGATCTATGTTCTCATAGCGTGAACGCACGCCCTTGTATGATTTGCAGGGCCTCAGGCACACATAGAGATCAAGCTCTTTGCGGATGGCCACATTAACGCTTCGAAATCCGGTGCCTATAGGCGTGGTTATGGGGCCCTTGAGCGCTACCTTGTTTTTCCTGACGGAATCAAGGACGCTGGGCGGAAGGGGAGTGCCGTATTTTTCCATTATGTCTATCCCGGCTTCAACTGTTTCCCATTTGATCTTTACGCCGGTCGCTTCGATGGCGCGCCTTGATGCTTCAACTATTTCGGGGCCGGTGCCGTCGCCTGGTATCAGTGTTATGTCATATGTCATATCGATGTTATTTTAAATGAAAAAGGGGCCGTTTGCAATTGGCGGGGTCAGGTTCCGACCCTGAAGCTCAGAATATCCCCGTCCTGGACCACATAATCCTTTCCTTTAAGATAATATTTCCCAAGCTCCTTCAGCTTTGCCTCCGAGCCTGCGGCGAGAAGGTCGTCGTACTTGAACATCTCGGCCCGGACAAAACCTCTCTCGATGTCCGAGTGAATGACGGAGCCCGCTTCCGGAGCAAATGCGCCTTTCCTTACCGGCCAAGCCTTAACTTCATCTGTCCCGACGGTAAAGAAGGATATCAGCCCAAGTTCCGAGAACGCCATCTGGTTCATCTTGTCCAGCGCGGACTCTTTTATCCCCATTTCCTTCATGAAGACCGCGTAATCGTCCTTATCCATCCTGCTTATCTCTTCTTCGAGGCTTGCGCTTACCTGGATGCACAGATAACTAAATTTCTCCGTGATGGACTTTGATATTGCCTCTTCGTTTATCTTGTCTTCAGGGACATTGACGACAAAAAATACGGGCTTCATCGTCAGGAACTGGTATGTCTTTAGGGCGACAAGCTGGTCGGCGGAGAATTTCAGGTCTTTAAGCAGCTTTTCGCGATCAAGCTGCTCTTTGCACATTTTTATGAGAGCTTCTTCTTTTGCTCTTTCCTCAAGAAATTTCCTCTTTTGGTCTTTCGCGATATTCTCAAGCCGCTTTTCAGCGGTCATCAGGTCGGATATGACCAGTTCCGAAATGAAAGACGCGATATCATCCTGGGCGGTCTCATATCTGGCAACCCAGCATATCTCATCTGAGTTTTTCAACTGGTTGAAGATCAGCATCTTTGAAGGTCCCACAAGGTTAAAATCAGGAAGCAGGGAATACTCTATCCGCGCGTAGGTTTTCTTCGCGGGCTTGTACATCTCGATCAGTTTTGTCACCCTCGGGTCCTTTACCTCGCAAATCCCCAGCTGGATATCCATCGGCTTCTGCTTTACCGTATCGAGGGGGATCCTCGTGAGAAGGCTGAACAGCTCCTGCTGTCCGGCTTGTGGAAGGCCTAATATGACTATCTTCACTTAAAACTTGAACCCGCCGTGTTTTTTGAAGTGTTCAACAAGCCCGCCGTCAGACAAAAGCGTCTGCATCGTCTTCGGTATCGGGCTTATCTTGATCGATGTTGACTTGGTCTTGTTCCTTATCACTCCCTTATCAAGATCGACCTCAAGTTCGTCGCCCTCTGATATGCCGTCAGTGTCGCACTCTATCGCCGGAAGCCCCAGATTGAAGCAGTTCCTGTAGAATATCCTCGCGAAGGATTTGGCCAGGACCGCCGATATTCCCGCGTATTTGACCGCCATCGGTGCCTGTTCCCTGCTCGAACCGCAGCCGAAGTTGTCGCCGGCCACGATAAAGTCGCCCTTTTTCAGCTTTGAATAGAAATTCGGGTCCAGGTCCTCCATCAGGTGCTTTGCGAGCTCAACAGGATCCTGTATCTTGAATTTATATCTTCCGGATATGATATAGTCCGTGTTTATGTCGTCGTTCTGCGGGAGACGATGCCCTTTTCCGTTCAGTATCATTGTGAAGGATATTATAGCAAAGAAGAGCTAGGGGAGCTATAGGTTGAAAAAGAAAGAGGTGCGAGATGGGAGATGGGAGATGCGAAAGAAAGCGGAAAACGTCAACGGAGATTCAGAAGCTTTTTTAATATTTCCCCTAAGTGTTTTACCCTGGCGATCGATCTGAAAATAAAAATAATGAACACAATCCCTATTATCCCGGCCAACGCCCTGGAAAATGAGGGATTGCGGATGATCGATATCGTGTAATCCACAAAAAGGCCGGGCGTTGAGACAGCTTTCCCTTCGAACTTGAGATTGCCGGCTACCTTTTCGAGCCCGTCTGGACGCGATGACGCAAAGAACCCGGCAAGTACCGCGACTGCGATCGAGATCAGGATAATGATAAGTATGGTCCTATTCTTCATTTTTCACTTTGCCATCAAGCCCGAATTTGATATTTTTCAGGATATTGATGGCAATGATCGTGATCAAGGCCTCGGCGATCCCTATTCTCGCGTGTACCGATACCATCGCAGGCAGTATTTTCCCGAGCTCGATCGTGCCTGATAATGCCACTTCAAAGGAACATGCTATAGATGCAAGAACGACCGAAAAGAAAGCGGCTATTCCTGCGCCCGGGAAGAGACCGGAATCGGACTTTACCAGTTTATGGATAAGAAAGTAGATATAATATGAAACAAGCGTGCCGATAACAGCCATGTTCACAATGTTCGCGCCAAGCGCCATAAGGCCGCCGTCGGCATAGAAAATAGACTGGACCGCCAGCACGGCGGATATTACAATAACTCCGGAAAAAGGCCCGAGAGCGATAGCCGCTATGACCCCCCCAAGAAGGTGCCCCGACGTTCCGCTGTTGATAGGAAAGTTGAACATCTGCGCCGCAAATATCAGGGAGGCAATGGCACCCATTTTCATGATGTGGTTTTCCGCAAAACTTGAGATCAATTTCTTGGAACCCTCGGTTATGGTGCAGCCGATATTGCCGGCTCCTGCAAGGACGGATTCAGGGACGATCGCCGAAAGCGCCTGCCTCACTTTAGCAAAACAATAGCCAAGCACTCCGGCTGCGGCAAAAGCGGTGCCGGCGGAAACTTTTGGATCAAGGAGGCCGTTCGGTATATGCATTTTCTTTTTCTCCTTTTTATATTAGCTGATAAGTTAAGCCGCAAACAAAGTTGGAGCTGGACGAATTCTCGTTAAGTCCGCAACCGAGCGCGGCATCAAGTGTGAGTTTTGGAAATAGCCGATAATTGACGCCAACGGCGGTTTCGCCGAAAATGTCCAAGGTGTAAGTGTTCTTGCTGTACTGTATCTCGGCCGTGAGGTTCATATTTTCATTCAAAGGTTTTACTATTGCAGCGTTATAAAGTATGAAGTCATTCTGCGGCTGGCCCGCGCGTTCATCGTCAAAAGTATATCCGAAATTGAGCAGGTACGTGAACAGGCCCACATCCTGCGAAAAAATGAGCATATTAGTTATGTCGTTCTCATCCGCGTTCAGGCCGTTTCCCCTGTCGCTGGATTTGAGCTGGATGCCGAACAGGTATGCGGCCGACATTTTCCCGTCGCCGCTCGAAAAGAAATCGTATTTAACGTTGAAAATACCGTTGCTGAGGCCGTCAAAGTTCCCGCCTTCCGCCTGCCTGCTGATGAAAGGCAGGGTGAGAGATATCTCTGCGTTATTGCTTATTCCGTACCTTGCCGATGTGATGACCTCCTGGAATCCGGAATTATCCCTTTGTGACTGCAGGAGGCTGCCTGAATCTATGATGACGCTTCTTACCGGGACTATAAGCGTGTCCTCCGTATAAAGCGGGCGGGTAGCGTAGCACAATGAACAATTAACAATTAACAATGACACAACAAGGAAGGATATTCCTATGGATCGGGACCAAATACCTCGCATCTCGCATCTCACATCTCTCATCTCTATCTTAGCTCCTTTCCCGTTGTTGTTATCGTCAGCTTTCCGTGTTTCACGCCTTTTATGCTTATCAGCTTGTCGGCGATCTGCTTGATGTTATTTGCTTTCCCTTTGACAATAAGCACTTCCATGCAGTTGTGCTCGTCCAGATGGACATGGACAGTGGAGATTATCTGGTCGTGGAAATGATGCTGGATATGGTTAAGCGAGTCATTCAGGTCGTGGATGTCATGGCTATAGACGATGGTTATGGTGCCAATGACCTCTTTTGATCCCAGTTTCGCGTTCTCCTCGACGATCAGGTTCCTTATGAGGTCCCTTATGGCTTCGGACCTGTTGGCATAACCCTTGTCATCGATGAGACAGTCGAATTTACTAAGGAGTTCCTGCTCCATCGATACGCCGAACCGCTCTAACTTTGACATGGTAACACGAAGTATAAAAGAAGTGACACCATTGTCAAGCGCTTTATGAGTGTCGAAACAAACAGCAACTATCGAAGAAAACTACGACAATTTCATGCCCCATTCCCAATTTAGCGAGCAAATCCTAATGGCATGAAAATTGCTATGTCTATATCCGAAAAGGAGGTGTGAAAAATGAGATATGTTATTTTGTTGATCTGTATGGCTCTGGTCTTTTTGGTCAGCGGCTGCGGCCAGATGACAGGAACGAGGGGAGATGTGACTGAAAAGACATTTATATCGAAAGCGAATAATCCGCAGGTTAGGGAATTCAATAAGCAGCTTGGCGCGATAAGCGACGAGGCCAGCGCGGGAAACGCGGTTAATTCATTCGTAGGATATGTGGGATCAAGGCTGGATAAGTCCGCTTCCGGCACAACGGTCCAATCGCTTGGTGCTCTTTTAAGCCCGGCTGTATTACAGAAGATAGCTAAAAAAGAAGCACTAGCGAGGAAAGTGGGCAGTAGTGTTTGTTCGGATGATAACAGTGATGCTGCCTCTTTAGTCGATGTAGGAACAATAACCGACAATATCAACGCTCTAGGGGCCTCAGGAGGGGTAAAGGTTGATGATGATATTGTTTCAAAAGTTCAGACGGCCGTTGAGAGTTCTATGCCGAACATCAATCCCGACAATAACCCTGGCATGACGCCGCTCGAAGCCTCGGTCGTTGGTTATACGCTTGTTTCCGGAGATGACGGGACGGCAAGCGCTGAATCAGTAAGTATTCCGGTTGATAAGATGAACGATTTTGTCGGGAGTATTACGCAGTAGGAGGTGGATAAAGTGATGAAAAGATTGAATATTGTTTTCGTTTGTATGCTTGTGGCACTTCTTTTATCCCCGGCCATTTCATTCGCAACTTCGACAGGCCCTTACGGTGATAGTGGTGGTGGAGGCAGTTCGGGGCCGACATATTATTCCTTCGAAGACTTAAGAGGCTATATAAGGGATAATGAACGTTTTCATTTTGAGAACGCAAGCCCACCAAGCAATGCATATGTTGACTTACCTTATCTTTTAGACTATTCCTTATGTGCGTCAAAGAATAACTGGATCTCCGCCCAGATAAAGGCCCATCCATCCAATTTCAAAATTGACAGTACACATATATGCTATAACTGGCAAAGTGGCCAGAATAATCCTTTTGATTGGAATAGGTATAGAGGTGACCTTTCCGCAGGAGACCTAATCTTTACCCGTGGCGATGACAAAATGAACACCTTCGCTCAATTCTTTACAAGCTGGACACATGTTGTTATTGTAACAGACCCAAATCAAAATCAAATTTTTGATTCAACACTGGATAACGGGGTACTGGAGCATAAAGTTCCAGACCAGTGGTCGGGTTTTGGTTATTATACCTGTAAACGCATAAACGGGCTTTCTTCAAGCCAGAAATATGCAGCGATTCAACAGGGAGTAGCAGGATATCAGAATCTGCCATATCTGCCAAAGGTGCAAACCGGTCAAACCTTAGTCAGCTTTGTCATTAAATGGTGCGACAAGAACGACCTAAGCTCCATGTATTGTTCTAAACTGGTGTGGAACACTTTCAGGCCATATCTAGATTTGAACACCAGAAGAACATCCGTGGGCTCAGCTTCAAAACTGCGCGATACAGCACCTGGCAACTATTTGTTCAGCTGGATAGGTGTTTCGCCAGATAATGTGTACTTCTCACCAGCACTAGCATACGATTTCGATTGGTCGTCCAATCTATAGATGTTGAGAAAAAGGTAAAGGTAGGTGTTATGAGGAAAAAATTATTTTTTTTATTACCAATATTACTAATGTTCTCATACCCTACCTTTGCCGACGAATATGCTTATGCCCTTAGATTCAACCCTAATGAACCAGAATATCTTATTCAATTCGACACCACTAAAAATGAAATAGCAAGAAAAATAGAGCTTCCTCATCATAACGCGTTTAATGATATGGTGGTTGATGAGAACGGCGGGTGCTTTATAACCGACTATTATTATATTAGTGATTATGGCAGGAAAATATACTATTACGACCCCAAAAAAAATAAGATTAGTGGATACAAGGACCTTGGCTCAGCATTTGGGCCTCATTACATATCGTTAACAAAAGATTATTTAATTGTTCAGGTTGAGAGTTTTGATGAAACACGGGGGTTCGGAGGTGTGGTCATTATCGGTAGAAAGAACAAAAAAATTGTTAAGAAGATATATTTTAGAAAAGATGACCCGTTATACCGTTCCGTTGAAGTTCTTACTATGACATTTGATGGGGATAAATATGCGTATTTTGTTACATGTGATTTTATCAATTCAAATACCCCTCATACGTCTCTTGATGACTTAACAGATTTTGGGGGTATTATTGTTGTTGATGTAACCACCCAAAAAGTTGTTAAGATAATTGAAGTTCCTAAAGATTATACAAACCTTTTTGGGGTATGCAGTGTTGGCAATAAGATATATATAGCTGCTGCTACAAATAAATTCCCAGAGTATAATAATGGCAGGCATAAATCAAACAGAGAGATACTGGTATTCTCGCTTAAAAATGGGCAGCTTATTAAAAAGATACCAATAAGCCCTCACCCATTCTGGGTTACATATGATAAATCAGTTAATAAGATATATGTCCTTCACAGAAGAGATGATTTTGAAGAGCAAAATAACGTTGAGGTTATTAGTACATTAACAGATAAGGTTATTGGTTCATTTGAGGTGAAATCACAGTTAATGTTCTCAGTTGTAGCACCTGGTAAATTATATATGACCAAAGGGCCATCCTTTATGCACGAGACAACATCATCTGCCCCTGAATTATTAGTACTTGATACAAAGACTGATAAAATCATAAAGAGATTCTATGGGAATTATCAAGGAATCTCAGTCAATCCGAAGTACTAATATGCAACTCTTTCTATTTTTTCTAAGTTTAATTCTTTCCCTTGCATCAATGCCTAATCCAATCGCAAGTTTTCCGCTCGGTATATTCATTGGTTTTGTACCACTTTTAATGCTAAACCAAAGATATTTCGGTTGGCAGCGTTTCTTTATAAACCTATTATTCTGGGAACTTTTTGCAATAATCTTGCTTGTTCCTTTAGATGCCGCCAAGTTAATATGTATATTATACCCAGATACTTTCTGGCTGGTTACAGTATTTCTAGTTATTGGTACTTTTGGTGCAATTATATTTTCAGTTGCCGCCTCTCTTTCAGATAGATACGGCTGGAGCTTAAGCCCCTTTTTCTTTGGGGCATTATGGGTTTTACTTTATTATTTATTGGCAAATATACATTTTGCGTTTCCATTTCCTATTGAAACATCGCTTGTTCAATTCCCAATAATAATACAGTCGGTAAGAATATTTGGCTCATGTTTCATTGCATTCCTTATCATATTTACAAATGCACTTCTTGCTAACGTCTTTGTGAGGAAGGATAAAAGAACGCTGATAATATCGCTTTCGATATTGCTAATCGTTCATTCTGTGAACCTTGGTTACGGATATTTGTCGCTTCATTCTGCCCAAAACAATGGTAAGCCGGTAGATGTGGTCATTATTCAGACGAATACTTCTTCAAGGGATTACGCATTAGCAGAAAGAAACAAATTTTATAAAAGCTTTTTGAAGAACAAACTGGCCGATATTTCGATAGATTCTTTAAAAAAACAACCAAAACTTATTATCTGGCCTGAGTTCGCGGGGGATTACATTCTTCAAAATGATGAATACCTTGAAGGTCTGCATAAGGGCATAACTTCAAAAGGGGCTGAACTGCTCATTGGAACAACATATATAGACTATTCCAGCAACAGAAAGAAATTCAATATAGCTTTCATCCTTAAAACTGACGGGGACACAACAGAGCCCTACAGAAAAAATATGATATTCCCATTCTTTGAAACGCAATGGCTCTCTAGAGGCAATGGGCATGTGACTTTACCAAGCTCAACAGCTTTGCATAATATTGGGACTATGATATGTCTTGAATCAATTTGCCCTCAGGTAGCCCGTGGACTTGCTAAATCCGGAGCAAAAATCCTGGTCTGTATTTCTACTGATGCATCATTCGGGAATTCAATGGTACCGTATATACACACCGCGTCGATGGTATTTCGGGCAATCGAGAACGATATGTACGGCATTCATGTCGGGAACACAGGCCCGTCCATTATTTGCGACAACAAGGGGAGGATAATCACCCAGATCCCTTACGGCAAAACTGCTTACGCGAATGCGCCCATATATACAGCTAAAAATTAACCGCAAATCCGTCAACTTATCATAATTGCCTTTACCCCGATTTTCAGGTAAAATCGCAAAGGTCTATCAAATGGCAAAGAAAGCAAAGAAAAAAGTCGTTGTCCTAGGCGGCGGTCCTAACAGGATCGGCCAGGGCATTGAATTCGATTACTGCTGCGTACACGCGTCCTACGCCATCCAGGAAGAAGGATATGTTTCCATAATGGTCAATTCGAACCCGGAAACGGTCTCCACCGACTACGACACTTCCGACAGGCTGTACTTTGAGCCTCTGACCCGCGAAGACGTCCTTGCAATCATCGATAAGGAAAAGCCCATAGGCGTGATAGTCCAGTTCGGAGGGCAGACGCCCTTGAACCTCGCTATCCCGCTTATGAAAGCCGGAGTGCATATACTTGGCACGTCCCCGGAGTCGATCGACAGGGCGGAAGACAGGAAGCTTTTCAAGGAACTGATAGAAAAGCTCGATCTGGTCCAGCCTGATTCCGGCACTGCGGTCACTATCGATGAGGCGCACAAAGCCGCGAAGGAGATCGGGTATCCCGTCCTTGTGCGGCCGTCATACGTTCTGGGCGGACGCGCGATGAAGGTGGTTTATGATGACAGCGATATGGACGAGTACATGGCAGCGGCCGTCTGGGCATCGCCGGAGAGGCCGGTCCTGATCGACAAATTCCTCGAGGACGCGATCGAAGTGGACGTCGACGCGATATCCGACGGTAAAAGGACCGTAGTCTGCGGGATAATGGAGCACATTGAGGAAGCGGGGATCCACTCCGGGGATTCTGCCTGCGCGCTCCCGCCGTTCTCGCTCTCGGAAGAGCTGGTTAACAGGATAAGGGATAATACTCACGCGCTTTCGAAAGAACTTAACGTCATCGGCCTGATGAACATCCAGTTCGCCGTTAAGAACGATATCGTGTATGTGCTGGAAGTGAACCCAAGGGCCTCAAGAACGGTGCCGTTCGTTTCAAAGGCTACCGGCGTCGCCTGGGCAAATCTCGCCACGAAGGTCATGCTCGGCAGAACGCTTGACCAGCTTGGAATAAAAGGCGAGGTGGTCCCGAAGCACGTGTCGGTGAAAGAAGCCGTTTTTCCGTTCGTGCGGTTCCCCGGAGTTGATCCTGTCCTCGGCCCCGAAATGAAATCGACCGGCGAGGTCATGGGGATAGACGATAACTTCGGGTCGGCCTTCATGAAGAGCCAGATCGCCGCGGGGCAAAATCTCCCGCTGAAAGGGAAAGTTTTCATATCCGTTAAGAACAAGGATAAAAGATCGGTGGTTTTCATCGCAAAGAAACTTTCTGACCTCGGGTTTTCGCTTATCGCTACCCACGGGACATGCGACATGCTGAAAAACAGCGGGCTTGAAGTAAAAAGGGTCTTTAAGATAGGCGAAGGCAGCCCGGACATTGCCGATCTTATCAAGAACGGCGGCATAAAACTGATAATCAACACGCCTTCAGGAAAGAGGGCGAAACAGAACGAGATATCGATCCGCGCAGGGGCTTATGCACACTCGATCCCGCTCATCACGACCATCTCCGGTGCCCAGGCGGCGGTCAACGGCATTGAAGCCGCGAAGAAAAAGGGTTTCGGCGTCAAAGCGCTGCAAGATTATTATTAGTAGAGATTAGAGACCAGAGATCGGAGACTAGATACCAGATATTCCCTCCCAAGAATCTTCAGTAAAAACTTCTAAAAAAATTGAAATTCCACAAAGTAAACTACGATATAAGATACGTAAACGCGTGTAATATAAGGAGGAAATGAAAATGACAGCAATAGGAAGTGTAAGAGATACAGTTTTAAGAGATTCAGTTTTAGTTGTTCCTGCAAAAATAAAGGAAACGGAAAAGGCTGATAAAAACGAGGTTTTGTTTAATAAAAGCTATGGCATTACCCCGTTAATGGAAGCCGCAAGTAATGGCGATTTTAAAAAAGTAAAAGCATTAATAGCCGCGGGGGCTAATGTAAACGCCCGCAATAAATTGGGATGTACTGTTTTGATGTATGCGACAGGAGCATTTACTTTCCAGGTGTATTCTGCGGGGAATGGTCATGTCAATGTCATAAAAGCATTGATCGCTGCGGGAGCAGATGTAAACGCGAAAGATAATGACGACGGCGAAACCGCATTAATGGGGGCTGCGAAAAGAGGTTATGGCGATCTCGCGAAGATCTTAGTTGATGCAAAAGCAGATGTGAACGCAACAGACAATAATGGATGGACCGCTTTAATGGCAGCCGCCTCGGGTGGAAATGTTGATATTATGCAAACTTTAATTGCTAAGGGAGCAAATGTAAACGCGGAAAAATATGATGGGTGGACTGCTTTAATGGAAGCCGCATGGAAGGGACAGGCCGAAGCAATAAAAATCTTACTTAAGGCGGGGGCAGATGTAAAAATGATAAACGATTATGGAGATGATGCTTTACATGTTGCGCTGTCAGGCATATCACACTCAGAGACCTCATCCAGTGGGGGGGACATGTGTGTTGCTGCAGCGGATATATTAAGAAAGGCTATGAAGTAAAAACTCTACCACATCGAGTTTCTTTCAAAATAGAAATCCCTCTAGAGAAACCTCGATATACGGTATGGAAAAGCGTGTGTCATAAGGAGGAAGTTAAAATGAGCATAAATGGAACGGATTCGATAGGAAGCGTCAGGGATTCAGCTTCAGTCGCCCTTGCAAAAATGAAAAAGGTGGAGCAACCTAAAAAATATGACGCAAAAATAGTCAAAAAATACTTTAATAATGCTTTTACATATACCGATCAGGAAAAAAATCTGGTGTCCACCGATACATTCTTGCTATATTATAAAGAAGATGCCCATCGGCCTGCGGTTCTGTTTAAACGTGTAAGCGATACTGTGGAGCTTGGTAAAATAGCGACGATAAACCTGAAAACAGGCGCCATCAGTTCGAGGGATCTTGTCGGCAGCGATAAGCCAATATACCCATCTGACGCAGGGTATGCTGATGTTGTGAAAGAGATCGAAAAAAAGGTAGCTGAACATGTGAGAGCTACTTTCGGTGTGTGCGTGCAATATTTTCCGGGTGGTAATGGAGAAATGTTGCCCGGTGGACAGGACGTAGTAGAGAGCTCTGGCCCGAATAATAGAGAGGCGTTCATTAATAAATTCGTAACTGCACTTGAAGCGATGAAGTAATATACCGGGGAATATGGGGAAATAGGAATATTGGAATAAAGTTTGGGGATATGGGAAATAAATGGAATACAGGAAAATATCCTCAGACAAAAAATCTGGCTCTAATTTCCTGACTTCCTAATTCCCTAAACCATATTCCCGTATCCCTATATCCCAAACTTCCCAATTAATAAAGGGTGTAAGCGAAGCAAACGGGTGATTTATAGATATTTCCTGGGGTCCGTTATCTTTCCGTTCAATACAGAAGCCGCTACGGTCGCGGGCGAACCAAGATAAATGAAGGCTTTCGTATTCCCCATCCTGCCTTTAAAGTTCCTGTTGGCCGTTGATATCACATTTTCCCCGTCGGACGGCACGCCATTGTGAGTTCCGACGCACGGACCGCAACCCGGCGTCACAAAAGTCCCGCTTGACTCCACCAGGGATTGATAAAGCCCTTTCTTGATGAGCTCGAGCATTATTTCTTTTGAAGCCGGAGCAAGGATCAATCTTGTCCCGCCCTTTATCTTCCTGCCTTTCAGTATTTTTGCGGCGGCTTCAAAATCATTCACCCTTCCATTCGTGCAGGTGCCTATGAATCCCTGCTGGATCGCAAGGCCTTCAACCTCCTCAACAGGCGAAACATTATCGACCTGATGCGGCTTGGCAACTTGTGGGCCGATCCTTGAAGCATCGATATCGATCACATTCAGATATTTCGCGTCCCTGTCGGGCTCAACGGGATCGGGGATCTTCTTGGAGTGTTTCTTCACGTATTCCATCACCTTTTTATCGGCTCTCATTATGCCGGCTTTTGCTCCGAATTCGATCGCCATGTTCGAGATGGTGAACCTTTCATCCACAGACAGGGCATCAACGGCATCGCCGGTGAATTCTGCCGAAAGATATGTTGCCCCGTCGGCGCCCGTCCTTCCGATAAGGTAAAGTATAAGGTCTTTTGAAAAACTTCCTTTAGGCAGCTTATTTTTGAAAACATATCTGACCGATTGGGGAACCTTGAACCAGAGTTTTCCGGAAGCCATTACGGCGGCAAAGTCGGTCGAGCCCACGCCCGTTGAAAAAGCGTTTATAGCTCCGTATGTGCACGTGTGGGAATCCGCGCCGATCACCAGGTCGCCGGCGGTCACGTGGCCCTGTTCGGGCAGCAGCTGATGGCACACTCCGCAGCCGATATCATATAGAGATATTTTCTGGGCGATTGCGAACTCTCTTATTTTTTTGTGAATTGCGGACACGCCTTCGTTGGGAGAAGGGGATGAGTGATCGATGATCATGGCTATCTTTGACGGATCAAAGACCTTCGCGATGTTCATTTTGTTAAACACGTCGATCGCGACCCCGGAGGTCCCGTCCTGGCCCATGCAGAAATCTATGTCCGCGATCACGATGTCGCCCGCACGCGCATCCTGCCGGGAATGCTTGGAAAGTATTTTTTCGGCAATCGTTTTTCCCATTTGAGCTCTACTTAAAGCGGCTGTTTATCGCTTTTTCCACGATATCCGCTTTTTCGGAAAGGTAACCTGGCAGATCTTTTGAAGTCCTGACCTCTTTGATCAGTTTGAGCGCGTTCTCGCGCTTTGAGACGTCCGCTTTGACGAGTTTAGCCCTCAGCATCAGATGCATATCGGCTGTTTTCGCCAGGATCACCTGGTTGCAGAGCGCGATTATCTTGTTAACATTCTTCTTAGGGTCGATCCTTGTGAGTATTTCGGCCTCGACCACCCTTGCTTTTACCATGAAATAATCGCTGGGCCTCTCGGCGAGAAGCACCTGTGCGCTGTGGCAGTATTCAGCATATTTCTTGAGCTCCTTTACCGGCGCGGAATACGTTTTGAGCTCGGAGATGCCTACCATAGCCCTTGCTTTAAAATAAGCGTTCGATTTATCGTTCTTTATGATCTTATCGAACAGCCTGGTCGCCAGCTTCAGGTCCGACGGAGTGCCGAGCCTTGTCTGTAAGAGTTCCGCCTCCACCACCTGGGCTTTTTGGCAGAAGAAATCATTAGGGCCTATCTCTTTCGTTATTATCTTGGATGCGGTCCCGGCAAGAGCCACGGCTTCCTGGATATCCTTCAGATCTTCGCTCCTGATCATCAGTTCCGCTTTTCCGGCAAGCGCCCTTGCCCTGAGATACGGAGAAGCAATAGCCTTCAGTATCTCATCATATAGCTTCAGTGCTTCTTTGTAATCGCCCGGATCGTTACGCCCTACAAGCAGGTCCGCGAGGCCGAACTTTATTTCGCCGACGTCATATCTCCATGCGATCGTTTTCAAAAGGAGCCTGTAGCGGCCTATCACCTTGTTCAGCTTTATCTTCTCTGACGGGGATGGATAGCTGGGCTCCCTGTCGACTATGAAACTCATTATCGGGGATAATATTCCCATTTTTTAATTCCTTTTAATGAGCCTGAGGCTAAACGCCTCGGCTCCACTTAGTAATCCTTACGAACCTAATGGGCCTTACCCATTTATTTACTTGCTTGAACTAAAACGGAACCGCGACGTTCAGTCGCAGGTGCCAGTTGATAATCAATTGTAATCATTGTACAATACATTGTCAAATGCTCACTCCACGAAGAGACAAGCAGCTTCAGGAACTGGAAAGCAAAATTGGAATAACATTCTTAAATAAATCGCTTTTAAACCAATCTCTTACACATTCTTCTTACGCGCACGAGTCCAGGAACAAATTGCCTGACAATGAAAGGATGGAGTTCCTGGGTGATGCGGTCATAAAGCTCGTGACCAGCGAATACCTTTACAACAAGTTCCCTGCATACCAGGAAGGAGATCTGACCAAAATAAGGGCGGTAGCAATATCGGATGAAATACTGGCTGTGGCCGCAAAAAGAATAGGGCTCGGGCAATATATACTGCTTGGTTCCAACGAAAGGCGTACGGGAGGAATGGACAGGAAGTCCAACCTTGCGAATGCCCTTGAAGCGCTGATCGGTGCCATACACCTTGACGCCGGACTGGGAAAAGCAAGGGATGCGCTGCTCGAGCTCTTGATCCCCGAAATGGATAAGATCAGCGAGGTCGGATACATTAAGGATTTTAAATCCGCGCTGCAGGAATTCGTCCAGAAGAAAAAATGGGGCCTGCCTTACTATAGCGTTATCAAAGAAGAGGGGCTGAAGCACAAAAAGATCTTCTGGATGGAGGTAAAGATAAAGGGGATAAGATACGGGATCGGGAGGGGCGCGAACAAAAAAGAAGCCGAGCAGGCGGCCGCGAAGGTCGCGCTGTCACGGCTTACGAAACCGCAGAACAAGGTCAGAGGCTTTATTTCTTTAATTAAAAAGCGGATAGTCAGGCAGAAATGACAGGGTCAATCTTAATAAAAGAGGGCAGGGTCATAGACCCCGGGCAGGGGATGGACCGCGAGATCGATATCCTGATAATTGACGGAAAAATATCCGCCGTATCAAGCAACCTCTCAAAAACCGTATCCAGGGACTGTGAAGTATTCAACGCAAAAGGATTGATCGTTACTCCGGGGCTCATCGACATGCACTGCCATCTGAGGGATCCGGGGCTGCAGGAGGAAGAAACCATCGCTTCCGGGACCATGGCTGCTGCGGCAGGAGGCTTTACTGCGGTCGCGTGCATGGCGAATACGAATCCCGTGGCGGATACCCCCTCCGTAATTGAATATATCATTTCAAGAGCTACGAGCGAAGGATTTGTTGGCGTTATGCCTGTCGCCGCCGTGACGAAAGGATTGAAAGGCGAGGAAATGGCGGAGATGGGGCTTCTTCTTGACGCGGGAGCAGTGGCTTTCTCGGATGACGGACACCCCATAATGAACGCGGAGGTGATGAGAAGGGCGCTTGAATACGCAAAACAGTTCGACGCGGTCATTATATCCCACTGCGAGGACTCGAACCTGTCCGCGGGCGGCGTCATGAACGAAGGGTACATGTCGACAGTGCTGGGGCTTAAGGGGATACCGAAAGCCGCCGAGGAATCGATGGTCGAGAGGGACTGCGCCCTCGCGCAGGAATTCAATTCAAAGGTCCACATAGCCCATGTTTCCACCGCGGGTTCGGTCGAGATAATAAGAAGGGCAAAGGATAAAGGGATAAATGTTACGTGCGAGACCGCGCCGCATTATTTCACTTTAACGGAAGGCGAAGTGGAAGGCTACAACACAAACGCGAAAATGAACCCGCCGCTAAGGACGGAAGAGGACGTAAAGGCCATAGTAAAAGGGCTCAAGGACGGCACAATAGACGTGATCGCCACCGATCACGCTCCGCACCTTATGGAAGAAAAGAAAGTGGAATTCAATTATGCTGCTTTTGGCATTGTTGGGCTGGAGACCGCGCTGCCGCTGGCGCTTACCGAACTTGTTGATTCAGGCGTGTTGACGCTGAGCAAGGTAATCGAAAAACTCACATGCAACCCTGCAAAGGTGCTCTCCCGCAGGACGGGGACTTTCAAGGTAGGATATCCGGGGAACGCGACGATCATCGACCTGAACAAACCCGTTATCGTTGACAGCGGATTGTTCCTTTCAAAGAGCAGGAACTCCCCTTATAACGGATGGAAGCTGAAGGGAGCCGCAGCCGCTACCATCGTGTCAGGCAGGCTTGTAATGAGGGACGGAAAGATCCTTGGCGCGGGCATGCCCAGACCCTCTCTTCCCAAATTCATCGACATCAATAAATAGCAATGTCGGAAGAAACACCTGAAATAGATCCCGGCAAGGAAGCTCAAAGGATAGTCAATAAATACCTTAGTGAACTCGGCTGGGCAAAAGAATTCAAGAATACGGTCTTAAGGCAGCTTATCCCGGCGATCGAAAGAGATGAAAAACTGAAGAATGCCGATGAAATGGAGCTTGCGGCCGATGAACATTTCGGCGAGGATGTGGATAGATGGAGAGCCGAAAGATCAGCCATCTCAAAATCCGTTCTGAGGGGGATCGCTGACAGGCTGGGGAAAAGAGCGGATCTTTCATTTTTCGGACAGCGGATCATCAGGCGGCTGAAAGACGAACTATCCTGATAACATTATTTACAAATCGCGTATTTAAGATAGAATTGATCGTGAAATGGACTTGAACATCTTTAAAAAAGAAAAAGTGCTGCTTCCGATCTTGATGGTCATTTCATTTGTCCTTTTCTTTTACAAGCTTGGAGCGCCTTCCCTCTTTGAAACGGACGAGGTCATTTACTCCCAGGCAGCCAGGGAGATCGTGCGCAGCGGGGACTGGCTGACGCTTCACCTCTTCGGGCATAACTGGTTCATTCATCCGCCTTTCTATATGTGGCTTACAGCTTTAAGCTCATATATTTTTGGTGTCAACGAATTCAACACAAGGCTCTGGAGCGCGCTATTTGCCGTCGGCCTTGTTTATGTGACATACCTGCTGGGGAAGAAGATGTACAAGGACGGGACAGGCATACTCGCGGGTTTCATCATTGCAACAAGTCTTCAGTATATTCTGCAGGCGCGGATGGCGATATTTGACATACCGCTCGTGTTCTTTGAGATGCTGGCTTTGCTGTTCTTATTTTACTGGATGGAAGACAGGCTTCCCAGGTATTATTATCTTTTCTTTCTATCGATGGGGCTCGCCGTGTTCATGAAGGGCCCCGTAGGCGTGCTGTTGCCGCTTCTTGTGATAATACCTTACCTTTCTATCACGGGTAGACTGAGAGCTTTATTCAACTTCAGGATCCTTTTGGGGGCGCTCATCACTTACCTTATCGGCGGAACCTGGTATACGGCGGAGGTGATGATCCACGGAAAGACATTCGTTGACAGCGTTTTCGGCTTTTACCTGATAGGAAGATATCTTACCACCATAGAACAGCACTACGGGCCGTGGTATTTTTATGTGCCGGTCATGATCATAGGTTTTATCCCGTGGATCTCTTTCCTGCCTTATTCATTAGCTCACCAGTGGGAAAAAAGAGGGGACGGCAACAACCTGTTCTCGATGTTATGGATGGGGATCGTGCTCATCTTCTTTTCCATCGCGGGCACGAAACTGCCGGGATACCTGATGCCCTTTTATCCTATCGCGGCGATCTCGGTCGCAAAAATGGTCCAGGACCATTTTTCAGGCGAAGACTCGGGACTTCCGACATTGATCTCCAGAGCCTATAAGACCCTCGCCGTATTTTCAATAGGACTTCTTGTGATCGGGGCGCTGCTTAAGGTGTTTGAATTCCCGGACACGTTCGACAGGATCCTGGCAAATATCAATGTGATGCTGTTCATTATAGGGATAGGCGGCATTGCATCTTCCCTCTGGTTCTTTAAAAAGCGCGATTCCGCCGCC
Source organism: uncultured bacterium (assembly GCA_963699255.1). Classification (GTDB taxonomy): domain Bacteria; phylum Margulisbacteria; class WOR-1; order CAVSGV01; family CAVSGV01. The sequence goes on along the minus strand of OY969425.1, from coordinate 1,292,890 downwards.
CCTCTCGCTGTCCTGGTGATTACCATGCTCATTTTTTCGATATATACGGCAAGTTACACAATGATAACCCTTGATTATTTCAAGCCCATGAAGGCCATATCCCAAAAGATCAACTCTCAATACACGAGCAACGAAACCATTGTTGGATATAAAGTTTTGAATAAAGGAAGTTTCATGTACTATCTGGATAAGCCTGTCATATGGATCGGCAATATCTTTGACCTGAGGGATCAGCTTAAACGTCCGGAAAAGTTATTGTTGATCACCAATACGAAAGACTTTATGAGCCTTGGGCATGACAGTGGGGGCTCCCTTTTTCTTGTTTATGAAGCCGGGGACATGGTCCTTCTTTCCAACCAGAAGTGATCATTCTGTAGTCTGAATCAGCATCAATTGTAGATTCTTTCAACAATACCCCTGTTTATTTGACCAGCTATTGTATGGCATGAGAATTGCTACAAAGGCATTTAGGAAACCTGCGACAGTATCGTTGCGGTTTCCTAAATAAAAACAATGAACGAAAATCTTAATAAAAGGGCTATTGTAAATTGGAAGCCGCGACAGCTTGTCCAGACTTTATGTCGGGATTTAGTCGCAGGCTTCCTTATTCTAATTACATTGGTCTTCTTATCCTCGTGTTCACCGTCGGCAGAAAGGTCCGGTGGAGTATCGATAAGCATTCCTACGGGGGAAGCCGAAGAGATCGAGCCAGCATCCAGGGAAATGATAAGTTCCTATGATAGCCTTAGGGGAAGCGCAAAAGAGCCGAAACCAGAGTGCAAAGTCATAAACATCAAAAATATTTCACCTGATAAAGTGGTGGAGACCATATCACGCGCGATCCCGAATATTATCGCCGTCAAGAATGACGACTCAAATTCCATCATCATTCGCGGGGAGCGGGATGATATAAATGAAGCGCAAAAGATCATAGTGTCCCTTGATAAAAAAATACCGCAGATCTTTATCGAGGGAAAAGTAGTTGAAGTGTCTCAAAGCGGACTATCTGACATCGGTATTATCTGGGGAAATGAGCAGGGGAGCTTCAAGTTTTCCATAGACAAGAGCACGGGAGGGATCTCGCAATCGGATAATATCCTTGGCGCCGTAAACGCGCTGGTCGCGTCGGGAAAGGCAAGTATACTTGCCAACCCGAAGATCACGGCGCTTGACGGAAAAGAAGCCGAGATAAATATCGGCAGCCGCATCCCTTATGCCGTTCCGGCCGGAACAACATCCACTTCCACGCAGTGGGCTATACAATATATCGATGCCGGGGTCAATTTAAAGATCCTTCCGACAGTGGCAAGCGACGGGACGATAGTATCGACCATAAAGCCGGAGGTAAGCAATATCTCCGAATGGCGGACGACATCAGCAGGGGAATTCCCCGTTATCGCAACAAGGAACGCATCTGTTACTGTACGGATCCGCGACGGAGAGACCCTTGTGATAGGCGGATTGCTGAACGAATCTGACAGGGAAAATATATCCAGGATACCGGTATTCTCGGAAATTCCATTGCTGGGTGGATTGTTCCAGAGCAAAGTCACCGAAAAAACAAAGACGGACGTCATATTCCTGATCACGCCGCACATTATGGAGTAGGGAAGAGGAAATATGGGAAAGTTAGGCAACAAGTCCGGGGAGCAGGGAATGCAGGAAAATGGAAAAGAGGAAAAGACCATGGAACCTGAGGCTAAAAGCCTCGGTTCCAACAAAACAATGATTGTTTATCATTTTGTATTCAGAACATATAAAAGCAAACCGGTGCTTATTGATAAAGTTGCTGTAAGATTCTTATATGATTCCTTCAAAGAAATATCGATATCTAAAGGATTTTGTATTATTAGTTGTCATATTGTATCAGATCATGTCCACCTGTTGATAGAGTTTGAAAGAAGCCATCGCATTGATTATGTGATGAGAGTAATAAAAGGGATTTCTTCGAAACGATTCTTTGAACGCTTCAACACAAATCGATATGAATATAGAAAACTTTGGGGGAGGTCTTACTATGCTGAAGAAATCGAGCAAAATAACATCTTGGCTATTTCAAGATATATCAAGCAACAATCAATAAATGGCTTGGATAAGAGGTTTATTTAAACCGGAATGAAGAGTTTTCCTCTCAGGGCCCATACAATTATCACTGGGGAGAAATTACATCTACATTCAATATCAGGAACCGCGACTTTCAGTCGCAGGTTCTCATGTAAGCTGGGTGAGGCCAGAAATTTCATTGTTAAGTTCTATCCCAAATTCCCCTTTTTCCTTTCTTCCAAATTCGTATCTACACCTTCAAATATATTTTTGTAACGACCATCAGAATTATGCCGACACAGAGCCAGGCAAAAGAGGAAATCTTTTCAATGCCCTCCGTCTTATGCATTCCCGGGATCAGGTCTGACGCGGCGATGTATATGAATCCGCCGGCGGCGAAAGGCACGATAAGAGAAGAAAGAGCGGTGAGCCTATTCATAAAGAAAAATCCAAGAACGCCTCCCAAGACACAGGTGCACTGCGCAAGAAAGCTGTAATATATCGCCTGTGACTTGTTGAAACCTCCCGAAACAAGCACGCAAAAGACCCCGAGCTCCTGCGGGACCTCGTGCGCTATTATAAGTCCGGTCGTTATTATGCCAAGAGGAGCGCTCACCATGAATGTGCCGGCGATGACCAGCCCGTCAAGGATATTGTGCGCCGAATCGCCGATGATCATCAGGTAGCTGTATGGGTGAATATCCCATTCTTCGCACTGATGCCAGTGAAGATACTCTTCAAGGACGAAAAATACCAGGAAGCCGATGATTGTGATCGTGAAAGTTTGAAAGGGCGTCATTTTCTCCAGCGCTTCCGCAAGAAGATGGAAAAACCCTCCGCCCAGGAGAGCGCCTGCGGAGAAGGCCACGATCTTTTTTATGATCTTCTGTAGCACCGCTTCGCTTGTGAAGAGACTGAATACCCCCACAAGCCCAACCAAACTGTCGATGATGGTTGCTCCAATTATCCAGGCAAGTGTTTGCATATCAATCCCCTCCCTATTTCAACATCCCCTTGATGATGATATCAACCGCTTCGTCCGAGCGCAAACCTCTTGCCATCAGCGTCTCCAGCTGGGCTTTGTCGACGCTTCCGATGGCGGCCTCGTGCGTGACCTTTGCCGTATGCTCGAAGACATCAACGATCGGAACGGCCCTTGCCTGGCCTTTATCCTGGACTATTTCAACGCAGTCAACGTGGCCGCGGGAGTTTCTTCCGTAAGCCTGGACCTCCGAATAAACCTCGCTGGTCGCTTCGTTCTTGACGGCTACGCGGCTTTTAATGATGCCGCGGGAACCTTCGCCCCTCAAAATAGTCTTTTCCCTTATTTTGATCTTATCCGTCCCATAGCCGTACGCCTTGGCGATCATTTCTACGACCGCGTCTTTCGCGGCTTCCACCTCATAATCTATATCAAGCGTTCCCACCCTGCCGTGGATGAGCTGGAAATTTGTCAGGAGCCTTCCGCCTTCTTCAAGGATTATCTTTGCTTTCGGCACGACATCCACACCGCCGTCCTCCCCGTGGAAGTGGACCTCGTTATATTCATACGACGCGTTCTTTTTTACGACTATCTTTGCCTGCATCTTGTGTACGACTTTGACGGCGTTGGGGAAAATACAGTGCGCGAGGAGCGTAACCTTGCTGTTCTCACCGACCTCCGCGTCAATATTGATGATCTGGATCCCTTCCTTTGGCAGCACGCCGAAACAGAGATGGACGGGGAACTCGATCTTATTATCGGGGAGCACCTTGAACTTGAGGTCGATCCCGTCCTTGGTTTCCTTTGGTTCAACTATAAGACCGGGCACAAGATGCTTGCCTATGACATTGTTCTTGTGGACCAGCAGGTGGGCGATCTTCGCGTCATTGAAAATAGCTGGATTTCCTTCCGCGTTCTTATATGCGTCCAGCATCATCTGGTAATCTTTCGTGTAATCCGTCATTTGCTTTCCCCTTTTGCCGGATATGCTTTTGTGGGGCATGGCTTGCAGTGTTCCCTGTAATATCCGATTATTTCTTTGGGTTTCCCTACTTTGAAAGCAAGCCCGCTGCACATGAGCGCCACGCGGTCCGCGATATTCACGACTTCTTCGTCATGCGTGATAAGGATGACGGAGCCGCCGTAGCTCTTTATCTCGCGTATCATATTGATCACGGCTTCCTGGGACAGCATATCGATGCCGGAGTCGGGTTCATCAAGTATCGCGAGTTTCGGTTTCATCGCCAGAACAGAAGCGAGTTCTATTTTCTTTCTCTCCCCCCCGCTCAGAGTCTTATCCACCTGCCTTGTCCGGTATTCGCTGACCGTCAATCTCATGTTGTCCATGTAGTTCTCGGCCAGCGTGTGGCCTTTTTCCTTGCTTCCAAGAAGGATGAAGTCGAGGATCGGGAGTCCCTCGAACCTCGCCGGCTCCTGCCATGCCAGGGTGATCCCGAGTCGCGCCCTTTCATCCATGGTTTTGTCGGTTATGTCAGTGCCGTTGAAAGTTATCTTTCCGCTGTCAGGCTGATATCCGGAGCTTCCCATAAGAACATAGGCCAGCGAGCTTTTTCCGGCGCCGTTGGTGCCGAGCACACCGAATATCTCGCCGTCCGGGACCTCAAAGCTGACGTCACTTATTATCTGCTTGTCGCCGCGTTTTAAATTGAGATTCTCGATCTTAAGCATTTATATCTCTTCTTTGATCCATTTTTTTATCTGTTCCACTCTCGGAAGAGGCTTTCCCGAATGCTTTACCTTTTCATTTATCACCAGACCCGGGGTCATCATAACGTATTTTCCGATATCTTTCCAATCGCTGACCTTTGTCACTTTCGCATCGATTTTCAGTTCCAATAAAGCCTGCTTAACCCGTCTTTCCAGGTCCTTGCAGTTTGGGCAACCCGGTCCGAGCACTTTTATTTCCATATTTTACTCCTCAGAAAATAAAATTGAAAAAGTACCCGATCAATACTATCCCGACCGCGACAGTGCCGAAGAAAGTCAGGAGCAGCCTTGGTTTCAACACTTTTCTAAGGATGATGAATTCCGGCAGCGACAACCCTGTTACGGACATCAGGAAAGCCAGGCTGGTACCGAGGGGAGCTCCTTTTCCAGGATCGCCTGGACCACGGGTATCGCGCCAGCGCAGTTGGCATAGATAGGGATGCCGAGCAGCACGGCGATGATGACCGCGAAAGGATTGCTTTTGCTCGCGTATCGGGTCACGAGATCTATAGGGATATATCCGTGGATCATGGCGCCGACACCGACGCCGATCATGATATAAATCCAGACCTGAAAGAAAATGTCTTTCGTATATTCGAACGCATATTCGAACCTGTCTTTCCATGAAGAGGTATTTCCGGGCTCAGCGCAAGTGCATCCTCCCTGGGTAACAAAGTCTTCTACAAAACGCTCCATTTTCAACCGTCCTATTATTATCCCTGCCGCTATAGCGACGACCAAACCGCTTATTATATATGTAACGGCAACTCGCCATCCGAAAAGCCCCCACAGAAGCACTAAAGCCACTTCATTGATAACAGGGGCGGAGACAAGGAATGACATGGTAACTCCGAGCGGAACGCCGGATTGCAGCATTCCCATGAATAGCGGGATGGCGGAACAGGTGCAGAAAGGCGTAAATATCCCGAAGCACGCGGCGAGAATATTTCCTACGATCTCGTTCCTCCGGCTTAATATTGATCTTATCTTTTCAGGAGGAAGGAAACTTCGTAAGATGGCGACTACGAATACGATGCACAGGAGCATTATATATATCTTCGGGACATCATAAATGAAAAAATTAACGCTTTCGGCGATATGCGACCCTCTGGATAAGCGCAGGAGATCGTAAGTGATAAGATCTGCAAAATATTTAAACATTTATTTTACCCCTTTGACCATGATCAGCCCTTGCAGCCGTCAAACCAGCGTCTTGTCCTGTTGCATATGGAACAGACGGATAGCATTACCGGCACTTCCACAAGAACGCCGACAACGGTGGCAAGAGCGGCGCCGGACTGCGGGCCGTACAGAGTTATTGCGGTTGCTACCGCGAGTTCAAAGAAATTGCTGGCTCCTATAAGAGCTCCCGGAGCCGCAATGCTGAACGGGACCTTAAGAAGCCACATCAATCCATATGTGAGCGAAAAAACGAGGTAACCCTGTATCGTTATGGGGACGGCTATCAATATCACATGGAACCACCTTACGGTTATGTTGTCCGCCTGGAACGCGAATATCGTCATGAGCGTCAGGAACAAAGCTATTATGGTGACCGGTTGGAAAACGGCAAGGAATTTGTTCTCGAACCATTCAAGTCCCTTGCGTTTTATCAGCAACTGTCTGCTGATCGCTCCGGCAGACAGCGGTATGACGATGAAGATAACGACCGCGTAAAAAAGCACATTAAAAGGGACCGTCAGATTGGAGGCCCCGGTTATAAGAAAGGCCACGATAGGGGCGAAAGCGAACAGCATTATCAGGTCGTTCACGGCCACCTGAACGAGCGTGTATGCCGGATCGCCGTTGGTCAAATAACTCCAGACGAACACCATCGCGGTGCACGGCGTAGCCGCCAGCAATATCGTTCCGGCGATATACTGGTTGGCAAGATCGATCCCTATCATCGGCAGAAAGATCAATTTAAAGAAGATCCAGCTTATCACGGCCATGCTGAAAGGCTTGACGAGCCAGTTAACGAACAAGGTAACTGCGAGCCCCTTCGGTTTTTTCCTGACGTCGAGAATGGAGGTGAAATCTATCTTCAGCATCATCGGGTATATCATCAGCCATATCAGCACGGCTATAACGATGTTTATCTGGCTTCCGGCCCCGAACTCAAGGCTTCGTATGATCCCGGTGGCTTGCGGAAATATTTTTCCGATCGTTACTCCGGCCGCCATGCAAAGGACTACCCAGAGGGTCAGGTATCTTTCAAATATATTTATTTTATTCATTGATCCCCTCCCAGCAACATATTCATATCTTTAAGCATTTTCCGGAAATTCTTGATATTAAGGGCATAATAGGTGAATTGATTTTTATGTGTCGCATCGATCAACCCTAGCTTGCCGAGCGCTTTCAGATGATGGCAGAGAAGGTTGTGTGTAAGCCCGGTGTCGGATTGGAGTTCACAAACGCATCTTTTCCCGCGGCGGAGGAGGCATATCAGCTGCAAGCGGTTAGGTTCAGATAGCGCCTTAAGCAACCCGGCTACCTTTGACGTATCTATTCTGCAACATAATGCTCGTTCCATGATTGCCCGATATTATAAATACTCAGTGTTTATATGTCAATCTATATTGACATACTCCGGATGTTTTTGAGTGAGCAATAGATATTAGATGGGATTAAATTTTCCTGATATAATACGCGGGTCATGAAATCGCTGGTCGTATATTATTCAAGAACGGGCACGACAAAAAAAACTGCCGGGGCGATCGCGGGCGCGCTTCATTCCGATATCGAGGAAATAATCGATCAGAAGGACAGGCGCGGCATCTGGGGTTGGCTGACGGCCGGACGCGATGCGACGCTTAGGAAACCCATCAATATCAATTCAAATAAGTATGATCCATCGAATTACGATATCGTTGTCATCGGAACCCCTGTTTGGGCGTGGACCCTTACTCCGGCGGTCAGGGCTTATATCACAAAGAACAGGGAGAGCTTCAAGAAAGTGGCTTTTTTCCTTACAATGGGTGGGGCTTCCGGCAATACTTTCAAGACCATGGAGGGGTTATGCGGGAAAAAGCCGGTTGCCGTTCTCGATTTCAAGGAAATGGAAGTAAAGAAAGACAAACACATTCAGAAGGTCAAGGATTTTGCCAATGAAATATGCGGAAAGTGAGATGAGGGATGTGAAGTGCGAAAGGAATTTGTTTTATCGCATCTCCCATCTCACATCTCACGTCTCTTATTTATTAAGGAGCTGTAGTTGGGCTTAACTGAGTTTTTGGCATCACATATCTCACACTTCATGTACAGCACCGGATACATCACTGTTTTTGCCGCGATGGTAATGGAGAGCATGGTGCTGCCCGTCCCCAGCGAGGCGGTAATGCCTTTTGCGGGATTCCTTGTGGCGGATGGAAAGTTCACATTTTTTTGGGTGGTGCTGGTCAGCACGGCGGGAAGCCTTGTGGGATCCGCTATCTCGTATGCCATAGGATATTATTGCGAGAAGGCCGTGATCCACAGGTACGGAAAGTTCCTGCTGCTCGATAAGGAAGAGCTGGACGCCACAGAAAAATTCTTCAATAGATACGGCGAGGCGACCATCTTCATAGGCCGGTTCATCCCGGTCGTGCGCCATCTGATCTCTATTCCCGCGGGATTCGCAAGAATGGATTTCCTGAAGTTCTACCTGTTCACGGCGCTGGGAGCGGGGCTCTGGAACGGCTTCCTGGCGTTTTCCGGGTTTTACCTTAAGAACAACTGGGAAGCTGTCATGAGATACAGCAGATACATTGACGCTGCCGTACTGCTGCTTCTGGCCGCTCTGGTCGGATATTTCGTTTACAAACATATCAAGAGACACAACAGGAAAAGTTAGAAGGATTGAAATAAGAAATGAAAAAGATAAGCGAGAAGGTACTGTGCCGCGGCGATTTTCTTTCGTTAAAAGAATCGACATTCCTCTCCCGTGACGGCAAAGAGGTAAAGTGGGAGAGCGTGACCAGGAAGAGCAAGAGGTCCGTCATCGTGGTGATAGGCGTGATGAAGCCTTCGAACAGGTATGTGCTTATCCGGCAGTTCCGTCCGCCGATAGACAACTTCGTGCTCGGCTTCCCTGCGGGTTTGTCCGAGGGGAAGGATATAGCGGGGGAAGCATTAAGGGAACTTAAGGAAGAAACCGGTTATACCGGCAGGATCGTTGAGGTCAGCCCCTCCTTCAAATTAAGCCCGGCGTTGATAGACGACGATGTGCATATGGTATCGGTTGAGATCGATGAAAGCGATCCGCGCAATAAGTATCCTGTCCAGGATTTGGAGCCGGAGGAGCAGATAGAAGTTGTGCTTTGCGAAAAGCGCGGCATAAAAGACCTGATATCAAGCGAGATCAAAGCGGGCCGGACCGTTGCATCGGGCCTCTGGTACATGTTGTTCGGATCATGACAAGATTTGGAAGGAGAACCTGATGTTACGAAAGAATGTCCCATTGCTAATGGTTTTCCTCATGCTGTGCGGTCTTGCCTGCTCCCCAAAAAAACAAATTGAGATCACGGCTTCCGATTCCGGCAAGAACATTGAGCTAAAGTCCGGCGGATGCTTTAACATAGTCCTTGAGGGTAACCCGACGACCGGGTACACATGGGATGCGGCAGTAGACACTTCACAAGTTCTTAAACAGATAAAAGATCCGGAATATAGGTCTAAATCTAAATTGATCGGTTCGGGAGGCAAGTTCACTTTTCATTATAAAGCCGTAAGGTCCGGTAAAACCGAGTTAAAGTTCGCATACCGCAGGCGGTGGGAGAAACTTGCGCCGGCGAGAACATTTGACCTTAAAATTACCGTAAAATAATATATACATAACTTTTCGCATCTCGCATCTCTTTACTGCATTTGACTAACATATATATATCCCCTAAAATAACCTTATGCAGCTAAAGGTCACTATAGTAGGCCTCGGACTCATCGGCGGCTCCCTCGGGATGGCCATCAGGAAGAAGAAACTCGCGAGAGTTATCGGCCTTACCAGGGAACCAGCAAAAGCGGCTCTCGCAGTTAAGATGAAAGCCGTTGATTACGCGTCCACCAACATAAAAGGAATAATACAGGAAGCGGATATCATATTCATTTGTTATCCGATCCACCTGATAGTTCCGGAGATCAGCAAGATAATCCAGTTCGTTAAACCCGGGGCGATAATCACCGACGTCGGCAGCTCGAAGGCGTTAATAGTAAAGGAAGCGGAAAAACTTGCGAGGAAAAAGATACTTCTTTGTCGGCGGTCATCCGATGGCAGGCAAGGAAAAAGTCGGGCTTGAGCACGCGGAAACCGGTTTGCTTGAAGGCAAGAATTACATCTTGACCAAGACGGCAAAAACGGACATCAAGTCTTTGAATATTTTAAAGACCTTAATTTCTAAGCTTGGAGCAAAGGTTCATGTCCTTGATCCCGATTTTCACGACTGTATAGTCGCCGGCATAAGCCATATGCCCGTTGCCGTGGCCGCCGCGCTGGTTGATTCAGTTCTCAGTTCGGATAAATTCAGCTCAAGCATGACCCAGTTCGCCGCTTCCGGCTTCCGCGATACCACAAGAATAGCGTCCGGCGACCCTAGCCTTGGGACGGACATGTTCATAACAAATAAAAAAGCGGTGCTTTCCTCGCTGAGCTCGTTCAAAAAGTCGCTTTCGGAGATCGAAAAGCTCATAAAACAGGGGAACGCCGCGCTGATCCAGGAAAAGCTTTCGCAAATAAAGGATTTCAGGGATTCCATATACAAATGAAAAAGTACATCGTAAACCAGGCTGAACAGCTTCAAGGCAAAGTGAAGGTTCCCGGAGACAAGTCCATATCCCACAGGGCGGTCATTATCGGCTCCATCGCGAAGGGCGATACCAATATCGAGAATTTCCTCAGGTCCGATGACTGCATGAGGACCATCGATTGCTTCAGGAAGATGGGCATTGAAATAGACTTTGAGGACGGCACCGTGACCGTGAAAGGGAAAGGGCTGATGGGCCTGCACGAGCCCACGGACGTCTTTGACGTCGGGAATTCGGGCACCACTATCAGGCTTATTGCCGGAATACTTGCCGGGCAGAAATTCCACTCAACGCTGACAGGTGACGAGACCATAAGAAGAAGGCCCATGGGAAGAATTGTGGAGCCGCTTAAGAAAATGGGAGCCGTGGTCCACGGAAGGCAGAGGGATAATCTTGCTCCGCTTGTCATAATTGGCAAGGAACTTAAGGGGATCACATACGAAATGCCAATGGCGAGCGCCCAGGTCAAATCCGCGGTGCTTCTGGCCGGACTGTATGCTAAAGGCACGACTACGGTAGTGGAAAAAGAGCCGACAAGGGACCACACCGAGAGGATGCTGGAATATTTCGGCGCCGCCATAAAACTGGAGGACAAAAAAATATCCATCGAGGGCGGAAATGAATTCAGCGGCAAAAAAGTGTCGATTCCGGGCGACATTTCAAGCGCAGCTTTCCTTATGGTCGCGGCATCCATCGTTCCGGGATCGGATATATTGATAAGGGACGTAGGCGTAAATCCCGGAAGGACGGGCATTATCGATGTCCTTCACAGGATGGGCGCAGGCATCGAAGTCAGGAACGAAAGGATACTGTCCAACGAGCCCGTGGCGGACATATCCGTCAGGTTCTCCCAGCTGAACGCGACGGAGCTGAGCGGAAGCATAATACCGAAGATCATAGACGAGATCCCGGTCATCGCTGTTGCCGCGACGCAGGCAAAGGGCAAGACCGTCATAAAGGGCGCGGAGGAGCTTCGCTTCAAGGAAAGCGACAGGATAAAGACGACGGTCCATGAGCTGAGGCGGCTGGGCGCGAACATTGAGGAAGCAAGGGACGGCATCATTGTATACGGGCCGACTAAACTGAAAAAGGGAATATGCCAGAGCTACGGTGACCACAGGATAGCGATGATATCGGCAATAGCGGGTCTGGCCGCCTCCGATAAGGTCGTGGTCGAAAAAATAGAGTGCATAGAAACATCCTTTCCCGGATTCGCGTCGATCATAAACAGCCTTTCAGCAAGCCCCCTGATAGTAGAATCATGAACAAGATAATAATCCTTGAAGAAACGCTGGTCTCAAAAATAGCCGCGGGAGAGGTCATTGAACGCTCCGCCTCTGTTGTAAAAGAGCTTGTGGAGAATTCGATCGATGCGGGAGCCAGGAGAGTATCGATAGAAGTTTCCGACGGCGGGAGAAAATCCATCAAAGTCACTGACGACGGCTCTGGGATGGATCCTGAAGACGCTAAACTCTCGATAGAGAGGCACGCTACAAGCAAGCTGAAGAACGCAGATGACCTTTTTTCAATAAGGACGCTGGGCTTCAGGGGCGAGGCGCTTCCGAGCATCGCCAGCGTTTCCAGATTCGAATTGGTCACCAACGAAAGCGGATCGAACGGGACAAGGATCAAGGTGGAGGGCGGAAAGATAAGGTCCCAGGAAAGCGCTGGGGCCCCTGTGGGCACATCCGTTACGGTCGAAGAGCTTTTTTTCAATACCCCCGCCAGGCTTAAATTCCAGAAAAGCAAGACAACGGAACTTTCCCATATCGTTGACATTGTTTCAAAATTCATACTGTCGAACCCGCAGATCTCTTTCAGCCTCAAGAGCGACGGCGGGGAGGTCCTGTCTTCGGTAGGGTCCGGTAATCTGCTTGATGCTGTCGCGTCGGTCTACGGGGCCGATATGGCTAAGGCGATGATTAAAATAGGAGATGAGAGATCGGAGATTAGAGATTTGAAAATTCATGGGTATACTACGCAGCCTGTCATAACAAAATCCGACAGGTACGGAGAGTCGTTTTTTGTTAACGGAAGGTTCGTCAGGAACGCCCTTTTATCAAGGGCTCTTGAGGATGCCTACAGGACGCTCATCCCCGGCGATAAATATCCGGTCGCGGTGATATTCGTTGACATAGATCCGGCGGATATCGATGTTAACGTCCATCCGACAAAAAGAGAGATCAAGTTCTCCAGGCCTGATGTCGCCATGAGGGCGATCACCTCGTCCGTATCAGCGGCGCTTTCAGAGGTCGGATTAAAGCAGGGATCCAGCACATACGGAGGAGGGCAGTTCAGCCAGGATCAAAACTGGAAGCCTGAAATGATGAAGATACTTGAAGAGCTGCCAATGACCAATAACCAATTTCCAATTAATTCTCAATTTCCAACTACAAATGAACGAACCAATGACCAAACAGGACCATTATTTCAACTTAACCTTACATATATAATACTGGCTAAGGGTGAGGACCTGATACTTATCGACCAGCATGCGGCGCACGAGAGGATAATGTATGAGAAGATAAAGAACAAGGTAATTGCCGGGACCCAGAACCTTCTTATACCAAAAACCCTGGAGATCGAACCAAAAGAATTCACCTTGATCTCCGAAAACCTGAAAGAAATATCTGATCTCGGGTTTGAGATCGAAGCGTTCGGAAAGAACACTGTCCTTGTAAGGGGAATGCCGGCGGCCCTTAAGACCCGGGATATCGATTCCGCTATCTCCGGGATACTATCCGAGCTAAGTTCGTCGTTCAAGATAAAGGCCGTTGACGAACGCAGGGAAGCCATATGGAAAATGATGGCCTGCAAAGCAGCCGTGAAAGCCGGGGACAGGCTTTCCTATGATGAAATGGACGGCCTTGTGAGAGAACTTTACGCGACAGGCAATCCCACTACCTGCCCGCACGGGCGTCCCACGCTTGTCAGGATATCAAGATCAGACCTGGAAAAGATGTTCGGCAGGACCTGAACACGCGGCCTGATCTTTTATCCTATTTGACACATCAGATACATATCTGATAGTATTCGTAAGTTTTTTAACTCGAAAACTGGAACCCGCGACTAAAGTCGCGGTTCCAATCGAGAGGTTCTAATAAGCTGGAACCGAGAATTTATTCTCAGGTTCCTAAGTTTATCCAAGGAGGAATGTTTGAAGAAAAATCTTGTTATAGTTGAGTCGCCCGCAAAAGCGAAAACGCTGGAAAAATTCCTGGGTCCTGACTATTCGGTCACCGCCTCCGGAGGACACATAAGGGACCTTCCAAAGAAGAACATAGGCGTGAACATCGAAAAGGACTTCGAACCGAAATACGTGATCATCAAGGGAAAAGAAAAAGCGGTAAAAGCTCTGGCGGCGGCGGCCAAAAAAGCGAAAATGGTCTATCTGGCGCCCGATCCGGACAGGGAAGGGGAGGCGATCGCCTGGCATCTTGCCGCGGTACTTGGCGGCGACGGAAAAGTAAAGCGCGTTGAATTCAACGAGATAACGAAGAACGCCGTTCTTAACGCTATAAAAAATCCCAGGGAGATAGACATGAAGCGCGTGGATGCCCAGCAGGCGAGGCGCATCCTCGACAGGATAGTGGGCTACAAGCTTTCCCCGCTCCTCTGGAAAAAGATCAGGAAAGGGCTCTCCGCCGGCAGGGTCCAATCTGTTGCGGTGAGATTGATCTGCGAGAGGGAAGAGCTGGTAAAGAAATTCGTTCCGCAGGAATACTGGTCAATAGAGGCGGACCTTTCAACCGACGGGGATAAGACGTTCACTTCAAAGCTTCTGTCAAAAGACGGCGAAAAAGTGGTCATACCGAACAAGGAAGCGGCGGACGGCATATTAAGCGAGCTCGGCGGAAAAGACTTCGTCATTACAAAGATCGTAAAGAAGGAGCAGCGCCGTAATCCTTCGCCGCCTTTCACAACATCCACCCTGCAGCAGGAATCGTACAGGAAACTCGGATATTCCACGAAGAAGACCATGGTGATCGCCCAGCAGTTATATGAAGGCATAGAGCTGGAGGAGGGCGCAACGACCGGTCTTATTTCTTACATGAGAACGGATTCGACAAGGGTCGCCAAGGAAGCCCAGGACGGTGCAAGGGCGCTGATAGAGCGGGATTTCGGCCAGAACTATGTCCCCAAGGAACCAAGGATATACAAGGCGAAGAAAGAAGCCCAGGACGCCCACGAAGCCATAAGGCCGACGTATTTCGACAAGAAGCCGTCCGACATCGCGAAGAGCCTGACGCAGGACCAGTTAAAGCTGTACACACTGATCTGGAACAGGTTCATCGCCTCACAGATGGAATCGGCCGTACTCGACCAGACAGCGGTGGATATTTCCGCCGGTAGCTATGTTTTCAGGGCGAACGGCTCGATAATAAAATTCAACGGCTTCATCGCTGTATACACGGAAGGGCATGACGAAGGAGATGAAGAGGAGAAAGAGGGGATACTCCCTGAAATGAGCGAAGGCCAGAAGCTGAACCTGATTAAGATCACTCCGAACCAGCATTTCACCCAGCCGCCGCCCAGATATACCGAGGCTTCGCTCGTCAAGGAACTGGAGCAAAAAGGTATCGGCAGGCCTTCCACTTATTCACCTATCATAGGGACCATACAGGACCGGGGCTATGTGGAGAAGGAAGGGAAGGCGCTTAAGCCTACCGAGCTTGGCGTTACCGTAAATGAGCAGCTCGTGAAGCACTTCCCCGTGATAATGGACGTGGAATTCACCGCGAACATGGAGGACAAACTGGACCAGATCCTTGAAGGAGCTGTAGATTGGGTGTCGGTGCTCAGGGAATTCTACGGCCCGTTCGAGAAGTCGCTGCAGGAAGCGGAAACAGGGATGGAAAAGATCAAGAAGGAGATAATGACCACCGAGATCTGCGAAAAATGCGGCAAGCCCATGATGATAAGGTCCGGCAGGTTCGGGGACTTCATGGCGTGCTCCGGATATCCAAAGTGCAAGAACACGAAGCCGCTGCCGGGGAGCAAGGAAGCGGAAGAAGTGAAAGAGGTCTGCGAAAAATGCGGCAAGCCGATGGTCATGAAGCGCAGCCGGTTCGGATCGTTCCTCGCCTGCTCGGGATACCCCGAATGCAAGAACATAAAGCCGATATTGAAATCCACGGGGATCAAATGCCCCCAGTGCGGCGGCGACATCGTTGAGAGGAAATCAAAGAGAGGCAAGATCTTTTTCAGCTGCAGCAATTATCCGAAGTGCAAATTCGCCCTGTGGAACAAGCCCCTGGAAGAAAAATGCCCCAAGTGCGGCGGGATCCTGGTGGAGAAACGCACAAAGAGCGAAGCGAAAAAGCTGTGCGTCAACGAAGCCTGCGGATACACTGAAGACATTCTCAATTGAAGTAATCCCTCCGCGGGTATAAAATAGTGCCGTCATGAAAGTCCTTTTCAGGTCGCTGATATTCAATAATCTGCTCCTTAAAGTGTTCTCCGTAGCGCTTGCTGTTCTTTTATGGCTCATGGCCAGGGGATACTTCGGCAAATAGAAATGATCAAGATCATAAAAAGCGTCAGGGCGATGAAGAGGCTTTCTTATGATCTAAGGAAAAAGAACCGCTCCATCGGCCTGGTCCCCACAATGGGATATCTTCACAACGGCCACATCTCCCTGGTCAGGGAAGCGAAAAAACAAAATGACGCTGTTGTGGTCAGCATATTCGTCAATCCGACCCAGTTCGGGCCGAGGGAGGACCTGAAGAAATATCCCAGGGACATTAAGGGGGACATCACGCTTCTCTCAAAAAGCGGCGTTGATGCGGTCTTTTGCCCGTCCGCTAAAGAGATGTATCCGGAGGGCTACGGCACATATATCGAGGTCAAAGGCCTGTCAGATAAGCTTTGCGGAGCGTCCAGGCCGGGGCATTTTAAAGGCGTCGCGACGATCGTCGCGAAACTCTTCAATATAGTGCAGCCTGACGCCGCTTACTTCGGCGAGAAAGATTTTCAGCAGCTGGTCATTATCAGGAGAATGGCGGCGGACCTGAACATGGATGTGAAGATCGTCTCAATGCCAACGGTAAGGGAGAAGAACGGACTCGCGATGAGTTCAAGGAATTCCTACCTGAGCAAAGAAGAAATATCGAGGGCCCTCGTAATAAACAGAGCGCTGAAGTTCGCGAAAACGCTCGCCGCATCGGGGGTCAAAAGCGCTGCCAGGATCAAAGCCGCGATATCAAAATTGATGAAGACCTCAAAACTTAAGATCGACTACATATCGATATGCGATCCAAAGACGCTCGAAGAGAAAAAGTCGGTCAAAGGAAAAACTTTGATCGCAGTGGCCGCGTACATCGGCAGGACAAGATTGATAGATAATATCGTCATAGAATAAGAGGAGCTAGAAGTGAAAATAGAGGAGCTAGAAGAGCTAGAGGTGAAAGAGGGGGAGAAGTGTAGAGGAGAAGAAGGGCAAGACGTCTTAACGTCTCAACCTCTTAACCTCTCTACCTCTGCCGCTTATAGCTCCTCTAGCTCTTCTAAAGCTTTCACCCTTATCGAGGTCTTGATCGTTCTTGTCATTGTCAGTTTTTTGATGGCCATATCCGTAGTCGGTTTTAAAAAATTCACAACCTCACTGGAGTACAGCAATGCCGTTAACCAGGTGGTTTCCGACGTAAAACTGACCCAGCAGCTTGCCTGCGCGTCATCCCAGACCTGCAGGATAGAGTTCAAGGCGGGGAAGAATGAGTACAATATAATGAAAGGAACAAGCCTGTACAGGTCAGTGACAGCGGGCAATGACACGCAGTTCTACGGTAAAAGCTATTTCAGTTTTGCACCCTCCGGAAATACGGATGTCGGCGGCAGCGGCACGGTGCTGCTGGGCGCGCAGCCAACGGCCAAAAAGATCGTCGTTTCCTCAAGAGGCAGGATAAGGGTTGAATAATAATTGTAAACAGGACCGGCAATGGCCGGTGCGATCAATATCCAAAGCCTTCACTTTAGTTGAAGTCCTGGTCGCTTCTTCCATCATCTGTATTTTTGCAGCCTCGTTCGTGTTCATGGCCGCTGTCGCCGTCAAACAAGTAGCAGCCTCAAGACAACTTACAAGATCGCTATTTGCCTCTAAGAGCGTCATGGAAGACCTGCGCAGCAAGGATTTCGGCGCCCTGCTCTCATACAACAACACGGCCTTTGACAACGGCAAAGGGCTTATCATGGTCAATTCGGCCGGGAACGACAGGATATCGATAACGGTCAGGGATAAGATCGAACTGAACACTTTGAGGAGCAGGTTTTGAAAAAAGAGGAGCTAATAAAAGATGAGCTAGAAGAGCTAGAGGAAGAAGAGGATAAGAGGCATAGAAGTATAGAGGTTCGAGATGTCAAAACTTCTTTACCTCTAAACCTATCCACCTCTACCACTTCTAGCTCCTATAGCTCTTCTAAAGGGTTCACTCTTATCGAATTGCTGATAGCCACGGCGCTGATCGCCGCCATAAGCGTATCGATATTTTATTTTGCTTTTTCCTCGATCAAATTGATGTTCATGTCCACAGACCTTACCAGTTCAGCTCAGGCGGCCAGGTTCACGGCCGGCAGGATATCGTCGGATATCATGCAGAGCAGCGGCGCAAGTGCCGGCTCCGGCCCGGACAAACTCGTCATCGGCAGCATCACTTACGAATTCCTTGATAACAAAGTGAGAAGGCAGGAGGGAAGCGACGTCTATTATCTGACGACCGAGGGGGAGATCAAAGGTTTGAAGTTCTCATACCCGTCGTCAAAGCTTGTCAGGATCGATATCACGCCGAAGTATGGAGGAGATTATTATCTGGATGTTTATGCGAGGAATTAGCCCTTCGACTCCGCTCAGGGGAGGCCCTTCGACTTCGCTCAGGGGAGGCCCTTCGACTCCGCTCAGGGCAGGCTCAAAAGGCCAGGCTCTGGTCATCGTTCTGCTCATGATATCGGCGCTTATGGTCGCGGGGGCGATATTCGTGAAGATAGTTTTCTCCGAGAGGAGCATGGTGGACCTTTATGTCCAGAAGGAGAAAGCATTTTATCTGGCGGAAGCAGGTATCGAGGACGGGAAAGCGATGATCTCGGCCAATCTCAACTGGTTCACCGACAACCCTCACTCGCCGGCGGACGATTCCGCCTGGTTATTGAATACCGCGAAAGGCGCAGTTATCCAATTCGGCGGCGGCAGTTATAAGATCGTCAGAGAGAGCGGGAAGAACATCATATATTCGGTCGGATATTCCGGAAGCGGCAGGTCGGTCTTGAGGGTTAAGTTCAATATCCTCCCGTTCAAAACATTCGAGTTCAAGATCTTATAGGGAAATTTATATGAAAACGAAATTTGTCGATGCTGCGATCCCGGAAATCATTGACCTATCCGACCCATATTTTACAACACAACTTATCACTTATATCGGCAACAAGCGGAGTTTGCTGCCCTTCATAAACAATGGGATAGAAGCCGTAAAAAAGAAACTCGGGAAAGAAAAACTTGTTACATTCGACGGTTTTTCCGGGAGCGGCGCTGTTTCCAGGTTGCTCAAGTATCATTCAAGCAAATTATTCGTAAATGACCTTGAGCTATATTGTGAAGTGATCAATAAATGTTATCTGGCGAACCGGTCACAGATCGATATCGACTACATCAATGACCGGATGGAGTGGCTTAATGAACACAAATTGAAAGCTAAAATTAAAAAACCCGGCTTTATCGAGAAGAACTATGCGCCAAAAAACGATAACAACATCAAGCCGGGAGAACGAGTCTTTTACACGAACAGGAACGCGAAGATAATTGACAACCTGAAGAGGCTGATAAATACTTCCATAGACAGCGGCAAAAGGCATTTTTTCCTCGCGCCACTGATAGTGGAAGCGTCGATCCACACGAACACCTCCGGTGTTTTCAAGGGATTCCATAAAAAAGGCGGCATCGGGTGGTTTGGGGGGCAGGGGGAGAATGCGCTTACAAGGATAAAGAAAGAGATCGAGCTGAACACTCCAATATTCAGTGATGTTGAATGTGATGTGCGGGTCTTCAGGCTCGACATAAATGATCTGGTGAAGTCAAAGGATATGCCAAAAGAGATCGACCTGGCGTATTTCGATCCCCCATACAACCAGCATCCTTACGGCTCGAATTACTTCATGCTCAATATTATCGCCGGCGGATCAAAAGAAATTGATATCCAGGACGGGGTAAGCGGGATAGCGCAAGAATGGAACAGGTCTTCATATAATAAAGCTAAACAGGCCGAAGCCGCCTTGGATGACCTGATAGCAAATACGAGGGCCAAATATATCCTTCTTTCATATAATGACGAAGGTTTGATCGGCCTTGAGGACCTGAAAAGGATCATGAAACGGCATGGGAAATGTGACGTTATGATGCAGGAGTATAATACCTATCGGGGTTCAAGGAATTTGAAGGGCAGGAATATCAAGGTAAAAGAGTTCCTTTGGATACTGGAAATGAAGTAGATATTATATGGCCTGTTTATTCAATTGACTGCAAACCTGCGCATACTATAATAGTGCAAAATCGAGCGTTCAGGGAGGAAAAATGAAAGCAAATATTCTTTTCGTCTCAATGATCGCGCTATTAACGGTTTTAACCGGCGCCATAATACTTTCCGGCTGCGGAAATCCTACGGGCGGAGGCGGCAGCACCGGCGGCGGTTCTTTATATGCCCATTATATCTGGGTTTCAAATTCAGGATCCGATGAGACCGGAACAGGCACAAATGCAGCGAACGCATACAAGACTATTAACTATGCTTTAAGCGTTGCCAAACCAAAAACACTTATACGCGTTGTGGACGGCACTTACGCAGAACATCTCTCCTGGTCCACATTTGAGTCCGTCTGCATTAGCGGAGAATCCACGGATGGGGCCATAATTTCCGGCGATGCGACCGGCATATGCATTACTATTCCTTCCGATGCCGCGACCAACCAGACCATAATAATACAATCGCTTACAATAAATAATGGTAGCAGTACCGGCAGCGGCGGCGGCATTTATATTCACCAGAATGGGATCACCGTCAACCTTAAGAATGTTGTAATGGCTAACAACAATAGCGCCGGGGGGGGCGTCAATGGTGGCGGTGCGATCTATGGTGCCTATCAAGATGATAACGTGTTAGCAGAAAATTGTACCTTTGAAGGCAATACGGGACAATATGGCGGCGCCGTTTTATTAGTCCATGGGTTAACACCTCCTTCAGGCGGCTATTTATCAGCGAGCAATTGCAATTTTTCAAACAATTCTGCGGCTCAGGTAGGTGGCGCCATATATGTGCCGAATATAACCCTGGAGGCTTGTTCTTTGTCGGGCAATCAGGTGACGCGCGCCGGTTACGCAGATAGCGGAGCTGCATATGTAAGTTACGGCGGAACAATGACCAATTGTCTGTTTTTTAACAATAAGGTGGATACCGGAGTAAGTCAGGGGCTTGGCGGAGCGATACGTCAGCCAAATAATGGTTTTGACCTGAAAATATTCAACTGTACTTTCGCGTCCAACGAGGTGATATCAAGCAACGTTGCTTCAGGAAGCGGCGCGATAGATGGATACTCACAAACAAAACTTACGAACTGCATCTTGTATGGCAACATTGCTTTAACCGACCCTCAGATTATTGCCGGATGTAATGTTAACTATAGCGACGTCCAGGGTGGATATCCCGGCACGAACAATGTAGATTTTGATCCCGCATTTGCCGCAACCTCATTGCCGTATAGCAGCTCAAGAGATCTTATGCTGACGGCAAGTACTACGACAGATGTGACCCATGGCGGAACGAAATCAGGTGCCCCATCCAAAGATTATGCAGGGACGGCAAGGTCAGGCCATAATTCAATGGGAGCGTATCAGTATCCGTGATCCGGGCAAGCATAAAAAACCGAGGCACCAAACTCATTGATGCCCCGGTCATTAGTTAAGAATAGGACTGCCGGTCCGTTCTACTGATTGCCCTGCTTCTTCGCCCTCTTCTCGGCTCTCTTTTCTTTAAGCGTTTTCTGTGGCGCTTTTTTTTGTTCTTTTTTGTCCCTGTTATCGCCTTTACCCATAACATCACCGCCTTGTTGAATAATTATACTCTCAGTGAAGGAGAAAGCAAAGTAGAGGAAGGGATTAGGGTTCGGGGACTGGGGATCAGAGACTAGGGGATAGTGAGAGATGAGGAATCGAGTGTCAGGGGAAAGGGAGGATGAATACAACACTATTTTATTGACGCAATAATTATCTTCTGGATCAGCTTTGCCAGCTCAGTTTGCAGATTTTTCAAAATTGATATCTGTTTATGATCATTGTTAATTTCCTTGAACAGTCTCATTATAGCTTTTGAATGCACCGAAAGCTGTTTCATTGCTTTAGGACTGGATAGAAGTTGTTGTTTACTTTTTCCGATAGCTTCTTCTAATGCTGAAAATGCCCGCATTATAAATATAGATCTCTGTACCGCGATCCTGGACCTTAGGACCGTGGCCAGCATATTAACCCCGTTCCGGGTAAAAGCGTATGGGAGATATTTGATGTTTTTTCCTCTTTTCAAGGTCACAATTTGTGACCTTGATCCCTTTCTTTGCTTGATCGCCCCCATATCAATTATCTCGTTGTACGCTAGCTGGAACATAAAATCTGCCGGGAATCTCTCCATGTTCCTTTTTACTGCCTGATTCAGTGCTTTTGTTGAAATATCATATAATTCCGCAATATCTTTATCGATCATCACTTTCTGACCTCTTATCTCAAATATCTTATTTTGAATACCGATCAATTTATTCATTTATACGCCTCCTTAGTCCCTTCTTCATTTGATAACCCTGTGGAAAAGGGGAGCCAAAATGGCACCCCATTCCATTACGATATCTTCTCGTAACTAATGATCCTCTCCCTTAAATAGGCCCGGCTCAACCACGCTTTCAATTCATCTTCACTTATCACTATTTCCCTGACCTGGTTTAAGGGCAGCCGGTACATCACTTTGTACATAGGGATCACCTCCTTGATAAACACGATGCTTGAGGCTCGGCTTCGAGACTCGTCTCGAAGCTCGATGTCGAAGCCAGAGGCTGGATATTTTTTCTGTAACCAAAATCCTTCCATGTGACGGCCAGGTTGAACATCTGCCGGCTTGATTTGTCATACAAGTCGATAAGCTGGTCACACAACTTTATGTCAACAGATTGTCCGTATAGATCGCGAACATGGCAAAGAGAAACTATCGTTTCATTGCTTTCACCAATCGCATCATCAAGATATTTTTTAAAGTTCTTAACATGATGTTTTTTTGAATAACCTTCGGCTATCAGCCTGGGGACAGCCTTTGAGGATCTTCGAAGTTGATCTATTAAATCGAACCTTTCTTCCTTTGGAAGATTCGGAAGTATCTTTTTGATAACGATCAGAGATGCCTCGTATGTATTCTGATATACTTCTAGATCTCCAAAGCTTCTGATCGGTTTTCTTTGCATTTTACCGGCTTCCTCCTTTCAGAATTTTGTCAAGCTTCACTGCCTCTATTCCTGCATCGAATATCCAGACGAGCTTCGCAGTCCCTTTTCGAGCTTCGATTATTTTCCCCTGTCCAGCGACCTGTACTGTATCGCTTCCGCTATGTGATTTGCTTTTATCGTTTCCGAGCCGTCCAGATCGGCTATCGTCCTGGAAACTTTCAATATCCTGTCGTAAGCCCTTCCGGACATCTTCAGCTGGATTATCGCTGACTTAAGCAGGGCTTCAGCTTCATTAGCAAGCTTGCAGAACTCTTTCACGTGCTTCGGAAGCATTCTAGCGTTGCAGCGGACCTGCGCGGCATTGAACCTTCTGGTCTGGATATCACGGGCGGCAGACACGCGCTTGCGGACGGCCTCCGACGACTCCCCGGGCGAATGGCTTGAGAGCTCTTCTTTTTTCAGCCTGGGGACTTCAACATGGAGATCGATCCTGTCAAGGAGCGGCCCCGACAGCTTTCCCCAGTAGCGCTGGACCTTGTGCGGAGGGCAGGTGCATGTTTTTGTCGGGTCCATGTAATTCCCGCAGGGGCAGGGATTCATCGCCGCCACGAACATGAATTCCGCCGGGTAAGTGACAGAGCTTAGAGCCCTGGCTATGGTGACAACGCCGTCCTCCAGCGGCTGGCGCAGAACTTCCAGGACGTCCCTTTCAAATTCAGGGAATTCATCAAGGAACAGTATCCCCATGTGCGCCAGGCTTACTTCGCCGGGCCGGGGGACCCTTCCTCCGCCGATTATCCCTATGTCCGATGTCGTGTGATGCGGCGACCGGAAAGGCCTCTCGGTGATAAGGGATCTTTTTGAGCTTAGAAGGCCCGTTATGCTGTAAAGCTTCGTCACCTCAAGCGCTTCCTTGATCGAGAGGGGAGGCAGTATCGTGGGCAGGCGTCTTGCAAGCATTGTTTTCCCGGAGCCGGGGGATCCGACCATAAGGATGTTATGTCCTCCGGCCGCCGCCACCTCCAGCGCCCTCCTGGCGTGCCCCTGGCCTTTCACATCGGAAAAATCTATTTCATATGAAGCCCTTGATGAAAATAGAGCGCCGATATCTATCTTGTGCGGCTTGATCGAGCTTTCCCCGTTAAGGTATTTTGTCGCTTCAAGCAGGTTTTCACAGGCTATCACGTCAACTTCCGACACAAGGGCGGCTTCATCCGCGTTGTCCTTCGGCACGATAACTCTTTTTATCCCGTTCCCGGCGATGGACATGCACATCGGCAGAACGCCGTTAATGGACCGCAGGCCCCCGTCCAGGGAAAGCTCTCCGATTATGACGGTATCGCCGAGCGCGTCTCTTTTTATCTGATCGGATGACGCGAGCATGCCGATGGCTATCGGCAGGTCGTAGAGAGGCCCTTCTTTTCTTATGTCGGCTGGGGCCAGGTTTATGGTGAAATATCCCGGGGGAAATTCAAAACCGGAATTCGTTATCGCGAACTTGACCCTGTCGCGGCTCTCTTTGACGGCCGCGTCAGGAAGCCCGACTATCGATTGACCGGGAAGCCCCCTGATCGAATCCACTTCAACTTCAACGATATATCCGTCCAGTCCCGATATCGCCGCGCTGTTCACCTTAACTAACATGGAAGGCGTCCTTTATATGATCAAAATTTGAAAGCCCCTGCCAGCTCCTGTAAATGGCAAGGACATCAAACCTGCAGTTCACGTTCTTTATGTTATTTTTCATCAGGTATGTGCGCGCTGCGTGGATCAGGCTTTCCTTCTTTGATCTTCCCACCGCTCCAAGCGGCGTCCCAAAGCTTCCGATCGAATAGGTTTTAACTTCCACAAAGACAAGTTGATCGCCGTCTTTCGCGATAATGTCAACTTCACCCTGTTGTGAACGGAAATTCCTGTCGAGGATCTTATAGCCGAGTTCGGTCAGGAATTGAACAGCTATAGCTTCGCCTTCTTTGCCAAGCGTTGAACTTTCTTTTCCCATAATGGAATGAACAGCAATTATATTGCCATCCTGCTGCAAGCATTGGAGCTTAAAAGTGGAGTGAAATGTATCCGGAGGTGTTTGAATATGCGACAAATGACGAATAAATCTACATCAACACAAAAACCCTCTATGCCGGCTCACCTTCTTAGCATAGAGGGTTTACTTACAATATTGCTTTATAAGCGTACTAGTTTATCGAGCTTAATAATTCCTGGCCGGCCGAGAACTTAACTACATTCCTTGCCGGAATACTTAGTTGCTGTCCTGTTTTCGGGTTCCTGCCGATGCGCGCTTTCCTTCTTAATCTCTTCCAGCTGCCGAAATTCACCATCTGGACCTTTTCGCCTCTCTTCAGCGAGCCGGCCATCAGCGTGAACGTGGTATCAATGATATTCGAGCATAAGGATTTGGATTGATGTGTCTTGGAGGCCACTTGAGCGATCAATTCTTGTTTATTCACCCATCTCACCTCCTTTCTTAAAAAATAATCAGAGGTACGAGGAAATCTAACATCTGCGGGTATAATAGCTCATGTGTGTCATGAATGTCAAGCAAATTCTGGGTTTTTAGAAGTCTGCCATGAGCGAAGCCCAAGGGGTCAAGCGAAAATGCATCCCCGAGCGATCAAGCAATCCATTACCGGCTGGAAGGTATGCCTGTGTATCGCGACAGGTCCGAACTTTTTGAGCAGTTTAATGTGTCTTTTTGTTCCATAGCCCTTGTGACTTGCGAATTCATAATGCGGGTAGACACGGTCGTAATTTTCCATGAGCGCGTCGCGGACCACTTTCGCTATTATGGAGGCCATGGCTATGGCCGAGGATATGCTGTCGCCGTGCTTGATGCTCGTCTGCGGGATTTGTATCCCGGGATCTTTCTGATCCCGTCAACGAGTATGTGATCCGGTTTTTCTGAAAGGGAATCCACGGCGTATTTCATCGCCCTTAAGGAAGCCTGCAGGATATTTATCCTGTCTATGATGGAGCTGTCAACTATTCCGATACCGACGGAAATAGAGGACCCGATTATGATGCTGAACAGTTCTTCTCTTTTCCCGGCATTCAGCTTTTTAGAGTCATCAAGCCCCTTGATCCTCTTTTCATCGCGAAGTATCACGGCTGCGGCTACAACAGGACCGGCGAGAGGGCCGATCCCTACTTCATCCACGCCGGCAATGAGTTGCGCGCCATGCCTTTTCAATTTTAACTCGTGTCTCATCGATACGGCTGTCACTGCGGCGTCTCCTAAAAAGGATTATCTGAACGTTCCGGCCTTATTCAGAGGCCATATTCTTGCGGTCAAGATCCCAATTATGTTATCCCGCGGTACGGCTCCCCAGTGCCTGCTGTCGAAGGAACCCCCCTGTTGTCCCCTAAAATATAATACGAATCTGCGGGTATTTTGATCTGACCGAGATCCGACCTGTCTTTAATGAAAGCATGTTTTTCATTTATTTTTCTGCCGTTAACATAAACCGTACCTTTTTTGATCTTGATCCACTCTCCCGGAAGCCCAATTATCCTTCCCATGACATCACCATATTTTATCGGGCCTTTGAACATGACAATATCCATCCTTTTTGGCTTTCGCGAGGACCTGGCGGTATATCCGGTTTTTTTCCCTGTGTTATTAGTTACCTGGAACGGGTTCGTTATTCCGTAAATGAGCTTATTCACGATCACCCACTCGCCGGTGCTTAATGTCGGTTTCATTGAATTAGTGGGGACATAAGAAATCTGTATGAAGAAAGCCCTGATAATAGTAGCTATGATGAGCGCGACGATGACCACCTTAAGAGTGTCGAAGAACAGGGAAGTTTTTTTCTTTTTTGGCGCCGCTTTGTCTTTTTCGGGCCGCAGGACGTTCAAGAGGGATTTTTTCGCCTCGAACTTAATGGGCGTGATCTTTGGGGGATCGAGGTTCGGCTGGCTCATTTAGCAGCGTCCGCCTTAGGCGGACTTGTCCGCCGCAGTGCCGGCTTCGGCATCGGCGGTTTGCTTCATGTTCACTTCATCGATCCTGAGGGCTTTTGAGCCGATGCGCTTCCTTAAATAATAAAGCTTTGCTCTCCTTCGGCGCCCGGATTTCATTACCTTTATCTTCTCTACTCTCGGTGAATGGAGCGGGAATGTTTTCTCCACCCCGACTCCCTGGACCACTTTCCTTATGGTGACGACCTCTCCAATGCCTCTTCCGCGTTTCTTTATGACCGTCCCTTCAAAAGCCTGAAGGCGTTCTTTATCACCTTCAATGATCTTCGAAAAAAGCCTCACCGTATCACCCACATTAAAAGCGGGGATATCTTTTTTCATGAACTTATTTTCAACATCGGACACAATGCTCATTTTGCTCACTCCTTTAAAATTAATACGGGAGATAAGAGACGTGAGACCTGCCCGCAATGCTTGCGTATGCAATGCAGGCGGGTGCGTGATGTGATTTTTCGCATCTCACACTTCGCATCTCATTCTTCCCCCAAAAGCCTGTCCAATATTATTGCCGCCGCGCTTCTCACGGATAAATGGTTATATTCCGTCCTGCCGATTATCGGTGAAAGCACTATATCCGCTCCGTCTATTATTTCCTCACATAGCCCCGATCCCGTTCCCAGAAGGATAAGATAGGGCCTCTTTGACTTCTTCATCTCTTCACGCAACCTGCCGTACGGGTAAGCCCCCTTTTTCTTCGCGCTTGTTGCGACCACGACAGGGCTGCCGTTCTTGCCTACCTCATCAATGACTTCCCTTAATTCCTTTTTTATCGATATTAAATTAAGAGCTTCAACCCTTGTGGAATTGAAGTTCAGGCTTTCTTCCTTCTTCCAGTGGTTCAATATTCTTTCCGCGAACTGGCGCTGTCCACTTATAGGATTAACGATAAAGTATTTTTTTATACCGTAAGTGCAACAACTTCTGGCTATATCGGAAAGATCGAAGCCGGTCACGCAAGTTGTGACCACTTCCTTGTTCTTATTATATACTGGAAAGTGAAGCAGTGCAACGAATACGTTCACTCTGATCCCCCGGTAAAGATATTTTCAAGGGTCTTGCTGTCACTTAACGACAGGTCGGCCCTGGCCAGAAGATCGGGCCTGTTAAAAAAGGTATTGATGACCGCCTGCTCTCTTCTCCATTTGGCGATGCTTTTATGGTTTCCGCCCATCAAAACCCCGGGGACGCTTTCATTAAGATAACCGCCTGGCTTTGTATACTGCGGGTATTCAAGGAGCCCGTGAGAGAACGAGTCTTCTTTTGATGAAGACCTGTCACCCAGCACTCCCGGAATGAACCTGGATATAGCGTCGATAACGACCATCGCTGGAAGTTCCCCTCCGGTAAGCACATAATCGCCTACCGATATTTCATCATCAACGAGCTTCTTGGTCCTTTCGTCCACCCCTTCATAGTGCCCGCAGATCAGTATCAAATGATCATATTTCGATAATTCTTTGGCAGTTTCCTGATCAAACTGTTTTCCCGCGGGTGACAGTAATATGATTTTTTGTTTAGTATTTTGATCTTTGAGCTTCGTATTTGTTTCGGATTTAATTTTATTGACGGCTTCGAAAATTAAATCGGCTTTTAACACCATCCCCGGCCCTCCTCCATAGGGGGTGTCGTCCGCCGTCCTGTGCTTATCTTTTGCAAAGCTTCTTATATCAGTGATGATGATATCAAGAACGCCTCTGTCCCTTGCTTTGCCGATAATGCTTTCCTCAAGCGGAGAGAACATCGATGGAAAAAGCGTAAGGATGTCGACTCTCATGCGGTTTGCCGTTGACTTGCTGATTACTCCGCGTTCCTGATTTCCTGGATTATTCCGTCTTTTACCAGTATCTCGGCGGCGCCGATCTTTTTATAAAGATTGTCCCCGTTCTTTACCGTAACCGGACCTTCCAGCGGGCCCTGTATGAACTCCGAGTTCAATACCAGCTTTTTTGCCTCTTCGATCTTCATTTGAAGATCCGCCTTTGCCGCTGCCTGACGGCCCTTTTCTTCCTCGAGCTGGCGCTTGAACGACGTCATCTGGGAGATCATTCCTTTTTTCTTAAGGTCCTCCATATGCGATTTTGCCTGAAAATCCATCTGCTGAAGCTGCATATCCAGATTCTTAACGGCCCTTTCAAGTTCCTTCACAAGATTGTCCTTGAACGCTTCGGTAACTATCGCCTTTACCATTACTACCCTTTTTAATTCAAGTGATTTTTCTGCCATAAACTCACTTCCTCTCCTCTGTCATTATTTCAACGGTCACTCTCTTCTGGTTCTTTGCTCCCGCGGCCTTAACTATCGTCCTTATGGCGTTCGCGATACGCCCTTCTTTACCTATGACCTTGCCCGCATCATCCGAAGCGACCCTGATCTCGATTATGGTCACCAACTCGCCTTCTGTTTGCGAGATCTTCACATCATCAGGTTTGTCGACCAGAGCCTTCACTAGATATTCTACAAGTTCCTTCATTGCGCTTCTCCCTACTTCTTCTCTTCTGTTTTGGCTTCTGCGGGTTTTGCCTCTGTTTCTTCCTTCTTTTCCTCTTTTCCTTTCGGAGCGCGCTTTTTGGAAGCGGAAAAGTCGATAGCTTTTAATACCCCGATCTTACCGAGCATTTTGCGCACGGTGGATGTTGGAATTGCGCCCTTTTTGATCCACTCAAGGGTCTTTTCTTTATCTACGCTGAATAAAGAGGGTTCGGTGAGAGGATTGTAATGGCCGATCACTTCAATGACTTTGCCGCATCTGGCGGATCTTTCATCAGCGATCACTACCCTGTATGATGGCTGTCCTTTTGCGCCGATCCTTACTAATTTTATTTTAACGGACAATTAATCAACCCCTCCCATTTAAGTTTGGAAAACCGCGTAATTATATCACGCGTTGTAACGATTGGCAATTTCTTCTATGCTGTCGCCGCCGTATTTTTCGAGGAGCGCATTCGCCACCTCGATCGCTACGGAAGATTCAGCGATAACACCCGCGGCCGGCACATGGCACACATCGGCTCTCTCAACATGGGATTTTACCGGTTCTTTTGTGATCAGGTCGACCGAATCAAGCGATTTCGCGATAGTGGCGATCGGCTTCACCGCCGCCCTTATGATGATCGGCTCGCCGTTCGTCATGCCGCCCTCAAGTCCCCCTGCGTTATTCGTCCGTCTTGTAAATCTGTCGTTTTCATAGAAGATTTCGTCGTGAACTTTTGATCCGGGAAGCGAGACGGCAGAAAACCCCGCGCCGATCTCAATGCCTTTTATCGATTGTATCGACATTACCGCGGACGCGAGCCTGCCGGAAAGCCTCCTGTCCGGATGGACGTGGCTGCCAAGCCCGACCGGAGCGCCAAGCACCATGACCTCAAATACTCCGCCGACCGAGTCTTTTTTTTCTTTTGCCGCGTCGATCTCTTTTTTCATCTGAACAGCGGACTTTTCGTCAGCACACCTTAGATCGGACCTTTCAGCAAGGCGGTGGATCTCTTCAGGGCTCTTATTTTGGTCAAGCGTAACCTTAACTTCGCCTATCTGGACCACATGGCTGAAAATTGAGATCTTGAATTCCGAAAGTAATTTCTTGGCTATCGCCCCAACAGCGACAAGCGATACGGTGCTTCTGGCGCTTGCCCGTTCCAGTATATTCCTGATGTCCTGCTGATTGTATTTGATGCAGCCCGCCAGGTCCGCGTGGCCCGGGCGCAGCCTTGTTACGGGTTCCTGGAATATGTTCTTGTCCTCTTCGATAGGCATTATTTTTTTCCAGTTCTCATAATCAATGTTCTTTATCATAAGAGCTATGGGGCTGCCCAGTGTTTTGCCAAGCCGTATCCCCGATAATATTTCCACCTTATCGATCTCGATGGACATGCGCTGCCCTCTGCCATATCCGATCTGCCTTCTTTTTAGTTCCTTATCTATATCCTGTGAAGAAACCACTAAGTTCGCGGGCATACCTTCCAATATGGCGATTATTGCTTTTCCGTGCGATTCTCCAGCAGTTAAATATCTGAGCATGTGAAAATTATAGCACAACTTGATTGAAATTTCGCTTTTTCCCGGATACTGACCATCGGCTAATTCCCCTTGATATTTCGGGCGTATTCTGTATAATGCATTCCGAGTGTCCAGGAAATCCAAATGTTTTGGCAGGTAGAATGATAAAAATTTTATGTTAAAAACATCGAACCACAAATTAATATCATTTATAATTCCAGGCCTTTTACTGTTCCTTTTTTCCTTCGCTGGCGTGACAGGTTCTTTTGCGACAGTAGCGCCAACCCCAAATTATACAATGCCGGCAGGAACCGTTAGCAGCGGAGGCACCATGGGGAGTTCATCTTCATCAAGCTATCAACTTTATTCCAGTGTCGGGCAGGTATCCCCCGTAGGGACATCGGAGAGCAGTAGCTATTCGCTGCGTTCAGGCTGTGTTTACACGCTTTTCGATGATATCTACATCTATGACGTCAACATAGATGGCAGCACCGCCTCATCGATAACGTCCATTTCCGAAAGACCTGTTATTTCAGCTGATATACTTGACGAGTGCTTGGCACCGGGTTCAACAAGCGTTGAGGTCTATGTTGACGGCAGCAAATATCTTGTAGGCCTGATAAAGACCGGACCTAAGAAATACCATTTTTCGTTCAGCCCGGCGACAGAACTTAGCGGTGTAACCCATGAGGTAGGGATCCGAGCCACAAATCTTGGAGGTTCAGCCGACTACTTCGGGATCAAGCAGCTTAAGCATACCGGCATACTTTCTATCACAAGCAGGCCAAAGAACGTGCCGAATCCATTCAGGCCGAGGCATGGTGAAGGAACAACGATAATGTACACTCTTTCTTCCGATACCGGCACAAAGCTGATCATTTATGACATAACCGGCAAAGCGGTGTGTCAGAAGTCATTTGATCCCGGAGAAGAAGGCGGAAAAGCGGGCCTGAACAATGTCTACTGGGATGGTAAGAACGATTTCGGAGAATATGTGTCGAATGGAGCTTACATATATCTGATAACCTCGAGCAGCAAGATACTTTCCAAAGGCCAGATGGCGGTAATGGACTAACCCTTCTCTAGTTCTGCGTTTTTTTCATTTTTTCCTGTTTTTATCAATAGAATCCCTCTCTATATTCCATGAAATTCATGCAAGTTTGATCCCCCATAACCCGATTATATAAGTGTAAGGCCCCGGAAAGCGGGGCAGCCATCTGCAAGAAAAGAACAAAGCTAGAGGTGGCAATGTTCTTTTCGGTTTTTAGGGGGGAGCAAATGAGGAATACGGTTCTAAAGTTAACATTTTTAGCGGTATCATTGGTAATATTGATGATATCCGCATCCTTTGCTGATGACGGCTCAGTCAACGCACCCTCGGTAGACATAACAGAAGTAGGGATGGGAGCGCGCCCGATAGCGCTTGGGGGAGCATACACGGGCCTTGCTGATGACGCATCGGCCATATTCACGAATCCGGCAGGGCTTGCCAGGCAGAACAGCCTCTCTTTTGTAAGCATGAGTTCACAGATATTGAACACCGTAGACTACAAGCTGATCGGATTTTCATATCCGACGCAATACGGTCATTTAGGGATCGGATATGTTGGGGCATCAACACCGGCAGGCTCACATATATATTATGTAGGGGGAGTAACAACCGAAGGCGGAGCAATGGATTATACGAACCAGATGTTCATCCTCTCATATGGTAAAGATATCAGCGAGCAAGTCGGGGTAGGGGCTAACGTAAAGTTTCTTTCACAGGGGCTTTCGGGGAGCATAAGCAATGCACCGACCGCAAGCGGAATGGAGCTGGACCTTGGGGCGATGTATGCACCGACCAGCAGGTTGACCGTTGGAGCCACACTTCAAAATGTGGCTGGATCGCTTGATTGGTCCACCGGGGAGAAAGAAACGCTTCCCAGGCTGTTCAAGCTGGGATGTTCATATAAAGCTATTGAAAATGTGCTGGTCGCGCTGGACACGGACTTCGACCTGGACGGAGGAAGGGATATGGTGGCACACGGCGGAGCCGAATGGCAGGTAATACCACTTCTCGCGCTGAGGGCCGGGATCGACCAGAAAGCGGCGTCGATCGACGAGGGGACCACAGGGACATCAACGAATTATCTGCTTGGCATAGGCCTTACGCTGGACGGGTTCAGGTTCGATTACGCGTACAGGCAGGATCCTAATTTTTCTGAGCTATCAACGCATTATTTCTCGATCTGTTACACGGGCGGTCCTGAGGAGCCGGTAAAACAGGCATCGGAAATAATATAAGGCCAAATTAATTGGCGAAATAATGGCGCGGCAAGCAGATGGCCGCGCCATTATTTTTTGTTTATGACAAGCAAAGACATCTTCTTCCTTATTTTCCCCCCACAGTTTTTATTATTTTCTTTGAGCCAAAAGTCTATTGTAATTCCACATATATATAATATAATGTACCGCATAGGGATCAAGTAAGGAATCCATTGATATTCATGATATTCACAGGGGGTTATTATGCAAAAAAAGGTGTTTTTCTTTTTCTTTGTTTTCCTGACGATATTATCTTTCTCCGTTCTTGCAGCTATCCCCCGCACCATATATTTTCAAGGTAGGTTACTGGACAAAACAAGCGGCCTGCCTATCACAGACCCCAAGGTGATAATCTTCACGCTGTACGATTCATCCAGCGGGACATCGCTGTGGTCGCAGACATCAACGGTTACTCCTGACAGTCAGGGGAACATCAATGAAATGCTGGGTCCCATTCCCACGAGCGTAGATTTCAGCAATCAATATGAGATCGGGCTGAACGTTGGGGGAGAAGACATGACGCCGCACCAGCTGCTGGCGGCGGCACCGTACGCGTTCAGGGCGATATCATCAGAATCGGGGATGGGAGGAGGAGGAGGTATCGCCCAAGGGAATGCGGACCAAAG
Source organism: uncultured bacterium (assembly GCA_963699255.1). Taxonomy (GTDB): domain Bacteria; phylum Margulisbacteria; class WOR-1; order CAVSGV01; family CAVSGV01. The sequence continues at coordinate 1,258,978 of OY969425.1, read as the reverse complement.
GTACATCATGAACACAACGGAAGCGCAGACGGCAAACGCCAATATAACAGGGAATCTTAAGGTGGGAGCTATGGGAGCATCCATAGAGGGGTCGACAGGTAAATATTACGGAGATGGCTCGGCGCTTATCAATGTGACCTCCACATCAGTATCAGTAACCGCGAACTATGCGACATTGAGCGGAACATCATCCGCGTGTACGGGATCGGTAAAGTATGCAGCTTTATCGGGGATATCAAGTGTATGCACAGGCAGTGCGAATACATCAAACTATGCGGTATTGAGTGGGACAGCATCAGCCTGTACAGGGACTGTTAACTATGCAGTGTTAAGCGGAACATCATCCGCATGTACGGGATCAGTAAAGTATGCAGTATTGAGTGGAACAGCATCCAGTTGTACAGGGTCTGTCACTTATGCAAATCTATCAGGTATATCCAGTATATGTACAGGTAGCGCGAGTACATCCAACTATGCAGCATTAAGTGGAACAGCATCAAGCTGTACCGGATCAACTAATTATGCAGCTCTATCAGGTATATCCAGTGTGTGCACAGGTAATGCTAATACATCGAACTACTCTGTGTTGAGCGGAACAGCATCTGTCTGTACGGGATCAGTAAAGTATGCAGCATTGAGTGGAACAGCATCTATTTGTACCGGATCAACCAATTATGCGGCACTGTCAGGGACATCAAGTGTGTGCACAGGCAGTGCGAATAGTGCGAACTATGCCACATTGAGTGGAACAGCATCCATTTGTACCGGATCAACCAATTATGCAGCTTTATCAGGTATATCAAGTGTATGCACAGGCAGCGCTAATACATCGAACTACTCTGTGTTGAGTGGGACAGCATCTATATGTACCGGGACCGTCAACTATGCAGCATTGAGTGGAACAGCATCTATTTGTACCGGATCAACCAAGTATGCAAATTTATCAGGGATATCAAGTGTGTGCACAGGCAGCGCTAATACATCCAACTACTCTGCGTTGAGTGGGACAGCATCAAGCTGTACCGGATCAACCAATTATGCAGCACTATCAGGTATATCAAGTGTGTGTACAGGCAATGCGAATACTTCCAATTATGCGGTATTGAGTGGGAGCGCATCTGTTTGTACCGGATCAACCAAGTATGCAAATTTATCAGGGATATCAAGTGTATGCACAGGCAGCGCTAATACATCCAACTATGCAGCATTGAGTGGAACAGCATCTGTCTGTACCGGATCAACCAATTATGCAGCACTATCAGGTATATCAAGCGTCTGTACAGGTAGCGCTAATACATCCAACTACTCTGTGTTGAGTGGGACAGCATCCACTTGTACGGGATCTGTTAATTATTCAGTGTTAAGCGGAACAGCATCCATGTGTACAGGGACTGTTAACTATGCGGTATTGAGCGGGACATCAACCTCCAGCACTAATTCTATTTATGCAACACTATCAGGCACATCAAGCATTTGTACAGGTAGTGCAAATACATCCAATTATGCGGTATTGAGTGGGACCGCATCTGTCTGCACAGGATCGACTAAGTATGCGGATCTGTCTGGGATATCAAGTACATGTTCAGGCAATGCTAAAACAGCTGGCTACGCAGTATTGAGTGGCACATCGACCACCAGCACTAATGCTGTTTATGCAACACTATCAGGGACATCAAGCATTTGTACAGGCAGTGCGAATAGTGCCAACTATGCAGTGTTAAGTGGAACAGCATCCATGTGTACAGGGACTGTTAACTATGCGGTATTAAGCGGGACATCGACCACCAGCACTAATTCTATATATGCAACACTATCAGGGACATCAAGCATTTGTACGGGTAGCGCGAATACTTCCAACTACTCTGTGTTGAGCGGGACAGCATCCATGTGTACCGGGACCGTTAATTATGCGGTATTGAGTGGAACAGCATCCACATGTACTGGATCGGTTTCCTATGCAACACTATCAGGGATATCAAGTGTTTGTACGGGTAGCGCGAATACTTCCAACTATTCAGTATTAAGTGGGACCGCATCCACTTGTACGGGATCTGTTAATTATTCAGTGTTAAGCGGAACAGCATCTACTTGTACCGGGACTGTTAACTATGCAGTATTGAGTGGAACATCATCCAGCTGTACTGGGGCTGTTTCTTATTCGACATTAAGCGGAACATCGTCCAGGTGTACAGGATCCGTCAGCTACGCAGTATTAAGCGGGACATCGACCACGAGCACTAATGCTATATATGCAACACTATCAGGGATATCAAGTATATGTACAGGCAGTGCGAACAGCGCGAGCTATGCGGCATTGAGTGGAACATCATCCGCCTGTACCGGATCTGTAAAGTATGCGGAGTTATCAGGAACATCCAGTGCCTGTACAGGATCAGTAAAGTACGCGGATCTTAGCGGGATATCATCGGCATGTACTGGATCAGTCAAGTATGCAAACCTATCAGGGATATCAAGTATATGTACAGGCAGTGCGAATAGCGCGAGCTATGCGGCATTGAGTGGAACATCATCCAGCTGTACAGGATCAGCGCCATATGCAGCTTTATCAGGCACATCGAGTGTCTGTACAGGCAGTGCGAATAGTGCGAGTTATGCGGCATTGAGCGGGACATCGACCATGTGTACGAAGCAGGCGACATACGCATTATTAGCAGCGACAGCCAGCGATTGCAGTACCGGTCATGCGAAAGATGCTAACTATGCGGCATTGAGCGGGACATCGACCCTGTGTACCAAGCAGGCAAATTACGCAATATTATCATCGGTAGCTTCCATATGTACGGGTCACGCGAGGGATGCTAACTATGCAGATTTGAGTGGAACATCGACAGTGTGTTCTGTACGCGCAAATTATGCTATTTTATCAGCGACAGCTACCGCATGTTCCGGCACCGGGTATTATTTGAACTCAAGCGGTTTAAAAGTTGACACAAATGATTTGTTTGTTTCAGGCGGCAATGTCGGCATCGGTACGACTGGTCCAGGAACTAAATTAGATGTTGCCGGTAATGTTCGGCTTTCCGGGACCCATTTAGTTTATAATTCTGCTAACGGCGTGATCGATTGGGGAGGTTCTTCAGGTGGTAATCTTTATTTGCGCACACTGAGTTCGCAAGGCAATATAGATAATTATTCGGATAGAGTAACAATTCTAAACAACGGCAATGTCGGCATCGGGACGACAAATCCGGCATCCAAACTAAATGTAGAAGGAAGTCAAATTTCAACATTTACCGGTGCAACAAGAGGTATGCTTTCTTTGAGCGGTGCTTATACCGCTGGACGTTATACACCTATAGATTTCCTGTACAGCTCTGGATCTAATCCAAACGCCAGGATCGCTGCCTATTTTGATAATAGCGGTTCAAAATTGATGTTTGGAACCTCAAATAACTACACTACTGGTATTACAAATACATCAATGGTCATAGATTCTGTTGGCAATGTCGGAATCGGGACGACGAATCCAGGATATAAAGTAGATGTTCAGGGCGGAGCGATAAATGCATCAGGTGGAATCTATAATAATGGCACACTTATTTCTTCACACGGCAAACAGCGTTTCATATCTGGCGGAACATTCACTGTACCCAGTGGAGTGAAAACAGTATGGGTTACAATGTGCGGTGGTGGTGGTGGCGGCGGCACAGGCCGCAACTATTACGGTGGCGGTGGCGGCGGCGGGGCCGCTGTTATAGCAGAAAGTGTGAGTGTAACTCCCGGAGCAAGTATTTCGGTAGGTGTTGGCCAGGGTGGCACCGGCGGTCAACTTGGCGCTACTGAGTGGGGGAATCCCGGCGGTGATTCATCTTTTGGGAGTTATGTGGCTGGTGGCGGTAGCGCTGGCTACTCCGGCTATACCGGCGGCAACGGTGGCCATGGCGGTAATGGTGGCACATGCACTAACTGTACCGGCGGCGTTAATGGCGGGAGAGGACAGGATACTTGCGGCGCAAATACAAGTAGAGGCGGCGGAAGCGCTTTTGGTGGTGGCGGCTTCTACTTTGAGGATGGTAGCGTTACTGCTGCCTATGGCTACGGTGGCGGCGGTTCCGGCGGCTATCAACATAATGCCGGCAATGGCACGCAAGGATTTGTGCTTGTGGAATATTAGTGAATTTCAGAATTTAATTGAATTGCTTGTGATGAACAGAAGACGGTTAATGAAGAGCTGAAAGCCCGTCTGGATAAGCTGGAGGCGAAATAGAACCAAGGGATAAGGATCATAGTCAACACACCTTATACCTTGCGATAGCTCTCACACATTCTGGCGGTGGCTGTTTAACTGATATTTGATGGTAGATCATGGGGAAAAGTGATAGCATCAGCAATAAATCATTTCCCCCTATCGTTATTATTGTGTTAGTGACATGTATAACCTTCTAGGTTACCATTATTTCCCCACAGTTTTTATTATTTTCTTTGAGCCAAAAGTCTATTGTAATTCCACATATATATAATATAATGTACCGCTAGGGATCAAGTAAGGAATCCATTGATATTCATGATATTCACAGGAGGGTTATTATGCAAAAAAAGGTGTTTTTCTTTTTCTTTGTTTTCCTGACGATATTATCTTTCTCCGTTCTTGCAGCTATCCCCCGCACCATATATTTTCAAGGTAGGTTACTGGACAAAACAAGCGGCCTGCCTATCACAGACCCCAAGGTGATAATCTTCACGCTGTACGATTCATCCAGCGGGACATCGCTGTGGTCGCAGACATCAACGGTTACTCCTGACAGTCAGGGGAACATCAATGAAATGCTGGGTCCTATTCCCACTAGCGTAGATTTCAGCAATCAGTATGAGATCGGGCTGAACGTTGGAGGAGAAGACATGACGCCGCACCAGCTGCTGGCGGCGGCACCGTACGCGTTCAGGGCGATATCATCAGAATCGGGGATGGGTGGAGGAGGAGGAGGTATCTCAGAGGGAGATGCGGATCTAAGGTACATCATGAACACAACGGAAGCGCAAACGGCAAACGCCAATATAACAGGGAATCTTAAGGTGGGAGCTATGGGAGCATCCATAGAGGGGTCGACAGGTAAATATTACGGAGATGGCTCGGCGCTTATCAATGTGACCTCCACATCAGTATCAGTAACCGCGAACTATGCGACATTGAGCGGAACATCATCCGCGTGTACGGGATCGGTAAAGTATGCAGCTTTATCGGGGATATCAAGTGTATGCACAGGCAGTGCGAATACATCAAACTATGCGGTATTGAGTGGGACAGCATCAGCCTGTACAGGGACTGTTAACTATGCAGTGTTAAGCGGAACATCATCCGCATGTACGGGATCAGTAAAGTATGCAGTATTGAGTGGAACAGCATCCAGTTGTACAGGGTCTGTCACTTATGCAAATCTATCAGGTATATCCAGTATATGTACAGGTAGCGCGAGTACATCCAACTATGCAGCATTAAGTGGAACAGCATCAAGCTGTACCGGATCAACTAATTATGCAGCTCTATCAGGTATATCCAGTGTGTGCACAGGTAATGCTAATACATCGAACTACTCTGTGTTGAGCGGAACAGCATCTGTCTGTACGGGATCAGTAAAGTATGCAGCATTGAGTGGAACAGCATCTATTTGTACCGGATCAACCAATTATGCAGCACTGTCAGGTATATCAAGTGTCTGTACAGGAAATGCGAATACATCAAACTACTCTGCGTTGAGTGGGACAGCATCTATTTGTACAGGATCTGTCCCTTATGCAACACTATCAGGTACATCCAGTGTATGCACAGGCAGTGCGAATACATCGAATTACTCTGTGTTGAGCGGGACCGCATCCCTGTGTACAGGGACTGTCAATTATGCGGTATTGAGCGGGACATCGACCACCAGCACTAATGCTATTTATGCAGCACTATCAGGTATATCCAGTGTGTGCACAGGTAATGCTAATACATCCAACTACTCTGTGTTGAGCGGCACAGCATCTGTCTGTACGGGATCAACCAATTATGCGGCACTGTCAGGGACATCAAGTGTCTGTACAGGAAATGCGAATACATCAAACTACTCTGCGTTGAGCGGGACATCATCCCTGTGTACCGGGACTGTTAACTATGCAGTATTGAGTGGAACAGCATCCACATGTACAGGATCGACTAAGTATGCGGATCTATCGGGGACATCCAGTGTCTGCACAGGTAATGCTAAAACAGCTGGCTACGCAGTATTGAGTGGTACATCGACCACCAGCACTAATGCTATTTATGCAGCACTATCAGGTATATCCAGTGTGTGCACAGGTAATGCTAATACATCGAACTACTCTGTGTTGAGCGGCACAGCATCTGTCTGTACGGGATCAACCAATTATGCGGCACTGTCAGGGACATCAAGTGTCTGTACAGGAAATGCGAATACATCAAACTACTCTGCGTTGAGCGGGACATCATCCCTGTGTACCGGGACTGTTAACTATGCAGTATTGAGTGGAACAGCATCTGTCTGTACAGGATCGACTAAGTATGCGGATCTATCGGGGACATCCAGTGTCTGCACAGGTAATGCTAAAACAGCTGGCTACGCAGTATTGAGTGGTACATCGACCACCAGCACTAATGCTATTTATGCAACACTATCTGGGACATCAAGTGTTTGTACGGGTAGCGCGAATACATCAAACTATGCAGTATTGAGCGGGACAGCATCAAGCTGTACCGGATCAACCAAGTATGCAGCACTATCAGGTACATCCAGTGTATGCACAGGCAACGCGAATACATCGAATTACTCTGTGTTGAGCGGGACCGCATCCCTGTGTACAGGGACCGTCAATTACGCGGTATTGAGTGGAACAGCATCTACATGTACAGGATCTGTCCCTTATGCAACACTATCAGGTACATCAAGTGTCTGCACAGGTAATGCTAATACATCCAACTATGCGGTATTGAGCGGGACGTCGACCACCAGCACTAATGCTATTTATGCAAATCTATCGGGGACATCAAGTGTCTGTACAGGAAATGCGAATACATCAAACTATGCAGTATTGAGCGGGACAGCATCAAGCTGTACCGGATCAACCAAGTATGCAGCACTATCAGGGACATCCAGTGTATGTACAGGTAATGCGAATACTTCCAACTATTCAGTATTAAGTGGGACCGCATCTGTCTGTACAGGATCGACTAAGTATGCGGATCTGTCTGGGATATCAAGTACATGTTCAGGCAATGCTAAAACAGCTGGCTACGCAGTATTGAGTGGCACATCGACCACCAGCACTAATGCTGTTTATGCAACACTATCAGGGACATCAAGCATTTGTACAGGCAGTGCGAATAGTGCGAACTATGCCGCATTGAGCGGAACAGCATCTGTATGTACCGGATCAGCGCCGTATGCAACACTATCAGGCACATCAAGCATTTGTACAGGTAGTGCAAATACATCCAATTATGCGGTATTGAGTGGGACCGCATCTGTCTGCACAGGATCGACTAAGTATGCGGATCTATCTGGGACATCAAGTGTATGCACAGGCAGTGCGAATAGTGCGAACTATGCCGCATTGAGTGGAACAGCATCTATATGTACAGGATCAGCGCCGTATGCAGCACTATCAGGAATATCAAGTGTATGTACAGGTAATGCGAATACTTCCAACTATTCAGTATTAAGTGGGACCGCATCCACTTGTACGGGATCTGTTAATTATGCAGTGTTAAGCGGAACAGCATCTACTTGTACCGGGACTGTTAACTATGCAGTATTGAGTGGAACCGCATCCACTTGTACCGGCTCTGTAAAGTATGCAGATCTAAGCGGAACATCGTCCAGGTGTACAGGAACCGTCAGCTACGCAGTATTGAGCGGGACATCGACCACGAGCACTAATGCTATATATGCAACACTATCAGGGATATCAAGTATATGTACAGGCAGCGCGAATAGCGCGAACTATGCGGCATTGAGTGGAACAGCCTCCAGCTGTAGTGGATCAGCGCCGTATGCAGCACTGTCAGGAATATCAAGTATTTGTACGGGTAGCGCGAAGAGTGCGAACTATGCAAATCTTAGTGGAATAGCATCCAGCTGTAGTGGATCAGCGCCGTATGCAGCCCTATCAGGGATATCAAGTGTCTGTACAGGTAATGCGACGAGTGCGAACTATGCAAATCTTAGTGGAATAGCATCCAGCTGTAGTGGATCAGCGCCGTATGCAGCCCTATCAGGGATATCAAGTGTCTGTACAGGTAATGCGACGAGTGCGAACTATGCGGCGTTGAGTGGCATAGCATCTGTATGTACAGGATCAGCACCGTATGCGGCCCTATCAGGGATATCAAGTGTCTGTACAGGTAGTGCGAAGAGTGCGAACTATGCGGCGTTGAGTGGCATAGCATCTGTATGTACAGGATCAGCACCGTATGCGGCCCTATCAGGGATATCAAGTGTCTGTACAGGTAATGCTAAGAGTGCAAACTATGCAGATCTGAGTGGAACATCTACCATGTGTACCAGGCAGGCAACATACGCGTTATTATCATCAGTAGCTACCACATGTACGGGTCATGCAAATGACTCGAACTATGCAGTATTGAGCGGGATATCGACCTTGTGTACCAAGCAGGCAACATACGCGTTATTATCATCAGTAGCTACCACATGTACGGGTCATGCAAATGACTCGAACTATGCAGTATTGAGCGGGATATCGACCTTGTGTACCAAGCAGGCAAATTACGCAATATTATCATCGGTAGCTAGCACATGTACGGGTCATGCGAGGGACGCGAACTATGCGGATCTGTGTAGAATTGCGAGTAACTGTGCAAATACCACTGGCACAGTTAAAATTGACACAAACGGTCTTACCCTTGGCGGGGTTCCTAGAACTTCTTGGCCTTCAGGTCAATGGGGCACGAGCGGAAGTGATATTTACTACAACAGCGGCCGCGTGGCCATCGGGACGACGAGTCCGGGAGCGAAGCTAACTGTCAACGGGTCAGGAGCTAATTACGGATATGGTATTCGTTTGACTGATGGCGGCACCAACTATTATGAAATGGTTTACGATGGTCTAGGTGGCCTTACCATTGGTCAAACTGGTGTTGATAAATTTGTTTTGAATCGTTCCGGTAATTCTTATTTTGTAGGCGGCAACGTCGGCATCGGGACGACAAATCCACAATACACGCTTCAGGTTGCCGGCGGATTTGCCGCGACCTACAAGAACTTTGAGATACCTGACCCGCTGGATCCGAAAAACAAAACATTAGTTCACGGCGCATTGGAGGGTCCGGAACACGCGGTCTTTTATCGGGGTGAGGACCAACTGTCCGGTTCAAAGAAAGAAATACAGCTGCCGGAATATTTTGAAGCCCTCACCAGAAAAGAAGGGCGAACTGTCCAGCTGACCTGTGTGGACGGATATTCCCCGCTCTATGTTGCAGGCAAGATCGAGAACTGCAAATTTACAGTCAGCACCACCTCCGACGGAAACCCCTCCCAGAAATTCTACTGGAGAGTTGAAGCCGTGCGCGCGGATATTCCTCCGCTGGTTCCTGTGCAAGATAAAAAGAAAGGAAAGTAAAACAAGAGATGCAAAGTGTGAGGTATGGGATGCGAAAACCCACTCTCATCTCTCATTTCTCATCTCACATCTTAATATTGTTTTTGCTCTTTCTTTTCCAACTTCTTGTAGCAAGAACGGTATTTGCCGCAGCCGGATCCACCTGGACTCAGGTAACTTCTGCCGCCGGCTGGCCAGGCCGCGAAAGTTTTTCCACATTGGTGTTTAACAATAAAATGTGGGTGATCGGTGGGCGTGTTGGTAGTTCTAACTACAAGAGCGATGTATGGTCATCTTCAGACGGCATTACCTGGACACAGGCAACAGCTGCTGCCGGTTGGACAGCCCGAACTAACTTCGCTGCGGTGGTCTTTAACAACAAAATGTGGGTATTGGGAGGATATGATTCTAACACGAAAGCTTTGAACGATGTCTGGTCTTCTTCGGACGGCGTTACCTGGACACAGGTAACAGCTGCTGCCGGTTGGGGACTAATGCAAGGTCCTTCAGTATTGGTTTTTAATAATAAAATGTGGATGATGACGGACCATTCAACCGCCCAAACTAATCCTGTCTGGTCCTCTACGGACGGTGTTACTTGGAAACCGGAAACCTCTGTTGAATGGTACAACCGTGAGGGGAGCAGATCATTGGTCTTTAACAATAAAATGTGGCTGCTTGGAGGTGGGTATGGGGGGCTTAGTACCGGCTATCGGAACGATGTATGGTCATCTTCAGACGGCGTTACCTGGATGACAGGTAACAGCTGCTGCCAACTGGCCGGGACGGGCGTGGCACACCGCACAGGTCTTTGATAATAAAATGTGGGTGATGGGGGGATACGGGAATGTTGTTGGACAATGGGAGAGGAATGATGTCTGGTATTCTACTGACGGAATTACATGGACCCAGGCAACTGCCGCCGCCGGCTGGGCAGCCCGTGATGGCCTTGGTTCAGTTGTTTATAAGAATAAGATGTGGGTAATGGGGGGGAGTTATCTTCACGATGTCTGGTCCTCTTCAAGCGATATTTGGAATCCGTAAATATAAAGGGATTTAGTCCAGGGGTAATTAGCGAAAATCTTTTCAGTTATACTTTAAGCATGAAATTAGTCATTTGTAATTCCGCACCTATATAATATAATGTACCGCTAGGGATCAAGTAAGGAATCCATTGATATTCATGATATTCACAGGAGGGTTATTATGCAAAAAAAGGTGTTTTTCTTTTTCTTTGTTTTCCTGACGATATTATCTTTCTCCGTTCTTGCAGCTATCCCCCGCACCATATATTTTCAAGGTAGGTTACTGGACAAAACAAGCGGCCTGCCTATCACAGACCCCAAGGTGATAATCTTCACGCTGTACGATTCATCCAGCGGGACATCGCTGTGGTCGCAGACATCAACGGTTACTCCTGACAGTCAGGGGAACATCAATGAAATGCTGGGTCCTATTCCCACTAGCGTAGATTTCAGCAATCAATATGAGATCGGGCTGAACGTTGGGGGAGAAGACATGACGCCGCACCAGCTGCTGGCGGCGGCACCGTACGCGTTCAGGGCGATATCATCAGAATCGGGGATGGGTGGAGGCGGAGGAGGTATCTCAGAGGGAGATGCGGATCTAAGGTACATCATGAACACAACGGAAGCGCAGACGGCAAACGCCAATATAACAGGGAATCTTAAGGTGGGAGCTATGGGAGCATCCATAGAGGGGTCGACAGGTAAATATTACGGAGATGGCTCGGCGCTTATCAATGTGACCTCCACATCAGTATCAGTAACCGCGAACTATGCGACATTGAGCGGAACATCATCCGCGTGTACGGGATCGGTAAAGTATGCAGCTTTATCGGGGATATCAAGTGTATGCACAGGCAGTGCGAATACATCAAACTATGCGGTATTGAGTGGGACAGCATCAGCCTGTACAGGGACTGTTAACTATGCAGTGTTAAGCGGAACATCATCCGCATGTACGGGATCAGTAAAGTATGCAGTATTGAGTGGAACAGCATCCAGTTGTACAGGGTCTGTCACTTATGCAAATCTATCAGGTATATCCAGTATATGTACAGGTAGCGCGAGTACATCCAACTATGCAGCATTAAGTGGAACAGCATCAAGCTGTACCGGATCAACTAATTATGCAGCTCTATCAGGTATATCCAGTGTGTGCACAGGTAATGCTAATACATCGAACTACTCTGTGTTGAGCGGAACAGCATCTGTCTGTACGGGATCAGTAAAGTATGCAGCATTGAGTGGAACAGCATCTGTCTGTACAGGATCAACCAATTATGCGGCACTGTCAGGGACATCAAGTGTGTGTACAGGTAGCGCTAATACATCCAACTATGCTGTATTGAGTGGAACAGCATCCATTTGTACCGGATCAACCAATTATGCAGCACTATCAGGTATATCAAGTGTATGCACAGGCAGTGCGAATACATCCAACTATGCAGCATTGAGTGGAACGTCGACCACCAGCACTAATGCTATTTATGCAAATCTATCTGGGACATCAAGTGTTTGTACGGGTAGCGCGAATACTTCCAACTATTCAGTATTAAGTGGGACCGCATCCATGTGTACCGGGACCGTTAATTATGCGGTATTGAGTGGAACAGCATCTGTCTGTACTGGATCAACTAATTATGCAGCTCTATCAGGTATATCAAGTGTATGCACAGGTAATGCTAATACATCGAACTACTCTGTGTTGAGCGGAACAGCATCTACTTGTACCGGGACTGTTAACTATGCAGTATTGAGTGGAACCGCATCCACTTGTACCGGATCAACCAAGTATGCAAATTTATCAGGGATATCAAGTGTATGTACAGGCAGTGCGAATAGTGCGAACTATGCAGCATTGAGCGGGACAGCATCTATTTGTACCGGATCAACCAATTATGCGGCACTGTCAGGGACATCAAGTGTGTGTACAGGAAATGCGAATACATCAAACTATGCAGTATTGAGTGGAACGGCATCCAGTTGTACAGGGCCTGTCACTTATGCAGCGCTATCAGGTACATCCAGTGTATGCACAGGCAACGCGAATACATCGAATTACTCTGTGTTGAGCGGGACCGCATCCCTGTGTACAGGGACCGTCAATTACGCGGTATTGAGCGGGACATCTACCACCAGCACTAATGCTATTTATGCAAATCTATCTGGGACATCAAGTGTTTGTACGGGTAGCGCGAATACTTCCAACTATTCAGTATTAAGTGGGACCGCATCCATGTGTACCGGGACCGTTAATTATGCGGTATTGAGTGGAACAGCATCTGTCTGTACTGGATCAACTAATTATGCAGCTCTATCAGGTATATCAAGTGTATGCACAGGTAATGCTAATACATCGAACTACTCTGTGTTGAGCGGAACAGCATCTACTTGTACCGGGACTGTTAACTATGCAGTATTGAGTGGAACCGCATCCACTTGTACCGGATCAACCAAGTATGCAAATTTATCAGGGATATCAAGTGTATGTACAGGCAGTGCGAATAGTGCGAACTATGCAGCATTGAGCGGGACAGCATCTATTTGTACCGGATCAACCAATTATGCGGCACTGTCAGGGACATCAAGTGTGTGTACAGGTAGCGCTAATACATCCAACTATGCAGCATTGAGTGGAACAGCATCTGTCTGTACAGGATCAACCAATTATGCGGCACTGTCAGGGGCATCCAGTGTCTGTACAGGCAATGCGAACACATCCAACTACGCTGTATTGAGCGGGACATCTACCACCAGCACTAATGCTATTTATGCAAATCTATCTGGGACATCAAGTGTTTGTACGGGTAGCGCGAATACTTCCAACTACTCTGTGTTGAGCGGGACAGCATCCATGTGTACCGGGACCGTTAACTACGCGGTATTGAGTGGAACATCATCCAGCTGTACTGGATCGGTTTCCTATGCAACACTATCAGGGATATCGAGTGTTTGTACGGGTAGCGCGAATACTTCCAACTATTCAGTATTAAGTGGAACCGCATCTACATGTACAGGGACTGTTAATTATGCAGTATTGAGTGGAACCGCATCTACATGTACAGGGACTGTTAATTATGCAGTATTGAGTGGAACCGCATCCACTTGTACCGGCTCTGTAAAGTATGCAGATCTAAGCGGAACATCGTCCAGGTGTACAGGAACCGTCAGCTACGCAGTATTAAGCGGGACATCGACCACGAGCACTAATGCTATATATGCAACACTATCAGGGATATCAAGTATATGTACGGGCAGCGCGAATAGCGCGAGCTATGCGGCATTGAGTGGAACAGCATCCAGCTGTACCGGATCTGTAAAGTATGCGGAGTTATCAGGAACATCCAGTGCCTGTACAGGATCAGTAAAGTACGCGGATCTTAGCGGGATATCATCGGCATGTACTGGATCAGTCAAGTATGCAAACCTATCAGGGATATCAAGTATATGTACAGGCAGTGCGAATAGCGCGAGCTATGCGGCATTGAGTGGAACATCATCCAGCTGTACAGGATCAGCGCCATATGCAGCTTTATCAGGCACATCGAGTGTCTGTACAGGCAGTGCGAATAGTGCGAGCTATGCGGCATTGAGCGGGACATCGACCATGTGTACGAAGCAGGCGACATACGCATTATTAGCAGCGACAGCCAGCGATTGCAGTACCGGCCATGCGAAAGATGCTAACTATGCGGCATTGAGCGGGACATCGACCATGTGTACGAAGCAGGCGACATACGCATTATTAGCAGCGACAGCCAGCGATTGCAGTACCGGTCATGCGAAAGATGCTAACTATGCGGATCTTAGTGGAATATCGACCCTGTGTACCAAGCAGGCAAATTACGCAATATTATCATCGGTAGCTTCCATATGTACGGGTCACGCGAGGGATGCTAACTATGCAGATTTGAGTGGAACATCGACCGTGTGTTCTGTACGCGCAAATTATGCTATTTTATCAGCGACAGCTACCGCATGTTCCGGCACGGGGTATTATTTGAACTCAAGCGGTTTAAAAGTTGACACAAATGATTTGTTTGTTTCAGGCGGCAATGTCGGCATCGGTACGACTGGTCCAGGAACTAAATTAGATGTTGCCGGTAATGTTCGGCTTTCCGGGACCCATTTAGTTTATAATTCTGCTAACGGCGTGATCGATTGGGGAGGTTCTTCAGGCGGTAATCTTTATTTGCGCACACTGAGTTCGCAAGGCAATATAGATAATTATTCGGATAGAGTAACAATTCTAAACAACGGCAATGTCGGCATCGGGACGACAAATCCGGCATCCAAACTAAATGTAGAAGGAAGTCAAATTTCAACATTTACCGGTGCAACAAGAGGTATGCTTTCTTTGAGCGGTGCTTATACCGCTGGACGTTATACACCTATAGATTTCCTGTACAGCTCTGGATCTAATCCAAACGCCAGGATCGCTGCCTATTTTGATAATAGCGGTTCAAAATTGATGTTTGGAACCTCAAATAACTACACTACTGGTATTACAAATACATCAATGGTCATTGATAATAACGGCAATGTCGGTATCGGGACGACGAATCCGCAGTCTCAAATAACTGTAATGGGAACGGGGCTGAGCGGGAGTGGAACCGCCATTTATCAGACCGGGCGTTGCATCTATGCTTATCGCGAAGGAGCGGAAACCATCATCGGCGAAAACGGAAAATTGGGCACCGGTGTCTTGGGTATAGGTCATGGGGCAAATGGCTGCGGTGTTAGCGGTATGAATACTGACTATACTAACTGGAGTGCGGGTGTCTATGGCGTAGGCTATGTTGGTACTTATGGTTACGGCAGTGCTTATGGTGTATATGCTGAAAGTCCAGGTAGCGATTTTTATGCTGTCCACGGTACTTACGGGAAAGGTTCATCAATAAGATGGAAGAAGAACGTTGTGGGAATAAAAGATGCCCTGGATAAGATACTTAACCTTAGAGGAGTTTCTTTTGATTGGGATGAAAAACATGGCGGCGGGCATACACTTGGTTTTATCGCCGAAGATGTGGGAGAGCAAGTGCCGGAAGCGGTAAAATATGATGATAGTACAAAACTCGAGAATCATTATACAGGCAAGGACGGAAAAGATAGAGTTTATGCTACCACACTTTATACCGATACGTTAATACCCATACTTGTTGAAGCGGTAAAAGAGCAGCAAAGGCAGATCGATGAACAGAAGAAGATCAATGAAGAGCTGAAAGCCCGTCTGGATAAGCTGGAAGCTAAGTAGGGACAAGGGATGAGTTGAAAAATCATTTGAATCTCAAGACTTAGAATGCCTTCTTGATTTTTTTGAGGATATGTGATAAGATATCTTTACAGAATAAAAAACTGGGTTGCCGTCAAGTTAAAGTTAAATAGTACTAAAAGGATTCTCCGAACTTAATCAGAGAAGATAGTCTATAGATCTTTAACAAGTCACGAACAACCCAGCGCTTGCTACGCAAGAATGACCAATTTCCAATTTCCAATTACCAAACAAATTCCAATGACCCAAATCCAAAATTCCAAATATTATTTCTTATTTCCCGATCTCCTACTATAGTTATATCGATAAAACAGCTTAAAAATCCCATTAAAAATCGTAAAATTCATGTTATAATAAACTTCCACTAATCCAACTTATAGGAGGCGTAATAAATGAGAAGCGATGAGATAAAAAAGGGGATCGAGAGAGTTGGTCACCGGGCGCTCCTGTATGCGACCGGCGTGACAAGGTCGTCCATGAGTAAACCTTTCATCGGCATAGCTTCCAGCTTCAGCGATCTTGTTCCCGGCCACGTGAATATGAGGGACTTCGAAAGAGCCGCTGAGAACGGCATATCGGCCGGCGGAGGCGTGCCTTTCGTTTTCGGTTTGCCGGCGATCTGCGACGGCATTGCGATGGGCCACAAGGGCATGCATTACTCGCTTGCTTCCAGAGAACTGATAGCTGACATGATAGAATCAATGGTGGAAGCGCACCAGCTTGACGGGATGATACTTCTTACCGCATGCGACAAGATAACCCCCGGAATGCTTATGGCGGCGGGAAGGTTGAATGTCCCCGCTATCGTGGTGACCGCAGGCCCCATGATGACCGGAAGATATAAAATGGTGAAGCGCGACCTGGTCAAGGACGGCTTTGAAGCGTCCGGAGCCGTGAGGGCCGGAAGGATATCCGAGCAGGAACTGAACTGCATGGAAGAGGATATCTGCCCCGGAGCGGGCTCATGCGCCGGGCTTTACACGGCCAACACCATGTCATGTCTTACTGAAGCGATGGGAATGTCGCTGACCGGCTGCGGGACCGCCCTTGCGGTTTCCGCCAAGAAAAAAAGGATAGCGTACTCTTCCGGTGAAAGGATTGTCGAACTCGTCAGGCATAATGTGACCCCGAGGAACATTGTCACAAATAACGCCATCCATAACGCGATAATGGTCGACATGGCCATAGGCGGATCGTCGAACACGGCTTTGCATCTGCCGGCGATCGCGCACGAATTCGGGATCGAAATATGCCTGGACGACTTCGATAAGCTGAGCCGTGAGATACCCCATATCACCAATTTAAGGCCGTCAGGCCCATTCTTTCTGGAAGACCTGGAATACGCGGGGGGAATACCGGGAGTGCTGCACGTGCTTAAAGATCGATTACTTGGCGCGGATACCGTCAACGGAAGGAACATCCGGGACATCGCGAAAGACGGCATCATATTCGATGACAATGTTATTAGAAAGCTTGATAATCCTTACCACAAGGAAGGCGGGATAGCCGTTCTAAAGGGTAACATCGCGCCCGATGGCTGTGTCGTGAAACAAACAGCAGTTTCGGAAGCGGCGCAGAGGATCACCGGGTGCGCAAAGGTCTATGACTGTGAAGAGGATGCCATGAAGGCGATCATGGACAGGAAGGTAAAATCCGGCGATGTTGTTGTTATCCGTTACGAAGGCCCCAAAGGCGGCCCGGGAATGAGGGAAATGCTCTCACCGACTTCCGCGCTTACCGGAATGGGCTTGTCTGATTCCGTGGCTCTGATCACCGATGGAAGATTTTCCGGCGGAACGCAGGGTCCCTGCATAGGCCATATATCTCCGGAAGCAATGGAGGGCGGACCGATTGCCCTGATCAAAGAAGGGGATATGATAGAGATCAACATTCCGGCAAGAAAGATAAACATGAAGGTCTCTGATGCCGAACTTGCCAAAAGAAGGTCCCAGTGGAAAACGCCGGAGCCAAAGGCAAAGAGCGGGTGGCTGGCGAGATACGCTAGGTTTGTGACTAGCGCGAACACGGGAGCGGTGCTTAAATAAAATGGAACTGACAGGCGCGCAGGCGATACTCGAATGTCTCAAAAAAGAAGGGGTAGATCTGATATTTGGCTATCCCGGTGGTCAGGTATTGCCTCTCTATGACGCGCTTTACTATGAGAAAGATATAAAGCATATCCTTGTGCGCCATGAGCAGGGAGCGGCTCATGCTGCGGACGGCTTTGCGCGCGCTACCGGCAAGGTAGGCGTGTGTGTTGCGACATCAGGACCCGGCGCGACGAACCTCGTGACCGGAATAGCCACGGCATATATGGATTCGATACCTGTGGTGGCAATAACCGGTCAGGTCGGGACAACTTTTCTTGGAAGAGATTCATTCCAGGAAGCCGACATAACCGGGATAACGATCCCCATCACAAAACATAACTACCTTATTAAGGACATAAAGGATATTCCCCGGGTGTTCAAAGAGGCGTTCTATATCGCCAGGTCTGGAAGGCCAGGCCCCGTGCTCATAGATATCCCGAAAGATATTCAGACGCACAAGCTAAACTTTAAATATCCGGAGAAGATAGATATCCCCAGCTATAAACCGAAGTACGAAGGTCATCCCAGGCAGATATCCGCTGCGGCGAAAGCGATCATGGATTCGAAGAGACCGGTCATATATTCCGGCGGAGGCGTCATCGCATCAGGTGCGGCCAAAGAGCTGACAGAGCTTGCGATAAAGTGCAGCATACCGGTCACAACAACGCTGCTTGGAAAAGGAGGCTTTCCGGAAACTAACAAGCTCTCACTTGGAATGCCGGGTATGCATGGTACGGTTTACGCCAACTATTCCATTCAGGAATGCGATCTTCTTATTGCGATAGGCGCGAGATTTGACGACCGTGTAACCGGCCACATCGCGAAATTCGCTCCGAAAGCAAAGCATATCCATATCGATATCGATCCGGCGGAGATCGGAAAGAACGTTAAGGCCGATATCCCGATCGTTGGCGACGTCATGAAAGTCCTAAAAGAACTTATCGGAAAAGTTTCCGCAAAGGACGACCACGCGCCGTGGCTTGCTCAGGTGGAGGAATGGAAGAACAAGTATCCGCTGTCATATAAAAAGACCGACGAGATCAAGCCGGAGTATGTCATCGAACAAATATACGAGGCGACCGGCGGTGAAGCGATAATAACTACCGAGGTGGGACAGAACCAGATGTGGGCATCGCAGTACTATAAATTCACCAAACCGAGGACCATGATATCGTCCGGCGGGCTCGGGACAATGGGGTACGGGCTGCCGGCCGCGATAGGCGCCCAGTTCGGCTGTCCCGATAAAATAGTTTTTGACATCGCGGGCGACGGAAGCATCCAGATGAACATACAGGAACTTACGACCGCGGTGAACAACAAACTCCCCATCAAGATCGCTGTGCTCGATAATGCCTGCCTCGGAATGGTGCGTCAGTGGCAGGAACTCCTCCACGGGAAAAGGTATTCCCAGACGGACCTTGAAGGGAACCCCGACCTTGTAAAGGTCGCGGAAGCATATGGGGCAAAAGGTATCAGGGTAACTAAGATCGAGGAAGTAAGGCCGGCCATTGAAGAATCATTGACCATAAAGGACAGGCCTGTTTTGATCGACTTTAAGGTGGCAAAGGGAGAGAACGTGTTCCCATTCGTGCCTGCCGGTCAGGCTATAAACGAAATGCTGGTGGATTAACCTCACCCCTGCGCCCCTTTCCTAAAATAGGAGAGGGGAGTAAAGTAGGGACTGGGGTAGATTATGACAGCGCTAATTTTGGGGTGAGGATATGAAGCATACCATTTCAGTTCTGGTTGAAAATAAACCCGGCGTCCTGGCCAGGGTTGCCGGACTGTTCTCGCGTCGAGGTTATAATATTGAATCCCTTGCGGTCGGGACTACGGAGGATGAATCGGTATCAAGGATGACCATAGTTGCCTCCGGTGATGACTTTGTGCTTGAACAGATAACAAAGCAACTATACAAGCTGATAGACGTTATAAAGGTATTTGACATACCTCATGACGTGGCAGTTGAGAGGGAGCTTGTGCTGATGAAGGTGAGTTGCAATGAGAAAACCCGCCCCGAGATCATAGAAATCGTCGACATTTTCAGGGGCAGGATAGTCGATGTGAGCGAGGGAGCGGTCACGATCGAGATGACCGGAGAAGAGAACAAGGTGGACGGCATAGAAAAACTGTTGCGAAAATTCGGCATAAAGGAACTTGTCAGGACCGGGAAGATCGCCCTGCAAAGAGGAGCAAATGAATAGGTGCGATCTTAACCGTCTGGTGAACGTTCCCGGGCTGGCAATATGCGTATTGTTCGGGACTTTTACGCTGTATGTGCACAACAACCTTCTGCCGTATATTTATTTCATTTTTGCGGGCGGAGTCATTTTTGCTCACACGTACCTCTATTGCACAAGGTGCGTGTATTTTGGAAAAGAATGTTATATATTCGGGGGGTTGATCTCGAAGTATTTTTTTGATGGGAGGCATGAGGGGCCGTCCGATCCGGAGGATGCATTACTGGCGTCTCTCTGGCTTATGGTCGCCGTGTTCCCGGTGCCGTTCCTGCTTTATTACGAGGATTATTTGTTAGCGGCGGTCTCTATAGCGCTCTTTTGGGGCTGGTTTTTCCTGCACGGGATGACGGCCTGTTCAAGCTGCGATAATTTGTGGTGTGGATTGAATAAAAAGAAAAGGAGGGGTTGATATGGCAAAGGTATATTATGATAAGGATGCGGATCTGAATATTTTGAAGGGGAAAACGGTCGCGATGATAGGGTACGGCAGTCAGGGAGGGGCCCAGGGAATGAACCTAAAGGACAGCGGGGTGAACGTTATTGTTTCGGAATTGGAGGGGAGTCCGAATTGGGATAGAGCGAAGAAGGACGGATATAAGCCTATGTCAGCTGAAGAAGCATCCAAGCAGGCGGACATAGTCCAGATGCTGGTGCCGGATGAACTTCAGGGGGGGGTATATAAACAATCCATAGCGAAGAATATGACAAAGGGAAAAACCCTAATGTTCTCGCACGGCTTCAATATCCATTTCAACCAGATACTACCGCCCGCGGACGTGGATGTGATAATGGTGGCGCCGAAAGGACCAGGCCCGCTTGTTAGAAAACTTTATACGGAAGGAAGCGGCGTCCCGGCTATATTTGCCGTCCAGCAGGATCCGACAGGCAAAGGAAAAGATGTCGCACTCGCGTACGCAAAAGGCATCGGCGCGACAAGGGCCGGCGTCCTTGAAACAACTTTCAAAGAAGAGACCGAAACCGACCTTTTTGGCGAACAGTGCGTTCTTTGCGGCGGGACGACCTCACTGGTCAAATCCGGATTTGAGATACTGGTCAACGCCGGTTACCAGCCGGAGATCGCTTATTTTGAATGCATGCATGAGCTGAAGTTGATCGTTGATCTTATGTATGAAAGAGGGATTTCCGGAATGAGAGATGGTATAAGCACTACGGCAAAATACGGCGATATCACCGTAGGCCCGTATATTATCGACGATTCGGTCAGGGCCAGGATGCAGTACGCTTTAAATCGTATTCAGAACGGCTCATTCGCGAAAGAATGGATCACGGAAAATCAGGCGGGAAGACCGGTTTACAACGCTCTAATGAGAAAAGACAGGGAACATCTTATCGAGATTGTCGGCGCACAGCTGCGCAAAATGATGAGCTGGCTGAAGAAAAAATGATAAGTCCCTCCGTATCCTTCGGGTGAACTGATTTGAGAAAGAACATCTCTATTCTAGGCTCGACCGGCTCTATTGGCCTTCAAACGCTGGACGTCATTTCCTCGTTCCCGAACAGGTTCAAGGTCATTGGGCTTGCCGCAAAAGACAACCTGAACGTCCTCGCGGAGCAGGTAAAAAGATTCTCGCCAAAAATAGTTTCGGTGGATACGGAAGCGTCCGCCGAGATACTTCAGGGAAAACTGGGGAAAACCACTACCGTTGTGTACTTCGGAAGCGAAGGGCTTATCAAGGTCTCTACCCATAAGGATTCTGATACGGTTGTGGTCGCTATCCCGGGCTCAACAGGGATAATCCCGACGATGGAAGCCATCGGTCTTAAAAAGAACATCGCTCTTGCAAGCAAGGAGGTGCTTGTTGCGGCGGGCGATATAATAATGAGGGAGGTCAAAAAAAAGAAAATAAGATTGGCCCCCATAGACAGCGAGCATTCGGGTGTCGCGCAGTGCTTGAGATCCGAGGATCTCTCAAAGATAAAAAAAGTGATCTTAACGGCTTCCGGCGGGCCGTTCCTTACGCTTTCAGCCGATAAGTTCTCCAGGGTTTCCGTTAGTGATGCCCTGGCTCACCCGAGGTGGCGCATGGGGGATAAGATCTCCGTTGACTCCGCCAGCCTTATGAATAAGGGTTTTGAAGTGATCGAAGCGCATCATCTGTTCGGATTGGATTATTCAAAAATAGATGTTGTAATACATCCCCAGAGCGTGATCCATTCGATGGTCGAATTCCTTGACGGCTCGATAATCGCCCAGATGGCCGCACCGGACATGAGGATACCAATTCAATATGCATTATTTGATGGAGAAAGGGCCCAGAACAAATTCGATCTGATCAACCTTACAAAGGTAGAGGCACTCACTTTTTTAGCGCCGGACAGGGAAAAATTCCCATGCCTCGATTACGCCTATATCGCGGGAAGACGGGGCGGGACCGTGCCCGCTGTGCTGAACGCCGCGAACAACGAAGCGGTAAGGTTGTTCCTTGAAGGGCGGATAAAGTTCACGGATATCCCGCTGCTTGTAAAACAGGCTATGGATAAGCATTTCAATACAAGCGAGCCGACCCTTGAAGATATCCTGGCGGCCGATCTGTGGGCAAAAAAAGAGATAATAACTAGCATGGCATAGGCCCAGATGGTATAATTAGAGCATGAATCTGGACATAATAGTTAAACCGAAAGATGACGGTAGCTTCATAGTTTCCTGCCCAAATTTCCCGAACTGCGAAAGCGAAGGCGCAAGCATTGAGGAAGCGCTTGATGACATGATAGAAAAGATCTCTGAAATAGTGGCAGAAAACATAAAGATAAGCCTTAAGGGATCCTTCAAGGACATACACGCAAAACTATCTTCTAGCGGATCGATAAACGTTCCGTTCATGATGACAAAACTTCCGCTGAGCCTGAACTGAGGAGATACTTTGAAAGAGCCGTCTAAACTGGAAACACTTCGTCACTCAACATCGCACATAATGGCAGAAGCCGTAAAGGAGCTCTTTCCCAATGTTCTCCTTGCGATAGGCCCCTCCATTGAAACGGGTTTTTATTATGATTTCGACATGCCCCACACGCTGGTCGAGGACGACCTCCCGAAGATCGAGGAGAAAATGAGGGAGATCATCGCCCGCGGAGAGAAATTCGAACGTCAGGAAATAAGCAGGGCCGAAGCGATAAAGCTCATGAAAAACGAGGGTGAAATATACAAGGTTGAGATCCTGAACGACATCCCCGACGAAAATGTCACTTTTTACAAGAACGGCGCGTTCACCGACCTGTGCCGCGGTCCGCATGTCGGGTCGACAAAGGACATCAAGGCGTTCAAGCTTCTGTCAATAGCGGGAGCTTATTGGAGGGGTTCCGAAAAGAACAAGATGCTACAGAGGATCTACGGAACAGCTTTTGAATCCCAGAAAGATCTGGATGATCATCTTAAGCTCATCGAAGAGGCCGGGAAGCGCGACCACAGGAAACTGGGCAAGCTGCTAGACCTTTTCAATATTTTCCAGGAAGAAGCCGGGGCGGGCCTCGTATATTATTATCCGAAGGGCGCCGTTCTGAGAGAGACAATAGAGACTTTCTTGAAGGCGGAACACAGAAAGCGGGGATATGAAACAGTCGTTATCCCTCACATTGCCAAGGCGGATCTGTGGAACACCTCGGGACACTCGGGGTATTATCGGGAATTTATGTATTACTTGAAAATTGAGGAGCAGGAGTACGTGTTAAAACCGATGAACTGCCCAGGGCATATCCTGATATTCAAGAGAAAGCTCAGGAGCTACCGCGATCTGCCTATAAAATACTTTGAACTCGGCACCGTATATCGTCATGAAAAATCCGGGGTCCTTCACGGATTGCTGAGAGTAAGGGGTTTCACTCAGGATGACGCCCATATCTTCTGCACGCATGAGCAGCTGAAGGACGAGATCATTAAGGTAATAGATTTTGTGTTCGATATGATGAAAGTTTTCGGATTTGACTATGAGATAAATCTTTCAACTAGGCCTGAAAAATATGTCGGGACAAAAGAGAACTGGGAACACGCGACCGAAGCCCTGGTCAATGCGCTTAAGTCGAAAGGCGAAACCTATAAGATAGATGAGGGCGCGGGCGTTTTCTACGGACCCAAGATCGATATAAAACTGAAAGATGCGATAGGCCGCCTCTGGCAGGGGCCTACCATACAGGTGGATTTTCAGCTTCCCGAGAGGTTCGACCTGAAATATACCGGCGAGGACGGGAAAGAGCACCGCCCGGCAATGATCCACAGGGTAGTGCTGGGATCTATGGAGCGGTTCATAGGCGCCCTGATAGAACATTACGCGGGGGCTTTCCCTGTGTGGCTTTCCCCTGTTCAGGTCCAGATACTTCCGATAGCTGACAGGCACCTTGATTACGCAAAAAAGGTGAGGGACGAGCTTTTTGGCAACGATATCAGGGTGGAAGTGGATGACCGAAGGGAAAAGATCGGGCTTAAGATCAGGGATGCCGAGACCCAAAAAACCCCATATATGATGATAATAGGCGACAAAGAAATAGGTTCGAACACGGTTTCAATAAGGGCGAGGGGAAAGGGCGACCTTGGTTCAAGCAAGCTTGAAGATTTCGTCTCTCTGATCAAAAAAGAAATTGCTGGTAAGAAACGGTAAATAAATATATAATTAATAATGAACAATGACACAATTAACAACGATGAAAAATATTTAATAATATGTCGCGAAGCGACGCATTGTTGTTAATTGAATAATTGTTAATTGGTCATTGAAAAAGGGGGTTCGAGAAGGATAAAAAATTACATCATCAACGAGAGGATCCGTCCGGGAAACGTCAGGGTCATTGATGCGGACGGGAAACAGCTTGGAATAATGTCAAGGGATGAGGCCCTAAGGATCGCGAGAGAGGGCGGATTCGACCTGATACTGGTCTCGGCGGATAGTAACAATCCGGTTTGCAAGATCACCGATTTCGGGAAAATGAAGTATGAAATGATGAAGCAGGAAAAGGAAGCCCGAAAAAAGCAAAAAGCCACGACACTGAAGGAACTCAAGCTTTCATCAAAGATCGGCGAACATGATTATCAAGTTGTCCTTAACAAGACGGTCGATTTTTTGAAGAAAGGGCATAAAGTGAAGATATCCCTGCGTTTCAAAGGCAGGGAAGTGACGCATCCGCAGCTCGGTTTAAATGTGTTGCAGCGGCTGATAGATGACGTTTCAAGTTGCGGCGCTCCTGAGACCAGGCCGAAACTCGAAGGCAAGCTTTATTTCATGCTCCTTAGCCCGAAATGATCACAGAATAGATTGAGAGGGATATTAAATTGCCAAAAATAAAAACAAGGAAAGCAGCGGCAAAAAGGTTCAAGATACGGAAGTCCGGAAGGATATTCCGTTACAGGGCGAAGAAAAAACATCTGCTCGAACACAAAGCAAAGTCAACGAAAAGGAAGCTCGGAAAGCGCGTTGAGGTTTCACATTCCGACAGGGACAGAATAAGACATATGATGCCCGGCTACAAAGCGGGGCGGGGAGGAATATAGATGGTCAGGGTAAAAAGGGGCAATGTAGCCCGCAATAGAAGAAAAAAACTGCTTAAGAGGGCGAAGGGTTTCCGCGGTTCATTATCAAAGCTTTTCAGGCCTTCGCATCAGGCCGTGATCAGGGCCATGTCCTATGCAACTGCCCACAGGAGGAAACGCAAGGGGGATATGAGGGCTCTATGGATCACCAGGATAAACGCGGCGGCCAGGAAAATAGGGTTGACCTATGGAAAGCTGATGAACGGCTTAAAAAATGCGAACATATTGATCGACAGGAAAATGCTTGCGGAAATGGCCCTTAACGACAGTGAGACATTCAATAAGCTTGTTGAAAGCGTAAAGGCCGCGCCTGCCGGTAAAGCGGGCAAAAGCACAAAGACTGCCAGGTCCTCCGAAGGCGGACAAGCAGGAAAAAAGTAAATGATCCAGATGGAAGTCGGCGGGCTTGGATTTGACCCCCGGAACCTGTCCCCACTTGTTCTGCTAAGGGACCATGATGAGATGAACTTTCTTCCCATATGGATAGGAATATTCGAGGCCGCGTCCATTGCCATGGAACTGCAGGGACTTCGACCGCCTCGCCCGATGACGCATGACCTTTTGAAGTCCGTGATCGACAAGTTTAACGCGAAGGTTTCACGGATCATAATAAATGACGTCAAGGAAGGCACCTTCTACTCCGTAATAGAGATAGAGAAGGAAAAAAATGAAAAGATCACCATTGATTCAAGGCCATCCGACGCGATAGCTCTTGCGATACGCGCATCGGCGCCGATATTCGTGTCGGAAGTCGTTATGATGCAGGCAAAGCTGGTCAACGCGGAAAAGGACGCCGAAGAGACAAAGAAATTCAAGGAATTCGTCGACAACCTGAAGCCGGAAGATTTCACAAAGTACTACAAGAAAGATTAATTAACAATTTCACAATTAACAATTAACAACAAGGTGTCGCCTTCGGCGATTAATAATATTTCTTCATTGTTGTTTAATTGGGTCATTGTTCATTGTTAATTAACTCCTGGATATCAGCAGCACCCCCAGGCAAATAGTTATTATTCCTATCCACCTGAGCAGGGAAACATTCTCCTTGAACACATAATAAGAAAATATCGCCACTACTATATAAGCTATGCTCACCAGAGGGTATGCCAGGCTGAGATCTATGCGTGAAAGTACCACAAGCCAGAAAATGGAACTCACGCCAAAACAAATTATGCCAAGGAACACGTAAGGCTGAAAGATCATAGGGATCATTTTGGCCAGGAGCTGAGTAACGGGGAACTTCCCGAACATCATCATTCCCTGTTTCATGAGCAGCTGGCCCGCGACCGCAAGAGATATGGAAACGAACAGCAAAAGAACATTAACCAAATTATTTCCTCCTTTTTATTTTGCCTGAAAATATCCCGTAATAAATTAGGCCGAGCTGCTTCAGGTACTCCATTGTCTGCTTCATGCCCAGTTTGCTCTTGCCGCCGCCGCGATCATTGAACACTATGGGGATTTCTTTGATCTTTGAATAGTTCCCCTTAGCGATGATCTCAAGGAGGATCTTGAACCCTATCGGATTTATGTCCGCGCCTTCAAGGACGCTTCTTTTGATGATAAAAAATCCTGATGTGTTGTCATTGACATGTGTTATGGGCTTTGCGAGCAGCTGCGCAAAGGTTGAACCGAACCGCCTGTACCAAGGCCAGTTCGTGGCCCCGCCTCCTTCAACGCACCTGCTGCCTATGACCACTTCGAAATCGCCGCTGCTGATCGCCTTGTACATTTCCGGTATCGCTTCAGGAGGATGGCTCAGGTCAGCGTCCATCACGCACAGGATATCGCCTGTCGCAAGCTTGAAGCCGTTCAATACCGCTGAGGCAAGCCCTATCTTGCGGGGTCGTTT
The DNA here is from genome assembly GCA_963699255.1 of uncultured bacterium. Taxonomy (GTDB): domain Bacteria; phylum Margulisbacteria; class WOR-1; order CAVSGV01; family CAVSGV01. The sequence continues at coordinate 1,231,387 of OY969425.1, read as the reverse complement.
CACTACCCTGAGGTCGAACTTGGACTTAAGCGCTTCCGCTATCTGGGCTGTTCCGTCGGGGGAGTTGTCATCTACAACGATGACTTCATAAGGGGTATAATTTGGCTTAAGCGCGGTAAAAATACGCGTTAAAAGCGCCTCTATATTCCTGCTCTCATTATATGTTGGAACGATAATTGATAGCATTTACTGCCTCGAAGTGCCAATTCTACATTAATATGAGCACTGTGTAAACTTGGAAATGCACTTCACCCCTTGCCCCTCTCCTGTAAGGAGAGGGGAGTTATGTAGCCAGAATTAGTAGATAATGATAGTTCTCAAACCGGGGATGAGGAGTTGGCGCGAGTGAAGCGAGCGGGGGATTTTAGATCAGATCGCTATCGGTTCTTTGATGTGGCTTCGATGAAGTTTAAGCTCAGAAACATCCAGTTCCGGCTTTTCATTCTTTATCAGGTTTGTCACGATCCTGCCGACAGCAGGCGAGTGCATGAAACCGTGCCCGGAGAATCCCGTTGCGATTATAAGCCCCGGCGTGTGGTCATCGATCACCGCGTGCTTATCCGGGGTCTCATCGCTCATGGTGCTGTTCACTTTCTTTATGCTCGAGCTCTCGGTCAGCGGGAATCTCTTCAGCGATGCCTCAAGGGTTTCGGTAACGCTTTCTTCTTTTTTCTCGAAGTCCGCCTTCTCTTCCTTGCCGGACATTCCAACTAGGGCGTCCGCGCCTTCCTTCTTTATGTACCAGCCCGTAGGAACTTCCATGACGACGGGAAAATCAAAGTCGAATCCCGTGACGGCCAGTATGTATTTTCTTCTCGGAACGATCTTGATGTCCAACCCGATGGTCTTTGCGAGTTCGGGGGATTGAGGTCCGGCGGCTAGGATGACCTTACCAGCCTTGATAATCCCTTCATTTGTTTCCAGACCAATAACTCTATCCCCATCCTTGACCAATCTCTTAACCTTAACCCCATATCTGACCTTTACCCCGTTAGCCTTCGCGCCTTTTTCATAGATCTCCATGAGTTTCGCCGGTTCGGCAATCCCGTCAAGCTTGTGGAAAGAAGCGCTCTTAACTCCTTCAATATTGATATACGGGAATCGTTCTTTAAGCTGCGCCGGGGTCAGATATTCGCTCTTTACCCCCAGGTCGTTCTGCATTTTTACCCTCGACATCGAATCGTCTTTCATGTCCAGGATGAGGTATCCGTATCTGTGCATCCCGATGTCGAACTTCTCAAGCTCCGGGAACGCGGCTATGGAGAACTTGACATTGATGGGGGTCGAGAACTGATATCTTACTCCGCCGGAGCAATATTGAGTAGCGCCTGTGCCCAGCAGCTTTTCCTTTTCAAACAGTACTATGTCTTTGACGCCGGTTTTCGACGCGTAATACGCTATCGCGCCGCCTATTATCCCTCCGCCGATGATTATTATTGGCATAAGTGATTAAATTATACCATTTTGGATCATGAATATACCGTTACAATGTGTGTTTTAATTGAAAAGGAGTTGATCCTAGGGAAAGATAGGATAACCGAGAGAGATAAGAAAACTTCTTACGGCGTTTCCTGTTGCCCCGTCAGATGTTGAAGGATCATAAGGATCGGCGGGATTCCTCTGAGACTGAAAATGAACATCCTGTCCGAATAATTTAAAGTGGTACGTTATTTCATTGCCGTTTTCATCGCGCATTTTCCATTTATATATCCCGTTACTGTCGGGACGAAAGATTATCGATCTTCCTTCCAGCTCATCGAATTTTACTGCTTTTCCCGGATCGAAAGCCTGATCCTCAAGCGCCGAGGCGTTAACGAGAAAGCTTTCTTCCCCTTGTTTAAGCAGGACAGTAGCATGCCCGGCAAGATAAATAGGGCTTTTAAACGCGCTTTCAATTTGGAAGGAGCTTATATAATGGTATTCTACCGAACTGAATCCCATTTTCGAAGCACTTTCACTGAAAAGGCGTTCAAATAACACTGCTGCCTCCACACATCCATTAAAATTCCCTTCAGCCAGGACTTGATCTCCTATCCAATTACATGCGTCGCGGGGAGCAGCGAATGTATTAGAATCCCGCGTGTTTTCATTGAATTTCTCAACATCTTGAATGTTATTATGCATAAATCTGAGCACATTTATTACAAGATCTTTGTAATCTTTACATGGCATCATTTTACTGATAATTCCGGCGCTTACCTCCATAAGAGGCTCAAAGCATTTACCTTTATCCTTGCCATTATTAAATAGGGCATACTCTTTTTTGATATCATTGAACAGATCGTATTTTTCTTCCTGATTAAGGTGGTCGATAATGTCCATTCGTTTGGCTGGTGAATAATCGATGAATTCTTTTGCGGACACTTGATTTGGCTGGCCTTGCTTGGTAGCAGGGCGCTGATTTTCTGTTATGCGGCCTGATGGATAGTTGTAATTACCTTCAATTCCCCCCATAAATCCCCCTGTATATTTATCGGGTTTAGCGGGGAAAATCTTGCGTTCTAGAAGTAAAGATCTCTCTCGCCCTTCTGGATCCTGTCATACATAGCAGCGAACTGCGGATAAATAGTGGGGACTTGTGTTTTTATCTCTTCAATTTCTTTTTTTATGATCGCCTCACCCTTGGCTTTCGTCTCGGGAGACGCGAAATCATTGAGCCATTCCTTGTAAGTCAGGACGGCGTTCACTTTGCAGAACCATCTCTCCTTGCCGGACTTGAGAAGGTCCATTATGCACTTCCCGGTCCTTGAACATCTGTATCCGGCGGTACAGAAGCTTGTGATATAGCCGGTATCGGCAAGTTCGCGTATGACCTCATCAAGCGACCTGGGATCACCGATAAGGAACTGCTGGTTCTTAAGCTCCTGTTCGCTATACCGGTCAGAATATGCGCCTATGCCTATCTTTGTTGAAGCGTCGATCTGCGTGATGCCCAGCGGTATCACCTGCCGCCTGATCTCCGCGCTTTCCCTTGCCGTCAATATCATGCCAGCGTAGGGGATAGACAGCCTAAGAACCGCGACCAGCTTCTTGAAATCTTCATCGGATACTTTATATTTCGAATTCTCGGCCAAGGGCGTGTTGGCCGCAGGCTCAAGCCTTGGGAAAGATATCGTATGCGGCCCGACGCCGAAGTGTTTTTCAAGATCAATGGCATGATAAAGCAGTCCCATAACCTCGAACTTCCAGTCATAAAGCCCGAACAAGACCCCTATGGCTACATCATCAATTCCGGCTTCCTGAGCCCTGTGGAGAGCGTACAGGCGCCATGCGTAATCCGCTTTCACTGTTTCTATCGGATGCACCTTCGCGTAAGTCACGTGATGGTATGTTTCCTGGAATATCTGATATGTCCCGATGCCCGCAACTTTTATCATCCTGAATTCTTCAATGGAAAGCGGGGCGCCGTTGATGTTCACTCGTCTTATATTTGAATATCCTGTCTTTGTGGGGACCTTTACGCTGTAAATTGACCGCAGGACCGCCACCATATATCCAGCGTCCGTCGCGGGATGTTCGCCGAACACCGCAATAAGGCGCTTATGGCCTATCTCTCCCGCCAGAACCTCTGTTTCGCGCTTTATCTCATCCATACTTAGGACGCGCCTGAGCTCTTCATGGTTGCTTTTGCGGAAAGCGCAGTAGAGGCAGTTGTTGACGCAGTAGCTTCCGCAGTAAAGAGGCGCGAACGTGACTATCCTGTTGTCATATACGGCTTTTTTTATCTTTCCCGCTGCATTGAATATTTCCTGCCACAGATCAGGATCGGTCACATTCAGCAAAGCAGCGGTCTCTTGCGGCTCCAGCCGCTCGATAGTTAAAGCTTTCTGTATGATATCCCTTATCTGCTGCCTGGACGGGTTACGGTTGCCTTCAAGATGGCGGGATATCTCATATTCGCTTATGAAATCCATCCCGTGATCCATGTAGCGGGAATTTTCCTGCGGTTTTACCCGTTCTTTTATCCAGTCCGAGGTTTCAAGTTGAGCTAATGGATTCATTATTTTATTTCCTCTATTACAAGCTCTTTGCCCGAAGCAATGTTTATGCTGTTTGATCCGCAGCCGGGGCAGTCAAATCTGATGACCTTCGGGTTGAACTCCTTTTTGCAGTTTCCGCAAACGGATTTCAGCGGGGAGATAACTATATCAAGTTTGGTTCCTTCCGCCGGGGTCCCTGCTGAGATCATTGAGAACAACTCAACAAGCTCCGGCTGGTCGGTCACCAGCGTTTCCCCGATCCTTATTTTAGCATAAGAAACCTTCGAAAGCCCTCTGATCCTTGCTTCTTCCTTTATTTTTCTTAATATGTCTTCTGCTAATCCGAGCTCGTGCATGTCACCATTGCTCCTTCAGTATTATCTCTCTCCTGCAGTTGGGGCAGAGCATTTTGAGATGGTCGGCTCTTTTGTGAGGGCTGCTTGAGGGCCGATCGGCTTCGAGCAGCTTCAGCTCATCATGCCTTGCAAGGAGAAGGGTGGGGTTCGAGTACAGAAGGTGGCCGACTTTCTTTGCGAGGAATTTCAGGTGGTCGAGAGGAGCAACAATGCCGCCGCAGTGCTCGCAGATGACAAGCGCTTTTATCGACTGAGTGAACGATCTCTTTCTGTCAAATGTCGCAAGATCGTATTCTTTCGTGAGCATTATCCCTTTTTCGGTTATGCAGGCGCGCTCGCATTGCTGGCAGTAGATGCAGATATCCTGGTGATGGGTCAGGGTCCTTAGCTTTGTCTTTTTGTCGTCAACATATTCGATGGCGCGGGCGGGGCAGACCTCGACGCACGCGAGGCATCCTACGCAGTCATCCTGGTAGAACTGGGGCTTGCCGCGGAAGCCGTCGGGGATCACCGGCTGCTTGAAAGGGAACCCTGATGTGTAAGGGCCAAGCATCAAGGCTTTTATCGCTTCTCCGAGTTCTCTTATTTTAGGGAGCTTCACGCAGTTCTTTCTCCTCTATTGACTCTTCCTTACCGTTTTTCTTCCAGGCTTTTATGCCTGACTTATACGCTGCTTTTGACAGCGCCTGCGCCGCCGTCGGGGCGGTCAAAAGGACGAAGATCATCGCCAGCAGCGCTTTCATGCCCGTCGCGCCAAAACCGTTAATGATAAAAACACCCAGTAGAGTCCCGCAGGTCCCCAGCGTGGCGCATTTCGCCGCCGCCTGAAGGCGGTTGTAAATATCCGGCAGCCTGATCAACCCTATGCATCCGAACAGATTGAACAGCACTCCCACGGTAATAAAAAAGTATCCGATCATTTCATTCATCGAAGCGCTTCCCCTCCAGGTATTTCGCGATGGCAAGGACCGCTATATAGCTCTGCAGCGTCCAGGCGATCGCGATATCCATCAAGAAACCCTTGTGGATCGAAACGGACAGAAGCGAGCAGAAGCCTATCACCACTATCCCGAGAATATCCACCGCGACCGCGCGGTCGGCCGGCGTCGGGCTCTTAAATATCCTGTAAAGACATATGAAACAGCAGAGCGTTAAAATATATATCAGTATATTTATCATTCAAGTATCCTTGCGATTATTTTCTCGAACATTTCAACTTCTTCCCTGACCGGACGGTCCACATCTATGCAGTGAATGTATATCTGGTCCCCGATTATGTCAACGGTCGTGCTTCCGGGAGTAAGGGAGATGGAATTCGCGAGAAGCGCCTTGGAAACGTCGCTATTAAGGTTGATCTTAACTTTGATCAAGCCGGGATTTATCGGGAGTTTCGGATGCAGGACCCTGTAAGCTACGTCGATGTTCGATTTAACCATCTGCCACAGGAAGATCGGCAGGTAATAAAGAAGCCAAAAATATCTCACAGGGTGAAGAGCGCGCTCCGGCGTGACAGTGAGGAGATCCCCGAAGAAGATCGCTGCCAGAAGCGAAAAGATCGAACCCAGCGCGATGTTCATAGGATCGATCTTCCAGGTAAGCATAAGCCATACCAGGAAAGCGATCACAAAACCCAGCGTTTGACTCCCTCTCTTGACCATTTAATTGCCTCCCAGGACAAGCTGGCCGTATCCGGTGCCGATCGACACCGACACAACGGCCGGATTTATCAGAAAGTTCACGATAACGGGAAAGAAAAGCCCGACGGCAAGACAGAGCAAAGCAAGGATCACCATGGGAGCGCCCATGAACCAGGGAGATTCTTTGGTATCGCGCAGCTGAGCCGGCAGCTTCTCGAAGAAAACGTATTTTTGCACCTTCATGAATGAGGCAAGCGTTAAAATGCTCCCGATCACTGCCGCTGCCGCGAACCATAGCTTTCCGGCCTGTATGCAGGCAATGATGATAAAAAGCTTGCTCCAGAAGCCGTTGAACGGCGGTAGTCCTGAGATAGCAAGGGATGCCGCGAGAGACGCATTCGACGTAACAGGCATCTTCTGGCGCAGTCCGCCAAGCTCCTTGAGCTGCCTTGTTCCAGTGGAGTGCTCCACGGAGCCGGCTGTCAGGAAGAGGAGCGACTTGAAGATGGCATGGTTGAAAAGGTGGAAAAGGCCGCCCAGAACTCCGAGAGGCGTCGCGAGCCCGATACCGAGAATTATATATCCGACCTGCGAAATGCTGTGATAAGCTAGAAGCCTCTTAAGATCCCACTGTCCAAGGGCCATTATTACTCCGGCAAGCAAGGATATTACGCCAAGCATCATGAAAATATTGGATAGCTGATGAGTCATCCCGAGCACATTAAAGAAGGTCCTTACCAGCGCATAAATACCCAGTGCCTTAATAAGGACACCGGAAAGCATCGCGGAGATCGGAGCGGGGGCTGCGGGGTGTGCGTCCGGAAGCCATGCATGGAAAGGGATAATGGCGGCCTTTGTGCCGAATCCTATCAAAAAGAGGAGCGTTATCAGCATCTTGGCATAGTTGGCGTTGCCGGGGAAACACTGCGCGATATCCGCCATGTTCGTGGTACCTGTAATGGAATATATCATGATGACGGCAAAGAGAATGAAGATGGACGCCACTGATCCCATGACAAGGTATTTAAAGGAAGCCTCCAGCTCTTCATACTCCGTGCCGAAAGCCACCAGCACGCTCCCGGAAATAGCGGCCAGTTCCATGAAGACGAAAAAGCTGATAAGATCTCCGGTCAGGATCGCGCCATTCATGCCGGCGACCATTAGCATGAGAAGTGAATAATATTTTTCTTTTTTTGAATATTTATCCATGTATGAAACAGAATAAAATGTAATAAAGAAAGCCACAAGATTAACGATCAGAAGGAGCAAATGGCTTAATCCGTCCAGGACCAGATTGATCCCTATACCGGCAGGAAAATATCCTGTCTTAAATATCATCACGGCTCCGAACGGACGGAAAAAGTAAAGTGAAAGTGCCATCGCTGCCAGGAAGAAAGTCGCGGCATTTCCGATAAAATCCGGCAAATTCTTTCCGGTCCTATATGCCATAAGCATAAGGAAGCCTGCGCCGAGCGGAAGTAAAATGAATATCGGCAAAACGTTGATCATGCTTATCCTTTCAGCTTGCCTATCTTTGTAATGTCAAATGTGCCAAGTCTGTCATATATCCTCATTGCGATCGAGGACATTGTTATTGTGGTCGCAAGTCCTACCGCGATCATTGCCAGCGCGAAAGCCTGAGCAAGCGGGTCCACAGCGCCTCCGCGGTAGCCAACGACCACAAGCAAAAGGTTCATTGAGTATTCCATTATCACAAGGCCGACTATGATCTTTATCAGGTTCTTTTTGACAGCGACGCAATATACTCCGATAAGGAACAGAACGACACACAAGAGATATGCCGCCATTATTTTTCCTCCCTTATCTTTGCCTTGAATGCGGTAAAGTTCAAGAAAACGACAAAAAGTCCGGCGCCGGACATCACCGATATCGCAAGATTGCATAATATGCATTCATAACATCCTTCCGGCTTGCAGCCGAAGAACGAGAGCAGCAGAAAAAAGATAGCTCCAAGTTCCATAAAAATCAAAGCAAGCTGCCTGCCGAGCCTTTCTTCCGCATGGGTCCTGCCGTAGGCAAGAACATATAATATGAAAGCAAGAGCTATAACGACCCCTCCTGCAAGTCCGCCGCCAAGGGTGGTATGACCTTGCGCGGAGATGTAGCATCCGAAAAGAAATATGACACCTACAGTAACCCTTGTGACCGTTTTCACTATCAAACCCATACCGCTCATTGAATTATTTCCTTCCTTTTTGCCTTAAGATGACCAGTGTTCCTATGACAGAAGTAAAGATGATCGCCACCATTCCAATAGAGTCGAACCTCCTGAATTTCAATGCAACTGTCGTCACAAGATTTTCCGCGGCAGCTCCGGCGCTATTTTCAATGTATATTTTCGCGGATTTCATTATGGGAGCACCGAATTCCGGAAGATTGCCGAACGCGAAGAACGAGCCGGCCATGAACAGGAGTATGAAACCTATCGCCATCATGTATGACAGGAATTCCCTTCCCTTGTAGGTTTCCGGGACCGACACGGCAATGGTGGCGCGTATAAGCACAATAAGAACGAGTATCTCGACAACGAGCTGCGTTATCGCAAGTTCGGGAGCGCCGAGGATCAAGAATATTATGCACAGCCCTAACCCCACGGCTCCAAGTGAAATTATTGACGAAAGCAAGGTGTGGTTTTCAACGGCGATCATCGCCGCAATTATTATAAAAACCATCAAAAGGTATAATTCTATCATGTCACTCCTAAAAGATAATGAACAGCATAATCAGCGCGAACCCCAGGAACATCCATGCCAGATAAGTGTGCAAAAGCCCGTTATGGAGAAAACCAAGCACATCATAGAGCATGGAAACAAGCTTTGAGCCGAGCTCATAAATATCGAATAGCTTTCTTTCCGCGAAACGATAAATAACGTCAAGGGGTCCGTAATCCCTTATGGTATTATAAAATCCGGTCCCGGAAACTTTAACCCTGGTTTCTTCAATTTCTTCGCCGCCGATATAGACGGGGCTGGTAAGAGTCGTTCTTTCCTTTCCAAGCCAATAGACCAGAAGCCCTATCAGCAGACCTATCAATATCAATGCAGTCGCAAGAACCGGGTTCCAGTATCCGCTGTAAATTATCCCTTTTACTGAAGGAAGTACGAAATAGGGGAGAGGAACTGAAAAAGCAAAAATGCCGAACACTACGCAGAGTGACGCGAGTATCGCCGGCGGCAGCCACATCTGCCAGGGGGCTTCTCTTGGTTCAGGTTTTTTGCCAGAGCCCTGCCCGAGATAAACGGCGTGGATCAGCTTTATGAAACTAGCGAGCGTCAGGGCGCTCCCGAACATCGCAGCGCACAGCCATATTATCCAGAGCCTGCTTGTTCCGGAAAGCTCGATAATGCCCTGGTATATCATCCACTTAGAGAAGAAGCCGTTGAAAGGTGGTATCCCGGAGATGGAAAGTGCGGCGACCGCCGCACTGACGAAAGTAATCGGCATAGATACTGCCGCGCCGCCCAGTTCATCAAGCTCTCCCGTTCCCATTTCTTTCTCTACCGATCCGCTTGTCAGGAAAAGGCAGCTTTTATATATTGTATGGTTCAACATGTGAAAAAGTGCGCCCGCCATCCCGATCGGAAGCGCCGTCCCTATGCCCAGCACCATGTAACCCACCTGCGATATCGCGTGGAACGAAAGCAGCTTTCTCATGTTGTGTTGTACAAGTGCCGCCATTACGCCGGCAATAATGGTAAAGGAACCGATAACAAGCAGAAGTATCGACACAGGAGAATTAGGGGTGACCTGGAATATGTCCGTACACAACCTGAACAGGAGATATATGCCTAAAAGTTTATCCAGAGAAGCCGGAAGATAAGCGGTTACCGGAACAGGAGCCGCCTCGGCGCAATCCGGCAGCCAGCTATGGAAAGGCATGGCTCCAGCTTTTGCAAGAGCACTGGACAAAAGAGAGAGGAAGGCGATCACAGGGAGGACCCCGCACATGGCTATCGGGAAAATCCCTATCTGAAGGCTTCTTGTCATTAGCCATACCGTGCCTATCCCGAATATCATCACGGCATCCGACCCGCCGACTATGATGAAAGTTTTTTTCGCAGAGGAAGCCGCGCTCGCTCCGGCGATCCCGATCAACATATATAAGGTCGCCCCGAGGACCCCCCAGAATGAAAGGAGAGTGAAATAATCATTCGCGAATAAGGCTCCTGCCGCCGCGCCCATAGTTATCAGTATATATGCGTAATATTCCCCTAGTCGTTCGTCACCTTCCATGAACTTGAGAGAGTAGAGGACGATCAGCAATGAAAAGGCCGAAGCGGCCAGGAAAATGCCGGAGTTAAGTACGTAGGCGTGAAAGTAAAGGGTGGAGATAGCGTTTCCGAAAAAGAATATCCTTACTGCAAGCAATATCTCTGCCGCGGAGATAACAAGAGCTATCCATGGCGACGAGCGCTTTGAGAAAAAGCATAGTAAAGAAGACACTATCGGCATTGCTATAGTGTAAAGCAGTATGTTCATTTCATCATTTTCTCCGTTTTTTCCTGGCAGAGCCTGACAAGCTCTTCACCGGTCTTAAGCGTCCTGTTCGTTTCACGGTCGACGACGACCATCCTCTCCGTGCAGCAGTAGCAGGGATCGACCGCGGCGGTTATCAGCGCCGCGTCCGCGATCGACTCGCCGATAACGGTTTTCTTGAACGAGGGAACGTTCATGAAAGAAGGCGCGCGTATCTTATGCCTCTCGGGATAATTGGAGCCATTGGACCTGATATAGTGTATCACTTCGCCTCGCGGCGCTTCATGCTGTCCTATTCCTTCGCCTGTGCCTATCTCTCTTATATCCGCATCAATAGGCCCCTGCGGCATGCTTTTTAAGCACTGCCTGATTATGTTCACCGATTGGAGGGTTTCAAGTAGCCTTACAGCTGTCTTGGAGAACACATCCCCATCCTTCATGACGACCTTGTCAAAACAGACCTTGTCGTAAGCCGCATATGGATGGTCTTTTCTGATGTCGATCTCGATCCCTGATGCACGGGCGACCGGCCCGACCACGCAAAGATCGGCGGCGTCCTTCTTTTTCAAAATGCCGATACCCTTCGTCCTGGCCCGGATGACCGGATCATCCATCACTGCTTTAACGAGCATCGAACAGAATTTCTCGACGTCATCAACGGCTTTCAGCAGTCCCGGAATGTCCTTCTCAAATATGTCCCTTCTCACACCTCCAACCTTGAACATGCCGTAATGGTTGCGATTGCCTGAAACAACTTCAAATATATCAAGCACCGGTTCGCGGTATTTCCATGCCCACATGAAAACCGTGTTGTAGCCGATGAAATGTGCAGCCAGGCCTACCCAGAGCAGGTGGCTGTGGATCCTCTCAAGCTCTCCTATTATCGTCCTGATATACTGCGCCCTTTCCGGTACTTCGATGCCGGAGACGTCCTCGGCCGCCTGTACAAAGGCAAAAGGATGGGAGGTCGAGCATATCCCGCATATCCTCTCAACAAGGAAGACATCCTGTTCGTAAGTCTTTGACTCGGCAAGCTTTTCGATCCCTCTGTGGTTGTAGCCGATCCTCACGTCCGCGTCGACCACTTTTTCCCCTTCCACATAGAACTTGAAGTATTCCGGCTCCTCAAGAAGCGGATGAAAAGGCCCTATCGGTATAAGATTTTCTTTTGCCATGGTTATTTTTCTGGATTCTCCTTTTCGGATTCGAACGTTTTCTTCCGGAAGGGATATACGCCTTCTTCCCAGTCGTCGGGAAGCAAGAGTCTCTCGAGCCTCGGATGGCCGATGAAAACAACTCCGAACATTTCGTGTATCTCTCTCTCGATCCACTCGGTTGCCGGAATGATGTCCGTGAAAGTGGGCATCTCAAGCTCCGGTTTGGCTACCAGGGTCTTTACCGAAACGATCATGTCGTCCTTATCAAAAGCCATATGGTAAATGATCTCTACTCCAAGACGGGTATCGATCGCCGTGGCTATCGAGAACCTTGCACCCATGTTGCTGAATATGTAGCGGACGATGTCCTTGGCGTCATCTCTAGCAACATTGACATATGTCCTTTTCTTTGATTTCACAAAGATCTCGACTTTGTCTTTGAACTTGTTCTTGATATTTTCTGATACGTTCACTATATTTTCTCCAGAGCCTTTATTATACCCGATATTATCGCCTCCGGCTTGGGCGGGCATCCGGGCACGTAAACATCCACCGGTATTATCTCATCCACGGGCTTAACGAAATTATAGCTGTCGCGGAACATGTCCGCGGTGCAAGCACAGACCCCGATGGCGACAACGGCCTTCGGCTTCGGCACGGAATCATAGACCTTCCTGAACCGTTCAATGGATTGGCGGTTCACTATACCGGAAACGACCAGGATATCCGCGTGCCTGGGGGAGCCGACGAGCGTTATCCCGAACCTCTCCACGTCGAATCTCGGCGTGAGCGTGTCCAGAATCTCTATGTCGCAGTTATTGCACGCCGAAGCGCCCAGGTGAAAAACCCAGGGAGATTTTTTCAATCCCCATTTATAAAGATCCGCCATTTTACCTTCCTATCATAGCGAGAACGAATCCGATAACGGCCAGAACGGTCACCGGGCCCCAGAAAAAGCGGACCGCCTGATCTATCCTGATCCTCGGATTGGTGTTCTTGATGAGTATGATCAGCGTCAGGATCACGAAATACTTTAAGACGAACCAGAGAGCGCCCGCAAGCGAATAGGTATCGATCCCGCCAAGGAACAGGGTTATAAGCAGCACCGGCAGAGTGAACAGAAGCATCGCCTTTGTCAGTTTGAAGGCCGCGAGCGGCGCGCCGCTGTATTCGAGGAGAGTGCCGGCCATTATTTCCTGTTCGGCTTCCGATGCATCAAAAGGCACGAACCCCAGCTTTGCCTGTACCACAAGCAGGGACACAAAAAAGGCGATGATGCCCGAGAAGCTCCCGATCATCATTCCGTGCATGGATTGATAGCCGATAATATCTCCCATGATTATCGAACCTGTTCTCGCGATGACGGTTGCTATCGCGATAATGAAAGGGAGTTCATAAGCAAGGATAAGCTTCATTTCACGGCTTGCTCCGATCGCCGAGAACGGATTCCTTGAAGCCGACCCGCCGATGATCAGGGCAAGCGATGGGATCATCAGCATGTAATATATAACGATAAGGTCTCCGACAAAACTTCCATATATATTTATATTCAATATCCATAACATAGTTGAAACCAGCGTTACAGCCGCAATTCCGATGAGGGGCGCGGACAGGAAGACCAGCTTTGAGGCTCCTTCAGGGATCATTATTTCCTTACCGAGCAGTTTGAGGATATCCGCGAACGGTTGAAATATAGGAGGGCCCTGCCTCCACTGCAATCTGGCGGTCACTTTGCGGTCAACCCAGGTAGATAGCAGACCTGTGAAAGCCGTGAAGAGAAAACCCGGCATTACCAAAATGTAATAAAGGAATTCAATCATCTAAAAAAACTGGCTCCTTAGGTCCTCCAGCATTGAAAGATTTTTTCTCGCCCGCTCATCCGAAGGATCGATCTCGACCGCTTTTTTAAAATTTACGATCGCCTTTTCGACGTCGCCCTTATTGTAGTAATTCACCCCCAGGTGATAGTATGCCGCCGCGCTTTCCGGGACCTCCTTTACGAACTCCTCGAACTGCCGGATAGCTTCATCGAACTTCCCTTCCTGCTCCAGAGCCGAGCCGAGGTGGTAATGGGCTATCTCTATCTTCGGCCCTTTGTCTATTACCGCATCGAATTCCTTTATTGCCTCATTAAGCTTTCCGATATAATAATATGAGAGACCCAACCAGTATCTCGCGATCAGAAAATTAGGATTGATCCTCAGCGCCTCATCGAACGATCTGACCGCTTCCTCAAGTCTTCCTCTCCTGTAAAGCGAGACCCCCAGTTCGTAATGAGCGTCAGAATAGTTCGGATTCAACTGGATAGCCTTGTTGAATTCGGCGATCGATTCATCGAGCATAGTTTGACGGTAATATAAGCTCCCCAAAGATCTGTGGGCTATCGCATTGTTCGGGTCTATCCGGAGCGCCTCCTGATATTCTTTTATCGCGTCGCGGAACTTGCCTTCCCGAAGACAGACGCACGCTTTATCCATGTGTTCTTCAGGTTTTGCCATCATCATCTCCTCCTTCCGATAAAATTGGAAAGTATCCTTACAGAAGCCAGGTTCTTTTTCTCATCCACTACCTGCTCATCTATCTCCTCAAAAGTAAGGGCTCCGGATGTGCAGCTCTGCACGCATCTGGGTATCTCGCTTTCGGCCAGGCGATCGATGCAGAGATCGCATTTAGGGACCATATGCTTTGTGAGGTCCGGATGGATCACTCCGAAGGGGCAGGCTACGGCGCATGAGCCGCAGCCGACGCATTTAAAATGGCTTCTCAGGACGATCCCATCGTCCATTTTCTTCATTGCTTCATTAGGGCATGCAGCGGCGCAGGCCGGCTGATCGCAGTGCAGGCAGTGCAGAGGAAGTTCTGCTTCAGTCTCGAGCTTGCCGTGGCCCAAAAGGGACTGAATGTGGTGCCCGTACGCGCAGGCCGCGGCGCAGCTTCTGCAGCCGCAGCAAAGGTCTAGGTTCAAATAGACCCTTTTGCCGTTGAACTTTTCTCGCGGCACCGCGGAATCGATCCTCACATCCGGCTGTTGTGTCATGTCATCTCCCCGGTTTTGTTATTGACCCTGTACCAGAAGAACCTCTTAACAAGCTCGTTGTTGCCGAAATGCGTTATGTTCTCTGCCGCGGCGGAAGGCCTTGCTGCGATATCCCGCGCCTCGGATATCTTCTGTTTCAGGTCGACTTTCTCCACTTTCATGCCTAGGGCGAGGACCCGGCTTGTCTGAGCCAGGATCTCGTCAAAATCCATTTTTATATCAGCGAGGGAATTTATGATCTTCACATTTGACCTGCCGCCAACCTTATGGACTATCGGCTTGAAATTCACGTTCCTTCCCCCTGCCATGGTCACATTGCCCTTCCTCTCCATGTGACTGGCTAATGGAAGAACGACCGTGCTTTCATCGAGCGCATCAGGCGCAAAGTAAGTTGATAATACGGTGAACTTGACTCCAGGAACAAAGGCATTTTCACCCAGAGAGATCAAGGCTTTTGCGCCGCTGATGCCCTTTTCCCGACCTTCCACCATCGAATCAATTATCGTGTTGACGCCGAAAGCATTGCCGAAGCTGTAGAAAGTAATGTGCTTTTTATTGATCGAAAAGCTCGAAGCCGCTTTGACAAAATATTGGACCAGATCGTTCCTCTGGATGTTCCTTCCCGGCGCGAATATTATCGTTCCCGACTCCGCCTCGTCAAAAGACTTTGCCGCCCTGATTATTGCTTCAGCGGGGATCCCGACGGTCTGAGCGACGTTCTGCAGGTCAATGTCGATGCTCCCTCTTTTGTTCTCCTCCGCGATCACCTTCAGGATCGCGGCCATCAGGATCGCATCAGTTCCCGGCCTGTTTTTCAAGTGCGTTGTCGCGAACCAGGAAGTGTGGGATGTGTTGGGATCGATCACTATGATCTGATTGCCTCTTTTTCCGTATTTAACCTTGTTGATCCACTTTGAAAGCACAGGCGAACGGGTCAGAATATCGCCAATTATCAGAAGTGCGTCGCGGCCGCCGATCCCCTCGATGTTCTCAAGGGACGATCCTTCAACGCTCCATCTGTCCCCCTCGAACGCTTCGATATCTGCGGGATCCCCGACCGATGAAACTTTCTTTATTCCCATCGAATTCGCCATGAGGCAAGCCGCGTAAGCATCCTCATTACTTGCCATGGAGGACAACGCTATCCCGATGGACGAGGGATCGAACTTTTTCATCTCTCTTTTTGCGGAGGAGATCGCCTCATCCCATGAAACTTTCCTTTTACCGATCTGCGGCTGGGTCAGCCTTTGCGGATGGTTGATGAGCTCAAGATTGTAATAACCCCGGGGGCAAAGAGAACCCTGATTGATCGGGTTATCCCTGTCATAATCAATGGCTGTGATCTGTCCGGCTGCGGTCCTGAACGCCACTCCGCAGCCGAGCGAACAAAAAAGGCATGTGGTCTTTCTTTTATCTACCATGGTTCGGGTATGTCCTTAATCTGGTCCCATGTGAACACGGGGCCGTCCTTGCAGCAAAAATACTTCCCAAGGTTGCAGTGAAAACATTTTCCTATGCCGCAGCTCATGTTCTTTTCCATTGACAGATAGATGCCCTTCGGGTCAAACCCCATGTCGAGAAGTCTTTTGTTCGCGAACTTCATCATAATTGGCGGTCCGCAGAGTATGGCAACGGCATTATTTACTTTTACATCGCCATCTTTCAGGATCGTCGTGACCAAGCCGACGTTGCCGGTCCAGCCCGGCTCAGAAGCATCCACCGTGATGACTATGTTCGTGTTCTTCCATTTTCTCCAATCGTCTATTGCTTTCTTGTACGAAATGTCGCTCGGGGTCCGCGCGCCGAACCTGACCTCTATCTTGTTCAGGTGGTCAAGTTCGTGGGACAGCGCGAATAGAAGGGCCCTGAGCGGGGCCAGTCCCACGCCGCCGCCCACGACATAAACTTCTTTTCCGTAAAAGGCCCTGATAGGGTAGGGCTTTCCGTAAGGGCCCCGTATTCCCAGATATTCGCCTTCCTTCATTTCGTGGAGCCTCTTTGTGACGCTCCCGGCTTTCATTATCGTAAATTCGATGGTATCTGTTTTTTTGGGATCGGAAGAAGGCGTGAACGGGCACTCGCCCATCCCCGGTACCGTCACCTGCATGAACTGCCCCGATTCAAAAGACAACTTTTCCTCGGGCCTCAGGACAAAGGTCTTTATCGTCGGGGTCTCGGTAATGACCGCCTCGATCTTGGATTTTACCGGTCTGTATGGATTTTCGTTCATAGTGCTTCCAGTTTTGCCGTCAGAGGCGCCTGTTTCTCAAGTTCGACGAATATCTTCCGCATATCTATGTTCCCCGCGCACCCGTCTATGCACCTTCCGCATCCGACGCAGGTGTAGCGGTTCAGCCTGTCAAAAGAGTAATCGAATTTGCAATGATACCTGTTCTGGAGCCGCTCGGAAAGCCTGCCCCTGGGATTGCTTCCGCCGGCGACTTTCTGGTATCCGGCCTTAAGGCACGCA
Source organism: uncultured bacterium (assembly GCA_963699255.1). Taxonomy (GTDB): domain Bacteria; phylum Margulisbacteria; class WOR-1; order CAVSGV01; family CAVSGV01. Next base: position 1,214,253 of record OY969425.1, on the reverse strand, counting down.
TCCCATACCTTATATCTTTCGTACTCAGCCTCGTCCTTGCTCCGACCAGAGTGTCGGGGATTTTTCTGGTCAAGCAGGAGAAAACACGTGCAGGTGGGGCAAATAAAATTGCAGGCGCTGCACTCAACGCAGTCCTTTGTCAGGACCTTCCATATCTTGTTCTCAATGTTCTTTTTATGTGTCAGTGATAGGTCAAGTTTGAGCTTGAAGTTTTTATTGTTCTCCTCAAGCAGATCGATAGTTTTTTCCCTATTTTTCCCTTTTTCATCAAGGGAGATCGATGTGGCCGGCAGGAACAATAATGGATTGTCTTCTATTAACTTTCCGCCCTTATCTGACCCGACCGCCGCCACATATCCGTCATTGATAGAGGACAGGTTCAGATCAAATAGTTTGACCGGATACGGCTTGCCGTTGACCATGGTGCAAAAACAGGTCTTCCCGCAGTCGGTGCAATCGGCCCCGATCACAAGGACCTTTTCGCGGCTGGATATATAGAAAGGATCCTTGAAGTCGCCCTCGCCGAAGACCCTGTCCAGCACCTCAAGCGCTTCAAGGTCGCATCCCCGCGCGCCGATGATCGTCAGCGCTTTCCCGTGCGTTGGTTCGTCGCTGCCAAAATATCCGGAGGTTTTCTCGATCAATTTAAAAAGATATGATTTGAACGGTTCCACTGTCCTGAAGCCGGAAATATCGATGCATTCGAGGTTTTTCGCGTTTATCTCCTCAAAATTGCGGTTATTAAAAGATTTAACGGGGGCGATAACGGGCGATTCATTAAGTAATTTTTTTACCAATTCCTGAAAATTAGCAGTACTGATAAAGTATTGTTTCATATATTTGGAGAGAGAATACTGACCTGATTTTATCAAGAATGGCCTTCGCCGTCAAACATACTGTGAGAAAGGAATATTGGGAAGTGGGGATATAGGGATATGGTTTAGGAAAATAGGGATAAAGGAAAACAGGTGAAGCTTACATATAATCAGGTGTTATTATTTTCCTCTTTCCTTTTTTCCTGAATCCCCAGACCATATCCCCATATTCCCTTGTTCCTATATTCCTATATCTGTAGGTGCCCTTCCGAGAGAATAAAGCAGGTCAACAGCTTCCTTTATTTGAGCATCGATCTCCTCATCCTCGTGGGCGCGGTTCGGATAGATGCTGTAGAGTTTCCTGTATTTCATGGGCGTCACGTTGAGCATCATCGAATTCGCGCCGGCCATAAGCCCCAGGGACCTGGCGTTCTTTTCGAGAGTTTCAAAGCCGGTGGTAACAACGATCTTTGCGTTCATGGGGTCCACGATCCTGGACACGGCAAGGACCTTTAGCACAAGCTCTGTTTCCGGCCCATTGGGAAGGACAGGGCCGAATGAATACATCTCCGCATGAAGCGCCTTCGTGAGCAGGATATCGTTCAAAAGATCTTCTTCGGTCTGGCCGGGCAAACCGATCAATCCCCCCGTCAGTATCAGATAGCCTATCCCATAAGCATCTCTGATATCATTAAGCCTGTCTTCAAGCTCGTCGCCGCAGTGCAGCTTCGAGTATAGCCAGGGGTTGCTGGTCTCGAACCTTAAAAGCAGCCCTCTGGCGCCCGCGTCATAAAGTTTTTGAAGGCCGTGCTTGCCGATCTCCCCGACCGATATGAAAATAAGGACGGCATATCTCTTTTTGATCTCTTTTATCACTTCAGCCAGCCGGTCAGTTGAAAATTCGGGATCCTCACCCGACTGCAGCACCAGGGCCTTGAAACCGTATTTGTTAACGGCTTCATCGACAGCTTGAAGTATTTCCATATCTGGCATCCGGTATCTTGGTATCTTGGCACTTTTCCTTATCCCGCAGTATTCGCAATCGTTCACGCAGTAATTGGAGAACTCGATTATCCCGTGCACGCAGCACGCGTTCTTAAGGTATTTCTGCCGGAGGAAATTGGCGACCTTGAAAAGAAGGTTCAGCTCTTTTTTGTTCTTTGTCCGGATAAGCGCCAGCAGCTCTTCTCTTTCGAGCGTCTTAGCCTCTGCCGCTTTATCAAGGATGCGGACGAAAGACCTGTCCACGCCTGTGTCGTCAAGCTTGAGACGCGAGAGGCGGACGTCCGTCCTCTGGAGCGCGAAGAATATGTCCCGCCAGTCGTCCAGCACCTGCAAGGCTTCGGCTTCGGGGAGCGTGTTTATGACGAATCCGCCCTGGGCGTAGATGTAATCGCCGACCTTGAGGTCCACGAGCTCGTTCAGGGCCTTCCTTTTTTCACCGAAATAGTCGATGATCGCGGTATGACCTGAAATTTCAACGACCTTTCCTGGTATCGTGTAGCACATGATGGTATTTTAACATGCTTCAACACCCTTGCCCAATAACAAGTGCCATGCTATCATTGCGCGAGAGGTGAGAAAATGACTCCTACATCGATAAGAAGGCTCTTTTGGGGGATCACCGTGTTCTTGGCCGGGATAGTTCTCATGCTTCAGGCGGTTGAGATACTGCCCGGGTTCGCCTGGAAATATATCTGGCCGATCTTCGTGATCATAATCGGGTTCGAGCTTATGTTAACGGCCGTTTATAAGCCGGGGGAAGAGATCGAGATAGAGGTCCCGAAATTCTGGTTTAAAAAGGCAAAGAGGAGAAAAAAGTAGAGATTTGAGACTAGAGATCAGAGATTAGAGGTTTCTTCACATCTCGCACTTCACATCTCACATCTCTTTTGCTATAATTTTTCGAGGTTTGAAAGGGGGAGTCAGGTGAAAAAGTTCTTTGTTCTGGTCATAGCCGCGTTCCTTTTGGTCTCCATGGTCTCTATCTCCCACGCAAGAGTGCTCGTTAAGGATTCGTCCGTCGTAAAGGTCAATGAAGATATAAACATGGGGCAGGGCCTTATTTTTAAGGACCTTGTCGCGATAAAGGGGAATATTAATGTAAAGGGCGACGTCGGCGGTGATGTTGTCGCCGTGCTTGGAAGCGTGCATCTTTTCCCCAAGGCGAGGGTTGCCGGGGATGTCGTGTCCGTTGGAGGCAGTGTTATTAAGGATGAGGGCGCGAAAATAAAGGGGAATATCACGGAAATAGCCATAGGCAAGGAAGGTGTGAATAATATGCCAGCATGTGTACCAATGATCGGAGTTTGTGGGCTCGCGGGGTGTCTTTTCATGAAGGTTCTCATGGTGATAGGGTTCATAGGTCTTGCAATGTTTATGGTCGCGTTCTTCACGCAACAGATAGGTAATATCTCGGCCTGTGTTGAAAGGTCATGGATCAGAGCATTCCTTTGGGGGTTACTCGGGATGATACTTATCCTTCCAGTGGCTTTTATCCTCGTTATATCTATTGTAGGGATCCCGCTTATACTCGTTGAAATGGTCCTTATTTCAATAGCCATGACGATGGGAGCTATAGCTGTTTCCCAGCTCATCGGGAAAAAGGTCACAAAGGCGTTAAGGAAGCCGAACCAGCCGATGATAATTGAGGTCGTCTGGGGATTGATCATCCTTTTCCTGATAGACCTTATTCCTTTCATCGGAGGGCTTATCAAATGCCTGGTCGTTATGTGCGGTTTCGGGAGCGCGATAATCACCCAGCTGGGGCAAAAATAATTTAAGATATATGGCAAAACCCTTTGTTCTGGTCGTTGAGGATGAGCCGGAGTACGCGAAAGAGATCGCGGACACCGTCAAAAAGACCGGAAAATACGAAGTTGCCATAGTGAATTCCGCGAAGGAAGCTTTCCAGGCCCTTGAGAAGAAAAAAAGTTTTTTCGGCCTCGGTAGCCCCCGTGTCGGATGCATCCTCTCTGATATAAAAATGCCGGAAATGGACGGACTGGAGTTCGTGGAAAAAGTACGCGACAAATACGGGAGCAAGATAGGCGTCATTTTTGTCACCGCATATGAAGATGATGAGAAGCTGCTCACCGCCGCGACCGAATCGGTGGCCGGATATATCACGAAGCCTTTTAAGGAAGAGCAGATCATCAACACTCTGAACGATTTCTTCAGCGGACACGCGGATGAGATGATAAAGGGCACTATATATGACTATCTATCGAGAGGCCAGCATAAGAGGGAAGATATCAATAAAGAGGGCTTTTAAACCGCGTTAAGTTACAATTGGCAAGTGGACATAAATTGAGTGGAACATCCCCCCATGTAATAGCGCAAAAAATCAACTAAAGTGATCGTGACGATAAGGCTCCGCCCTCCGTAGATAATTGTTTAAATTCGATATGATCCCATCTCCTTATCCCGCTTACTTTCCTTCTGTAGCGAAAGAAAGTAAGCAAAGAACGCCGGCAGGGGCATGCCCCTGCACCCCACGGCCTTGACTCGCCTTCTCGTCCTCGACAAACTCGGCCTCGTGCGGCTCAGACAGAAGGCCTAACAAGGATTAAACGCATATTAATTTTGGCAGGCATAGTTAATATGGTGAAAGCGCGATTGGCTAACTGGCCAGATCAAACGCGTTTCTAGGGCTGCGAATATATCTATTTCAAAAAGATAAGTGAATATTGGGGAGTAGCGGAGCGTTGAGGGGCTTGCCCCTCAAATGTCGACCAGAAATAGCAAACACACAACAAATGGTCAAGCAAAAGAAAGTAAGAAGGAAATGCCTTAAGTGTTCTGTTATTTGCATTAAGAAAATCGTTTATAAATTTACAAGGAACAAATTACTTTTAATAAGGGCATTCATCAGTAATTGGATGTTGCATTGTGGAAGTGGGATACTAAGCTGTTGTAAACTGTAACTGAAAAGTAGACCCTTCCCCGACCTTGCTCTCAACCTTGATGCTCCCGCCGTGTTCCCTTATTATCCTGTAGGCGATAGAGAGACCGAGCCCGGTCCCTTCATGCCTTGTGGAAAAGAACGGATCGAATATCCTTTCAAAATCTTCTTTCGGGATCCCCACTCCGGTATCGGTGACATCTATGGTGATCCTGTTCTCTTCCTGCCGTGAAACGACCTTCAGGTTCCCGCCGGTTGGCATGGCTTTCACGGCATTGTCTATCAAATTGACGAGTACCTGTTTTAATTCCTCCGCGTCCCCGTTAATGTTCGAGATCGGGCCCAGTTCCTTTACCAGCTTGATCCCGGTTAAAGGGAAGAACTGAAGCGCGGATTCGATCACCCCGTTCAGGTCCACCTTCTCGTATTTTTTTTCTTTTGATTTTGCGAGGTCGAGCATGCTCCTGATGATGTTCGTTGAGCGTTCTATATTGCTTGTGACAGAAGCTTTGAATTCCTTCAGCGTTTCTTCATTGATCTGGTCGACGGCGAGCTTATCGGTCTTTATCTGGATCATCCCCAGCGGGTTCCTGATCTCGTGCGCCACGCCGGCGGCCACCGTCCCGAGCGAGGCAAGCCGTTCGGAGCGCTCCAGCTGCTTCTCTATGCTCTCAACTTTCTCATGTTCCTTTTCAAAGTCCTTCCTGATCTCGTCATAGGTCATGGCGTTCTTCATAGCGATGGCGGCCTGCGGGGCCAGGGTCTGGAAGAGCATAAGGTCTTCGGTGGAATATGCGTCCTGGGATTTTTTCTCGGAAAGGAGTATGAAGCCCATCAGCTTATCTCCGATCTTGCTGGGCACGCATAGGACGGCCTTGAACTTATTCATCTGGTTCAGGATCGATTTTAGGAATTTCCTGTGAGTATCAAGGGCCTGATTGTTATCCATCTCATGGGCGACTTCCCCTTTTATCAGGACATCCCCTTTTTCGTCCATGTACCTGACCAGGTTGTCTGTTTTCACGAGCTCGGCGTTCTTGAACTCTTTCATGTCGCCCTGCGCCGCCACGGCGCGGAATAAGTTAGCGTTATAGTCGTAAACGAAAAGCATGGCTCCTGACAGTTTGACGTTCTTCATTACTATCCTTGTTATCAATTTTGTCAGCCTCTCCAGGCTTGTGAGCTCGGCCATTCCCCGGGATAGGTCTTTTAGCACCTTGTGGTAGTCATATTTTCCCTGGAAGAAATATTTATCGGTAAAGTTGGTAAAAGCGGTTTCGAGAGGTTTAAATCCGATCGCTATCATCGCCGAACCTAGCAATGTGAGCACCCATCTTATGCCGATAAGATTACCGAAAAACTCCTGAGACACGAATATTATAAGAGTATATATCCCGATGATCAGGGCGGTTAGGACCGAATAAACAAAGCTTCTCTTAATGACAAATTCGATGTCCATGAGGCGAGTTTTAACAATGGCATATGTCATAACAAAAATGAAAAACAGCGCAGAAATATATCCGAACGGGTATATTTCAATCTTGTATTTGATAATATAATCTACAACAGCTGGGATTGCGCCCCCAATAGCAATAAAAACATAGCGCAATTGTTGGATGACCCTGTATTCTTTAGCCTTTAATGCCTGAAGGTAGGCCAGAAAGAGCAGGAATGTGGCATAGGAAAAAAGTAGGACATAACTTACCGGAAAGATAAAATATATTGGGCCGGCATCCGGATAAAATCCCCAAAAGTATCTTGATATGCCTGAGTATACATAATTTGTTTGGCCAAGATAAACGGAAAATAATCCTAAACCATATAGGAGCGGGAAGACCCATGCTTTTGGCGGCTTTTTAATATAAGAGGTTACAAAGTGATATGCAAAAATAGGGATAAAAATAATTCCGGAAAAACCTACCCGTGCCCATCTTAAAGCTTGAATACTATCCGTACTTAAATACATGATCGTGTAACCGGCAAGCCAAAGTGCGGTGCTAAAGCATAATAAGCTAAAAGTAATATTGTCTTTTGATTTTACATTTCTTGATAATACGAAACATCCAATTGTTATTGCCAGAATACACGATATGAAAGGGGGGAGTGCGTACGGGTTCATTTTGTCTCCGTGTTTATTTGTAAACCAAAATTATGTTTTATCGCGAATTTTAATAGTTTTGAGAAATTTTCCTCGTTTACCGGAGGGCATTCCAGTGCTATCTTCCGCTGCAATGGTTTTAAGTTGCTTACATCGAAAGTGATCGAATTAGAGAGCGTATATGGCGCAAAGATCTGTCCGACGGTCTTATAATGGAACTTCTCGATCACAGATTGATCCGAAGGTTCTTTGTCGACGAAACTGTACCCGGAAATGTTGAGGCCGGTGAGGATCTGATCGATATATAGAGAATGCGGAGTCTCCTTGTCATTTGCAAGATGATAGCTGACGTCTTTTTCATCGCGCGCAAATACGGAATATATGATCTTTCCTGCGAAATCCGCTGGAACGATATTCAATCCGCTCTTTTTGTTTATGGCTAACCTTATAGGCATGTTAAAAGATTCGCTGTAAAGATTGCTTATTGATTTGATGTGTTTTAATTTGTAACGCAAAAAGAAAGCTGCCCAGCCGTAAAAGACATCAAACTTATTTATACTGCCGATCGGATTTTCGATCAATCTTCCGCATATCGTGGCCGGCCGGAATATTTTGTGTTTAAGTTTTTTATCTTTGGCAAAATTCCTGAAGAGGATTTCCGCCTCAAGCTTGGATTTTTCATATGGATTTCTGAATCCCTCATTGAGATTAATATAATCAGGCATTACCTTTCCTGTGGCTTTGCCGCATGAATAGGCTGATCCGACATAAGCGGCTTGTTTTACGTGCAGCTGGGATATAAGTTCAGTGATTTTTTTTGTTCCCAGCACATTTATTTTTTGCAGTTGTTCCTCAACTTGTTTTTCATGCCGGAAATCTGTTAGAGCGGCTATATGGAAAAAACAGTCTATCGGATTCTTATTTAGCAAATAGAAGCCGTCATTGGAAATAGCAAGATTGTCTTTTGAAAGGTCAAAATAGATCGGTATGATCGATTTAAGCAGATCGCTAAGTTTGTCTTTGGAACATCCGATATATTGTAATCCGTCGTTCAGGAGTATTTCTTCTATTCGTTCAGCGTGTGAGAGTTCATTTTTTGGCCTGCTGAAGACGAGGATTTCTAGATTATCAAGATTATTGATGTTCTGCTTTAGTATCTCAAAAAGCAAATTCCTGCCAAGAAGTCCTGTGGCGCCGGTAATTGCTAACCTCATGATTTTATTATCCCACACACAAAAATGAGTGTCAAATAAGGGGAATAAAGTAATAAAGAGAGAGGTGGAGGGAGAACACTCTAGGGATTGATCGGGAGAAGGATCGTGAAAGTGGTTCCTTTTCCTTCCTCGCTTTTGACTTCAATTTTCCCTTTGTGATCGTCAATTATTTTCTTCGTAACGGCCAATCCAAGCCCAACACCGCTTTCTTTGGTTGTATAGAATGGATCGAATATCTTCTCCAGCTTATCCTTTGAAATACCTGTCCCGCTGTCGATTATCTCTACAGTTATCCGTTCAGGACCTGCTTCTTTTGTTTTTATTTGAAGCGTGCCCCCATTTGGCATTGCCTGGATCCCGTTCAATATCAGATTAAGGAACGCCTGTGTGAGCTGTCCGGGATCAGCGATCATTTCTGATGTCGCATTAAGATCTTTAACGATCTGTACGTGCTGGCTTGAGGCCTGCTTGCCGATAAGTTTGATAATGTCTTCCAGAACGCTGTTAATATCTATCTTTTGTTTCTCAAGTTTGCTCGGCTTGCTTAAATTGAGCAGCTTTTCCACGATTTCGCTGATCCTGTCAAGCTGTCTGGACATAACTCCCTTATAATCTTTGATGGCATCTTTGTCTTGTTCCTCAAATGCCTTATCAATCAGCTGCGAAAAGCCTTTTATCGCGGTCAAAGGGTTCTTTATCTCATGGACAAGACCGGCCGCGAGCGTGCCGATCGTTGCCAGCTTATCCGCCTGGTAAAGCTGTTTTTGGGTTTCTATCGCTTCTTCCGAAAGCATCGAGTTCTTTATGGATATTCCTATCTGATCGCATAACGTCGTCAAAAGATCGATATCTTCACTGCCGTATATATCTCCGGACAGTTTTTCTCCAAGGCAAAAGATGCCGACAAGTTCATCTTTGAAAAGCACCGGAAATATCAGAGCAACGCCTGTTTTTCTGATAAAACCGGCGGCATCTTCGGAAAGCTTAATTGATCCGTCGTTTATTATGACTTCTTTCTTTTCAATTAAGCTCTTAACTATACCTGCGTTGTTCTCCAGTATCTTTTGTTGAGGAGCAATTACTGATTTATGCAGTAAAAACTGGCCGTTTTTCTTATCAAGTACATAGATTAATACATTCTTTACCTTGATAGTTTCGACAATAGACATTGTTACTTTGTTAAGGAGCTCATCTATTTCTAGGATAGATCTTGCGGCCCGGCTCAGCTCTTTTAAGGTTTTTTGATAATCATATTTGGCCTTGAAAAAATATTTGTCGGTAAAATTGGTAAATGCAAGCTCAAGAGGTTTGAAGCCGATAGCGATCAGGGCCGAACCGATGAGAATGAGTAGCCATCTAAGGCCGATAAGATTTACGAAAAACTCCTGAGAGATAAATATTATAAGAGTATAGATCCCGATGATCAGAGCGGTTAAAACAGAATAAACAAAGCTACGCTTAATAACAAATTCGATATCCATGAGGCGATGTTTTAATATTGCGTAGGCAGTTGTGAATGGATAAACAATGATCAAAAGACTTGCTATCGGGGAGATGGGAATATTGAAAATAAGCGGGAAGCAGTTGCAACCGCCAAAAAAGCCGATCACTGTGCCCAGCAAAAAATATTTTATCTGAGCCTGCTGTGAGCCATTTAATCTTTTGTAACTTGTGATATACAAATAATGCGAGTAAATAACCCAGGCGAGGAAATTTGTTATATATAAAGCATAACCGATTTTCCCGACAGGATAAAGCGGCATGAACATTTTTGGGACAAGACTTGTAACTACAAAGGGAGTAAGACACAACCCCACGAGTATTACGGTAATAATATGCGCTAATATAAGCTGAGGCATTTTCTCTTTTATCAAGCCGAGAAAGACCAGGGTAAAAGTAAAGAAAAATGACGCTATCAGTATGCCACTTGCGTGTGACAGTCTGCTTGACAGCAGCGCATTTTCATAACTTATCCCTGGAACCATGGTAAAGAAATATCCGAGGTTCCAGCCGGCTATGGTTATGCAAAGCATGAACCATAGAATGTTCAGAGTGTTCCTGCGGTTTATAACGACAAACAGGCCGATTATGAAGCTCAGTATTGCTACGGAAAATGTTAAAATTGAATACAATGTTAAAAGCATGGTTCCTATATTTCCCCTAAATCTTACATATGTTTGATTCGGGAATGATTATACCATTATTGAAAATGCTTTCATAAGTGTTGACTAGGGTATTTGCAATGCAAAAAACTGTGTCAAATATGTGATATGGATGAGTTTTTGTGCACCCCTTCCAGAAATTTGCGCCAACTCAAGGGGAAATCATACAGAAAACAGCAAAATATGAGGCTGACTAAGGGGATATATATTATTACTCACATCCAATAGGCTTCTTTATCGGAGGATATTCTAATTCTGAATATCCCTTTCGAAGCTCTTGATATTCTTTGCTTGCCGTATCAATCTTAGAACCCACCTCTTTAATTCTCCTCCCCATCTCTTCCTTTAAAACCCTAGCATGCCAAAATAGAAACAACCAAGAGGCGTTTTTATAAAAGCCATTTTTCATACTAGAAATAATATAAGGAAGGTACTCCTTAAATATCTCACAATATGATTTTCCGGTAGTTTGATACCCAACATACTCATCTGCAATTCCACACTTATAATATACAGCGTATCCCTCCATTGAATTTAATAAATCCGCAAAATATTTTGATTTAATTAAATAATCAATATCAGCCTTTCGGATTTTCTCTCCTTTTTTAGTTCTGCAAGTAATTTTCTTCCCCGAAACTTCAATATCCCACTTCTCAAAAATGTAACTTTATTTTTCCTTATTTCCGCAACCAACTTTTTATATAAAGGCAATATTATTCCTTTAAATGTTAAATTGCATTGATCTGCGGCTATTTTGCAAGCATCTCTTTTTGAATTTATTTTTAGTGTATTTCTTGCAACTGCTATTTGTTTAAGCCCATAGATTGCGGCCACAAGGAGTAAAACGTTTGAAACTGCTGCTACATCTTGCCACGAAGAAATCCCAATCACTAAAATATACTTATACAAACTCATGCCAATAATAAACCAACCCAGTAAAACAATTATCATTAAAACAATGATATATTTAAACGTTGGCGTTATTTTAAATAAACCTACCATAACTTAACCGTTCGAACTTTAGTTTACTCCACAAGAAAGATTCGAACTGGGCCGTGGGCTCCATCTATCAACGAATGAAGCAGCAATAAACGAATATATCAGTTTATCATTCGCTGATTCGTTTTATTATCCCTTGATAGCCCCTTACCCTAATTCAACCTCAACATGGTGGTCTTTTTTGTCCTTAGAAGCAGGTATAAGATTTCCCTTTATCGGCTTGCCGTCAAGCATTACCTGCTTGACCCCTTTGCATATGTGTTTCGGGTTACGCACGGTTATAAAGTAATTGCTTCCCCTGAAATAGCGCTTTACTGAAAAGCCTTTCCACTTATTGGGTATGCAAGGATCGATAAGCAGCCCGCCGTACTCGGCCCTTATCCCGAGTATCCAGTTCGATATCGCTACAAAGTTCCACGCGGCCGTTCCAGTCAGCCAGCTGTTCTTTCCTTCGCCGAAGTTCTTGTGGTCGCGCCCGGCTATCATCTGACAATATATGTAAGGCTCGACCCTATGTATGTCGGGGATATTGTTCTTTGTCGCCGGAAGTATCGCCTTGTAGTATTCAAAAGCCTGGTTGCCCCTGCCGATCATGCACTCGGCTATCATCGCCCACGGATTCGGGTGGCAGAAAATGGCGCCGTTCTCTTTCAACCCCGGAGGATAGATCGATATGGAGCCGAGCTCGGGATGGAATTGTGAATACGAAGGAGTGAGGATCATTATCCCGTATTCCGTCGCCAGGTTTTTCTTTACGGAGTCCATGCATTTTTTGGCCCTCTCGCCTTCGGCAGTCCCTGATATCACGGCCCATGGCTGAGTTTCAAGGAATATCTGCCCTTCCTTGCACCTGGAAGAACCCACGGGCTCTTCGTCATCCGTAAAGCCCCTCAGGTACCAGCTCCCGTCCCAGGCGTACTTATTGATGGCTTCTTTCATGCCCCCGGCTATGCTGATATATTTACTTTCATCCTTTGACCTTCCGGAGATCTTTGCCAGATTTGACATCTCCAGCGCGGCGGCAACGAGCATTTGCGCCACCATTACTGATTCGGCTTTGTTCTTTACACCGCCCAGGTTAAGGCAGTCGTTCCAGTCCGCGAAGAACATCAACGGCAGATCGTGCGGCCCGAGATTTTTCATCGTATAGTCGATGGCTTTGGCAAGATGATCGTACATCGAGGCTTCATTTCCGGAGGCGTACGGCACCAGCCTGTCCAGGAACGCGGTATCTCCGGTCTCCTTGACATAGCCCGCCACCGAGAAGATCAGCCAGAGGTGGTCGTCGCTGTAATTCTTTTCATTGCTAATCGCTTTTTTTGTCAACGGCGAATACTGGTGGAGGGCGTTGCCTTCATCAAATTGCGTGCTCGCGAGATCGACTATCCTGGACTTTACCTTTTCGGGTATCTGGTGCACGAACCCCAGGGTGTCCTGGTTCGAATCCCTGAACCCCATGCCTCTGCCTATGCCGGACTCGTAATAGGACGCGGACCTTGACCAGTTGAACGTGGTCCTTGCCTGGTACTGGTTCCATATGTTCACCATAGAGTTCACGTCAGGGTCTTCCGTTTCCGCGGAGAAATGGCTCAGGTTCTCATCCCAGTATTTTTTAAGCGCCTTAAGCTCATTCAATACTGATGCTTCCGTTTTGAACTTCTTTACGATTCGGGAGATGTCGTCCTTTTTCTCGCTGTAGCCGAGGAGGAATATCAGCGTTTTTGTCTCTCCCGGTTTTAGTTTGATGTTCATGAACTGGCTTGCCACGGGAGACCATCCGCTTGCTATCGAATTCGAGCCCTTTCCGCGCTCTACGGCGGCGGGGCAGGAGAGGGACCCGTAGGAGCCCAGGAACGCGGTCCTGTCGCTGTCAAAGCTGTCCGCTTTCGCGTTCGCGCAGGTGTGGTAGGCGAAGTATTTTTTCTCCACCCTGTAGCGCGAGAGATGATAAATGATATTATCCTTGTAGACGGTTTCCCCGATATTAAGATTGTACTGATAATCGGTCATGTCGTTCAAAGCGTCCCAGAGGCAGAATTCCACGAAAGAGGTGACCGTCAGGTTCCTTATTTTCTTTGTTTCGTTCTTTATCTCCATCATCCAGACTTCCAGGTTCTCACCGAGAGGGACAAAGTAGGTCGTCTTTGTTCTTACGCCCGAATAAACAGAAGTTATCACCGTGTAGCCAAGGCCGTGGCGGCATTCGTATTTGTATTTTGCGGTATCTTTCAGGACCGGCTGCCAGGAAGCGGACCAGAAATCCTTTGAGCTGTTATCCATTATATATATGTATCTTCCGCCCCTGTCCATGGGGATATTGTTGTACCTGTACCGGGTGAGCCTGCGCTCTTTCGCGTCCTTGTAAAAGCTGTAGCCTCCCGCCGTATTTGACATCAGGGCGCAGTAATCCTCGCACCCCAGGTAATTTATCCACGGGAGCGGCGTGTCGGGCCTTGTTATCACATATTCTTTTTCCTTGTTATCAAAATAACCGTACTTCAACTTTATCATCCTTTCTAAATTCGAAACCCGCGACTGAAGTCGCGGTTAATTTAACCGACACTTTAGTGTCGGGTTCTTCATTCCAGAGCCAGCACCTTTACATCGGCGCTCTTCAGTTCAAGGAACATGGAGCCCTCCGATGCGGTATGAGAGCCCCCGTTCAATATGTCCTTGGCTCCTTTGTATTTTCTGGGCAATTTGATAATGGGAGACTGTGCAGCATTCGAGTGGTTGATGATGTACAGAACGGTCTTATCGCCGTTCAGGACGGTCATTTCAACCTGGTCTGAATTCGTTATCTTTATCTCCGGCTCCGGGACGTGTTTTCTTATCAAATTAATAAGTTCCTTGTTCTCGTCGTTCAATATGGAAAGGAACAGGCTGAAAGCTGCGTATATTACTTTGCCTTTGCCGATGCGGCTCTCGATCACGGCCGGATGACCGTCGTCGAAGCTTGCGATCACGTTGTTGCCGTTAGCGTCAACTACATCGCGGAAGCCGACGGCTTTTGCCTTAAGCGCCGGGTATCTTTATCTCAGTGTCGATGATTTCCGTGTGGTCGTATTTAACATCGAGCAGGCCTTCCAGAAGTGGTTTTTCATATAACCGGCCGTTCTCATTCTTCAATCCAAACCTTGCTTCCGTGATAAGTATCCCGCCGTCATAGATGAATTTCCTTAAAAGTTTTGCCGATTTTTCCGTCAATACATATGGGTTCGGCAGAAGTATGGCAAGATACGGAAGCGTCTTTCCCGCCTCAAGCTCCTGTTCGAATATGAAAGATGCGGGGTTGTGATAGTTCCACAGCGCTTTGTGCGCGCCGGTGACCGAAAGAAGGCCGTGCATAAGCCCTATGTCACTCCTTACGTCCATCCACTGGCCTGATATGGCCCTTGTTGGCCCCTGTTCTTCGTATGTTTCAACCTCGCTGCTGCGGAGGTACGCGATAGCCACTTTCGGTTCAGGTACGCATTGATCCACTATATAGGATATCTTGTCGATCTCCCTGATTGACTCTTCGATTTTTTCAAGCCGCTCCGACCTCTCGCCGTTCGAATTTAGTATGCCGAACCCTCCGGTTTCCGAACCGGAGAGAGGGGGCCTCCACGCGTGATACAGGACCGTTTTTGCGCCGTGGGCGAAAGTCTGGTGAGTCCAGAGCTTTATTTCTTTTCCGTTCACGAATCCGGGATAGCCCCACCTTACGTTCTGCCCTCCCTGGAGTTCCGTCACATGGAATTCGCAGTCCCTGCCTTTCACGAAGCCCCTCCAGAGATCCAGTATCCTTGCCAGGTCCATGACAGAAGCCCTGTTCCCCTTCGGATAAACATCCAGCCCGTACCATTCCATCTCGGATGCCAGGATGCTGTGGTCGGGGACCCTTGAGCATATCCCTATGAAGCCGTTCGTCCCCACCTTGTGGTCCCTGTCGATGTTCTTTATTATCGATCTTCCCCATGACAAAAATTCTTTCAGCCTAATGCTCTTGAACCTGAACCAGTCAAGGAATATGTGGGGGTTTCCCGCGTCCCACATTCCGCACCTGGGAGGGGTTATTTCGTCAAAGGATGAGAATTCAACGGTCCAGAATTTCGTCCCCCATTTTTCATTCAGCCTTGTTATGTTCTCATATTCATTTTTTACCCACTTCCTGAATTCAGCCTCCGTAGCTCTGCAGTGGCAAAAATCTTTTTGCGTTGTCGAGTCAAGCGGCGGATAGGTGGGCTCATTGTCCAGCTGCCACATGTACAACGCCGGGTGGTCGGAATATCTTTTTACAAGGTTTTCGATGAGCCTTTTCGCATATCTTTTGTATACGTCGGAATCCCTGCACAAATTGGGCCTTGGGCCGTATTCGGGATAAGGGGTGCCGTCGTCAGCCACAGGACGGATCTCGGGGTGTTCGCTTATCAGCCAGGACGGCGCCTGTGAAGTGGGTATGCCCAGAAGAACTTTAAGGCCGTATTTATTGGCGAGGGCCATGGCTTCGTCAATGTCAGCGAAATTAAATTTGCCGTCTTTGGGCTCCATCCAGTTCCATGCCATTTCCCCAAAGCGGACTATCTTGAATCCGGAAGAAGCGATCTCTGAAAATGCCTTGTTCCAATATTCTTTTGGCCACTGGTCGGGATAGAACGTAACGCCGATTTTGAGCATAACAGGGGGGATTATATTACTTTTAGGACTTTGTGACAACGAGGAATTGATTTGTCACTCTGAGTCCGAAGGACGAAGAGTCTGTTTTTAATACAGACTCTTCACTTCGTTCAGAGTGATATTTTGTGTTGATGAGGGCCCTTAAAGTTAGGACAGGGTTACAATTATTTTCTTTGCTTTCCTGTTCCTGATCATGGTCGAGTACGGCTCGGCTACTATAGGCCCATTGATAGCAACCTCTTTATTATCAAGGAAAAGCTTGTATGAAACCGGTGCGGCGCCGCCGCCAAAAGTATCTTTTCCAGTCCTGTTAATATATATGACCTCGGTCGACCCCAGAAGATTAAAGGTGAACTTTCCCTTATCAAACAGCCACTTCGGAAGTATCGGAGATAGCTTGAAAACCAGTTTCCCGTTCTTGTCGACGGTAAAGATGTTCTTGCCTGTGGTCATCCAGAGCCACATGTCGATGAACTCCGCTGTCGCGCCCGACAGCCTGGCCACAAATCCTCTTCCGTGGCTGTCCTTGTCGGGGTAAGCGCTGCTGGCGATGAAAGATGAATTTTCAAGCGTGCTTCTCTTGTATGTAGCCGGCTTCATGAAAGGCACAAGCACGTTCTTGAAATCGCCGAAAAATTCCTCGTACATGCCGGACTTCAAAAGCTCGAGCATGTATTTGTATTCCATGTGCAGCCATATGGATTCGTTCTCAAGCCATCCGGGGGTGAAGACCTTCGCGCGCCCGATCTCCACCGGAACGCCGTTGAAAGGGGAATTCACTTTGTACATTTTCAGTTTCTTGTCGAAGAGAGGGCTGTCCTTAACGAGCCCGTATATTTTACGGTCTTTTTCCACTTTAAGCGCGTGGACAAATCCTTCAAGGAAAAGAGGCAGCGGCTTTTGGTCGAACTTTTTCACTATTATCTTGCCGTTCTCAAGCTCGTAGTCCGAAACCTCGTTCATATAATATGTATAGTAATTCTTGTAATTATTAAGAGCCTTTTTAATCCCTTTATCGCACCTGCCGATCACCATGTTCAAGAAATCGGCAATGTAGCTTCCGCTCACTTCCAATTCCGAACCGCTTATCCCGAACAGCGTCTTCCTGCGGTAGCTTTCTTTATGTGAGTTCGACATGTCCCAGTATTTAAAACTGTCATTTTCATCCATGCATCCGGCGATATCATCAATGAATTCCTTAAGCTCGACAGGGATCGATGCCCTGGTATCAGGCTTTATATGAGCAACAACATAAGAGCAGAGCCTCTTTAGCTCGAAAGTTTCGGAGATGGATGACCCGAACAATCCGGGCAGTCCGTTCAACGCGTCATACCAGTCGGGTTTGTCTGCCTCCATTTCTATGCCAATTCCTTCCGCATCGAATGACGCGGCCTTGTTCGCCGCGATGCACAGGAGCTTGGTTATAAGGGTCGTGAAGTAGATGCCTCCTTTTCCATTTTCCTTTCTCACGGTGTTCTTGTTCGCGGACCTCGATTTGATCAGGGCTTTCTTCTCGGGGTCGGACTTCACGCTGCCGAACTGCCTTACTTTATTGCCCTGGATCACATACCTGTTTTTTCTTTCCTGAACGGTGAATTCGCTGTCAAAGAAGGTGAATTCTTTTTTATTTAACAGAAGGTCACTGATCCTGTCGGGGTATATGCATTCGAACGATTCGAGAAGGTCGGTGTTATAGGAGAAGTGGTCCGTCCAGTATCCCTCGCCGTGGCTTGCTTCCTCAACTTTCTCGGCTTTGGAGATAAGTTCTTCAATGAAGTCCTCTATCGATGACGCGTACGTGCACCTCGACCTTTCAAGGTCATTCAGCAATACGCCCAGCAGGAATGGTTTAGAGATGATCCTGGAGACTTCCTTGCCGCGGCTTTTAACGTGTTTCGCGACGATCTTTTCAGCGGTATCTTTTGACGCGATGAAATATTTGCTCGGGAGCACTACCAGAGGGTTGAAGCCGTCAAGCTGGATAAGGTTATAAAACCTCTGGATATTGCTCGAGTTGACTACAGGATTAAAGAACAGGTCGTTCCTCCTGTTCTGGTTTATGTCCCTGTAGTTGCCCGAGCCCTGTGAGAAATAAGAAGGGAGGAGTTTGAAGTCGTTGTAATCCCTTTCCATGTCGCCGTGTTTCCTGTAATAAACATAGAAAGGCTTGTTCCCTATGCTTATAGGCAGGCCGCCGCGCATGACGTTATCAAGAAAGGACTGCTTCGTGTACAGATCGAAACTTTTTGAGCTGCTGACCGTCAAGATATTTGAAGTTATCCCGTCGATAAGGCTCCTGTTTTCCCGCGCTTTTTCCTCGATGTATTTTTTGTTCAGTATCCTCTGTTTTGCTTTATTGAGGACCTCGGGGCTGTCGATATTCCCTATTACTGAAAAGAGCCGGAATTCTTTCTTTCCCGGCAGCTCCAATCTTTTAAATGAGAAAGCGCACGGGATGAAATTCTCTTTCATCTGTATAGTGGATATCCTGAAATTCTTTTCCATGAAATTTCCCGGGTATTCAAGGCTGGAGACCTCGCCGAAGATCTCTTTTCGCCTGATTATTATCCTGGGTGAAGATCTTTTACCGTCCTGATCCATGAAAGACGCGTAGAAATTGCCCCTCTCGGACAATCTCGTTTCGGGAGCGTCCGACGGCACTATTTTTAATCTTACGAAGGGCGCGTCGTTCTCAAGGTTTTCGACCAGGCTCCAGGCTTCTATCGTCTGGCTCATGTTCTTTAATAGGGAGTTCATGAACCCGCATGGGATCAATGAGGGGAGGCCGTCAACGACCTCTACCTTTCGTTTTTTGTTCGCCAGATTCTCGACCCTTAGTGTCCTCACGAGCGCCGGGAATCTTTCTCCGGGCATGGTGAAGTAATTCACTTCCACCCTGATCTTCAATGCCCTGTTCTCCTCGACGATGGTCAGGTCATGAGGAGAGATTATCATCTTGCTGTTGTTCTGGCATCTTTCGCTGAAAGGTTCGTAAAAGACGCCGTCTATCTTCAGGAATGTCCGAAAGCCGTTGAGGGCCACGTTTTTATAAGCTTTATTCGCCGGCTGGAATTCCATTATCGATCCATCCTTGTCCTGGACCCGAAAGACGTGATGCACTGCCCGCGGTTCGCGTAGAAGACCCACATGGGGATACCGAATATGCCCGCGATCCCGGGGAAAAAGCTCGAAAAGGTGGGAGATAAATTATAGTTCTCTATAATGAATTCATCATTATTTGAAATATAGTATTTCGGCTTCGACATATATAAAGGTAATTATACAGTAAAAACCCCAAACCTCAAAATCTGAACCCCATACCCTGAAACATTCCCGAACGAATTTTAAAATATTTGAAATTCTCGCGGGAATTTGTCGATATATAATATGGAGAGGGATCAAGTAAGACAATTCCGGTCCTTGCTTGAATGGTTATGAAGTGGGAGCAAAATATTACTAGTGGAGGTGATGGTATTATGGCAGATCCAATTAGGTCCGATTCGATCCAGTCGAATCAGCCGATCAAGGTGAATATACCTTCAGATAATGGCGGAGAAATGGTGGATGGAGTTAAATATGTTTCACATGATGTGTTTTACAATGCCCCTAAAATAATCCATAACGGGGCAAAGGCGACGGTGAATGATGTAACAAAGACGGATCCTAACGCGCTTGTCACTGTAAAGACCATTGGCGGAAAATATCAAATTACAGTAAAAGGTAACGGAATAACAGGGAAAGACGCGGATGGGTTGATAGCGATCCTTAAAAAGAATAACATAGAGGCTAAATTTATTCAGGTAGGGAAACTCTTAGTATTCAATACAGATGTAGATGTAAAAGGGGAAGGAATTTAAAGCCCTATTCTACGGTGACGCTTTTTGCCAGGTTCCTCGGCTGGTCCACGTGGCAGCCTCTCTTTATCGCTATGTAATAAGCTAGAAGCTGCAGCGGAATGACGGCAAGAATAGGGGATAGCGACTCCGTTGTATGGGGAATATAGAATATGTCGTCAGCCTTTTCTTTTATTTCTGTGTCGCCGTCCACGGCAATAGCGACAACATACCCGCCTCTTGCTTTGACCTCTTCGATATTTCCCAGGATCTTATCGTAGCGGCGCCCTCTCAAGGCAATAACAACCACAGGCATGTTCTTGTCTATAAGAGCGATAGGGCCGTGCTTCATTTCCGCCGCCGGATATCCCTCAGCGTGTATATACGAGACCTCTTTCAGCTTTAACGCTCCTTCGAGAGCTATCGGAAAACCTTTGCCGCGCCCCAGGTAAAGCGCGTTCGTGCTCTTGTATAGTTTTTCGGCAAGAGCTTCCACCTTGCTCTCGTTCATGAGAATAAGCTCCACCTTCTGAGGAAGCTCAAAGAGGTCCTTCATCATTTTTTCCGCTTCGCTTGGAGTTATGTTGTTCTTTAAGACGCCCAGCATTATTGAGAAAAGATAGATCACCACGATCTGCGTGGTGAACGCTTTAGTGGAGGCGACCCCTATTTCCGGCCCCGCGTAAGTGTACAGGACGCCGTCAGATTCTCTTGCGATGGAGCTTCCCACGACATTACATATCGACAATACCTTGGCGCCCCGTGATTTTGCTTCCCACACCGCTCCCATCGTGTCCGCCGTCTCGCCTGACTGGCTTATCGCTATGACAAGGGTGTTGCTGTCCACGACCGGGTGCCTGTACCTGAATTCCGCGGCATATTCCACCTCGCAGGGAATCTTCACGAACTGTTCGATCAAATATTCACCGATAAGTCCCGCATGCCAGCTTGTCCCGCAGGCCGTGAAAACGACCCTGTTGACCTTGGCCAGTTCTTTTTTGTCGATCCCAAGTTCTTCAAAGTGTATGTTATTGTCCTTTATCCTGTCAGCTATCGTATCCCTGATGGCGCCCGGCTGCTCGTGGATCTCCTTCAGCATGAAATGCGCGTACCCGCCTTTTTCGGCGGATACAGGATCCCAAGATACCAGGGTCACTTCCTTGGATACCGGGTTTCCGGCAAAATCGGTGACCTTCGCGCCGAGCTTCGTTACAACGGCCATTTCTTCCTCGCCCAGGAAGATCACTCTGCTGGTGTATTTGATCAGTGCCGGGATATCGGAAGCGATAAAAGTTTCGCCGTCGCCCAGCCCGATCTTCAACGGGCTTCCGCGTTTTGCGACTATTATCTTGTCCGGCTCGTTCTTTGATACGACAGCGATCGCGAAGGAACCATCCAGCTCCCTCACCGTTTTCCTTACGGCCTCTTCCAGTGAAGCGGGTCCGGAGTTAAGGTTCTTTTCTATAAGGTGAGCGATAACTTCAGTGTCAGTGGTGGATTTGAAAACATGTCCGTCGGCGGCAAGGTCCCGTCTTATCTGGAGGTAATTCTCGACGATCCCGTTGTGGACCACGGCTATTTCGTCCTTGCAGTCGGTATGGGGGTGGCTGTTCTCGCTGGAAGGCCTGCCGTGGGTCGCCCAGCGCGTGTGGGCTATGCCAATGCGGCTGTCTATGGGAGAATTGCCATCCAGGAGTTTTTCAAGTTCAGTTATTTTTCCCGCGCATTTTTCAACTATCAAAAGGTCATTGTTTATGACCGCGACGCCGGCAGAATCATATCCCCTGTACTCAAGCTTCTTCAAGCCTTCTATTAAAAGGGAGATGCATTCTTTATTGCCGACGTAACCAAAAATGCCGCACATAAGTTTAAATCACCAATTACCAATGACCAAATCCAAATTAATTTCCAATTGAGTGATTGGACATTGGCCATTAATTTGACATTGCAAATTGGTCATTGCTTTAATACTCCATCTATTTCGATCTTTGCAAGATCAAGCTGCTTTTTTATTTCCGACTGTTTGAAACCGTCCCCGAACGTGTTCGTCACGTATTCCCACATTATCCCGAACCGCCTTGTGAGGACCGGCTCAAGAAGGCCCCATGCGGGAATGCACGGATAGGTCTTTCCATACAGCACCGCTTCCTTGAACACCCGCCTGTTCGGGTCGGCGGAGAAGAACGGGTCGTCGAACGCGTCGCGCCTCGCGGGAAGGAATCCCGTGGTTTTCGCGTAACTTACCTGAGACTGTTTTGAGGTCAAATATTGAATGACCTTGAAAGCTTCGTTCGGATGCTTGGCAAGCTTGAATATCCCCAGGTTCGACCCGCCGATAAAGGCGACCCTTCCTCTGGGCCCGCTCGGATAAGGAGCGACGGCGAAATTCCTTGAAGTAAGCGAGCCGGCTGCTCCTCCCTGTCCCGGAGGCGTTGTCAGGGTTTTCACTTCGTAGGGTCCGTCAAAATATATGGCACAGGAGCCGTTATTGAAATTCGACGACACCTGGGCCGTGTTCAATTCAAGATATTCGATGGGAACATAACCGTTCTTCACGAGACTTATGTAATACAAGATCCCGTTCAGCGATTCCTTTGAATTTATCACTGAGCTTTTCCTGTCTTTTCCGATAAAGTCTCCGCCGGCTCCCCATATCCACGGAGCAAGGTTGTGTATCACGTTCCAGTCGTTCTTGCCTGATATTCCTAGCGGTGAAATATCAAGGCCGTCGATCGATACTTTTGCGTCACTGATCTTCTTAAGCGCTTTTCCAAATGACTGCCAGTTATCAAGCTCTTTTGGGTCGACTTTTGCTTCCCTCAGGACATCCGTTCTGTAATACATCGCCCTCGCATCCATGAACCACGGGATCGCGGTGACCTGACCGGATCCCTCTATGCCGGTCGATTTCCACGCGGCGGGAACGAACACGTTCTTTCCTCCAAGTTCCGCGACCCTGTCCTTCAGGTCCAGCAGAGAGCCCATGCCGGAGATTGAGCCGACCCACGTGGAACCTATCTGAACAAGGTCCGGGACATCTCCCGAGGTTGCCGCCGTTGTTATCTTGGTCCAGGCCGCGCCCCAGTCAACCGATGTTACCTTTACTTTTATTCCCGGGTTATCTTTCTCAAAATCTTTCAGGAGAGCTTCTATATCCGCTATGGGCTCCAGGGAGTTTGGCATGACCCACATCTGCACAGTGGCTTTTCCGGGTTCTTCCTTTGCTTTCCCGCATCCCATAATGGAAATTGAGAATAATACGATGAGCAGCAGAGCTAGATATTTGCGCACGATTTTCCTCCTTTTGTCTTTAGAAAACCGACGTTATTATATCAAAATTTCATCTAAGGGGCAAGGCCGGACCGGAGATGTGAGATGAGAGATGTGAGATGAGAGATGTGAGATGAGATCTTTTTCACATCTCGCACGTCGCGTCTCACATCTCTTGCATTTCCATGCTTTTATAAGGTATAATTCCTGACCTGATGTGGAAACAAATTAAAAAGAATAAATTCGCTTACATGTTCCTGCTTCCCACGGGGATAGCGATGTTCTTCCTTCATTTCCTGCCCATCGTCCAGGGGGTTTACATGTCTTTCCTGAGGCTTGATCAGTTCACGCTGGGCAGCTATCTTCTCGCGCCTTTCGTAGGGTTCCAAAATTATTATAATGTGCTGGTGAACGCGCAAAGCCCCATGAGGATCGGGCTTCTGGAAGCTGTCAGGAATACCGTTATATACACGATAGTCGTAACGCTTGGAACGCTGTGGGTCGGGCTTATGGTGGCGCTCATGGTGAACAGGAAATTCAGGGGCCGATCGCTCATCAGAACGCTTTTCCTGTTCCCGTGGATAGTGCCAACGTATGTTACCGGGCTTCTCTGGGGATTCATGTGGCAGAAGAATATCGGGATCATAAATATTGTTCTTGTTGATGTTCTGCACATTCTTCCATCAAAACCTTTCTGGCTTCTCGGGCCGAATACCCTATGGGCGATAATCATCCCGACCGTCTGGAGATACTGGCCGCTTTCAATGCTGATGCTTCTTGCGGGCCTTCAGACGATACCTGACGAGCTCTATGAAGCGGCGGATATTGACGGGGCGTCGCCCTGGAGGAAATTCTGGATGATCACTTTCCCGCTCCTGAGGCCAGTTTGGGCCATCCTTATACTTTTCGGCCTTATATATAACGTATATTCATTTAATATTGTCATCATGATGTTCGGTTTTGGCGCCGGCTTCCCCGGCCAATGGGGCGATCTCATGATGACGGACATATTCAGGAATTCCTTCCAGAGGTGGGACTTCGGATCTGGAGCGG
This sequence comes from uncultured bacterium, assembly GCA_963699255.1. Classification (GTDB taxonomy): domain Bacteria; phylum Margulisbacteria; class WOR-1; order CAVSGV01; family CAVSGV01. The sequence continues at coordinate 1,190,246 of OY969425.1, read as the reverse complement.
CGACCTCCGTCCTGTTGCTTATCGTGATGATCGGCATAGTCAATATCTGGTTCAGGTATTATCAGTCATCGGAAGAATACAGATAAAATCACAATATACAAATCCCAAACCACAAACAAATCACAATATACAATGAACAAAACAAACCCGCCTGTCCCAACTGTCATGCCGAATTTATTTCGGCATCTGCATTTTCAGACCCTGAAACAAGTTCAGGGTGACATCATTGCTTGTGGTTTGTGTATTGTAATTTGTAATTTTTTTTTTGATAAGTTATAATGGCCTCACAGTTTACAATTAGAAGGAGATCATATTAATGCCGAAAGTTTATATAATTGACGTAACGAACAGGGACGGGGTGCAGACATCGCGGCTCGGTCTGGCGAAGCTTGAAAAGACGATCATAAATATGATGCTGAACGAGATGGGGATCTTTCAGTCGGAATTCGGATTCCCTTTCACGAAGCACGAAACGAATTATCTTAATGCGAACCTTGAACTTGCCGAAATGGGCGCACTTAAACCCATAAGGCTCGAAGGCTGGTGCAGGGGGATAAAGAAAGATGTTGACCTCGCTTTCAACCTGGTCCCAAAGATCAAGCACCTGAACCTTTCGATGTCAACGTCGAACATAATGCTTGAGAGCAAATTCCTGGGAAAAATGAGCAAGACACAGGTCATCAATAAGATAGAGGAGGCCGTAAAAGCGGCATATGGCTACGGGGCGGAAACGGTCGGCATAAATGCTGAAGATGCTTCCCGTTCCGACATGGATTTTCTTGTCAGTTTCGGCCAGGCCGGAAAAGCCGCGGGAGCAAAACGATTAAGGTACTGCGACACTCTTGGCGCTGATGATCCGAAAACGATATATGACAGGATATATGAACTTGCGACCAAAACGAAAATGCCCATAGAACTTCACTGCCATAATGATCTGGGAATGGCTGTTGCGTGCTCCATTGAAGGGGCGAGAGGCGCTGTTGATGCGGGCCAGGATGCGTATATAAACACGACCGTGAACGGGGTCGGTGAGCGGGCGGGAAATGCCGACATGCTGTCGGTCCTGCTGGCCTTGAAGTATTCAAGCGGTTTGACCGGCAAGGGCTATTATCCGGAAGGCGTCGACCTTTTAAGATCATGGGAGATAGCGAATTATGCCTCTTATGCTTTCAGGATACCCATCCCGATCAATCAGGTGGGCGTGGGAGCGAACGCTTTTGCCCATGAGTCCGGCATTCATGCCGACGGCGCGCTGAAGGACAGAAGGAACTATGAACTCTATGAGTACGAAGAACTGGGACGGGGCCAGCCCGAATATGTTGAGACGGGGCGAATGATAACGGTCGGCGAATACAGCGGCATAAAAGGGTTCAGGAATGTTTTCGGCAACCTTGAGGTCGTATTCAAGGACGACGCGGAAGCGGAAAGGGTGCTCGAGCTGGTCAGATATGCCAATGTACACACGCAAAAACCGTTGACGAAAAGAGAGCTCCTGTTCGTCGCAAAATATCCTGAACAGGCAAGAAAGATAATGACGGTCGCTCCCTAATAGGCAATGACACAATTAACAATTTCACAATGAACAATTGAGGAAGAATTTATTTTATGAGAATATTAGTTATTCTTGGTAGCGGCTCCGACATCCCTCAAATGGATGGGACCAAGAAACTTCTTGCCCAATTCAAGATCCCTTTTGATCTGATAGTCGCTTCTGCCCACAGGAATCCAAAGAAAGTTTCAAAGATAGCCTCTGCCGCCGCTTCAAAGTATGATCTTGTGATCGCCGCGGCTGGAGGAGCGGCTCATCTTCCCGGTGTTGTTGCGGCAAATACCATTCTTCCGGTCATCGGAGTTCCGATCGAAACAAAGTCGCTGTCGGGGTTCGATTCGCTTTACTCTATAGTACAGATGCCTTCGGGAATTCCGGTCGCGACCGTCGCGATAGGCGGCGCAAAGAATGCGGCTATCCTCGCGGCGCAGATATTGAGCCTTAAATATCCCAAACTGAAAACCGCGCTTAAAGCTTTAAAGCACAAGATGGAGAAGGGAGCTAAGATATAAATGATTAACTGGATCGATGTTGTCGCGGTGATCGCGGTTGCTGCCTTTGTCTTCTACGGCGTACAGCGCGGGGTAATGAAAACGTTCCTGGATATTTTCGCGGTCCTTCTTGCCATATTTTTCTCGGGACAGATGTACAGGTCGCTTTCAACTTCGATCATGCCGTTCTTAAAAGTTCAGGACACCTCTGTATACGCGGTCACTTTCATAATATTCTGGGTGATATCGTTCGCGATCCTTGAGCTGTTCGTCGGCTATATAATGAAGCTGGTGAAGGTATCTTTCATCGGCGTGGTGGAATCGCTTGGCGGCGCGCTGCTGGGACTTATGCAGGGGATACTGATAGTCGGCATCGCTATCCAGATATGCCTGATGCTCCCTTTTTCGACGGGAATTAAAGATATTTTTTCGGTATCCGTCTCTAAGAAGATCTCCGTTCCAACCCTTACAAAGTCTTATCTGTCCATTTTCGGGATGTTCCCGAAGATAGATTTTGTCCAGCAAAACATCCAGAGGATCCAGGAAGAAGTTATCCCTGCAATTCCGTCAAAGGAAAACGTTACGCCTGCGCCAAGAACAAAAACCCCAAGATTGTAAATGAGGGTCCTTTCAAGATCGTTCTACAGCAGGAACACCGGTGTTGTAGCGAGGCAGCTGCTGGGCAAATATCTGGTAAGGAAGATCGGCGCCCGCAAACTGATCGGTAAGATTGTCGAGACGGAAGCCTACTTCCAGAAAGATCCCGCAAGCCACGCTTTCAGGGGGAAGACTCCGCGCTGCGCCCCTATGTTCGAGGAACCGGGCCACGCGTATGTATACTTCATCTACGGCAACCATTTTTGCCTGAATGCGGTTACTGAAAAAATCGGCAGGGCTGGCGCGGTATTGATCAGGTCGCTTGAGCCTATCAGCGGCATTAAGCTGCTGACGAACGGCCCGGGGAAGCTCACCAGGGCTCTCAGGATCGACAAACATTTCAATCGGGCGGATCTCACAAAAGGAAATCTAGTCATTGCGGAAGGAAAGCCCGAAAAACTTCGAATTGTTTCTGCCCGAAGGATAGGGCTCTCAAAAGCATCCAATAAATTATACCGTTATTATATAAAAGGGAATAAATATGTGTCGAAAATATAATAATGGAACCCGACACTTCAGTAGCGGGTATCTATCTGCTATAATCAGACCAATATGAAATACGTGATTTTGGTCGGAGATGGGATGGCGGACAGGCCGCTGCCGCAGCTTAAGGGGAAGACCCCGCTTGAAGCCGCAAGGATCCCGAACATGAACTGGATCGCCAGGAACGGGACCTGCGGGCTCGTAAATACGGTGCCGAAAGGCGTAAAGCCCGGGTCCGACGTGGCTAACTTAAGCATTTTCGGATATGACCCGAGAAAATGTTATTCAGGAAGAGGGCCCCTGGAAGCATTGAACAGGGGGATAAAGCTGGGCAGGAATGATGTCGCATTCAGGTGCAACCTTGTAAGGATCGAGAATGGCAAAATGGCGGACTACAGCGCGGGCCACATATCAACCGAGGAAGCAAAAAAAGTGATCAAGTTCCTGAACAGGGAGCTTGGCAACAAAAAGATCAGATTTTATCCCGGGGTGAGTTACAGGCATATCGCCGTCATCAATGGAGGGCCGGGCGAGGCAAAATGCACGCCTCCCCATGACATCACGGGAAGACCGATCGGAAAATATCTCCCGAAGGGAAAGGGCGCCGACGCGCTTAACATATTGATGAGCGATTCATATGAGATACTTTCTTCAAAGGGCGGAAAAGCCAACATGATATGGCTGTGGGGGCAGGGGAAAACGCCGAAAATGAAAAAGTTCCCGCTAAAGGGTTCCGTCATCACCGCGGTCGATCTTATAAAGGGCATAGGAAGGGCTATAGGGCTTGATGTAATAAATGTCCCCGGAGCCACGGGTTACCTTGATACGAATTATGCCGGAAAAGCCAGATACGCCCTGGCTTCCCTTAGGACGAAAGATTTTGTATTTGTGCATGTTGAGTCTCCCGACGAATCAGGGCATGAAGGCAACCTCAAGCACAAAATGAAGGCCATTGAAGACTTTGACAGGTACGTTGTCGGCCCCATACTAAAAGGTTTGAGCAGGTATAAGGATTTCAAGCTAATGGTGTTGCCCGATCATCCGACCCCGATAGCGTTAATGACGCATTCGGGAGAGGCGGTCCCATTCGCGATCTATTCTTCAAAGAAAAAGGTCAGGGGAGCGGAAGCTTATAACGAGAAGAGCATATCGAGAACAAAGCTGCGTATCAGGGCCGGCCATAAGCTGATGGATTTTTTTATACGGTCAGCTTAGGATAGAAATAATTAAAAAGGACCTTCAGCACCGCGGATACGGGCAGTGCAAGGAAGACCCCCAGAACTCCGCCGATCCGAGCCCCGATAAATATCGCGAAGATAACTACCACAGGATGAACATGTATGAATTTTCCCACGATGTTCGGTATGACTATCATATCTTCGATCTGCCTCAATATGAAGTAGGCGGCGATCACTATCAGGGTCAATGTGACGTTAGTGAGACCCCAGGCGACGGCGGGCTGGTAGAAAGCCACAAGGGCCGCCAGCGTCGTCGCAATGATCGGCCCGATCACCGGAACTACTTCAAGGACCCCCGTCGCAAGGCACAGAACCAGAGAGTAATGCACTCTTAAAGTCGAAAGGACGAGCCAGCTTGCCAGGCTCATGATAAAGATCAGCATGACCTGGCCCCTGATATATGCGCCCAGCGTCTCATTTATTTCCGCAGCCACGTTTGTAAGCTCCCTCCTGTATTTGGTGGGGAAAAGCAGGAGGAAAAGGCGGATATATTTTTCGCCGTCAAGAAGGAGGTAGAAAGTGATAATAAAATACGCGCATATCAATATGAACCTTTCCATGAACCCGATAAAGACGGGCAGGGCGAACGCCTTTATCTTGCTGCTCAGCCAGACCCTCATCACAGATGCGACGTTCCCATAGTCGATAACAATACCGAAGAAGTTCCCTTTTCCGATCTTTTCTATGTTCCCGAGAAATGACGCGCTGTTCAAAGTTCCCGTGCCGACTATTTCCGACACTTCTTTGTTGGCGATGGGGATCGCATAAGAGAGCGCCCAGTAGATGGCAAATCCGATGATGATGTACGCCGTCATTATCCAGAACGTCCTGGGCACGCGCGTTCTTTTTTCAAGGGAGTAGATCAACGGGGCAAAAAGGTATGCGGTTATAACCGCCCAGATGAAAGGGCGTATTATCTGACCGGAATATCTGAGAACGAACAAGATAAGTAAAACAATTATGAGGAGAATGATCGACTTTGCAGCCGGCGAGAACTTGATTCCCTTTCTCTTGACGAGGGCTCTTTTTCTTGTAACAAGCCAATTGAACACCGAAGGCATGCGGAAAGTATAGCACACAGTTCCAGCGTTTTCGATGCTTGTAGCGCGGTTAAATATGATATATGATTGCTTGCGGCCTTATGAAACATATATTTTTTCTTCACATCATTATTTGCTTGATCATTTCCTCTCCCTGTTTTGCCATGGGGACTGTCCCTCAGGCCGTGACCGAAGAGGTTGTTGTTCCTTCCGTGACTTTTATGAGGGTCATAGGAGGCTCCGGCTCCGGAGACGGACAATTTCTTTACCCGATGGGCGTGACCGCGGGATCATATACGGGTTCATCGGCAATGGATAACATCTTTGTTTCGGATACAGGGAACAACAGGGTAGAGGTCTTCAATGGGAACGGCCAGTTCCTTTTTCAATTCGGCGGATGGGGGAATGCAGATGGAAAGTTCAGTTCGCCCGCGGGGATCGCGATCGATATGAATCAAAGGTTGTACGTTGTGGACAAGGATAATAACAGGGTCCAGAAATTCAATTTGAACGGGACTTTCCTGGGTGAATTCGGTTTTTTGGGGACAGATTCCGGAAAGTTCGTCGGGCCTCTGGGGGTTGCTGTTGATCCCATGGGGCAAGCATTTGTGACTGACTCAGGGAATAACAGGGTAGAAAAATTTGATATGAACGGGAATTATCTGGATTCACTTGGCGGGTTCGGATTCGGTGAAGGGCTTTTCAATACGCCGTCAGATATCGCAATAGACCCGGACAGGAACTTATATGTTGCCGACACGAAAAATGACAGGATACAGAAGCTTAGTGAATACGGCATGTCTCTGTTATCAATTGGAAGCTCCGGCGGGGGCGACGGCGAATTCCATTCCCCGGCTGGGATCGCGGTTGATGACAGGTATGTGTATGTGAGCGATACCGGCAACAACAGGATACAGATATTCGACAGGAGCGGAAAGTTCCTTATGAAATTCGGGGGGACCGGGATGGGTATGGGAGAGTTCAACAACCCAATCGGGATATCGGCTGGTGCGCAGGGCCGTCTTTTTGTGGCCGACACGAACAATCACCGCATACAGGAATTCAAAATATCATTTTAGCCGCCGAAATTGTGATATAATTTAGTCCATGAAAGCCTTGGGAATTGATCCGGGCACGGCCACCACAGGTTACGGGATACTTGAATCTGACGGCGATGAAATCAGGGTCGTGGATTACGGATGCATAAAGACGAGCAGCAAAGAGACTTCAAGCGCGCGCCTCAAAAAGATCCATTCCGACCTCAAGAAGATCATCTCAAAACACAAGCCAAAATGCGTCGTTGTTGAGAGATTGTTCTTTGGCGCGAACACAAAAACCGCGATGGCGGTGGGACAGGCGAGGGGGGTGATCCTTCTTACTGCATCCCAGGCTGGACTTGATATTGCGGAATATACCCCGCTTGAAATTAAAATTGCCTTGACCGGCTACGGAAGGGCGGACAAGCAGCAGATCCAGCAAATGGTCAAGAGGCTCTTGAAGCTTGACGCGGTCCCCAAACCTGATGACGCTGCGGATGCGCTTGCCGTGGCGCTGTGCCACATGAATTCCGACGGGTTTAATTCAAAAGTGAGGAAAGCTTCATGATATCGCAGCTGACAGGGATACTCGATTGCGTTGAACAGAATAATGTTGTCATCGACGTTCAAGGCGTCGGTTACAAGGTTTTCGTCCCGCTCTCGTCCATAGGAAGACTCCCGAAGCCCGGCGAGAAGATCAAGATCTTCACATATCAGGTGGTGCGTGAAGACGCGCTGGACCTTTACGGGTTCTTACGCAGGGAAGAGAGAGGGCTGTTTTCCATGCTCCTTTCCGTTTCCGGCATCGGGCCGAAGAGCGCGCTTGCGCTTCTTTCCGGGATAAAAATGGAAGACCTTGTCATCGCGATCGCGAAAGGCAGCGTTGATCTCATCACAACGGTCCCCGGGATCGGGCTAAAGACCGCGCAGAGGCTTGTCATTGAATTGAAGGAGAAAGTGGGGAAAGCTTACGCCGTAGCAGGCGGCGGATCATTAAAGGGGCTTCCGGCCGAGGAACCTCTGATCGCCGACGCGATAGCCGCTTTAATGACGCTGGGCTATACGCCCAGAGAAGCGCGCGAAGCGGTCATGAAATCGGGAATGGATTTTACGAAAGATCATTCAACGGAAGAAATAATAAAGCATTCGCTTAAAGCTCTAATTTGACCCTGGGGAAGACCTTCTGTTCAAGCCATCGCATCATCCTTCTGAAGATCCCTTTTTCCGCTCCCGTTATGGGATCCACCAGGATCGTATAGATGCCAAGCATGTTGGCGCCGACAATATCCGTGAACAGCTGATCTCCTATCAGAGCCGTGTTTGAAGGTTTCGAACTTAACAGGCTCATCGCGTGATTGAACGCGATGGGCAGGGGTTTCAGCGCCAGGAGGCTGACGGGGGTATTAAAGATATCTTCCATTTTCCTGAGCTTCCACCAGAAAGGATTGTTCGAAGTTATGCATACCTTGAAGCCCTTACTTTTAGCCTCTTCTATCCATTTAATGGATCCCTCGGGGATGTTGGACGAATTCCTTTTCCTCAGGGTTTCGTCAAGGTCGACGATCAGGTTAGTGATGCCCAGAGCCTGGAGCTTTGAGAGATCTATTCCCTGTACGTTCCTGAAGTGCGCCTTCGGGTAAAAAATATTCACGGTTCGACCTTTTCCAGGGGAATTTCCTTGCTTAGCTTGCTTATGATCTCTTCGAATTGGCTGTTAAAATCCGGTGACACCATGATGTGAAGCACCGCATCCTCTCCGATCTTCGGGTTCGGTGTCCTTATCGCGGCCATTCCCTCAAAGGCTTCAAGGTATGAGCAAATGAAAGAGACATCGCTTTTTTTAACTTTATAGAAATAGTCCGTCTGGTTCATAGCCTCGTAATATAGAAAAGAGGTACTACGGGCAGGTCATCATAAAGAATGCGTCCGATCTCCTCGAATTTGTCTTTTCTTGACGCTATAAGCTTTTCATCCAGAGTTGAGAGCTCTTCAATAAGATTATCCACTCTTATATTCTGGAAGTACGCAGCGTTCGCGATCCCATCGCGATAAAAAAGCGGGCGCACCAGTTCAAGCGTCGTAGGCGCCTTCTCCGGCTGTGGTTTGCATATCGTACACGGAGAAAATCCTGAAGATACGGCGTCGCTGTATCTGTCAAAATATTGCTGGTCGGCTTCATTGGTCGTATTTTTAAAGCAGGTAAAAGTGTGGAAGATGCCGGTGGATTTGTCGGCGATGAATATCTCGCCGACGCTCCCGGCTTTATATCCCATTACGAACATGTTGTAGTTGCCGGACATGAGTTCCCTTTCCCATTCTTTTGTGTTCGAGTATTTCACTACCCTTGTCGTAATGTCAAAACCTATGTTAATAAGGTCCTTTTTTATTTCATCGACGATCAATCTTGTTTTTTCCCCGTCGGTCATGAGCAGTGATATATGCTTCAAACGCTTGTCGTACAAAGGATATCCCGCGTTCGTCATCAGCTTTTTTGCAAGCGCATAGTCATGGGGATACGGGGTAAGCGATGGATCGTATCCTTCCATTCCGGGAGGGATCACGCCGACGGGGACGGCATCGTCGCCGATTATTTTTTTCGCGATCTTTTCCCTGTCTATGGCCGTTGTTACGGCACGGCGCACCTGCCTGCCGTCATCATTACCGAAAAGCTTCGTGTGAAGATTGAAGCCGAGGAACCAAACCCCATCATATTGTTTTGTTTCAGCAAAAGAATATGATGGGAATATACAAATGACAATAAACAATAAACAAACAATAAACAATATACAATTACTAAAATAATTATTTGTGATTTGTGCATTGTAATTTGTTTGTAATTTGTGATTTGTGTATTGTGATTTATATGGCGTCATTTTTTCCTGTATTTCTTCATCCCTTCTTCAAAAATATCATGGCCTTTGATATCGTCGGCCACGATCACCGGAAAATCCAGCACGTCGAATCTGTGTATAGCTTCCGGGCCAAGATCGGGGTAAGCGACGACCTGTGATGCTCTGATATGCCTCGCAAGCAGGGCGCCTGCACCGCCCGTAGCCACAAAATAAACGGCCTTGTGCTTTTTAATAAGCTCCCTTGTTTCCTTTGACCTTGGGCCTTTTCCTATCATGCCTTTAAGGCCGGTTTTCAGCAGGGGGGCGGTAAATCCATCCATCCTGCCGCTGGTTGTGGGGCCGGCAGACCCGACAGGACGCCCGGGCATCGCGGGCGTAGGTCCGCAGTAATAGATGATCTGGTCCTTCAGGTTAAGCGGAGGATGTTTGATATCAAGGACAAGTCTTTTGTGGGCAGCATCCCTTGCGGTATAGATCACTCCGGAGATCAGGACTTCATCGCCCGCTTTAAGCGATTTGATCACTTTATCAGTTAATGGGGTCGTGATCTTCTGCACTTAGATGACCGCCTCCTTTACCCTGTGGGCATGGCAGTCGATGCTGACCGTTACCGGCAGGCTTGCTATGTGGCAGGGGGCCGACTCAATGTGCACGGCCATCGCCGTTACCGTTCCGCCCAATCCTTCGGGTCCGATGCCGAGGTCATTTATCCCGGACAATATTTCCTTCTCCATTTTATGGAGCTCCTTGTTGCTGTTCAGTTTTCCAGCTTCCCGGAGCAGGGCCTTTTTTGCGAGCAGCGCGGAGTTTTCCTGATTTCCCCCGATGCCGACGCCAACGATTATCGGCGGACAGGGGTTCGGCCCGGCGGCCTTAACGGTATCAACGACAAAATCCTCTATCTCTTTCCTGCTTGCGCCGGGCTTGAACATTTTATACGCGCCTACGTTCTCGCATCCTCCGCCTTTTGCCATGAACGTGATCCTGATCCTGTCGCCGGGAACTATCTGCGTGTGTAACAAAGCCGGCGTATTGTCATTGGTGTTCTTCCTTAAGAAAGGATCGTGCACCACCGATTTCCTCAAATAACCTTCGGTATATCCGCGGCTTACTCCTTCATTGACGGCTTCCGTAAGATCGCCGCCGGTAATCTGCACATCCTGTCCCAGTTCAATAAAGACCAGAGCCAGACCCGTATCCTGGCATATCGGGTACCTTTTCGTCTTCGCGATCTCCGCATTGCTTATCAGCTCCCTGATCACTTCCCTGCCGGTGCCGGATCTTTCTTTTTTTAAGGCTTCATTCAATAATTGGACAACTCCATCGCCAAGCTCGTAATTGGCCTGTATGCAAAGGTCTCTGACGGTTTCTGTTATTTTTTTTGCTTCGATCTCTCTCATTTCACATCTCTCGTCTCGCATCTCACATCTCTAATTTGGAGATATTCTCCTTAACGGAATTGGCCGATTTTACAAGTATCGCTTTTTCCTCGTCAGTTATCTTTAATTCAACGACCTTCTCGATGCCTTTTTTTCCGATCTTTGCCGGGACGCCGATGCAGACATCCTTCAGGCCGTATTCGCCGTCCAGTATCACGGCGCTGGGGATGACGGATTCTTTGTTCCTGATGACCGCTTCGACCATTTTAACCGCTGAAGCGGACGGGGCATAGTATGCGCTTCCAGTTTTCAGGAGATTGACTATTTCAGCGCCTCCGTTCGCTGTGCGCTTTACTATCTCATCGATCTTCTGCTTCGGCATCAAAGAGAGAAGGGGTTTGCCGTTCACGCTTGTCTGGCTGATAAGGGGCACCATAAGGTCCCCGTGTCCGCCCAGGACCATGGCTTTTATTTTTGACGCGGGAACACCCGTTTCCATTGATATGAAAGTTATCATCCTTGCAGTATCTAGTTCGCCGGCCATCCCGAAAACCCTGTGTTTCTCGAACCCGCTTACTTTCCAGGCAAGATATGTCATTACATCCAGCGGATTTGTGACCATTATTAATATTGATCTCGGCGCGGACCTCTTGATATTTTCAGTTATTCCCTTTACGATCCTGGCGTTCGCGGCCTGGAGGTCATCCCTGCTCATGCCGGGTTTTCTTGCGAGGCCAGCGGTTACCACAACAATGTCTGAACTTTCGATCTCTGCCGGATCATTTGTGCCTTTGATATTGCAGTCAAATCCCTCTACGGGACCAGATTGAAGGATATCAAGTGCTTTTCCCTGCGGTATGCCTTCGACAATGTCCACAAGAACGACATCAGCAAGTTTTTTCTCAACTATCCGCCTTGCGACCTCCGCTCCCACATTCCCCGCGCCGAAAACCGATACTTTCAAAATAACCTCCTTTATAAGGATAACCTTCAAATATTATCAGAATTATGGATATGCTTCAAGCGAGTGAGGTCAGAAGAGATTGGCCAGCTTCGCGAATTCCTCTATTGAAAGGGTTTCTCCGCGTCTTTTGCCGTCGATATCGGTTCCGGCTGGCCAGTCGATCTTTGCGGCTTCAAGGGCGTTCTTCAGCATTTTCCGCCTTTGATTGAACGCCGCGCGGACGATCCTGAAAAACAGCTTTTCATCTTTTACTTTTACGGAAGGTTTATCCAGAACGGTCAGCCTTATTACCGCCGAGTCGACTTCCGGAGGAGGGACAAAGGCGGAGGCGGGGATATCGAATACTATTTCAGGTCTGGTGTAATAGTTAACGAATACCGTTAATGAACCGTACCGCTTATTTCCCGGTTTGCTTATAATGCGCTCGGCTACTTCTTTTTGTATCGTTATTACTATCGTTTCGAACTTCGCTTTTGAACCGATGAGCAGGGATATAAGCGGGGTTGTAATATAGTAGGGGACATTGGCGACGACTTTCCTGTGCTTAAAGCCAGGATGCTCATCCATTATTTTCGGGATGTTGCACTTCATAATATCGTCATTGATGATATCTATATTTTTAAATCCCTTAAGGGATTCCTTTGCAGGAGAGATCAGTTTTTTATCAACTTCAACGGTCACGACGAAACCTGCTTTCGAGGCGAGAGGCCTGGTGAGTGTCCCTATGCCTGTGCCGACCTCAAGCACAATATCGTCCTTTGTGATGACTGCGGCATCAGCGATCTTGTTCAGTATATTTTTATCGGACAAAAAATGCTGACCAAAGCTTTTATTCGGCCTGATATCGGATTTTCGGAGGATTTCCCGGATCACTACTGCTTTTTTGACTTGGCGAAATGCGCGGCTACTTTAATGGCTTCTATCAGGCTTGTCGGGTTCGCCCATCCTTTACCCGCTATATCAAATCCGGTCCCGTGGTCAACGGATGTCCTTATGATCGGCAGCCCCACAGTTACATTAACGGACTTGTTGAAGGAAAGAAGCTTGAGCGGGATGAGACCCTGGTCGTGATACATGGCGATCACGATATCGAACAGCCCGACATTCGCAAGATAAAATATCCCGTCAGGCGATATCGGTCCTTTAACGTTTATTCCCATCTTCCGGGCCTCTTCGATCGCGGGTTTTATGGCTTTTTTCTCCTCGTTGCCGAACATTCCGCCTTCGCCCGCGTGGGGATTAAGGCCCGCGACCCCTATCTTGGGCTTCTTTCCCCTCAGGTTGTAAAGGAACTCGTTAGCGAGCTTTATTGTCTGGAGCACTTTCTTTTTGGTCACCGCTTTGCTTACTTTGCTCAGCGGAAGGTGCGTTGTCACAAGCATCACCCAGAACGGGTCGGATACGAACATCATGGCGTAATTCTTGGACTTGGTCCTTTTTGCGAGCAGCTCCGTGTGGCCGGGGAACTTGTAGCCCGCTTTGCGTATGGCTTCCTTGTTTATCGGAGCCGTGGCGATAGCGTCAACATCATTGTTGATCGCGAGCGCTATGGCTTTTTCCAGATATTCGATCGCGGCTTTCCCGCACGGCGCGCATATCTGGCCTGTCTTAACCTTTGACGGTTCAAGGTTCCCGAGATCAAGCACATCTATCAGGTCCCTTAAGAACCTCGCTTCTTTAATGCTTTTTACCGCGTTTATCTCGGGCGGCTGGCCTTTTGCGAATTTAAGGGCGGCTTTCATTATGCGCGCGTCGCCGATGACGATAGGGCGCGCGACGTTCTGTATCTCAGCGTTCTGGAAAGCCTTGACTATTATTTCCGGGCCGATGCCGGAAGCGTCCCCCATTGTTACGGCAATGATGGGCCTATCCATACCTGACCCCGGCTTTCTTCATCCTGTCAAAAGCTCTGTTAAGATTTGTTTCGTTGTCGATCAATGATATCCTGGCGTATCCCTCTCCGAGCTCTCCGAAAGCGATGCCGGGCGTTACCACAACGCCTGCTTTTTCCAATAAATAGATCATCCAGTCGTATGAATTAAAGCCTCTGGGTACCGGGAGCCAAACGTACATGGCGCCTTTCGGCTTCTGTATGTTCCATCCGAGATCTTTAAGCCTTTCTATGACAAGGTCCCTTCTTTTCTGATAGGTCGCTCTAACATTGTCTATATAACCGTTGTTTATGGTCAAAGCCTTGATCGAAGCTTTCTGGATCGCCGAGAAAAGTCCATAATCCATGTTGGTCTTGATCTTTCTTAGCGATTCAATGTATTTATTGTTCCCGACGGCGAATCCGCATCTCCACCCCGCCATGCCGAATGTCTTCGAGAGAGTATGGAACTCGACCGCGACGTCCTTTGCTCCGGGGACCGTAAGGATGCTCGGCGGCTTATGCCCGTCAAAGTAAAGCTCCGCGTATGCGAAATCGTGCACAAGCAGAAGATCGTATTTCTTCGCGAAAGCAACGGCTTCCTCGAAAAATGATAGGGGGACAGTGGCGCCGGTAGGATTGGTCGGATAGGACAGGAAAAGCATTTTTGCCCGTCTTGCGATCGCCTCATCGATTATTTTAAGGTTCGGGATAAAATCAGTTTTTTCCGTTGTAGGAATGACCACGGGCTCGGCGCCTGCAAGTATCGCGCCATTGAAATGGGCCGGATACGCGGGCATCGGCACAAGAGTTGTATCGCCGGGATTCAGGTAAGCTAACTGCAGATGTACAATTCCTTCTTTTGAACCTATCAAAGGGACAACTTCTTCTTCGCTCACATGGACGTTGTACTGCCGTTTCATCCAGTTAACAATGGCGTGCCTGAATTCCTGTGAGCCATCGAACGGGGGATACCTGTGATTGGCAGGGTCTTTGAGCGCCGCGACCATTTCATCGATAACTTCTTTCGGCGGGGGTACGTCCGGGCTTCCCAGACCGAGATCTATCAGGTCCGCGCCGTGTTTCCTTGCTTCGGCCTTCAACTTATCCTGCTTTGCGAAGATATAGGTTGGTAGTTTCTGTAGTCTTTCCGCTTCCTCCATCAATAGCTCCCTGCAATATATGAACTTCTAACGAACGGTCCGGAGATCACTTTTTTTATCCCGATGGATAATCCGAAATTCCTGTACTCATCGAATTTTTCCGGATGGATATATTCTACAACTTTTGCGTGTTCTTGTGAAGGGGCGATGTATTGGCCTATGGTGACAATGTCGCATCCGGCCGACCTTAGCTCTTTCATCAGATCGAGCATTTCGTTCTCTTTTTCGCCCAGCCCGAGCATAAAACCGGATTTTACCACCGTGCCGTTATCGATCCTCTTTACCGCTTTCAGGACATTTATTGAAGTTTGATAATTTGATCTGGGCCTGAGGACGGCGTAAAGCCTGGGTACCATTTCGATATTATGGTTCAAAACGTCCGGCTTCGCGTCAACAACCATCTTTAAGTGATCTTCATTGCCGTTTAGGTCCGGTATCAGGACCTCGATCTTGGCATCCGGTATCGCTGACCGCAATTCATTGATCGTTCTTGCGAATTGACCTGCGCCGCCGTCGGGAAGATCATCCCTGGTGACAGATGTTACGACAATGTATTTCAATCCGAGCTTCGCTGCCGCGTCCGCAACACGCCGCGGTTCTTCCGCGTCAGGCGGGGTGGGGGAGCCGCATTCTACCGCGCAGAATCCGCATCCTCTTGTGCAGATATTCCCAAGGATCATGAAGGTGACGGTCCTGTTGCTGTAGCACTCGCCTATATTGGGGCACTTTGCGGACTCGCAGACGGTGTGCACCTTGTCGCCTATCAGGCTTCTGATCTTTTTAATGTTTTCCTGTTTAGGAGTTTTCTTGATTAACCATTGAGGGAGCATTAGTATTTACTATTTCCTTTTGGAAATATGGAAAACAGGAATATTGGGATATAGTTTAGGGATAAAGGAATTGGGAAATACAGGGAAAACCTAAATTCCCGATTTCCTATTTCCCCAAACTGTATCCCTATATTCCTTCTTTCCCGTGTTCCCAATATCATTTATTTAATATTGATATAGCCTGTTTAAGGGTATTGGCGGCGGCTTCGCCCATCGATTCATAAACGGTAGGATGAGCGTGGATCGTCGAGATCATGTCTTCGATCTTCAATCCTTTGTTTATCGCCAGTGCCGCTTCGCCGATCATCTCGGTAGCGTTGTTCCCCAATATGTGTATGCCGAGTATCTTTCCCGATCGGTCGGCGACCAACTTTACGAATCCGTCCCTTTCATCGTCGATTAGCGACTTGGAGAACGCGCTGAACGGGACTTTCCCGATCTGAATATCTTTGTGGCTTGACCTTGCTTCTTCTTCCGTTAAGCCTGCCGATGCTATCTCCGGCTGGGAGTAAACGCATTTCGGCACCGCGGTATAGTCCATCCTGGCGCTTTTTCCGCAAGCGTTCTCAGCCGCGACTATGCCTTCCCTGGCCGCCGTGTGAGCGAACATGTATTTCCCCGCGATGTCGCCGATCGCATAGACATTCGAAATGTTCGTCTGCATCTTTTCGTTCACCTTGACTTTTCCTTTGTTCAGCTCGATGCCGATCCTTTCAAAGCCTTCGGTGTTCAGCTTCCTGCCTATGCTTACAAGGACAGCTTCATAGCCGCCGGCATCCTCAAGGCTTGATCCTGTCCTTACCTCCACGCCCTTTCTTGACAGCAGCTGCTCAAGGGCCTGTGACAGCTCTGCGTCTTCGGCGGGCATTATGCGCGGCATCATTTCGAACAGGGTAACCTTAGATCCCAGCGCGTTGAATATGGATGTGAATTCGATCCCTATGGCGCCGGCTCCTATTATCGCTATGTTTTTGGGGAAAGTTCCGAGGTTGAGGATCCCCGTGCTTGAAAATATCTTTTTCTCGTCTATTTTGAACGGCGGTCTGTCCGGTATCGTTGACCCGGTCGCAAGTATGATGTGCGGCGCTTCTATCACCTGATCGCCGACCACTATCTGCTCGGGGCCGTTCAGCTTCGCCTCGCCCCTTACCAGGTCGATGTTGTTGCCTTTGAAAAGATACTCAAGGCCTTTTCTCAGCTGGTTGACTATCCTGTTCTTCCTCTCGATCATCTTCGGGAAGTTCGCGTACAGGTTCTCGGCGCTGATCCCGAATTTCTCGGCGCTTTTCATCTTTGAGTAAAGCTTAGCGCACGAAAAAAGCGCTTTGGTCGGGACGCAGCCGGTGTTCAGGCAGGATCCCCCGACATCTCCCTTTTCGATCAACGCGACCTTTTTCCCGAGCTGCGCGGCCCTTATGGCGGCGGTATATCCGCCGGGGCCCGAGCCTATAATAGCAATATCATAATTCATTTCTTATCTCTCATCTCGCATCTCATTTTATATAATCCTTTTCGTAATAAGTTCTCACCCTGAACGAAACCCCAAGTCCTTCGGCGATCTTCTTTGCTTCTTTCACGTCGACCTTGGGAATTCCCACTACCGTCAGCTCAACATTCGGGATATATTTTTTGCATTCCTTTGTAAATTCGATTATAGCATCAAAAGCATCTTCGCCAAAATCAGGGCGGCATATGTCATTATATTCTTTCCTGTTAACCGCGTTAAGGCTGATAGATATCGAGTCGACAAATCCCTTGAGGTCGGGAACGATATTCCTTTTGTGTATCAGGTTGCCGTGGCCGTTGGTATCGATCCTTACTTTTGCGCCCTTATCCTTCAGCCACCGGCTCACTTCAATGACGGTGTCGAGCCTGATGAGCGGTTCGCCGTAACCGCAGAAGACCACCTCCTTGTATTTTGCGGGATCGCCGATAGCCTCGATGATCTCCTGCGTTGTCGGTTCTTTCTTAAGCCACAGATCATGCTTGCTGTTAAAAAGGTTCGTCTTGTAGCGTATGCAGAACACGCACTTATTCGTGCAGCGGTTGGTTATATTAAGATATAAGGAATTGCCTATCTGATATGCAATGGAGCTCATGGGAATATTTTAACATTAAAATAATGAAGATGCACTTAAGCATGGGAAAGGGAATGTAATTATCGCCGGCGGCGGATCGCTAGCCGTTGATAATCTCGTTTACCATTTCTTCCATCCATGTTTTGCCGCCGGCATGGCTCATGTATCCCGGACTTGTGAAGAGCATTATCAGCCTGCTTTCTTTTGCCAGCATTAGCAGCTTTTCTTTCATCATGGCGGCGGTCCTGTCGGTGAGAGGGCTGGCATATCCCAGCAGGTCCAGATCGATGCTCATGATGTTCCTCCGTCCGTTCAATAATGAGCCGTCGCATTCAAGGAGAGGGATGACTTTGGAAAATCGCATTCCTCCCCAATCGGCCGCAGACTTGCCGGGCTTGCAATCGTTGTGCAGAAAAATGAAATCCATGGCCGGGTACATTTGCGCCACGCCCGACATGAAATTGGCCACATGGATCCCTTCTTTGTTCAAAGAAGTATATTTCCTGAAATAATTGAGATTATCTCGCAGTTCATCGAAGTCCGTGGAAGGCGATAAAAGATTTTCAAATTGCGTCGGCTTGTTGTCCGGGTGTTTATATTTGTCTATATGCAGCCAGTTCTCATTGCCTTTGACGCGGCCGCTCTGTTTTTCAAGGAAGGCGAAGAAAATGGCGGCATTATGGTTCGTCGCAAGGTATATCCGCTTATATGGGGCGAATATGATAACGTATTTGCTGTCCGATATTTCATGCTCTTTTCCCATTATGTTAAGGTAGTATGTGGCGCGCGCTATATCAAAACCCTGCTTCAGGACAAATCCGTATTTCCCCGTCCGCACCCGGAATTTCCTTGGAGCGGTCATGCCGATGCCGTTGATATGAGTGTTCTCTGATACTGGCATTACCATGCCATATAATCGTCATTTATTGGAAATAATTTCAATGAATTCTATTCGGGGTCACTGTCGATGATGTGCGCGGTTTGTTGAGGCGCCGGTCCTTCAACGTCAAAAAAAGAACTGCGCTATGATACCGAGATTACCGAGACGGGGCAGCTGTCGGCCGCTTCCCTTATTTTATCCTCGTAGGCGTTAAGATCAACCCCTGGCTTAACGACAGCGATCTCTTCGACCTCAAAAACTTCCGGGCACACCTGCTCGCAGAGTTCACAGGAAATGCACCCATCTTCGATCACAATTTCAGATATTGACATATCTCACCACCTTTTAGACGCTATTATTTCTTTTAGTTTTTCCTTGTTAAGCTCACGCGTGAATAGCGGGTCCCTGATTGACCTGTATGCCGCGAGCGTTTCTTCGAAGACCGGTTTGTTCTTGTTGACGTAGAACACGCCGAGCGCAAGCTTTTCGGATTCGATCGCCCTCCGGAAAGCGCCGACCCTGTCTTGAGGATCGTGAGCTTCGGGGAGCCAGTATGTGTTGTCCCTGAACCATTGATATGTATTGACCTTATTGAACGAAACGCACGGCTGGAAAATGTCGACCACGGCGAATCCCCTGTGGGATATCGCCTGTTTTATTATCTCTTTTGTCTTCGCGGGCTCACCCACGAAAGTCCTTGCGACGAAAGAGGCGTCAAGCGCTATCGCGACCGCCAGCGGATTGAAAGGCTCCGACGCGACCCCATCCACCTGAATGGGTGTCTTGAACCCTTTCTGGCTCGTCGGCGAGGCCTGGCCCTTTGTGAGGCCGTACACCATATTATCATGTATAAGGCATGCGATATCGGGGTTCCTCCTTATCGCATGAATGAAATGGTTCCCTCCTTCGCCATACATGTCGCCGTCCCCCGATTCCGCTATAACTACCATCGAAGGATTCGCCGCTTTTATCGCCGTGGCGGGGGACACCGCCCTCCCGTGAAGACCGTTGAACGCGTTGCACTTGATGTAATGGGGTATTTTGGCGGCCTGGCCTATGCCGGATGCGATCACAAGATCGCGCGGCGCAATATCAAGTTCGGCGAGCGCTTCTTTCAGCGCGTTCAGGATCCCGAAATTGCCGCAGCCCGGGCACCAGGCTATGTCTATGTCCCCCATATCATATATTTTCTTGTCGGCCACTTAAACTATCCTTTCAAGTTCCGCCTTCAGCTCTTCAACGCTGAAGGGAAGCCCGTCGTATTTGAGTATTCTTTCTTTAATATCATATCCTGTTGAAAGCTTGATCAGGTTCGCGAACTGCGATGTCGCGTTATTCTCGATCATCACGACCTTTTTTGCCTTTTCCAGGTATTTCAACGTGTCAGCGTGCAGCGGGAATGTCTGGGTAAAATGAAGTATCGAAACGCCCTTGGCGCCCAGTTCTCGCACCGCGTCTTTGACCATGTTCAGATTCGATCCCCAGCAAACGACGAGAGTTTGATAATTATTTTCGCCGATAAGGTCCGGATCGAAGCATTCTTTCTTTATCTCTTCCAGCTTCGCCATTCTCTTGTCGACCATTTTCCGCCTTATCTCAAGGTCCTCGGTTATGTGTCCTTCCTCATTATGTTCGTCGCTGTCCGCGACCACAAGGCTGTCTCCGTAACCCGGTATGCCCCTCGGGGATATGCCGTTCTTCATAAACTTGAATCTCATATAATCAGGGGCTGTTTTCACGACGCTTTTTTCAACTCTTACTTTTGAGAGGTCGAACTGTTCGATGTTATAGTACGAATCGGCAAGGTACTGGTCGAAAAGCACGAATACCGGCACCTGGAATTTGTCCGCCAGGTTAAACGCTTTCTGGGTAAGAAAAAAAGCCTGTTCCAGCGATCCAGGAGCAAGTATTATGCGCGGAAATTCGCCGTGCCCCGAATACAGCGCCAGGTTAAGGTCACCCTGTTCCGTCCTTGTTGGAAGCCCGGTCGCGGGGCCCGGACGCATCCCGAGGGATACCACGACAGGCGATTCGATCATTCCGCAAAGGCTTAAACCCTCCTGCATCAGATCATATCCTCCGCCTGACGTTGTGACCAGAGCTCTGGCGCCCATATACCACGCGCCAAGAGCCATGTTCATGGCCGATATTTCGTCTTCCGCCTGTTCGGCGACAATCCCGAAATCCAAAGCGTGCTGGGAAAGGAAGGTGAATATTCCCGTTGACGGCGTCATGGGATATGCCGAGATGAAGTTGCAGCCTCCCGCTACGGCTCCCAGAGCGATAGCTTCTGCGCCGCTCAATATTATCTCGTCTTCAAGTCCTTTTGACCTCGATATGCTCAGCTTGATCTGTCCTGATGATACCAGCGATCTCCCGATACTTGATCCGCGCTTCGAAGCTTCCACATTGTTGTTTACTGTCGCTTCATCTTTTCCCGAAAAATATTTCTTTATTGATCCTTCGATAGCCTCATTTTCTATCCCCAGAATACCGCACACGGCTCCGACTGCGACAATATTGGAGTAAACGGCGTTTCCGATCTCCGTCGCGATCTTTGAATAAGGAACGTCTATTTTCCTGCAGGAATCGTTCTCACAGCCTTCTGAAATGTTCTGCATCTCGCCCAAGATCATTGTACCCTTGGATATTCTTCTGCTTAGATGTTTCGTGCGCCCCTTGCTGAGCGGGATAAGAAGGTCGATGGATTCCCGGTATGAGTTAATTCTGCGCGATGAAACGATTATCGTCGTGGAATTTACTCCGCCGCGCACCCTGGACATGTATTCTTTTGTGGCGTAAACGTGGTATCCGGCAAGCTTCAGGACTTTTGCGAGGACGTTCTCTATCGTCTGAATTCCCTGCCCGGCTTCACCGCAAAGTACTATTGATACGGCTTCTTTCATATGCCTTTCCGCTTAAAGATCATTCCGTCCTATACTTTTTCGAATTGATCCTTTTCCGCTCCGCATTCCGGGCACACCCAGTTATCGGGAAGCGACTCAAAGGGGGTATTAGGCGATACACCCGATTTGGGATCGCCTTTTTCAGGGTCGTAAATATATCCGCATACCTTGCAGTAATATTTATCCATATGCAAATCTAAGTGCAAATCTTACGCTAGTTATCATATAATGCAAGGTTGAAATCCGTCCCGAGAACCGATATAGGGTTGGAACCTGCAAATAAAATTCGCGGTCCCAATAATAAAAAGCTTTCGTCAATCAGAACACCCAACGGAACCGAGGCTTTTAGCCTCAGGTTCTGTTCTATGTCGGGATTCAGATCCGTCAAATATATACGGAGGGCTGCTACAATGAGAAACATTAAACTTTCTGCCTCGATCTTGTCTTCCGGCTTTCTTGCTGTTCTTTTACTGCTGACATTTTCCGGGTCATTTGCCATTGAAAAAGGAGGGAATAACATGCCGCAGAAGATAGAGATATATGACGCGCAATCGGGCAAGGTCGTCCAGGTGGATAAGGTCGTTAAAAGCGACGCGGAATGGAAGAAGATCCTTACTCCGGAGCAATATGATGTTACAACGCGCAAGGGGACTGAGCCGCCGTATTCATGCCCCCTGGAGACGGAGACCAAAGCGGGCCTTTATAAATGCGTCCGCTGCTGGACGGACCTGTTCATTTCGGGTAAGAAGTTCCATTCCGGCACGGGCTGGCCCAGCTTCTTCGATCCGGTATCCCCTCTTAATATAGTGCTAAAGCCTGACTATAGTTTTGGGACGACCAGGACGGAGGTCCTATGCGCGAGGTGCGGCGCGCATCTCGGCCATGTATTCGATGACGGCCCGGCCCCGACATATAAGCGATATTGTATAAACGGCGTAGCTCTCAGGTTCGTTCCTAAGGCGACGACACAGCACGAACTCGCGTCTTTCGCTGCGGGGTGTTTCTGGCATGTTCAGGAGGAATTCGACAAAGTAAAAGGCGTGACAAGCACGACAGTAGGATATTCCGGCGGAAATGTTAAAAACCCGACATATGAGCGTGTTTGCAGCGCAGACACGGGCCATGCCGAGACCGTCCTTGTGGAATATGATCCGTCAAAGATCACGTATAATAAGCTGCTTGATGTTTTCTGGGGGATGCATGATCCCACGACGCCGAACCGCCAGGGGGCCGATGTGGGAGATCAGTACAGGTCGGTCATTTTCTACCATAACGATGAACAGAAGAACGCCGCGATAGCTTCGAAGAAAAAACTCGAAGCTTCGCATAAATACAAAAATCCGATCGTTACGCAGATAATTCCAGCGCCGGAATTTTATAAGGCGGAGGAATATCATCAGGAATATTTCAAGAAAATGAAAGGTAAAAAGTAGCGCTCTTAAGGTGAAGGAGGCTAAAGTTTTCGCAGGCTATCCAATTTATTTTTCGCCTCAATATTATTGGGGTTTATGCCGAAAGCCTTTTCAAATTCATTTATGGCTTTGTCTGTTTGGCCCTGTTTCATGTATACAATACCCAGGCCGTAATGGGCTTTGTCATCATTAGAGTTGTATATGAGGGTGAGTTTGAACGCGTATTCGGCATGAATAAGGTTCGACCCATAACCCTGTTCCAGCAGCGCATTGCCCCAATAATTGCTGTACATGCCATTTTCCGGGGCAACTTCGGCCGCCCATCCGAATTCCGCGATAGCGGTATCTAATTTAAGAGGCTGTTGCTGATAGATCAAGCCTAAATGAAAGTGGGCGCCGCCGTTCTTGGAATTGATGCGAATGGCCGTTTTGAATTCGTCAATGGCATCGTTGGTAAGTCCCTGTTTCAGGTAGGCTACGCCCAGATTATCGTGGGCGCCGTCATTGTCCTTATTGATGCTGATGGCCTTTTTTACCTCTGTGATGCCGTCAGCGAGAAGGTCCTGATCAATGTATTCGCTGCCTAAATGATTGTGGGCTTCGCCGTTTTTCGGATTAATGCGCACGGCAGTTTTGAATTCATCGACCGCCTGCTTTTTATCCCCCTGAGCATCGTAAGCAAGGCCTAACAAATCGTGCGTGTTGTCATCATTTGGTTTGATGCGTAAGACAATTTTCAATTCATCTACGGCTTTTTTAATGTCACCCGTTCTTAAATAACAGCTGCCTAAATTAGCATGGGCGCTGGCATTCTTTTGATTAAGGGTTACAGCCGCCGTGAATTCATCTGTGGCGTTATAAATGGAATTGTAATAAGTCTGGTTATAGTAAGCCATGCCCAGATCATTGTGGGCGTCGGAACTGTTCGGTTCAAGATCTACAACAATTTTATATTCTTCAACGGCATCATCAA
Organism: uncultured bacterium; assembly: GCA_963699255.1. Lineage (GTDB taxonomy): Bacteria > Margulisbacteria > WOR-1 > CAVSGV01 > CAVSGV01. Next base: position 1,166,444 of record OY969425.1, on the reverse strand, counting down.
GACGGCCCTGCGCCTGGTAAACAACGGCTAAATTTCTGTGGGCGAGAGGGAGGTCGGGGTTGATGCTTATCGCTTTTTTGAATTGCTTGGCTGCCTCATCCAATTTTCCCGCATTGAACAGGGCGACGCCCTGATTGATGCATTTTTCGGCAGCTCCTTCCGGCTGCTGCAGGACCACCTTTGAACAAGCACCCGAAACTCTGATTACTGCCATGCTCATGTTCATTCCCCCTTTAAAATTATGTGCCAAGACGCACGCGATATTACCTGTAGTCATCGAAGGAATGATCCGGAAATTTCACTTAATTTGAAATCTTGTGCGGATATTTTCGATAACATAAGGGTGATCAAAAAATGACTTTAGAAAGTTCCAAAATACGGCTCTACACTTATTGGCCCGCCAAACCCAAAAAGGCGACGCCCCCTTCATTTATTCTGCATCCATTGTGGCAGATGCGCCATAAAAACAAATTTGATTTCAAAGACAAGTCGGAGTTCCGTGACATGGACAGGTTTGCCGGACTTGTCGCCAACTGGAATAAACATTTTGAATATACCGATGACAAACGAAATGCTGACTGGGCTGTCCTGCCTTCCGATTGGAAATATTACCTGCGGGAGGATGCGACCAGCCTGGCTTTGCGGTTCCTGAACGAAATGAAAGTAGTGAACAAAAAGATAATGGTCCAGTATAATTCCGACGACGATTCGCCGATCCCGATATTCTCTGACGCCGGTTCTCCATGGATGGACAGTGTCGTGGTAATCCGTACTTCGTTCAACGACTCAAGACGCATGCCGAATGAATATTCCATGCCAGGATTCGTGGGAGACCCTCTCGCTGTATACAGCAACGGAGTGCCGCAGATAAGAAAATGGAGCAGAACACCAAATATAAGCTTCTGTGGGGGGGCTAACACTACGCCGCTGACGGCAAGACAGCTGGATGATTTCCACCTGTCGGTGGAGAACGCTTTCTCCGGCATGGGACTGCAGGATAAATACGACCGTATTTATTCTTTCAGAGGCACGGTCCTTGGCTTTTTGGAGTCGGCGGGCAACGTATCCACGGACATCGCGTACAAAAGCGGTTACTGCGCGGGTATAGACAGGGAAAGCGACGCACGGGGACTGGCGCGCGTGCGAAAAGAATACTACGACAGCATTTTCGGGAGCGATTACGTGCTGTGCGTAAGAGGCAAGGGCAATTATTCCTACCGTTTTTACGAAGTCCTGGCATCCGGCCGTATTCCTGTGTTCGTGAATACCGATTCCCCTCTGCCATTGCCGACGGAGATAGACTGGCGCAAACACTGCGTCTGGGTCGAACACGGGGACGTAAAGAACATCGCAAAGATCATTTCAGATTTTCATGGCGGTATTTCATCCAATGGATTCAAGGAGATGCAGGAAAGCAACCGTTTGTTGTGGGAAGACATGCTTACCCCCCAGGGATATTTTATTAAACTGTTTCGCATGATGGAGCAGAACGTTGGACATTAGGATAAAAGATAATAATTACCTTCGTGCAAGGAGAGACGGCAATATCCAATTGACCTTCGATCCCCTGGACAGGCTGGTGTCCGTAAAGGACCTGGCAGGCCGGCACAATAAATTTGATCCCGCAAAACTGAAATTCCCGGTCCGCATAGTGCTTGAGATATTCCGGGGCTGCGATTCAAAATGTTCGTATTGTTCGCAGAGCGGCATGGAAGGGCGGATCATAATGCGGGACGATGCGGTAAAGGGGGTCATCGATGAAGCTGACGAGCTGCGGGCTTTTGAACTGGCGATAAGGGGAGGGGAAGCCATGCTCCATCCTCACTTCTACGAATTGTGGGACTACGCGACACAAAAGGAATTCACCTCGGCGAATCTGATAACGAACGGCATGCGGCTGAACGAAGAACGTGTATTGTCGATGTTAGACAATCCCAGGTCTAAGATCATTGTAAGCCTGGACGGGCCTGAGGACATCAACGCAAAGTACAGGAATCCGATACAATACCGCAAAGTCATGAACTGGCTTCTGCCTTCTTTGCTTAAGAAAGGGAACCAGCTGGTCGTCCTTTCCACTTTATACAAGAACAATCTGACATATATTCCGGAATTCGCGGCGTATCTGGCGGGATGCGGTTTGAGGCATTATCATGTCACTCCGTTCAAACTTCTTGGAACGAATGCTTATTCCAAAGTAGGATTTGTGGGCCCTGATGACCTGTCCGATCTGGAGGAGAAACTGAATGACATAACAATAACAACCCCCCGCTTCCTGCCTTTTATAAGCTGCCCATTGTCCATGAAAAAGACGAAAATGCCGTCAGCCATGCCCATTACTATATTTTCCGAATATTACCGCGGCGCCGGAATGAGAATAACCGCGGACGGGAGCGTAGGAATAAGCCAGATGGTGCATTTTAGTGATGAGTTCAGGAAAAAGATCCCGTCATTCGCGTCAATTCCATCGGTAAACCTTGGCAGTATAGACGGACAAAGATCATTGCAGGAAATATGGTCGGAGAATTTCGCGTTGAGGCTGGCTCAATCGAAATTAGCAAGGCAATTGTATCCCTATGTTTTAGGTTTTCCGGACTGAGGAGCCCTCAGCCGTTCATGACGCTATCCATATATTTCCATACAGCAGCAAGACCGTTGCCGTTCTTTTTATATACGGCGTTCATTGTAAAGTTGATTTGTAGTGTTTTCAAAGATACGGGAGACAAAATAGGGGAATGAAGGGTCTTTACCTGTTTTTATTTTCTATGCGCAGGCCGTTCAGGTCCACGCAGATAGTTTCCTTGCGTCTACTGTCATTTAAGCCGCCGTAAATATTAGTATGTGTCCTGGAGAATTTCAGCTGGAGGGGAGCGTCGTTCCATGTCTCGCCAAGTTCGTTCGTCTTTGGTCCTATCGTAACTGCGATAACTGCGCTCGACAGATCTATGTGCTTTTTGAACAGGTTAATGGCCGAAAGGAACGTTCTATGTTGTGCTTTATTGGGATCTTCGGGGAAAGTTATGGGCGTATGAAGCGTGATTGCTTTTAGGGCATTTTCCAGCGGCGTTGATGGAAATCGGGAATTACTGTCGGGAAAACGCATCTTTTCCAGGATGTTCCCGGGCAGGCAGGAAATATGTCCCAGCAGCCTGGAGGTCAGATTGCAGTACGGTTGTTTAGGAAAACCGGTTTGATTGAGCAGTTTAAAATATACATGATCCGCTCCGATCTTCACATTGATCCCTCCTTACCGATATATATCGGCGAGTTTTTGAATTAATTTCACGCACCTAACTTTGCGATGCGCATGCTGGTCAGGTCGATGTGTATAGTGTCTTCACCGTTCGTATTCTCTAACTTCCCGTTATTATCGAATAGTCTGTAGAAATTCAGCTGCATTGGAGCGCCTACCCATCTCTCATTGAGTGCGGCTGTCTTACCATCAATATTTACTGCAATCACCGCGTTCGACAATTTTAAGTGAGCATTCATTAGTTCGACAGCCGCCTTAAAGGTTGTTGACGGCTTATCGGAATAATATCCGAAATTTACGGGGGTTTCGGGCCTGATGTCTTTTAAGGCTTTTTCCAGCAGTGTAATTGGCAATCGAACGACGGTAGGGGGAAAGTGTATCTTTTCCAGGATGTCCTTGGGCAGGCAGGAAACACTGCTTAACAGCTGCCGGCTTATTTTGCCATAGGCGGCCTTAGGAAATGTACTATGATCTCGTAATCTTACATAGACAGGCTTTATGCTGACCACATTAATTCCTCCTATACTTATTATTCGGGCTCAAATTCCTCTTCACTGTGGTATTTCGGCAAATTATGTTGAAAATTTCACATTTTTTAAAGTTTTGCTGGTAATCCAAGATGGCGAAGGGAAGGGGAGATCAATGTTCTGGGGCCAAATGCGGAAAGGGTGTGCCAGCCAACCTTTGGGTTATGTAAAGTCGGAGTAAGTCGGTTGAAATCAGTTAAAAATGACACGAAGTATTAGATAAATGTTAGATTGAATTATTTTGGTTTAACTGTAGCTTGATTCATTTTATTAAGATCTTGTATGATAAACGAAATTGCTGGGACTTGTTCAACGGTTTCTATTGATTTCATAAGATTAGGCATTGCTTTGTCGAGTTTAAATTCGCCAATAAAAATTCGCAACATTCTCATAGTAAATGCTTGAATGTTAAGGTGGGCTTCGCCATATGTATTGATAAAGTAGTCTTGTTTAAACCCTAAAACATGCGTTAAGCCCGAATGGGTTTGCCAACACAATCTTGCATATAGATACCTATATATTTCACTTAGTTCGGCATTTTCTGCGTTAGTCGCAAGGTCATTCCCTGTCCAAGTTTTTGGGAGTTTTTCCGCTCGCCATACTTGTTTAATAGTGCTAGCAACATCCTTTGATTTGTTTATATTATCAACATATTCTTTTGCGCTATAATAAAATTCATTTTTGCTACACTTTTTCGCATCAATATACTCATAATACTTTTTCATGTAATCATATTTCTTCAGATCTATATATTCGAAGTATTTATCAATGCTAACAGAGGACGTGTCCTTACTTATTAATATCATATCAACAAGAATCTCAAACATTGTCCTAGTTGCTGATGCAGTAGACTCGAAATATATCCAATTATTTAGCTGAACAGCATCTCTAAGCCTCCCATAAAATCGACCAAACAATCCGATTAATAGCGTCTCTCTTTTGTTTGGTTTAATTATCCCCTTTAAAATGCCTATAATGTTGTTCGTAATATAATCACAATATTCTTTTGAACCAGCATAAAACCCCTTTGCTCTTTCATCTGCGGTTGAAGAGAAGCTGTGAAGCTTATTAATCTCCTGTTCGCTAAAGGACCCAATAATCTTTTCTAGTTTATTGATGATGGCATCAATGGAATTTATCTGTTTGTCTTTTTGTAATCTATTATTCATCCCAACCTGACAGAGGAATAAATACAACCATTGCGTGCTCGCCTGCATTTATATGAGTAATTTCATCTAATTTAATTGCATTAATATCTATTTGAAAAAGCTTAATAATATTTGGCTTTTCATTTATGCTGGATTTATTTGACCAGCCCTTGATAGTAAGTGTGTATTTTCCGGTTGTCCATGATATGCTCGTTTCCGAAACAGTTCTGGAACCTATGATTTCTGAGTGATCGCGCATTTTGAATTGAATGCCTTTATAAACAGAATTCTTTGAATTAATGGCAATAGGAAACGATAAAGATTCGGGTTCGACGCCTTGATTTCCCACATATTTATAATATTCATCCCAGTCAAATTGATATTTCTTTTTATCAGGAGCTTCAATTTCCAATAATATTTTATCGATCACGCCATTACTTGGGGTATTGTTAACAAAGTTGCAGTTAAGGTGAACCTTCGAATAGTCTCCACCGGACGATTTAACTATGCCTATTTTGTCGCCTACATAAACATCAATTTTACATGGTCTTATAAACGAAAAGTAAAATGTATACCCTGATAGAAATAAGGCTACTATTGATATTAATATAGATACGTGCATTATTTCACCTCACTTATTGTTATTTGTCAGGAGGCCTTAAAAAATCTATTTTATTACACGCCTTCTTATGCTTTTATGACATTATCCATATACTTCCACACCGCCGCGAGACTTTTACCGTTCTTAATATAGACCTGGTTGATCTTCTCAATATCCAGATCATATGTTTTCTCAAAGTGCGGCCTGTCGGGGAACTTCGGCCAATCTCCGCCCCACGACATATATTGCCTTCCTATCGCTCCTAACTCCGCCCATGGCTGCGAATTATCCCACGTCCACGCACCCTTCGCGTCCTTGAACACCCAGTCAATGGCAAGCCCCCATTGATGCCAGCTGTACCCCGGCTTCGTGTTCGAGACCACCAGCTTTGGGTTCACAATGTTCCCCTTCGCATCCCTGCCTTTCGCGTACGTCGCCGCCTGCTCCTGGAAACTGCGATAAGAACAGAAAACACCGCCCTTTAATCCGTGCTTGTGGACATCAATAGTTAGTTTGTAAGCTTTGACTTGGAGAGGGGGATATAACAACTTTATCTTCGCGGTCTCATCAGGATCCAGCTTGGTGATCGCGTCTATAAGCCATTGATCCATACCTTCACGATCCTTTCAGCTTACTTCTTAAGCTCCTTGATCAGAATAGCTTTTGTTGTTTCCGGATTGGCCCTGCCTTTTGTGGCCTTCATGACCTGCCCCATAAGATGGAAAAGCGCCTGTTCCTTGCCGCCTTTATAATCAGCGACAGATTTTGGATTATCCCTGATGATATCAGCTATTATCTTAATGATCTCGCCTTCATCCGATATCTGGGTCGCGCCGGATTCGGCAACGATATCATTCACGCTCTTTCCCGTATCAAGCACCTTGATCAACACTTCCTTTGCCGTTTTTCTGCTTATGGTGCCCTTGGCGATGAGTTTGATCATCTCGATCAGATTTGAGGGCGTAAGATCAAGCTGGGAGATGTTCGTTTTATTTTCATTCATGTAAGCTAATACATCGCCGACCAGCCATTTGCTTATTTCTTTCGGCTCGTTAAGAAGCTTGATGCTTTCTTCAAAGAAATCAGCCAGGGACTTGTCATCGACAAGTATCGTTGCGTCGAGATCGGGCAGGCCGAGATCTTTCATGTATCTGGCTTTTTTCGCCTGAGGAAGTTCTCCAATCGTTTTGCCGATATCTTCTATCCATTTGGCATCTATTTCGACCGGCACAAGGTCCGGCTCCGGGAAATATCGGTAGTCATGGGCTTCTTCCTTGCTCCTCATCGGGACCGTCGTGTCGGTCGAGTCATCATATAATCTGGATTCCTGCAGGAGCTTCCCGCCTTCTTCAAGTATCTGCGTCTGCCTTACCACTTCCGCCGCCAGAGCTTTCTGGACCGCCTTGAACGAGTTCATGTTCTTTACTTCGGTCTTAACGCCGAACTCTTTTTGCCCTACCGGCCTCAGGGATACGTTCGCGTCGCACCGCAGGCTTCCTTCCTCCATGTTCCCGTCGCAGACACCCAATGACATCAGGATGTTCCTCAGCTCCTGCATGTATACTTTTGCTTCTTCCGGCGAGCGGATATCGGGTTCGCTCACTATCTCCATCAGAGGAACTCCGGTCCTGTTGAAATCGACGAGGCTTCCGGTCGAACCTTTCAGTCCCGCCGCGCCCTGATGCACCAGCTTTCCCGCGTCCTCCTCCAGATGCACACGCGTTATCCCGATCTCCTTCGCTTTTCCGTCGACGTTTATGTCAAGCTGCCCCGCCGTCGCGATGGGAAGTTCATACTGCGATACCTGGTAACCCTTCGGAATGTCCGGATAGAAATAGTTCTTTCTGGCGAATATCGAATGCTTTGCTATCTTGGCCTTGAGCGCAAGCCCTGTCTTTATTGCAAAATCTACGACCTTTTTGTTCAAAACAGGAAGAACTCCCGGCTGTCCGGTGCAGACAGGGCAGATGTTCGTGTTGGGAGCCGCGCCGAATTTTGCGGAGCAGCCGCAGAATATCTTCGACTCTGTCAGGAGCTGTGCGTGCACTTCCAGCCCGATTACTGTTTCGTATTTCATAGCTTAGGCCTCTTCTTGTGCCACTGCGTATTCTGTTCAAAAGTATAAGCGATCCTGAACAGCAACTCTTCGCTGAATGCTTTTCCCATTATCTGGAGTCCAACGGGCAGGTCATTCACAAAACCGCACGGGATCGATATCGCCGGAATGCCGGCGAGATTGATCGGTATCGTGGCGATATCGGACAGGTACATTGAAAGCGGATCGTTGACCTTCTCGCCTATCTTGAACGCGACGCTCGGCGCGGTGGGGGAGAGGAGGATGTCGAATTTAGAGAACGCCTTATCGAAATCGTTCTTTATCAAGGTCCTTACTTTCTGGGCCTTCAGATAATAAGCGTCGTAATATCCGGCGGAGAGGGCATAGGTGCCCAGCATTATCCTTCTCTTTACCTCGGGGCCGAAGCCTTCGCGCCTGGTGTTGTAATACATTGAAAGAAGGTCGTCCGCTTCGTTCGACCTTAAGCCGTATTTTACCCCGTCATATCTTTCAAGGTTCGAGCTTGCCTCGGCCGTCGCTAGAATGTAATAGGTCGGGACGCCGTATGCAAGGGTCGGCATTGAGACCTGCTCAACGCTGGCTCCCAGCTTTTTCAGGACATCCGCGGCTTCCAGAACGGCTTTTTTTACCCCGTCGTCAATTCCCTGGCCTACAAGCTCTTTTATGATGCCGATCTTAAGCTTTTTTACATCATCAATGAGGGCCTTTCTGTAATCCGGCACAGGAATATCGACTGAAGTTGAATCTTTTACATCGTGGCCCGCCATAATGTTCATGAAGATCGCGGCGTCGGTCACGTCCTTTGTCAGCGGTCCTATCTGGTCCAGAGAGGAGGCAAAAGCGATGAGTCCGTATCTTGAGACCCGGCCGTAGGTCGGCTTAAGTCCCACGACCCCGCAGAATGAAGCGGGCTGCCTTATCGATCCGCCGGTATCCGATCCGAAAGCGAGTATTGCTTCATCCGCGGCAATGCTGGCTGCCGACCCGCCCGATGACCCGCCGGGGACTGTGCTCACGTCCCAGGGATTTTTTGTCACCTTGTAAGCTGAATTTTCGGTGGAAGAACCCATGGCGAATTCATCAAGGTTCGTCTTGCCTATCGGGATCGCGCCCGCCTGCAGTATTTTTTCGACCACGGTCGCGTTGTAAGGCGGAACGTAATTCTGAAGTATCTTTGATGAAGCGGTGGTCAGCATCCCCCTTGTGCAGAGGTTATCCTTTATCGCAACGGGTATCCCGGTTAAAGGAGTTATCTGTTTTCCCGAAGCTATCTGCTCATCGATCTCCTTCGCCCTTGATATGGCCTCGTCAATATTGACGGTCATAAAAGCGGACACGCTGTTCTCAACCCTGCTTATCCTTCGAAGGACCGACCTGACGATCTCCTCGGCGGAGGCCTCTCTCTTGTCCAGCTTTGAGTGCAGCTCGTGGGCGGTAAGCTCGAAGAGTTCCATTTTTACTCCATTATCCTGGGGACGGAGAACATGCCGTTCTCTTCTCTGGGGGCGTTGCCGATTATCGATTTTTGATCTTCGAATTCCGATACTTTGTCTTCCCTGAAAACGTTCTTCATCGGGATCGCGTGAGAGGTAGGAATGACATTCTTTGTGTCGAGCTTGTTTATGGTTTCCGCGTATTCCAGTATGCCTGACAGCTGCTGCGTGAAGCGCTTTTTTTCTTCTTGCGTGAGGCCTAATCTCGCCAGTTTTGCGACGTGTTCAACATCCTTAACGGTCACTTTCATGTTTTTGATTATACAATAATAAATAAGGCAAGTGAAGGATAGAGATGCGAGATGAGAGATGTGAGATGAGAAAAATATAAATATATTGAAATTTTTGAAAGAACATGACGATATAAATGCCGGAAAAGGATTAAGGTTACCAGAAATATACAGGGGGATTTTATGACAACAATAATTGGAAACAAGCTGCCTTACGCGCATACTCTTGCACGTCGCGCCATGTCTGACCCATCAGCTATTACCCCTGCTGACAGATTGAAATTTCGGCGGCTTTCCCCCGCCGAACAGGCGAAGGAGATCGGTACGGTTGCTAAATTGCAGTTGAATCAAGTCAATAAATTAATATCACAGCATATTTCAGGAAAAACAAAACCAACTGCAGTTTATCTCTGGTTCAGGGTACTTGCGAATTCTTATGAAAAGCCTGGTGAAAATATTAAAACAGATAAAAAGAGCGATTACCTGATGATCAAAACGATCAACAAGCTTTACCCGCAATTGGCGGATGTATCCAGTGAGATCACGAGGCTTTTCACGGGATCATTCAAGTATTGGGTGGACAATTTTTATTCCTGTGGCGGAGATGGAGAGCGCAGTTTTTCGGCCTGTAAAAATTCAGCAGCTCGCGATTTAAGCAGTGATGATATGCAAATGATCAATGACAAAAGCGACATGAATCTTCTGGGACAACACATAAAAAAATATGCGGACGATCTCCTCTTAAAGAATTTCCCCGAAAGTTATAAGATCTAAGCCTGAAATATTCCACGGTCAAGCGAAATTCCCGAAAGAATATGACGATATAAATACGGGTCAAGATAAGGACTGCCGGTCAAAATAAGGAGATCTTATGAGAATAGGCGATTATAAACCGGATCCCAGAATGAATAGGTGGCTAAGCCGCGCAATACTGCAGCATTCACCGAATTCACCTGTCCGTCGCGGTATCAGAGAGCGATTCCTTGACCTTGATTTTGACGACCAAGCGTTGTTGATCGGCAAGTATGCTAAAAGACGCTTGAACGCGGCCGACAAAATAATCTCAGACGGTCTCAAATCATTGACCACAGGGAAAATACCTCGAGCGCTCGATCTTTGGAATAATCTAATGGGGAGCGCGGCTGACATCTCAAATAAAAAAACAAATGAACAAAGAGACTTCATAATGTTCAAAGAACTTTGCCCGGAATTGGTGGGGGTAATGGATCGGATCGTGGAGCAATTCATTGATGCTTATGCGCATTGGGTCACTAATTTTTATTCCTGTGGCAAAGATGGAAAGTCCAGCCTGGATACTTATCGAGAGTCAAAAGCTCTAACTTTTGACAAGAATGAGATGGACAAGATCGATGCTCGAAGCGGCATGACAGGTCTGGGGTGGAACATGAAAAATTTTGCAAATATTCTCTATTCTGAAAAATGCCGCCTTGAAAAATTTATCCCCCCATACTCACAAAATTAGACCCCGAAAAATCTTATTATGTTCAACGATCGAATACCCATCTTAATATAGGCACTTTAAATCGGCCTTAATTGCCTTCACCATCTTTATGTGATAACATTACAAAGTTTATTATGCTCAAAATTTTATTGATAATATCGCTATTACTCATGTCCACGGCTTGCTTCTGCCAGGAAATGGCGACCACGTTCGAGGATATGCCGCAGTCGGATTCTAAGTCGCTCGGCGAGAACGTCACGGATTACGTGATCTCCTCCACGGCAAGCAGGCCGACAAAGTCCCTTGCGGACCTGTACAAGAGGGCGCTCGTAAGGGAGAGGCTCGGCGCGTATGATAACGCCCTTTCGACGCTGTCCGCTGTTAACGCCAAGGCGGTCGAGATACTTAATGCGAAAGACACAACCCCGGACCTCGCCGCTGAAGTCCTGCCTTATGCCATCGCTTCCGCTTTCAGGAAGGGGATCCTGACGCACAGGTCGATCGAGGGTTCGGTCGTGAAGCTGTATAAACAGCTTGAAATGTATGAGGAAGCGGATTCCTGGCTAAACGAGGTCCTGACATCGATATCCAACCTTACAACGGAAAAAAGCATGAACATATCCCCGGCGCAGTATTATCCCCTTTATTACGCAAAGGCTTACAACAGGCTGGGCTGGGCGTATGCGCTTCTCAACGGCAGCGAATGGAAAAGATACGTGATCTATACTCCCGCGGACACCATATCCATGGTCGACAAGAGCATGGATGATCTGGGCATGGCTCTTAAGGCTTTTGACATCAATTATGCCGACATCGGGGGAAGCCGCGGCGCGATGGAAGGCCGCGCTGAGGATCACCTTTCAAAGCTTGATACTTCTTCAGGCGAGTACGTCACGTTTGCGCTGTGTTTCAACACTTATAAGATGGATTCGGTGAAAGCTATCGTTAAGAAACAGCTCGCGACCACGATAAAGAACACGCTGGACAGGTATTACTCGGCGACCGTGATCTCCGCGTTCAACAGCGGCAGGAAAATATTCACCTACGAAGAATTCATGAAACCGGAAACAAAGGACGTTATAGCTGCAATGGCCGGTCTCCTTGATGATATGAAATAGTCCTTCGGCTCCGTTCTGGACAGGCTATGGAAGATTATAATTGAATAGCTGGCCGTTCGTCACGACATTCCCGTAAATATCGATTGCTTCATACGTGATATTGACCGTTCCCGAAGCCGCTTCCCAGGAAACATTTTCAATGCTCAAAGTCTTATCCGAGTTTGACCAGGTGAAGGACGGCGGAGATGGGATCGGCATTCCAGCTGTGTGTCCCTCTCCCGTACTTATCAAGAATGAGGCTGTTACTACGGAGTTATCGAATGTTGCAACGGCCGTCGTTGGAATGTTCGAGATCGTAGCATCTATCGTGGGGTACCTGCTCACTATGTTCAGTCCCGAAACAGTGAAGCTCCAAAGGTCCGCGTTCTCTGTCAGATAAAGGCCGTTCACGTCCTGGAAGGCTTCTCTGGATGATTGAATGTGTATCCTGTTGCCGGAATCCGCGGTGAAGAATAAATTGACAAGAGTGAGCTTTGAGTTGTCTTCGGACCAAACGACTTCGGGCGTAACGCCGGGTTCGAATGTCACCATAGCCGTATTATCGGTCGCGAATTTAATGTTGGTTGCGATAGCATTGATCGAATTGAGGCCGGTCGTATCCATTGATTTGCTGAACTTGATCCACAGTGTTTCCGTTGTCCCTATGCCCCCGGTCCCCTCTGCCGGAAATCTTTCAAGGATGACAGGAGCGGAATATTGAGCCGCGTATTTGCCGCAGCCGAAAAGAAAAGCAAAGCTTGAAATGCAAAAGACGACGATAAGGAGTATATATATTTTCTTCTTCATTAGATCCTCAGGGTCGAGACCGCTTCTGTATCCAGATTACTCTTTTTGCCCTTTTTTATCAAGTAATAACCTGCGCTTCCGATCATCGCGGCGTTATCGGTGCATAGCTGGAGCGGCGGTATGGATATTTCAAATCCTTCTTCTTTCGCCCTGCTTTTAAGGTCTTCACGAAGCCTTGAGTTCGCGGAAACTCCGCCGGCGAGAGCGATCCACTTGACCTTTTTGTCTTTTGCCGCCCTGATAGTTTTTTCGACCAGGATGTCCACGACCGCCTGCTGGAATGAAGCGACTAAGTCGGGGATTCGAGCGGCGTCAAGCGGTTTGGAAGTGCGTATCGATGCATGTGTATCGATGCACGTTGCGCTTTTCGATTCCGTACTACGCCTTACGTAGTTTACAACAGCGGTCTTAAGGCCGCTAAAGCTGAAATCGTATCCATCATCGATCATCGCGCGCGGGAAATCTACAGCTTCCGGATCGCCTTTTTTTGACATTTTATCGATGATAGGGCCTCCCGGGTAGCCGATCCCGAGGAATCTGGCAACTTTGTCAAAAGCTTCCCCTGCGGCATCATCGCGCGTTCTTCCGAGGGTTTCATATTTCCCGTGATCTTTGACCAGTATCAACTGCGTGTGCCCGCCGGATACGACAAGGCAGACAAAGGGAAAAGTGAGATGTGATGTGTGAGATGTGAGATGTGATTTATTTTTTCGCATCTCGCGTCTCGCATCTCGCGTCTCTGCAATAAAATTAGCGTATATATGCCCCTCTATATGGTTAACCGGAATAAATGGTTTATGTAAAGCGTATGCAATAGCTTTGGCATAATTCAGACCGACTATCAATGAACCAACAAGTCCGGGGCCATAGGTCGCGGCAACGGCATCGATCTTTTTATTGGGGATCTTCGCGTCATCCAGCGCCTGTTTGACGACAGCGGCAATGACCTCGATATGCATTCTTGAAGCGACTTCCGGGACTATTCCGCCGTATTTCTTGTGGAACTCCACCTGGGAAGCCACGACGCTCGAAAGCACCCTGCGGCCGTTCTCAACGACGGCAGCAGAGGTTTCGTCACAGGATGTTTCAATGGAGAGAATGAACATGATAAGAATGATCCTTACTTAGCTTTCGCAAACAGTTTTTCTGCAGGGCAGCCGAGCTCTCTCTGTTTGCAGTATTTGCAGGCAAAATTACTTCTGACAAATCCGTTCCCAAGAGTGGTCAGGAACAGCAGTATTAAGATCAAGATCAGCATTGACCAGCTGAAATCATTGAATAAGATGTAAATGCCAAGAAAAAATGGCACCAGTGAAACCAATAAATCGGGGATAAGGTCTTTCCATGTGACCTTCTTTTCCAGGAACTTTTTGGGGTCGCCTTTCCTAAAAAATAGAGATGCAAGTTTCCCTCTACCAAGGCCGCACAGCTTGCCATAATAATAACAGTGGATGCATGAGATCCTCATTATCCTGACTTCAACAATAAGGCAATAAAGCAGGTAAAGCCATCCACAGATCGCGTTAAACCTGAACATGATATAAGCGCCAATGAAGTATATGCCGAACGCCACAGCATCAGCTATAGCTATCACCCATAAAGGGAAGCTCTTGAAGGTTTTATTATTTCCCATATTACTCATGTTGGATATAGTTCCGGTGTTTATCTGCCAAACCGATGTATCAGGAGATCGCCTACCAGATTGCTGACAAATATCACGGCGACCGCTATCAGAACATGCGTCAGTATGGACAGGTACGGGTTTACCGATTCATTTTTTGCGATCATATAACTTACAACGGCCAGAAGAAGAAGCCCCCAGATCATCGAAGAGATTATGGCGACATTAAGCGGCAGCATCAACATCAGAGCCACAAAGCTCAGAGAAACGAGGATCCTTGAAATGAAATTGAAAATGGTGGATGTCCAAACCTCCAGTGTTTCGATTTTTTCGGACTCCTGATATATGTGTATGCCAAAGGAATCGGAGACGTTATCGGCAAGCGCGATCACCATTATTCCACCTATTATGCTTATCTTCGCGTTGGCCTGAGAATGCAAACCGGCCATCAGCGCCAGATTGGTTATTACCGCGGAAGTTGAACCGAAGCTGAACCTTGTCTGCCAGTTGTGCACCTTTTCTATTATCTTTTTTATCACATATGGATTATACCATAAATCTTTTGTTTATCATGACAATCAATGTCGCCATAAAGTGTAAAGTTGGAAAGCTGTATAAAAAGTTTGAAAACAGAAGTTTTTTAATGGCTGTGTTTAAGGATTGCACGAAGTATTGATGAATAATCAGCACAGTAAAGGAACGGCCTTGGTCTTTTGTTGGTTTTTGAAAATTCGGGATCAGACAGCGCTACCCGCCGTCAACGATCCATTTTTCCTGTTCCCTGAACCAGTCTTTGGGGCTGTTCAGGTATTCCAGGGTTTCGGATAGAAGCTCGTAGTGGGTGTTCTCCTCGCCCATGAGGAATTCAAAGAATTTCTTTGCCTGAGGATTCTTGGATCCTTTATTAAGATTTTTGTAAAAATCGTATGAATGTTTTTCAAGCTCCAGGGCGACCTTATATGCCTTCTCGAGGTCGGAATCCTTTG
The DNA here is from genome assembly GCA_963699255.1 of uncultured bacterium. Classification (GTDB taxonomy): domain Bacteria; phylum Margulisbacteria; class WOR-1; order CAVSGV01; family CAVSGV01. The sequence goes on along the minus strand of OY969425.1, from coordinate 1,151,145 downwards.
TGATATTCTCATCCAGGGATCTTTCCAGCTTTTCCATTACGGAGCGGACATAATCGATCTTGCTTTTAGGGTTCACGCTTTCGATCGCCTTGCCGAAGTTGTTTTCCGCGAATTCCTCGATAGCCCTGATATGATCCAGCTCCTTGGCCGCGATAGCTTCCAGCGTGGTTTTTCCAAGTTTGTTAGATGTCTTTCGCGCGGCTTTAATATAAAGATCGTAGCCGTTCTTTTCCATTTCGAGAGCTGTTTCCAGAGCTTCCTGTAGATCTCCCATAATTTAAAGTTTTCCTTCTTCGAGGATCGTTTTTCTTTCACGGTTGCGCTCGCACACGGCGCATGAGTTGGGATCGAAGACCGCATCCTTGCAGATAGCGCAGCCGAGAACGAATTTCCCTTTGTATTTGTAAAGGCCAAGCTGGGCGAAGCAGTTGGGGCAGGTGATGCGCTCGCCGGGCTTGGCTTTATCGGAAAGCTCGATCTTATATTCGCATATGTTACATGAAAGGATCATAACGGATGATATTATAGCAAGGAAACTATTTATATAAAGTGGAATTTTTGGTTACATTTGGCGATATATATATGAGGGGAAATTTGGCCTGAATTCCATATGATCGACGGTTAAAGGAGTAATAAAAATGGTAGTTGATGGCGTACATAAAAAGATAATTCCGGACAAGAATGGTGTTTATCAAGGGGCTTTTGTTTCCGACGATATTTCCGAAGAAGAAGTGAAAGGATTCGAGACCATGTCAGGCGAAAAGCTTGATATAGGGCTGAAGTTCCTGGCTTTTTCCACAGGATTGAACTTTCCGACAGAGGAAGCGAACGTTATGGCCAGCCGGGGTGGCGCTATTTTCATTAAATTGGAGCCCTGGAGCTATAATGGCAAGGATGATCAATCATATTCGCTGAAAGATATTGTTAGCGGCAAATACGACCTACTTTTAAAAAGGTTCGCGGATGGCGTGGCGAAGTTCGGGAAGCCGGTATTTGTTTCATTCGGCCACGAAATGAACGGCAGCTGGTATCCTTGGGCTGGCAGTCCGGAGGATTATAAGCAGGCATACAGGTATGTTCACGACAAGATAGAATCATACGGGGCGGACAACATCACGTGGGTATGGAACCCGAATATTGATATGGGTATGTTCAATGATTATTATCCCGGAGATAAATATGTGGATTGGGTTGCGGCCGACGGATACAACACGGAAGATTGGGGCAGCCAGTGGAGGTCGTTTAAAGAACTTTTCGACTCCAGCCTGGATGAGCTTCAACAGTTCAACAAGCCTATAATGGTCGGTGAATTCGGCTGTGATGAAAATAATAATACTGATAAGACAGTGAGAAAACCCCAGTTTCTGTCCGGTTCATTGGAAGCAATAGCGGCGGAAAAAAGGGTAAAGGCTTATATTTATTTTGATATCAATAAGTTCGAAGGCGGGGCGCCAAAAGATTGGGCGATCGAAAGCCCCGAATCCCGAAAAGCCTATGCTGAAGCGATCGGAAAGTATAAGGCGTTGTTCGTGGAGGACATTCAAACTGCAAACGCAGATGTCGAGAACGAAATCCCTCCGGTTTCGAATAACTTATCCGTTAATGGCACAATAGGTGTAAAAACATCAAAGGACTCCTTGTCCGCACAAAACATTCAAATCACTCCAAGAAATATATCCGTTAATGACACAACAGGTGGAAAACCGTTCAATGAAGTTGTGAGCAACCAGGGCGGCTTCAATGGCGCTGTTGGTAACATTTCAGGCGGCAACATAACTTTAAAATCAATTAACACATCAGATCCGGGATTGTCCGCTGAGCTTAAATCGTCAGTAAAAGGCCATTTAGTGTTCAATTATAAAGGGACCGTTTCAGATGGAAGAGCTTTCACGGTAATATTTATTAAGAAAGGGCCGGACTGGACAAAGGATGTACAGCTTGGACAGAAATCAATAATTCCTTCCAGCGCTGCAAAGGAAGCTTCCATTGGAATACCGCAAGGCACGGATAAGATAAATATTATGCTGGTCGGCCAAGGAAGCATAAATATTGAACTGACGAACGTGAGGATTACAGAGTAATTACTCAATAGTAAAATATTTCATGCGAAAATATTCCTCTTGAATATCCTCGGGAATTCTTATAATATTTCTTTTAGATGAGTAATAATCCCGTTATTAAAGTTGACCTTCCGGGAATCCCTCTGTTCAAAAGAGGCAAGGTCCGCGATGTTTTTGACCTCGGCGACAGGCTTTTGATAGTCGCGACGGATCGCATCTCCGCGTTCGATTCCGTTATCCCGACGCCGATCCCGGACAAGGGCAAGATACTCAATATGCTCTCACTTTTCTGGTTCGACCGCACAAAAAATATCATCGATAACCATGTTGTCACCGCGGACGTGAAAAAGTATCCGAAAGAACTTCAGAAATATGCCGGCATACTGGATAAGAGGTCGGTTATAGGGAAAAAGGCGAATCTGATCGAGATGGAATGCGTCGTGAGAGGATACCTGTCCGGCTCGGCATGGGCGGAGTATAAGGAAAAGGGATCGGTTTCGGGCATCAAGCTTCCGGCCGGGCTTAAGGAATCATCCAGGCTGCCCGAGCCTATTTTTACGCCGTCGACAAAAGCCGTGTCCGGCCATGACATGAACATTACCGAGGCCGAGATGAGAAAGATCGTGGGAGATAAGCTTGCGGATATATTAAAATCCAAGACGCTCGAGATATATAAAGCCGCATGCAGGCACGCCGAGTCGAAGGGCATAATAATAGCGGATACAAAATTCGAGTTCGGCGAGGCGGGCGGAAAGATAATACTCATAGATGAGATCTTGACGCCTGATTCTTCACGCTTCTGGCCGAAGGACGGCTACAGGGAAGGCGGGCCTCAAAAGAGCTTTGACAAGCAGTTCGTCAGGGATTATCTGATCTCCATTAAGTGGGATAAAAATCCGCCTGCTCCGCCGCTTACTCCGGAAGTTGTCATGAAAACAAGGGATAAATATCTGGAGGCATATAGAAAATTAACGGGTAAAAATGTTTTGTGAACGGAATTCCCGATAAATGCGGAGTTTACCCGGCCGGAATAAAGTTATATAATTGCTCAACGTTATGAAAACAAAAATACTTGTTCTTTTATGCCTCACGATCACATGCCTTCCTGCTTCTGCCGCCGTATTTTCCGGGTCCAATGTCCCCTTTGACTCATCTTTTCATCTCGGACTTGTGAACGGTCCCGGCACAGGGGTGAGCATAGGCGTTGACATGTTTTATCCGTTTGGAGGATTTAATTTAGGGGGAGAGGTTGAACAGCAGGTAACCAACGCCGAAATGGAACAGAACATAAATATATTGAAATACGGCTTTGCCGTTAAATATGTCATTACCGATGACCTTTATTTAACGATACACATCGGGAAGGCTTCCTTTTACATCACTAAAGCGGTCGATTACAATGACAGTTTCTCCGGAGCGCAATATTCAATAGACGATGATACGCACGGGAGCGCCACATACCTGGCTATCGCCCCGAACTTCCGTATAGGCGATTTCTTTTTGACGCCAAAAATAGTCCTGAATAATATAGCGGATGGCGGGACCATAGCCGAATTTGACCTGAACCTGGGGCACAAATTCTGAACCTAGAACATGATCCTTTCCAGGTGGGACATTTTATACATCACAAGTCCTGTCAGCAGTTTCGGAAAGAAGAATGTTGACTTCTGGGGCATTTTTTCGTATTTGCTTGCTAAGGCCGTTACCTGTTCTATCTTTGTCGGATTCATGAAGAAAGCGACCTGGTACTTGCCTTCGGCTACCAGAGTGAAAGCTTCATCATCATTATGAACGTATCTGATGGCATTTTCCGCCTCGATATCTTTATCCGTGATGCCCAGTATGTCTCTTATCACAAGCGAATGGAGTATTGTTATATCCAGCTTTTTCCATTCCCTCGGCTTATCAGCGCTTATATATTTTTCGATTATCTTTTCATTCTTCAGTTTCAGGAGGGAATATTTGTTCTCTCCGTGTAGGCTCATCCCGAAGAAATGCTCGCCTTCTTTGGCTTTTGACATGCATCTTATTAGCTTTTTTCTTGCGGGCAGCTCATCTTTTTTTGCGAACCTGATGTCTTCAATGTCGAAGTAATCAACAAGCCTGTTCTCAAGATTGATCTTTTCCTTCAGGTTCAGGTTCAACACAAGCCTGTGTATGGGCATGATTATAAGTCCCTTATCGTATGCATTGGCAAAATACATCATAATGAAATTATACGGTTCGTCGCCCGTTGATTTCTGGGATTTTGTCCTCATTTCATTCCTGTACTTAAGGGATGCTTCATATCTGTGATGCCCGTCTGCAATGAACACCTGTTTGTTCATCATTTCCTTCGTGATCTTATTTATGTTCGCTTTGCCGGAAATCTTCCAGAGCCTGTTATGGATGCCGAACATATCCTTCGCTTCAGCGATCGTTTTTCTTTTTATGCATTTCTTGATCATTTTGGATATTTTTTCGTCTTCATCTAGATAGATCGAGAATATCGGCTCAAAATTCGCCGCCGTCGCCTTGAGAAGGGACAGCCTGTCCAGTTTTGGTTTGGGCAGGGTGTTTTCGTGCGGATAAACACGGCCGGCTTCCAGCTCCTCCAGCTTGAACAGCGCTATAAAGCCGAGCCTGACGTATTTTTTGCCTTTATAGCTGAATCTCTGTTCATAGGCGTATATTGATTCTTCTTCATCCTGCTTCAGTATTTCGTTATTAAGCCAGGTCCTGAAAAAGCCGTTGGCTCTTGTATATTTGTTGTTGAATTCGGTGTCTCCCTGATAATCTTTTCCGAGGGTCAGCCTTATGCAGTTATACGGATGGAGCTGGTAAAACCTTGCCTGATCCTCTTTTGATATTATGTCGTAGGGTGGTATGGTCACTTTTGAAAAATTCCCGACTTTTTTCTTGTTGTAAGTGACCCCATTAAATGGGAATATTTTTGCCATAAGTGAAGCTATTATATCATAGACGTCAATTTTTGTGGATCTTCCAGTCTTTAGTGTGAGTGTGAGTAATTAGTCCTGAGTTTTTGGTTTCTGTTTTGCTCAAGACTCTGTACTCAAACTCACACTCATTACTTGTCAGGGGGTGAGGTTGTCAACTTGGCCTTGATGACAGCCAAAGTTATGTGATAAAATGATAACAAGTAAGGATTTTTATGATAGAAACGCCAAAAACTGAAAATAAGATAAAGGAATTCCCTCGAAGCTTTCAACAAGCTGACGGGCGATGAGAAAGTATACTTTTTGGCCCAAATTGACAAGAGCCTGGCCGGAAAGACCGAAAAAGATAAAAAGATCTTTCTGTCTTTGATAAAATCGGCAAGAGAAGGCAGGTCCCCTGAAGAGGCCATTCTGGAAATGAAGAAGGTGTAGCTTGGAATACAGGCAAGCCCGTAAAGTATTGATATATGCGTTGATATTGAACTGGCTGGTCGCGCTGGCGAAGCTGATATACGGCGTTTTGACAAGAAGCGCGAGCATGACGGCGGACGGGTTCCATTCTTTTGCAGACGGAACGAATAATATCGTCGGGTTGGTGGGCTTTTATATCGCCGCGAAGCCTGTCGATAAGACACATCCCTATGGCCATGAAAAATATGAGACCCTTACGGCGCTTGGCACAGGCGGCCTCCTTCTGTTCCTTGCCTTTGACATAATCAGAGGCGCAGTCCAGAGGTTCAGCAATCCTGTCGCCCCTTATGTGAACCTGGGAAGTTTTATCGTAATGTTCGTTACTGTCGCCATAAACATATTCGTGATGATCTATGAAAATCGCGAGGGGAAGAGACTTCAAAGCGACTTCCTTGTTTCGGATTCTTTACACACCAGAAGCGACATCATGGTTTCTTGTTCCGTTATCGCGACCCTCATTGCGGTAAAGATCGGCATGCCGATAATCGACACGGTAATGGCCGTATTTATCGCGGTCTTTATAGGATTTTCCGCTTTTGAGATCTTATGGGAGACCTCAAGGGTATTATCCGATGCCGCTGTTGTGCCTCCCGAAAAGATAAAGAACATCGTCATGGGATTTGGTGAAGTGTCAAATTGCCATAATATCAGGACAAGAGGCAGGCAGGATAATATATGTGTTGATCTTCACATCTGGGTCAGCCCCGATATGCGTTTAGACAAGTCGCACAAGCTCTCACACCAGATCGAGGAACAGCTAAAGAAGGCGATTCCCGGGGTCAAGGAAGTAATAACGCATATAGAGCCGTCCCCCAAGTAGGTCTTGGTTCCTGACACATTGTCTTTCGTGCCAAAGAATGAGATTGGGAATGGGACGTGAGTCGAGAATGAGGATTGGAATGTGTTAATCCTAATCCCAACACCCCGATCTAAACTCACCACTCATCCTTATTCCATAGCCTACATTTCTATGTGTAGCCCGCCTGTCATGTTCCCGCCAAAAGAATAAAAACCGGTTTCCATATATCTTGTATCCGGGATGACATACTGGACTTCAATGCCCGCACTAAATGTTTTGAAATGAACGGCAATTCCCGCGAGAGAATTCAGGCCGGTAGATGAATCGGCTATCCCGTCAATTTTCTTATCATAATAACCAAGTCCGGCGCCAACGTAAGGATCAAAATTGGAATCACCCAGCAGATGGCCGATCAATGTGACCGCCATGGAAGTTAGTGAATATTTATGGTCAGCTGACTGATAGCTGGAATTGTCCAGATCGCCCCTCGCGCTGAAATAAGGGTCCATCCGGTATGTCGCGTCAATTCCAACCATCATAGTATTTCCTCCGCCATCAGGAGGATAATAGACCGATGCGTGTGTCCCGATATCGAGGTCCGCGGCTAAAGCGCCTGTATGCATCAGGGCGATGACAAAAGTTATTGCTAGTATTTTCTTCATAACGATTTTATAATAACTTAGATCCAGGGGGAAGTAAATGTCAAACTGGCACACACTAAAAACCATCGATGCCGCAAGGAATTTGGGGGCAAATTTTGAACTGGGGATCAGCGAAGAAGAAGCCGCGTCAAGAGTTAAGGTCTATGGCCATAACGAATTAAGGGAAAAACGAAAACGCGGCATCATCTCCATGCTACTCGCCCAAATTTCCGACTTTATTGTTGTCATCCTTGTTATTGCGGCGATCATCTCTTTCTTTCTCGGCGAGGCGAAGGATGCGGCGGTCATTTTAGCCATAGTTTTTTTGAACGCGGTCCTGGGTGTGGTCCAGGAAGAGAGGGCGGGGCAGGCTATCGCGGCCCTTAAGAAATTGACAGTGCCGCGCGTTATGGTGAAAAGGGCGGGACTGGTCAGGAGAGTATCTTCCAGGGAGCTTGTTCCGGGCGATATCATTTTTCTTGAGGCGGGAGGGTTTGTAGGGGCGGACGCGCGATTGATCGAATCGGTGAATCTCAGGGTGAACGAATCCTCCCTTACGGGCGAGTCAACTCCGGTTGAAAAATCCACTGACGCGATAAGATCTCCCGATGCCGCTATCGCGGATATGAAGAACATGGTATTTATGGGGACGGCCGTTGTTTACGGCAGGGGAGAGGCGATCGTGACCGGAACGGGAATGAACACACAGATCGGCAAGATCGCTGAAATGGTACAGGAAGAAGGCGAGATCAAGACTCCTCTTCAGAAGCAGCTCAATGTTTTTGGCAAGTGGCTCGGGGTCATATGTCTGGGTGTGTGTTTTATCGTTTTTGCGGCATCGGTGCTGAGGGGCGGCGCGGTCTTTGACGCCTTTTTAACCGCGGTCAGCCTTGCGGTAGCGGCGATACCGGAGGGGCTTCCGGCTGTCACGATGATATCGCTGGCGCTGGGCGCGTACAGGATGTCCAGGAGGGGTGCTATCATCAGAAAACTTCCGGCAGTCGAAACGCTCGGAAGCGTCTCCGTCATATGTTCTGATAAGACCGGCACATTGACGCAGAACAGGATGACCGTCAGCAGGATATATGCCGATGGAAGATCGATCTCGGTAACGGGTGTCGGGTATGAACCAGCCGGAAAATTCTATGACGGAAAGAACGAGATCTCGCCGCTTGAAAATGAAAAGATCAAGAGATTGCTTTTTGCTTCTGTCTTGTGTAACGATGCCTATATCGAGCATTTTAATGGATCAAATACTTATGATGTCATAGGGGATCCCACGGAGGGAGCACTAATGGTCCTGGCCGGCAAAACGGGAATGACGAGGCAAAAACTTGAAAGCAGTTTCCCCAGGGTGGATGAAATACCATTCGATTCAAAGCGTAAATTGATGGCCACGATCCATAGGGCCGATGCGGATGAACACATAGTATATGTAAAGGGCGCTCCGGAGGAAATATTGGATTTATGCATTGGCGCTGACAGAGCGGAGATCCTGAAAGAGAATGAAAAGCTGACCTCAAGCGGGCTTAGAACTCTCGGTGTCGCGTATAAGACGATCAAAGGCAAGGTGAACCTTGATGAGGCGGAAAAAGCCCTGACCTTTATTGGACTTGTTGGGATGATGGACCTGCCGAGGCCGGAAGTAAAGGACGCCGTGGCTTCCTGCAAGCAAGCCGGCATAGAGCCCGTAATGATCACGGGCGATCACAGATTAACGGCAATGGCGGTCGCGAGGGAGCTTGGCATTGAAGAAGTCTTCGCGAGGATATCTCCCGAGCAAAAGCTGAGCATCGTTGAGGAATATCAGTCTTCAGGGAAAGTAGTGGCTGTTACCGGGGACGGCGTTAATGACGCCCCGGCGCTGAAGAAAGCTGACATAGGTATATCGATGGGTATCACCGGAACGGATGTGGCCAAGGAAGCGTCGGACATGGTACTCTCGGACGACAATTTCGCGACGATAGTCGCCGCCGTAAAGGAAGGGAGAGGGATATTCGAGAACATCAGGAAATTCGTCTGGTATCTTCTGTCGGCTAACGTCGGGGAGATACTTACAATGCTTTTCGCGATACTGCTAAATTTCCCCCTTCCTCTGCTTCCCATCCAGATCCTCTGGGTGAACCTTGTGACCGATGGCCTTCCCGCGCTTGCGCTTTCGGCGGAGCCGATCGAAGGGGATGTCATGAGGAAGCCTCCCCGAAGGAAAGAAGAAGGGATAATCAATAAGAACATAATAGTTTCCATGGTATTTATCGGGCTGATAATCGCCGCGGTTTCGTTGTTCCTGTTCACGGTAGGAATGAGAGACAGCGTAGCGAAGGGCAGGACGCTCGCTTTTTCTGCCCTCGCGCTTCTTGAGATGTACCACGTCTTCAACTGCAAATCGGAAACCGCCTCGGTGTTCAAGGTCGGGATATTTTCGAACATGTACCTTGTCCTGTCCGTTGCCTTGACGGTGCTTCTGCAGCTCATGGTAATATATGTCCCGATGCTGCAGAAGATCTTTTATACCGTTCCTCTTTCCGGGTGGGAACTTTTTTATCTGTTCGCTCTCTCAAGTTTGCCTCTATGGTTTATGGAAGTTAAAAAAGCCATGAAATTATAATGACAAATTACCAATGTTCAATTCCTAATTTGTAATTGACCAATTAGGAATTAATTTGTCATTGATAATTGGTCATTTGACATTATTTTCGAGGTGATTAATATGGATAAGATGGAAGAAATTGGTTTATCAGAAGCAGAGGTTCAAATAAAATTAATGGAATTCGGCCCGAACGAGATCTTCAAGCCGGAGAAGATAAGCTTCTTCGGCATCGCCGGACACGAGATCACCGAGCCGATGATACTTCTCCTGTTCTTCGTTGGTATCGTTTACAGCATCTGGGGCAAGCTTGATGACGCGATTACGATATTTGTGGTAATAATACTGCTTGTTTTTGCCGAGGTGTATAACGAGTTCAGGGCTAAAAAAGCGATAGCCGCGCTGGAGGAGATAGCTTCCCCGAAGGCAAAGGTTTTGCGCGACGGCAGGATAACCGCGGTAGATTCAAAGGACATCGTTCCCGGGGACATCCTCGTTCTGTCGCCGGGCACGAAGATCCCCGCCGATGCCAATATCCTCAGATCGATAGATATGCAGATCGACGAATCTTCATTGACTGGAGAGTCTTTCCCGCAGGAAAAAATGAACGGCGCCGCCGTGTTTGCCGGCACGGTTGTTACCTCAGGGGAGGGGACGGCAAAAATATATTCCACGGGGCAGAACACAAAACTCGGCAAGATAGCCGCCGCCGCAAAGCAGGCGAGGGCGCCGAGAACCCCGCTTCAGCTCGAGATGAAATCCCTTGCGGGAAAACTTGTCTATGTGGCGGCGTTCATGTCGATCATCATACCGGTAATAGGGTGGTTCAGGGGTCAGGACCTTAAGACGATGATATTGACCGGATTGTCGCTTTCTTTCGCTACGATCCCCGAGGAACTGCCGATAGTCATTACAATGGTACTAGGGCTGGGGGCTTATACTTTGTCGAAACATAATTTTCTTGTGAAAAGGATAAAGGCCGCCGAAACCCTGGGGAATGCGACCGTCATTGTAACGGACAAAACGGGCACGATCACGGAAGGGAAAATGCATATCAAGGAAATTTATCCTGGAAATGCGCGCCGGGAAGTCCTGGATTGCGCGACAATGGCGACCACGCCTTTGTCCACAAGCACTCTTGATGAGGTGCTGATGAAAGAGACCGCGGGAAAAATATCGAATCTCAATATCGTCCGGCAGCGCAATTTTACCAATGAGAAGAAGACCAACTCGGTCATCAGGGGAGAGGGGGGTAAATTCGCGCTTTACCTGAAGGGAGCGCCGGAAAAGATCATCGATCATTGCGAAAACGTTGATAAGAACGCTGTCATGATGGAGCTCAAAAAACAGACTTCTGTTGGGCGAAGAGTGATAGCTGTCTGCCGCAGGGAACTATCCGGCGAAGATGTGCATGCGGACTGGGAGAAATTGGAGCAGAGCATGAAATTCTGCGGTTTGATCAGTTTTGAAGATTCACCTAGGAATGGCGTAAGGGAAACGATAGCCAGGGCGGCTGGCGCAGGAGTAAGGACCATCATGGTAACGGGCGACCATCCTGAAACCGCAAAATATATTGCGAGGGAGGTCGGCATTTTATCCGGCGACGGAAGAGTTGTCACCGGAGCCGAACTGGATAAAGTGTCGGACGCGGATCTGCGGGAACTCGTGAAGAAAGTCGTTGTTTTTGCCCGCACGGAGCCCGAGCATAAATACCGTCTAGTAAAAGCCCTTCAGGAGAACAAAGAGGTTGTAGCTGTAACCGGCGATGGAGTCAATGATGCGCTCGCCCTGAAGGCGGCCGATATAGGCATCGCCATGGGGATACGCGGAACGGATGTCGCAAAAGAAGCCGCGGAAGTCGTCCTGGCCGATGACAATTACATAACGATAACCCAGGGCATATTTGAGGGCAGGAAATTCTATGATAACCTGAAAAAAGGGATCAAATATTACCTCTCGGTCAAAGCGGCGCTTATTTTCATATTCCTTTTGCCGGCGATTGCGGGACTGCCGATGCCTCTTGCCCCGATCCAGATAATCCTTCTGGAGCTTTTTATGGACCTTGCGGCCTCGGCCGGATTTGTCAGCGAGCCGGAGGAGAAAGATATTTATGTCCGCTCTCCTTATGCCAGGGGAGAACGAATAATGAACGCTCCGTCCGTTATGGATGTTTTCTTGAAAGGTCTTGTTCTTTTCTGCGCAGTGACAGGGGTTTATTTCTACGCCAGGCATCTCGGTTTGCCGCTGGTCCAGGTGCAAACCCTGTCCTTTACGGCATGGATCTTCGGTCACATTACCCTGGCTTTCATATCCCGCTCGGACAGGGCTCCGGTTTATAAGCTTGGCTTTTTCACCAATCCCGTGATGAACCTGTGGGCATTGACCGCGATCGCAGTCCTGATTATCGGTGTTTTCGTGCCTTACATAAGCGATAAGATCAATTTAGGCGCCGTCAGCCTGGAATATTTCCTGATGGCCGCCGGCTTTTCTTTTGCTTTGAATCTTTTATTGGAAGCTAGGAAATTCATATTTTCAAGAAATAAGACTGTAACTATTCAGAGTTATGGAACCTGAGAGTAAAACTCTCGGTTCCGCTTTGATTGGAACCGCGACTTTCAGTCGCAGGTTCCCGCAAAACTAAATAGTTATATAAAACCTATAGAGCGGAGTTTATCTCCGCGAATTCAAGCGGTCTCGCAGAGGCAAGCTCTGCTCTTGATGAGATTTGATCTTAGGTGATATTCCCTGTCAGGGCCTCGATTATCCTTTCCAGGTCCTCCTGTGAAAAATAATCGATCTCTATTTTACCTTTTTTGATCGATCCGTGTATCCTGACGCGCGTTCCCAGATGCGTCGTCAGCAACTCCGTAAGGTCTACCAGTTCCTCGTTCTTTGGGAGCTTCCTTTTTTTCAGCCTTTTTGCTTCCGTGTCCCCGCCGTGAACGATCTGCTCTACGTCCCTGACGGACAGGTTGTTCTTTAATATTTCTTTCCAGAGGGAGAGCTTTTCCATTTCGGTCTCGAGCGAAAGTATCGGTCTCGCATGTCCTACGCTTATTTGAGATCTCCTTATGCTTGCCTGAATTTCCTTGGGCAGCTCCAGCAGCCTCATCATGTTCGCGACGGTGGACCTGTCTTTTCCCACTTTTTTGGCGATATCCACCTGCGTTATTTGGAATTCGCTCGAAAGTTTCGCGTATGCTTCGGCTTCTTCCATTGGATTCAGGTCTTCCCTTTGTAAATTTTCGATGAGCGCGATCTCAAGAGATTCCTCATCGGAAAAATCCTTTATTATTGCGGGTAGGACCGTCAGGCCCGCCTTTCTTGCCGCCCTGAAGCGTCTTTCTCCCGCGATCAATTCATATTTTCCGTTTTTCGGACGGGCAAGTATCGGTTCAATGATCCCCTGGGATCTTATCGACTCAGCAAGTTCAGTAAGGGTTTCCTGGGGGAATTCCGCTCGGGGCTGTCTGGGATTTGGAACGATCTTGTTGATATCGATATTCACTATCGTTCTTCCGCCGGTAAGAACGTTATTGTTGGGGTTGTTGGGTATCAGCGCAGACAATCCTTTTCCGAGGCCTCTTTTCTGCATAAACTTCTCCTGTTATCCTGTTAAATGTGCCCGTCCAGTATTTCCCTGGACAGGTTTTCATACGCCACTGCGCCGCTCGAAGAAGGATCATAGAACACTATCGGCTGCCCAAAAGAAGGAGATTCCGCCAGCCTCACGTTCCTTGGGATTATGGTCTTAAACACCCTTCCGCCGAAATGCCGCCTTGTTTCCTCCACCACTTGCTCTGATAAAAGCGTCCTTGAGTCGTACATTGTAAGCAAAATCCCGCATATGCGCAAGTCAGGATTCAAGCTTTTCTTTATCAGCTCTATCGTTTTTACAAGCTGGCTCAAGCCCTCCAGCGCGTAGTACTCGCATTGGATCGGTATTATCACCTGGTCGGATGCCGTAAGCGCATTAACGGTTAAAAGCGAGAGTGAAGGAGGGCAATCAATAATAAGATAATCATATTTCGCCCTGGCCGGCATTAAGGCGTTCTTTAATATCGATTCCCTAAGGTCCATTTCGGTGAGTTCTACTTCCGCGCCGGCGAGACGAGGGGTCGCGGGGGCGATATCTAGACCGGAAATTACCGTAGGTTTAATGATGCTAGAGAGTTCAGCGCCGTTGATTATCACGTCGTACATGCATGTTGTGACCTCATTCCTGTCAATGCCCAGGCCTGATGATGCATTCCCCTGGGGATCGCAATCAATAAGAAGTATTTTTTTGCCGAAGGTGGCAAGATATGACGCCAAATTGACGGAAGTAGTGGTTTTTCCAACCCCGCCTTTCTGGTTAACGGTGGCGAAAATAGTGGACATTTCAGTATATTATATCATATTTTTAGAAAAAGAGCCTGAGGCTAAACGCCTCGGCTCCAAATGATTCAGTAATAACAACTAATATAACAGGAACCGCGACGTTTAGCCCGCCTTGCCGCGAGGCAGGTCGCAGGTTCCTAATTCTACAGCGGTTTTTTGGACGGGAGCCCGGCCCTTCTGGGAAAATCGGAAGGCGTGGGTCTGATCTTTTCAATGACAACAAGCCAGCCGGATGGAACCCCGATCTTCTCCTTGAGGCGGCCGCCCAGAGTTGATATTGCCGATGCGGCGGCTTTAAGCTCTTCTTCAATGTCGGGGCCTTTTTGAGCGACGAACGATCCGCCGATCCTTACGAAAGGAAGGCAGTATTCACAGAGCGTGTTGAGTTTTGCAACAGCCCTGGCTACCGCAAGGTCGAACTGTTCCCGGCGGTCTTTTGCAATATCCTCGGCCCGCCCGCATATCGCTTCGGTATCTTTCAGGTCAAGGACCTTTATCACATGTTCAACAAAGCTTATTTTCTTTGCGACAGAATCAACGAGGGTGAGTTCAATGTCAGGGTTCTCTATCTTAAGCGGAATGCCCGGGAATCCCGCGCCGCAGCCGATGTCGATCGCCTTAATTCTTTTGGAAAGATCAACTGCCCTGGAGATGTTCAATGAGTCATCGTAGAGCTTGAGCCGGATCTCATCCCCGGTCTTCAGGCCTGTGAGGTTGAACCTTTTGTTCCACTCGACGAGCTCATTGATGTATTTATCTCTTATTGAATTCATATCGTATAACTTCCTCACCCCAGGGTTTATCGGTATCATAATCTACTTTAGCCTTTACTATGCTCCCCTCTCCTTATTAAGGAGAGGGGTAGGGGGAAAGGTTTAGAAAGCTTGTCCAATTGAAAAATGCACTATGCCTTCGCCGAACGACCTTGAATCGCCGATCCCGTAGTCAAGCCTTATGGGACCCATTGGAGTGTTCAACCTTAGGCCAAGTCCTTTTCCGCTCATGAATTGGGAAAAATCAGGGGCGCCGCCGTCGACTTCGCCGTTAACGACATCACCCCAGGCGTCGCCGAAGTCATAAAAAGCAACCCCCTGGAACGTCTCGTTGAAAGTATACCTGTACTCGATATTGAATATGAGCTTTCTGGCGCCAAGCACCGCTTCGGACGGGGCATAACCCCTTACGGTGTTCGCGCCGCCGCACCAGTAAAGTTCGCCGATAGGCACATCGCCGTATCCGACCCCTGTAGAGGCATGAAGAGCCAAAACCTGGTTTATCCCGAGTTTCACGAATTCATTCATATCAAGACCGAGTTTCGTATAATTGGTTATCACATTATCCGTGTCTTTCCAGCCTTTTCTGATGGAGATGGTATGGAACATTCCTTCCGTGGGGTTCATCCAGAAGTCCCTCGTGTCGTAAGAGATAGAATACCCGATGAAATCCGACGAGTATTGCTCAAAAGTGACGGCATTTGTGACAGTGGAATCTTCGTTAGGTATCGCGGTCTCGCTTCCGAACGTCAGTGAATGTGAGAAATATTCGGCGAACGGCCTCGTAAGCGCGATATCCCATCCTATTCTCAAGGCGTCTTCAACTTCATTGCCGTAAATGTCGGCGCCGGACGTGTTCCATACTCTGTAAGTCATGGATGTCCTCGACCCCAAATAGTCCGTCATGAACCATGGATAGTAATACTTGAACTGATATGTTGTCAGAGTGGAGCCCCACTGCGCCTTGACCATCGTTCCATGTCCCGTACCGAACAGATTATTCATGCTCGTGTCAACGAAGCCGAACCATCCTTCCTGTTCTCCGTATCCTCCGCCGAAGTTGAGCGTGTTCGTTTTTGCTTCCTTTATTTTGAGGACAAGGACTATTTTTTCCGGGGAACTTCCCGGCTCAAAATTCGGGGTAAGCTCGGTGAAGAAGCCCAGGTTAAAGACCCTTCTCAGGTCCTTTGAAAGCGATTTTTCATTCAAAATATCGCCCGGCTTCGTGTCTATTTCCCTCAAAATAACGTCATCCCGTGTTGAAAGGTTTCCGTCAAGTGCTATGGATTCAATTATCCCTTCAATGATCTTTATCTTAAGCGTGCTGGTTTTCGGGTCAGTGGACACATCGGCGACCCTGGCGATAGTGTAGCCGTTCTTGTGATAGAAGTCGTTGATCGTCTGGATGTCCTCTTGAAGGGTCTTAAAGTTCAGGATATCTCCGACCCTGGTTTTCATGAGAGATACAAGCTTATCGGATGTATATACGGAATTACCTTCAGTGGATATCACATTTAGAACGGGATTTTCTATCGTATTGAATATTATCCTTGTTCCTTTGGCATAGGACTCAAATGAAGCAAAAACATCCTGAAAATAACCCATTGCATATATCGCTTTGACATCACTTGATACTTTTTCCTCTATAAGGATATCTCCTATGCGGCTGAAAACGGCATCCATGATCGTGCTTTCCGCTATGGTTTTGTTCCCTCTTATTTCTATGGCGGTAACGACAGGTCCGACTTCGATCTTTTGCTGCGGACGGGCCACTTTTGGCAGGGCTTCGGGGGAGCCGATTATAACGCCAAATGCGGGCAGGGCATTATTTACTATCAATAAGGCCGCAAGAAATATTAATATAACGGCAAATCTTTTAATGGACGAACCCCTTTCAAAAAATGAGATGCGAGATGTGAGATGGGAGATGAGATCTGTCTTTTCACATCTCACGTCTCTCATCTCCCATCTCTCTCATATAGTTTACTTATTATACACTTGCAGTTCAACTTATTTCTCAAGCTGGCTATAAACCATGCAGCGATGTTTCTGTTCACAGCTGATAACCGGCTTTTAGCGTTACCTTGTAGTAATCGCTCTCTTGTTCAATGAAATTGAAAGGCTCCCTGTAATACACCACAGAAAGGATCGGATTCAGCTTATAAGTGATCTGATAATTCAAGAAAGCCTTATTGATGATCGCCTGGTCCTCAACCGCCTGCGAGTAGTTTACGTCAAGATATAACCTCCCAAAAAAGCTCTTTACGGCCCCGATACCGTACATCGTTTCCGGCATTTCCTGCGGGCCTATCTCAATAGGGGTTTTTGTTGTAGGCATCATGTTCTTCAGGTCTTTTCCAAAATTATACTCAAGCGTTAAACTCTCCAGCTCAAGGCTTTTCGCAAGGTTGCGTTCAACGTTCCTGAGAAGGTACGTATTCAATCTGCTGTTCAAATAATCGGCAAGCACATCGCTGGCGTCAACTTCACCGACGCCTTTTTCGGAGATCCCAAGTGAGCTCTTTATGAAGTCGGGCAAGAGCAGCACCTTGATATCTTCCTCGGTATAGGTGGTGGGAGTAAACTCCGAAGGTTGCTTTGAGGTGTCTTCAATGAAAGAAAAGAATGTGAGGTTCAGACCCTCTTCTTTTTCTTTGGAGAACGGGATCCCCGTTATCCTTGATATAACGAGCACATTTGTTGTGACGTATGTGGGATTTTTTGATTGAGCGGTCGCGGCTGTCTTTTCAGTCGACTTCACATTTATTTCCGCCGCGAGGGTCAGGTTCGGGAGACTTCCGCCCTGGAAATCCGCCGTATTCGGCCTGACTTTTTCAAGATCGGAGCCGAAGATCTCCTTTTGCCTGTCTTCCGACATAAGGGAAAACTCCCTGTTAAGGATATTTACAGTGCCGCGACTGAAAGTCGTCCTTCCCTGTAGCTTTGGCGCATCCAGGAGGCCGGTGATGGAGATGTTCTGTCCCTCCAGCTCAAGGTTCAGGTTCAGGTTGCTCAGGTCCGTGCTTAGCAGGTTATTTATGTCTCCCGCCGAAACATAGGAATTCTTCAGTATGTTAAAGGTCAGGTCGAGAGACAGGGGAGGCAGATCTGTCTTCTTGCTCATGTCTGGAAGTATTATTACTCCGTTGCTCAGGTTGAAAGTTCCTGAAAGTTTCGGGGCTTTGGGATTATCCGATCCAAGCCACAACGGCCCGATCAATGAAAAGTTCTTGATCTCCAGGTCCCCTTTATATAAATTTGGCAGGTCAACAATGAAATCCCCGTCATTTGCCCTTAAATTAATATACATGGATTTATCTTTGGAGAATAGGCTGTTCAGATCCAGGCTCCCGTAGAGTTTGACCTTGTTGATGTTGTTCTGGGTCCATTTGCCTACCCACTTTGCCGAAAACCCTTCGGTTGAGATCATGTTATTGCTGATTTTTATTTCCGAATTTATTGATTGCAGGTTCGATTCAACAGGTTTCAAATTGACGGAGGCATCACTTATACTGAGGTGCCCGTTAAACCTGGGATGTCTCAAGCTTCCTGTTATTTTCACGAAACCCTGTCCTGTTCCGTTGATCCATGAAATGCCGGAAGAAGCCAGGGTAAGAAGTCCTAAACTTTCACCCTCCATTGTTATGCCGAGAGAAATGTCCGATTGGTCGAGCGGGAGCCGACCGCTGATGACGGCTTTCTTGTCGCCGGTCACAAGTTCCATTTTTTTGAAATATAGCGTGTTGTTGCTGTAATCGGCGTCTGAAACAATGGTGTCAAGATTTACGCCTCCGATGTTGACTTTTTGCGCTTCGATACTTGCGTATCCCTCAAGCGATGCAACGGGCCCGTGCAGAAAAGCCGCCATGTTGAATTTCCCGTCAAAGGACTTCCCCCTTCCTATGAAAAGAGAGAGAAAATCTATCGGCATATTGACCGCTATGATCTCCAGGGACGCGGAGGAGAGGGGATTAAATGAACCGCGGGCGGCAAGGATCCCGTCTCCTTTCTTGATATACGCGTAAGAAACCTCGAACGTCCCGTTTTCAAGGCCCGTTTTAATGCCGATCTCGTCAAAAGTGTACGATTCCCATGTCCCGCCGGAAACCTTAAACTCCAGCGCGCCCGAAAGATTGTCTATGCCGCCCTTGATCTCCACGAACCCGGCAAATTTACCTTTGGCGTTCCTGCCGGCCTTTTCCTTCATTGTTTTGCCAAAAGTGGATGATTCGCTTTCAGCCATTTTCATCTCTTCAAGGGTTGTTTTATTCCCCTCGCTATTGTATATCAGCTTGGATCCTTTTCCCGGGAACTGGAACTCGCTTGGATTGAGGACGATCGTATTCCGCTTCTCTGACACGCCAAATAATTGTTTTGTGCCGATCTCGGTGTTCACCTTATCTATTAGATCGACGGCCGTGTGTAGATCGCCTTTTAATACATCAAGCCTCAGGGACAGGTCAGGCTTTTTCGCGATCGAGATGCTGCCTGATATCGTATATTCGTCATCCGCCTGGTTTATGGTCAGGGGTTTCGCGAATAAAATATTCTTGCCGTCGTATACGATCCTTCCCGATGCCCTGTCGATTATTATTTCATTGTACCTTAGATCGTCGCTGTCAAAATCGATGTCAACGCTGGGATCGCTGGTTTTTCCTTCCAGATGGCAAGCGATCCTTGATGATCCGGAGAGCCTGCCGTATTTAATGGTCAGCGGCCTCAGGTTTGCCATTTCAAGAGTTCCCGATATGTTCAGGTCGATCTTTCCGCCGGCTTCAATTGAACCGTTCAAAAGTATGTCCGACGCATTCGTTCTTATTCGGGAATCCCTTAAGGTGAGGCAGGAATTTTCCCAGTTCATGTTCAGCTTCGCTTCTTTCAGGTTTTCATAGGAGATCGAGCCGCCTCTTAGATGGCAGCTCCCTGAAACGGAAAAAGTGGAAAGATCGATCTTTTTAATGTTCGTTATTTCCCCGCTTGCGGACAGGGAAATATCAAGCTTTCCTGAAACAGGCGTCAGCTCTTTCGGCAAAAGTGCATCCAATATCTTAAGATCGGAGGCTTCCGCGCTGCTCGCTTCAATTATCAGATCGGTTTTGCAGTTCAGTCCCGTTTTCCCTGTTACGGAGAAGCGGGAATTGCCCGACCATAACGTGAGAGACGATATATCCACTTGATTATTTTTATATATAAATGCGGCGCTTGCTTCCGATATCGGCTGCACCCCTATCATTGAATCGCCAATGGATAGTTCTCCTTCAAGTGACAGGTCTTTCTCAGGGTCGCGAAGGTCGCCGGACAGCTTCCCGGTGAAGCTGTTCAGTTTTCCATGGAGCTGATCATAGGAGATCTTCAGGTCTGTGCACGAAAGCAGCAGATCAAGATGATCCGCTTCAACTGTTCCGAAACCTGATATAGCACCGCCGCCGGAGAAAGCGAGATCGCTTTTGATCGCGAACTTTTGCATCGACCCCTTTATGCTGGCCTGCAGGTTCGCTTCTTTCTGTCCGGGGATTATCGGCAGGGCTTTTCCCGGAGCCAAGCTTTCGCCGGAAATGCTGACATCAAAAAATGGTATGGTCGGCGTGAAATCAAAAATGCTTTTCGCGTATAATCTCCCTCCATATGCCGAGATGTTATCGGAACTGATCTGAAGAACGGGTCCTTCCGAATAAAAGTTGAGCCTGCCGCTTAACTGTTGACCCAAAAGTTTCCCGTTTGCTATCGTATAACCGTTAAAGATCGGATGGCCGTAATTTCCGCCTATGTGAATATTCGCTGAAGCTTTTCCTGAAAAATCGATGCCTGCCAGTTCAGGAAAAGCGCGGCATATTTCCCTTGAACCGGTTTTCAGGATATCAAGGGTCAGATCGTAATTTGCGGTGGAGAAATCATACAATCTTCCGTTTGCCGTAACAGGGACCCTGTCCCTGTATCCGGTAAGGTTCCTGAACCTCGCGTCCTCATCGTGGATGCTTACGAACCCGTTCATGCCGCTGAACGAGCGGTCAAAGATCCTTGCCTTGCCGTCTTTGATGTAGAACTGCCCGTCAAAGAATATAGGCAACCCTTTTTTTCTGGGTGGAGGATTCGTCATCGTCATTTTCATGTCGGATCTTCCTGAGATCGGCTTAAAATGAGGGATGTTCAATGTGTAATATCCCCATTTTTCCAGATCAACGTTCTTTGCGATGACGACAAAACGGTATTTGCCTGTTTTCACGTTCAAATTACCCGTGGTATTCGTAAAAGCGACGGAGGAGTCTATTACCGAAGTTGCCGTGACAGAAAGTTCGATCTTATTTCCTGAGAGCTTAACCTCTCCGTTAAAGTCCTTTATTTTTGTGGTGAACGCTTTGCCTTTAAGGTCTTCGCCCCAGCCCATATGGTCCACGTAAAGGCCGTAACCCCCTTTGATCATCACTTTTCCCGAGAACATCAGAGGCTTTGGCTTCTCTTTTTCCTCAAGCGGCTTTGACTTCGGTATAAGGCCGGCCATGTTCCATTCGTCATGGATGCTTCGCTCCACAAATATCTCCGGTTCAATGATCTCGATCTGTGAAATGGCGGCGATAATATTCCCTCTGCTGGCGGCCAGTTTAAAGGGATTGTAGCTGATGACTATTTTTTTCGCCTTTATTATCGAGCCTTCGGACAGTTTTTTACCTTTTGCAACGGCCACATTGTTCAGCTCTATTTGGTTTATAAGGCTGCCCGAGACGCTTTCAACGGAGATATTCCCTGTCGAAGATCTCGTTCAGCTGTGCTGTTATGTCCGTCTTCAGATTTTTGAGGGCGGGGATCGTATCTATCGGGGACCAGCCGGACGCAAAGATCACAAGCAAAAATAAAAATATGAACTTTTTCATATGACTTAAACGAGCGTTGCGATTATCCCGGATAATATTCCAAGGGTGGGACTGGCAAGCAGCGTCACCGCAAGTTCGCTTTTTAGCCTTATTTTTTGGAATTGGATAGCAGGCTCCTCCCTTTTAATGATATTGGAAAATTTCTTAAAATTGCCTTCTCCCATAAGGGATAGGGCCCTTACAAGCACAATGAACGGAATAAGGACGACATAATTGCCGCCCAGAACGATCACAAGTATCAATGCGGCCCGTTCGATCATACCGGATATGTCGATATCAAAGCTTACGTGCGGATTGACAAGCGTTCTTCTAAGGTAAAAAATGAGAGGATCGCCTGCAAAAGTGGCAATTACCACGGCTATGATCATCTTTTGATAAAAGGTCAGCACACGCTGATTATAGCCTAGAAGCTATGCCAATTCAAACGGGGGGTATATGGGGAATCGGGGATAAAGGGATACAGTTTGGGAAAGCAGGGAAGAGGGATTAAGGAAAACACACAAAGCATTAATGTGACAGATTGGTCTGGTTTCCATCTTCCCTTATTCCTGGATCCCCAAACCGTATTCCTCTATTCCATTATCCCAAATTTCCTGATGTTCAGGTCCTAGAACGCGACTCCAAGCTGCGCCGATGAAACGCTGTTCACCGAGTCTTTTGAACTGTTAGCCGCGGCTATGCCGATGGTCGCCGGTCCAAGGTTCAAACCGATGCCGTACGTATAAAAGCTATCTTCCGCCGGCCCGTCCGTATAATAACCTATCCTTAGCATCAAGAGATTGGCCAGCATGCCCTGCTCAACGCCGAGATGGAAGTCGTCATATGATTTATCCCCCGGCACGCTGTAATTTTCCGCGTCTGCCGCAAGTAATGTCCCTATTAATGGTATCGAGACGCCGACCCCGATCCCCGTTTCGGGAGCCAGGGTATCCGTGGTTTTTGCCGAGGTCTCTGCTCCAACATCGGTGATAGTGCCGTCCGGGGCGACCGTTACCCCCTGGGTTTTTGTCGTTGTAGTATATGAAGCCGAAAGGTTTCGCACCACCGCTCCAAGTGTGACGAACGGGGTTATCTTTGTCTGCATGCCTATATCGAAGCCAAAACCTGAACCCGATGCGGATGTCCTTTTGCCGGTTCCAACACCTGTTATTGCAACTCCTCCGCCTATGACCTGGATCGGCTTAAGGTTCACGCCGACGGACATGCTGGCGACGGGAAGTCCGGGGGTAGAAAAAGTTGAACCGAGAGTAAGAGGCGTCATCACGAGGCCCTGAGCGGATATCGAACCGCTTGAGATGGAGTTTTTGGGGTGGACGAAATCGCCCGCGGCCTGAGCTATGACCGAGATCCCGACCTTCTTTACGGATACGCCCAGGTCCGCATTCATGTTCGCACTGATGTTCAGGTCTTCATCGAAGTGCTTTTCAAGATAATCGGGATCCGCGGCTGCATCGGCAAGCGCCTGTATCTGTCCTCCGGTGCCTCCGGCGTAAGTCTGGAATTCAAAGTTCTCCGGCCCGTTCATCAGTCCCGCAGGGTTAAAATACGCCGCCGTTATGTCGGTCGCTGTCGCTATACCCGTTCCACCCATTCCCATGGACCTGATGCCCACTCCAGCGCCGACGGCGAAGCAGCTTGCGCCCAGCATTGACACAAGAACGAATGCCAAAAACAGTGATTTTTTCATAAATTTTCCTCCCCATATTAATAATTACTGGGCTAAATCCTATCATGCGGCAGTTGTTATGTAAAGAAAAATCTGTTATAATTCAGAGGTTGTGAAAAAGAAGCGAAAGAGCTTGCCCCGCCACCTTGGGCGGGGCTTGTCCCGAGAGAAGTCGAGGGGTCTTCTTCTGATAATTTCCGGGCCTTCCGGCGTAGGCAAGAGTACGGTTGTCTCAAAACTGTTCAAGATATATCCGGAACTTAAGCTCTCCACCTCGGCGACAACAAGGCCGAAGCGGCCCTTTGAAAAAGACAAAGAAGATTATTTTTTTCTTTCAGAGGAAGAATTTTCAAGCAGGAAAAGAAAGGCGAGTTCCTGGAGTGGGCGAGGGTTCACGGGTATTATTACGGCACACCCCGATCATTCGTTGAGAAGGAGCTTGAAAAAGGCGGCACCGTTGTTCTGGAAGTGGACGTTCAGGGCGCCTCGAACATAAGGGATCTGGCGTCAAAGAACGGGATAAACACCACATCGCAGGTATTTGTATTCCTGATCCCGCCGTCCGTTGATATTCTGGCTTTCAGGCTTAAGAAGAGAAAGACGGAGAAGGTGGAAGAGCAGAATTACAGGTTGAGGGCCGCCATAGCGGAATTGCAAGTCATGGAAAAGTATGATTATATAGTGGTCAATGATACGGTAGAATCCGCCGCAGAAAAGATAAAGGCGATAATCAACGTGGAAAAAGAAAGGATGTTATTAAATTGAAAGAACTGAGGATTGACGACATAATGTCAAAGGTAAAGAACAAGTTTTTGCTGGTTAACGCCACGATCACAAGGGCCAAACAGATACTGGCGGGATCGCTTCCCTATGTGGACGACTTTGATCCGACGGATTCCATCACTACTGCCCTGAAAGAGATCGCCGCGGATAAAATCAAGATAAAGCTTGGCAAAGAGATAATAAAGCCTCAGGAACTGGTGGAAGCGGAAGTCAAGGCAAGACCCTCGCTGGCCAAAGAGGGAAAAAAGAAGACGAGAGCTCCTAAAGCCAAGAAAAAATAACTATTAAAATTCAGCATTTTGGCGTTTGGTTAAGAGCCCGAGGCTGAACGCCTCGGCTCCATAAGATTCAGTGATAACAACTAAACAATTGGAACCGCGACGTTTAGTCGCAGGTTCCTGGTAAATTTCAAATTATGAACATGAAGCTAAAAAATAAAACTATCATTGTTGGAGTCACGGGCGGCATAGCCGCATATAAATCCGCTGACCTCGTGAGCAAGCTGGTCCAGCTTGGGGCGGATGTATGGGTTGTGGAGACGAAGGAAGCGGCGAAGCTGGTCACGCCCCTGACCTTCAGGACGCTTTCAGGCAACCCTGTCATTACCGACCTTTTTTCTGATGAACTGACAGATATCCCAGTTCCCCACATTTCCATTACCGAGAAAACCGATCTGATGATTATCGCTCCGGCGACGGCAAATATCATCGGGAAGATCGCACAGGGCATCGCCGACGATCCTTTGTCTACCATGGTGATAAGCTCGAAAGCGCCAAAGCTGATCGCTCCGGCCATGAACAATAACATGTGGGAAAACCCCGTTGTACAGGAAAACATCTCAAAGCTTAGATCTATTGGTCATCAGATCATCGGTCCGGAAGTAGGATGGCTCGCCTGCGGCAGCACGGGTGCGGGCAGGATGGCGGATGTTCCCGTTATCATCTCAAAAGTCATGGAAATGCTCGAAACTTCCAAAGACTTAACGGGCGTTAAAATATTGATAACCGCCGGAGGAACAAAAGAAGCGATAGATCCTGTAAGGTTCATAGGGAACAGGTCTTCCGGGAAAATGGGATATGCGGCTGCAAGGGCAGCCGTTGAAAGGGGAGCTCAAGTGACCTTGGTGACCACGCCGACGCAGATCGAGAAGCCTTCCGGTTGCAAGATAATTGAAGTCGAGACAGCCGCGCAGATGAAGCAGGCGGTGATGATCGAATCGAAGAGGTCGGATGTTGTGATCATGGCGGCGGCGGTGGCTGACTATAAGCCGCTCAAGGCCCGGGACTCAAAGCTGAAGAAGAAAGCCCGCGGATCAGGGCTCAAGATCGAACTGAGGCGGACGGATGACATTTTGGAAGAGCTCGGCAGGAAGAAGGGCAACAAGATATTGATAGGCTTTTCGCTTGAGACAAGCAATTTGATCGAGAATTCAATAAAGAAATTGAAAGATAAAAACCTTGATCTGATAGTTGCGAACGGGCCGGAAGCTTTTGACGTCGATTCAAGCAGGGCGTGTTTTATTTATGGTGACGGGAGGTCAGAAAGAACAGGATTAGTGTCCAAGAGTGACATTGCCGGAAAGATCATCGATTTTGTCGCAAAAAAACTCAAACCTCATAAAAAAGAGAGCTTTCCTGTATTATCGAGCGTGGCTTCGTCCGTGTGGAAATAACACTTAAGCCGTTCCCGGCTCGATACGATCAATCCAATTAGAAAAAAGTGCTAGATGTGTTCTGCCTGTCAACAATTTGCTGCAGGCAATAACTATTTCAAGTAAGAGTAAATGACGGGATTTTTGTTGTTACTGATATTGTTGTTCTCGTTCTCACCGAATAGATCCGCATATTCCTTGGGTAAACCATTATCCCCGCCGGAAGGTTTCAAGCTTTCCAATTCGAACCCCTTCTTATCCTTTGTATTTATTACCAAAAAGTTTACTTCCTTAGCGCCTGTAGACTGTTTTAGGGCCATAAGATTTTCTATCCCAGCTTTATCATGGATGGTTTCATCGGTTATCGTCCAGGTTATTGATGGAGGATTTTTATCTTGTAACGCGACTGCAGTGTTCGTCACTACACATTCCGAATTTGAACCGTTGCCTTCAATGCCCGCCTTTATCATTTCTTTGAGGTCTGCCTTGCTCATATTAACAAATTTTTTCCCGTTAATAATTTCTTTCGCGTTGACCGTTAAATAGGTCTTATAATTTTTTTCCTCTTCGCGTCTACTGCTCAATTTTTTTGTATACCCGTTATAATCCCCGGCAAATCTGGTCACTTTAATTTCCGCATTATCATTAAGAATAGCATCCCGATTCGCCTATATTATGTCAGTTGCGATATCCGCCTGCTCATCGCGATGCCACTTTCCGGACGGGCTGTTATCGACAAGAACCATCCCGGTTCCGTTTTCGCCAACAGCAAACTCGCTTTTGGGTTCCAGTATTGCCTGGTCAAAGCGGTCGCCCGTAACACCGCCGCAAATTACTTTCACCTTAATATCCTTGATCGCTTGAGCTTTCTGAATATCGGTTAGGTCGGACTTATTTATCGCTTCTTTTGTTGTTGTTAACATGGTCATCAATCTTAAAATATGCAGGGAATAGTTGCCGTCTAGCTTTGGGTCAGGTTGATTCATACCTGCCAGGGCCTGAAACGTGGCAAAATCAGCATCTGAAACAAAGTTGTCCGATGTGACGTTCAATTTCTTCAGGTAATTTTTGATCGCCGCCGGATTTTGATCGGCTATAGCTTTATCCAGATCCTTTAAATTTTGACTGGCGGGATCTTTGGTACATCCGGCGCTTATAACAATGTTTACCATAGGGTTTTCTTGATTTAGAGAAGCAGCGTTATTTTTAAAATAAACCACCATTGCGCTTATTTTTTTTGTTTGCTGTTCCGGATCGAATTTAAATTCATTATCGGCAAAGTTATTGGTTTCTGTATCAGATTTGATAGATTGAGGATCTGCTCCTTTGACTCCCTTCTTTTGGAGTGCTGAAGCAAGATGTGGATTATTGGTTATTTTATTAGATCCAGAATTTACAATATTAGTTCCCTCTCCAGCCATTTATTTCCCCTCCTATACGCACAAAATTCGGAGACCGTTATGCACTCTCTTCCATATGTACTATCGGGATAACTTGTGCATAACTTGTATGGGCAAATAAGTGAAAAGGGCTATTTGAAGCGTTAGATGAATAGAATAAGAAGGTTATTTTAAGATGGAATCAAAGAACCTGACTGATGTTTTCATGACACTGGGCCAGGCGGAAGTGAACTCGTGCGGCTGGCCGCTGTAGGTGTAAAGCTTGATCTCCTTGCCGCTGCGCTTGAAAGCCGCGACCAGCTTATCCGACCAATCAGGGGGGACTTCCTGGTCCGCCAGTCCCTGGTGGACAATGACGGGGTCTTCCACGTTCTTTATGTATTTCTTCGGGGAGATATCATCCCAGAAGGACGGGTTTGCTTCGGGGGACCCGTAAAGAGCCTCGATCTTCTCCCTTGTCGCGGGCGGCCCGAACTTTCTCAGCACATCGGGGCCTCTCCTCGCTATCCAGCGGTAGTAATTGTCGCGGTAGTCCATGCTGATAGGCGCGAATAGAACGTAAGCTTTTATCAGCCCCGGTTTTGTCACTATTATATTGAGGGCGACCCCTCCGCCGAGAGAATGGCCCAGCAGGCCGATGTTGTTCCTGTCCATGAATGTGAAATTTGAGTTCCTGACCGCGTAAACAGCGTTTATGACATCTTCCGTATATCCAAGGTTTAGCCGCAGGTTGTTTTCCGGGTCTTTGTCGGATCCGTTATTATTTCGGTAGTCCGGATGGAGGACGACATATCCGTGGCGGGCAAGGTAATCCTGTTCTCTTTTAAGCCCTCTGCCGGTCGTGTAATAACGCGGCTCGACGAATCCGTGGGCGGTTATGATGACAGGGTAGGGGCCGCCGCCTTTCGGCACGTTCATGATCCCCGATATCTTCAGTTTTCCACTCATATAAGTAATGTAATACCGGGTATACGTTTCGTTCGTAGCCAGCACTTTAACGAGCTTAAGGTCCCTGCCGTCGAATTTTTCCTGCATGATATATCGAAGTGAAACGGTATTGACGGCAGCAAGACAAACTGCGGCAAAAAGAACGATTGCGGGTAATACTGATGACAGCTTTTTCACTTTATATTGCCTTTTTAATGCTTTTTGGAACCTGAGAATAAAATTCTCGGTTCCAAAAATCTTAATCCAATCAGTTATAGTGTCGGAACCGCGACTTTTCCGCCAGAGGCGGATCTGCCTCAGGCATGACAGTCGCAGGTTCCAGGTCAATTATTCAGAGCGCTTCTATATATCCAGCTCCATGGCCGGATCTTTTTCTTTTGTTTTTTCTTCTTTTTCGATCTGCCGGGTCTTTAAGCCGTGTTCTTTAAGGTAAAAATACCACTTAACGGATGAATCTATCACGATGATAACGACAAGGATGATCATGACCGCGGAGAGCAGCGCGTTCAGGTTGCCGTTGAAAGATCCCTGGGGGAGATAATTAATGAAAATGTTCATGATCCCGGCCGTAACGGTAGTCGCGAGCATAAAAAGCATGGGAAGGAAGGTCACAAGCGCATAAAGTTTTTTATTGTTATTTTTTAATATCACGGAAGTCCCTATCACAAGCGCGACAGTCGCGAGAAGCTGGTTAGCGACGCCGAACATCGGCCAGATCGTGGAGATGTCCCCGTTGTAAACAAGATAGCCCCATGCAAAGACGACCATTGCGCTCGTCAAAATTATGCCGGGTTTCCATTTCGTGTCACCAAAAGGTTTTATTACTTTCCCAAGTATCTCCTGTGTTATGTATCTCGCCACTCTTGTTCCGGCATCGATCGTAGTCAATATGAACAGCGCCTCGAACATTATCGCAAAGTGGTACCAGTAGCCCATCAGGTTTTTCATCCCCGGCAGGCCGGAAAATATCTGCGCCATTCCGACCGCGAGGGAAACCGCCCCTCCGGGGCGTCCAACCACGTTCTCCTGGACCATTTTCGAAAGGACCGGCAGATTAACGACCGTCATGCCCAGGTTCTTGAAAATGGCCGGTGAAGTATTTATCGCGAAATAATCGGCCGGTATGAGGGAAGTCGCGGCGATAAGCGCCATTACCGCTACAAACCCTTCAACGAGCATTGCGCCATACCCGATCATCCGCATGTCTTTTTCGTTCGATATCATTTTAGGGGTTGTTCCCGAAGATATCAGCGAATGAAAACCGGAAATGGCCCCGCAGGCTATCGTTATGCAGACATAAGGCCAGACGGCTCCGGGTATTATAGGCCCGCCGCCGAACACGAATGGAGTGATGGCGGGCATTTTGATCTGTGGATGGATCAGGAATATCCCTACGGCAAGAAGTGCGACCGTGCCGATCTTTAGATACGAGCTTATGTAATCCCTGGGGGATAGAAGGAGCCATACCGGCAGGACGGACGCAAAAAAACCGTACGCGATAAGGATAAGGGCTAGCTGATGCCTGGAATAAGTGAAAAGAAAAGCTATAGGCGAATGCTGGACGTTGAATCCAAATATTACGGCAAGAAGCAGCAGTCCCGTGCCTATGATGGAGGCTTCAAGCAGCGCTTCCTTCCTGATCTTCATGTATATTCCGACAAGTATCGCGGCGGGGATGCTTACTGCTATCGCAAAAGTTCCCCACGGGCTTTGCGCCAGGGCATTCACGACAACGATCGATAAACCCGCGAGCGCCGTAACGATGATGAAGAGCACCGCGACGGCGGTAGCGATCCCCGTCGTTCTCCCTATATAGTCGCGGGCTATCTTGTGAAGGGAAAGCCCGTTGTGCCTGACGGAAGCAAAAAGTATCACATAGTCATGTACGGCGCCGGCAAGGACCGCGCCGATTATTATCCATAGCGCCCCGGGCAGGTACCCGAACTGGGCCGCGAGAACAGGTCCGATCAGCGGTCCCGCCCCGGCTATCGCAGCGAAGTGATGCCCGAAGAGCACCCATTTGTTGGTGGGATGATAATCATGGCCGTCGTTCAGTGCGTATGCGGGAGTTTTTCTCTTCGGATCGAGCACAAGTACCTTGGTCGTGAGAAAAACGGAATAATACCTGTAAGCCAGGGCAAAAACACACAAGGCTATTATCATTAATGTCAGAGCGTTCACAGGAACTTCTCCCTTCTTATTAATAATTTATCTATCCGCTTGTCATTATACAATGAAAGCCAGAGATTTGAATGCTTGAACAGCTTTTGTCTCAGCGCAGGTATATCTTTTCTGCAGGGATTGAACCTGTGTATATCCATCATGTTCGTCAGCCTCATGTTCGCCCCGCCTTTCATCCCGATCCCGCCTGTGAAACCGGCCCGCTTGGCCCGCTCGATCAATGGCCTATCCACGCTTCCCCACGGCCAGCATATGTAATCCACTTTTTTGTTCAATTTGATCTCAATAAGTTCTTTGGTAAGCGTCAATTCGTTCATGATCCTGCCGTCGGATTCCGCTTCTGTTTCAAATCGGCCGTTCATTTTTCCATGTTCTCTGACGATACGCTCAAGCTCCTTTCTCGCTTCAGGCTTTTGCATGAAAAGAGCTCCGCCTCCGCTTTTGACATGATCCGCGAGCTTGTTCCTAAGCTCTTTGTCATCGAAATATCTTCTAACGCAAAGGGATGGGCCCGTCTCATAGATCGGGATACCCGGCCTCAGGTCCCCGTCGGTTGCCCAGCCAAGTTTTGTGTTCATGTCGCTTCCGTCGTAAAAGGATCTTATCTTGTCTGTCTCAAAGTATGCGGCATGATCGTGGCAATGCGCCTGAATATCTATCAGTCCGCCGGATAGCATTTCCTTCATCTCTTCCCACGTTAAGAAATCATCAAGCCCCCTTTTGGCAAAAGGTGTTCTCATCAACAGCTCAAAATCAGGTGTAAGGGCTCCCCGTTTTTCTATACTGTCCTTTATGAACGCGGTCACGGGAAATATCGTCGCTTTCATTCCGTACTTTTTCAGTATCGGATAAGCGTAGATGAAATTGTCGGCGTATCCGTCGTCAAAGGTTATAAGCACGAGCTTTTCAGGGATGTTCCAGCTCCTGAGAAGGCTGAAGAATTCCGGAAGGTGCAGAGATCTGTAGCGTGCTTCAGCGAGATATTTTATCTGCATCTCAAAGTTCTGCGGGTTTATGGATATTGAATCTTCCGGCTCAGGGCTAACATGGTGGTACATCATTACGGGGATACATGTGGAAAAGCTCATGTTAAGCTTTCAGGAAACTCTTGAACTCGGCGTATTCCTGCCGGGGCAGGGGATGGCTTTTGTCCCATTCCTTGACCAGTCCGCAAACCTCTTCAACTTCGGTTCCGCTCATGGAAGGATAAAGCGGAAGCGACACGGCATAGCCTTCAAAGTGCTCTGTCTTCGGAAGTTCCTTGTAGAACTGTTTGAAAGCGGGCTGTTTGTGAACGGGCTTGAAGTGCATGCTGCACTCTATGCCGTTATCTTCCATGTAATTAACGAAATCCTTCCTGTCATTTACCACTGTCTGGAAAATATGGTCCGATCTTATCGAGGTTCCGAGGAGCTTATTATATTGATCCACCAGTTCTTTTCTTTTCCCTGCTTCCTCGTCCAGCCTTTTCAAATATTCTATCCCTATCGCAGCCTGTATATCCGTCATGTTCATTTTCCAGGCCGGGAATTCTATTATATAATCCCAGCTTTTGCCGACCCTCGCGTGCCACCTGGCTTTTCTTAACCACTCGGCATAGTTCTTGTTGTTCGTCGCGATCATGCCGCCTTCGGCCCCGGAGAGATTTTTTGTGGGATAGAATGAATAGCAGACAAGGTCGTTTTCCTTCCTGGATGCGTCGCTCCTGTGAAGGGCATGGGCTGAATCATATATTATGCCAGATCTGGGATCGTTCGATACGAGAGGATATCTTGATCCGGCCCACGATTCATCCATCCAGGCAAGTTCGGCTCCCGCATGGATTATGCAGCTCGCGACCGAAGCGAACGTCATTGAAGGGGTGCTGACTTTTTTCGGAGACAGGAGTTTCAGGCAAAGGAAAAGAGCCGAGGTGCAGGAATTTACCGCTATCGCGTATTTGGCCCCGGCGAAAGCTTTGAACTCTTCCTCGAATTTTTCGACCAAAGCCCCCTGGGTCATATGCCCGGATTTAATGCACGAGGTTACGGCTTCGATCTCATTCTCGGACCAGGTCCTTTTATAAAAAGGAATTCTTATAGAAGTCGACATATTTCTTTATTCCTTCTTCGATGGATACCTTCGGTTTCCATCCTAGAGCTTTTATTTTTTTCGCGTCGCAGCAAAGCCTTTGCACCTCTCCCGGCCTTCCCGCCACGTGAACTATTTTGCTCGTGCTTTTCAGGCGCTCCTTTATCAGATGCGCTATCCTGTTCACCTTTATCGTGGTGCCGCTTCCCGCGTTGAAAACCCCTTTTTGGTTCATGACCTTTATGTAAGCGTTCACCGCATCATCAACCCACATGTAATCCCTTTCCTGCTCGCCGGAACCGAAGATGTTCAGATCCTCTCCCGCCAGTGCCGCTTTCGTGAACCTTGCGATGACGCCTCCGTAACTGTCATCGTTCTGGTAAGGGCCGAAAGTGTTGAAATTCCTGAGGATCATGATGCTCATCCCGTATGTATCGATGTATGATTTGCAAAGCCTGTCAGCGGCGGCCTTTGACGCGCCGTACGGGCTCTGGGCATCAAGAGGGTGGTCTTCATCCATCTTTTCTTTTTGGGCGGTCCCGTAAACCTCCGAAGTTGACGCGAAAACGAGCTTAACGTCGTGTTTCCTGCACAGCTCAAGCATGTTAAGCGTGCCGTTGATGTTTATGTCTATGGTTTCCTGCGGGCTGTGGATGGACCTGTCCACGGATATCTGCGCGGCCAGGTGGAAACAGACGTCGCACCCCTTGAAGAATTGCACTATGTCCTGCGAATACCTGATGTCCGCGAATTTCGATTCGAAGGGATTTTCGCAGGGGTGCAGCATATTGTCCAGAGAAACGACCTTGTGGCCGAGGCCTTCGAGTTTCCTGCAAAGATGGGACCCTATGAACCCGGCCCCGCCGGTTACCAGATAATTCGCCATCATTTCCTTCCTTTAAGGACCTTCCTGTACGTGTCCTCTATTTTACCAGCTACGGCCTCCCAAGTATAATGTTTTGCCATAAGCTGCCTGCCGCGGCGGCCGAATGCCTTGGCCTCATCGGGCTCCTTGACGAAATATAGCATTTTTTCCGCCAGTTCGTCTATATCCTCGGGATCGTTCACCAGAAGCCCGGTTTCTTTGTCTTTCACGATCTCAGGTATGCCGCCCCGCTTTGACGCTATTATTGGCAGGCTCATTGCGGAAGCTTCGTAGCATACGGAAGGGGAAGCATCCATCACTATGGACGGGACCACGACGATGTTCGCGAGCCCGTAAATGCCGGGTATGTCCGGCCTGTTTATGAAACCGGTGAAGATGATGTTCTTTTTGACTTCTTCCGCGGAAATTTGAAGCTCCTTCATGAAAGGAGTTACCTTGGTCTGCCCGCCGAAAAAGCTTGAACCGACGAGCATCACTTTTACCTGTCTGATCCCGATATTGTTTATCAGCACCTTTGCGGCTTCCAGGAATTGTCCGGCGCCCTTGTCTTGTGAAAGCCTGCCGATATATAGAAAGACGATATCATCTTTTTTTATGCCGTATTTTTCTCTCAGTTTGGCCAGAGCGGCTTGATCCAGCCTGTCGGGATCGAATTTGTTTATGTCTATGCCGTGGCTAACGGTAGAGCATTTGCTTTTATATTCCGGGAACCTGCGCAATACTTCCGCCTCGACGGTGAAGTTGCTGCATCCTACAAAACCATCCACCAGGTCCAGGTATTTTTTCGCCCTATTTTTGTTCATTTCCATAAGATAGTTGTTGAAATGATGGAGGATAATCTTTACGTCCGGGCCTAGATACTTTCTCAGTATCGGCAGGAACCACGGCCTGTTCATCACTTCGATCAGGTCCGGTTTTATCTCTTTGATCTGCCTGATTATTTCAAAGACATACGGGAAATAGTTCATGGTGGAAAGATGCCTCAGGTTGATCTTGAATTCGTCCCAGGGAGACTGGCAGATGCGCCTGTGTTCCACTGCTCCGGAAGTTTCTTTTAATGGCAGATTGTCGATCCCGTATTCACAATTTGAAAAAACATAAGGCTTGAATTCCTTGTAGAGAGGGACGACCTCGGCAATTACAGCTTGAATTCCTCCGCCCCTTACGGGCGGGATCGGGAGCGAGTTCGGGGCGATTATCGCTACTTTTTGCATGCGGAAATTACCAGCCTTTCAACTTCTTTTGTGAATCTTTTCTTCATCCCCCGGGCGCTACTGACCGCGTTCCTGCCGAACCTTTCGATTAGCTTGCCGTCCGTGAGCTTGAGCATCTTTTTTGAAAGATCAGGCGCGTCAACTATCGCGCCTTTGACCAGAAGCTTCCTGTCTTTTCTCTGCTCCCATCTAAGGACCCTGGCAAGGAGCCCGTTGAAGCCGTCCTTTACCCATTCGTTCATGGGCGGAGCATCGACGGTGATCACCGGAAGCCCCAGCGAAAGGGATTCTATGAAGGGGATGCCTATCCCTTCCCATTTGCTGGGCAATATGGAAACATGGCACGAGCGGTAAAGTTCTATCAGCCTGCCGAGGTCCAGGTCCTTGTCTATCACCCTTATCCTGCCGTTGTCGTTTATTATATCACGTAATTTTTCAGGATATTCCTTAATGGGCTTTTGCGACTTAAGTATCAGGATGATGTTCTTGTTCTTTTTACACGCGGATTCAAATGCTTCCACGACGGCGAGAGTGTTCTTTCTCCACTGAGCTCCACCGAAACCCGCGTTGTGGATGAACCTTATCGGCGGCCTGATCGGCGTTTTTCCAGGACTTCCGCCGGAGGCGGATCCGCCTTTGGCGGAGAAAATCCCGTCATCCACCGCCCAGCGGATGAACCGGACGTTCCTGAGCCCGCATTTTTTTAACAGGTCATATGTGCACCTGACGGGGCACATCAGAAAGGAGTTCTTCCCGTATAGATCGAACTCTTCTTTCTTTATCGTCTCATAATTTATTATCATCACTGTAGCTACGCCGCTCTTTTTGCACCAGTCCAGGACCTCCGGATCTTCCAGCCTGTCAGGAAAGAAGACCGCTTTCAAACCTTCTTTTTTGATCCAGTTGATCACTTTCCAGGGCTTGATGTTCTTTGTGAAGACAAGATTTTTATAACCCCAATCAGCCTTGTCTTTCATATATTTGTTGTACGCGAATATGAACACGTCGTGTTTTCCGCTCAAACATTCGGACAGGAACCTTGACTGGTATGGAACTCCCGTATTGTGCCAGTCGGAGACGATCCCTATCCTGGGCCCTTTGCCTGAGGCGGCCTTCGAAACGATAGTTCTCACCTCGAACTCGCGCTTGTAGAAATAAATGAGAGTTGCTATCAGAAGCAAGAAAATGACGATTACGATCATGACTCTGGATTATATCATTTTCCCGTATAGTTGTCTTACTCCCATCTTGCCCCCGATCGTGTTTCCCTGTTCCAATTTTCTTGATTTAAAATGGCTGATATATGGTATATAATGTAATATGTCCATATGGCTGGGACTTCCGGGGGGCATTAGAAGGAGGCGTTTAATATGATAGATTTTTCTAGCAGGATCGACAGCACTGGGAACAAACTCTCTCAACAAAAGGCTATAAAACAGGCGCCAAAGGAGGGGCCAAAAAAGGATACGATAGAAAGTCAAATAGAGGATCTGTTCGAAGCGGTAAAAAGCGGGACTGGTACGGCACCGGATAGCGCAAAAATCAAAATACAAAAGTCCATTTACAAACTGAATTCTTTGCATTCACAGCAGGCAACGGTCAAATTTCTTATTGATAAATTGAATGATAATAATGTGAATATTCGAAATGTGGCGGCGGAAACCCTGGGGGTTTTTGGCTACCCCGATGTCGGGGCCTCCAGGGATCTGTTGTCGCAGATGATAGACCCTCTAATTAAACTATCGGAGAAGGAGAAAGATGGTGATGTTCGGGCCAGCATAGCATTTTCCTTGCAAAATATTCTAGGCACCAAGCTTTCTTCGGCTGACAATATAAAGATAAGCCGTCAACTCAGCTCGATGTTATTGAAGGACAAAGATGACAATGTTCGATTTATCGCAAGCAACGTAAAGGAATTTATTGATAAGTCCAACAATATTCCGGAATTAAAATCCATTTATAATGACGTGGTTGAATTACTCAAGACTGCCACTGATCTGGACCCGGGGAAGAAAAACCTCCAATCTCTTCAGGATATCCTGTTTAAAAAGATCTACCCTTCATGATTTGATGGTCAAGGAGGGGGTATGGGTTAATGAGGCAAACCGTTTATAGAACAGAATTTCCAAAATCTGAAATTTTTGGGATATATGGTCTCTAAATAGGCAGGAACAAAAGGAGGCGTTTAATATGGCGGATGGTGTTGATAGTTTGAAAAATGTGCCAGTAAGGAAGGCGCCGATTGAGTATGGAATGATGATGAGTAAAACGAAAGACATCGAAGATCTTATTAAGGCTCTGAGAAATGGAAATGATGTGAAAGGTCAAATTAGCGCAGCAGATTCCCTTGGCAACCTTGATACCTTCTCCAAACTTTCCTTGGATTTACAGTTAGAAATAATTAACGCTCTTGACATAGCATCGAAAGATAAAAATACCGTTGTTCAAGATCATGCAAAAGTCGCCTTATCAAATAAGATCGATAATGTACTCAGCAATATATTGACCGTTAACGGATACTGGGGCAGTTGGCCCGGAGGTAATGAAACTGGTCGAAGTCAGTCAATAGCTGTTTTAAGGAATCTCGCTGATTCCGGAAAGTCACAAATAGTCGTCGATACTCTTATTCAGGTCTTATTAAAGCATTGAAGAAAAAAGGATAAGCCCGTTCGTGATCATGAGGCCCACCATTTTGATGGTCCTGCCAGGTCAAATGTTTTCCATGTAACCGCGACACCGGATTCAGCCCGACAGAAGAAATATTCTTTTCCCTTACAATTCTATAGCAAGAGAGCTTTAGTCGCGGTTGCTTTTATGTTATAATTTCGCCCAGAGGTATTGGAATTGGCAAGGAAGCGAAGATTCGAACAAACAGGAAAGCCTTCTCACTTAAGGCAGGACATAATCGGGATACTGCTCATTGCTTTTGCCCTTTTTATTTTCCTTTCAACGAATTCCTCCGGCCAGCCGGCAGGATCGACCGGTCTTATGGGCCTTTACCTTGTCAGGAAGTTCATAATGCCCGCGATCGGAGTAGGGGTTTACTTTCTTCCTTATTTCATTGGATTCTTCGGCGTTATACTCATGCTGAGGCGGCAGACCTTTCTTCTGACGGTCCAGGTCCTTGGGATACTCCTTCTTTTCTGCACAATGATCTCTTTCGGCGACGGGGGATTTTTGGGCTCCGTCATCAAAGGTGGGCTTGAAGGGACCTTCGGCTCAACTGGTTCGTACATTGTCCTGTCATCAATGTTCCTTATATCCTTGATCCTGATCTTCAATATAACCCTGACGCACGCTATTTCCAGGCTCTGGGATTATCTATTTACAATATTTTTTAAGAGATGGCCGGCGAAAAAGCCGAAGCCTGCCGAAAATGCCGATAGAAGATCGATCCCTTCCATGATACCTGTCATTAAGGAATTGAATGCCGCGACGATTGAATTTGAGAAAGAAGAAAGAAAAGCGCCTGAGCCGCAAAAACCCAGACCTGCTGTCGCCTCTCCTAAAAAGCTGGGCAGATACGAACTCCCGCCTCTTGAGCTGCTTGATCTGCCGACGGACAAGGACCGCCAGAGGGAGGAAAAGTTAAAGGAAACGATCGAAATAAGGAAAAAGGCGCTCGAAGAAACATTGAGATCTTTCGGGATAGAAGCTTCGGTCGTAGCCGTCCATCAGGGGCCTGCCGTGACAAGGTACGAGGTCCAGCCGGAGCCGGGAGTTAAAGTAAGCCGGATCGCGAACCTCGCCGATGACATTTCCCTTAATCTTGCTTCACAGGGAGTAAGGATAGAAGCCCCCATCCCGGGAAAGGCGGCGGTAGGGATAGAAGTGCCCAACCCCACCGTTAATCCGGTCCGGTTAAGGGATATCGTAAAGACCGAAGAATTCCAGAACCATTATTCAAAGCTTTTTATAAGCATCGGCAAGGACCTGTCAGGCGCTCCGATCTTCGGCGACCTGGGGA
Organism: uncultured bacterium; assembly: GCA_963699255.1. Classification (GTDB taxonomy): domain Bacteria; phylum Margulisbacteria; class WOR-1; order CAVSGV01; family CAVSGV01. The sequence goes on along the minus strand of OY969425.1, from coordinate 1,112,863 downwards.
AAATGCCGCATCTGCTCATAGCCGGCACGACCGGATCAGGTAAGAGTGTCTGCATTAACACTTTGATCATCAGCCTGCTTTTAAGGGCCAGGCCTGACGAGGTCAAGTTCGTTATGATCGATCCGAAAATGGTAGAGCTGTCGCATTACAACGATATACCTCATCTTCTGGCTCCGGTCGTCACTGACCCGAGAAAAGCGGCAAGGACATTAAAGGAATGGGTCCTGAAGGAAATGGACCGCCGCTACAAGACTTTTTACGCCACCGGTGTGAGGAATCTGGAAGCGTTCAACGCTAAGGCCGCGGCTAAGCCCAAAGAACTTGAGGCCCTGCCTTACCTGGTCATAATCATTGACGAGCTGGCGGACATGATGATGGTCGCGGCCAATGAGGTTGAAACGACCATATGCCGAATAGCCCAGATGGCCCGCGCGACCGGCATTCACCTTGTGATCGCAACGCAAAGGCCTTCGGTTGATGTCATAACAGGGCTGATAAAGGCGAATATCCCGTCAAGAATATCGTTCGCTGTAGCCACACAAGTCGATTCACGTGTTATCCTTGACATAGCCGGAGCTGAAAAACTTCTTGGGAAGGGAGACATGCTTTATCATCCGATAGGGGCTATGAAGCCGTTCAGGCTTCAGGGCGCGTTCGTTTCCGATAATGAAGTGGAGCGCATCACGTCTTTCATAAAGAAGCAGGCCCAGCCGCAGTATTCTCAGGAAATAATCGATATAGAAGCCGGGGTGATGGCAGCCGGAGGAGCCGCGGGTGAGGGGGGAAAGGACGACCTTTTCGCCGAAGCTGTAAAGATCATTGTATCCGGCGGACAGGCTTCCACATCCCACCTGCAGAGAAGATTAAGGATCGGGTACAATCGCGCCGCCAGGCTTATGGATGAAATGGAAGCCGCTGGGATAGTATCAGCTCTTGAAGATGACAATAAGCCGCGCAAGATTATCGCCACAAGCGAAATGTTAAGGTCGCTAGGGATAAAGTAAATCATAACATAATGTATCATTGTCCGGCTAAAAGGGGAGATTAAAATTAGAAAAGCATCCATTATTCTTATAATGTTGTTTCTGGCTTCAGGTATTGCCTCTGCAATAAGCTTTAACAGGATCATTTATCCTATAAAGACCAGGGACGCGTCCGGCGACATACTGGAACAAAAGCAGCCTCCGGCCAGGATAATATCTATCGATCCGGCCATTACAGAAATACTTTTTGCCTTGAACCTGAACGACAAGATAGTCGGGATCACGAAGAATTGCAATTATCCCGAAGACGCAAAGCAGACGGAGAAGGTCGGCAATGACAGGGCGGACATCAGAAAGATCGCTGAACTTAAGCCGGACCTGGTCCTGGCAAACCTGGAGGCTCAAAAATCGGACATTGCGCAGCTGAGGCGGACAATGCTTCCGCCGGCATCGGGCGAATCTCAGCCGAGCCCTATAAAGGTCTTCGCGGTGGACCCTCACAGCCTTCGCGACATATACAATACGATCTCGGTGATAGGGACCGTAACGAACAAGGAGCATTCGGCATACAGCCTTCTTCAGAAAATGAAACGCCGCGTTGAATGGGTCGAGGCGCGGGCAATGAAAGAGAGAAGGCTTAAGGCGGTAGTCGTAGTTAAAAAGCGCCCGCTTACGGTCGCTGCGGATGGCACATATCTTCATGACCTGCTTAAGCTTTCCGGCCTCATCGATGTCTCTCCCAAGGGAAAAGGTATGTACCCCGAGATGAAAAGGGATGAAATATCAAAGGCCGATCCGGATGTAATAATCACAGGGACAAATGTTGCAAACGATCCGAGAGGTATATATAATAGTAGGGACTTCAGGAAGACCAGCGCCGGGAAGAACAAGAAGGCGGTATCGATAGAGACAGATGTTTTTTCAAGGCCCGGACCCAGGGTTGTGCAGGCGCTGGAGGAAATAGCGGCATTTGCACATGGATGGTCCCTACCATAGATCGGGGGGAGTAAATGAGCAGACTAAAGACCCGGCTGCCTTTTGTTGTTTATCTTTTGATCGTCATCGTTATCCTGTCTTTCCTTTCACTGCTTATAGGTTCCACAAAAATATCCGCCCAGAAAGTTTTCACGTCCGTCTTTGCTTTTGGCGGCACAAATGTTTCCTTGATGATCTGGCAAATAAGGATGCCCCGCCTTTTTCTTGAGATACTTTCCGGCACGCTGCTCGCCATGGCCGGCTCCATAATGCTCGGCATATTCGGCGTGATAATTATCGATAATCTGGCCGTTAAATTATTTTACCTGGCCGCATCCGCTGTCGCGGCGGTTTCCGTTTTCATGATCGCTTTCGGATTGAACCTGCATTCATTATACCCCTGGCTTCTGGGGAGCCTGACCGGAACTACATGGTATAAAGTATTTATCACGTTCCTGTTCATACTGGCGGGACTTGTGGTTTATGTGTTTTATTACAAGGACCTGAATGCGCTTTTGTTCGGCGGATATACGGCAAAAACGTTGGGAGTGGAAGTGAGATGGATCAGGGTATTTCTTTTCATCGTCACTTTGATCCTGTCGGCTGCTGCCGTATACGCCTGCGGCCTTTTGTGCCTTGCGGGCTTGATAATCCCGTATTATGTCAGGCTTGTGACCGGGTTCAATTATAAGTACATGATCCCCGCTTCAATATTGACATCTGCTTCGCTTGTTATTTTGATCGATATATTCTCAAGGATAATATTCCCGACGGAAGTACCGCTGGGGATCGTCATGATGGTTTTAAGCGGTCCGCTGTTCATATACGCAATGCAGAGAAGGAGGTTGGGATTATAATGGAAATGCTGAAAGTAGAAGCCCTTGATGCAGGTTATGAAAACAATGTGGTGATAAAGAACGTAAATTTTGACGCTGATGTCGGGGATTTTATCGGGATAATCGGGCCTAACGGGTCCGGCAAGACCACCCTCCTCAGAGCCATATCGGGATTGATAAACATAACCAACGGTCAGGTAAAGGTAAGAGGAAAAGACATAAGAAGAATAAACAGGAGGGAGCTCGCGAAGCGGATAGCTTTTGTTCCCCAGATGATGGTGCCCACGGCCGGGTTCACGGTAGAAGAGACGGTGCTGCTGGGCAGGACGCCGTATATCGGAAGGTTCGCTTTCGAAACGGATAAAGATTATAAAGAAGCCGATAAGGCGGCCGAGGAGCTCAAGGTGGAGCACCTGATCGACACTCCCGTAACAAGTCTGTCAGGCGGTGAATTCCAGAGGGTGGCGATAGCTCGCGCTCTCGCGCAGGAACCAAAGATCCTGCTGCTGGATGAGCCGACCTCCCATCTTGATTTCAGGTTCCAGGTTAAAGTATTAAGGATGCTCAGGCGCATGCGTGAGGACAAGGTGATCATAGCCACGTTCCACGATATTAATCTGGCGGCGAGGTTCAGCAGGAAGCTCATGCTCCTAAAGGGCGGAGAAGTCGTGGCTTTTGGAAGATCGGATGCGGTCCTTACGAATGACAATCTGAGGCTCGCATATAAGATGAAATTGGAAGTAAGGAAAAATCCTAAGACGGGGAAGCTAAGGGTTTATTCCGGCTAGCTCGTAAATATCACAGGCTACTTTTTCATAAGGGTGGACCTTTTTGATCGCGGCCATCACTTTCTTAAGTTTATTCTTTGGAACTATCGTCTCCAACCTGACCTCGCCGACCCTCTCAAGCCTTCCAATCTCTCCTTTGGCGGGTTTTGCTCCTTTAAGCGGCCTGTATGTGCCGATGCCTGAGGTCATAAAAAAGCAGCTGTCATATTTGCCGATCCCGCCCGCGCCCGCGTTCGCGGCGGCCAGTCGGACCTGTTCAATATGTGTTTGAGGAACGAAAACAACTAACTTATATAATCTCTTTTTCATAAAACTAATGGGCGCGAGAGGTGTCGAACCTCTGACCTCCTCGGTGTAAGCGAGGCATTCTACCGCTGAACTACGCGCCCTGATCCCTTCGGGATAATTTCCAATGAACAAATTACAAATGACAAATTAAGGAATAATGATTATACATTAATTTGACATTGGTCATTGGACATTTGTCATTCTCCGCCAAAGGCGGAGTGGTGGGCGGTAAAGGAATCGAACCTTTGACTTCTTGCGTGTGAAGCAAGCGTTCTACCGCTGAACTAACCGCCCGCAATCCCGCTTTCGCGGGATAATTCCCAATGAACAAATTACAAATGACAAGTTAAAGAATAATGATTATACATTCATTCATTTGACATTGGTCATTGAATATTTGTCATTATATTTTACAGGGTGTTCACAAAAAGCGCAAATTCTGATATAATCTGCATCCGCATGTTAGTGATAAATATAATATCTACATTAAGGAAGCTGCCCAGCTTGAGCAATGTGCCGGATAATGTTCTCATGGCGGGTATCGCCGCGGTCGCGGTATTTGCGTTCATTTTTTTCTTCCTCATTATATTATCATTTGTTGGCGACCATGACCATGCCGAGCATGAAGCACATAAGGCTTCGGATCCGCACAAGCTGATCGTGGACCTGCACAAAAACCTTATAAATGAGATGAAAGGCACATCCAAACAGAACGCCCTGATGATCAATCTTACTATTGTGTTCATTTTGATCACGGTTATTGGTATCATTGCCGGGGTGTTGGGGCCGGAACGCACCGCGGCATTGGTAGCCCAGATATTCTCTTCGGTCACTTCATTATTCTCTAATGCTTCTGGCGGTTTCAGGAATGTCACCGGCAAATAGGAGGTTTATATGGCGGAAAAACCAACGACTTTTGAAGAGCTTATGAAGAGAGTAGAGGAATTCGAGAAGACGGTTTCGGGCCTTTTGGAGAACATTAAAACATTCAAGTCCAAATTGGTAGAAAACAAAGCGAAGTATGGTTCCGATACTTCAAAATGGCCAAGCCGCCCCGAAGGGATGAAATAACCAAATTCCAACATCCAAATTTGGGGTTTAGATTTTAAATTTAGGATTTATTTGGTTATTGGGATTTGATGATTGGAATTTCCCCGACGTAGTCGGGGCCGGGGCCCTTAGCTCAGCGGTAGAGCGGTCGGCTCATAACCGATTGGTCGCAGGTTCGATCCCTGCAGGGCCCATTTTATCGTTCCCGCAAACCATTGCGGATTTTGGGCGGCTTGGAGCGGCGCTTGCGTCGCGACAAGCCGCCTTATTCTTAGCTGAAAGCAAGTTCTCTTCCGCCGAAGGGTCGCAAAGCGGGCCGTAGGCGGCATTTTTAGCGTCAGCGCAGGAAGTATCTCCGCTCTCGGAATACAATAACCTGACTTCTATTGTCTCTTTCGAATATATGACCTTTTCGATGTGCCTTTTCATGATGATCCTTTTTTCGACTTTGCCTTTCAACTTTGAGCCGTCGACAATATTTTTAAGTATTTCCAGTGTCCTTTCGGCGGTTATCGGAGAGTATGACCCCTTGAGTTCGATACTTTCTGACACACCCTGTTCATTATGGTTTAGCACATATATTAAACTATCAAGGTATTGTTTGTTTTTGCGTATCTTGTCAAGGTTGTCTATGATGAAATCATCAAGCCGGTCAGCGCTGACCTGCCGGATATCGCAGAACGATCTATCTCGTCTATTTATAAGCGAACAGCGGTAATAGAAGTATTTGATGCGCTCTCCGTTATTGATCTTATTGGTGAATGTCGCGCCCATTATCGAGCCGCACTCTTTGCACTGCACAAGGCCGGGCAATAATGAATAATTATAACTCATCGACTTCTTCGGCCTGACGCGGCCAACTCTCAAATCCCGGACCTCATCAAATAGTTCTTTTGATACTATCGGAGTGTGTATTCCCGGATAGAAAGCGCCCTTGTGCTTTATCACTCCTGTATAGACAATGCTCTCCAATATGCCGCCGAGAGTCGTCTTCGAAAGCGGCAAGCCCGCCCTGTTCAGCATATTAGCTTCCTTCAGCTTATGGTAGAGAGCGGAGATTGAAGGGTAGGCAACGAAGCTTTCAAAAGCTGTTTTAATTATCTCGGCCTCTCTCGGCTCAATTGCCAGCTTCTTATCTTCCTTCTTATATCCGAATGGAGGTTTTCCGCTGCTCCACATGCCTTTTTTAGCCCGCTCAAATATCTTGTCCCTTATTCTCTCGCTTATAAGTTCTCTTTCAAATTGGGCGAATGTCAGCATAATGTTCCGCAAGAGCCTGCCGGAAGGAGTGGAAGTGTCGAATCGCTCCGTAATGGATAGAAAGCTGACATTGTCCTTCTCGAAAATCTCAATTAACTGATAGAAATCCTTTGGCGATCTTGTTAATCGATCTATCTTATATGCGATGACTGTATCGATCTTGCCCTGTTGGATATCGTTTAGCATTTCTTTCAAGGCAGGGCGGTCAAGATTGGCTCCTGAATATCCCTGATCCGAATAGACTTTATAAATCTCGATATCATTTTGGCTGGCAATGAATGACCTTATTTTCAGCTCCTGCGTCTCACAGGAATTAAATTCAACTTCTGCCTGACTATCAGTGGAAACTCTCGTATAGATCGCTGCTTTCATGATTATTTACCTCCTTTGTTTGTTTCTAGTAAATATTTAAGCTCTTTTATCAGCACTTTCTGCGCCCTCATTCTGTTGAGTTTCTGAATATAATTCAGAAATTTAAAACACTCGACTTTTTCTGCTGTCGTACAGGCATATCCTGTCTCGGTTTTTCCACAGTAACAGCACGGATGAATGGGAATGAAAACCATACTAAACCACCTCCCTTTTATTTATAACTAAACAGTGAGGAGCCAAATCAGCTGGCAATGAAGCCTCACTGCAAAGGAACACATAAACAGGAATACCGCGCCTGACAGCCTGACGGATGGTGTAAAGCGTTCCCCGGGACTGGCCGTGAATGAAAGCAATGACAAGCGAACAGGCTGAAACAAGACGGCTGTTCCTGCCGAGAAGCGCGGAAACCACCGCTGAACGAGGCTGAGACGACGAACCGGAACCCCAAACAACCTGACCACCGGAAGCAAGAAAACGGGAAACAAGAGGCCGGACCGGAACAGGAAAACCGGAAGCGGAAGCCCAGGCAGAAAAAACAACACCCGATGCAGACAAACCCTGCTCAACGAGGGCTGAAAGAGCAAACTGATCAGCCCCTACAGCGCCGCCTGAGGCCACCCTGAAACCACGAGCAACTAACGCGGACACAAGCGAGGAAATGAGCGAGGAAAAAGAAGCGGGAAGAGACCTGGAACCAACAATACCAACAATACGAGACATATGACCACCTCCTGTAAAAAATATGAATACAAGGAAGGAGGAGCATTTTTTTGCGCCTGTCACCCGAAGCGAGTGAAGCGAACGAGCCTACCTTAAGCGGAGATATGGGCGAGAGAGCGTAACGAAGCGGAGGGCCGGAAGGAGCCTCGCCGGAGGCGGGCGACTGGAGGAGGGAGCGAACTTTTACCAGAAAATATCCGCAAGGATGAGGATTTTTCTGGATAGAGTGCTTTATACGAAGTCCCTCCGTGAGCGACCTTTACAGGAGAAAAGCAAAAAAATGCTATACTGGAAATGATGGAAAAATTAAATGGCACATCGGAAAGTGGCATAATATTCGATAGAGGCAATAGAAGGCATGTTATTGTATTCCGAGAGCGGAGATCCTTCCTGCGCTGACGCTAAAAATGCCGCCTACGGCCCGCTTTGCGACCCTTCGGCGGAAGAGAACTTGCTTTCAGCTAAGAATAAGGCGGCTTGTCGCGACGCAAGCGCCGCTCCAAGCCGCCCAAAATCCGCAATGGTTTGCGGGAACGATAAAATGGCTCGACCCGTTTCCTGCCGAGCCAGACCTCTGATTATACCCAACGCATTCACTACATGCGGGCGCGTTCCTTAGACCCCCACTCTTATAAATGGCGCCCAGCATTTTGCCTCTTGACATAAATGTTAATATGTGTTAATATCTGTATGTATTAGTAAATGTGTTAAAATAAGTAATTGGGAGGTTGAACTATTATGAATGAAAATAATTTATTGGAACCAATATCTACCGAAGAAGCATGTAAATTGCTTGGAATTACGAGACAGACACTTTATAAATTAGCTGAAAAAGGGGATCTTCCCGGAAGGAAAGTTGGATCAAGATACAAATTCTCAAAAAAGACTGTTACGGATTACATTCATGACCATGAGAATATTAAATCGGAAAATGAAGGAGAAGAATTTAAGGAATGGGAATTAAGGGGAGATTTTGCAACAGTCGGCATTAAAAAGATGGCAAAAAGAACCTTTCAAGAACTTGCTTCAAATATCGAAGAATTAATTGTTAACGCATATGATGCAGACGCAACTACGGTCCAGATAATATTAGATTATGACAAAAATGCTTTAAATATTATTGATGATGGAAATGGGATGGACGAAGAAGCTCTCGCATCATATGTAATATACGGAGAAAGTAATAAAACTGCTGATTCAAAATCCCCAAAATTTAGTAGATCTCCAATTGGCGAATATGGAATGGGTGGTAAATTAGCAATAACAAATATATGTAAGGTATGCAAGATAATAACGAAAAAAGATGGAAAAGAACATATTTTCAATATGAATAGAGCAGAATTGGACAAGGCAAAATATGTAAGTGCAATAAGAAGCAAAGTGTTCACAAAGCAATGTGGAAAAGACTTACATGGTACAGCAATTTATATGGAACAATTAAACGCTAAAACTATTGATAGTGATCGCTTGATTGAACGATTTGAAAATAAAATGCCAAAAAGTCAAAACTTTAAAATAATTATGTCAATTATTAAAGAGAGAGAAAGAAAAGATATTGAAATAGAGGAGCCAAAATTTGAGTATAACGAAAAATTTGAATATGAGAAAGATCTCAAGCTAATTGGCCATGTAAAATTAGTTATCTATTTCACCAAAGAGCCTATCCCTGTAACAAAGCAGGGGGTATGGACGCGAGTAAATGGCAGAATTGTCAATGAGAAAGCTGAATGGTTTGATTTGTTTAGATTAACATCAGGAGGAAGATATCGATATAGGTTATTTGGATATGGGGAAGCGGACGGGCTTAAAAACTTTGTTACATTTGCAAAAAACGATTTCGTAGATTGTCCTGAATATCGGGAGTATTGGGATTTTGGACACAAGTCAATTTCTGATGTTCAAAATAAGTTATTAAAAAAAGATGAAACTGCAAAGAAGGAACAGGATCGAAATATAGTAAAGCGAGTTGAGACCGAAGTAAATACTATTGTTTCTAAACTTGATGATCCGCTTACTCTGGGTAGTTTAGAAGCAAAAATTAAAAAAGAGTTTACAAAGGAAATTGAGAACGCGCCCGATAATCCTTATCCGAATTTAGATAAGGTTGAAGAAGAGGCAAAAAAAGCAGCTGGTGTTGTAACTAGAGGGAAAGATAAAAGGGAAAGAAGGAACCAAAGTCTTAATAAAGCAGAAAAAATGGCATATTCAGGCAAGAATTATAATATAAATACTGTAGATATGTCAGAAACAGGAGATTTAGTGAAGTTTACAAAGGATAGCAATTTAATTGAGATCAACGAAAAGCATAGTTTTTATATAAGAGCTTCAAAGGATGCTTGTCTGGATAGCCTTGTTCGTGATGTTGCTTTTACTGAAATTTCCCATGACTATAGCGAAGGGAACCTTATTATTTTTAATCAAGTCTACAATGAGTTAGCCCGGCTTGCCTCAAAACAGGCGCCTAAAGAGACAGAAGAATGAAGCCATTAAAAAAACTGCAGTTATTGTTTAACACCAAGAATTCTGAGGCCATTAAGTATGAGATTATTAGAATGTGGCGAAATGCTTATTCCTTGGTTAAGGTAGCACAAATACTTAATGTGCCGTATTCATTTCTTTTAGAGTTGCTTGATCCTGATGGAGGGATTGGAATATTTGAACTTCGAAAAAGGTTGGGGATAGAGAGGCCTGTTTCCCCTGATGTAGCAAAACATTTGATGGAGGTAAAAACACTATATGATAAATATTTAACGTTACAAAAAGTTGGAGATGAATTAAATGTTACAAGGGAACGCGTAAGACAATTATTGGAAAAGGGCGGTAAGTACGGGTTATTTGTTTATGAAAGGCACAAGGTGCATAACATTGAAAAGCTTGTCACCTCATATTCAAGGGATAGGATTATCGCGGCTATCAGAGAAACATTTAATACAAACGAATTATGCGAGAAGCTTAATATTGATAATATTGACTTAAAGTTACTTATTAAGCATTTTAATATTGATTATGGTGAATACAAAAGGCAACAAAGGATTGGGAAATGCTTGCAAGGGTATCAGCAGATAGTTGATTGCTTAGGGCATCATCCCAGCACAACAGAACTAAGCTCGAGGATGTCTTGGGCGTTAACTTGGAGGAAGATTAATCGGTATTGGGGGAATATACATAAATTTAGAATAGAATATGGTATCGAAAGGCCTAAACATAGAATGCATCCTAATACATTAGCAGCATTTTCAAAAACCGTGGAAGCAAGATCAAGAGAGGCTAAAGAAAGAAAGATGGAAAGTAAGCAGCAAATTATTCAATTGTTGCAAACTGCGGACAAACTATCTATAAATGAAATATCACATACAATTAGAAGGGGATATCTCACGGTCTGTAAATATGTAAAAGAACTCGCTTCTGAAGGTAAAATTAAATGTGTTGGGTCAGGCAATAAAGTTAAATATTTGTTGTGCAAATAATTTTAGAGCGATTTATTGAAGGCTAAATGATGTCAAACAAAATTAAACATCTTGAGATGATTCAGGAAATAATTAATAGAATGGCAGGGTAAAGAGATGATTGAGAAAGGGGGCATGAAACAATATGGCGATTGATACCAGGGAAATTTACATTAAACGTCACAAAAGTGTTGTTGCAATATTGGATTGGGAGCGTGAAACACCATCAATGACTGGCACACTTATACAAAAGAAGATATCGCAAGATGAATTTGTTCCTTTTATTTTAACAAATAAACATGTAGGCCAACTTGCAAGAAATGGTGAAATAAAAGTGCTTCTTAATCCCGATAAGAGGATAATAAGAAAAGTCAAGTTTGAAACTGCTCATACAAACCTTGATTTGGCATTATTTTCAATACCACATAGGCAAGAGGATGTTGGTAAAACGCTGGAGGAAGTGTTTGGGCCGCGCGAATTACTAGATGTTGACGAGCTGAAACAGCATAGCGAGATTAAAGAGGGCTTATTTGTTGTATATTTAGGATACCCATTGGGACTTGCTAATGAAGAATTGCAATTTAAGCCGTTTATTAGACGAGGGAGCATTGCCAATATCACAAAAGATAAAAATGTTTTATTGATTGACGGGGCTGCCAGCCACGGGAATAGTGGCTCCCCAGTATTCTCCCAAGAAGATGGGAAATTTATTGGAATAATATATGGGTTTTTGCCCGACTCAATTTCTTTATATGATGATAATAATAAACGCGTTGCAAAGCTACCTTATAATTCCGGCATCTCCTTGGCTTGCTCAGCACATTTAATTTTATTTGGCATAGAAAGTGCGCTATCTCAAAAAAAGAAAGAATCATGATTAATTAACAGCGGTCTTCGCGGGGGTGTGGGGGAAGCGAAGACCGCTGTTCCCTCTAGCTATAGCCTATGTAAATCCTTTTTCTTGCACCCGTGAATAGTGTTGGGTATAATCAGAGGGATGGCTCGGCAGGAAACGGGTCGAGCCACCATCCCGACCGGGGGTCGGAATGGAATGACAAATGACCAATGACAAATGCCAAATTAGGGATTTTAAACTGGATTTAATTTGACATTTGCCATTTGAAATTGGACATTATGGCGTAGCCGTCGGGGCGTGGCTCAGCTTGGCTAGAGCGCTTGGTTCGGGACCAAGAGGTCGGAGGTTCAAATCCTCTCGCCCCGATTTTTCTTAGAGCGCCTCGATGGAATTGAGGGGATCGTGAAATTGTTAGGTTATGAGGGAGGACCCGATCGATTGAAAATTTTGGTGCGTATATTTACTCGTGAATTAATGTGTGATAGAATCCGCACAGATATGAAACATAGAGCGATCTTAATTTCGGCTTTTTTGTTCGCGGTCCTTGTGGGAACTGCTGCCTTTGCAATGGGTGGCCCCGCCCCTGAAGCTCCAAAGGAAGAAACCGCCCCTATTCAAACGCAAACGACCGAATCCAAACCCGTTGCCCCGACAGTTGAAGTTACAGCCGGAAACACGGAAACTGAAAATGCTAAAACAGAACTGACATCGTTGGAGGCACAGCGTGAGAATATCGATAATTATATGGACAATCTGAACAAGAAGATCATTAAGGCAAAAACGGCTGATGACACAAAAAAGGTATCAGAGCTTCAGGCAGCGGAGCGCGTCATGGCTGACCGGGAAAATAAAATAGGACAGAGGATCCTGGCAATAAAACAAAAGTATCCCGAATTGAAACCTGAAGAACAGGCCGGTGTTGTGATACCTGAAAAGGCGGAGAAGCCAAAAACCGTGACCCGCAATATTGTTTATCATGAAGTAATGATGGGCGATACGCTGATGAGCATTTCAAGGAAATATTTCGGAACGCCGGCTTATTACAGGGATATCGCGAAAATGAACAATATCACGGATATCGGATATCTTCCCCAGGGCACAAGCTTGATGATAGATCTGAACATAAAAGGCGGAAAGGTCGGCACGGTAGAGGCGGCGCATAAGGTTTCGCCGAAGCCCTCCATAAAGCCTTCAATAAAACCCTCAACAGGCGGGATCGTTTATCATGTTGTCATGCCCAAGGAAACGCTGATGAGCATCTCAAGGAAATATTTCAACGGATCGGCATCTTATTATAAAGAAATTGCCCAGATGAACGGGCTCGCCAATTTAAGCCAGCTTAAAGTCGGCATGAAGCTAAAGATAGACACGGGCCTGAAGAAAGAATTAAAACCAAGCCTTTAGTTCAAAGCTCACTTGGAAAACTCCGCGGCTAATTTCCAGTAAGGATCGATCTTAGGGTGTTCGAGCGTTCTTTCTTTTCCTTCGCTGACTATCTTGATCCCCTTGTTCCCTGCCAGAACATCGCCGACGACCGCGCTTAATATCCCGTTTCTCTTAAACGCAGCAACGAGTTCATCGGCTTCCTTCCCGTCAACGATCGCAATGAGAGTTCCTTCGCTTATCGAGCAGAAAGGATCGAACTTGAAAAGTTCAGCGGTCTTCTTGATTACGGGCTGAATAGGTATCAATTCCTCCTCAACCCTTATTCCATATTTCCCCGCCTTCGCCATCTCGTAAAGTCCGCCCCATATCCCGCACTCCGTCGCGTCGTGCATAACGCGGGTCCCGGGAAATTCACGCGCGATGGCGCAGTCATCCATCACCGACATCTGGGCAAAAATATCCGCGGCCTCTTTCTGGAAAGCTTTGCCGCCGGCCTCAATGAATTTTTGAGGGAACAGGACTGCAAGCAGGCCGGTCGTCTCTATTGCGGGGCCTTTCGTTATGATGATCTTGTCCCCGGCTTTCACCTTTTGAGGGCCTCTCAGGTCTTTTTCACCGCCGATAGCGATGGCGGTCGCTCCGCCGACCATGGGATAGTTACATCCGGTATAGCGCGCGGTGTGGCCTGTGATCACGCTTATGCCGTATTTTTTCGATTCCGAATGTACGGTCTCCCACATTTCTTCCAGCTGAACTTCGGTCATCTCGGGAGGCAGGTTGAGGTCGATCGTCAGGTATCTTGGTTTAAGTCCCGATACCGCGACATCGCATAGTATTATATGTAATCCGAACCACGCGGCTTTTGAGAATCCGAAGGAAGGGACTATGAAGAACGGGTCTGTGGATATCGCCAGATATTTGTCGCCGACCTTTAATACCCCGTAATCAACGCCGTGCCTGGGCCCGATCACTATGTTCTTATCATCAGCCCCCAAGCGGGGATATATCACGCGGTCGAAGAAGTCAGGATGGATCTTTCCGAGTTCGGGCAGTTTGTCTGTGTTCATTATTTTCTCCTTTCGCAGGTTTTAACCTGATCAAGTTCAACGGGTCCTCCGATCAATTCGGAGTTCTCAGCCCCACATTCATGGGCTCCCCTTATCGACGCGCAAATACTATCAGGCCGGCGTGTTGAGGTCAATGACGCTTTAATTTTTCTTCCTGATAAAGTATAATATGCTGGATGCGATATTTTATCACCGCAAAAGATCTTACAAAAAAATTCAATGATGTTACTGCTGTTGACGGCATATCATTCGATATATATGAAGGCGAGTGTTTCGGGATATTGGGGCCGAACGGAGCGGGAAAGACAAGCACCGTCAAAATGATCAACTGCGTTTCCCCCGTCACAAGCGGGGAGCTTAAGGTTAACGGTGCGACCGTCAGCGTTGACAGCCGCCAGATAAGGAAGATCACAGGGGTAATGCCTCAGGAGGTCAATCTTGACTCGGACCTCACCGTATACGAGAATCTGATCATTTTTTCCCAATTCTTTGACATTCCAAATAGTACCGGCAAGAAAAGGATAAAGGAACTTCTGAAGTTCGTTGAGCTGGAGGCCAAGGCGGATAGCAGGATCGACGAGCTCTCCACCGGAATGAAGCGTCGGCTACTTATCGCGAGGGCGTTGATCAACGAGCCCAAGCTCATAATCGCTGATGAACCCACGACCGGCCTTGACCCTCAGGCCAGGCATCTTATATGGCAGAGGCTGAGGCAGCTTAAATCCAAGGGTGTAACTCTTATACTTACTACACAATATATGGAAGAGGCCGAACAGCTGTGCGACAGGCTCATCATAATGCACAAGGGAAAGGTGCTGAAGGAAGGCGTTCCGAAAGACCTCATAGAAAAAGAGATCGGCAGGGAGGTCGTTGAGATCAGGATGCCGAAAGAGGGGGACGACAGGCTGATAGGGCTTCTTTCCGGTTCAAGTTGCGGGTATGAAAGGGTGGGGGACACCCTGTATTTCTACTGCAGGGATGGCCACGAGCTGATGAAAAAACTGGTCGAGCTCAACCTGACGAATTATTTCAACCGTCCGGCTTCTCTTGAAGATGTTTTCCTTAAGCTTACGGGAAGGAGTTTACTTGAATGAACCTTTCGTACAGGATATATTATGTTTGGAAAAGGAACCTGATGTCATACAAGAGGTTCGTCATTCCCACTTTTCTTGTGAGCCTCGGCGAGCCGCTTTTCTACCTGATTACTTTCGGGATAGGGCTGGGGTCATATATCGGCGTGATCGGCGACCGTCCATACCTTGAATTCCTTGTCCCCGGCATATTGATCTCTACCGTCATGATGGCTTCCACGTTCGAGTGCCTGTACGGTACGTTCGTGAGGATGATCCATGAAAAGATATATGACGCGCTGATATCTTCGCCGGTTTCGGCGGAGGATGTCGTCGCGGGGGATGTCGCGTGGGGTGTGACGAGGGGGATGATCAACGGCCTGCTGCTTGTGATAGTGGCGGCGCTGCTTGGAGTGGTGCATCTCTCATTGATGGGGATCGTTCTTATGCTCCTCTTAATGGTGATGATGGGTTTCCTTTTTTCTTCGCTGGCGATGATAGTCACGGCATTCGCGCCGAATTTCGACTTTTTCAACTATTATTCCGAGCTGTTCATCACGCCGATGTTCTTTTTCTCCGGCGTCTTTTTTCCTCTTAATAAATTCCCGGGTTGGGTCGCGGCCCTTGCGAATTTTCTCCCGTTGACGCACGGGGTGGTGCTCTCAAGGGCTATCTTCAGCGGAGTTTATGACAAGGGGCTGCTGGTAAATCTGTTCGTTATTGTGGCATTTGAAGCCGTCGCCTTCTTTCTTGGCCTTTTTTTCATGAAGAGAAGGTTGATCAAGTAACAGCAGCGGATTGTTCCCATACCCCTTATTGAAAAATCCCGTTTTTCTGATAAACTGATATCCGGATAGTTTCTACTGTATTTTGTTGTACTAGCGTGTTGATTTGGATTTTGGGATTTAAATTTGTTTGGGATTTGGAATTTGGTCATTGGAGTTTCTCCGCCAGAGGCGGAGCATGGCCCCATCGTCTAACGGTTAGGACATCAGCTTTTCAAGCTGACGATCGGGGTTCGATTCCCCGTGGGGCTACCAAGAAATTGGAGCAAACCGCTGATTTTCCTAGATCGGCGGTTTTTCTTTTTTGGGAAGGTGTTCGGCGGTCGGCGTTTGGGCGGCGGCAAACGCCGACCGCCGGAAAAGAACCTCCGTTCAGATTTTCCGCGCCAAAATCACTATAATTTATCACGACTTCAATAGCTTCCTTTGAATAATTGATCTGTTTAATATGCTTCTGAATGATAATTTCCTTTTCAGTTTTGGACTTAAACTTCGGGACCATAGTAATATCTCGAAGGATATCTTTCAACCTTTCAGGAGAATAGGATGAAGCCGACCCCACCGGTTCGATTCCCTTTTGGCACCCATCCTGCTGATAGTTGAGCGTGAAGATCAAACTCTCAAGATACTGCCGATTTTTCGATATCTTATCAAGACTATCGATGATGAACGAGTCAAGGCGGTCGGCACTGACATATCTGGTGGCGCAAAAAGAAATGTCCCTTTTTGTAACGCTTGAGCATCGATAATAAAAATATCTAATGCGGCGGGCATCTTTAAACTTATTAGAGAAAGATGCGCTCATTACTGAGCCGCATTCCTTACAGAGAACTATTCCGGGGAAAAGAGAGAAATTGAATACTTTACTTTTCTTTGCCCTTTCTTTGCGAAGTCCCTGAGCAGCCTCAAGTAACTCAGCAGAAATTATCGGCTCATGAATTCCCTGATAAATATTGCCTTTAAATTCGATTTTACCGATATATACAATCCGTTTGAGTATTTTCCCGATTTCTTCTTGAGATATAGGCAATCCGCGCCTGTTAAACAAACTTTTCTCTTTCAGTTTCTTATAAACCTCAGCAGTTGAACCTGTAGAGATAAAGATTTCAAAGATAGCCCTTACAATCTTTGCTTCTACCGGCTCAATGATCAGTTTCTTTTCTAGCCTTTTATAACCAAATGGCGTATGGCCGCAAGTCCAGAGGCCTTTTTTCGCGCATTCGTGCATTTTATCTCTTGTTCTTTCACTGATAAGCTCTCTTTCGAATTGCGCGAAAGTAAGCATGATATTCCTGAGAAGCCGTCCCGATGGGGTGGAGGTATCGAATCGTTCAGTAACGGATATAAAATTGACCTTGTGTTGTTCAAATATATCAATTAAATGATAAAAGTCTTTCGGCGACCTAGTGAGACGGTCAATTTTATAGGCAGCGACAAGATCGACCTTGCTATTCTGTATGTCGTTAAGCATTTCCGTTAGAGCGGGGCGGTCAGTGTTAGCCCCTGTATAACCCTGGTCGGAATAGACTTTATAAACCATCATATTTTCCTGACTTAAGACAAATGACCTTATCTTCTGCTCCTGAGCTTCACAGGAATTGAATTCTTTGTCGGCCTGGGTGTCGGTTGAAACACGCGTATATATAGCTATTTTCATATTGGCCCTCCTATAGTGGGGTGTATGTTAATACATATATGCCACCATGTCAAATAAATATTATGACAATTATGTTATAATCTATCCGTTATGCACTTAGGTGAAAATATCGAGAAATATCGAAAAAAAACAGGTCTGTCGCGAGAGAAATTAGCTTTTAAATGTGGCGGTAAGTTTACTTCACATCACTTGTTAAGAGTTGAAAAAGGGATGGTGAAAAATCCGGGAATCGAGATGGTGAAGGCGATAGCTGTGGGTTTGGGGGTTTCAGTAGACAAGCTTTTGGGCTTATCTTAAAAGGCCGGATTCATTTGGATATTGAGTATTGGGCGCCAATTTACAAAAAGAAAAACAACAATAGTAATTAGTTATAGTGATTTTGGCGCGGAAAATCTGAACGGAGGTTCTTTTCCGGCGGTCGGCGTTTGCCGCCGCCCAAACGCCGACCGCCGAACACCTTCCCAAAAAAGAAAAACCGCCGATCTAGGAAAATCAGCGGTTTGCTCCAATTTCTTGGTAGCGCAACCTTCTTCAGGTCGAACTGTTAGCATTATTCTACCTAATACAATTCACGGGTGCAAGAAGCTGAATTTGCGGCGTTCAGAATGATCTCCCGATACTGTGACTTAGCCGGGGAACTTCACAGTATCCCTCTATATACGATACGCGTACACAGGCACATACGCACGAGCGCAGGCGCGCGGCCAGACCGGCCAAATTGGGATTTTATTTGTTACTTCGGTACACAAGGATATTCATTTTAACAGTTGATACATAGATGTTGTTCATTAGCAGTAGAGAAAGACAAAGGATCAATGATGTTAGATATGAATACGAACAAAAGACAGAAGAACCTGACCCAAAGAGTTTTAGACACGCTGGGAGTTTGAAACTATTGCTGCAAAACCTACTCCTTCAAGACCTCGACTGAGCTTGGTCGGAGTCCTCGGCTTACGGCTTCGCTTTCTCCAGAGGCGAACAGGCGGGACAAGTAAACTCATCGCCCCGATGCTCCGGTTGATGCAAGCTACCCCCTGTGGTGTGGTAAGCAAGTTCATTATCCCGATACTTCCGCCAGCCATACAGCTCGTAGAGAGGCGGACAGGCCGATCTCGTCAAAGGTGGGTAGGCAGAACAAGCTACCGCCTGCGGCGGGGCAGGCTGGCAGGGAGCTACCGGCTTTGAAAAAGAACAGTGAGCATTTCCCACTACTGAAAACGGGGCAAGGCGATTATCCATGCTATTTCACGTTGGCTGAAATGTAACATTTGTTTTGCTTCATTCTCAGACTCAGATTGAGACAGTTACACAATTAACAATGACATCCGCTTTTGCCGAGGCTTCCGCCAGCCTTACAGTTCGTAAAGAGGGGGACAGGCGATGACTCCCGACGTAAAGCCTGCCTGTCGGCAGACAAGTCGGAATCCCGCACATATTTTACATTTCAACAGTAAGGCAGCGGAACAATGAATGGTTATCAGGCCAAAGACAAGCAGGCAAAAAAAGCAGCTTCAGCTGATCGCTTTCTATCAAGACCCGCCTACACCAAGACTTATACCATCATACCAGCCAGAGGCAATCCCTACAAAGGCAGGCAAGCAGGGAGCAGGTTTCATCGTGTGTTTTCGCTTGGACCATTTGACCTAGTTTCCCCATGCTTTGCTAAAGATGTCCTTGGTTGTCAGCAATTCATCGCTAACTACAAGAACTGTTGACTTTGTCTTCATTTCAAGCCAGCTGTATCTGCCTGCGTCGTCTTTTTTGTGTTCGTGCTTGGAGAGGCGCGGAAATGATTTGTTTTGAATGGGAAGGGAAAGAAAGTTAACGCGACCAAAAAAGGCCTGTTCCGATGATGGATCAGGCCTTGGAGATTAAGCGTTGATATATTGAGAGGAAAAACCGTATTCGAGGATATTTTGTATCGCTGTAAGGCAACTCTGGCAGATATATACAGTTCTTGGAAGTGTATATGGCTGTAAACCGATATGATCTATGCCTTCGTTGCATGGAACTAGGAGCGAGCCGCATACTTTACAAATTCTCATAATTTTCACCTTACTTTCTTCCTTTAAGAATTCCTTGAAAATAATCTCTTGAGGATTTATCTATATCATCCAAGGATTGATCTATTAGATCTTGCGGCAGGCTAAACAAAACCTCACAGCAATCGCAGGCAAAGATCGTCCTTGCTTCTCCTTTCTCGTTAAACCGTTCACCGACAATTACTGCCCAAACCTCTTTCTGTTTCTCAAATTGGCATCCGACCTTATACTGATAGCCATTGCCTCTTTGACCCTTTTTCCATACATATACATTACTGTGCTCAATAATTTCAGTATCTGGTAATTGGAATTTGAAGGCAAATTCTTTATGATGCAACCCATCGATCATTTCATAAAGGGAATTGGGATCCTTGAGATAATTTTCAAGCGTACCCTTCTCTTCTTTTCCCGCATACCAACCCACCCAATTTGGATCATTGTGCCAATCTTCAACTTGTTTACGGCTGAAAAAGCAGCGGTCTAATACTCCAATCTTAATTTCTTCTCCAGTCTTTCTATTCTTAATGTACTCACCCATTTTATTCTCTCCTTTTTATTTGTTAATCAAGCTTATGAGCTCTTTTATCAGGATGCTATGCGCCCTTGCTTTACTAAGACTCTCGATATATTCAAGAAACCTATAACAGCGAGACTTTTCTCTTGAACAGCAAGCCATATCAGGAAATCGATCCTGACAGCATATGCATGGAGACAAAACTGAAGCTGACATACTAAACCACCTCCTTTTCTGTAAACACTAAACACCTGGAAGCAAGATCAGCGGGCAAAGACGCACCGCCGCCGCAAAGGAACACGATGACCGGAACACCCTGCTCAACAGCCTGACGGACCGTGTAAAGAGAGCCACGAGACTGGCTGTGTAGGTGTGTAGGAAGGCAACAATGACTGAGGAAGCAGAAACAAGACGCCTGTTCCTGCCGAGAAGAGCAGAAACCGCCTCCTGACGCAAAGCACCAACCGGACAGGAACCCCATATAACCTGACCACCAGAAGCAAGGAAACGAGAAACCTGAGGCTGAACAGAGGAAGGAAAGCCCGAAGCAGAAGACCAAGCGGAGTAAATGACACAGCGTGAAGCCACCCCCCGATGAATAACCGCTGCAAGAGCAAATGAATCAGCGCCGACAGCGCCGCCAGAGGCAATGCCGTAGCCACGGGAAAGGAGAAGGGAAACAATGTGGGAGACAAGCGGGGCAAAAGAAACGGGCAATGAACGGGAACCAATGACACCTGCTAAACGAGACATGAAAACCACCTCCCTGTGAAATGAAAACACACAGGAAGGAACAGCATTTTACCGCCCCTGTCACCCGAAGCGAGAGGAGCGAATGAACCCTACCTATTATCTAATTATGGTGAATGAGCGTAAGGAGCGGAGGGCCGGAAGGAGCCTCGACTTTAGTCGGGCGACTGGAGGAGGGCGCGAACAAATACCCGAAAAAATCCGCAAGGATGAGGACTTTTTTCGGGACAGAGAGCTTTATACGAAGTCCTAACGTGAGCGCGCTTTACAGGGAAAGGCGGTAAAATGCTATACTGGAAAGCCTGTGGAGCAAAATATTTCTACCATTTTCCAGTTAGACTAACTTTATGGGAGCCTTTTATCACAACACGATATCAAAGCTTCCCATTATTTCAGTAGACTTGTAATCCGGGTCAACGCTTATCTCCCGCGTTCCACGAATATTTATATGAACGTATTGATTGGGATCATATTTGGTATTGAGCGAATAAGTATCTACCTGAGCGGTTGAAGCGGCAAAAGACTGGGATCTGGTGTATTGCGCGTCAACCCTTAGAATATCCCCTATTTTATATGTGGCCCCCATTCCCGGCGACACAGTATATGTCATGTCATCATCCGTTAAAAGGCGGTTGTCCATTTCCGAATAAGAATAACTGGCAAACACCGACCAGGACTGATCAATGTTCCACAATCCTTTTAGATTTATCGTCTGGGTAAGTGCATCGATTTCTTCTGCTGTGCTGGTGCTCGACTGGTTCTGATTCTGGTAAGAATAACTCGAATCGATCGAGAATTGCTCCGAAAGCGATGTCTTCGCGCTAATATCATACTTCTTTGTGTTCCCGATCGAACTGTCATAAGCGGTTGCCCCCGGAGTGGTCTGCTCAGTAAGGAAAAGGTCTGTATTCTGGCAGCTGAGTTCAAGCGATAAGAACCTGTAAGGAGCTGAATTAATGAGCAGGGTCGTGTCATACGTATTCTGCCGGTTGGCTTCTCTTTTAAAATCCGGGTCGGTCCTATCTAGGTTCATCAGATTTTCGGTCTTATAAACAAGTCCCGTTGAAAGCTCCCTGAGCGGTGCATAATATATTTCGGCTTGATTAACCTCATCGTTGAAACTTAAAGCATTGGAGCTCTCTACCCGGGTAAAATTCGGCTTGTAATAATACCTAAGCTTTATGGGATCGATCGGCCTGTAATCAAATCGGAAGGACCCTGTTTGCTTTGAAACCGCTTCCGACGTCCCGTTAAAATCCTCCCGGACGGAAGATATCGTGTATTTTCCGTCAGTTGAGAAATTATTCACGGGAGTTGCTTTGTAATTAAGATCCGTAACATTTGTTGTTCCCTGGATGGAATCGTCGATTATCTGGAGCGAAAGAGAGCCGAAATAGTCTTTGGTCGGCGTTGCAGAAACAAGTGCGCTGTATGTCTTGGTCAAAGGATTCGTTTTATCCGGGAGTTGTGTATCCTTTAATTCGATGTTCCCGGAGGCGGATATCCTATCAAGGCCGTAAGTGGCTGTGCCGAAATTAACGGTCCTGTAAGTCGTCACTTCCAGTGAAGGCTCCCTGTTCCTTCTCTCCTCTATCCCTCCTTGCAGTGTCGAGACCAAAAATCCCGCGTATTTATAGCTTGAATCCACATTATTCTGTGTCGTTAAACGGTCTATCTGCGCAGCCGTCACTGGGTCGTTCGAATCCTCAGTCTCCCTGTAAACATAATTCAAAGAAGGGATATCCTCTGGAGTGAATTTGGACTTAAAGCTTTTGTCGGTTGTCAAATATTGTGTTCCCAGGAGTTTATACTTATCGTAGGCATAATTCGTTTCCAAATAATATATATTGCTCGGCCTGAAACTGAACAGTCCGCCATACTGATCCACATCCTGCTGCGGCGCGGCGTCTCCGATAGCGCTGAATCCCGCCCCAACTCTTTTATAGTTAGTTAACAAAGTGAATGGCCCCTGCGCGGTAGTCGTGTCCATTTTGAACGCCTTGCCTATCTCCATTGTCTTGTTAGGCTCAAGGATATTAAGGTCTATATTCGAATACGCGAGCTCGGAGTTTATAAGCGTGTTGCCGAATAGTTTTGTTGAACCGTCGATGCCGACGATGTAGTGGCTTGTCGGCTCAATTGTCGCAGAAAGCGAGTCTCTTATCTCCGAAGCTTTATAAGTACTATCCGAATCGTTAATATACGTGAACCCAAGCTTAAGGTCATCATTGACGGTCTGCCTGTATCTTAATCCGATGGTCGAGTGCTGATAAAGGGTCTCGCTCCAGTCGTAATAAGCTTCGATTATCGAAGTGCTTATGACCACTGCGCTCTTGAACGTGATCGTCCCTGCCTGATAGTCGATCGTGTAATCGCTGCCGCGTCTCTGCTGAGCCCCGTCAAGATAAACTTTATCGCTGTCCACTACGACCGGCGAAGTGCCAAGGGAATAAGGCCCCTGCGTTCCATTGCCGTAGGCTCTGTAATACTTCGCGTCACCGCGAGGAGTCGCATAGAGCGCCTTGAAACCCCATGTAGCATAATCACCGGAAATCTTGACGCCGGATAAGCTCTTATTAAGCCGCGCGAATTCGGTATCGTTAAAATCGCCTATGAAATCCCCAAGGTAGGCTTCGGTGCTCGCTCTTTTTACCAGGATCGATATTTTGTCATCGTTCTGCGTTAAGGCTGTCGTGCCAGATGTTGATGTGGAAATGAAACTCGCGTCCACCTCAGTCCCATCCTTGGCGGCACCGGAAATGTTTATCCTAAGAGCCTCATCCCTTGTCAGCCCCGGCACAAAGCCTTCCTTGCTGCCCTCTATTGACCTGCTAACAAAATTGATCGATTTTGTCCCTTTTATCTTAAAACAAAAGGCCTCTCCGGTCGATCCCGCTTCTGATGTTATTGTAGCTTCAGGCGAAAAAAGCGATCCGGTAGAAACCGGAACCGTTAAAGGGGCTGCTTCAAGAGTTGTAGCTGCTTCAATGGAAGGTTTGGCCGTAATGATCGGATTAGATTCTAGGGACGTTACAACCTTAAAAGGTATGGCTTCTGATGTTAAAACCGATTCAACGGAAGGCGTCATAATAACGGGCACAACTTCAGGTGTTGAGATCGCTTCAACGGAAGTCGCAGGTTTAGACTTAATGCTTATCAATTGGTTCTCAGGCACTCTGTATGCTCTAATCCATATCTTGCCCTCGAACATTATATAATCGCTGTATTTATTAGTCAGCCTGACACTGGCGAACAGCTTTTTAAAGAACGTCAGCAACTTTTGCGCTGCCGCACGATCGATATCTGATCTTTTGTATTTGATATAGACAAAAGAAAGATTCCATCCTTCCGCATGGTTATCTGGCAATCTTATGATGCCTCTCCAGTAATTCCCAACCTTGCCGAGCGTGTATTTGGCATTCTTATCAAAAACGAAAACTACCTTTTGTGGATCGTGCGGGACGGAAACCCTGATCCCGACATCTTTTCCAATGGGTATCGGATACGGATTAAGAAGGATGTCGTAAGCCTCAGTACTTGCACCTTTTAAATGGCGGAACTCGGAACTGGGTTTTGAAATGGCAAAGGCGAAAGAATTGATGAAAAATATCACAATAATCGCTAACAGAACAAAAAGAAAATATCCCGAGGGGAACACCTTCGGCGCCATATTGTATCCCGCATTGCATCCATTATTAGTTACACCCATATCGTATGGTCCTTTGGATCCGAATTGCAGATGCGGAACCGGCCCGATGGATACTGGCAAGTTCTAATTTCGGGTCAGAAACTTATTTTAAATTCCTGCACGCGATGGTTATTTGTGTCAGCAATAAAAAGCTGACCGGGTTTGCCGATCGATATGCCGGTTGGATCGTTGAACTCACCGTTCTTTGAGCCTATCGATCCGAATTTCGCGAGAAACACTCCACTCTTGTTAAATACCTGCACCCTGTTGTTCCCGCTGTCACTCACACATATGAATTTATCATCGACTGCGATCCCTGAGGGACTGTGGAACTCGCCGTCACCGCTGCCGGATTTCCCAAAAGAGAGTATCGGTTTCCCGAATTCATCAAGTTTCTGGACCCTGTCGTTCTTCGTATCCGCAACATAGATATTCTTGTCTTTATCTATTGCGACATCACGAGGTGTGTCAAAGAAGCCATCACCCCAACCGAACGCTCCTATTGAAGCCAGAAAAGAACTAGATGAATCAAATTCTTGTATTCTGTTGTTGCCGGTGTCTGCGACAAATATCCTTCCCCAGGAATCAACTGCCAAGCCGCAGGGGTCACTGAATTGTCCTGAGTCCGTTCCAAAAGAGCCGAATTGGGATAAATAATTGCCTCTAATGTCGAATTTCTGCACTCTGCTGTTCTCCCTGTCCATAACATAGATACTGAAATTGAAATCGACCACGACATTTGACGGCGAGTTGAACTTTCCTATGTCGCTTCCAAAGCTCCCGAACTGGAACAAAAAATCGCCGCCGCTGTCAAAGACCTGGATCCTGTTATTTCCCGTATCAGCGACAAAGATGTTCCCAAGGCCGGTTGAAAGGTCGCCGTAGGCCCCGACACAAACATCACGGGTATAAAGGAATTGGCCGTTCCCGGAACCGGCGGAGCCTATCGATCTCACGAACGCAACGGAAGGGACAATAGCAACTTCACTAGTCGGCGGCGTAGTTCCCATGGAAAAAACGATCGAGCAGTAAACTGCAATAATTAATATGGTCAAGAAAGTTATTTTCATTTTCCCTCCCAATCTGCTATCGAGATCGATCTACCACCGACCGGTCAAACTGACCCTATGCACGTTATCTTTCGTCAAACTGGTTTGAGTTACATATGCATAATCTATACTGATGTGGTCTGCTTCAAAACCGGCCCCTCCGGTCATTGATTGTTCGCTATATCCAATTCTAAAAGCGATCTGTCCAAATTTAGCTTCGGCTCCAGCACTTCCTTCAGGAACATATCCGGCTTTATTTATCTGGCTTATATCCCCGGATAACAACAGCGGATTGCCGAGCAATGGGACCCGTGTTGCATAAGATATTCCAAGCCTGGATATCGACGGCACTATTTCCTCTGCATCCGTTCCCCACTTCTGGTAATTGATAAGTTCGTCTATCTTGAGGCCGATTGAAAGTTCTCTTGTCGGTTTGTAGAGCAGTCCAGGAGTGATAGAATATCCGTATGCGCTGGCACCTTCGATAGATACCAACCCCGGCATGTCAGATGTGAGATACTTGGCGGTGATACCGAAGCTTAAATTATCTGTAATGTTCCTTCCGTAAGCGAGAAGATAGGCATTTGAGAAATAACTGAATATGCCAAGATTGGTCACTTCGTTGTATTCGCTCGTGGAATTCCCTGTCTGGGTAATAGAATTCATTCCCACCTGTATCCAGCTTATACCTAAGCCTCCGCCCAAAAGGGGAGTGACATAGCTGACATAATAATGATCAGCATCGGTGGACAACTTTGTCTGCATAGCCGTTATTTCATTGTTGTTTATTTGGGCTAGCCCCGCCGGGTTCCAGAATGGTGCGTCGGCGTTATCAGCCACGGCTGTAAAAGCGCCGCCCATTCCCAAAGCTCTGGCTCCAACACCGGCTTCAAGGACTGCGATATCCAGACCGGCTTGACCGGTGTCAGTGGCAAAGCATGGGACTTCCAACATCCAACTACAAAATCCAAAACAAATCCCAATTATCAATATCCAGATCCCAAATGCTGGTTTTTTGGTTGCGGATATTATTTGGAAGTTTGCTGTTTGATGTTGAATGTTTTTCATTTTAGCACTGCTATATTTCCTCTTCCCGTCACGGACTTATCACCGTAATTAACGGTTATCTCAAACGGATAAATGCCGTTAAGAACTAAGTCGCCTCTGCCGTTGCGTCCATCCCATTCAACATCGTTATATTTATTCCAAATACTGGCTCCTTCGGGATTCGTAGTTCCGTCAAGTTCTTTAACCAATGCTCCAGTGATGTCATATATCCTAATCGTTACTGAATTGGGTTCTCTGCCGAGCCGATATCGGATCTTCGTTCTTTCTTTATTAGGATCGAATGGATTGGGCCAGTTGGTAACGCCTGATAGGCTTGTGGGCAGTTCGATCCTGAAAGAACCGACTTCAGATGTCGAAGCTTCTGAAGTGATAGTCTGCACTCTCCAATACCAGTAAGGATTGCTAGGAGTGCTTTCATCAAGCCCCATGAAGTGTTCGTTCTGAGTAAATTCGCACACAGGTTTGGCGCCTGATACATCGGAGATCGTTGCCGTGAAATAATCAAGTGAATTGGCAAGAGATGATTCATCTGATGAAGTCGCGCATTCTATTCGATAATCCGTAACATTTTGTACCCCATACCATTTGAATGTCGGACGAAGGGCTTTAACAGTTGCTTTATCGACCGGGGAAATAAGCTCCGGCGTGCTTGAGGTGGATGTTATAGTGATCGGAGCCTGAACTATTGGCTGTTGAGGCATGGACATTATCGTCATTCCAGGGCTTGAAAATGGCGCAAAATTTGATGGTATTTTCTGGAAGAATATTTCTGATGTGCCTGCCCTTGTATCTTCCCAGGCGACATAGGCATTGCCGGACGCGTCACAGACTATCGATGACTTTGAAGCTTCACAGGTGGAAAATTCATATCTTGTTATTCTTACTGGGCCATGCCATCGAGTTCCGCCATTATCGCTTTTCATAACATTGAGTTCTTTATGCCCGTTCACCTGCTTCGCAAAAGCGACATAGATTGTATTTCCGGATGAGTCTGTTGCGATCGACGGGGTTGAACAATTCGTTTCTGAAGTTAGAGGAACATCCCCTGCCCAAACTTCACCAGATGTGGTTGATCTATTGATGAATATTTGTCCGCTTCCGTTTCGATAATCCTCCCAGACAACATAGACTTTATTGCCGGTGGTAGAATCGGTGGCAACGGCAGGGTTTATGGAATCGCCAGCAGATTTATTTGTCAATTTTATCTCTAAAGGATAGTAGGTATTGCCATTATTGTCATAATTTAATATCCCGTTCACACTTTTGTTATATATAATCTCATAATTATTGGTGTAAACATAAGGGCCTCCTCCTGATGGCCCATTGCCCGCCACCGTATAGAATTTAGAAGCCCATACCAAATGTTTGGTCGCACCGCCACAAGCAAAAGATTCGTATGTATCGCCTTCAAATATTGGCGAAGAAGCGTTATTCAAAGCCTGTAAGCTAGTGACATTACAGGTTTTGTTGAGATTATATTTTCTTTCTTGAAATATTACGGTCATATCCGCATCGCCAACACCATAACCATACGGATTCATTAATTCCGAATCAAGCCAGAAAATAGTTTGACATCTCATTGCCTTTGATACAGTTGCATTATATGTAGCACTGCTGTTCGTGTAATGAGAATGGCCGTTGTTCCATACATTCACGCCCGATGCATTATTTAAATAATTCCAGCAATATATTTGATCTTGATATTGGGTTTGAACATGATAGCTGTCTATCACCTCCACAGTTTGCGATTTGTCACATTGAACGCTGCCAACCCATTTTTGTTGACATTTGTCTCTGCCCGAAACACTAAGCCTGTCAGACTTTATCTGTGCTTGGCCCCAGCTTTCTCCTGTAATAAACCTTAAGTTTAGACTTGTGCCTGATAACGCCAAATTCGGATCGTGCGAATATGAGCCACCTTCACGGCTTGTTATCTTCTGGTCATCGACCAGAGATACTGTTCTTGTAACAATAGTATTATTTCCCGCGAGATCGGTCACGGATAATCTTATCTGATAATCGCCTTCATTTACGTAATCGCTGGGACTGGAATCGTTAAGACCGGTCCAGCTAACATATTTATTACCGCTTGTCACAGGTTGATTACTTTTAAGCGTGGCTATCTTCGTCGCGCCGTTCCATACATCTGAATCGATGGTAATGGTGGAGCAGGGGACAGAATAACCACCCGCGCCAGCGTTGAAAGAGTTATCATCTATCTGACACTCGACTGAAATTGAACCGTCAAGATAGGGATTAAAATAACTTCTTTGCTGGCCGTTTGACATGATCGATATGTTTGATATTTGCGGAGGCAGATTGTCCACATTGAATGTCCTGATCGCTTCAGCCGTATTTCCAGCCGCATCAACCGCATAAAGCTCTAACGTGCAGGTCTTATTGACAGCGGACGCATCCCAGGAAACAATGGCTTCATTTATCTTATTCCCCGCACCAGACCCGATATTCGTGGATGAACCGTCATATCCAAGAGAATAACTCATGGGATTTGCATCAGAAGCGCTCCCGACAATATTAATGATCCCTTTCTGCCATGAACCATCCGCCGGGCTGGTGATCTGCGCGATCGGTGATACAGTATCAACAACAGCCTGGCTGCAATTTGAAGTTATGCCGGAAATAATGCTGTTCGTTGCCGGGTCGCCTATCATATCAACGGCTTTAACTTCTATTGTGTAGGAACCATCTGGTACGACTATGCCAGATGAATCCTTCCCGTCCCACGTGACCTCATATGTTATTCCTGCTTCGCGCGAAACTGAATCCATAAGTGTTCTAATTGTGTTTCCAGACATATCCTTGATCTTCATCGTGACTTTTCCTACATTGTAGCCGGACGACAGGATCTTCATTCCGGCGATCTTCATCCCTTTCGACTGCAGATAATATGGATGAACTTCCTCCGTGGTCTCAAGATTGAATGAAATGACAGTAGAATCTTTTACGCTGTCACCGTTCGGCGAAAAATACGGGTTACTTGGATCGCTTAATATCTCGCCAAAACTCAGATAAACTTTATCAACCTGTATGCTGTTTGTAGAGACAAGTGTAGCGGTGTTTCCAAATATATCCGACGCCTTTATGACATATTTATATAAGCCTTCGTCCGCGTATCCATTACCATCTTTGTCTCCGTTGCCACCTGTAACATCTACTCTTCCATCCCATAAAGTATCACCGCCCGCCGATCCAATAATGCGCCGGACAAGAGTAGATGCATCAAATGTAACAGCAGAATTGTATATTTCGACTTCTATAGACGATATAGGATTTCCCACATCAGTAACTTGATACTTAATGGTGACGTCGTCTTGCTGGCGATCTCCATTTGGTGTTATCGGCTCTGTAGGGCTTATACCGTTATCCGTTATCTTGGGCGGACCTCTGTCAATTATAATATCAGCTATGAACGGATAAACTGTCCCTGTCGGATCCGTTGCCTGTACCTCCAGCGTATAAGTTCCATCCAGGACTTTACCGCCGATCTGGTTATTCAGTCCGCCCCAGTTAAGCGAGTAGTTTCCTTCTCCTTTTGTATCGGTAAAACTATAGACTTTTGTTCCTGTTTTATCATAGATATTTATAGCTATCTGCGAATTACCGGAGATCAAGCCGCCTTTATAGTCAATGGAATATGAAATCACCGTGTATTCATCGACTCCACCTCCGTTTGGAGAGATCTTTAGCGGGGCCGCCTCTAAGGATATGGTCGTGCTTTTAACCAATGTAATATCGCCGCCGGTTAATGAACTTACATTGCCGGCGCTGTCCAAAGCTGATATTTCACATATATATTTTCCATCTGGACACATGCTGCCCGATCCATCATTTCCATCCCATGTAACATTTATAGTTGACGGTGTACTGTGTACAGTATCAGTAAAAGACTTAACTATGGTTCTTGCTAAGGACTTAATCTCTACTGTTGCAGTGACGCTGCTGACACCACCGGAAACAAGGTATGAAATTGTCGTAGTATCGTCATGTCCATCTCCGTTAGGCGTAAATATTACCGGCACGGCGCTTTCTCCGGTTATCTTTAATTCCGCGCTGACCAGAAGGTCAGTTGTATATGAGTAAATGGTTCCTGTGGGATCCGACGCTTGCATTTTTAGAGTGTAAGTCCCGTCCGGCACAAATACGCCTGCCTGGTTGTTCACACCACCCCAGGCATATGAATAGCTGCCTTCTCCCTTTGTATCGGTAAGCGAGTAAACTTTAATGCCGGAATGATCGAAAATATCCATCGCTATTTGCGAATCACCAGAGATCAAGCCTCCGTAGCTGATCACACAGTACATTGTTGAAGCATTAGTTATCCCATCGCCATTTGGAGACAATGTTTTTGGATCCGCATACATGGATATTGCTGCGTTTGCGGCAAGAACAATGCCGCCTGAAACTATTGGAGATGAATTGCCCGCGGAATCGGATGCTGTTATCACATAAGTATACTCGCCGTCGGGACATAAACTGCCTGATATATCTTTGCCGTCCCAAGTAAAGGAGGGATTAGAGCCTGGGGAATAGGGACTAGAAAAGACTTTCACTGTAGTGCCCGCTAATGACTTTATCTCTACCGTTGATACACCATTTCCGACACCGCCGGAAACAAAATATGAAATGGTCGTTGTGTCATAATGATTATCCCCGTTTGGCGAAAATATTATCGGCACAGCACTCTCTCCTGTTACCTGTAATCCCGCGCTGACAACAAGATCGGCAGTATATGAATAAATTGTCCCCGTAGGATCCGTTGCCTGTACTTCCAATGTGTATGTTCCGTCCGGGACATAGCCGCTTGTCTGATTATTCTCTCCTCCCCAGAGATATGAATAGCTGCCTTCTCCTTTTGAACCGGTAAGTGAGTAAACTTTGATTCCGGATCCATTGAATACCTCAATCGTTAATTGCGAATTGCCGGAAAATAATCCCCCGTAATTGATCGTGCAGTGAATTGTGGAAGCATTGCTATTCGGGGATATTGTTGTTGGCGTTGCGGACATAGTTATCGTCGGATTCGCGGCAAGAACAATTTCTCCCGTAATTTGAGCGGATAAGTCCCCTGTGGAATCAGCCGCGGTTATCTCATATTGATATTTTCCATCCGGACACAGGTTGTTTGATCCGTTCTTACCATCCCATGTAAAAGAACATGTAACGGGAGTTCCAACATCCGAATCTGTAAACGTTTTTACTGTTGTTCCGGATAGAGTCTTTATTTCAACCGTTGACACAACACTTCCAAACCCGCCGCTCACGACATATCCTATGGTCGTATTATCATCATGGTTGTCGCCGTTCGGCGTGAATATAGCCGGAGAGGCGCTTTCTCCCGTTATCTGCAACGGCGCGCCAACAACGAGATCTGTCGCATAATAATAAATGGTCCCCGTAGGATCTGATGACTTGACCTCCAGCCTGTAAGTTCCGTTAGGAACGATCCCTCCGGTTTGATTGTTTTGCCCGGCCCACTTATTAGAATAATTTCCTTCCCCTTTTGTGTCGGAAAAATAATAAACTATTGTATTAGATTGATCATATATGGTCGCGGTTACCTGCGAATTACCCGTAATAAGCTGCCCCTGATAATTGATGTTATAGTAGATAGTCATGTCATTCCCGCTGGAAGAAAGAGTCTTCGGATCCGCATAAACGACTATGGTTGGTTTACTTATGAGAGTAAGGCTCCCTGTTATTGCAGATGCTTGGTTGCCTGCGCTGTCGGCTGCGGATATTTCATACTGGTATTGCCCATCGGGACAAAGGTTATTATGTTCATCCTTTCCATCCCAAATCTCTTGATCATAGCCCGAAGACGCAAGCTGAGAGGTGAAGGTCTTAACTGTGGCTCCAGCTAAAGACTTTATCTTTACTTTTGCCGTGACATCTCCAACGCCGCCGGATACTTTATATTTGAAAGTGACATAGTCATCGTGATTATCTCCGTTCGGGGTGAATATTAACGGCGATGCGACAGCATTTGAAATGCTCAATCCTGAAATGATAGTGAAGTTCGCCTTATTGAGCGTTTCTTCGTTCCCCGCCTCATCGACCATTTTCAATCTTATGGAGTATTCACCCGGCTCAAACACGCCTCCGCCCATCAATTTATCTTTGCTGAAACTAACGGAATTGCCCTTAGCTTCCTGCAGCTGGCTTGATATGACATTTGATACGACTGTGCCATAGGAATCGAGAATATCAATTGTCACAAAGCATTTTTCGGTTAAATAATATGAAAAAACAATGTCATCAGTCATTTGATCCAGTTCCTGGATGCTTTCTTCGGAAGGGGAGGTCGATATCTGCGATGCATAGGGCTTTGAATTATCTATCCGGACGATTCCTTTCTTTGTGAAGTTCGTTTTTGGAGTGATAGCTGAGAATATATAATTATAACTTCCTTCCTTTACGTTATTACCGTTGTTGTCTTTGCCATTCCATTCAGCTTTATATGTTCCTCTTCCAATATCTTCGGAAGGAACAAGAGAATAGATATTGTTGCCCATATATGTGATGAACGCTTCAACTGTGCAGGTATTGGGGACGGAATAATATAGGGTTATTGGCTTCGGATTTGGGATCACGAGTGACATAACTTCCGGACTTGCCATAACATTAAGCAAATATGCAGATGTATCTATCTGGATATTCTGATCATAGTCATAAACAGTTTCATTTCCCGCGAGGTCGATTACACTGAAAACCAGTTTATATGTCCCGTCGGTCACCTCGCCTTCGTCGCTTTTGCCGTCCCAGCCCACTTGATTTACGGCATCCTGTGAGGCGACAATATCGATCTTCCTGACAAGTTTGTCATTCATGTCTATGAACTCCAGTGAAACAGCTGCTGCTTTGGAGAGGGTAAATGAAATTTGTGTTTGATCGTCTATTCCGCCGTCATTCGGAGTGATCAGGTTTGTTGAAAGACTGATATTTGATATCTTTGGTTTGACCGTATCAACAATGACCTCCTTTGAGGTTTCGCGGTAGTTGCCCGCCTTATCGGTCGCATTGACGTACAACAAGTAGTGCCCATCCGGAACTCTTGCGCCATTATCGTCCTTGCCATTCCATGAAATATTATATTTACCGCATTCGGGTTCTCTCAAATTGAGAAGTGAAGTAATTAAATTAGATTTGTTATCGAAAATGTTCGCATTGATACCTTGAAGCTCGATCGAGCCGGCATCAGTTACGCTAAATGTTGCATCAAGTGTTCCAACAGCAGTTGGCGAGAAATAATTGTTGCTCATGAAAAAATCGTAAATGCTGGGTGGGGTAAAGTCGCAGACAGCGTGGATTTCCCTTGTGGCAATTGGCAAATCACCCATATTAGTTGCTCCGTTACTATCTCTAAATGATATTCCATTGTTAGTTCTAACATTTATCGTCCAATTGCCCTCGCTTGGGAAATGAAAGTTAACTGATCGACTTTCCGGAGAGATGTCATCCATCACGATTTCCCAATAATCTCTATCTGACCGCTTACCCATGATCTGATATTTATTTATTTTAATGAAGTCTTTTTCGTGTTTGCATGACCAGGAAATGGGTAGACCGTTATTGTTAATATAATAAAGACGATCTGTCGGTATTTGCAGGTAAAAGTCTGAGGGAGGGACATCAGTTTCGCAGGTTTGAATTTTCTCCAGACCTCCGGACGCATAGAGCAACCATTTTTTTCCATTAACCATTTTTACGATAAGTTTCTGTGGAGATGGCGAAAGATTTGAATCTCCATAAGTGCAAAGGAAGGTGTGTTCTTTGGTAAAGCGTTGGATGCGGTTGTTTCCCGTATCAGCAACATATATATATCCATCATCATCTTTGGCTATTCCTTCTGGGCTAAGTATTCCGGTTTCGCCAGCACCAGCAGTCAAAAAAACGTCAGTGATTTTTCCGCCAGAATCCATGCATTGGACCCTATTATTTACCGTATCAGCGATAGCAAAAGAATGATCGTGAGCAATGGAAAAAGCTTTTGAATCTAAAAACAAACCAGGAGGACTGCCAGATGAATAAATGTCTCCAGGAGCAGAAACGGAACTATTGGGGTTAAAACCATGAATAAAACTGTAACTTTCGTACAATTCATTTGAATAATAATCTGCGCTAATGACTTCTGTGTTACCAAAAAATCCATAAAATGCCGACGCACAAATATTGACGAAATTTGCCCATAAATTTAAGCCAAGGTTTTCTTCGGCTGACGGTATTTGCCTAGACATCTGCATTAGTTTTTCTTCATCTAATTTATCTTGATCGGTAAAATCATGTTTATACATAACTGCTGGATTCCCCGATTTATCAAATTTAAGCACTCTATTATGTTTCGCATCTAACACTAAGAACTCTTCGCTTTTAGGGATATATTTTAAATCCGTTGGCATATTAAAATATCGAGTTGCCCCATTGATATTTCGACGTTCTTCTTCATCTTCATGCCAAAGGCCCCCGACATGAGATGTGCGTTTTAAAATGTCTAAATATCCCTTAAAAGCTATGTTTCTTTCAGCCACCAAATTGGCGTTTTTATCAAATACCAATATTCTATTGTTATATGTATCTGCAACACAAAAAGCCGATCCATTGGGTGCAACAGATATGCCCAACGGCAATCTAAAGGAATCATTGTTATTAAAGGACTTAATTTCCTTTATTTCTTTACCTTGATTGTCAAATATTTTTACCTTATTATCCCTGCCATAAAGTACATACATATTTCCCTGATCATCTAAGTCAAGGGCAGAAATTATTGGTCTTGTTTCCATGGGCGGTAAATCAGAGAGCCCGGGTTTTTCCTCACTCTCTTGAGTAGTAACCGGGAGTAATGGTGGTTGAAGATTATTTGCAACGTTAATAGTGATGGGAATTCTATAATCTGTAGAGTTCCCCGCAATATCTGTAGCAATAACCATTATTGAATAATCCCCATTTGGGAGTGACCCTATACCATCCCAGTTGAACTCAAATCTTTCACCAGCTTTTTGGTATGCATTTTCCGCTAAGGGATATCCAAGCAGTCTTTGTGATCCATATTTATCCATAGCATGGACAACGATAGAGCAATCTTTGTTAACTGAAAGAGATCCTTTGATCGATTCGGTAGAGCTTGTAATATAAGTGTTTGATACACTCGGGATTGACCAAAATACTGGATTTTCCTTGTCAAGACATATTTCGCTTTCACACGTGCTTATATTATTTTGATCGTCAATGCCAGTTATATTCACTTTAAATATTCCTGAGGATAAAGAATTGCCGTTGTCTCCTTTTCCATCCCACATTATTTGGCCGTTTGTACCATTGGAATCAACAAAACTTCTTACAGTATTATTAAAACCATCTACAATCTTTACTTTCCAGGCGACCTCACTGTTTGCCGCATATTCCACTATCGTTTCATGGGGATAACCTTCTATATATGTATCTGGGTTAAATGTTTTCTCGCTAATATTTAGTATGTCAATTTTCAATGGGGAAGCTCCAACAGTCGCAAGCCCTATGTCGGGAGGCAAAACTAGCCCAACAAGGTAATTCAATCTAACTTTTAATGTTTTAGTGTCTTTTAATATTCCATCTGGATTAAATGGGCTGGCATCATAAGCGTTTATTGTTACGGTATAATCTCCCGTATTTGATGGATACCATTTTTTAAATAAATACAGCCTATCATCTCTCGAATATCCATTTAAAGTGGTTCTTGTTATCGCTGGACTTGTTAAGCTGTACACGTTATTGTAATCGTAAGTCCCATCTATGTTTAGGTCAGCAAATGAGATAGATTCATCAAAAACGGATCCGTATTTATCAAATATCTTGAATTGAATCCTATAAGGATTTGTGCTGTTATTGAAAATCTTTTCATATGCCTCAACGATGATCCGTATTGGCATCCCATAATTCCAGTCAATATTATAGATCTCTTTATCGTTTATACTAACTTTTTTGTCCTTTGAAGTCCCAAAATTATATTCGCCATCAACAAATCCCGGTCTTACAAAGAATGCGTCCCTTATTACAGTTTGCTTTTGCGCATCATAGAGGAAATTATCCAATCCCTTAAATATAGGATTTCTTAAGCCTGCGATATTTATTCTATTGTCATCGTTTGTTATGGTCCCAGTGCTGTAAATCAAATGAAGGTGAGAAGGGTAGTAATGAAGATTTCCATTGGGACCACTCATTCCCTCTTCACCGATAATGGTAGAGGTATCGACGGGATCACCTGCAGACACATAAACTTTTGAAAGATGAGAATATTGGGTTTGCCAGCCTCCGTGATCAATAATTACAATTTGTCCGTACCCATTCAAAGATCCCGTCCCCCAACCCGCAAAAACAACGTTTCCATTCGCAACCGGAAATATCTTAGCCCCAAATCCTCTTTTTATATCAATCCCCGTATGAAATTCTTGAAAGCCATTAGAATATTTTCTATACATCCCGAAGTTTTCTGTTTTTTTGACAGGTAACTCATTTAAATTCTGATCTCTATATGGGCTTACGGCGTATGCTCCCATACATGAAAATAAGATATATAAAATAACAAATAGTATTTTATTCTTACATGCCATCATATAAATAATTGACCCTTGATATCCCTTCTGTATCTTTGTAACTCCCATCCTTGAAAACCGCTCTTATCCATCCACCTCCAAGAGCTTTATTCATAAAATAATTTTTCATGATGATCTCTCTTTTCTGAGCGTTTATATTGTCAATGTATGGCATATTTGAAGTACTGCTGGACTCAAGAAATAATTGATACTTTTTCACGTTCTTGTTTATTGTATCTACCCAGGCGATTATTGGATCTTTTTTGTCAGATAGATTGGAGTCAATGCTGAAATTACCGAAATTAAACAACTTCGAATTTGGAGACCTCATATAAAATCCATTTTTAATGGTGTTCTCAGGGATATTAATTTTATAGTCGCATTTAAGTTGTTCGCTGTGTATTTCATTCCCGTTTTCATCATCCCACTTAATAAACATTCGCACATAATACGATCCATTATAAACATAATTATCATCGAATTGAGCTCTGAGTATGTATTCTTTTTTGTTCGGTATTTCAGAATGTGTTTCATATAATCGATCAATTGCATTGCCGTATGAATCTAATATATATCCAATAACAGAGGAAGGTGGGTTTTTAAATCTGATTGTTATTGTTGGCGCAATGTCATTAACATTTTTTCTTTTCTTTGTAATTACATTATTAGTAATGTTCACAGATTCAATATATTTGTCATTATAATTTATGGTGGGATTCTGAAATGCAGTTATTTTGACGCTTCCGATCGTAAAAAATGCAATAAAGAGTATGGTGATTTCTTTTGCGGCATTTTTCATTGTTAAGCTCCTTTAAAAGAAATAAGTAACGCCAAACATACTATTTGTCATACTAAGGGCAATTGATATTTCGTAATTATCAGAAAATAAATATGCCAATTCCATATCATAAGGATCAAAGAAATAAAGCAAATTTACTCGCGCTCGCCATCTATCATCGAATCTGTAGCCATATGAAATGCCAATGGTTGGGGCAGCGAAGTTTTGCCAATAATATTTGGTTTTCAAGGAAGGAGGATAAACCAAGGAGACATCATTTAATTTTTGTTCCATCCCAAATATTCCATAGAAATATGACCAACTGGTTTTATTGTCACGATAAAACTGCTTATTATAACTTACGTCTAGCAAATTCCTGAAAAAAGAGAACCCTGATAAAGGAAGCGGCCAATACGAAAGTCCAAAAGAAGTATCTGAATCTATTATCTTTTCATATGAAAATGAAAAATCTGAATATAAACCGAGCCTTAAAGAGTCTCTTGAGGCGGCTATATCCGCATTTCTCATCCAGCAATGTGCGGGAAAGGACATGACTGATACAACAAGTACTACCAAAATTGTCATTTTTGAATTCATCATTTCATCCTCTTTCTAGCTTCTTGCTCTTTATTATATCGATACTAATTGTCTGCGAATTCACTTTTAGGTTTATTGAGGGATATGCTAACAGGCTCAAGCAGATACCCGGAGTAAGAAGTATATTCCCCATAAAAAGCCTTTCTTTTTTTCGGGCCTGCCCCGATGGAATCGGGGGGGTATCCAGCCCCGGAAAGCAAGAATTATAGCACTTTTATAGGTGTTTAACAGGGGGCGAGGGAGCTATCAACGAATGAGGCAACGAATCAACGAATAGGGCTATCAACGGATTTGCAACGGACCTACGGATAAAGCCGCAGAAGAACAAAACTTACAAACGTTCTTCAATAGCCAATCATATTATTGCTGTTGCTTCGGGGCCGGATTGTGATATATTATTTGCCGTAGGAGGGGATAAACATGAAAAAGCCTCTTATTCTGGTTGTGGATGATGAAAAAGAATTCGCGGATGCGGCTGCGGCCTTTCTTCGAAAGATCGGTTACGAAGCTATCACGGCAAATTCCGCCAAAGAAGCATTTGAAACCATAGATAAAAATATGCCATTATTGGGACTTGGCCACAACCGTATCAAGTGTATTCTTCTCGACATAAAAATGCCCGAGATGGATGGACTGCAATTTTTGGACAAGCTGAGGGAGAAATATGAAGACAAGATAGGCGTTATTATGCTTACCGCATATGAAGATGAGGATAAATGGCTTGAAGTTGCGTCGGCTTACGTGGCGGGATACATTAAAAAGCCGTTCAAGGAAGATGAAGTCATAAACACATTAAAGCGATTCTTTGAGGGAAAAGGTGAGGAAATGGCACAGGAAACGATGGAAGATTATCTGGCCGGCGAAGAAAAGAGAAAGGCTTATAAAGAAAAACACCAATGATCAACTGATCGGAATCCTGACTGAAAATGTAGAGCCTTTCCCGACCTCGCTTTCAACCTCGATCTTCCCGTGATGCTCTCTTACGATCCTGAAAACCAGTGAAAGCCCAAGGCCTCTTCCTTTTGTCGTATGAGTGCTGAAAAACGGCTCGAAAATCTTATCCATATTCTCTTTGGGGATGCCTATGCCGTGGTCCGAAACTTTGGCGATAACATATTTTTCGCCATTTTCGTCCTCAATGTAAGTACGGATCTTTATATCGCCCTTTTCAGGTGTTGCCTCTCTCGCATTTTTTAACAGGTTAATAAATACAAGTTTCAGATCGTCACGATCGCCTTTGATCTCGGGTAAAGGATTTAATTCTTTGATCAGATTCAGACCAATCGGCTGGTATAGTTTAAGCGCGTCCTCAATGACGCTATTGAGATCAAGAAGTTCTTCTTTATGCTCTTTGGGCTGGCTCAGGCGAAGTGTCGTGTCAACGATGTCAGAAGCCCTGTTTATCTGTTTCTCGAAAAAGGCTTTTAATTCCTTGAAATCGGCAATATCACCGGGATTATCTGGAAGGCTAAGTAATTTGGCGCTCATTATCGCAAGCGGCGTTCTTATCTCATGGTTATATTCCTGGATAAGCCGAGCCATGGAAGCGATCCTTTCGGACCTGGAGAGATTTATTTCCGTTTCATTCAGCTTTCTCTGATGCGCTTCCAATTCCTTCCTTATCTCGTCATAGGTCATAGCGTTCTTGATGGCGATGGCGGCTTGCGGAGCCAGAGTCTGGAAAAGCATCAAATCTTCGGTAGAATATGTGTCCTGTGATTTTTTATCAGAAAGCATAATAAAGCCGATCAATTTGCCCTTTATCTTGCTGGGAACGCAGAGAACGGCTTTGAAATTCGCCATCTGTTTAATAATATCCTTAATCTCGCCCCTGAATGAGACTATAAGCTGTTTATCTTCAAATTCATGAACCAATTCTTCCTTGATTATCACATCTTCGGTCTGGTCAAGCCGCTTGATGAGCGGGTCGTCTTTAAGAAGCGTCATTCCTCTAAAGCTCTTCATATTGCCCTGAGCGGATACGGCGTTGAAATTGTTGTCCCGATAATCATAAACAAACAGCATGGATCCTTCGAGTTTCATATTTCGGACCACGATTTTGGCGACAAGCTTTGTCAGCCTTTCCAGGTTTGTCAGCTCTGCCATACCCTTTGACAGCTCTGCAAGGGTCCTTTGATAGTTGTATTTGGCCTTAAAGAAGACTTTGTCAGTAAAGTTCGTGAAAGCAATTTCGAGGGGCCTGAAACCGGCGGCGATGCAAATTGCCGTGATGACCGTAGCAAGCCATTGATTAACGCCGATCGTTGACTGGAATAATTGCTGAATTACAAGGAGAAGCGCGGAATATAGGCCTATGATAACGGCGACCAAGGCGGAGTAAACGATACCTTTTTTAATGATGAACTGTATATCCATGAGGCGGTGGCGCAAAATGGCATAGCCGATTATTGCTACTGAGACGATAAATAAAGGATTTAATATCGGGGGGATAGGGATGTTATACCACAAAAAATAATTCGGAGATCCCGCAAGGATCGCAAAACCAAGCCCTACAATAAGATAAATGATCCTTGTTTTTGTGCTGCCAAATGAAGACATAAAGCTTTTGTATAACATGAACATCGCATAAAGAATAAAACCAAAAAAGAAAGCCATATAGAGATTCATGACCTTGCCGGCGTTGGGCCAAAACGGAAAGCCAAGTTTTGGGGTTAGCGTGTCAAATAAAAGATTGTTATATATACACAGGATAAAAATAAAACCGATCAGATAAAGCGCAGATAAAAACCAATAGTGTTTTCTTTCGATATTTAAGTAAGCCAGCATGAAATGGAAGAGGAAGATAGGCATGAACGTCGCCGCGAACATAAGCAGTTTGAGATACAGCATGGCGTCGGAATAACTGGCGGCTGTTTGCCAGAAGAAATAAAATAACGCCCATAAAGCAATGCTCAAATAAGTAAGAGCGTATGTTTGATTCATTCTGTTCTTTATGTTGGAGAACAGCACGATGACAGCTAACGAACCCGTGGCAAAAAAGTTCAATAAAGCGGTTATTATGTAATAGTTCATTTCTTTTGAATGGTTAAGTATAAATTGGTTTCTGTTTCGCGGTCAACATCTACCGATATTTCAGCCTTACTAGCAATATCCTTACACAGATCGAGCATGTCCTTTTCATCCCTTAGCAACAGGAACCATCCGCCGATATTTTCCAGGTAAGCTCTTGAGGGGATGTTTTTGCGGAAATTCGTGATAACAAGTTTTCCCCGCTTAGTTAAGAGATCGAATGAAGAGTTAATTAAGGCCGTTGCTGTTTTCGCATTGAGATAATCGAATAGCCCCCCGGCATATATCAGATGTTGTCCTTGAAGGATATCGTTTCTTCTGGAAAACTTTATAAACTTCAGCACATTCATATTTAAAAAAGCGAAGTTAATCGGAATATTCCTTTTTTTAGACAATTCGCTCACATTGGATTTAACTTGTTCGATAGCATTTGGGTCAGAATCAACGCAACAAAACTCGAAAACAGTAGGGCTTATATGATCGCTTAGAACATTTAGTATCTCAATCGCCGGGCCAGAGCCAAGGCTGGTAATTTTAATCTTTCTGTCTTTTATGTTCTCTTTGTATGTATCGTTAATCAATTTGTAAAAATACGCGAATCTAAAGATCACTGATTGAGCAACGGGGATATGCAGAGTATATCTATGTATTAATTTATCAAAAATAGTATTTCCTTCATAACCGTTCCGATAATAATAGCCCATCGTAATGTAGTCCCCATCATACCCCAGAGGTTTATCAATGATCCTTTGATTCAATGGGGTGGAATGAAAATAAGCAAGAAGGTGTTTATTGAATAAAGCCTGAATCTCCTGGCGCTCATCAGGCGCGACCTTGACGATCATATCC
The DNA here is from genome assembly GCA_963699255.1 of uncultured bacterium. GTDB lineage: Bacteria > Margulisbacteria > WOR-1 > CAVSGV01 > CAVSGV01. The sequence continues at coordinate 1,070,373 of OY969425.1, read as the reverse complement.
CACAAACGCTCAAAGTGGCTGTCGATCTCCGGGAAGTATTTTCGCTCTAATTTCTTTATAATAGATATCGCAGCATCATCTTGCTGCGTTGTTCTGTCGTATGTTTCGCTTTCAGCTTTAATACGAGCTAAAAAAGCCGAAAAATCAATGATTTTTTTCTCTATGGCGGGATATGTTTTTTCCATAATGTTTTCCTGTGTTCCCCTCATGATTTTATTATCCCATACGCATAAAACAGAGTCAATCCAAGGAGGCGAGGGGCTATCAACGAATGCGACAACGAATCAACGAATAAAGTTGAGAAAACGAATACGAGTCCCCAGCATTACGGCTGGGGCGAGCTTTTCAGGAATTCCAGCGTTTCCCGCAGAAATCGTTGTTCATCAAACCTGTCTACATCGTGACCCGCGCCTTCTATCTCGATGAATTTCAGGTCTTTTACGTTCTCCTTTATATATTCTTTGGTCGGACCGAGGAATTCCTTTGCCCATGAATTCGTGCCTGCGTAGTAGAGAACGGGGGCTTTCATGTTCTTTATCTCATCCCTGAGGTCGCTGTAAAGCACCGACTTGTTCAGCTGATACCACATTTTGCCGTTGAAATACGGATAATCAAGGCGGTACATGAAAGTAACATAATCCCGGACAAGATAAGCGTTAAGATATTCAATGTCATGCCTCATTTTCTTTCCTTCCATATGTTCTTCGCTGTATAAGGGGATGGTATTTATTCCCCGCACAAAACCCTCGATCTCCACAAGCTTTTTATATTTATCGGGATAGTGTCCCGCCATGTAAAAAGCGATCGATCCACCGTAACAGTACCCGAGTAGGGACGCTTCTTGGACGCCTATCTTCTCAAGCAGGGCGTTTATCAATTCACCCTGTTCCTCTATCGTATATCCGAAAAAGTAATTCGGCTTGTCCGATTCTCCGGCTCCGAGCTGGTCGATATTTATCACATGAAAATGTTTAGACCATTCCTCAATGTAAGGATCCCAGTGATGTGTGTAATGTATGCCGCCGCCGATAAGGACAAGATCGGGGCCTGAGCCGGATTCCACATAATGGATATTGAATCCGTCGATTTTGATAAATTTCGTCTTCTCCGACGATCGCTTTGCCGAAATTGATACTGTGTTCCGAATTCACCCTCTTGTTCTCGGTATTACGAAATAACTCTATTCCAAATAGTATCTTGGTATTGTCTTTTCCTAGTTCGGCGGCAAGGTCGAAGTCGATATTTTGATAGAGTGGAAGGGTGCAGCCAAGGGAGGGATGGTCGACATTATAGCCTACTCGCCAGAAGGCTTTTTCGGTAAATTGTTTTTCATATCCAAGCCTGACATTTCCGGATAGGTCGGAGTTCAAGGCCAGGCATTTGTCGCCGTCGTCTGACTTATAGGCTATTGTTGCTGAATACTGCCTTGGCAAAACCTTGTCTTCTTCGTTCAAAAGGGCGACAGATAAACCGACATTTTTCACCACATCCCAATCGAAGCCAACATCAAAATCCTTTTGATCGTTATAGAACTTTGCGCCAATCCCCAACCGCAGGAAAGAGTATGTGTTCATGCCCGTTGCCAGATAAAAAACGGAGCCATTCCCAAGCGAAGAAGACGCAATGCCGAGATCTCCCATGCTTAGCGCAATATTGTCTTTCGGGTCCATCGGACCGTTCATATTGTCCAGCGATAACCTGATGCTGTCGCAATTGGCTAGATAGGCGGGATTATAGAAGATGGCGGAAGGGTCGCGACCGGTAGGCGGGTATACATCACCCATTCCAATGGAGCGTACAGATAAAGCGAAAGAACCTACGCAAAGAATCTGCAATAAGATCAAGCAAAGAAAGGATATAAAACCGGTTTTATTGAACATTTGACTGTTGATTATAGCAAAGGCTATCAACGAATGAGACAACGAATCAACGAATAAAGCTATCAACGGATATTCCTCGGATCAACGGAGAAGGGGTAAGGACGAAGTAAGAAGGCAGAGGTAGGAAGGCAGAAGGAGGGCGAGAACTAATACCCGAAAAAATCCGCAAGGATGAGGACTTTTTTCGGGATAGGGGGCTTTATACGAAGTCCCAATGTGAGCGCGCTTTACAGGGAAAGGCGGTAAAATGCTATACTGGAAAGGCAGGGGAGCAAAATATAATATTGTCTGTTTCTTCTTATAAGAGTAGAATATGCTTAACTTGTGAGGTAAATTTATGCGCGTATTTTCCATGTCGGCCTTTATAGTAGGATTATGCTATTCATGTTGCTTTGCCTATGGGACCATAACCGTTAATTCACCGATAGCAGAATATAAAATTGAAATTGATAATAATATTACTGGCTATGGCATAGTAGTGTCTACAATTGAAGCGGGAAACCATTCTATAATCGTAAAATACCCCGGGGATCATATAATCTATAAAGATGAATTTATTATTAATAATGGTGATGATAAAGCAATTAATATCCCCAAAGCATCTAATAATCAGTTAGGTTCGCAAGAGGCGTCGAAACCCATTCCGATAACAGATGTAGATTTGTTTTCCCAGAAACCATCAAGTAAAACGAGGGCAAATGTTGAAGTTCAAATAAGCGGGTCAATTATCGGTAAAGATATTATTAAAATAAGCTTAAACATTTACAATAAAAATAAATATGCTGTCAAAATAGACCCAAATAACTTTTACATGAAAGATACTGATAGGACATTATTGATGACTTTAAGTCCTGATGAAGTGGCGAGATCTCTTGATAATGCAAATAGGTCAGAAAATGAAGCTAAAATTGCTGAAATAGATGCTCAAATTCGTTCTCTTCAATCTATTGTTGACCAAAATGAATATGGATATCAACAAGAAGTGGCTAATAAATCCAATGATATTCCAAAAAAGCAGTATGTTTCCAGTAAAGATATTTATGGCAATGTTACAATTAAGGAGGAGGAGCAGAGAGATTATGGCGGAATTGTTGGTGCTGCATTAGAAGGAATAAGGCAACAAGACCAAGAACGTAACATTAGTGCCTATCACAACGCTGCTAATATGGGGCGCATGAAAATCTCCTATTTAGAGGGACAAAAACAATCATTAATAATGAGTTTATCCAAATCGGATAATTCCTCAATAGCTCAATCCTATTTTAATAAACCTGTTATCTTGCCTCCAAATACTCGAATAAAAAGAGATTTATATATATCCACTGCCAATGCCTACCCACCATATAAAGCTTCAATTAAAATCAACAAACAATTATTCAATTATTCCATTAACTATTAATTATTATTAATACATGGTGAAATCAGAAAATAATGAAGCACATATGCACTTGGCGCATAACGGACAAGGGAGTTGCACTCCATATGTTGGCATGCTGGAAGTAAAAATCCCCCAACCTTTACTCTCTTTTCTTATGGGCGTATAATTCAAATCAATGGCAGAAAATAAAAATGATTTAGTTTCCAAATATCTAAAGTCTGTCGCTTCTAAATTTGCCCACAAAGAAACAAGCGAGATGGGGTACCGTACCGACTTTGAAATATTGTTAAATGGCATATTCGAGTCGATAAAGGTTCAACGCATCGGTCACGATGAAAGGGCTGCAGAAGGGAATAAGCCGGATTTTGTCGTGATCAATAATAGTGTTCCTATCCTCTATATTGAAACAAAAGATATTGGGATCTCGCTTGATAAGGTTGAGAAATCCGAACAAATGGCAAGGTATTATGGCTATACGAATTTGGTGCTGACGGATTATTTGGAATTTAGGTTTTACAGGAATGGGGTTTCTTATGAAGAGCCGATCAAAATAGCAAGCTTTGACAAAGAGAACCGCACTATCTCTCCTTTACCGGAGAATTATGAACAAGTCGCGAAAACCCTTGTTGACTTTACGCAATCTCAAAAAGAGCCGATCAAATCAGGAGAGCACCTTGCAAAGATCATGGGGGGAAAGGCGCAAAGAATAAGGGATAATATTAGGCACTATCTCTCTTCGGATAGAGATTCAAAGAAAAATGCGGGACTATTGCGGGTATATGAAACAATAAAAAAATTACTTGTGCATGACCTGACCGTAGATACTTTTGCGGATATGTACGCGCAAACACTTGTTTATGGGCTATTTGTCGCTCGTTATAACGATGAAACTCCGGATACATTCTCCCGTCAGGAAGCCAGGGATCTGGTTCCGGCATCCAACCCTTTCCTTCGTCACTTTTTTGATCATATTGCCGGAGCTGACTACGATGATCGTTTAAAATATATTGTTGATGAACTTTGTATCGTCTTTCTGCATGCGAACGTTCAACAGCTGATGAGTCAATACTTCAAAATTGATATTGGCGGCCAAGAACATGCGAGCCCGGACCCCGTTATTCATTTTTATGAAGATTTTCTTAAAGAATATGACCCAGAGCTTCGCAAGAAAATGGGGGCGTATTATACCCCGCTGCCGGTAGTAAACTTTATTGTACGTTCGGTAGACTACATTCTGCAAAAAGAGTTTGGCCTTCCAAATGGTCTTGCTGATTCTTCAAAGCTGTCAAATGGAAAACATCGTGTTCAAATCCTGGATCCAGCGGTTGGAACCGGCACATTTATAAGCGCGACTATTGACACAATCTATAAAAGATTGATCGAACAGGGGCAAAAGGGAAGATGGACAACATATGTTCACAATGACCTTTTACCGCGTCTTCATGGGTTCGAAATTATGATGACGCCATATACTATCGCGCATCTCAAATTAAGCATGGCATTCAAAAAGACAGGGTTTAAGATATTTAACAATAGATTAGGCATTTATTTGACAAATTCTCTTGAACAAACCGAGGTGCAACAGGACATGCTTTCTTTTGGTTTGGCCGAAAGCATTGCTGAAGAAGCAAAAGAAGCAAGCAAAATCAAAAATGAGACACCAATAATGGTGGTAATTGGTAATCCACCTTATTCAGGCGAATCAAGTAACGCTTCGTATACAGGTAATGATGTATATAAGGTTGAACCGACAGGTGGAAGATTGCAGGAGCGAAATTCAAAATGGCTGAATGATGATTATGTAAAATTTATTAGGTATGCTGAAAGTATGATCGAAAAAACCGGAGAAGGCATAGTGGCAATGATCACAGCGCACGGCTACATTGACAATCCTACTTTTCGCGGTATGCGATTCCGTCTTATGAAAACATTTGATGAGATATATGTGCTTGATCTTCATGGCAACGCAAATAAACAAGAGAAAACACCTAAAGGGGCTGACGATAAGAATGTTTTTGATATTAAAACTGGAGTTTCTATATTTGTTGGGTTAAAAAAGAAGAATAGCAAGAATAATCAAGCAAAAATATTTCATGCTGACTGTTATGGCTCACGTTCAGATAAGTTTAAGTATTTAGACTCACATTCAATTGATTCTGTGGGATGGAAAACTGTATGCCCGATTGAGCCGAATTATGAATGGATAGCCCGTAATGAGGCAATCAGGGAGCAGTATGGAAAAGGATTCTCTGTTGCCGAATTATTTCCTGTGTCAAGTGTTGGGGTTGTAACTTCGCGCGATGATTTTATTGTTGATTTTGACAGAGAGACACTGGAAAAAAGAGTTAAGAATTTTCTTTGTTGCCAATCGCCACAAGAGGCAAAGTCAAAATACTCATTAAAGGAGAATGCGGGATGGAAGATCGCAGAGGCTCTGAAGCATGACTTTAATAGTAACAACACTGTCTCAATATGTTATAGACCATTTGACACTCGCTTTGTATATTATCATAAAGATTTTATTGAGCGAATGAGGAAAGAAGTTATGCGACATTTAATTGTGAGGAATATCGGTTTGGTAACAGTAAATCGTTCTCCTGCTAATATGCCTTCTTCATATTATTTTATTGCAAACGGGCCTTTAGTTAATGGATATATACGTTCAGACAGTGTAAGTATTGATACAGTGTTTCCGCTATATCTTTGTGCTGATGATGCGAGACGAGTAGCAAATACTAGCAAGGTTATTGTCGATGCAATAGAACGGATCGTCAAGAAGAGTAACCCCGAAGATATTTTTGATTATATATACGCGGTTTTACATTCACCAAGTTACCGCGAAAAGTATAAGGAATTCTTAAAGATTGATTTTCCACGAGTGCCTTATCCGAAAGACGCAAAGACATTCAATGGGCTGGTAAAGCTCGGCGCAGAATTGCGTGGATTGCATCTGCTCGAATCACCTAAAGTAGAAAAATATATTACAACCTTCCCTGTTGAGGGGTCGGATACTGTTGATAAGCTAACCTATAAAGACAGCAAGGTATTTATAAATGCGACACAATACTTTGGTAAAGTACCGGAAATTGCGTGGAACTTCTATATTGGCGGCTACCAGCCTGCGCAAAAATGGCTCAAGGACCGAAAAGGGCGCAAGCTATCTAATGAAGACATTGAGCATTATCAGAAGATTGTTGTTGCTCTGACAGAAACGGATAAAATTATGAAAGAGATCGATGAGATTGATTTTCTTGGAAAATGAACTGTCGTGTTAAGGTTGAGGCACTTACTGGGAAGAGACGTAAGTGCCTCTTATCACAGCTTACCAATCTTCTTACCTTGCATCAATAATTTAAAAGCGTATAATTTCACACAGTTAAAAAAAGGGGGGGCCTATATATGTCCAGGTCGTATAGTCCTTTGTATGATGCAGACATAAGAAAACTCCTTTACAAGCATGAGGCAACGCTAAAACCCGAGAAAAATACCACTATTATTGAGGAATTTGAATTGTGCCAGGGTGGGGCAAGGATTGATATAGCTGCAGTTAATGGGTATATGCACGGATATGAAATAAAGAGTGACTTTGATACGCTAGCAAGATTGCCCTCACAAATAGTCGTGTATAACAAGGTTATGGACACTGTTACCCTTGTATTGAATGAGGCGCATTTAAAGTCAGCAAAAAAAATGATCCCCTCATGGTGGGGCATTAAATTGATTCCAAGATTTAAGAAAGATAAAGAATTTACGATGATTAGGCAAAATAGATTTAACAATAATGTAGATGCTTTTTCGCTTGTTCAATTGTTATGGAAAAGTGAAATCGTTGAAATTCTTTAAATTGCACGGTGTAGAAAAGGGGATAATTAGTAAGCCAAAATATTTGTTATGGGGAATGCTTGCCAATGATTTCCCATTAGTTGTACTGAAAGATTACGTGCGCACTACTTTAAAGTCCCGAGAAAACTGGAGAGCTGCTCAACAACCGTCGTAATATGATGTGTTATACCAGCGGTTATCCAAGTAGTCTGATTTCCAGGGCCACACTTTTTATTTGCGCACATATTAATAAGTTTATCCCCCTCACAATGATTTTCACCGGCATATTTAGCATCAACTAAAATTGTATTTGATATATCATAATATTGCTTGTTCCCCTTTGGGTCGTGTTTTATAGATTTGCCTCGGACTAAAAACCAAATATCGTCGTGAGTATATCGAATGTTTGCACTTGGACTAATTCCAAATTTTGCAAGAGGTAATTGCGAACTCCTTATAGTGTAATCCGAATAAGTTATATTTTTATTATCATGTTTTTCTGCCAAATATTTCCATTGTTGCCATTCAATTCTTGGGATGTCATGTTCACTGTAGGGGGGATATCCCATCAGATCCACAGGAAATGATGCCCCAGCAAATATCAATCTTCCCCATACATCCTTTTCCGTAATTCTTTCATATTCTCTAACGTATAATTGATTGTCGCCTCCTTGAAGGCTTTTGTGATCAATAATTAAGTCAACCTGATTTATTGGAATATCCAGATTTGTTTTGAGCTGGGCCTTAATCTCCTTAAGCGAATCGATTTCATTTCCATTAATTCTAATCGCCAGAGATTTTATTCCGCTCTCAATAATTGTTTTACTATATTTATTTAACTCCTCAACGCTAAAGACAAGAATGGCTTTGATGTTATTCATGCTTATCTCTTGTAATATTAATTCCAATAAATTCACCCTATGCTTGTTTTCTTCGAGATGATGAAAGTCAATATATAAAGTCCTTCCTGTAAGCTTGAAAGCAACCATCTTAGTAAAAACCCCTTTAAGATAATCCTGAATGGTTGGGTTTGATCTTGTGTATAGTTGGTTGACAGCTGCGGCATATACCTCATCGTTCAATTCCTTTGAAATATCTCTCAAATATGCTAACTCTTTTTCTGTCATTCTCCCTTTGACATGAAGGGTTCCTTTTTTGTCTTTATATGTAAATTTATGAGGACTTTTCTTGGTTAGCTTAGTTATGGAATCGTTTATTTTGATTTTTTCATTAATAGAAAGTAAACGAGTATCCGGCACGATTTCTAATAAAGGAAATACTTTTTTCGCCACATTCCCGGAGAGCTCATTCAATGCAGACAATTCTCCCTCTTTTGCTTTTAATATTGGCACGTAAAAAGTGTTCATGTTCGATTAATTTCTTTAAAGTCAATTTTCTTTTGTAGATTTGAATATTGTTTGGCATAATCGATTTTTTTGTCTTTTTGAAGCCTACCGACAACAATTCCAGGAGCGATTCCAATTTTCTTAGCAAAAGTATTAACGATAATTGCGTTTAAATCGGCATTTCTAAATTGCCCGAAATACTCATCATAATCTTTTTGTGGAATCAAGAAATTGCCTGCAAAGATGTTCGCATCTTCTTCATTATCATCATAATCTATAAATGTTGTTTTCTTGCTATCATTGAGCAGGTGTCCACATTCATGGAAAAAACTAAACCAGAAATGATCATCGGTTTTATATCGAGAGCTAAGCATGATGACCGGTTTATCTTTGGTTAACCAAAATGCCGCACCACTTGCTCTAGTTTGCTCAATTTCTTCAATATATAAGACAACAACGCCACTCTTCAGGCATAATTCCCTCGTTCTTAATAGCATTTCTTTAATTGATTTACATGTTGTTAATCTCTTAATTTCTTTTAGATTAGAAGTAAACATGTCCCTGTTAAACAATGGCGCTTCAGTGTTTTGCGCTTCAACTTGGCCTATTCTAAGCCAAGTCATAACACTTTCAGGCTTACTCTGGTAAGCTGCTGATTTGCGGAAAGCAACATTAGTTATTTGACTTTTAAATGAATTTAACGATCCAGCCGAAAAGAAAGTTAAAAGCTGTTCGGTAAGTTCATTAATATTATCTGAACCCTTTAGATAGCCCCTCTCAATCAGTTCTTTTATGGGGAATCTTTTAATCCATCGTTGTGCCGCGGCATATTTCTCTTGATCTTTTTGTTTCGCAATAAATATACGATATGAACTATCTAGTTCCTCCAAATATACGCTTGCATTCCTAATACTCTTTCAAGCTTTACTGCTGTTTCTGGTGTAATAAACTCTTTACCATTTATTATTTGGCTTATTGTCTTTAATGAAAGCTCAGTGCGTATAGCTAGATCGCTCTTTTTCATCCCCAATACAGAGAGTGTTTCCTCGATTATTACTCCAGGATGTACTGCATAGTCCGGATTATATGTATTTTTATTGTTAGTCATATTCAATGGTAATTCACCACACTTAAAATAGTAATTGCCGTTACTTTCATTAAATCAATCCCACCATCCTCTTTAAGTGGGAGCGGGTCATGGTTAGCGCAAAAGGTAATCCTAAAGCCTTGTCTTAAATCAACTGCGAACTGATTTTCCCTGTCTCCTTTGAGAGAATGTCTCCTTGGTGGCTTTGTAACAGGCACATCGTTCAGGCATACGACCTCTTGGAAAAGCTTCATTCTGTTCATAATTACCTCGGCATTCTGCCCATATTCAATACTAAGCTTCTTTGAAGAGTTAAAGGTTTTCTCAAGTTTTGATGTTTTAAAGTTAATGTCCATATCATCCAAAACACTTTACACGAAGGGTAAAGGAAAGTCAAGGATATTTGGCTTTGTGCTGGACTCGAAGCTACTGGAGATAGACATCTATTCCACAATCCGGATAGTCCAGAAATCATCCGAGAGATTTTCTTATGTCAGGTAAGAAGTTCGCCTTTTACTTTTTCAGCGTTTCGTATATTCCAACTGCAACAGCTGTTCCAGTGAGCACTTTATACCAGTTATTTTCCCACCAGTCAGGTTGAAGTCCGACATCAACGGTTATAACATCGCCATATTTGATCTCTTTAGTATAATCCTCGCCAGCGAATGCTTTAGCTTCGGGAATGGACTTAGCTTCCTTGACTTCCCAGGTATTTTTCTTGAGATCGTGCTGAACTACATATATCGATCTTGGGGTTAGATAGACAACAAGCTGAGGCTTATCCACATACTTGGCGAATTCGGCCGTCAAATAGGTCTGAAATTCATTGAGCGTTTTGCCCTGAGCCTGGACCCTTCCGAGGAATGGGAGCGCAATAGTGCCATCAGGCGTAATAGTCTGTTTTGTGTCCATATCCTTCTGATTAAGGATTTTGACTTCAAGGAGATCATTCGTGGCGAGAGTGTATTCATAAGCATAAGCAAGAGAAGCAATCAGCGGAGACAATAAACTCGCAATAATAAGATAGACAACAAATTTCTTCATATCAAGCCTCCTTATTGTCTTAAATAGACTTCTCCTGAGAATGCGAACTTTCTGGCCTTTATCTTCAGCTGAAGTTCCTCTATTTTAACATTTATTTCCTCAAGCTGGCCGTTCAAATCGGCGAGCTGGGCTTTTTGCTTTTTGATCTCATCTTTGTTCATCATAAGCTCTTTGCCTAAAGGTGTAAGACCGTTGCCGGTTTCCGCTTCTGCTATCTGGCTTTTAAGCTTATCCGCTTGAGCGTATAGCTGTGCGAGGTCGGCCTTGTCCTTCCTTTTTTGCAGATTAAAAGTTTCTGTCAGGGCAAGCTTTGCAATCTGGTCTTTTGAGGCGTAAGAGAGAATAAGATCGCCACTTTTCTGGCTCAAGGGTTTATAAGAGCCGGCGTAGGCAGGGAACTGAAGGCCCATTCCTTCCGGGAGCTTAACCGTTCCCGAAACAAGCGCGCCAGCGGGTATCTGCGCAAGCAGAGCATCACGGCTCTCATTTTCGAATTCCTTCTTTGTGACTTTTATAGGGGTATTTGTTCTTTTCAGCCGGACATGTGAAGCGGATATATCGGCAGCCAGCTCATCGCTTAAAGTGTAAATCTTCCCGCCTTCGCTAAGGCTTCGGCGGGCAAGCCCTCCTTCGACTCCTTTTACCATCACGGCTTCACTCAGGCCAGGTTTATATAATATTACCAGTCGAGAACTTTGGACATCGAGAATTTCGCCTATCCCTTCGACCGGCTCATTTGTTTCCGTGAAGTAACCCTTAAATTCAACATAGGAATGGGTCTTGAGGGACTGAAACTCCTTGATGGCTGATCCGGGAGTAGCCATTAGCCAGCGGAGCGAGCTTGCTATCCCGTATTTGGAAATCGGAAAAGCAAAGAGCATCAGCACGAAGAGAATAAAGAAGATCAAAAGCTCCCCGCTTGATCCCGATTCAGGCCTGAACTTCGGGTTTTTTGGGATAACATCTCTGCTGGGGTCCGGCCAGAACATCTGGCTGCCGCGGCGGTTAAACATATCAAGCACCAGGTGGGAAAAGTAGGAGATGGAGAACGCGGCTGTCCATCTTGGCGCTAATTCCCAAATCCAAGCGTCAAACTTAAAAATGAATCCAAAGATCAAAGCTACAAACAAGACAATTAAAGCGAAAATTGCGGTGAAGATAGCCCAGCCGATGAATGAATGGGTTATCGTTCGATGGCCATATTTGCGCTCAAGGGGAATGGAGATATACGGAAAAAGCTTGCCTATGACGGAGCGGGGGTGGTCGATGTCGGGCGTTATTGCTCCGATGATCGCGAACAGAATTATCGTCCAATGAAGACCCCATTGTATCCCGAACACTGCCAGGAATATCAGCGTTAAAAAGATGCCAAAGACGCTATGTGTTGGTGCTAACATTGTCTTTATTCGACCTCGTTTGGTTTATGCTCATCCTAATAATATTGATTTTACCAGCTGATTCATCATACTGAGCTTGATAATATTCAAAGTCTTTACGATCAATTTTTTTGCATTTTTCCTCGATAATATCTATTATTCTCGATTTAGTTTCTAATGGTGTTTTAATGCCAAAAACAATGCCACCTAAGTCATTAAAATCGTATTTAAATTTCCGAGCGTTTATATCAGTATGAAGACCAAGTATTTCGGGCAATATCAATCTAAACTCCACTTCTTTCTCCCAGTCATTAAGTTTAGTTAAAACGCTTTTTTCAAATTTCGCCCAATATTCATGTCGCCATTCGTCTTGCTTATTAAATATGTCACTTGCATAGGTGCTCTGTTTGCCGTCAACATCTGTATACCATTGAGACAAGGCTTGCGGAACAGTTAATTGTCCGAGAGAAGTAAAAAAATTAATTTTGGGGAATTCATTTGAATATGTCACCTTTTTAAAAGGGTATTTACGTTTACTGTAGCTATTTTTCCCGTTTCCCCAAACACCCGTGATCCCATAAAGATTAATACATGGTTCATTTTCGATAAGCTGAGGCTTGAATTGAAGGGCAACGCCCTTGTGGCTATCCCCATAATGACTCCAAGTAACAGGATTTGTGCAATCCTCCGTAAAGCATGCCACATATAGATTGGGATAAGTTAATGATTCAATCTGTTCTATATAAGCAGCTGGAAATTCAAATTTAATGAAGCATTGTTTGTTGTTATCCCCTTTGCCCATTGATTTGCGTGAACTGAGAATGTCATTATCTCTCATGAATTGCTTCATCATAGAGAATAGCGTCAAGCTATTAATGTGTTCTTCTTTGCCAGATTGTAATTCCTCTAAAGCTGTTAACAATTTAGTAAGACTGTCGGAATGATTTGTGGATGGTTTGTTTGAGGCAAGTTGCAAACTATGCGCCGCATGTATTTTAATAATAGCCTCGCAGGCTATCATATGTATCATTTTAAGGTGAATAAACAATTCGTCATGGTTGACGCCATCTAGGCGAGATGATAGATATTCCGTGTACTTTATAATGCCCTCATTATTAAGAACCTCATTGCATATTTCCTGGAACATATTTTTATATAATTCAGTTGGCAATTTTTCAGTGCTCATAAATACCGGTATGTCTTGTTGGCTAAACTTAACCTGATCTTCTGAAAGCATGGTAAGCACTATCACATTTTCAAGGCATAGAAGATAATGCTTAATAAGGTTTTTCCAAAGGATACTATCTCCTTTCCAGCATATTTCCCTATAGCCTTCAATCGGATCATTTAGCGCAGAAATATCCGAGAAGTATATCTCTTGATTTTCCAGCTCACCATCATCTAATAAATGTTTTATGTTTCTAAATCTATACATAAATATTCACTTCAACATCGACATGACATTTCTTAAAATCATCAATAACGTCACGCCGAAACCGGCAAGGAAATAGGCTTCATAGCTTTTTGTTCCAAGCGCAACAAATCTAAAAATGACAGCTATCCAGTAAATGAAGATTATAACCGTCGTCCAGTCGCGATAGTGTATTCCGGCTTCATGATAAACATCACGGATAACATCTTTTGAAACCATCGGGATATGGCTTATCTGATGGATCATATCGACAATGGCAAGAGGAAGGCCGTTTGATAGGGTCAGTACCCTTGTTTCAAGCATTTCATAATCGCTAATAGTAAGGTTCTGTGTAAGATATTTGATAAGTTCTTTCGAGGCATCTTCATTTAACGGCGGGAGAGGGACCTGTTTAAGCTGCCACCAGACCTGCTTCAGCTTCGGTTTTACTTCATCGGCGGCGGCGAGTATGGGAAAGTTATTCAGCAAGGTCAAAATAGGGTCGATATCGGAGATTTTTATATTGTTCAAATTATCGATCAACAAAACTGGTGGCTTCGCGCCTTTAATTTTCACAATATAGTCGGTTATCTCTTTCGTTGAAGCTCTGGTGTTGAGCTTTTTCTGCCATTCAGGATCAAGTTTTACGAGTATTTGCATCAGAGCGGTTTTAAGCGGATTGGGCGCAGATATATATAATGTATTGGGACCGAGGACCTTTGACATATGTATCAATAAATGAGTTTTGCCTATTCCAAGCGGGCCAGTCAACAGAACTGGCTGACTTTTGGCGATATCAGCTTTTATGTCGGCGATCACATTATCCCTTCCGAAGATCACTTCTTCGGGACTGGGAGTTATGGGGCCTTTTATTGCGGTCGTGGGCTTTACGATCTTCGGCTTAGTAGGGAATAACTTTGAAACAGCTTTAACGACGGGGTGGCGGGTGTCGATATGCTCAAGCTTCTCGGTTATCTCCACCTTGGCCGGCGGTCTTTTAGAGGCCTGTATATAACGATTTATCGATTCCGGGTCGGATATGCCCAAAATGGCGGAAGCTTTTTCGATGGAGGGTTCTTCCGAGAATAGCCGGACAGCGAATGTGTTGCGAAGTATTTGCGGATTGACCCGCTTCTTTATGCCGGCTTGTTCTGCGTACTTTCTTATCAGATAATCTACGCCGCGACTTGTGAGGTCTTTCAGCGCGCCTTTTGTAGTTACAAAAAGATCAGGAATTTTACCTGCCGGACGCTCCTTCGACCACTTGGCTAACGCCTCAAAAACCTGGTCGTTCAGCGGGATGGTCCTTTTCCGGTTGCCGGGGACGGAAAGTATCTTTTTCTTCCAGTCGATCGAATCAACTTTCAGGGAAGTTACCTCGGTTAAGAAAAGGCCCGTATTAAGGAATAGGATTATTAGTGCCCGGTCACGGGTGTCGTTGATGGCATTAAGAAAAGCTTTTATTTCATTTAAGGTTAAATATTCAAGCTCCTGTACCATGATCAAATTATGCCCCGTAATAGTGAAAAAGTCAATTTACTGTGAACTAACCGCTTGATACTGTGAAATACCCCCCTAGATACTGTGAAGTAACCGCTTGTTTTTGTCCTTGGGATTTCATCAGTTTTCACTCGTTTTTTGTGTCTGGACAGGTGGGGCCCCAGCCTTATCCCATTCAAAACAAATCATTTCCGCGCCTCTCCAAGCACGAACACAAAAAAGACGACGCAGGCAGATACAGCTGGCTTGAAATGAAGACAAAGTCAACAGTTCTTGTAGTTAGCGATGAATTGCTGACAACCAAGGACATCTTTAGCAAAGCATGGGGAAACTAGGTCAAATGGTCCAAGCGAAAACACACGATGAAACCTGCTCCCTGCTTGCCTGCCTTTGTAGGGATTGCCTCTGGCTGGTATGATGGTATAAGTCTTGGTGTAGGCGGGTCTTGATAGAAAGCGATCAGCTGAAGCTGCTTTTTTTGCCTGCTTGTCTTTGGCCTGATAACCATTCATTGTTCCGCTGCCTTACTGTTGAAATGTAAAATATGTGCGGGATTCCGACTTGTCTGCCGACAGGCAGGCTTTACGTCGGGAGTCATCGCCTGTCCCCCTCTTTACGAACTGTAAGGCTGGCGGAAGCCTCGGCAAAAGCGGATGTCATTGTTAATTGTGTAACTGTCTCAATCTGAGTCTGAGAATGAAGCAAAACAAATGTTACATTTCAGCCAACGTGAAATAGCATGGATAATCGCCTTGCCCCGTTTTCAGTAGTGGGAAATGCTCACTGTTCTTTTTCAAAGCCGGTAGCTCCCTGCCAGCCTGCCCCGCCGCAGGCGGTAGCTTGTTCTGCCTACCCACCTTTGACGAGATCGGCCTGTCCGCCTCTCTACGAGCTGTATGGCTGGCGGAAGTATCGGGATAATGAACTTGCTTACCACACCACAGGGGGTAGCTTGCATCAACCGGAGCATCGGGGCGATGAGTTTACTTGTCCCGCCTGTTCGCCTCTGGAGAAAGCGAAGCCGTAAGCCGAGGACTCCGACCAAGCTCAGTCGAGGTCTTGAAGGAGTAGGTTTTGCAGCAATAGTTTCAAACTCCCAGCGTGTCTAAAACTCTTTGGGTCAGGTTCTTCTGTCTTTTGTTCGTATTCATATCTAACATCATTGATCCTTTGTCTTTCTCTACTGCTAATGAACAACATCTATGTATCAACTGTTAAAATGAATATCCTTGTGTACCGAAGTAACAAATAAAATCCCAATTTGGCCGGTCTGGCCGCGCGCCTGCGCTCGTGCGTATGTGCCTGTGTACGCGTATCGTATATAGAGGGATACTGTGAAGTTCCCCGGCTAAGTCACAGTATCGGGAGATCATTCTGAACGCCGCAAATTCAGCTTCTTGCACCCGTGAATTGTATTAGGTAGAATAATGCTAACAGTTCGACCTGAAGAAGGTTGCGCTATTAACCCCGACCTTTGGTCGGGGTAATGTCAAATGACCAATGCCAAATGACAAATTAAGGTAGAGATATCTTAACTGGAATCGAACAGAGTAGGGCTATTTTTTTAT
Source organism: uncultured bacterium (assembly GCA_963699255.1). GTDB lineage: Bacteria > Margulisbacteria > WOR-1 > CAVSGV01 > CAVSGV01. The sequence continues at coordinate 1,053,961 of OY969425.1, read as the reverse complement.
GGAAGAAATCGAAAAAACTAAAGTTCGGGTTCAGCCGGTTCTTAAGCTTTACCTCGACCTGGCAAAGACAAATTACCTTCACTTCGGTCTCTGGAAGAAAGGGGACAAGCTCACCCTTGAGAATTTCCAGGCCGCTCAGGAAAGATACCTTAATAATCTGATCGCGTCCATTCCAAAGGGAGTAAGCACGGTCCTCGATGTCGGCTGCGGGGTGGGCGGCAATGCGGCAAAGTTATTAAACCTTGGATATCAGGTAACGGGTATATGTCCCGATCCTTACCAGGGGCAGCTTTTCAGGAAGAACACAAAAGGCAAAGCCGGTTTTAAGCTGACCACGCTGGAAAAATACGACACCGGCCAGAAGTTCGACCTGATAATCATGAGCGAGTCGGTCCAATACATACCTTTCGGGGAAGCGTTAAAAAAGATATCACAGCTGCTGCGGCCTACAGGATACCTTCTCGTGTCCGATTATTTCAAGAAGGTAAGCGCGAAGAACGTACCAAATCTCCCTTCCGCCGGTCTCACGGACTATCTCAAAGCAGTTGAAAAAGCGGGATTCAAGGTCGTGAAAAAACAGGATATCACAGATAACATCCTTCCCACCCTTGACTACGGCACCGATGTGTATTTGAATTACATAAGGCCGGTCTTAAGCTGTATCCTTACCACTTTGCAGGTCCATCTTCCGCCAGTTTACTGGATGCTGAACCTATTCTTCAAATTCAGGGTCAAGGGGAAAACGTTAAAGCAGATAATCGTCAATAATCTTGTGCCACTCCAGAGGGATGTTTTCAGGAAGTATCTCACATACCAGGTGATGCTGATAAAGAGAAAATAGGGTTTAGGCTTTGGTGTGGATGCGGGTTTGGAATAGGTAAGGGTGTGTAAGATGGTATTGCACCAACTTCCATACACCAATCCCATGCCAAACTCGCTTCCAAACCTACACCTTAACCCTACTCAGTGTTTATCTAAGATATTCCTTTAACTTTTTGCTTCGCGTAGGGTGCCTCAGTTTCCTTAATGCTTTAGCTTCAATCTGACGGATCCTCTCACGGGTGACATTGAAAACTTTTCCGACTTCCTCAAGGGTCCTTGGCTGACCGTCATCAAGACCGAATCGCAGTTTCAGGACGGTCCTTTCCCTGTCCGAAAGAGATGACATAACCTCTTCCAGGTCCTCCCTGAGAAGCCCATGAAGCACTACTTCATCCGGCGCCTGTATCGCGGTGTCTTTTACGAAATCGCCCAGGCGTGATGAATCCTCATCACCGACAGGCATTTCAAGCGAAAGAGGAAGCTGGGAGATCTTTACTATTTCTCTCACTTTATCCACGGACATCCTGGATCTTTTCGCTATTTCTTCTTCGGTCGGTCGGCGCCCGAGCTGCTGCAGGAGCGTTCTGGACACTTTTCTGAGCCTGTTCATTGTTTCGACCATATGTACGGGTATTCGTATCGTGCGCGCCTGGTCGGCGATGGATCTTGTTATGGCCTGGCGTACCCACCACGTCGCGTACGTGCTGAATTTATAGCCTTTTCTGTGGTCGAACTTTTCAACGGCCCTGATCAGCCCGAGATTTCCTTCCTGGATAAGGTCCAGGAACAGCATCCCTCTCCCGGAATATTTCTTCGCTATGGAAACAACGAGCCTCAGATTGGAATTGGTAAGCCTGTGTTTATCCTTTATGCTTCCGGCTCTGACCTTCTTTGCGCATTCTATCTCCTCATTGGGGCGAAGAAGTTTGTATTTCCCGATCTCTCTTAGATACATCCTAACGGTGTCGTCTATGCCCGCGCCTCTCACTTCTGTTTCAGTGATGTCTACCACTGCCTCCTCAGGTGCTGGTACTGTTTTTTTCTCCTTATCTTCGGATATTTCTATCCCGTGTACAAGAAGTTCTTCTATTTCGGATATGTTCTTCTCAGGTTCAGGATAAATGGCCATTATATCCTCCGGAGTAAGATATCCTTTCTTCTCCCCGATATTTTTAAGACTTTTATAATCCGTTTCTTTTTTCATTAAATCCTCCATTCGTTCATATTATCGCGAAGAATCGCAATAAATTTCACTAAAGCATGAAGTATATATATTACTTCATGCTAAACCGATAAGGACCTGTATGTCTCGTTCAGGCCGTTAAATTCCTTATGTAGCATGGAAACGTTCTCAAGTTTGCCTTCTTTTTCCGCTGCCATTATCTTCTCGCGAAGACCGGCCATTTTCATTTTAAGAGCAAGGGATTTTATCGTATTTATGCAGTCTCCGGCCACCTTTTCCAGGTTCTCCGCCGGGTAATCGCCCACCATTATCTTTGAGAACAGTTTCTTTGAATCTTCGTCCGGCAGGGTCTCCAGCAAGAAATGCGTTATATCTTTCTGGTCAAAGTCCGTGACTTGAAGAAGCTCGGCGATTATCCTGGTGTTCTTGCCGGTAAATTCCTGCCAGCTTATGGATCGTTTAAACATATCCATTATTTCTTTGTTGTTCACTGAGAGTTTTATCAGGCACTCTTCGGCTTTTTCGGCCTTTGAAGAAGGTTTCTCAACGCTTGTGTTCAAAGATGTTGATCCGCCTTTTTTCACGTAGAACCCGCGCCTCTTGACTTCGGATGATATTTCATCAGCGCTGAAACCCAACTTGCTCGCCGCAAGATTTATGTATCCCTTCTGGACCAGCTCTTCTTTCTCCTGAGCGATTATCAGGGCAACCTCCCTGGCTGCCTTTGCCCGGTTCTCAATTTCATTCAGGTTATATTTTGAAAGCGTATTCAGGATCATGTATTCCATCCATGGGGCTGAGTCGTTAAGGGACCTGATGAAACTCTCCGCCCCTTTGGCTTTAAGCGCTTCATCAGGGTCTTTCCCGCCTTCGAAGCCGGAAACTTTCACGCTGAATCCCTCGTCTTTCAATATTTCAACGCTTCTTGCCGTTGCGGCGTTTCCGGCGCTGTCCCTGTCAAAAGCGAGGATCACATTATCCGCGAACCTGTGTATTATTTTCGCCTGGTTCTGCGTAAGTGCCGTGCCTAAAGGACAAACCACGTTCTTGATCCCGAACTGCCAGCAGGAGACCAGATCAACGTTGCCTTCCACCAGGACTGCCGTTCTTGTTTTCTTTATCTCGTCCTTTGTCACGCTTAACCCGTAAAGCGAATATCCCTTGTTGTAAACAGGGGAGTCCGGCGAATTTATGTATTTTGCTTCTTCGCTGGTCGACGTGCCCGTGGGTATTATCCTGCCCCCGAAACCCGTGACGCGCCCTCTTAAATTGCATATCGGGAACATCAATCTTCCTCTGAATCTGTCGTAGTGTCCGCTTTTGTCCCCTCTCTCGATTATCAGCCCCAGCTTTTCCATGTCTTTGCGGTCAACGCCCCTCTTAAAAAGAAAATTCAGGAGTGAATCCCACTTATTCGGGGAAAAACCAAGTTCAAATGCCTTCACGGAATCATCAGTGAGGCCTCTTTTTTTCAGATATTCCCTGGCGGGCTCACCTTCAGGGCCTTCCAGGGCTTCCCTGTAGAACTTTTTCGCAAGTTCCATTATTTCGAGGTATTTTTCTTTTTCGCTTTGCAGCGCGGGAGACGCGCCTGTTTTCTGTACCGTTATACCCACTCGTTCGCCTAAAAGTTCCACGGATTCGGCAAAGCTGATATTCTCTATTTTCATTAGGAAGGAAAAGATGTTACCCCCCTCGTTGCAGCCGAAGCAGTGGAATATCTGTTTGTCCGGGCTTACGGTAAAGGACGGGGTTTTTTCCGAATGGAAAGGGCAGAGCCCGATGTAATTCTTGCCTCTTTTCTTAAGAGGGACATATTCTCCAACGATCTGGAGTATATCTGCTTTGTTCCTTATCTCATCGATAGTTGAGCTTAATATCATCTTGCTCCCATGTTCACGTGCCATTCGTTCGGCACAAAGATCTCGGTGAACTTGTTCGTGGCGTATCTGTCGGTCATCCCGGCGATGAAGTCAATTATGCTCTGTACGATCTCCACTTCCTTCATGCCGCTCTTATAATATGGAAGCATTTCCGGGTTATCGTGGTAATACTTGAAAAGCTGGGTCAGGAGATAAGGGATCTTTTTTTCTTCTCCCTTAGCCGTGGAGCTTGTATAAACTCTATTATAAAGAAAATCATATAAACCATTCATCGCATCTTCGATATTCTTGTCCATCTGTATCTTATTCTTATTCCTGCTTTTCTTGATGATGTTAGGGATTATCGTGTCAAGGATGTTCTTCCCGAGAACTGCCGTGTGTTTTTTGGGCAGGTCTTTCCCGGTTATTATACCGGCCAGGATGCTGTCTTCAATGTCATGCCTGATATAAGCGATGTGATCGCTGTATCTCACGACCTGGCCTTCGAGAGTCGCAGGCAGCTGTTTGTCTTTCTGCGGATGATGGAGTATCCCGTCCCTTACTTCCCAGGTAAGATTAAGCCCCTTGCCGCCTTTTTCCAGCACTTCCACGACCCTTACGCTCTGTTCGTTATGCAAAAAACATCTTTTCGGCGCGACGTCGATGTTCTTCAGGATATCGTTCAAAACATCTTCTCCGGCATGTCCGAACGGAGTATGTCCCAGGTCATGTCCCAGTGCTATCGCTTCGGTCAGGTCCTCGTTCAAGCACAGGCCTCTCGCGATCGTCCGGGCGATCTGAGAAACCTCTAAAGTGTGGGTCATCCTTGTCCTGTAATGGTCCTCTACGGGCGAAATGAACACCTGGGTCTTATGTTTTAATCTTCTGAAGGCTTTGGAGTGTAGGATCCTGTCCCTGTCGCGCTGAAAGCACATCCTTATGTCGTCTTCTTTTTCTTTTCGGTCCCTGCCCTTGGAGTTCTTTGATCTTACTGCGTAAGGAGAAAGGAATTTGTCTTCCCTTTCTTCTGTTTCTTTGCGGATTAGCATTAGGCCCCCCGGAAGAAAACAATCTTTACCCCAACACATTGGTTGGGGTTTAGTCGCAAAGATGGAATTATAGCGGAGATTTGAAATCTTGTCAAGTATTTCTTATTCGCAGCTTAAATTATTGCTGTTGTATAGCCAAAAACCTGTCAATGAAACTTCAGGGCATTCCTATTTATTCGCCAAAGGAATTACTCCAATGCGTTGGTTGGCGTTTACCCCAACACCCTGGTTGGGGTTTACCCCAACACTCTGGTCGGGATTACTTGGTCGTATAGGCTGTCCTGGCTTTCTCTTTTATCGCAGCATGGGCCGCCGCAAGACGGGCTATCGGAACCCTGTAAGGCGAGCAGCTTACATAATTAAGATGCTCCCTGTGGCAGAATTCAACTGATGCCGGGTCTCCGCCGTGTTCACCGCAGATACCTATCTTCAATGTTTTGTTTACCGATCTGCCGCCTGCCACTCCCATCCTTACCAGTTTCCCGACGCCGTTCTGATCAAGTGTGGCGAAAGGATCTTTTTCAAGGATTCCTTTGTCGATGTAGCTGTTAAGGAATTTTACGACATCGTCGCGGCTGAAGCCAAAGGTCGTCTGCGTCAGGTCGTTTGTCCCGAACGAGAAGAATTCCGCTTCGGTCGCTATCTCATCGGCTATAACGGCCGCCCTCGGAAGTTCTATCATTGTGCCGATCTTATATTCTATCTTGCAGCCGTGCTTCTTTATTGTTTCTTCCGCGATCCTTTTTATGATAGTTTTCTGGTTTTTGAGTTCGTTCAGAAGTCCAACCAGCGGGATCATGATCTCGGGAACTACGGTCAAACCCTCTTTTTTGAGCTCGCATGCTGCTTCGATGATCGCCTGGGCCTGCATCTCGGTTATCTCGGGGTACGCAATGCCCAGCCTGCATCCTCTGAGTCCCAGCATCGGGTTCAGCTCGTGCAAGCTTTCAACTCTATCAAGGATCTTTGACTTCTCTGCTATTTTCGCCTTATCGCCGCCTGTTGCTTTCAGCACCGCTACTTCCACCATCAGCTCTTCTCTCTTGGGCAGGAATTCATGGAGCGGAGGATCAAGCAGCCTTATCGTGACCGGATAACCTTTCATTTCCTTGAACAGGCCTATGAAATCGCTTTTTTGCATCGGCAAAAGTTTTGCGAGCGCTTTGCGCCGGTCGGGTTCCGTATTCGCCATTATCATCGCCTGCATGTGAGGAAGCCTGTCTTCCGCGAAGAACATGTGTTCCGTGCGGCAGAGACCGATCCCTTCCGCGCCAAAACCTCTCGCGACATGGGCATCATGCGGAATATCCGCGTTCGCGCGAACGCCGATCTTCCTGAAGGAATCAGCCCATTTCATCAGCTGGCCGAATTCCCCGGATAAGGAAGGTTCAATGGTAGGTACCTGGCCGAGTATGACCTCGCCTGTAGTGCCGTTGAGCGTGATCCAGTCGCCATCTTTTACCGTAACGTCTTTTATACAGAACTTCTTGCCTTTTTCATCAACCTTGATCTCCTCGCAGCCAGCCACGCAGCATTTTCCCATGCCTCGCGCGACGACGGCGGCGTGAGATGTCATTCCGCCCCTCGCGGTCAAGATACCCTGCGCAGCATCCATACCATGAATGTCATCCGGGCAGGTCTCGTTGCGGACAAGTATGGTCTTTTCGCCGGCTCTTTTTACCGCCTCATCCGCGGTGAACACCGCCATACCCGTGGCGGCGCCCGGAGAAGCCGGAAGTCCTTTTACTATGACCTTAACTTTCGCTTTCGGATCTATTACCGGATGCAGAAGCTGGTCGAGGGAAGCCGGGTCTATCCTTAATATCGCCTCTTCTTTTGTGATGAAATTATCTTGGACCATCTCAACGGCGATCCTCACGGCCGCGGGAGCGGTCCTCTTTCCGGTCCTGGTCTGAAGCATGTACAGCTTGCCCTTCTGTATCGTGAATTCAAAATCCTGGATATCTCGGTAGTGTTTTTCAAGCTTCAAAGTGATCGCCCTGAGTTGTTTGTAGACCGCAGGCATTTCTTTCTCAAGCCTTGCTATCGGCTGCGGGGTTCTTATTCCCGCGACGACGTCCTCGCCCTGCGCGTTCGTAAGATATTCTCCGTAGAATTTGTTCTCGCCGGTCGAGGGGTTCCTTGTGAAGCCTACGCCGGTGGCTGAATCGTCTCCCATGTTGCCGAATACCATCGATTGTACGTTCACGGCGGTGCCCAGGTTATTCGGGATGTCGTTCAGCTTCCTGTAGGTTATGGCCCTGGGATTCATCCATGATTTAAATACGGCGTCCCGCGCCATATCGAGCTGGATCCTTGCATCCTGGGGGAAATCCTTGCCGGTGGATTCTTTTACCGTCTTTTTATATCTTAAGATCAGGTCTTTCAGGTCATCCGCGCTGAGGTCCGTGTCAAGTATCACGCCCATCTCTTCCTTTTTATGCTGAAGTATGTGTTCGAACTCGTTCTTTTCCATACCCAGAACGACGTTGCCGAACATCTGGATGAAGCGCCTGTAGCAGTCGTAAGCGAACCTCTCGTTCTTTGTTTTCGTTATCAGTCCGTGGACGGTCTCATCATTCAGTCCCAGGTTGAGGATCGTATCCATCATGCCAGGCATGGAGAATTTCGATCCGGACCTTACCGATACGAGAAGAGGATTTCGCGGATCGCCGAGCTTGGCACCCATGGACTTTTCCAGCATCTCCGTATATTGCGCCTGTTGTTTTGTTACCTCGGCCGGGACTTTGCTCCCGACCTTAAAGAACATATTGCAGACTTCCGTGGTTATGGTAAAACCTGAGGGGACCGGCACTCCCGTGTTCGTCATTTCCGCCAGCCCTGCTCCTTTTCCTCCAAGCAGGTCCTTCATTTGCCCGTTCCCTTCAGCTTTCCCGTCCCCGAAATAGTAGACATATTTTTTACCCGATGCTTTTTTCTTTGCCTTTGCCATTTTATTTCCAACCTCCTAAAATATTTTTGTGAAAAACCTGTCTATTATAGAACAGATGTCAAGATTTTGCACGAAGATTTTAACGCGGCTTATCTTTTTTCGGCTTCGGAAACGGTCTTGATGATCTCGATCACGCTGTCGGGATTAAGAGATATGGAATCAATACCCTTTTCCACAAGGAACCTCGCAAAATCCGGATAATCACTAGGGGCCTGCCCGCAGATGCCGACCTTTACGTTATTCTTGTGAGCCGTCTCGATCAAACTGCTTATGGATCTTTTGATCGCTTCATTCCTTTCGTCGAACAGCTTGGCGAGCTGCGCTGAATCCCTGTCGATTCCCAGCGTCAGCTGTGTCAGGTCGTTCGAGCCGATAGAGAAACCGTCGAACCTCTGAGAGAACTGGTCGGCCAGTATAATATTTGAAGGGATTTCCGCCATTACATACACTTCCAGGCCGTTCTCATGGCGTTTAAGGCCATTCTTCTCCATTTCCAGCAGGCACTTGTCCGCTTCTTCAACTGTCCTGCAGAAAGGTATCATGACAACGACATTCGTTAAACCCATCTGCTCGCGGACCATCTTGATGGCCCTGCATTCCAGGGCGAACCCTTCCCTGTATTTATCGTCATAATACCTGGAAGCCCCCCTGAAGCCTATCATCGGATTGTCCTCGTGGGATTCGAATTGCGCCCCGCCGATGAGGTTTGCGTATTCGTTAGTCTTGAAGTCGCTCATCCTTACTATGACCGGATAAGGGTATTGGGAAGCCGCTATCATTGCTATGCCCCTCGCGAGGCGATCAACGAAATAGCCCGGTTTATCCTTGAAACCGCGGGTAAGCTTAAGTATCAGTTTTTTAGCTTTTACATCCTTCAGCTCGTTGAATTTGACAAGAGCCATCGGGTGGATCTTGATGTGATTAGTGATAATGAATTCCATTCTTGCCAGTCCAATCCCCTGCGTGGGGAGCCTCCACCACCTGAACCCGGCCGCGGGATCGCCGATGTTCATCATGATCTGTGTCTTCGTCTTCTGCAGGTTTTTCAAATCGAGATCGATCGCTTCGTATTTCACATATCCGCCATAGACAAAACCTTTTTCACCCTCGCATGAGAGCGTTATTTCCTGGCCGTGCTTCAGGATCCTGGTGGCATTGCCGGTGCCGACAATGGCCGGTATTCCCAGTTCCCTGCTGACAATGGCTGCGTGGGAGGTCCTTCCTCCGTGGTCGGTTATTATGCCGGCTGCTTTCTTCATTATCGGGACCCAGTCGGGATCGGTCATCATTGTCACAAGGATGGAGCCGTCTTCGAATTTATCGATCTCCTTTGCGTCCATAAGGACCTGAGCTTTTCCGGAAACTATGGCTTCGCCTACCGCCATACCCTCCGCCAGTTTCTTTCCCGTTCCCAGCAGGCGGTATTCCTTGAATATCGAAGCCTCTTTCCTCGATTCGACAGTTTCCGCTCTCGCCTGAACTATATAAAGATCGCCGGTCCTGCCGTCCTTTGCCCATTCCATGTCCATCGGGTGGCCGTAATGATCTTCTATGACAACGGCCCACTTTGCCAGCTGAAGTATTTCATCATCGTTAAGCACGAAAGAAAGTCTTTCCTTTTGTGTTGTGACTATGTTCTTTGTTTTCTTTCCGCCGCTTTTCACGCCGTGCCTGCCGGCAGGCAAGTAGACCATCTTCTGTTCCTTTTCTCCGAGGTTCTTTTCGATGATGGGTTTCAGGCCCGGTTTGCCCAGCAGCGGCTTAAAGATTATGTATTCATCCGGATTGACGTATCCCTGCACGACGTTCTCTCCGAGCCCCCAGGAAGCGTTGATTATTACGACCTTCCTGAATCCTGTGTCCGTATCCAGCGAGAACATGACCCCTGATCCCGCCAGGTCCGAGCGGACCATTTTTTGTACGCCGATCGACAGCGCGACTTTGAGCTGGTTGAATTTCTTCTCTTCTCTGTAAGAAATGGCCCTGTCGGTAAATAGTGAAGCGTAACACCTGACGCAGGCGGCAATAAGTTCTTTTTCTCCCGATATGTTAAGGAATGTTTCCTGCTGTCCCGCAAAGCTTGCTTCCGGGAGGTCCTCCGCCGTCGCGCTGCTGCGTACCGCCACATCAACGTTTTTCGAATTGTAGCGTTTGCATAATTCACGGTAGGCTTTGACGATCTGGTCTTTCACTTCGGGCGGGAGCTCCGCATCCAGGAACAGCTTGCGTATCGCTTTCCCGCTTTTTTCCAGCATCTTCAGGTTCTTCTTGAACGCGGAGATCAGAGGCTTTATTTTGTCAGGGATATTGTTGAATTCTCTGAATTTCCAATAGGCGTCCGAGGTCGTTGCGAATCCATCCGGGACGGGGATCCCTTTATCCTTGAGCGTCGATATCATTTCCCCGAGGTTAGCGTTCTTCCCTCCGACAACGGGAACGTCTTTTGCGCTCAACTCTTCGAACCGGCGGATAAATCTATCTTTGCTCATATCGTATCTCCTGAGAGTGATTCTAGGTCAAATAAAAGGCCCAGTCAACATCAAGTAAGCATTATACCCGCTGCGAACCTTCCGGTGACCCCCTTGTCCGCTCTTGAGGAAAAGAAAGTGTCACTGCTGCAGCGCGTGCAGATGCCGGCTATCTCGATATTTGACTGTGGAATGCCCGATTCGATAAGCTGCCATTTATTTGCTTCCCACAGATCAAAGTAACTGGAGCCGTTTTTGAATTTGATCAGATCTTTTGCGTCGTTAAGGTTCCTTGACACTTCATGAACAACTTCATGGCCGACCTCGTAACAGCAGGGACCTATCGAAGGGCCGATCCCTACATATATATTAACAGGATCCGACCGGTATCTCTTTACCATGCTGTTGACGGTATTCTTGGCGATCCTTAGTACCGTGCCCCGCCAGCCGGCGTGGGCGGCTCCAACGACTTTTTTAACGGGATCATAAAAGAGGAGAGGAATGCAGTCGGCGACCTGGATCATCAATAATACATCAGGCACGTTCGTGACCATCGCGTCAATATTTTCCAGGGCCGACCCTTGATTTTTTGCTCCTTTTCCGCGCATATGCCTGGCCACGACGGCGACCTTGTTGTTGTGGACCTGCTTTGCGGTCGTGATGCTTTCGATATCGATCCCCAGGGCTTCGGCCAGAAGTTCCCGATTTTGGATCACGTTCTTTGGGTCATCTGAAACATTGAAACTCAGATTAAGAGTGTCAAATGGAGGCTTGCTTATTCCTCCGTTCCTTGTGGATATGAAATGTAAGGTCCCTTTATGATGGGATAGGTTCTCAAAAAGAAAAGTCTGTATCGGTTTATGAGACTTTGCTGCCATTGGGGATGTCTTTATCGACAGTTATGATCGTCAATGAGGATTTGTCGTCCGTTGATGCCGCAAGGAGCATTCCTTGGGAGGTAACTCCCCTAAGTGTCCTCGGCTCAAGGTTCGCGACAACGACGACCTTTTTTCCGATGAGATGCTCTTTTGAATAAAATTGTTTAATGCCCGCGACTATTACACGCTCTTCTCCAAGATCAACGGTCAGCTTGTAGATATTGTCCGCCCCTTCAATGTCCTCGCATGCCTTGATCTCGGCCACCCTCAGGTCCATTGTCTTGAAGTGATCGAATGTTATGTTATCCATTTAGTTATCCTTTCTTTTCGGAACCTGAGGCTGAAAGCCTCGGTTCCGGATTATTTGGAACCGCGACTTTTAGTCGCAGGTTCCAAGGTCACTGTATTTTTCAGAACACCAATTTTCTCTATCTCAATCTCGACCGTGTCGCCGACCTCAAGCGGTCCAACTCCGGTAGGCGTGCCGGTAATTATTATATCACCCGGCAGTATGGTCATGACGGATGAAATAAACGAAACCAGTTCGAAAACATCGAAGATCATGTTTTTTGTGTTTGAGCTTTGTTTTACCACGCCGTTCACCCTGGTCTGGATGTTCAAGTTTGTCGGGTCCAGGTCCGCGACGATCCTCGGCCCGAGAGGGCAGAAGGTGTCGAAGGATTTTGCCCTTGTCCACTGGCCGTCGATATTCTGAAGGTCTCTCGCCGTAACGTCATTAGCGCAGGTATAGCCCCTGATGTGTTTGCGGACTTCTTTTCCGGATATATTCCTGATCTTGTCCTTGATAACTATCGCCAGTTCACCCTCGTAATGGACGTTCTTGCTTTGTGGCGGGTAGATTATTGCGTCACCGCTTTTGATGACCGCTGTGGAGGGTTTCATGAATAAGATCGGATGGCCCGGTATCACCATGCCCATTTCTTTGGCATGATCATGGTAATTAAGGCCTACCGCGATTATTTTTGAAGGATTGAACATTCTTTCCTTAATTTGTCATTTGTAATTGGTCATTTGACATTCCAACCCGAAAGGTTGGTGGAGCCGGGGAGGATCGAACTCAAGACCTTTCTTTGAGGGGGCTTTGCCCCCTTCAACGTCCCGACAAAGTCGGGACCGCTCCCCCTGAGAAAAAACTCCCGTTTTTTCTCCCTCCACCTCGCATTATGCTCGGCGGAGCCTCCCACTTTTTCCCAGGTCGGGGCAGGGAGGTTTCCTGTTATTACTGCTATTAATTAGTCTTGTTAGATAAAATGGAGCCGGGGAGGATCGAACTCCCGACCTCTTGACTGCCAGTCAAGCGTTCTCCCAGCTGAACTACGGCCCCATAGCTTCGCAATCAATTACTCGTCATTAACAATTCAGCATTAGCCAAACATTAAACTCAACTCGATTTGCGATTTCCGATTTACGAAGAATGACCAAATCACAAATCTCAAAACCCAAACAAATCTCAGTTTCAAATAACCAAATATTTCTCTCTTTGTTTTACTACATATGGTAGGTGATAGCGGTCTTTTCCCAGATCTCCTCAAGGCTGTATCTTTTACGTTCTTCCGCCCCCATAATATGAACTATTATGTTTCCCAGGTCAAGTATGAGCCAGTTAGACTCGATCTTTCCATGCCACTTAGGAACAATATAGCCGAGCTTTTCCAGCCCTTCATCCACCGCTCTTGTCAGAGCCCTTGTCTGCGGGGTGGACCCGCTCGTTGCAATGATAAAATGATCGGTTATCGGAGAGAATTTTGAAACATCTATAACGTTGATATCGATCGCTTTCTTATCGTCCAGAATGTCGCATATGCTTTCCACCAGATTTATTTCTTTCCTAGCTATTCAGATCCCTCCCGTTCACCAGAGTCCTCTTTTTTTGTATGCCCGAAGTCAAATACTGGCGTGTTATCCGCTCCACTTCGGCGGTGTTCGGTTTCAAATAATAGATCCTGTCTATCATGATCGAATCACCGGGGATCGATGTCATCCCTATATTTCCTATGTCGAAAGACTGCCTCATCGCGAGCGAAAGACCCAGGATCTGCCGGACGCTCATGTTCGTGTTAATGTTCGAGAGAAGCGATAATATGACCTTCGGCGCGCTCAGGACATCCTTTTTTGTGACGATCTTTCTTGCCAGGGCCTGCATGAATTTTTGCTGCCGCAGTATCCTGCCGATATCCCCTGATGAGTCATGCCTGAACCTTACATAACCAAGGGCCTGGCGCCCGTTCAAATGCTGGATGCCGGGATAAAGATCAACATAAAGCCCTCCCGCGTAATCCACATAATACATTCTTTTTTCCACGTTTATCGTGAGACCCCCAAGCGTGTCTATTACTTTTGCGAGCCCGTCAATGTTTATCGCGACCGTAAAAGGTATTTTGATCCCCAGAAAATCTTCAAGGGTCGTCCTTGTTAAACGTATCCCTCCGTAAGCATATGCGTGATTCACTTTTGTGAGCCCTACACCCGGAATATTCATGATAGTGTCCCTGGGAATGGACACGACATTCACCTGTTTGTCTTTTGGCGATATATGAATGACCATTATCGTATCCGTTCTGTGAGAGCCCCCCACATTGTCAAGTCCTACAACGAGCAGATTTGTATCTCCTATAAACGAGGACGTGGACATCATCGTAAGGAAGGCGTCGAGCAGGGCGAACCTGGAGATCACCGCCGTCGCGATGCCGATGAAAGTTGTCGCGCAAATGACGAAGACCATAAGACTTACGATCAAAAGGGTTTTCTTTGATCTCTTTGGCTTGTGGCGGGGAACTGATATGTCCTTTGGATGGGATGCCAATAACTTTAAAAGATTTTTATTTAACTTAACTAAGTTTCTTTTTTTGTGCATGCTTCACGAGGTAATAATTTCTCACCTCAACTGTCATTGGATGAACGGGCAAATCATTACCTAACAGGTATTTTATCATAGAGCTTGATATTGCTACAACGGCTTGATTTATATCCGTTTCCGCAAGCCGCCTCGCGTTAGCCACACCCGCGTGCGATCTTCCTTCTTCCACGTGGTCGGCGACATAAACGATCTTTTCAAGCATGGTCATGTTTTTCCGGCCGAGCGTGTGCGAACTGATGGCTTTCAATATTTGCCGGTCCCTTATCCCGAACTTTGTTCTTGCGATATAAGCGGAGAGAGGAGCGTGAAGAAGCTTTGGCTCAAATCTTGCTATCGGATCGATATTCATCTTGATCTTTTTGGCAAGGTTTAAAAGCCCTTTCCTGTCCATGAACCTTGAGACATCATGCAGCAGCCCTGCTATGCTTGCTTTTTGTCGGCTAACCTTGTGGAAGCGTGAGAGGTGTAATACTTTTTCCCTTACCCTCAAGGAATGCTTGAACCTGGATGGGCCCAACAGGCTCCTCAGCCTTATGATTATCTTTTGCTCATCCATCTTCAACTGGAGGCTTCTGGACGCGACTCTTTCGGACGGGCTTCGTTCACTATTAAAGCTCTTCCTCCCAGAGTGTAACCGTTCATGGCTTTTATCATTTTCTGCGCGTCGGCATCTTCCACCTCAACAAAGCCAAAACCGCGCGATCTTCCGGTCTCACGTTCGGTCACTATCCTTGAGGAAATCACCTGTCCATGTGGCTCAAAGGATGTGGTCAGTTCCGCTTCTGTTATCTGCCACGGGAGATTCCCAACGTATAATGTCTTTGACACTTATTCACCCCCTAAAAAAATCGAGTAGAGCGAGTAGAGATTTTAATGTCCTGTATTCTATTTAAAATATTATACTTATTATCTTTCTTGTCAAGGCCGTCTTTTGTAACTATAATGACTCGACATGAAAACAGTTGCAATTATCCTCGCCGCCGGCAAGGGGGTCAGGATGAGATCGGATCTTCCCAAGGTTTCCCATTCGGTCCTGGGAAAACCGATGATCGTCCGGGTACTTGAGGCGGTGGAAGGACTGGATCTCGACGAAGTTTTTGTTGTCGTTGGCTATAAATCGGAGATCGTTAAGGCGCAATGCCGGGGCTTTAATGTAACTTTTGTTGAACAGAAGGAACAGCTGGGCACCGGTCATGCGGCAGTTCAGGCCGCGCCTTGTATAAGCGATAGTATTGTTCTGATATTGAACGGCGACATGCCGTTGATAACCACCGATACCCTGAAGGAATTTATCTCATGGCACAAAAAGAACAAACCGGCGTCGGCAACGATAATGACCACGGTACTGCCTGATCCGGGTTCATACGGAAGGATCGTAAGGGACAGCGACGGTCGCGTCATAAAGATCGTGGAGAAAAAGGATGCTACAAAAGACGAGTTAGCCATAAAAGAAATCAACACAGGGACCTATTGTTTTAATTCAAAGGATCTGTTCGATGCGCTGAACGAAGTAAAGCCTGATAACGCGCAAAAGGAATATTATTTAACGGATGTAATAGGCATTTTCACAAAGCGGAGCTTGCAGGTCTATGCGTATAAAGCCCAGGACCCAAACGAGGTATTTGGAGTGAACACAATAGAAGAACGGGACAGAATAGAGGAGCTTTTTAAAAATGCTTCGTGATATCAATATGAACGGAGTTCTCTCAAAAGGCGTGTTCTTTATATCGGCGGCCATTCTAATAATCGGATCGGTGAACATAATTGTTTCCGGGAATACCCGGCTTTTGATACCGTTCAATGTGATACTCGTGGATATCGCCATCGGTCTATATATACTTTTTCAGAACAGGAAAGGCGAGATAAACATGGCATTTTGCGCGCTATCGATCTCCCTGGCCTTTTGGGCGTACGCGACCCAAAGGCTCACATATTCCCTGACACCTTTGTCCGCCATGCTTTGGGGAAAGCTTGTTTATATAGGGCCGGCGTTCGCCGCTCCCTTATTTTATTATTTCACTTTTGTTTTTCCAAAAAGGACGGGCAATCTGTCCGGCACTCAAAGGATCTTTATGTTCCTTCTTCCTGTAGCGGCGATCGCGATGCTTCCAACAGATCTTATTCTAAAGGAGTCGGTCCTGGCCGAAGGGGGGCGCGCGATCGTGTTCGGGGTCGGGTATAGCTTTTTGCTTGCTTACTTCATCATATACATCGGCTATGGCATCGCGAATATGATCGGAAAATACAATTCATCCCTGGGCGGGGAGAGGATGCAGGCGAGGTATCTGCTTTTTGGCGTCATTTTAAGCGCTGTTTTTGCGGGAATAACAAGCCTCATTTTGCCCTGGCTTGGCGAATATAGATTCACGGGATACGGCCCTCTTTTTGCGCTTATATTTTTGGCGACCACGGCGTATGCGATAGGCGTAGCCAGGCTTTTAAGCATTGAATTCATGATGCAAAAAGGGCTGATATACCTTGTGATATCGACAATATTGACGCTGTTCTATGTTCTGGCCGGGCTTGCTTCGGGACAGCCGCTTGAATATATATTGGGAGATAAGACCATCGTTGCTTTCATGTTCTTTGCCCTGTTCGCGTCTATACTGTATCAACCTGTCTATAGATTCATCCTTGAGCTGTCGGACAGGCTGCTTTACGGAGGCAGATATAATTATCAGAAAACGCTGCTCAATATGAGCCACGGGATCACCTCGGTCATAAAACTCAGCGAGCTGATAAGGCTGATAGTGTCCAATTTTCTTGATAACATAAAAGTAAAGGAGATGTCAGTCCTGCTTCTTGACGAGAACAGGAACAGGTTCAAGAGCGCGCCGTGCGACATTAAGACCGCCGGCAAATACAAACGGATCGAATTCGACGCGGGCGGGCCCATTGCAACTTACCTTTCCGCAAAAAAAGATATCCTTGTAAGGGATGAAGTGGAAAGCGAAATAGGCAGGCACCCTTCTTTATTGTCTCAGGCCGGGCCGTTCTCCTCTTTCCATGGTCTGAGGGATGAGCTTGAGAAACTGGGGATGGCGGTATGGATACCGGTGATCTCAAAAGAGAAACTGATCGCGATAATATGCCTTGGATATAAACTGTCGGGGGATATGTATACGGATGAAGATATAGAGCTTTTGAGGATATTGGCGAACCAGATCGCCGTTGCTTTCGATAACTCGATGATGTACTCCACTATCTCGAGACAATACGAGGAGTTGAAGAGGGCGAAGGATAAACTTGACGAGGCTGACAAGCTCGCGTCGCTGGGGACAATGGCTGCCGGAATGGCGCACGAGATAAAGAACCCGCTTTCTTCAATGAAGGTCTTTTCGCAGCTATTACATGACAGATATGAAGATCCTGACTTCAGGAAAAAATTTGAGGAGATCATACCGACGGAGATAAGCCGCATCGACAGGATAGTGGAGGGACTGCTCGGCTTTGCAAGGTCGCCGGAAATGAAGCTTTCTCAGGTCAATATTCAGGAGTTGTTCGAGGAGATATTGACGGATTTTAAGGGTGATATCGAGAGAGGGAATATAAATATCATAAAGAAATTCAATGACGTGCCGGACATTCATGCCGACAGGGAACAACTGCTCAGGGCATTTTCAAACATTATTTTGAATGCCGTGCAGGCCATGCCTGCGGGAGGACAGCTGGAGATCGAACTTGGATCAGATAAGCTGTCAAAGTCCGTAACAGCAAAGATAGCGGATACCGGTCAGGGGATACCAAAAGAACAGCTTAATCATATTTTCGATCCTTTCTTTACTACCAAACACTACGGTACGGGGCTGGGGCTTACTATTTCACACAGCATAATAGACAAGCACATGGGGACGATCGATATTCAAAGTGAGAGCTCAAAGGGAACGACGGTGACGGTAACTTTACCGGTCTCATAGCGGATGATATAATGGCATGAAGGCCATATAAAAGCATGAAAAAAAACAATATATTGGTGTTAAGCAGCGATCCGGCGGTCATGTCCACCCTAAAGGAATCCTATGATATAGACACAGCTTCAAGCCGCAGCGAAGTTCTAAAAAAGGCCGGAGAGATCCCCGGCATACTTACCGTCATTGACTGCGATATGAAGGAAGTGTCGGGGCTTTCTTTGTACAAAGAAATAAAAAAGCTGTCACCGGCATCCGCCGTCATAATGCTCTCTTCAACTGTTACGATACCCGAAGCCGTAGAAGCCTCTAAGATCGGCGTGGCCGATTTCATAAGGAAGCCCGCTTTAAGCGAAAGACTGCTTGGCTCGGTCAAGAGCAATCTGTCGCGCGGGGAGGGCGAAATAAGGATCACATGCCGGCCCGGCGGGTGGCTTTCCGGCAGCGGTAATAAGATAAGGACGCTGTTCAAAAATCTCGAGCTCGCTGTAAGAGACAGAAAGAACATCCTTTTTGTTTCCGAGGCCGGGATAGACATTTCAAGCCTGGTGAGGATCGTGCGAGATTGTTCCGGCAGGGGCAGAAAGCTGACCACGATCGATATGCTGGTTTTCAGGAAGGAAAGCCTTGAAAACATATTCTGGATGGTGCTCCAGGAAGCCCTTGCTTCCTCGGATATTATTTATTTCGAGAGATTCGGCGCCGCCGACGAAAAACACCGGGCGAGCATTTTGGATTACATAAAGAGCAAGTCGTTGAAGGGGAATTTAACCGTAATAGCCGGCGTTCAGGAGCTTGGCGATAGCGAGGCGTTCGTTGACTGGGAAAAGATAATCGTTCCCGGCTTAAGAGAAAGAAAGGAAGACATGCCGGATATCCTGATGGCCTGCATCGACAGATATTCGGCAAAATACGGCAAGATTATTGACGGCATAAGCTTCGATGCTCTAAAGATGATATGCGACTACGGCTGGCCCGGAAATTACCGCGAGCTGGAGTGCGTCATTGAGAACGCCGTCATTGCCTGTGAAAGCGGCGAAATTACACTTAAGGATATCCAGCTGGGGAGTAAAATGGTCTATGAGAACCTGCAGTCCTCGCAGACGGAGAACCTGTTGGATTTTAAAAATATAGTTGAAAAAGGCCTTGTGAATATTTTCCACAAAAAGACCGGGTCGGAAGACATGGCGGCAAACCTTCTTGATATACCCAAATCGAGGATATTGGGGGAACTAAAGGGATAACAAGACCCGCAGAGACAAGCTCTGCTCTTTGTATAATGAGAGCAGAGTTTATCTCTGCGACTTAATCCATTTCAATTACCTTATTTATCAGCTCCAGCGCCCTGTTCTTGCTTTCTGCCTCCGCGATGATCCTGATGATCGGTTCCGTATTTGAAGCCCTTACGTGCACCCAGGCGTTCTTAAAAAGGATCTTTATTCCTTCCGTAAGATCAAGGTTTTCGCCTGAAAATTTCGATCTCACTTTTTGTATCATAGAATCCGCTTCGGCTTTTGATGAACAATCCACTTTTTTCTTTACGATCGAATATTGCGGCAGGCTGTCAATAATGGAAGAAATGCTTTTACCGGATGCGGAAAGAGCGTCAAGGATGATGCCTATGCCGATCAGGCTGTCGCGGTTGTAGCCGACCCTGGGGTACATGACGCCGCCGTTGCCTTCCCCGCCGATAACAGTCTTTTGCTTGACCATTTCCTCGGCGACATTGACCTCGCCGATCTTGGTCCTTATGACCGCGGCGTTATATTTTCTTGCCACGTCATCTATCATCATGCTTGTAGATAGATTCGTGACCACCAGAGCCCTGATACCTGATACCGGATGCCGTATGCCGGACAGCACGTGGTCAACAGCTATCGCAAGTGTATATTCTTCTCCGGGCGCGATCCCTTTATCTGTGACAATGGCCAATCTGTCCGCGTCCGCGTCCTGCGCGAACCCGATGTCCGCGCCGGATACCTTGACCTTTGAACATAAGTCATTCAAGTTTTCGGGGACCGGTTCGGGGTTATGAGGGAATGTCCTGTTCAGGTCCGTGTATAACTCGATGACTTCGCAGCCGAGTTCTTTAAGGAGCTTCACGGTGATCTTCGAACCCGCGCCGTTGCAACTATCGATGACGACCTTGAATTTCCTTTTTCTTATCGACAGGACATCAACACATTCAAGGACCTTTTTTATGTGGGCGTCAAAAGGGGCTTTGTGGATCTTTATGGCGCCGGTCTTATTTGAGGGAGGAAATTTCTTGTTTTCGTAGATCTTTATGAGGGCATCCGCTTCATCCGCATTCAGGAATATGCCGTCACGCCTTACGAATTTCAGGCCGTTCCACTGCGCGGGATTATGGCTTGCGGTAATGATCATCCCGCCGTCGGCTTTCAGCTCCTTTACCATCAGCTGGACGGTCGGGGTAGGGCATATTCCCAGATATACGACATCGAGCCCGGATCTGTTCAGTTCGGAGATAACGGTGTCTTTGATCTTTTCGCCGGAAGACCTCGGGTCCCGGCCTATGACAACGGTCCCTTTTTTTACGCAGGCGGCAAATGCCCGCGAGAAATCGGATATGACTTTGTCTGTCAGGTCTGTGTCGCTGATACCGCGAACACCGGAGATGCTTATTATTAATGTCATATGGTCCTTTTTGTTACCCTGTTCCTTCGAAAGGCTTGTCCTGAGCGAAGGCGAAGGGCTTGAAGTTAAATTTAAAGTATTATATCATAAAAGGGAATTAACAATGACCAATGACACAATGACCAATTAAGGAATTATTATTAATATGTGCGGAGCACACACTAATTGTTCATTGTTTAATTGTTAATTGTGTAATTGTCCTGAAAGGCTGGTGTTTTTATTGGCGATAGTTTACGGCGCGATAATGCCTCATCCTCCCGTCATAGTTCCGGCGGTGGGAGGAACCCGTGTAAAAGAGGTAAGCAAAACGAAGAAGGCGCTTGAGGAGGTCGGGAAGAGGCTCAAAGCCAAAGATATCGATTCCGTTGTTATAATCACTCCTCACGGGAACGTGTCACAGGTCTCGATACCGGTTTATGTCAGCCATATTTTTGAGGGTAACCTTGGATATTTCGGCGCGGATAAACCCGTCTTTTCTTTCAAGGGTGATGCGCTTCTCGGCAATGAGATCATAAAAGAAGCAAGAAAGCAGAACATGGAAGTATCGCAGATCGCGGAAACACTGCTTGATCATGGAGTGGTCGTCCCGTTGTATTATCCGACACTGGCTTCGTTCAAGAAACCGATAGTCCCGATCGCTTTGGCATTTCTTCCGTATAAAGATCTTTATAGTTTTGGGGAAGTCATAAGGACGGCTTCGGATAAACTCGGTAAAAAAGTGGCTGTTATCGCAAGCGGCGACCTTTCTCACAGGCTGACGCCGGATGCCCCGGCGGGCTTCAACCCCGAAGGGAAAAAATTCGACGAGGAGATCGTTAGGCTGGCCGGTAAAAATGATGCCGAAGGCATACTGAGCATGGACCCGAATTTGATCGAGGCCGCGGGGGAATGCGGGTTCAGGTCGATCGTGATCCTTATGGGAGCGCTGAAAGGCCTGGATGTCACGCCGGAGGTCCTATCATATGAAGGCCCGTTCGGCGTGGGATACATGGTAGCCACTTTTGATGTCAAGCCCGCCAGCCATGAAGAATAACTCTTCATGGCAAGTTGATCTGGCCGGAAAAGCCATAGAAGCTTACCTAAGCGAGGGGAAAAGGATTGTCCCTCCACCGGACCTCCCCGCGGAATTAAAAGAGAAAGCCGGAGTGTTCGTTTCACTTCACAAGAGAGGCCAGCTGAGGGGTTGCATAGGGACGTTCCTCCCCACAAAAGCAAATGTGGCGGAAGAGATCATTTCAAATGCGATTGAGTCATCGACAAGAGACCCCAGGTTCCCTCCGCTGACAAAAGAGGAAATTCCGGAGCTTGAGATTTCGGTCGATGTTTTGACAATGCCGGAGCCGGTCGACAATATCGATGAGCTCGACCCGAAAAAATACGGTATAATAGTGCACAGCAAGGGAAGACGGGGGCTTTTGCTTCCGGACCTTGAAGGAGTGGATACTCCGGAAAATCAAATAGCTATCTGCAGGCGGAAAGCGTGGATAGGGGATGATGAGCCGATAGAGATCCAAAAGTTCCGTGTGAGGAGGTTTCATTAAAGCCCGGAAGCCTGCGAATGAACTTCGCGGCTTCCTCGTAATTGAATGGTAAGGAACCGCGACGTTTAGTCGCAGGTTCCACGAAAATCGAGGAGGTTTCATTAAATGATAAAAACTGGAATAATGGGGGGATCGGGTTATACGGGGACGATACTTGTAGGGTTGCTGACGCGCCATCCGGAGGCGGAACTCGCCTTTGTAACCTCTGAGACTCACAAAGGGAAGAAAATATCGGATGTATACCCTCATCTGGAAGGGGTGCTGGACCTTTCCTACAAGGCGCCCGAAGTTGACAAGCTGTCCGGGGCGGATGTCGTGTTCCTTGCTCTTCCTAACGGGATGGCGATGAACATTGCCCCGAAGCTCCTTAAATCCGGAGCGAAAGTCATAGATCTTAGCGCAGATTACCGTTTCAAGGACGCGGCTGTCTTCAAGGAATGGTACAAGATGGACCACGCAAGCAAGGATCTTTTGGCGAAAGCGGTATACGGGCTTCCCGAGATCGAAAATGTGAAAGGCGCCGACCTGGTCGCAAATCCAGGCTGTTATGCCACGGCATCGATACTGGGTCTTTATCCGCTTGTAAAAGAAGGACTGATCGACCTGAACAGCATTGTTGTGGACGCCAAATCCGGGATATCCGGAGCAGGTAAAGCCTTGACCGATGAAACGCATTTCCCTAATTGCAACGAAGGGGTGTCCGCATATAAGGTCGCCGCGCACCGCCACATCCCGGAGATCGAACAGGAACTTGGCGCAAAGATAACGTTCACGCCTCATCTCATCCCGATGACGCGCGGAATATTATCGACGATCTATGCGAAGGCGGGCAAAGCTATCGATGAAGCCAAACTTACCAGGATCTATAAGGATTTCTACAAGGGAAAACCTTTCATCCGCGTGCTTGACCAGAAGCTGCCGTCAACGAAAAATGTTTACGGGGCGAATTACTGCGACATCGCGGTCAAATACGACAAGCGCACGAACACTGTCATTGTTCTGTCCGCGATAGACAACCTTATAAAAGGGGCTTCCGGACAGGCTCTCCAGAACATGAACATAATGTTCGGACTGCAGGAAACGGCGGGTCTTAAGCTTCTGCCGATATATCCATGAAAAAAGTTAATGGGGGCGTAACGGCACCGAAAGGTTTTAAAGCTTCAGGGATGCACTGCGGGATAAAAAGATCCGGCAAGAAAGACATCGCGCTTATCTACTCTGAAATTCCGGCGAATGCGGCGGCAACCTTCACTTGCAATGCTGTTAAAGCTGCTCCCATCCTTGTGAGCATGGACCATATAAAGAGCGGCAAAGCCCAGGCGATAATCGCTAATTCAGGCTGTGCCAACGCCTGCACGGGCAGCGAGGGGCTTGAGGACGCCCAGATAATGGCGAAGGCGGTCGCGAGCGCGCTTAATATCAACCGCGAAAATGTTCTTGTTGCCTCTACGGGGACCATCGGTTCAAGACTTCCATTGAAGAACATTTTGAACGGCATCAGGATGCTGTCAAAAAAGCTGTCGCAGGCAGGGGGAGGGGAGGCCGCGGACGCGATACTTACTACGGATACGAGAAGAAAAGAGATCACGGTAAAGCTGAAAGCGGGCGGTGCAGCCATCACGATAGGCGGGATCGCAAAAGGATCGGGTATGATCGCTCCCAACATGGCAACGCTTTTCGCGTTCATAACGACCGATGCGGAGATCCCATCATCCAAATTGAAAATTTATCTGAAGGAAGCGGTCGACAAGTCGTTCAACATGACGGTCGTTGACAGGGATACTTCCACGAATGACTGCGTTTTTATCCTTGCTAACGGCATGGCGAAGAACAGGGCCTTAAAGGGCAGTGATGAAAAAGCTTTCAAGCAGGCGCTGGAACTTGTCTGCGTGTATCTGGCGAAGGAGATCGCGCGGGATGGCGAGGGGGCGACCAAATTGATAGAAGTGAGGGTGGCCGGGGCGAGATCAATGAACGACGCCAAGCTTGCCGCGAGAGCGGTGGCCGGATCGGACCTTGTGAAAACCGCGATATTCGGGGAGGACCCGAACTTTGGCCGTATCATGGCGGCGGTGGGTTATTCCGGCGCGGACATCGAACAGGACAAGGTGAATGTCTATATCGGGAGCCTTCTTGTCGTTAACGGCGGCAAGGCGGTGTTTTTCGACCAGAATGACGCGAAAAAACACCTTAAGGGCAAGGAGATACTGATAAATATACATCTCGGGCAGGGAACAGGCGCTGCCACCGTCTGGGGATGCGATTTGACGTACGATTACGTGAAGATAAACGCGGAGTATCACACTTAGTAAAATAGAGGAGCTAGAAGAGCTAGAGGAGAAAGAGGAGAATGTATAAATTTTTAATAAAAAGAGCGGAAGCGGTTATAGAGGCGCTTCCATATCTTCAGAAGTTCCACGGGAAGCTTTTTGTGGTCAAATACGGCGGCGCGGCAATGACGGACCCGGAATTAAAAGATAAGGTCCTTCAGGATATCGTGCTTCTCAACCTGATCGGGATCAGGATCGTCCTGGTCCATGGGGGCGGAAAAGAGATAAACAAACTCCTTGAGAAAAAGAAGATCAAGGTTGAATTCGTCATGGGGTTCCGCAAGACCGGGATCGAGACCATGCAGGTTGTTGACAAGGCATTGTGGAAAGTTAATCGCGAAGTAGCGAAAATCGTTAAGAAGCACGGAGGACGGCCTGTGCAGTTCGCCGGACGGCGCGGATTCCTTATAAAGGCCAAAAAACTCCTGGTGAACGGAAAAGTCGATATCGGCTATGTGGGCGAAGTTGACAAGATAAAAAAGTCTAAACTCCTGAAAGTATTGAAACTGGGGAAGATACCCGTTATTTCGTCGGTGGGGATAGGGCCGGACAACAAGCTCTACAACATAAATGCCGATACTGCCGCCGGTACGATCGCGAAACTTATGAAGGCCGACAAGCTTGTGCTCATGACCGATGTTTCCGGCGTGCTGGATAAGGACGGGAAGTTGATATCGGAAATAAATTCTTCCAGCGCACAGGGCCTGATAGACAAAGGCACCATCTCCGGCGGGATGATACCCAAGGTCAGCTACGGACTGGACGCGATCTTGTCCGGCGTCGCGCGCGTCCACATAATCGACGGAAAACTGCCCCACTCGCTTCTGCTGGAGATATTCACCACCCGCGGAATAGGGACGATGCTGGTAAAGTAACCTCACCCCAAAGTTTATTGTTTTCAAAATCTACTAGTTCTGGTTGCGTAGCTCCCCTCTCCTATAAGGAGAGGAGGCAGGGGTGAGGACGCAAGTTTCCCCCTCTTTCACACGATAAACACTCGGGTGAACTATGGAAATATCGCGCATAAATAGCGTTCTGACTTCGCCGATAAATTACACTCTGGTGACGCAACCGCTCGCGCCAAAGACCGTTCCGGACGCGGTCCCGATCCCGGAAGGCATGCCGATAAGAAAAAGGGTTTCTTCGGAATTCGGCATAGAGATCCTTGACACGGACGTCAAATTCATCACCCCCGAACTTCTTGTGATCGAAGATGTCCTGAAGAAATTCAAGAAACGAAAACAAAAGCAACATCTTATAGGCGTGAAGCAGGTGGTGAAGAACAAGGAAGGAAGGATAAGACTCCTTAAAACCCTTGTCCACGCCGGCGGCGCTTACGACAGCGACAATAAAAGGATATACCTGTTCGACAACCTGACACTGAAGGAGATCCCCGAGGTCCTGACCCACGAGATAGGCCACGCCGTCAACCATTTTAACCTGGAATTCGCGAAGTTCATGCGGTTCATAGCCGACAGCGGTTACAACATGCTGGAATTCAGGAGGTATTTCGCGCCCGGGAACAGGATGTACCAGATAGCGACAAGGAAGGTGGAGATCCCGAAGGACAGGTGGCAGGACGTGCAGGAGCGGTTCAATCTTAAATCACTTGCCAGGAACCAGGACCTGTTCGGGGAGATTGTCGTTGATGACGGCAGGAGGAAAAGGAATCCCTGGGACGAGAACCCGCTGGAGAAATTCGCCTGGGTTTACGAGTGGTTCATTGACAGGAACGAGGAGTTCAGGAAACTGGCCCAAAGATCCGCGGAAGACGGCGATTACAGCTGGATGAACAACTACGAATTCCTGGAGAATGAAGTATTCAATAATAGGGAAAAAGGGGAATGAGGGCGATTGAAGGCAAAAGAAGAGACTGAAGATCATACGGCTTAAGGCTTAGGTAAAAACAATAACTTCATATGCCTTAAATCCTGCGCCCTAAGCCCTTTCACTGCCATCAATTGCCATCCTTTGCCTTTATTTGCCATTATTCTCAAATGAAATTTCCGGTCATTTTTGACGATATATTATGTAGAGGGGAATATGAGATCAATTTATCGGAAAATCAGCACGCCTAAAAACCGAGAATTCATGCAAGTTTTCGGCTTAATAACACGAATATATGTATGTGAAGGGTTAAATATTAACATAGGCGATAGATCTGCTATTTCGCCTTTTGCGTTTTATATACCCTAATTTATAAAACCTGCCAAGGGGCGGGGATGGAGGAGATAAAAAATGGGAGATTTAGATAGAATAAAATTGGTAGATGCAAAGACAAACTTGCAAGCAAGGACCAACCCGACCAGAACCAAATATGATGATCTGGGGGCCTCGCTGAGCAAATTCTTTTGCAATGACAACGTGAAAGATATAGCTCTTATCTTCGGGAGCAAAGAAGCTTTAGCGCAAGGCGACGACAAGCCGGACTCAGGCGATATTGAAAATATCAAAATTGAAATGCGAAAATACGATAGGAGTAATACTTCTTCGGCAAAAGTGATTGATAAGATCGGAGATATCTTTAATAACGATGCTGTTGAAACAGGCAAATATGACCTCTCAGAGGTAAGAAGTACGTTAAAAGGTAAGGGAATAGATGTTCTTCAGTTAATGAAACAATTAGATGACAAGAAAACCCCGTTTTCGGAAATATCCAATGAGGCCTTTATTACCGAGCTTTGCAGCGCGGCGGGAATTAAAGATACGGAGAAATTAACCAAAAGCTTTGTCGATCAAAAGCAAAATGAAAAACCGGACATTGAACTGGAACAGGGAAGCACAGCAGAAGAAAAAAAGACAGCGATGGGCGAGCTTGAAGCAGCTCTTAAATCCAAGGACATTGAACAGATCAGGCAGGCTTATAACAAAGCAGTTAGTCTTCGCATTGATGAAGACGACCCCACCCTTTCAAATGCAAAAAATATAATAACCGAAGCGGATAAAAAGAGCGCAGCTGAGACGGCGTTGAAAAGCAGAATGGTTGAACTGGAAACTTTACCTGTAGGGACAGATCCGAATGCGCAGGCGGCGAAAACGCAGATCATTACAGAAATGGTTAAAGATCCAGTCAAATTCCAAATAACTCCAGATAATATCAGCAAGGTAAAAGATGCTATTGTAAAAGCATGTAATGATAAGAAATTTCGTGATCAATTCCTTGAGGCAAAAGAAGAATCAAAAGAAGATAATAAGCTTGCGCCAAAAAATAAAGTATGATCTGCTTTCTGATCAGATCGGCTCGGCGTTTGTATCCGATAAGAAGACCGAGCCTGGACAGAACGATCCCAAGGCGAAGGATCCGAACAATAATGACGCCGGGGACGATATGGCTTTGGCCAGGACATTCATTGGCCTGTGGGTCACGCAAAATCATTTAACGGGCATAGATGAAAATGCAATATTGATGGACAAGATGATCGATAGAAATGAGGCGAAGACACTCGGGATATCCACGGTATTATACGATCTGATCCTCATGAAGATGAATACCAAAGGCGCTCCTGACGAGGAAATAACCGCGGGAGACATCAAGTTGTTCAATGATACCATTAAAAAATATAAGTTGGCTTTCGGCTTGAATGACGAAAATGACGCGATAAAGCTTTACAATACGGCGGTAGGCTTTGAGATGGCTGACCTGGACGCGGTGATCAACGCGGGAGATAAGATTGTGGGCGGCAAGATCGGCGACCATCCAATAACAAAAGATACAACATTCAAGGATCTACAAGCTTACCTTACACAGGAAGCATATGATGCTTTAACGCAAAGATTCCACGGGCAGACAACGGTTGTCGACCTGGAATCGGTAGGCAGATTCCTTGCTTCCCTTCCGTTAATATCCAAATTAGGGACCACGGTCCAGGAACAAACATTCCAGATAACGGTCAAGCTGCCCAAGTTCGAAGGGGATATAAGTGAAGGGAGCATCCTGAAATATATTACAAAAGAGGCGAAGAAGGATGACCCGGACGGGGACAAAGTTACAGAGCCTTCGAAGGTCCAAAAGCTAAAGGATGATCTTGCAAAAGATGAGAACTCTGATATCAATAAACAGATCGAGATCCGCGAGCAGATCAAAGCCGAAGACCCGGCCGATTATAAGTATATCAATCTGGCGGAATTGGCGAAGCTGTACGCTACAAAAACAGATCTCGTTAAATCGGCCGAGAACTTTTACCTGTCCTGCCAGGAAAACCATCCGGAAAATACAGAAGCTCTGGAAACGGTCCTCTCTCAATGGATGGAAAATAAAGCTAAAAAGATCAATAACACCGATTATGATCTTTCCAAATTATCAGGAATAAAGGCCTATATGTCCGAACAGGATCTAAAGGCCAAATGCGTAGATTATCTGCTGCATTTGCCGTCGGGGAAATACACGGACAAGTCAAAACTGATCATGCAGCTTAAAGGAGAGGATGGCAAGATTACGGACCCTCAGCACCACGAACAACCGAAGCCACCAGCAACGGTCGAATCACTTGAAAAGGACATTGGAAAAGCTTTCAACGGGTATAATCCAATAAAAGCCAAGTATTCGGATCTTGCGGCACAAAGCAAGGCCTTTAATGAACAGCGAGCGAAAATTACAGGCCTGATCAATCAAATTATCAGTTTCAAAGATAATGATAGTTCAAAGGTCACGGGGCTGCACCAGTGGTTGAAAGCGCAAATTAATGGACTTATCACAGACGATGCGAATAATAACCTGTCAAATTGGTTGAAAGACATGAAAAACAAGAATTGGGCAGATATAAAAGGGTTGTCCCAGATCATGAATTCATAAGGGAAAACAAATGAGCTTAGAGGTCAATAAAACCGATCCGGGTACGAATGGGGCGGTATATCAGGGGAGCAGGACGAAAGACCAGTCAGCGCCGGCAGGGAACCGGACATCTTCTTACTCTCCCATAACAGCGCCGCAGAATTCTTCCGCGCTTTTCATCGATTCATCCAAGAACTCCACCGATCCCGTTGACGCGTACATTTCTTTTGCCTTTGAGAAAACAGGATACTCCTCTGATCCGATCGCTCCCGCGAACGACCCGGACTTTGCGCGGAAGGTCATGAACTGCGTTAAGAACAACCTGAACAGTTCAAAGCTGCTGGAAAATAACGCTCCCGGGATCGAGGAATATTTCGCACTAAAGACCTTTGTTGTAATGCTCGAGAGCCTGGGATACGCTATCAATTATGACGACACCCCTCAATTATTGACTTCTTTAAAGTGGGCTTTTTCCGCTTACAATAATAGTCCGCGCCAGGTGGTGGATGCTTATGTCCGGAAAATGGACGATAACCTGCAGGAGCTGAAAGACATAAAAACTGAAAGAACGGTCTTTGTGTCGCTGGGAGGCAATGTGAACGGAACAGATGTCCCGCTGGGCGTTGCCTGTCTCAATGTGAAAGACGCCGATATAAATTATGTGCATTGCCAAAACGGGGGAAAATATGTTTTAAGGCTTGCTACCGGCGAAGATCCGCTCTACGGCGCGCTGGGCCAGCTGGCCGAACAATGCAAGAAACCACTTAAGGGCGGGCAGCAGATCGGTACGAAAGAAATGAATGATATGTTCATCGAATACGGGGAGAACTTCATTGACCAGAGCAATGATCAATTAAAAGATATAATAAACGCGCAAAAGGAATGCCTGAATAAATTCAACTCAAGTCTGTCGCAGGGGGACATAAAGGACATCCTTCAAAACGAAAAGGATGTGGAGGACGATATCGGTCCGGCAACAATGGCGGAGCCGGGAGGGGCGCCGAAAACCTGGAGAATGAACAGCTTCTGGTGAAGTATTATAAAGATCCGGCGCATGGAATAGAGAAAAAAAGGGCGGATTCTTTCATCCTTAAAATGGCCAGGTTCTACACAACAATGAACAAAGACGGGACTGTTGTTGATAATTTTAAAGATGAATTTGACGCCATCTGGAAGACTACGATGTCCGACCCGGACTTTAAAAATAAGAGCGATGCCGAGAAAAAGGACCTTTTGTTTGCGCAGCAATTAAAGTTAGCCAGGACCATTTATAAAAGATACCTCCGGATCGCGGAGATAAAAAGAGATATCGATACATATATATGTAACGTTTGCGGAGCGGTGGACGCCGAAAAGCTCACAAAGGATATTTTTGGCGGGGATAATTCCAAAACTCTGGACGCTGTGCCGGAAACGCTAGAAGGGCAGCAGGAATACCTGGCCAAACTGAAAAGCCTTATAGATAAGATCGGGATTTATTACTCCGGACAAAAGGATTTCTGTAAATTCGGAGAACGCCTGCTGGCCAGGAAAGTGGGATTGCTTACGCCTTACGACGAACCCGCCAATGATCTTCTCTGGAGCGAATACAGCAAGAACCTGGATCTTCTGGAAAAAGGGCTATTAACATATCAGGTCCTTCCTGATTCCTTTTCCGGCCAGGTGGGTATTGCCAAGGAAGTGAAGTATTCCCTCAGCGACGGGACGCAGGATGAGGGACTTTTAGTCAATATCAGTTATCCTTCGAACGATCCATTTTTAAAGGAGTTCCTGTCGTGTCTCGCCCAGGACCAGGATATCAGGGACATTATCCAGCAGGCCAGGGCCGATACAAAGGATGACCCGGAGAAAATACTTTCAAATATCTTATCGCGGTATGGAGGGCGATTGCCCGCCAGTATCCTGAAACATCTTTCCCTTACGGCCTATTCGCCTAAAGACTGCGAGGATCGTGACAGGGCCATTAAGGCGGCCATTGCAAAGAGCGGATCGCAAAGCTCGGTCAGCGAGGTGCGGCAGAGCCTGGAAGCGATGACCGGAGCCGGCAAAAAACTGATCCTGGTCTATGTAAAGGGGAGCGCTGAAAAAGCCGTTACTCTGGCGCCAGCCACAATAACGTATATTCAAGGACTTAACACCGCGGCGATAACATATTTAAATGGAAAACTTGTCATTGCCGGGCTTTCCCAGGATATTATGAAAAAAATATCAAACGAAAGCTCTGTCTGTGCGGATGATAAAAAGGCGATAAATGAGGTCTTTCAGGAGGCCCAAAAAGCCGCGAATTCCGCTGACGCCGTAAGGGACCTGAAGATCTACTATTTTGAGAACGGATCTTTTTCAGGGCCTGTGGATGTCCCGAAATGTTTTGAGATGGACATATTAAAACCTTTGCTGGTCAATTGCCTTCATCTTGGAAAAGACCCGCAAACCGATACGGACCTTGTATATGATATTTCCGGATATAAGAACGCGGATCTGAGCCCGGAAGAGAACCAGCCGGCCGAGTTCCTGGGGCTGTCGTTCAAATTGCTTGAAAAAACGGTGGACAAAGATAAAGGGGGGACCGCTGATGAGGACCTGAAAATGGCCTGTAATGTCGCCCTGCAGGTGATATCTGATTTATTGAAGCAAACCAGCGCTCAAAATTTCCAGGGCGGGCTCATTAAATATATGCAGGGATCTATAGTCGCGGAAATAAAGAAAATATCTCAAGAAAACCTTGACGAAGTCCTTGGGCAGCTGGACCGCACACGCAAAGAGAACGATGAATATCTGGCGAACATTCAAACACAGAGTGCCAACATAAAAAATGAAATAAAGAAGCAAAAAGATGCCGCGGAAAAGCAAAAGGACGCAAAGGAAAAAGAGTTGCGGGCGTCCGCCAAGAAAGATGGGGGAACGATAGACGAGAAAGCCATGCAAGCTTACCTTAAGCAATATGAGGCTTTCATCAACAAGCAGGTGAACGGTCAGATCATGAATTTGAACGCACAGGAATTGAACATCAAATTCAATATTGGATGCAATTTGCAGATAATCAAAAATAATCAGATGGATCTGGAGGAAAAGAAGAAGAAGATCGCGAAGATCTCGGAACTCGGGGGGTTCATTGCCCAGCAACTGATAGATGAATTGGGCCTTTCTTCAGCTGAAAAGCTGGATCAAAACAGCCTTTTATCGGCTGCCGATCAAATTCTGGGGGTAATGACAAAAAATTACGCGTCCCTGAAGGATGTCCCGCTCATAAAGGATCAACAGGAAAAGGAATATCTTGTGATAGACGGGACCATGGCCCAGTCACTGCTTTCCGAAAATGCGAACATGTCCCACATATCGGAAAATAAAAATGAGCAGGACAAGGCGGCGCCGGGATATAAGATCGTCAGGGAACCTATTGTCAAAAAAGTTGTCAAAAAGACATGGAAGATAATATCAGGGGACAATATAAATACAATATCATTGAATCCCGATAAGGATCACCATGAAGTTGTCGAAGAACTGCCGATACTCAGCATAATGCTCTATCTTGCTGATCAGGGCTACGCGCCTAATCCTATACATATGAAAGGCAAAACTTTGACGATAGAAGGGACAGATTATCTATCTCCGGCCTATTTAAGAGCGTTGGCCAACTGGCAGGATAAGCTCGCCAGTAACAGCCCTTATAAGCAGCAGCTTGACCCGAACCAAATTCGTGCCATAAACAGGGTGGCGGATTATGTGCAGGATGGAAGATTTTACATTGATGAGGACATGATCAAAAATGCGAATGAATCGGTCATTTTAAAGAACGGGGAGACCGAAGATGTGGAGGCCACGGAGGAAGCCAACCAGGTCCTAATTATCTTAAGGCGGCTATATAACGTTATCTCACGCGTCACCCAGGAGGCGGAGCCCAAACAAGAAAGAGAGTACATCGCTGATCAGGAGGCCCAAAGGAAAGCGGCAAAGGAAGGCGGTCAAAAGGGCAGTAAGAGCATATGGCAGAAGCTCGTATATGACTTTTTGTGGGACCCTATCCATTATTCCCTTTTAACAATGCCGACGCCCGCCAACCGAAAAGCCCTGGAAGCTGTGGATAATACCAGGGTGATAGGATTAAAGGAGATCCTGTTCAAGAAAGAAGTCGAAGCGAAAAAAAATGGAACGTTCTTCGCTGAAAATGATGATAAGCCGTGCCACGCAAAGGATAAAGATTACTTTCAGGGCGAAAGCTCCATCAGCATAGGCTGGGATTTTATACAGGCATTCGTCAAAAACTATGAAGGATACCTGACGCCCGCCGCCGTGAACGCCATGATAGGGACCAAATCTGAAAAGGCGGACCAAAAGAACGAGCAGTGGGCGCTTGATAATCCGAAGGAATTCCTGAACAGCCTTGCGCAGAAGATGAAAGATAAAGGGATAGTCTTTAACAGCCTGTATTTTAACGTCAATGATGATCAGCGCCTTAAAGATCTCAAGATCCAGGTGGGAAATGAATACAAGACCATAAAGAACCCCATAACGCTGGGGAAAAGAATTTGCAAACCGCCATCCTGCAGTGGGACCCGGGGGAAGAAAGCTGCAACGGTCGGGTCAAGAAGAACCTGAACGCGGCCGAAAAAACAGTGAACATGATGGTCAATGGCAGCACCACCTATCCTTATGCCCTGGTCTTAAAAGGATACCTCATCGAAAGCGATTATATGAAATGGGGCAAAGGAATAAGCCTGAACAACGAAAAGGTGAATAAAAAGATCGTGGACCGCGCGGGTTTTCTCCTTAGTACATTCCTGGGAAAATATAAGAATGCCCCGAATAAGCAAAAGGAGTTGATCGAGTCCTTTGAGTCTTCAGGGTACGAATTCAAGACCCAGGACAAATTCGGCGAGCTGATGGGATATGCGGCCGACCTTAATTATGGAGCGAAAGAAATGGATGGATCCGAGGAATACGACCTTACATATATGAACCTTTTTTCCGGTCTGGATAATACGACCGCGGAAGCCCTCAAATTCTTCTCCCGCTATTTTGTCCCCATGGACCAGGACCTGTCCAGAGTGTCGGAAGCTCCTTTCAATATCGGGGCGGTCTTGAACAAACTTTCGGGGCAAAGTTCGGGCGACATCGAGTTGCTGCATCAGGATTTACGGGAACCGACCTCCTTTACGATCAATGAGGACAAATCGGGAGATCTACCGCGCGGATTTGGATGGACGAGCCTGGACCAAGCTGAAGATATGATCGATCAGTATCTTTCTCTTAATTTTGCCATGACCCCGATGATCAGCATCCAGACCCAGACCGCATTAGTGGCTCAACTGCCGCAGCTGATAATAGCCGCCATACATGGGGATGGCAGCGCTTTATCCGACGGGCTGGAATTATTAAGGTCACTTGTAAATAACAGGGTCAGCCTGGAGGCCTTCCGCTTAAATCCATATGCCTTGCTGAAGGATGCCTATGAGAACTTGAAAAGGAAAAATGTCACTGCCGGGGGCATTGACCTGTACTTTGCTTACATTGCGACCATGGGGCTTTATCAATTGGCTAAAAGCTATTACGACCGGGGAGCCCGAAGAATAACCCAGTCCCGTAAATCGTTCGAGGGATTCGATATCGAATGGCAGGAGATACCAGCCAGCCGCCTTGTCGCGGATCCCGCCGAGAGATCAGCTTCTACAGGCCTGGACAAAGCGATAAACGGGACTTCCTGGGGATTGAACAAGCTTAATCAGGCAGTGGATTATTCTATTCACCCCTACGATCTGATAAAGAATATCTCCAGGGTATTGCGCGGATTGCGCGGTTTGACCTCCGCTCAAAAGGAATTCCTGGATGATTTCAATAAAATGGACAGCGAGATCATTTCCGAAGCCCCCAGTATCGAAGATGGGGACGATGCTTTCGAAGGCATGATAAAGACCGCCCTTGCCGACAAGAAGTTTGACAAGGAATTCCAGATCAATCTTGTACAAAAGAACGGAGAAGCCGCTGTAAAGGTCACCAAAAATGACATGCTGGATAAATTTATCGCCTCACACGCGGATACATACAGGTACGATGACGCGACCAAGACCCTCGCGATTAAAGGGGAAATGAGCGAACTTGAAAGGATCGAACTTTTGGGGATCTTTTCTTCAACGCAACAGAAACTTTCCCGGGCAGCGAAAAATGAGATAAAAGCGATATATGAACTTTTTAATCGGTCCCGGGCAAAAGCCGCCAAATCCGTCATTCTCACAAGCAGCGATATCATAAAGATCGCCCTGGATCCCAAGTATAAAGGGGCGGTCAAGGACGCGATGGGAGGGGCGGTTTCCGACTGGCTGGCAAAAAATGTCACCCCGCAGGAAAAAAAGGCGCTTGTCGAAAGTCTGCGGGCGAGCGGCGAAAAAGTCAAGAAAGGGATGAAGACCGCCGAGCTTGAAGGGATCCTGAACAAAGCGAATGAGGTCGATCGCAAATCCGTAGCAGTCATGAAGGAACGGGAATTCCTTCAGAACCTGGACCTTGCCGCTGATTATTGCAAATACAGCAAGAGGAACAAGCTCATAACCATGACGAACGATGAGGGTGTCCCGGTACTGAGGATGACAGGCGAGGATTTTTTAAATCTTGTCAGAGTTCAAATCTTACAGTTCAAACTGGATAATCCGGCAAGAGCTTTCAATTATGATGTTATGCAGCCCCACAGGAAGTGGAGGAATTCCATACAAGAAAAAGTATATAACAAAACAATGCGTTCCATCTATGAGCACAGCAAGGATCTTTATCCTATCGAGGAGATCAAGCAATATTACCCAGATCAATTCGAATCAGCTAACGGCGATCCTGAGGCCTGCAACATGATCTACGAATCCATATGCGAGAACATCATCGGCCAGCAGATCCCCGATGTGAGACGGTTCGTGCAGCAGTCCGCGGCGGATAAAATATTGCTGATCGAAGGCATAAAGCTCAGCGAAATAATGCCACGGATCAGGAAAGGCAGATACAATGCTTTGATCGGCCGCGGGTTGTCCTGGAGCGGGAAAACTGTCAAAAAAGTCTTCGGGAGAAAGACCCCGGAGCCGGCACAGAAGAATGAACCAACAGGAACGGGAACAAAGAACGATCCTAATCCGAACGAGAAAAAAGTTGAAAAGGACAAACCTATTAATAAAAAGACGGAAATTAATCCGGAGCAAAAAACCGCGTCCACGGAAAAATCAAAAGAAGAAACGAAGAGCAAGTTGAGTACAAAGCCGGGGGACTCTGAAAAGAAGACGACCGGAATAAAGCAGGAGAAAAAAGCCGACACAAATTCCGATGACGTTAATAAAAAGGAAGCTGATATAAAGCAAAAGGATAATGTTCACGCGAATTTGGGGCCAGCAGTCGCAGATAATATCTATACAGTTGTAGATGGGGACAGGATGTGGTCCATTGCCAGAAAGTATGGAACAACGGTAAAAAAACTGCTTGAACTTAACCCTGAGATCAAAGACTCCACCAAGATCAAAGTTGGACAGAAGATCCGGCTCCCCGAGCAAAGGATCAATAATGTGGGCGGCTCGCAGGCGGGAGCGGAAGTGACCAAAGATGAGATCGACGCCATTATAAACAAATCGAACAGTACCGATGTTAACAGCTATGAACAGGCGAAGATAGACGAGGTCATTGAAACACTAAAAAGCAAAAATCTTCTCTTTAAAGGCATGGAAGAAAAGATCAGGGACGGCGAATCGATTAAATTTAAGAAAGTTTCTAAGGAGGGTTGGGGCGATACGCCGGGAGATGCTGTATATAGGATCGACGAAAATGGCAAATGCACCATATACCTTAAAGAAACGGTCTTTCAAAAGAGCTGCCTTGACAGGCTGATAAGGGTGTTCTATAGAGGCTTTGGCAACTCAAAACTGATAAAAGCCATGCTTCATGAGACTGCGGAAACGCATCTCCGCGGGAACACGGAGATAAATCTCTCGTTCGAAGGCAACACGCAGCTGAATCCCTCGGAAATAACATTATTGAATGAAGAAAATATCCATCTTATGGCAAAGCAGATCGAAATGAACGGGATTGGTAAAGCCCCGAACGTAAAAGGCGTAACCGGTAAACCCGCCTTTTGCGTCGTTACAACGGACGGCAGAGTGGCGAAGATGGTCGAAGGAACCAACGGCGTGAAAGTTGATATCATTAAGGATAGCAAAGCGCCAAGAAATATAAGGATGGGAGAAGACGGCTTGCTGCATGAATTCGATTCAAAGGGCAATCCGCTGGGGAAAGTGACCTTATTTGAAAAGGACGGAGTGTACTACAAGAAAACAGAGAACAACAGGGTCTGGAAATACACTCCTGACATAGAAAACGGAAAATGGAATGATGTAACGACTTTAGGGGATAAAGCAATAACAGAAATTAAGACTTTCGGAGCCGCGGCAGCGATGTTCGTTGTAGTCGGGACAATGGTGAACGAGTTGGCCAAGTTGGCAAAAGGTGAGAAAGTAGACGGAATGATCATACTGAAGGATGCCGCCGGTGGCTTTGCAGGGTTGACGTTATTCTACGGAACAACAAAGCTTGTTGAAGCGGCAGGAGGACTTTCTTCGGGAAAAGGCTCTAACTTCACTTACGTTTATCAAAATTTCCGCACCTGGAAGACACCGGAAGATGTGGTTAAAGGCGTCGGCGGTATAGCAGGGTTTACGACGCCCATGTATATCGCGTCAAAAATACACGTACCCGGATACCTGGAATATATAAAGGACGGATTTGCTTTAGGCCTTGGCTTAATACTCCAACAGAAAGGTGAAGATGGCGGCAAGTGGCTAAGCGAAAAATTCACAGCGGTAGTGGATAACCCGGTCGTTCAAATGGGCCTTATGGCCTCAGAGATCGACAGAGAATATAATCCCGCAGAAATAATCGCAGGCAAGTTCAAAAGCCCCGTTGTACAGGGAATTGTTGGAGCCGTCGGGACGGCGCTTGAATGGAGAGTGGTATCGGCGGTGCTCTTTAACGGCGCCTTAAAGACCCTTGGAGCCACAGTCAGCCTTCTTTTGCTGTCTCAGGATCTGGGTCCGCAAGAGAACTGGGGCACAAAGAAAAACCTTTCAGATATCGCGAATACAAAAGAGGCGTTAAAAGAACTGCCGATGGGATTCGGCATAGAGAGCCAGGAGTTCAAGAATTCGCCGAATCTTCAGCAGGACATAGCTGGCGTCCTTCTTGAACTGGGTTATTTGAAGAAAGTTGGGAACAAGATCAATTATATCTCGAAATCAGGAGAGAATTATGCCGTGATATATGCTGATTACACGGAAGAATATAAGACGAGAATAATGATCAAGGCGGCGCTTCACGATTATATCAATGACAAGGTCGCGCAAGGCGTGTTCAAGCCGAATTACATTGATTGCCAGGCGGTAGGAAACGAGGGGTTCAGCAAAAGCATATATTTCAGCCCCGAACTGGCCAGATTGCTGTTGTCCGACTACACGGTAAGCGTCATTAAATTGAACGATATCGCAAGCAATTCAATGACCATAGACCTTAAATATTTGCGTCAG
Organism: uncultured bacterium; assembly: GCA_963699255.1. Taxonomy (GTDB): domain Bacteria; phylum Margulisbacteria; class WOR-1; order CAVSGV01; family CAVSGV01. The sequence goes on along the minus strand of OY969425.1, from coordinate 1,015,124 downwards.
TGCAAGGCATTATATAGGCAGGTCACGGATCTTCTGGACAAGGCGGGGGTTTTACAGCAGGCAATGGGTAAATACGGGATCGTCGTTCAGAAAAGGGCGAACCTTTTAACGAGCATGCCCACTTATCAGCTTGATAAGTTGCCGGAATCAAAGTTCGTTGAGGTGATGTCCCTCGCGATAAACAAGATGCTGGGCACAGACGGAAAAAATGCTATCACCCAAATTGACGCTGATATTGCCGGAAAGATGATGCAAAAAGAGTTTGATGAGGTCATCGGCAAGAATGTCGCCGCCAACCTCCCTGTTTATACAGCCGTTCAAGATGAAACGATCCCGAAAAAAGTTTACAGGGTGATACCTTAGCCTCAAGAACTCCCCATCTCTTCCTTCCGGAATAATATTACCCGCGCAATAAGGTTTTTCTGGGCAAAAAAATAAGCCCGAAGGGATCAAGCATCTGAGGTTTTAGAGGGGAGCGCTTGAGTCTCCAAAACGGGCTTATTATTTTCTGCCTTTATATCGTCAAGTCGGCCTGAAAATTTCATTTTTTGAGCAATTATTTTTGTCAAAAAAAAGGCAAAAAATGGCAAAGGATGGCGATTGATGGCAGTATAAGGGCTTAAGGTACAAGGCTTAAGGCGTAAGGCTTTTGAATTTATTGTTTTGCCCCAAGCCTTAAGCCTTATAATCTTCAACATCTTCTTTTGCCTTCCTTTGCCATCATGTGCCTTGCCTTATTTGAAAACGCCCTTTCCTTATGCTATATTTGAGTCTTCCTAAAGGGGGTTTTTATGGCAAAACTGCGAAATAAAGACCTGATAGCCATCCATGACCTTTCAAAGGAAGAGGTCCAGATGATCCTCAACCTTGCGAAATTCATGAAAAATCGGGCAAAAAAACGCTTAACCCCCAAACTTCTGAAAGGCAAAACGCTCGCGATGATATTCGACAAGCCGTCGAACCGTACCCGCGTCTCTTTTGTGGTGGGGATGTGGCAGCTCGGAGGGCTTGCCGTCGACCTGGATGCCGCGGGACTCCGTTTCGGAAAGGGCGAATCCGTGCCGGACATAGCAAGGACCCTTTCCCGCTACGTGGACGGCGTTGTCATACGCACCTTTGCGCATGAAAGCGTCATTGAATTCGCGCGATACGCGTCGATCCCCGTGATAAACGGCCTGACCGACCTTCTCCACCCATGCCAGGCGTTATCCGACCTGTTCACAATATGGGAGAAAAAAGGAAAGCTCCGGGGTGTCAAGGTGGCTTATATCGGGGACGGCAATAACGTGTGCCATTCCCTTATGTCCGCCTGCGCCAAGACGGGGATGGAATTCATAGCGGCGTGCCCAAAAGGATATGAGCCGGATAAGAAGCTGCTGGCTGTCGCGCGGGAAGATGCCAGGAAGTCCAAGGCGGCCGTAGAGATAGTGAACAGCGCCAGCGACGCGGTCGTCGGCGCGGATGTCATCTACACGGATGTCTGGACATCCATGGGGCAGGAAAAAGAAACGGCGAAAAGGATCAAGGCGTTCAGGAAATTCCAGGTCAATTTTAACCTGGTAAATAAGGCGAAAAAAGACGTTATAGTGATGCACTGCCTGCCTGCCCACCGCGGACAGGAGATAACGAGCGACGTGATGGACAGCAAATATTCCGTGGTTTTTGACCAGGCGGAGAACCGGCTCCATGTGCAAAAGGCGATACTGGCGTTATTGATGGAGGACTGAAAATAAATTAACAATTAACAATGACACAATGAACAACAGGGTGTCGCCTTCGGCGACTTATATTAGTAATTTAATTGTAATTTTTCCTTGTTGTTAATTGTTAATTGAGAAATTGTTAATTAAAAAGGAAAAATATATGAAAAGTATTAAGAAGGTAGTTCTGGCATACTCGGGTGGGCTTGATACATCAGTGATGATACCGTGGATCAAGGAAAAGTACGGCTGCGAGGTCGTTGCCATGGCGGCTGACGTCGGCCAGGCGGAAGAGCTCGAAGGGCTTAAGGAAAAGGGGAGCAAAACGGGGGCTTCAAAGGTCTATATAGAAGACCTTAAAAAGGAGTTCGTCGAGGACTATCTTTTCAGGATGATAAAGGCGGGAGCCGTATATGAAGGCCGGTATCTTCTGGGGACCTCGATAGCGCGCCCGCTGATAGCGAAGCGGCAAGTTGAGATCGCCAAAAAAGAGGGCGCGGATGCCGTTGCCCACGGCGCCACCGGAAAAGGCAATGATCAGGTCCGCTTTGAGCTTACATATAAAGCGCTGGCTCCCGAGCTTAAGGTAATAGCTCCATGGCGCGAGTGGGATATAAAATCGCGTCAGGAAGAAATGGAATATGCGAAGAAAAAAGGGATCAGCGTTCCGGTAACGAAGGAAAAGCCTTATTCATCTGACCGCAACCTGTGGCACATAAGCTTTGAAGGCGGCATCCTGGAGGATCCCTGGAAAGAGCCAGGAGACGACATGTTCGTGCTCTCCATTTCCCCCGAAAAAGCTCCTGACAAATCTACTTATGTCGAGATAACATTCGAAGCCGGCATTCCCGTGGCTCTAGACGGGAAGAAAATGGACGGCGTGTCGCTGGTCTCGAAACTGAACGAGATTGGAGGGAAGAACGGGATCGGCCGCGTCGATATCGTGGAGAACCGGCTTGTCGGCATTAAATCACGCGGAGTTTACGAAACCCCCGGCGGGACGATACTGATGACCGCCCATAAGGACATCGAATCCATCACGCTTGAGCGCGACACGGCGCATTACAAGGAAGCGGTCGCCATAAAATATGCCGAGATGATATATAACGGCCAGTGGTTCTCTCCGCTGAAAGAGTCCCTTGATAAGTTCATCGATGAAACCCAGAAGTCCGTGAACGGCACCGTGCGGCTGAAGCTCTATAAAGGCAGCTGCTCGGTGGTCGGCCGAAAGTCGCCTGATTCCCTGTATGATCCGCACCTGGCGACCTTTGAAAAAGAGGAGGTCTACGACCAGAAAGATGCAGAAGGCTTCATCAATCTGTTCGGGCTGCCCATGAAGGTTTGGGGAAGGAAGCATAAAAATGGCTAAAAAGCTTTGGTCGGGACGCTTTAAGGGCGAGATGAGCAAGAGCGCGGAAAAGTTCACCTCATCCATCGACTTTGACAAGCGCCTTTATAAAGAAGACGTGGCGGGGAGCATCGCTTGGGCGAATGCCCTAAAGCGGGCAAAAGTGATCACGTCGGCTGAAGCGGGCAGGATCATAAAGGGCCTTAGCGGCATCCTGGCCGGGATAGAAAATGGGAAGCTCAAGTTAAAGGGAGAGCTCGAAGACATCCACATGAACATTGAAAGCCTTCTGATAAAGAAGATCGGTGACACGGGCAAGAAACTCCATACGGGACGCAGCCGTAATGACCAGGTCGCTACCGACCTGCGCCTTTACCTGAAGAAAGATATTAGCGAGGTATTGAATAATTTATCCGTCCTCCAGAAAGTCTTGATAAAGATAGCGCAAGAGAACATCTCCGTCATCATGCCTGGCTACACGCATATGCAGCAGGCCCAGCCGATACTGTTTTCCCACTATGTAATGGCTTATTTCGAGATGCTCCAGCGCGACAGGGAGCGATTCAACGATGCGCTGAAGCGTATAGACGTAATGCCTCTGGGATCCGGCGCCCTGGCGGGCTGCGCGTACCCCGTTGACAGGGCCGCTCTGGCTAAAGCACTGGGATTTAAGAACATCTCCCTGAACAGCCTGGATGCCGTATCGGACCGCGATTTTGTGGCGGAAGCGCTTTTCTGCACGTCGCTCGCGATGATGCATCTGTCCCGGTTCTGCTCGGAGCTTATCCTCTGGTCGTCCTCGGATTATGGGTTCATCGAGATCGGGGACGCGTATACCACCGGCAGTTCACTTATGCCTCAAAAAAAGAACCCGGACGTGGCGGAGCTGGTGCGCGGCAAGACAGGAAGGGTCTACGGCGACCTTTTCAATATATTAACGGTAATGAAAGGGCTTTCTCTTACATACAACAGGGACCTTCAGGAAGACAAGGAGCCTTTATTCAACTCTTTAGATACGCTTAAGGCATCGCTTAACATATTTTCCGAGATGTTGTCGAGCGTGAAGATAAACGCGAAAGCGATGAAGAACGCGGTGAGGAACACTATCGTCGCAACGGACCTGGCTGATTACCTGGTGGGGAAGGGCATGCCTTTCCGCGCGGCGCATGAAACCGCGGGGAATATAGTGGCTTACTGCGAGAAGTCAAAAAAGGATATCAATGCCCTTTCGCTGCGGGAGTTCCGCAAATTTTCGAACATGATCGATGAAGATGTTTACGGGTCAATAACGATCGAGAAAAGCATTGAAGCGCGCAATGTGATCGGAGGGACCGCGACCAGACAGGTCCTCAGGGCCATACAGAGCGCGAAAAAAAGGATTTAACCGGTATGGCTGTCGAAAGAACTTTTTTCATGGTGAAGCCCGACGGAGTAAAGAGATATCTTTCAAATCTTATCTTCTCGCACCTCGTTGAGTCGGGATTCAAGATATTGATAAAGCGAAGGGTGGGCATCTCGCGGGAGCAGGCGGAGCAGCTTTATTCCGTCCATAAAGGGAAGCCTTTTTATGAAGGGCTGATCAAGTTCATCACCTCGGGGCCTGTGATAATGTCCATTATTGAAGGAGAAGATGCGGTAGCCCGTATCAGGAGCATGATGGGAGCGACCGACCCCAGGCAGGCCCTTCCCGGCACCATAAGGGGCGATAATATCGGCGAACCTTTATTCACAGAAGACGGGACGATGATGAATGTCTGCCACGGGTCTGATTCACCCGGATCCGCAAAAAAGGAAATAGCGATATTTTTTGATGAAAAAGATCTTAAATAGCTTTCTGCTCATCGCGGCACTGGCCACCATCTCTTACTGCGCGGAAATCCAATTCCCCGCTTACACAGGATACGTGAATGATTTCGCAAAGGTCATCGATCAGGCAAATTCCTCGAAACTGGATGTCCTTGCGGACAAGCTGAAAGAGAACACCGGAGCTGAACTGGCGGTAGTCACCGTAAAATCAACATATCCTCTGGATTCAAAGTCATACGCGACGCAGCTGTTCGAAAAATGGGGAATAGGCAAGAAGGAAAAGGACAACGGGCTCCTCATACTTCTGGTGAAAAGCAAGAAAGAACGCCGCGTAGAAGTTGAAGTGGGTTATGGCCTTGAAGGCGTCATAACCGACGGTTTCGCCGGCGAGGTCCTCGATAAGTACGCCCTTTCCGAATTCAAAGATGGCAACTACGGCAGGGGATTGTACATGGCCAGCCTCGCGTTTTACGACCGGATAATGAAGGAATACTCGAACAAGCCGCAGTCAAAACTTGAGCAGATCAACCTGAACATATATTCAGTTTTGCTGGCTCTTTCTGTTATAATATTGATCGGGATCATTGCGTTCCTGGGCAGCACGCTGACAGGGGCTCTGGTTTCCGGTTTGATAGGGGCTGTTGTCGGATTTTTTGTCGCCGGAGTTGCCGGTATTTTGTTCGGGTTCGTGATAGGGGCCCTTTTTTCCACGGGCGGCTATTACGGCGGTTTTGGCGGATGGGGAGGGGGCTTTGGAGGTTTCGGCGGCGGAGGGGGATTCGGCGGATTTGGAGGAGGGCGAAGCGGCGGAGGAGGGTCAGGAAGAAGCTTCTGACGAAGCTTCTAGAGGAGGAATAAATATGGAAAAATGGAATAAGCCTTGGGTGTGGGTCCTCGGCGTGTTGATCGTTCTGATACTTATCACTGTCGGCATGTATAACAGTTTTGTCGGGCTCGATCAGAGCGTGATCCAATCCTGGGCGCAGGTCGAGAACCAGCTCCAGAGAAGGAATGACCTTATACCGAACCTTGTCGAGGTCGTGAAAGGCTACGCGAAGCATGAAAAGAGCATATTCATACAGGTCGCGGAGGCACGCACGAAGCTTGCCGGCGCAATAAAGATAGGGTCGCAGGCGGATAAGATAGTCGCGGCAAATGAGATGAATTCCGCTCTGTCCAGACTTCTAGCCATAGCGGAAAATTATCCGAACTTAAAGGCCAGCGAGAACTTTGTAAGGCTTCAGGATGAACTTGCCGGCACGGAGAACAGGATAGCGGTCGAGAGGATGCGTTATAACGAATCCGTTCAAAGGTATAATACCGCGGCGCAAAAGATCCCCGGGGTTTTCTTTGTTCACAAATTCGGTTTTGATAAGGTGAAGCCGTATTTTGAGGCCGCGCCTTCCGCAAAAGCAGTTCCCAAGGTGAAATTCTAGATAGTGGAAGCCTGGAACCTGCGACTGAAAGTCGCGGTTCCTTTTATTAGAGAGGAACCGAGAGTTTTACTCTCAGGTTCCGGAATTGAAGGTGAAAGGATCAATATGAAAATCAAACTTGAATGTGCTTCCGTGGTCGAGTGCAAGTGCGATGTCCTGATCGTCAATGAATTTGAAGGTGTCAAGCATCCGGGCGGGGCGACAGGCGCTGTTGATAAAGCTCTGGGCGGAGAAATATCGAAGCTTCTTGCCAGCGGGGCGATCAACGGCAAGCTTGGCTCGACGTATCCGATCCAGACATACGGCAAGATAAAAGCGGATGAGGTCATCTGCGTGGGGCTGGGCAAGAGCGGGGATTTTGATCTGGACAAGGTAAGGATAGTTTCTGATGCCGCTATTAAAGCGGCAAAAAAATGCAGGGCAAAGAGGGTCGCCACCATCATACACGGAGCCGGGATCGGCGGCCTGGATCCTATGAGGGCTGCTCAATCTGTTGTGGAAGGGTCGCTGCTTGGCGAATACAAATTCAAGGGCTTTAAGACCGAGATCGAAAACGATGAACCGGTCGTCGATGAGCTCGTGATCGTCGATTATGACCCTGAAAAGATCAAGTCGATAGAGCCCGGCGTTGAACTCGCAAAGGTGCTTGTGGACAGCACGAACAAAGCAAGGGACCTTGTGAATTCCCCCTCTAACAAGAACACTCCAACCCATCTTGCGGAATATGCCGCAGCCATGGCAAAGGAAATGAAGCTCTCCTGCGAGGTATTCGGTAGGGATGAAATAATAAAAAAAGGCATGGACGCCTTATTTTCCGTATCAAGGGGATCAAAGGAAGAGCCAAAACTTGTAGTCCTGAAATACAGCGGCGGCGCGAAAAGTGAAACTTATGGATTGATCGGAAAGGGTATAACTTTCGACAGCGGCGGGATATCCCTTAAACCTTCCTCTAAGTTAGCTGAAATGAAGACCGACATGGCGGGTGCCGCTACCGTAATAGAAGTAATGAGAGTCATATCCGGGCTTAAACTGAAAGTGAACGTGATCGCCGTTATCCCGGTGACAGAGAACATGCCTGGCGGGAACGCTTACAAGCCGGGGGACGTTATAGGTTCCATGTCCGGAAAGACAATAGAGGTCATCTCCACGGATGCCGAAGGAAGATTGATACTTGCCGATGCGATCGCGTACGCGAAGGAACTCGGGGCAAAAAAACTGATAGACATAGCCACACTTACCGGCGGCTGCCGGGTCGCCCTGGGTGATGCTGCTGCGGGGGTAATGGGCAATGACGATGAATTGGTAGGGAAGCTCATAGGGTCCTCTAAAACGACAGGCGAAAAACTTTGGAGGCTTCCGCTTTACGAGGAATACAAGGAATACCTGAAAAGCGATGTCGCGGATATCATGAATTGCACCGAGAGCGGAGGCAAAGCGAGCGCGTCGGTGGGGGGGATATTCCTTCAAAAGTTCGTGGAGGATACTCCCTGGGCGCACATAGATATCGCCGGCACTGCTTATCTTGAAAAGGGATCAGGGTATAACAGCAACGGTGCTACGGGGTTCGGCGTAAGACTTCTCGCTGATTTTTTCAAGAACTTGTGACCGATGCCACATGAAAAAAATGCCCCGAAACTAAACCCCAACCAACGTGTTGGGGTAAAGTCTCGGATAATTTTGACTTTAACCGCGACTTTAGTCGCAGGTTTAGTGTTTTTTGCGGGTAAATCATATTCTTCTCTCCAAACTATCGGGACCTCAGAATCAATAGCTCCGGAGAACAGGCCCATGATGATGGAAATGTACAGGATCAGGATATCCAACGCCGCAGGGGGATCGATCGAGGTCAGTGAAAATAAGGGCCAGACCTGGAAAACTCTCGGGCATGTCATTCTTCCGGCTAAGATGGTGAGCAACCAGGGATATACGGCTTCTAAGTGGATCGACGACGGCGACGTTGCGGCTACGGCCGTGAACGCCATCCACATAAAGACCGATTACAACTCGATCGATGATAAAGGCGTTATCTTCAACATCCTTCCAAAAGAAGATTACTCTGCCGATCCCAAAATGAGAACAAGCCAGGAAGCCACCATATACACGGACATCAATGCAGGACATGGCATATTCGGCGGAGGATATTCCCCTTTTGTTGGCAACACGGTGTCCACCTCCGACTCAAGCGGGAACCTTTACCCGCTCAAGACCGGATATATCCCCCGCATCGGGGATGTCATCTTGATCAATGTCGAAAGGCCGGCGAGATACCCGAAAGAGATCATTTTTGAGAACAGGTTCGGCGGGCTGATAACCATCAAATATATTGACGGGGAGCAGCGTTACATCGGACAGGTCCTGCGCCCGATAGAGGGAGTTGGCAGGTTCCTCGGTTCCGAATACGCCGATGTCGGGCGAATACGCGCGAACCACGCGGGGGTAATTTGCATAGCCACTTCCCCGCTCGGCCTGATCGGAGGGTTCCAGATAATCCCCTCCGGCCACGGGATGAGCAAGGAGATGATCACGGCACGCACTCTCACCCAGTGGATGGTGATAGGCCCCTTGAACGCTCTCGATCAGTCTTTTGAGGGAATGGCTCCGTTTTTCAAGTATTATCTTCAACCAAGATATAGTGAAGATGACATAGAAAAGCCTGATTGGGAAAAACGGCTGCTCGAGAGATTTTTGGTGGAGGTCAAATACAAAGGTAAAGAAGGATGGGAAATGATGCCGGTTTACCACATGTCGCTTAACAAACAGCTTCCGAGATGGGCGAATACCGCGATGGAGGATGTTTCACATATAAGGATCTTGTTCCCGGTATATCAGGGAAAGTAGAGATGAGAGATGTGAGATGAGAAAAGTACCTCACCCACTAGAGCTTCAGAATAGCTTTCGTTTTGCTTTCCTCTCCCCCGGGGAGAGGGCTAGGGTGAGGGCGTTCTCCAAATCTTGGCATACTTTCGATAAATCTTCGACGACATCCTCATTCTTGAATCTGATAATTGAATAGCCTTTTGACATCAAAATAATATCCCGAATTTCGTCATATCTTTTCTGCTTCTTATGAACCCATCCATCAATTTCTACAATAAACTTGAGCTTATGACAGCAAAAATCTGCTACGAAACCTTCTACAACATGCTGTCGGCGGAATTTAAACCCTTGAAAACGTCTATTTCTTAGAAGTCTCCATATTATCTTTTCTGCTTTAGTTTCGTATCTTCTGAGCTGTCTTGCGAATACTTTCTTAATGGGTTTCATGTACATGTAAATTGAGATAAGCAATTATTATTCCAATTGCTTTATGTTTAATTGACTTATATTGATGTGGTGATATTCGACAATTGTAGGGAGTTGTGACGAGGGAGCATAAAAATATTGTCTAAGCGTGTAATTCTTTTCTCTGAACCCAAAAAGCCTCGTTCGGCCTTATTACCAGGATATCTATCGGCCCGCCGACGGTTTTGGGCCGGGGTTGGAACCTGAAAGAATCGATAGTTGTTCTTATCGCGTAAACGGCGAAATCAACGGCATCCTGTATGGTAAAGTATCCGAACTGGATCTGGGCAAAAGGAAGATCGATAAAATTACCTGGACTGTTCTCGACCCTTACCGGATTGATCAGCCTCGCCAGTATCTCGGCTTCACCCGCCCAGGATGCTCCGGGCTGCCCGGGTTTATTAAGACGGGTGATAGCGTTCCCGTGAACATCGACCGCCCAGACGCTTTGTTCCGGCACGTTGCTGGCCGATGTATAGCCGGCTACATGAAAGCCGATCTGGAGGTCCGGGGAGATGTTCCTGAAATATTTTAATAATTCCTGAGGCACATTGTTAAGGCTTACGTTCTTTTGCGCGATGTGGTCGTTTATGAAGGATTCCATAAAACCGGTGATCGGTACGTCTTTGATATCCGCGGCGCCGAAAGTTGAGATGCCGATCCTGTTAGAGGTCAAAAAAGTTTTATATACCGTATCGCTTTGTCCGACCGCCACATTCACTATTTGAGGGCTGCCGGGCTGGTTTTGCGTGGCGTTCAGGGTCAGCCTGCTGTCGCTGGCCATGACGATGCCCTCGCGTACATATATTGTAATGACTAATGACATAACAACCGTCATGGATTATATTCCTTTTGACCGATATTTGCAAAAACGATCGTACTATAACGATCGTACTATTTGTATTTTCACATCTCTCACTTCCCATCTCGCGCTTGCCCCGCGCGAAGTCGCGGGGTCTCACACCTCATTTTTATGCTATAATTCCATTCATGAAAGAGAAATTCTACTTAACCACACCTCTTTATTACGTCAATGACATTCCTCACATAGGGCATGCTTATACGACCATTGCAGCGGATGTCCTGGCGCGCTACAAAAGATTAAAAGGGGATGACGTATTTTTCCTGACGGGAACTGATGAGCACGGCCAAAAGATAGCGGAGGCGGCAAAAGCCCAGGGCAAAGATCCGCAGGAATTTTGTGATGATATTGTGACCAGGTTCAAGTCCGCCTGGGAAATGCTCAATGTTTCTTATAATGATTTCATCCGCACTACGGAGGACAGGCATGTAAAGGTGGTACAGAGCGTTTTTTCCAAACTGCTGGAGACCGGGGACATTTACAAGGGAGAATACGAAGGATGGTATTGCACGCCGTGTGAAACTTTCTGGACCGATCTTCAGCTGAAGGAAACGAAACTTGACACTCCGAAAGCAAAGACGATCGATGTGGAGCATAAGCCCCACGGCAACTTCTGCCCGGATTGCGGAAGGCCGGTGCAAAAGATCAAAGAAAAGACGTATTTCTTCAAGCTTTCCAAATATGAGAAGGATCTGATCCATCACATTGAAGCGCATCCCGATTTCATTAAGCCCGAATCGCGCAGGAACGAGGTCATCAGCTTCATGAAGCACGGGCTGAAGGATCTAAGCGTCACAAGAACGGCCTTCAGCTGGGGTGTCCCGGTAAAGGAAGACCCGAAACACGTGGTTTACGTCTGGTTCGACGCGCTTATCAATTATATTACGGCGCCCGGATACGGCTTGAACCAGCCGAGGTTCGAAAGGTTATGGCCGGCGGACGTGCATTTGATGGGGAAAGAGATCGTCAGGTTCCATGCGGTCATATGGCCGTGCATGCTGATGGCATTGGGACTTAAGCTTCCCAGGACAATATTCGGCCACGGATGGTGGACGTCCGAAGGCCAGAAGATGTCCAAATCAAAAGGGAACGTCGCTGACCCGATAGCGCTGTCAAAAGAATTCGGCGTTGACGCGGTAAGGTACTTTTTATTAAGGGAAGTTCCTTTCGGCGATGACGGTGATTATTCAAAGAACGCGCTGATAACGAGGTTCAACTCCGATCTTGCGAACGATATGGGCAACCTCCTTAACAGGTCTCTCACGATGGTCGAGAAATATTTCAACGGCGAAGTGTCAATGCCCGTTAAGCAGGACTTTGACGACATAAGCTCCCAGCTGGTGAAACTCTCGAAGGAGACCCCGGCTATATATTCAAAACACATGGATGGACTTCAATTTTCCGAGGCGCTTGCCTCCGTCTGGAAGCTCATCAATCTGGCGAACAATTATATTGAAAAAGAAGCTCCCTGGAAACTTTCAAAGGAAGGGAAGAACGAAGAACTGAAGGCCGTGATGTATAATTTGTTTGAAATATTAAGGTTAACGGCGGTCATGATAGGGCCTTTTATGCCGGCCACTTCGAACGCAATGCTTGCCCAGATGGGTCTGTCAAAGTCAGAACTTGACGACCCAAAAAACCTCGAATTTGGCAAAAAAATTGCTGCTAAGATCAACAAAGGTATGCCACTCTTTCCCAGGATCGCGACATAAAAAGGAGTTTTATGCTTACCGATACCCACACGCACCTCACGATGCCTGAATATCAGGATATTCATGAGGTTTTGAGCCGTGCTAAAGATGCAGGCCTCGAATTCATAATTGATGTCGGTTTCGACATGGCATCGTCGGAAAAATCAACACTATTATCGGCTGACAGCGATTATATTTATTCAGCGGTCGGGATCCACCCGCATGACGCAAAATCATTCAATGAAGAATGTTACAAGAAGATCACTGAACTTCTGAAACAGCCAAGAGTGGTGGCTCTTGGAGAGATCGGCCTTGATTATCATTATGATCTATCCTCTCATGAAGAGCAAAAGAGGATGTTCTCCAAATTGCTGTGGACCGCGCGGGAGGAGAAAAAAACCGCGATATTCCATGGCAGGGAGTCATATCATGATATGGTCGATATTATTCATTCGGAAGGCCAGGGCAAAGTTCGCGGCGTTTTTCACAGCTTTGCGGGTACCCTTGACCAGCTCAAATGGGTGCTGGACAACGGCTTTTATATCTCCGTTTCCGGGATGGTCACGTTCAAAAAAGCAAAGAATATCATCGAGATAGCAAAGACAGCGCCTCTGGACAGGATACTTATAGAGACCGATTGCCCATATCTTACACCAGAGCCGAACCGGGGGAAGAGGAATGAGCCGTCTTACGTAAGGTATGTGGCACAGGCTCTTGCCGGTATCAAGGGGGAGACGATCGAACGTATAGGGGAGATCACAACAGATAATGCTAAAAAGCTTTTTAATATATAAAAAAGTAAAGCACGGCGAAATGATACACTTTTTTAAAAAGCTCGCCCTTTTAATGGGTGCGGGCATGTCAATATCCGGCGCTCTTGACCTGGCCGCGAGATCGGATTATTTTAGGGGAATAGCGGAAAAGGTAAAATCTGGCGGCTCGCTCACCGGCGCTCTTGACCCGGCCGTTTTCCCGGCCGCGGTGATAGGCATTATTTCAGTCGCGGAGAACAGCGGCAGCCTCCCGGCGGGGCTCGCGAGGGCCTGCCGGTATCTGGAGAAAAAAGAAGCCTTTAAGAAAAGGATCTTCGGGGCTCTGCTTTATCCAGCGTTCGTCTTGTTCCTTTGCTGCGTATCTCTTTTTATCCTGATATCGGTCCTTCTTCCTTCATTCGCGCGGATCTTCCAGTCCGTCGGAGTGACGCTTCCGCCTTTAAGCAGATTTATTTTAGATTCGGGCAAATTCTTCCCATTTGTGGCGGTTGTTTTGATCGGTTTATTATACTTGTTCGTCAGATATTTAATGGGCGATAAAGGTTTCTGGTTCCCTGTCATCGGCAAATTCAGGTCAAAGCTTGTTTTGGCCTCTTTTTTTGGTTCAATGGCTGAATCGCTTGCTTCGGGGATGAACATAATGGCTTCCCTTTCACTATCGGCCGGTCTGGTGAACAGCAGGTTGTACAAGGAAAAGCTTGAGGCTTCCATCAAGCAGGTCTCGGAAGGGGATGCATTAAGCGAGTCGTTGAATAATACCGGGCTGTTCGACGAGACGGATATTTCACTTATTTCAGCGGGAGAGCGTTCATCTTCCCTTGATAAAGTATTTGCTCAACTGGCGGTCCTGTACGAAGAAGGTACCGAGAACGGGCTGAAAACATTCTCAAGTCTTGTTGAGCCTGCTTCAACCCTGGCGACGGGTCTCGTTGTCGGTTTGATCGTATTTGCCATGTTCATGCCGATCATTAAGTTAATCAGTGTATTGGGAGGATAAAGATGCAGGATCAAATAAATCACAATATACAATACACAAATCACAAACAATATACAAATTACAATGATCAAAACGACAAAAAACCATTTGATCTGGAGGAAAGAACCTAGGAATATGCAAAATGCGTAATTAGATTATGCAAAAAAATGCCGGCAAACACAATTAATTTCACATTAATAGGACAGCTTGTTAGGGCTGCCGGATCTGTCGGGGCAAATTACAGGGAAGCAAATGAAGCTTTAAGTCAAAAAGATTTTGTCCATAGGATGAGAATCACAAGAAAAGAGGCAAAAGAGAGCAGTTATTGGCTGGAATTAGTAAAAGAAGCTAATCCGAACATTGGAGAAGAAGTCAATAAGTTATATAAAGAATCGCGGGAATTGCGCAATATATTCTCTTCAATATTAAGTAAGGCTTGATGGTTATTTGTGTATGGTTTATTTGTTGTGAATTGTAATTTGTTTGTAATTTGTAAATTGTGATTTGTAATTTATCGAAGGAGGTTAATTGATGAGCAAAGCATTCACCTTGATAGAATTATTGGTGGTAATAGCTATCATCAGCATCATCGCCGCTTTCATGATGCCGAACTTCATCGGCGTGCAGGACAGGGCGAAGGAGACAGGAGTTAAAGCCGTCATGCACTCGATCCAGCTCGCCGTAGAGGCGTATAACATGGAAAATGAAGCCTATCCAATGGGAAGCAACATATCGCTTAAAGAGCTGTATGATAATTATTTGAGCCAGGGCGGATACGCCACTTCGGTGCCCATAAATCCCTTTACAGGCAGGGCATATACGGAATCGGATAAGGCCGGGAAGATCATTTATGTTTATGATGATTCGACAGGATCGTACAAGCTGATCGGATATAAAAGGAACGGATCTTCAGAACTCCTTGAATTGAGCAATATGTAAAAGGCGGAAGTGGGATATTTGGAAATGGGAAATGAGTTTGGAATTGAGAAGTTGGAAGTGAATAATAAAAGCATAAGAAGTTTTACGGATTTGAATGTCTATCAAAGGGTTCTTGAAGCAACCAAGATAACCTTAATAAAGTTAATCCCAAGGTTGCCGACTTATGAAAAATTCGATCTCGGCGATCAAATGCGACGATGCTGCAAAGCAATACCTGCACTCATCGCGGAGGGCTATGCAAAAAAGCATCAATTGAGAGCTTTTAAGAAATATTTGGATGACGCACTGGGCGAATGCAATGAAATGAACCCGCATTTAGTGATTTGCAGGGATGTTTATGGGATTGATGACAAATTATGCAATTATCTTATAGATACCTATGAAATTGCCGGAAAGCAACTTTATAACCTTAAGCGAAACTGGATGGTTTTTGGTCGACAAGGAATGCAATCAAACATCCCACATCACAATTCATAACCCACTTCCAATCTCTAACTACCACACTTCAAGAATTTTCGTTATAATCAAGCTGTGAGACGATTTATACTTACTTTATTATCATTCCTGGTCTTCATGAATTTTACTTCTGCTGTAGACTACGATCCCAACGGCCGGCTTATAATGTCGCTCGGCGGAGAAGTCTCGGTCATAAATCCTATACTTTCAACGGATACAACCTCGTCTGCGATCGAGGGGGTCATTTTTACCGGTCTGGTGAAGACGGACAAGGACCTTAACTTTATCCCTGACCTGGCGAAGTCCTGGAAAGTCTCAAAGAACGGCCTTGTATGGACTTTTTATTTGAGGAAAGACGTGACCTGGCACGACGGGGCGCCTTTTACAGCAGATGACGTCAAATTCACCTTTGACACGATCCTGAACCCGAAGATCAACTCGGTGAGGCGCGGCGATTACATGATCGACGGAAAGCCGATAATATTCAAAGTCGTTGACAAATATACGGTGAAAGCGATCCTCCCAAAACCTTTTTCTCCGTTCCTGGTAAGCGCGGCGATGGGGATTCTGCCAGCGCATATCCTTAAAGGAAAAGAACTTGATATGTCCGCCTTCAACAGGCGTCCGGTAGGGACGGGGCCGTTCGTGTTCGTTGAATATAAGGCCGGCGACCACGTGCTGGTAAAGAGAAATCCAAAATATTACGGCGGGGTGCCGAAGCTTGACCAGATACTCTTCAAGATTATCCCCGATGAGAACACCGCGCTTGTAGCCCTCAGGTCGGGGGACATTGATGTAACGGACATTCCTCCGAAAGATTTCCATCCGATAAAACACGTGAACCTTTATAAGTACGACGCGCTTCTGTATACCTATCTCGGATTCAACCTCAGGTCGCCAAAGTTCTCGGATGTAAGAGTTAGAAAAGCCCTGTCTTACGCGGTCAACAGGAAGCAGCTAATCGGCCTTATCTTCATGGGATTGGCTTCGCCGGCATACTCTCCTTCCGCGCCTGTTTCCTGGGCTTACAGCGATGACGTGGATAAATATGGATACGATCCCGCAAAAGCAAAGGAACTTCTGCGTAAGGCAAAAGTGAGGAACCTTGAATTCACCGTCCTGGTGAACCACGGGAACAAAGAGAGGGAAAAGGCCGCGACGATACTTCAACAGCAATTCAAGCGGGTCGGAGTAAAGATGAACATAAGGGTGCTTGAATGGAGCGCGCTGCTGAAGGTGATCAACGCGCGAAAGGACCCGAAAGATTTTGACGCGGTCATAATCGGCTGGTCCACGGGCATCGATCCCGATTCATATTCGATATGGCATTCAAGCCAGTATCCGGCGGGGCTTAATTTTATCGGATACAGCGATCCGAAAGTGGACAGGCTTCTTGACGCCGGAAGACGGGAACAGTCAAAAGCCGCCAGGAAGAAGATATACGCGCGGATGTACAAGGAGATCACGGGGAGCGCTCCTTACGTGTTCCTGTGGTATCCGAACGTCCTGACCGGGGTAAGGGACAGGGTAGGAGGATTATCCGAACCCGGCCCGGCAGGATTGTTCGTTGATATCGAGAAAGTTTACATAAAGAGTAATGACAAATGACAAATATCAAATGACAAATGAATCTGAGAATGACAAATCAAGGGAAATGTTTTTGTTTGATTTGGATTTAATAGATTCCTTTGAGCTTTGTCATTTGGATTTTGAAATTATATGAAAAAATATATAGTAAGAAGATTAATACAGCTAATACCTTTGTTAATAGGGATTACCCTAATAACTTTTTTTGTGATGCATCTTGCTCCCGGGGATCCGACATCACTTTTCACGGACCCGAACGTGAAGCCGGAGGAACTCGCCAGGATCCGTTCGAACTGGGGACTCGATAAGCCCGTAGCCGTCCAGTATGTCATGTGGCTTAAGAACGCCGCGGTCCTGAATTTTGGATATTCATACATTTCCGGCAAACCTGTTGCCGAGGAGATATTCGAGAGACTTCCCGCGACGCTACTGTTAACGGGCCTTTCGTTCATTTTGATCCTCCTTATCTCCATACCTGTCGGCGTCATATCGGCCGTAAAAAAAGGATCTGTCTTCGATAATCTTTTTACCGTCATATCATTCGTCTTCATGTCCATGCCGTCCTTCTGGCTGGCCCTTATATTCATGCTTGTTTTCTCTCTCAAGCTCGAATGGGTCCCGCCTTTCGGCCATCTGGCCCTTCCATGTGCGGTGATGGTTATTTCGGGACTTGCCGGAATAACAAGGTACCAGAGGGCGAGCATGCTGGAAGTGCTCGGACAGGAATACATTAAGGTCGCCAGGGCGAAAGGGCTCCCGGAGAACATAGTCATTTTCAAGCACGCGCTGAGGAATTCGCTCATACCCATAGTCACGCTGCTCGGTCTTTCGGTTCCCGACCTTTTCGGCGGCGCGTTCATCATCGAGACGATATTCGCATGGCCGGGAATGGGACGGCTGGGCGTTTCCGCCGTATTTTCAAGGAATTACCCTGTTATCATGGGGATAACCCTGTTCACCGCCGTCTTGATAGTCCTGTGCAACCTTTTGGCCGATATAGGGTACGCTGTTGTTGACCCGAGGATCAGATATGCTGAAAAAAAATAAGCTCGCATTATTCGGACTGATAATACTGTCAGCTCTGTTCTTTCTGGCGGTGTTCGCTCCTGTTATTGCCCCGTATGATCCGAACGATATACTGGAAGACCATATCGCCGCGCCTTCGGTGAGGCACATATTCGGGACAGATGATCTTGGGCGCGATATTTTCAGCCGCCTTTTATATGGGGGAAGAGTATCCCTTTCGGTCGCTCTGATAGCTGTTTCCGTTTCCTTGACGATCGGGATCCTGTTCGGGTGCGTATCCGGCTATTACGGCGGGATACTTGATGAAGTGATTATGCGTTTTACGGATATCATGCTCTCCTTTCCGACCATTTTTCTGATACTAGCGATACAGTCGGTCCTGACGCCCAGCATATTCAACGTGATGATCGTGATCGGCGCGACTTCCTGGATGGGTATAGCGCGGCTTGTAAGAGGGGAGTTCCTGGCCATAAAGGAGCGCGAATTCGTGGAAGCGGCTAGGGCGATAGGCTGCAGCGATCTCAGGATCATATTCAGGCACATCCTTCCCAATGCTCTGCCTCCTGTTATTGTGGCCGGCACTCTGGGGGCGGCCGGAGCGATACTTACCGAATCAGCCTTGAGCTTTCTCGGCCTCGGAGTGCAGCCTCCCATGCCGAGCTGGGGGAACATGCTGATGGATTCTCAGTCTTATCTTCTGGATGCTCCGTGGATGGCGGTCATTCCCGGGCTTGTGATAGTTCTTGCGGTGCTTTCTCTTTACTTTGTCGGTGAAGCTTTAAGGGAGGAGTTGAATCCAAAGGAATGAACACGGAAGACAGGCTGCTGGACATACAAAAACTTTCCGTTCACTACGGCTACAAGGATGATATCAAAAAAGCCGTTGAGAACGCGAGTCTTTACATTCAAAAAGGCGAGATCGTGGGGCTTGTGGGGGAATCGGGCTGCGGCAAATCTTCGCTGGCGCTCGCGATACTCAGGTTGATCGACCCGCCGGGAAAGATATATGGCGAGATCAAATGGAAAGGCAGGAACCTGCTGAATCTTTCCGAAGCGGAGATGCAGGAAATAAGGGGCGGGGATATCTCAATGGTGTTCCAGGACCCGTTCTCCTCACTGAACCCGGTATTCAAGATAGGAGAGCAGATAGCGGAGGTGTTCAGGATCCATCAGGGGCTTCCAAGGAAGCAGGCCTGGGACAGGGCGGTTGAACTTCTGGACCTGGTACACATAAAGGACCCGCATCAGCGGGCGAACGACTATCCGCACCAGTTCAGCGGCGGGATGAAGCAGAGGGTCGCGGTGGCTATGGCTTACGCGCTTTCTCCGGACCTTCTTATTGCAGATGAACCGACAACGGCCCTTGATGTGACGATGCAGAAGAACATATTGGATCTTTTGCGGGAGCTTAAGACGACCATGCTTTTCATCTCTCACAACATAGCGCTTGTCTCCATGCTTTGCGGCAGGATATACGTGATGCAGAACGGCCGGATCGTGGAAGAGGGGAGCTCCAGCGATATCATCGCCGTCCCGAAGGACGCCTATACGGCTAAGCTCGTGAGCTCTTACAGGGAGATGAACCCTTGAGATCAGTGGAAGTAAATAATATTTCAAAACTTTTTGGCGGATTAAAAGCGCTCGATAGCGTGAGCTTTTCGATCGACGAGGGCGGATCTTTCGGGCTTGTCGGGGAATCGGGATCGGGCAAGACGACGCTCGCGAGGATCATACTGAAGCTGATATCCGCTTCTTCGGGAGAAGTTACATATTCTCCGGGCTTCTCAAGGAAGGACTATCAGATCGTATTCCAGAACCCGTATACGTCGCTCG
This sequence comes from uncultured bacterium, assembly GCA_963699255.1. GTDB lineage: Bacteria > Margulisbacteria > WOR-1 > CAVSGV01 > CAVSGV01. The sequence continues at coordinate 995,409 of OY969425.1, read as the reverse complement.
ATCCCAGGATGAAGGTGGGGGAGGCCCTTGCGGAACCGCTTAAAATTCACGGGATAACCAGGGACATCAGTGAGATCCTGCGCGAAGTGGACCTTGATGAAAGCTACGCGGATAGATATCCGCACGAGCTCTCGGGAGGGGAGAGGCAGAGGCTCTGCATCGCGCGCGCCATGAGCATCAGGCCTAAATTCATCGTTCTTGATGAGCCGGTTTCCTCGCTTGATATGACCGTACAGCTTGAGATATTGAAACTTTTAAAGAAGCTGAAGGCTCAATTCGCTTTGACCTTCCTTATTATCGCCCATGACCTGTCAGTCGTTAAATTCATGTGCGGCGTGCTGGCGGTCATGAAGAACGGCCGGATAATAGAGACTGGCGGGGTTGAAGAGCTATACTCGAATCCGAAGCATCCTTATACGAAGCTGCTTCTTGAATCCGTTCCCAGATTACCTTACAAGGTCGAGAGGCATTGAGGGGGTGATATCCCTTCTTTGTTTTTCCATGTCCGAGGCTTTACTTTCCATTTCTTCTATATATTTCGAATTCACTATGTGGGGGGTCATCAGCACTATGATCTCCTTTTTCTCGGAAGTATATTCCGTCCTTTTAAGAAAGGCTCCAAGAACCGGTATGTCCATAAGAACAGGGACTCCGTGGACCTCTTTTTGTTGAGTGTCCCTTACCAGCCCGCCGATTATTATGGTCTGCCCGTCCTTCACTATAAGCTGGGTCGTTGTTTCCGTTGAATTCTTTTGAGGGAGATTGTTCACGATCGAACCGTCAGATATTTCGGGGTGAATGTCCATTACGATCATGCCGTCGCTCTTTACCGATGGCGTTATGTCCAGTTTTGTGCCGACATCCATGAACTCAACGTTCTGCACAAGTCCGGTGGTCGTGACGGTATTTACGTAGTAACCAAGCTGCGAGCCGGTCATTATTTCTGCTTTCTGTTCGTTCAGGGCCATGACCTTCGGGCTGGAAAGTATGTTGAAGCCTGTTCTGGTTGAGAGCGCTTCAACAAGGGATGTGATGTTCTGGTCCGTGATCGAGTAATAAAGCCCTGTTGCTCCGGTGGCGGTCGGCGGATTCGCAAGTCCAGTTGTTTGAAGGTTCTGAGTGGCGTTGTCCGGATTGGTCCAGGAGTTGTTCATTCCCAAGGTTTGAGTTTCGTTCAGGTCCACCTCGATTATCTTGGCCTCAACCATTACCTGACGGGGGGGAATGTCCAGGTTCCTTATCAGGACTTCCGCTCTCCTGATATCATTGGCGGATCCTTTTACGACCACGGTCTTGCTTCCTTTTGTTGTGTATATGCTGGTATCCTCGGGCATAAGCTTTGTCAGGGTCGAGAGAAGCTCGTCGGGACCCACATAATTGATAATGAACGTCCTTACAAATACACCTCCGGGAAGCTCTTCCACTCTTGCGGGCTCGGATGAAGAGAACACCTGAACGATGTCGCCCTGCCTCGTGTATGTATAGCCGTTGGATTTAAGTATGGTATCAAGAGCTTCCTGGGGCGGAACATTGTTCAATATGGCCGTTACTTTTCCGTATACGTCGGAGCCGGCAATTATGCTGATACCTGTTTCCCTTGAGAGGATCTGAAGCACCGAACTTATGTCCACGTTCCTTAGATCCAGGGAGATCGTGTGTTGTGAGTTGCTGTTTACCGTGGCCGTGCTTGTTTCAGTTCTTCTTGTTTCAGTCCTTCTTGTTATGGTTCTTCTTATCCCTGTTCTTTTCCTTGCCCTGACCGCCTTTGTCCGTGGTGCCTTTTCGGTATCAAGCATTGTCTGCGCGCGAAGCAGAAGGGATCTCGCGTTCTTATATTTCGGGGCGACAGATAAAGCCGCGGAGCATTGATTTACGACGTTCTTGTACCGCCCTAACTGGTAATAAGTCTTTGCCATCCAGTAACGAGCTTTAACCATATCGGGCACAAGCTGGAGCGCTTTAACGAATTCCGGTATGGCTTCATTATAACTTTTCTCCAGGAAGTAAAGATATCCCTGCGCGAAATAAGCCTCAGCTCTTGTTGCGGATATGTTCGCGGTCTGGTTCGGGATGCTGTGTGATGATGCCGGAAAGGCGGCAGATGCCGCGGTCAAAACGATCAATAAACAAATAATTTTTGGAACCTGAGAATAAACTTCTCGGTTCCAAAATCTGAGCGATTTACGTTCACTAAAAGGAACCGCGACGTTTACCCCAACACCCTGGTTGGGGTTTAGTCGCAGGTTCATTGTTTCCGAAATGTATCTCATTTATTTTCCCTCAAGAGTAAGCACATACGACTTTTTGTCCTTAATAAGGATAACCCTGTCCTTGTAAATTTTCAATATCCTGAACCCCTGTATGCTTTCCCCGGCCTGAAGGGGCTCATCGTTAATAATGGCCTTTATTTCCCTGCCCTTAAAGTAGCCGGAGTACTGCAAACCTTGAATTCCTTCAGGCTTTTGTTGTTTTGCCTTCCCGCTTCCCACGTAAAAAGGATCGAACATGTAAGAATACCCTCTTACTGTTCCCGGCGGTTTTTCGGGTCCCCCGGGCATTACGAACGCAGAAAGCATCATGCTTACGGTAAGCTTGTTGGTCCCGGATACCTTGCGAAGCTCCATGGAATCCACTCTTATTGTGACCGGCAACTTCTTTAACTGTGCCAGATACGAATTCAGGCCAGAGTAATCCCCCTCAAATTCAACTTTAAGAGGAAGTCTTTTATATTTCTGCTCATCCTCAAGACCCGAAGGCTGGATAAGATTATAATCTATATTCAATCCTTTGCCAACAACAGAGATGAAGTTATTTATCAGATAGGGGGTGTCCACCTCCGAAGGGATCTTTACTGAAAGCTCTTCCAGTTCTTTCTTCAGCATGACTTTGGCCGCGTTCAGGTCCTTGAGCAAAAGGTCGCCGCCTTCTATCATCATTATTTCGTTGTCGATCATTTTCAGCGAGCTTTTCAGGGTTTCGATCTCCTTCAGCTTGGGTTGATAAAGATAATGGTATGCGCCGTAGAGCAGAAGGAGGACCGCCAGTGTCCACACTATTAAATTCTGCCATTTAGATGAGAATTCCTGCATATTATTTTTCCTAAACCTTGCGACTGAAGTCGCGGTTAACTTATCCGAGACTTTAGTCTCGGGTCTTCAATTTCTATTTTCAAGTCAGGTTAAAAGTAATCTTAAAAATGACCTTTTGGACGCCTTCAAACGCCCCTTTGCGCGCTTCTATCAGCACCGCTTTTTTGAAGTTCGGAGAATCCTCAAAGTTCTTCAGCAGTCTGCCGACCGCATTTGTGTCACTGGCGGCGCCTGCCAGCCATATCTGGCGCTGCGAGTTATCGTATGTAAGGTCCGTCAGGGTTATGCCCGCGGGCAGCACCCGCGTCATTTGCGACAGGGTTTCTCTTATGTGGGTTTCTTCCTTTGAGATCTGTTCAAGGATCGTTCTTTTGTCAATAAGGGTCTTAACATCCGTTAGAATGGCTTGTTTTGACGCGATCTCTTTTTTGTAGTGATCCCTAAGTCTTGTCAGGTAAAAGTTATATGAGAAAGCAAGGATCAATAACGCCACTAAACCATAGGCGAAAAGATTTACCGGGATCTGTACCGGGATCTTTAATTTGATCTTGCCGAACATCCCTTCCAGGCCTATCAGCTTTCGCGACTTTTCCATTTTCCTCTGGAAATTTATTTTTTCGCTTTGTTCCAGGGCAAGACCTGCAGCAAGGGCAAGCCTTGGCGACGCTTCTTTTAATGCTGCGGGGGCTATTCCTGATGATGGGTCTATTTTCAGGTTTTCAAAGGGATTTAAGGTCTCTACCTTTATTCCGAGCGCGTTGGAGAGGAATTCTTCCAGATTGATCAGGTGTGAGGTGCCGCCTGTAAGGAATATTCTGTCGATCTTTTCCTCCCTGAATTCCTCTTTATAATAATCGAAAGATCTTAGGATCTCGTTCTGGAGCCTGCGCAGTGTTGGAGCCATCATCTCGTAGATGTGGACCAGCGGTATCCCGCTGTCCGTGACCTCGGTCGTGTCTTTTTTTGGTATGCCGTATTTTTTCTTTATTTCCTCGGCTTGTTCATAGGTCAGATTCAGCTGCCATCGGTCAGCCACAAGGAGCCCTGTCATGGCTTTTGTGAGGGAGTCGCCTGCAACGGTTATCACCCTTGTGAAGTTAAGCACATCGCCTTTGAAAAGGTTTATGCTGGCAGCTTCGGCCCCGATATCTATGATGGCATTGATCTTATCTTTATCGAACTTTTTGTTGTGGAGCAGGAGCGCGCTTAGCGCAAGAGGGATAAGCGATATCCCTGAAAATCGGATCCCGGATTCTTTTGAGACGGAGGTCAGGAAGCTGAGCAATTCCTCACCGGCGACGGCGAACATGACGTCATACTTTTCCACAGCCTTGTCGGATATCTTGCCTATCTTGTAGAAATCCAATGTGGAATTCTCGATAGGGAAGGGGACCAGGTTTTTGGCTTCCCACTGCAGGGCTTCCCTTATCTCTTCATCCGGCATCACGGGGATGGTCAGGCGTTTTAAGCTAACATTTGTCCCGAACGCGCAGGTGTAAACTTCGGTGTCCTGTCTTTCGCCCTTGAACAGGTCTTTAAGGATGTCTGAGACCGCTTTGATCTTATCTTCTGATGGGGGAACTTCGCGGACGGCGTATTTTAAAAGGGTCGTTTCGCTGTCAGTTTTCTTAAGCTTTGCGAACTTGACAGATTTTCCGTCTATGTCCAGTCCAATAACTATATTATTTCCCGGCACAACCTGATTATATCATAAATTTCTGCAGTCCACACTGGATTCGAGCGTGCTCATGGTAGAGCCATTCTGAGCGGCCATAAATATGGTGATGAAGTTGATATTGGACGGGTCCGGGTCATTATATGTAAGAGAAAAGTTCATGATCCCGGACGAGACCTCCTGTGTCGAAGTTTGCACAGTCCTGTTTATGTATCCCGGAGATGCTCCTGTCCAGGAATATGTTACGGTTTCATTCGCTTCCATTGTTCCATCACCATTTAGATCGTTATACCAGAAGGTTATGCTTGAAGCCTCCGCCGAAACTATCTGAAGGGCGCCCCTCAGCTCTTTTGTCATCCGCTCCATGGCCCTGTGCGTTTCCAGGGATGTATCGGCTTCGGACATCTCACTCGTGAAGATGCGCATGGAGGCCGTGAAGGCGTAAAAGATCACGACCATCAAAAAACCGAGCATAGCCAGCACTAAAACGGATTCCACTAAGGTGAACCCTGCAGAACGCCGCAGACTTTCCTTCAAGGCAGATCCTTCACTTCGTTCAGAGCGACATTGTGTGTCATGCTGAGCAAATCCAAGCATCTGTGTGAGCTCCTTAGAAATTCGATATAAATGTTTCAATAGATACACTTGTTTGTGATCCTGTGACCGAAAGCCAGTATACTATCACCTGAACATCCTTTAAATTAGTTTGAGGCGTGCTTACTATGACCTGTGAGCTATAGGCCGGGTATGACGCGATCGTGGTCTGAGGTGTGCTGCTTATGGAAGTGAAGGAGGAATTCTTAACGGCCTCCATTTGTTGCTGGGCAAGTATCATGGCGGTGTTCGTGCTTTTTACTTTGTCGCTTACCAGAAGGCCGCTTGAGAGCATCTCCAAAAGCGGAAAGAAAACTAAAATAAGGATGATTATTATCAGGAGGATCTCAAGTAGAGTAAAACCCTTTGATTTCATGAAGAAATGATAACACAAAGGAAAATCAATTACCAATTTCCAGTGTCAAATGTCAAATTAATGACCAATGTCCAATTAGTCAATGAAATAAGACAAATTGTGCGCTTTTGTACTTAGCGGTCAATTGTCAAATTGGTAATTGCAAATTAATTGGTATTTATTTGGGATTGGTCATTGGAAATTAAAAAGAAAGGGAGCCGACTAGTCAGCTCCCTTTAAATCAACATGTCTTTAAAGACATTCCGTGATTACATGTGACCGTTCGATTCCCAGATCACCTCATTTGTTGCCGTAACAATGCCTGATGTTGACACTGTGGCCGGTACAGCTGATTGATTCGGTCCGACTGACCATATGATATAGTAATCGGAACTCGTTGGGTCTGCACCGCTTAGAGCATACTGATAAGGCACATTTGCACCTACGCTGAAAGGATCGTTCAACGTTCCTTCAAGTATCCTTGGTACAGCGTTTTGCAGTGTTGTCTGGTAGTCGACTCCAGTAGCCGGGTATTGATTGTTATGATTCTTGTAGTAAGATTCGATAGCAATCTTTATTACCCTGACGTCGCCCTGAGCCTTTGTCTTCCTTGCTTCCTGCTGCATGCCTCTGAAGCTAGGGATCGCTATAGCGATCAATATGGCTATGACCGCCATGACTATGAGTAACTCGATAAGAGTAAAGCCTTTGCTTGTTTTCATTTTTTCACCCCCTCCTTTTTTTACATTATATTATAACGGGACGAAATGTCAAAGTTTCTCGAAATGCTCCTGGTTTATCGCGTGCGCGAAAGCTTCGTCGTATGATATCAACTTGTTCTTGTATAGATTCTTAAGGCAGGCATCCATGCTCTGCATCCCGAATTTCGCGCCTATGTCCAGTGTGGAATATAGCTCCTGGGTGGTGCCTTTCCTGATCAAATTCCTGACGGCCGAAGTGGCAATAAGGACCTCTGTGGCGACTATCTGTCCCTTCTTGTCTATTCTCGGTATAAGCTGCTGGGCCATTATCCCCTGCAGGGACAGCGAAAGCTGCATCCTTACCTGGGTCTGCTGGTATGGCGGGAAAACATCGATAATGCGGTCTACCGCCTGCACAGCGTCGTTCGTATGAAGGGTGGATATGACAAGGTGGCCTGTTTCCGCGGCTGTTATAGCGGTTTGTATGGTTTCCAGGTCTCTCATTTCCCCTATCAGTATGACATCAGGGTTCTGCCTTAGCACTCTCTTCAAGGCGGAATCAAAGGATTCGGTGTCGAGTCCGACCTCTCTTTGTTCCACAATGCTTCTTTTGTTTCCGTGGACGTATTCGATGGGGTCTTCTATGGTTATCACGTGGCGGCTCCTGCTCGCATTGATAATGTCCACCATGCACGCCTGCGTTGTGGTTTTCCCGGATCCCGTGGGTCCGGTCACAAGCACCAGCCCCCGCTCAAGGTTGGCGAAATCGGCAACAACATTTGGGAGCCTTAAGTCCTCGAGCGTCGGGATCTCGGAAGGGATAAGCCTCAGTGCCGCTGCTGCCGTGCCTCTTTGATAGTGAACGTTGACCCTGAACCTTGATACGCCTTTAAGTTCATAACCGCAGTCAAGTTCCTTTGTTTTCTCGAAGGTTTCTATCTGTTTCGGAGTGAGAAGACCGTAGATCAGGGATTTTGCTTCGCTTTCAGAGAGTCTCGCGGAATCTATGGGAGAAAGCGCCCCGTTGATCCTGAGTACAGGAGCTGTTCCGGATACGATGAGCAGATCCGAAGCATTTTTTTCAACTACTATTTTAAGTAAGCTGTTTATTTCCATATGTACCAGAGACGAAAAACATTATACTACCGTAATAATAATACGCAAGAATTAGAAGAGCTAGGGGAGCTAAAAGTGGAAGAGGTAAAGAGGTCCTTCCTCTTTTTCTTCTCAACCTTTTCACCTCTTAACATCTAGTTCTTCTAGCTCCTCTAGTGTTTCAGCGTCTTCACCATCTGGAATATGGGCAGCAGTATAGATGCAAAAATGAATCCCACCATACCGCCGATAATGACCAGAAAAATAGGCTCAAGAAGCGAAGTGATCCTTTTTATGCTGTATTCTGTTTCCATGTCGTAATAATCGGCAACTTTGTTGAGCATTGTATCCAGTGCACCGGTTTCTTCACCAACGGCTATCATGTGGATGGGCATAGCCGGGAACTGGCCGCTTTTCCTTAGCGGTTCTGAAATAGTCTCGCCTTTGCTTACCGATGAATATACGTCCTTCAGAACCCCGGAGATTATCGAGTTGTCTATTGTCTTCTCCGTTACCTCAAGTGACTGCAGCATCGGGACGCCGGCTGAAATGAGCGACGCAAGTGTCCTTGTGAGGCGGGCGACCGTTGACTCCCTTATCAGTTTTCCCCAGACAGGGATATTGAGCATGGCGCTGTCCAGGTAATATTTCCCGGTCGGGGTCCTTTTGTACCACCTCGCGAGAAAGAACAGCGCTGCAATCGCCACAATAATATGCTTCCAGTAAGCCCTTATTACCAGGTTCAGGTTATAAAGCACCATTGTCGGCAGCGGCAGCGGAACATTAGCTTCGATGAATATTTTGGCGAAAGAGGGAAGTATAGTAACAATAATTAACACCACGACGGCAGTGCCGAATACGGCAAGGATCATCGGATAAAACAGCGCCGTGGTTATTTTTTGCCTCAGCTCCGATTCGTGTTCCACGAATGTCGCCAGCCTGTTCAATATTTCATCCAGGTTCCCGGCGACCTCGCCGGCATGTATCATGTTCGTGAAAAGCGGGGGGAAAATATCGGGATGTTTTTTTAAGGAGTCAGCGAAGGTCTGGCCTCCCTTTATCTCGTTATATACGTCGCTTACGGCATCCTTTAATCTTTCGTTCTCGATCTGTTCCGAAAGGGTCATAAGGCTCGATGGCAACGGGATCCCGGCGCCTATCATATTGGCAAGTTGAACATTGAACATTACCAGGTCATTGATCTTTACTCTGGTGAACCTTCGCAGGAACTTATCTATTGTGAACGGGATCGCTTTTTCGGAAATTGAGATGACCGTGTACTTGAGCTTTTGCAGCCTTGAGGCAAGGGCATCTTTATTTGACGCTTCCATTATGCTGGAGATCGGCTTGCCGGTTTCGTCTCTCGCTTTATAGGAAAAAGTTGGCATGCTGAATTATCTTATTCCTGAGTTACCCTGATAACTTCATCTATCGTGGTAGCGCCCGCGAGCACTTTTACGACCCCGTCCTCGCGCAGCGTCTTCATGCCGGATTCCTGCGCCAGGTGTTTTATCTGAGCACTCGAGGTTTTGGCAAGGATCAGGTCCCTGATCTTGTCATCAAGCAGGAGCATTTCAAATATCCCTATCCTGCCTTTGTATCCGGTGTTCTTGCAGACCTTGCATCCGGCGCCCCTGTAGAACTTCAGCGGTCCTTCCGGAAGTGTTACGCCTATATCATCAAGGGCCTCCTTGGAAGGGGTATAGGATTGCTTGCAGGACGGACATATCGTTCTTACAAGTCTCTGGGCGATGATCCCGATCACGGAAGAGGATATAAGGAAAGGTTCAACCCCCATGTCGGTCAATCTGGTCAGCGAACTGGGGGCATCGTTCGTGTGAAGGGTGGAAAACACCAGATGCCCGGTCAGCGCCGCCTGGATCGATATTTCAGCCGTCTCCAGGTCCCTTATTTCACCGACCATTATTACGTCCGGATCCTGCCTTAAGATCGAACGCAGTCCCGTCGCGAAAGTAAGCCCCGCTTTCGGGTTTATCTGCGACTGGCGGATCATTTTCAGCTGATATTCCACCGGATCTTCGACCGTAATGATGTTCTTGTCCGGAGTGTTTATGGTGTTCAAAGCGGAATACAGCGTCGTTGTTTTCCCGGAACCTGTAGGACCCGTAACAAGGATTATCCCGTGCGGTTTGACGATAAGGGACTTGAATTTTTCAAGGTTTTTTTCGTCAAAGCCCAGCCTTTCCAGACCGATAAGTATGCTTGTCGTATCAAGAAGCCTCATCACGATATTTTCGCCGAAGATGGTCGGGAGGGATGACACTCTCATATCTATCTGTCCTCCCTCTATGTTCAACCTGAACCTTCCGTCCTGAGGGATCCTTTTTGTCGCGATGTTCATGTCGGACATTATTTTCATTCTGGAAAGCACCGCCGCCTGCATCTGTTTCGGGATGGTGGCCTGCTCATGCAGGATCCCATCGACCCTGAACCTGATCTGCAGGCTGTCCTCTTCCGGTTCCACGTGAATATCGGAAGCTTTATCCCTTATCGCCTGAAGGATTATCAGGTTCACAAGCTTGATTATGGGCGCTTCTTCCGCGATATTTTTCAGCTTTTCCGGCTCTATTTCTTCCTTGCCTTCATCTATGGCGAGCGATTTTATGTCAATGCTCCTGATGATGTCTTCTATGGAGCCGCCTACCCCGTAATACTGGTTTATCGAGTTCCTTATTTCGGTTTCTGTCGCCACCGCGGGTTCAATGTTGCTTTTGGTCTTTATCCTGATCTCATCCATAGCCACGACATTTAGAGGGTCGGCGGTGGCTATCGTCAGGGTATCCCCGGTCTTGAAAAGCGGGATCAGGTTGTATTTCTTGGCGAGACTTTCGGGGATCAGCGAAAGTATCTTTTGATCTATCAGGTAATTTTTCAGGTCTATTCTGGGGATCCCTAGCTGTTCCTCAAAGAAGCCGCAGATGTCTTCTTCAGAGACCAATCCGGTCTTTACAAGCGTTTTTCTCAGCGGTTCGCCGCTGTTCTCGCTTTCTTTTACGGCGGTCCTGAGCTGCTCTTCGGATATTATCTTTTGTTCAACAAGGCTTTCCCCGAGGGATTTTCTTTGCCTGACGGGCATCTGCTCACGTCCCTTCTTTAAATGAGGTCTTTAACGGTCTTCAGGACATCATCCATCCTGAACGGTTTTTCTATGTTATCGGAGAGCCCCATTTTCATTGCCTCAATTATCGTTTTGTCTTTTCCGTAAGCGGTGATAAAGACCACAGGCATGGCGGGGAACTCTTCTTTTGTTTTATAAAGGAGTTCAATGCCGTTCATTTTCGGCATATTAATGTCGGTGATAAGCATGTTAAAACGGCCGCTTTTTAGCGCCCCCAGCGCTTCCTCTCCGTCGCTCCTGACCTCAACGCTGTAGCCGCCCTTTTCAAGCATCTGTTTTAATATGATTCTTACGCTTTCCTCGTCGTCCACCACTAGGATTTTTTTCATAGATCTTTCTGCCCCTGCCTGCCGGCAGGCAGGTCAAGACGGATTTGACTTCAAAGATATACTAATATATATTTATTTGCTGGTAAAGTCAAGAAAAGAGGCGGCATTAAAGTAGAAACGGCAGCGATTTACTCACTAATAATTGTTTTGGGCCTTGTTACGGGAAGTTTTCTGAACGTATGTATTTCCAGGATCCCTGAAGAGGGATCGATCGTTTACCCGCCGTCCCACTGCCCGAAATGCAAGTCAACTTTGAGAGCTTACGACCTTATTCCCCTGATCAGTTATTTGATCCTTCGCGGCCGCTGCAGATATTGCGGGGAAAAGATATCCATCCGCTATCCTGTTGTTGAAGCCCTGACCGCGGCGCTGTTATTGATCTTCTATCTAAAGGTGGGTTTTTCAGTCCGGTTCGCCGCTATTTTAATATTCTCGATCCTGCTGGTCCTTATTTCTTTTATTGACATTGAACACATGGTGATCCCCGATTTCCTGATGCTGATCGGGATCGGCACGGGGCTCGCGTATTCGGCTTATAGCGGCAACTTTATCGAAAGCCTGACCGGCGCTTGTTTCGGTTTTTCGTTCATGTTCCTGATCTCGTCGGCGGCAAAATACGCGTTAAAAAAAGAGGCGATGGGCGACGGGGATATAAAGCTGCTTATCATGCTCGGGGCAAATCTCGGCATCGAGAGGACGCTTCTATCCGTTCTCTTCGCTTCGCTGACCGGAGCCGCAGCGGGCATAGCGCTAATCCTGCTGAAAAAGCTGAACAGGGAGGATTATATTCCGTTCGCGCCTTTCCTCGCTTTGGGGGCAATTGTTTCAATTTTGATATGGTGAACGATATGGTATAATCAATTTCGGAAATCGTGAATCGTAAACCGGTTTTCGATCTCGATTATCGATTAGCGATTTCCGATTAACGATATTAGAAGGGATGATGATATTGGCAAAGATAAAAGAAGTAAAGGCTAGAGAGATCCTTGATTCAAGGGGGAACCCCACCGTAGAAGTGGACGTGATACTTTCCGACGGCAGTCTGGGGAGGGCGGCGGTCCCGTCCGGCGCGTCAACGGGAGTGGCGGAAGCCGTTGAACTGAGGGACGGCGACAAATCAAGGTATATGGGAAAGGGCGTAAGAAAAGCTGTAAATAATGTGAACGCGATCATCGCGGAAAAAGTCAAGGGAATGGACCCCGCGGAGCAAAAAAAGATCGACGCCCTTATGATCAAGCTTGACGGCACCAAGAACAAGGGGAATCTGGGCGCGAACGCGATACTCGGCGTATCGCTTGCGGTCGCGAAAGCCGCGGCGGCATCAAAGGGTGAATCGCTGTTCAAATATCTCGGAGGAAGCAAGGCGAAACTCCTTCCCGTTCCCATGATGAACATCCTTAACGGGGGAAAGCATGCCGATAACAACGTGGACCTTCAGGAGTTCATGATAATGCCGGCAGGGTTCACGTCTTTCAGCGAATCGCTTAGGGCGGGCGTTGAAACTTTCCACGCATTGAAGAAAGTGCTGTCAGGCAAAGGCTATAATACTTCTGTCGGCGACGAGGGTGGATTTGCCCCGAACCTGAAGAGCAATGAGGAAGCCGTGGAAGTGATACTCGAAGCCATAGACAAAGCCGGGTACAAGGCGGGAAAGCAGATATTCATCGCGCTAGATCCTGCATCAAGCGAATTCTTCAGCGACGGCAGGTATGTTTTCAGCAAGTCCGACAAGTCATCGAAGACCCCCGACCAGATGGTGGCATTCTATGAGGAGTGGGTCAAAAAATACCCGATAATTTCCATAGAGGACGGAATGGCCGAAGGGGATTGGGACGGGTGGAAAACTTTGACGCAGCGGCTTGGCAAAAAGATCCAGCTTGTGGGAGATGATATCTTTGTAACGAACACCGAATATCTTAAGAAAGGCATTGACATGGGAGTCGCGAACTCCATTCTGATAAAGGTAAATCAGATCGGGACATTGACTGAAACGCTTGAAGCAATGGACATGGCAAAGAAAGCGAATTACACGGCCGTTGTTTCCCACAGATCGGGCGAGACGGAGGATGCGACGATCGCGGACATAGTTGTCGCGACCAATGCCGGACAGATAAAGACAGGTTCGCTTTGCAGGACGGACAGGGTGGCAAAATACAACCAGCTTCTGAGGATAGAAGAGGAGCTCGGAAAAAAAGCCGAGTTCAAGGGACTAGGTGTTCTTTACAACATTCATTAAGGAAAGATTCTGGCATGTCGCCTTCTTTTTGGCGCTGGCTTATTTCGGTTTTTTGATCAGGAGCGACCTGATCCAGAATAGCAGGCTGAACGATGAGAAAACAGCGGTCACGAAAAGCTTAAGTGCGGAGGATGCCAGAAGAGCGGAGCTAAAAAACAAACTGAGGATGCTCAATAAATCCTCATACATCGAGATGCTTGCCAGAAAAGAACTCGGGGTCGTCCGGCGCGGGGAAGACCCATATAAGGTTATCATAAAATGATCGATCTTCGGGAGGGGAGAATATGGGGTCTATAGCAGTTGACAGTATCGTTGAGGGACGCGTGACGGGCATCATGAAATTCGGCGCGTTCGTTGATCTTGGCGAAAGGAACGTGGGGCTTATCCATATTTCGCAGATATCGAACACTTATGTCACGGACGTGGCCCAGCATTTAAAAGTAGGGGACACCGTTAAGGTAAGGGTCATAGGCGTGACCAAGGACGGCAAGTATGACCTCTCGATAAAGCAGCTGGAGAAGCGGGAAGAGAAGAAATTCGACAGGCCCGGCCAGTCGGCGGGCGGCCCGGCGGGCGGCCCAAGGAGATATGAAAGGCGCGAACCGAGGAAATTCTCCAATTCTTTCGAGGAAAAGATGACCAATTTCCTGAAACAGAGCGAAGAAAAACTGCTTGATTGGAAGCGGAACATACAGGTAAAACAGGAAGGCAAGAAACCCAAGAAGTTTTAGGAGCTCCGGCCGCTTTCTTTTACCAGCCCGGATGGCGGAATTGGTAGACGCGAGGGACTTAAAATCCCTTGACCGAATAGGTCATGTCGGTTCGAGTCCGACTCTGGGCATTCATTCTATCAGATCCTTCAGCTCCATCAGATTATCGATCAGGATATCAGGCTTGTGCTTCTTTAATTTGCTCACGCTGTCAAATCCGTAGGTCACAGCGCATGTGCGCACATGCGCGTTCTTTCCGGTCTCGATGTCCACCGTCATGTCCCCGATGAACAACACCCGATTCCTCGAAACCCGGTATTTCTTTATCATGATGTTTATCGCGTGCGGGTCCGGCTTAAGGCAGGGCAGGGTATCCCCTCCATGAATTTCTTTAAAATACTTCGTCAACCCCAGGTTCTTGAGTATCATTTTTATGAAAAGATCTTTTTTGTTGGAAACGATAATTTTTGGCTTATCTTTGAAATATTCAAGGAATCCCTTCACGTGGGGATATAATGTGACTTTTTTGATCCCTTCTTTCATATATATCTTCTCATAGGTGCTCATCGCTTTCTTCAGCAGCTCCGGGTCTTTGGAACCTGTTGACCCTTCAAGAAGCGGGGGCTCTCCGTAGCCGACGTGTTCATTGATCTCTTTCTTTGATCTGTAGGGAAGGCCCAGTTTTTTGAGCATTTTCTGTATCGCGGCGACCGCGGGCGGGATCGAGTCCGTAAGCGTGCCGTCAAAGTCAAGGATAAGGAGGTCTATCGGGATAAGTCTTGAGGCCATCAGGCGTTGATCGATTCAAGCTTGGATTCCAGGGTCTTCAGCCCTATACCGAGCATTGCCGAAGCCTTCTCTTTGCTTTCCCCGGCTTTTTTATAAACGCTAAGGATATGGGCTTTTTCGAACTTTCCTTCGATATTCTCAAGCGTCGTGAATGGCCTTCCTCCGGCGGGGCTTTTTATCAGGATATCCAGGGGGAGATCGTCCGGTTCCAGCACTTCCTTTTTGCTCGACAGCATGATCGCCTCTATAACGTTCGACAGCTCGGCCAGATTCCCGGGCCATGGATAGCCCGCGAGTATTTCAAGGGCTTCGGGGGATACTTTTAATTGCCTGTCGTATTTGATCGAAAATTTATCAACATAGTGGTTTATCAGTATCGGTATGTCGCTTTCCCTCATCCTGAGCGGAGGCAGCTCGATCACCGTTCTGCTTATGGCGTTATAAAGGTCCCTGTCAAAGCTGCCTTCTTTTATGAGTTCAGCCGGATCTGCGGATGTTTCCGCTATAACCCTCAAGTCCACGTGTATCGCCGCAGAGGAGCCGTCGCGGGAAAATTCTTTTTTTGAAAGCGCCTGTCCCAGCTTTTTCTGAACGTCCATGGGAAGGAGTTCTATGTTCCTTATGAACAGTATGCCACCGTTCGCTTCCTCCAGCATGCCGGCTTCTTTTTCGAACTCAGACGTGAAAGAACCCTTCTCGCGCCCAAAAAGGACCCAACTTCCGAGATCGGAAGACGCGTCCAGCTTCTTCAGTTCCTTTTCGGATTCGCCGTTCACGATCGCGGCGATCTGTTCGGCTTCGAGTCCCTTCTCCCCGATGATCAGTACGGAAGAGCCCTTTTGCGATAGCTGCTCCACAACTTTCCTTATGTTCTGGATCTGCCTGCTGTTGCCTATCAGTTCATCCTCCATTGGCGGCTTTATGGCTTTTGTCTGGGCTTTTATCACAAAGCTTCTCGTCCTGTTCAGGATATCCTTCACGTCGAAAGGCTTTACGATGTAATCTTTGGCCCCGAGCTTGATCGCGGCGGCCGCGCCTCCAACGTCATTCAGTGCGGTGACCATTATAACTTCAATGCTGCTGTCTATTTCTTTTATCCTCTTAAGCGTTTCCATGCCGTTCATTCCCGGCATTCTTATGTCGAGGTATACCAGGTCGACCTTCTCGTCTATGATCCTTTTAAGCGCGGCTTCTCCTGAGGCGGCGGTGATCACATTGAATTCTTTCTCCAGAATGAGGGTGAAAGATTCTCTTATGTTCGTTTCGTCATCGACGACAAGTATTACTGGTTTAATATCAGCCATTTATCACGGACTTTCCCTTCCCCCTAAGAGGCACGATCTTGGTCTTCCTGCTGGTCGCGAACCTGTCGGCTATGATAAGAGCGGATCTCCTCAGATCCCTGTCCGACAGGATGCCGCGGCTTATAACGGAGACCATTTTTTTTGCGGCCGGTTTTGTTACCAGCTCCGCGCCGAATTCGCAGGCAAGGGCCATTTTCACTATCTTTTCCACGGACCTGTCGATGGTATCGGACGTTAATAGCTCACACGCGAGCCCGCGCTCGAACAGCTCCACCTTTGATCTGTCTTTTTCCTCGAGTTGCTGTTTCTGGAAATCCCTGTCAAGGATCACGGAAAGGAACTTCGGGTTCATCTCTTTTTGTTCATTCTGCTCACCGGGCTCAAGCCTTGCCATGTAGATCACTCCTTTATAGGATCGTGCCTAAACATTGGTTCCATCTATTATATAGCAATTATCATACCAAATAAAGCCATAATGGACGCGGGTAAATATGATGAGTTTCCGTTTTGCGGTCCGTTTTGCGGTCCGTTTGCGGTCCTAAGTGGACTGGATTCCGGGCGCTAATCCGAGAGCGTGTAGCAGGAGCTCTTTCCGATGCCTTTCTGGGTCAATATGTGGAGCTTTACGAGCGTATGCAGGTCCCTGAAAGCAGTGGTTTTCGGGGTGTTGGTCAGCTTGATATAGGTTTGCTTCGTTATCTTCCCCTGGCTTTTGACGAGTTCTATCGCTTTCAGCTGCCGTTCGTTCAAGTTGGATTTTTGTATGGCTTGTTTTATGAAGTCCATTTCGAATCTTTTCGCGTGTTCGTCCATCAGCTTTTTGTATATCTCGGGAGGGAGCTTGTCTTTTGTGATAATGTTCCTGTCGCTCAGGACCACGAGCCGCTCTATCAGGTTCTCCAGTTCCCTGACGTTGCCCGGCCAGGGATAGGAAGTGAGAACGTGCATGGCATCAGCGTCGAACTCTTTTATCTTTTTGCCGAACTCCTTGTTGTACTTATCAAGGAAATAGTTCACCAGCAGAGGTATGTCTTCCGTTCGCTCCCTGAGCGGAGGGATGACCATCGGGATCACGTTAAGCCTGTAGAACAGGTCGCCCCTGAATTTTTTGTTGTCGACCTCCTGTTTAAGGTCCGAATTCGTGGCGGAGATCACTCTCACGTCGATCTCTACCTGGATCGTGCCGCCCACCCTGTCTATGACGCGCTCCTGAAGGACCCTGAGTAGCTTTGCCTGCATTGGGAGCGGCATTGTGCTTATCTCATCCAGGAATATCGTTCCGCCGTTGGCGATCTCGAATTTACCCAGACGCCGCTCATACGCCCCCGTAAAAGCGCCCTTTTCATAGCCGAAGAGCTCGGACTCGAGAAGGTTCTCGGGGATCGCCGCGCAGTTCACCGGGACGAACAGTTTTTTTGCCCTCTTGCTCTGGTGGTGTATCGCCCTCGCGACAAGTTCCTTGCCGGTCCCGGACTCTCCTGTGATAAGCACCGTTGCGTCGCCTCTCGCCACGCTTTTTATCAGCTTGAAAATTTCCCTCATTTTCTCGCTCATGCCTATGATCTTTTCAAAGCCGCCGGTCTTCTCAAGCTCGTTCTTCAGAAAAACGTTCTCCTTTTCAAGGTTCCTTTTTTCAAGCGCTTTTTCGATCAGCGCCATCAGTTCGTTTATGTCAAAAGGCTTTATCACGTAATCGTAGGCGCCGAGCTTCATGGCTGATACGGCGGAATCAACGGTCCTGACTGCCGTAAGCATTATCACCGGGATCGAGCTGCTCATGTCCTTTATTTGTTTAAGGACGTCCATCCCGTTCACTTCGGGAAGCCTTATGTCCAGAAGCACCAGGTCGATGTTCCTTTCAAAGATCATTTCGAGGGCCTTTTTCCCGTCGGATGCCGAAAAGAGGTTGTATTTATCCGAGAGAGCAAGGGAGAGCGCGGCTCTTACGTTTTTTTCATCTTCAACTATCAATATGTCTGCTTTACCGTCGGTCATTTTTTCTCCCGCTTCCGTCAAGGCCTTGCGAATAGGTGTTTTGACGCTATATTATCGTATGTTCCGACTTAAAATTTCACTCTTTTTCGAAGCTATTTCAAATCCCAGCTTTTTCCTGTACAGAGCCACGGTCCTTCTCTCAAGGTACAGGCCGTCGCTCTTCAGCTTTTCGGCTATCTCCTCGTCCGTCAGCGGATCTTTTTTGTCTTCCGAATCGATGATGACCTGTATAAGCTTATGGATCTTTTCGCCGGTCGTGCCTTTTATCTCCCGGGGGCAGAGGGTTTTCAGGAGGATGATCCCGCGGGGGGTCTGTATATATTTGTTCGCGATCGCCCTTGAGATGGTGGACGGGTGAAGGCCGAGGTCCTTTGCGATGTTCTTTTGCATAAGAGGGTTCAACTTAAGCTTGCCGCCTTCAAAAGATCCGCTCTGGGCCGCGATTATCAGGTCAAGTATTTTTTCGATCGTTTCATGCCGTTTCGCGATGTTCTCCAGGAAATCCTTTGCCGCTTCAAGTTTTTCCTTCAGGAATTCAAGGCTCTTCGCGTCGGTTTTCGGGTCTCTCAGCATTTTTTCATACACGGGACTGATCTTGAGCGACGGGCCGTAGGTCTTTTCCAGGTTAACGGCCTTGTATTTGTCCTTTTCTTTTACGATCGAAAAAGAAGGGATCACGCAGGGAAGCCTCTCGGCGAACATCGATCCCGGGTTGGGATTGAGGTTGTTCTTTATGAACTCGGCGAGCTTTTCGGCGCCGTCCCTTCCGATCTTCAGCGCTTTCGCGATCCTGTCGAATTTCTTTTCCGCGAAGTCATCCAGGTGGTCCTCTATCGCCTTTGTCAGCAAATCTTCCAGTTCTTCGCTTTCAAAGTTGTATTCCCTTACCTGTATAAGGAGGCATTCCTTCAGGGCCCTTGCTCCCACGCCATCCGGCTCCAGATCCTGGATCACCTCCAGCGTGCTGTCTATCTCATTCTGGCTCGCGCCCAGTTCCTTTTTTATCGCTCCGCTGATCTGCTCGTAATTCTGCAGATAACCTCTCGTGTCGATACTGCCTATGATGAATTCAGCGATCTTTCTTTTCTTTTCATTCAGCTCTTCAAGATCAAGCTGCTTGAGGAGGTGGTCCTCAAGGGTCTCTGCCGTGTCGGCCAGGCTCTCTATTCCCGGCAGCTCTTCATAAGGGATCTCCTTTTTAGATATCCTCTCGGTGCTTATGTGCTTCAGGTATTCCAGCAGCCTGTCCGGGTGTTCCAGCTCCAGCATCACGTTCTCTTCGGATCTTTTCTCTATCTCCTCCACAAGCTCCACATAGGAGAGGTTCAGCATCCTGAGCATCTGGATCATGCGCGGCGAGAGCATCAGCTCAAGCGTATTTGAGAGGTTAAGTTCATATCCGAGCCCCAGTTTGTTCATGTGGGCATTATAGTGAATAAAATAAGCAATGTAAATTGAAGGCGTTTTGGTTTTTTCGGCGGGAGCATGAGCAAAACGAGGGAGCGGCGTTCCTAAGCTATGGTGTTCGTTATCGTCCCCGAAGTTGAAAAGGGATTTGATACAGAGCTGGTACCGCTTGTGCTTGTGCTGGATGGCGCTGAACTATTCAGGGATGAAGCCATGGAATCAATAGCATCCGAATCCGAATCTGACGATGAACTTGTGGCGATGCTGTTGATCGCATCGAATAAATTCGTCTCGTCTTGCGCACTTGATATTGCGGTACTGGAATTTAAGGATAATCCGCTTATTGATCCGCTCATTTGCACATCTCCTTTGCTTCATCTTCCATGATATATATCGGGAGATGGCGCCGTAAACTTGCATTGTTTTGGAGGCATGGCTTTTCTGACCAGTAGTGTTGCTTCGCGCGGGGATCCGCTGTGAAAAGTGGGATTTTTCATTGATTTTATCGATAAGAAGATATCATGAGCATATTTTCAAAGGCGGTTACGAGAATAAAGGCTCCCGCTTATATTAAGAAGATACGTCCGCCGGGATGTACGGTGGGGTTTGAAAGCGGGGGATTTGGAGACATCCATTCCAATGAAAGATTGTCCGGATTTACTTATGGTCAGAGGGAGACAAAAGGGATATATTTAGGGATCGGCAGCCATCAGAACTTCGATCACATATGCAAAATTAAGCCGCAGAAATCGATAATAGTGGATGTTTCCGTTGATGTTGCCGACCACCTTTCGGCGATAAAGACATTATTAAAGATCACAAAGAATCCTTTTGAATTCCTTGCTTTTGCAAAAAGCGCCATGCTCATCAAGGAGGCACGAAACATTGCCATTCAGGATGATAACGAACTCTTGAGCGCGATCTCGAAGCATATTTTTGATATCAGCGATCCCATAAAAAACGAGGGTTGTGGTAATATGATGATAGCCCAGAAAAATCTCCAGTATGCAAGGGGTGCAATAAAAGACGCGGAAGAATTCGCCCTGTTAACGGAAATGTTGACCAACCCTGAAAAAAGATTCCTGAGGGATATATTCCTGTATTCGTTCTTTCATATTTGGACAGGGGAGACGTCCCTTAAGCCTTACCAGAACGAGTGGCTGTTCACCATGGAATCATTCAATTATCTGCGAGAGCGGGCAATAAATAATGACATTGCGATCATAGAAGGGAATATCGCGGACAGGAAAGTCTCGAGAGTCATTAATCAGGCGATGTCTGAAGCCGGCTCGGACGTAAAAAAGGAGATTGGAGCAGCCTATTTATCTAATGTGGATAAATACGTCTGTTTTGCGGGTGAATACGGACAATATATAAAGAACCTGAAAGCGCTTACATGGGCGGACGATCCGCTTGTCCTCAGGACATATTCGTATGTTGCGGCGGCAAAGATCGACACCATGCAACATTTCAGGGGTTTTGTGGATCCTTTCTATTATCAGGTATTGGAAAAGCCCCTGTCCCGCTTTTTTGATCACGACGGCGCCACGGGAGACGAAAAGAAACTTATCAAGATGTTCTTAATGAAAGAGGCGATGGTCCAGCTGCTGAAACTTCAGGACGATTTCCCCGCGATAAAAAAATACGTGGATAAGAACGCGAAAAAATTCTTCTGCTGTACGGATTCGATGCGCGCGTATCTGGATATCCCGGCTCTGGTCGCTCAATTTAAGAAAGAAAACGGCGTGAACCATTAACAGGTCACTTCCTGACCGGATCATCAGAGTCGATCAAATAGCCCCGTATCGAGCGAAGGCCGGTTATCGCTCGGTCATTATCCCTTCTTTTTTCGACAGCCAGAGCGCGAAAATGATCAGAAGAACGCAAACGATCACGATGCCCAAACGGATCTTTATATCAAATCCGAGAAGAAGAAGCGGCAGGATCAGGATCGATACCAGGTTCATTACCTTGATCAACGGGTTGAGCGCCGGACCGGCCGTATCTTTGAATGGATCGCCGACCGTATCGCCGATGACCGCCGCCTTGTGACACTCGCTGCCTTTGCCCCCGTGCGCGCCCATCTCAATTACCTTCTTGGCGTTATCCCAGATCGCACCGGAGTTCGAGAGCATGACCGCGAGAAGCTGTCCGACAAGTATAGTGCCCGCCAGATAGCCGCCGAGCGCCGCGACGCCCAGGCCGAAACCGACGGCGATAGGGGTGCAAACCCCGATTATTACCGGACCGACCAGCTCTTTCTGCGCGGCGATGGTCACGATGTCCACGCACTTGTCGTACTCCGGCTTATTTTTGCCTTCCATGATCCCGGGGATCTCCCTGAACTGGCGACGGACCTCTTCGACCACGAAGAAAGCGGAGCGTCCGACCGCGTTTATCAATAGCGAAGAGAAAAGGAACGGCACAGCGCCTCCTATCAGCAGGCCGATGAATACATCCGGCATATTGAGCTGAATGCCCGTTAGCAGGAGCCCGCCTTCGGAGATAAATGACCTGTACAGCGCGATGGCCGCGATGACCGCCGTGGCTATGGCAAAACCTTTTGTCAGGGCTTTGGTCGTGTTCCCGACCGCGTCGAGCTTGATCGTTATTTCCTGCGCGCGTTTGCCGGCACCTTTGTTGGCGCCGGACATTTCAAAAATTCCGCTGGCGTTATCCGAGATCGGCCCGAAAGTGTCTTCGGCCAGGATAAAGCCGGTGGTCGTTAAAAGCCCCAGTCCCGCCAGGGCTATGCCGTAAGCCGAGAGCCCTATGTTCCCGCCGAAAATGCTTGTTGATACGAATATAGTCGCGGCAATGGCAAGGATCGCCCAGACAGAAGATTCCTTGCCCAGGCCGAAACCTGAAAGCAGGAGTGTCGCCGGGCCGGTCTTTGACGCGTAAGCTGTTTCCTGGACCGGACGGTTTGACGTGTGAGTGAAGTAATTCGTTATCCATTCGATCACGATCGCCAGGATGATCCCGGTCAGGGTCGCGAAGAAAAATCGCCAATCCTTAAGATAAAAATAATTGACCGCGCCGAAACCGATCGTCGCGGTTATGGACGCCGCCCAGAAGCCGAAATTGATCGATTGCATGGGATCGCCGATCTCCTCGGTGTCTTTGCCGCGCACCAGCAGTGTCCCGATGATCGACGCGAAAACCCCGACCGCTCGGACCAATAGAGGATAAAGGATAAGCTTCAGAGCCATGGCCGCCGCGCCCGCCCCGTAGAACGCCTTGAAGCCGCTGTCGAGCAGGAGCCCCGCGCCAAGTATGATCGCCGCGACCAGGGTCACTTCGTAGCTCTCAAAAACGTCGGCTGCCATGCCGGCGCAGTCGCCGACGTTGTCGCCGACGTTGTCGGCTATGACCGCCGCGTTCCTCGGATCGTCTTCCGGAATGTTCTTCTCGACTTTGCCGACCAGGTCTGCGCCTACGTCAGCCGCTTTCGTGAAGATGCCGCCGCCGACGCGCATAAAGAGAGCGACCAGCGAGCCGCCGAAACCGAAACCGATAAGGACCTTCATGGCATCCTGCTTGAATATCATGAATATGATGGTGGCTCCCAGCAATCCAAGCCCTACGGTGAACATGCCGGATATTGTGCCGGCCTGGAAGGCGATCTCCAGGGCTTTCTTATAGCTGGTCAGGGCCGCGTTGGCCACGCGCACATTAGCGCGTACGGCCAGGTTCATTCCCACAAAACCTGCGCCGGCCGATGCCATGGAACCCAGCAGGAAAGCGCCCGCTATGCCGATCGGCAGGAACGGATTATTGGTATAGATCGGCCTGTACATTAAATACAGACCTATGGTCAGTAAAAATATGATGATGCCCATCACTTTGAACTGGCGGGCGAGGTAAGCTGCCGAACCCTGCTGGATGGCTTTTGACACGTCGATCATGGCCTGCGACCCCTGCGGAGCCTTCAAGACCTTCCAGGCGAGGTACGCCCCGTAAAGAAGCGCGATTATCGCCGACCCGAATACCATCCACAGAAGATTGTTCTCCAGAGCCCCTAACAACGGAAGCATGACGCTTGATTCTGACATTTTTATTTTCCCCCTTCTTTTCTATCCATCAGCCATCTGGCAGCGCCTCTGAACAAAAAACCCCCCTTAACCATTTAACCGGTCTTTGGTAGAGGCGATCGAATCCGAAGATCGAATCTTTCAGGGAAACCTCACTGCCTTTCATATTATATCAAAACATTTGTGAAAAACAATATTATTAATTATTAATTATGCAACGATATGGACACGGCGGGAACTACTGTCTATAATGTCCCGATCATGGGCGAAGACAGAATGAGGACCGTTAAAGATCATTTCAACTCGGAAGCGGGCATCTGGGATACGAGGGCCTTGCAGAGGGTCCCATATTATAAGGAAATGCTGGCGGTCATGGTCAGTCTTCTGCCTTTCACCGGGGAGCAGGAATTTTCCGTGCTTGACCTGGGCGCCGGCACGGGAACTGCTGCCTGCCTTATAAAACAGGCGTTTCCCCAGGCCCGGATAACGTGCATGGACATCGCCCCGCAGATGCTGGAAATGTCCAAAAAGAAGCTGGGCGGGTTTTCCGGCATCAAGTATGAGCAGGCCGATCTGGCCGCCTACAAATTCAAGGAAAAATATGACGCGGTCGTTTCTTCCCTGGCGCTGCATCATCTGGAACCGGATAAGAACAAAATGGGATTTTACCGCAGACTATACGAGGCTCTCAACCCGGGCGGGATATTTTTGAACGCTGACATCATATTGGCAGATGACGAAAAAATCCAGGAGGTATACCTGAAAAAGTGGGGGGAATTCGTCATAAGCAATCTGCCTCAGGAAGACATGAAGGAGAACCTGGAGCGATATAATCGCGAAGACAGGCCGAACAAGCTGAACCTCGAACTGGAGTGGCTTAGAAAAGCCGGGTTCAGTTCAGCCGATGCGCACTTTAAGTATTACAACTTCGCCGTTTACGGGGCGGTAAAATAGACCCTGACGCCCGACCCGCCCCCAAAGATCTTATTGTTTTACCAGCGATATGTTATCCAGGTTGTAATTCAATGAACCGACCTTTTGGGACGCGATGAAAATGAACTGCATCTGGAGCAGCCCGCCGTGCCCGTTCTCCTGCCCGACTGTCAGGACGCCGTCGCCTTTGCCCGGGTTTTCAAGGGCGAAATCGCTGAACGGTATGACGACACTTTTCCAGCCTTTCCAGTCCACGTTCACGTTGTATACGAACTTATCATCATAAAGCGGCACGCCTTTTGAATCCTGCTCCACCTGCCAGTTGCCCTTGTCGTCATCCACCAGCTCTATCTTTATCGTGCCCGATCCGGGGCCGTTGCCGAAAACATCCATCTGCACCGCGTTATATTTGCCGAGGTCGTTGTTCTTTCTCGCGAGATATGTTCCCATCCCTCCCGCATACCAGTCGGAGGCGCTCCCTGTTATGTTGAGCGAGTTTTTCCCGACCGCCGCGACAACGGCGGGATCGCCGGTCTGGTAAAGCGTGTTGTCGGCTATCGAAGCGGTGATGTTGTCGAACTTCCACCATTCGGGATTGGTCGTATAGTCGCCGTCCTCGAAATCATCGATCATGTATATATTTGAAGATGTTGCGGAGCTGCCGCCGGAAGATGCCGTAGGGGCCGGACCGCCGAAGCCGCACGCGAAAATAAGAACGCAGCCCAGGACCAGGATCATTTGCTTTTTCATTTTTTTACCTCCGCAAGAACATTAAAACGTTAGATTTATATCACATACGTTAATTTCCGTCAAGTGTTTGGATAACGGACGGATGAAGCCGCAACGGAAAATATCATCGCTCTATGAGCATTACAAGGCGATATCAGGCTTGTTCGCATTAATCGAATTCTAATTATGTTTTAATGTAAATCTAATGCGATAGTATTAGAATACGCATCAAGATCGTTACATAATAATAATATAAGGATAAGGAGGTGAATTAAATGATGAAAAAGATAAGTTGGCTTGTTATGGCGGCTTTCTGCCTGGGTGCGTTCTCTCTTGTGGCCTCGGCTGATGTTGTAAATGCTCCGTCAATGACGAAACCAGCGTCCACGACCGAAGCTTCCAAAGTTGTAAAGGTCAAAAAGGTTAAAAAGATAAAGAGGGTAGTGAAGAAAGCGGCTGTAAAAAAGGCGGCTCCAAAGGCGGCTAAACCGGTCAAGGCTGCGGCACCGGCTGTGGCGCCGGCAGCAGCTCCGGCTCCCGTAGTGGTACCGACGTCGACTGCGACAGTTCCGGCAACGGCTCCTGAGGCGGCACCGGCGGCGCCTGTTGTGACCCCGGCTCCGGAAGCTCCGGCTCCTGTGGCGCCTGCGGCTCCGGAAGCTCCAGCTCCTTCGGCTCCTATGGCTCCCGAAGCTCCGGCTCCTGTGCCTCCGGTAGCGCCATCTCCGTCCGGAAATGGATATTAAACTTAATATATGTAAGAATACATATGTAAAGGGGGGATATCAGATGAAAAAGAGCATCTCTTCACTATTCGTGTTGTTATTGGTCCTGGGATGTTTCGCGACGCAGCTTGCTTATGCGGATCAGGCTGTTGCACCGGTGAAACAGGATACGCAAAAGATAAAAGCTGACAGGCAAAAATTAATGCAGGATAGGAAACAGAAAAGGAAAGATCTAAAGGCCGCCATGAAGGCGAAACGTGCGGCAAGACGCGCGAAAAGGAAGGCGAAAGCGACGACTCAGCCCGCGCCAACTACGCCGACACAATAGATAATCTCCCGTTCCGACCAAGATAAAGCCGAAGGCCAGAAATGCCCTTCGGCTTTTGTTCGTGATGGGCCTTGCGGCATCAATAAATGAGCCCGCTTTTTTGATCCGCGCTTTTTGGTCCGGAGATTATATCGCAATATCACCATGCTCGGCGGTGCGTATCCTTACCGTGTCATCCACGGGATAAATGAATATTTTCCCGTCTCCCACATTGCCGCTGTACGCCGCTTCCCGTATCGCCGTTACCGTCTTTTCCACGTCCGAGTCTTTTACCACCACTTCCAGGCGGGCTTTGGGTAGGAGATCCACCTTATACGTCTTTCCGCGCACCTGCTGCTCCAGTCCTTTTTGCTTTCCGTGGCCTTCTATCTCCGACACCATCACTCCCGGATGGCCCACTTTATCAAGCGCGCCGCACACGTCATTTACCTTGCCGGGCCTGATTATCGCTTCTATCCTTTTCATGTCGGTTCCTCCTTTAGACGGCGAACACGCCGCGTTCTCCCGTTCTTATCCTCATGGCGTCGGCTGCATCCATGACGAATATTTTCCCGTCCCCGATATTGCCTGTGAACAATGCGTCCCTCATTATCTTCATGACCTCCGGAGCATCCCAGTCGTTCACCACAAGATCCACGCGCAGTTTGGGGATGAAGGATATTTTGTCATTGATGGGCTCCGCATCCGCGTCTATCTTGCCTTTCTGCCTTCCGAACCCTTTCACTTTCGTGACCGTTATCCCGAGGATGAGCTCTTCGTCCTGGAGAACGTCCACAAGAGCATTCAATGATTCCGGGCGGATCATCGCCGAGACCATTTTAAGGCTGTACGACCTCTTGACGCTGGTGAGCACAACATAAGCGACGCTGACAAGCCCCCATGCGCCCGCGATGAGGAAGCAGATATCCGCTTCGGCTTTAGCGTCCGCATTCCCGACGGCGTACAGGTAAACGATGGCGACCGCCATTATGATGTTTGTGACCACTCCTAGGAAAGGGATGATCCCGTGTTTCAGGAGATTGAACTCGATCCTGTCCTTGAATGCCACTATAGTCCAAATGCACGTCAGGCCGTAAAGGATGAAAGTGCCGAGGTTCGAAGCGAGAGTTATCCCCGTCAATCCGACGACCGACCGCACGCCGACGGCGGCTATTACGGACGAGACCAGTATCAACATCAGAAGCGACATGTGGGGAGTGCTGAATTTCCTGGACATGAATCCCATCATCGTGGGAAGCTCCCTGTCCTCCGCCATCCCGGCGCTTATCCTCATTGCGGTGTTCATGCAGCTGAGCGTGGTCCCGATGATGGCTATCGCCACTGTGACCGCCATCGTTATCATGAGCCCGAAGCCTATGCCTCCGAGCAGGCTTTTGCCGATGAGCTTCGCAAGGTCGCCGATGGGGGCGGCTGATGCCGCAGCCGCGGCCATTCCGGAAACCTTCCCGTTGACCAGTTTGTCTCCTATCATTGCGGCAGCCGCGAAATATTCAAGAAGATACGCGATCAGCCCCTGTATGATCAGAGAAATGATAATGGCTTTCGGCAGGTTCTTTTCCGGCTCTTTCGTTTCAGCTGCGAGGGCCGTGCAGCTTTCGAATCCGACCAATATCAATATGGCGAGAGTCGACTGTACAAGTACGCCGTTAATAGTATGTGGGCGTACGACATCCCAGGCGCTGCTGAAAGCCCACACCGTGACGCCCTGCGGGTTGGCAACGCGGTACCAGATGGCAAGTCCGCTGAATATTATGAGGGTTACCCATTGAATGACGTTGATCCATATCGATGTTTTTGTGGAGCCCGTTACTCCGCGGTACGCTATGTACCCGGTCACTGCGGTAAAGACGACGCCGATCATGGTGAGCGCTATGACAGATAAAGTGAGCCCGGTCAGCTGTGTATATATGTAACCGATGAGGTTCGCCATCATGGCGACCATTATGCCGGGGTACACCCAGTAGAACAGGTGGGCCGCCCAGCCGGTGATAAGTTTCGCTATCCTGGCCAGGGAGGCCGGAGCGGACCTTTTCGCGCCTTCGCGGTCGAGGAAAGCTTTCTCCGCGAAATACGTGACGCTGGCGAAACCGGCTTCGGGATATATTTTCGCGAGTTCGGAATATGAAACAGCCGTGAGAAAAGCGACTATCAGGGCCAGGACTATTCCCGCCCAGATGTCGCCGGCGACGGATGCGCCGCTGGGCGCGGTCGCCGCGGCCTGCAGCTGATAGGTGATCCACAGGAACGCGCCCGGAGCTATCAGCGCCATCGCGTTCATTGACGCCCCCAATAATCCCAGCGTTGGTTTCACCAGTTTTGCCGAATCAATTTTACTTTTGTTCATATTAACCAGCCCCCTTTATTAAATTCAGCTCCGAATCTAAACGCGGTAATAATCTTGTGTCGGGTCATAGCTGACAGTCTCTCCTTTATTTACGATCATTCCTGCTATGCCTATGAACATGAGAATGAAGACCGTTAATACCAGGCAATCTGTCATGTCCATCTCCCTCACATCCCTTCTTACACGTAATAAGCAGCAATAATATTGCCATCCTTATCTGTGAGAAGGTATCTTATCAAGAGCGCTTAACTGTTACATTTTTGTTGGTTGTTTAACGATTGATTACATTATTGTAGCAGTAATACCTTTTTGTAGTTTTCATATTAGCCTGATAATATAATTGAAGACCATCATTGCGCTTGACTGATCTGGAGCGGGGGCTATAGAATTATGCAGGGGAGAATATATCTTATGGCGGTCGTTCTGGTTTCGCCGACGGGGCAGAGAGAGGTCAAGCTAAGCAGGGTTTTTCTCTGGACATTATTGTTCGGCCCGTTCTATTTTGCCTATCTGGGGATCTGGGATTCCGCTCTGGTTTCGGGCATTTTAGCCGTCATTTCCGGCGGGATATCCATCCTGATATATCCTTTTTTCGCGGAGAGGATAATAGTCGAGACTTATAAGAAACAAGGATGGAAAATAAAGGGATAAGACGCTGACCACCTTTCGCCGCAAGGTATAGTCTAGAAACTGTATCTGATTATTATTTCTTCTTATTCTCCTTAACAGTTATGAACACCAACGCCCCGATGATAATGATCGGAATAATATAAGCCCAGGCGGTGCCAGCCAGCACTGTAAAAGGATATCCCGTTTCAAGCGTCTCCGCGGACTTTTTGGCGTGGATTAGGAGCTTCAGACCGGTATCGGAAATAATAAGCGAAACATATAAACCTACGAGCCACATAAGAACCATTTGCCATCTATTCATTAATATCACCTCGGAGGCAATTCTATCACAAAAGCAGAGATTAGAGATCAGAGAATAGAGATTAACGGGGGCATAATGACAAATGTCCAATATCAAATGACAAATGAATCAAGACAGAATGACCAATTCCAAATGAACACGAAAGACCGGTTTGTTATTTGGCTTTAAATGATTCATTTGGATTTTGACATTTGGGTTTTGTCATTTACATTCTGCTGTTCATCATCTGAAAACTCTTGTCCAGATCGGCCCTTGAAGCGGTCTTGAACCCTGCCGACATGCCGTAACCTATCTCTGGTTCATCCTGCTGAAGCCCCTTCATTACGGCGGCTACGAATTCCTTCGGCTTAAGCTCCGGCGCCGGCATGTGCCTCTTCGCCCTTCCTTCTTTGTTCAGCTCGCTGTCCACCGTCGGCGGTATCACTTCATAAACTTTTATGCCGATCTTTAACATCTGCTGCCTCAGGACCATGCTGTAAGCGTGGACGCCGGCTTTTGTCGCGCTGTATATCGGCATCTTGACTGCCGGCACAAAACCAAGCCCGGATGATACGTTTATTATCGCCGCACCTTTCTTTTTCGCCAGGAACGGGATGAACAGCGCGGAGAGATATATCGGCGCTTCCAGGTTTACCTTTATCTCGTTTTCGCCCGAGGTGATCTCATAAAGGCCCTTTGTCAGGTCTATGTCGCGCTGAATGCCGGCATTGTTCACAAGGACGTTCAGATCCCTGAAATTCGACGTCGCCCACTCGAAAAGGGACTTTCTATCCTTATCATCCGCAATGTTGCAAACTTTATTATGGAATTCGGGATGGTTCTTTTGCGCTTCGCGCAGCCTGGTCGCCCTGCGCCCGCAGATCAGGACTTCGCTGCCGGCTTCAAGGAACGCCTCCGCCATCGCATATCCGATCCCCGTCGCTCCGCCGGTTATCAGGACCGTATTGCCGGATAAGTTCATATTATTCCCCCTTGCTCCCGTACCTGTTATGGTATGTAAAATCATTTATGTCACGGCGCACCCTGAGCGGCTGGGCCGCTTTACCCGCGACATACCCCAGGCGTATCCCGTAAACTATCTTAAGGTTTTTCGGGATGTTCAGGATATCCTTTACCTCTTTTTCCGCAGGATCGGAACCCACCGTGCTGACTATATGGAAACCGATCCCCAGTGAATTAGCCATGATCCACATGTTCTCCGTCATGCAGCCGAGGCTGATATGGCCCAGGAAATCGCCTTCAGAAGCCGGAGCTCTTCTTGCCGGGTCATAGACCACGATAAGCAATACGGCACTTTTTTTGATCTGGTCGCCGAGAGGCATCGGCGTAGCTTCTTTGACCGCTTCGTCAAGTTTTGCGGGATCCCTCCATGACGGCGGGAACGTAGTGCCCAGTATCCCCACTTTCCTTTTGAGGAGCTCCTCTTTTGAAAAAGAAAGCAGCGGATAATTCTCGCGGATGAACGCTTCGGACATCGGGCGTTCTATCTTTGAGATGGCCCCGAGTATCTTTTTATCGTCAACAACTATCAGCTCGAAGTTCTGCATGTTGTGGGCCGTGGGCGCCCAGCGCGCCGCCTCAAGTATCTGATCCAGGGCCTTCTTTGCTATAGGACGACCGGGATCAAAGAACACCCTGTCAGAACGCCTCTCACAAATATCCTTTAAAAGCTTATTCATATGAATTACCTCCTTTAACGGGCAATATTATCGCTTACATATATACTATACCCGAAAATATCACGCTTCAATGCTTTAATTAAGTTCTAATCCCGTTTTAATGTTAATCTAATGCATTAGTAATACAATGCGTGTTAAGATCGCATAATAAGGGGGTGAAACTAATGGGATTAATGTTAATTTGCTCGGCTTTATTGAAACTTTTATCGGCTTTGGGGCTTGCGTACATCATCTGGGTGCTGGCTGCCAAAGAGGAAGGCGGCATGAAAACGACCGGAGCGGTCATTTCTGTTGTCATAATCGTTCTTGCGTTGATATCCGTTCTATACGGCGCGCGTTCTTTCGGACGCATGCACCATGAATACGGATCCGACAAGGGAGCTTCAAATATGACCACTACGGAAAAATCGAATGTGACCGGAGGAGCGGGGATGCACAGGCATCATGTTCATGCAAAAAGCGTAAAGTAATGCGACCGAAAAGCCCTCCGGGAATTCGGAGGGCTTTTTTCTTATATGACAGACAGAGCGAGGTGAAAATATGTTCCACAGGAAAAATATTGTTTTTGTTTTCATTCTGATGTTCAGTATTATTTCGATGTTAAGCGCCGCCGCGTACGCTATGGGCGGAGCAGCGCCTTCAGCCGACCAGCAGAAACAGGGAGAACAGAAACGGCAGGCGCCTCTAACGGCCGATCAGGTCGTAAGCAAAATGGCCATATATCTTTCGTTGACCGACAAGCAGGCTCAGCAGATAAAGCCGGTCGTTGAAGAAGATATGGCGAAGAGAAGCGAAATAATAAAGAACGATCAGGGGAACCGGGATGCGATAAAAAGCGCGATGAACGACCTCCAGATCCAGACGAACAATAAGCTGGCGCAGTACCTGACCGATGATCAAATGAAGAAGCTGGAAGACATGCAGAAAGCCCAGCAGAGCCAGGCGGGCGGAAGAAAAGGCGGGGGCAAAAGGGGAGGCATGGGCGGAGGCCGAGGGTTTGGAAAGATGGGATTCTGATAAGATCGGCAGCTTTCAATGAATTCAACGGCACAGGCAATGTCGTTCCATGGATTTTACCCGATCTTTACATAGATTTTACTTGCCATACCCTCCGATTTGCTGATAAAATATTCAATTCGTGAAAAAATTTAGTATATACATTATTATATGTCTTATGATAGCGGGATCCGCCGTTAAGTGTTCAGCCGACGGAATAAGCCTTGAATCGTGTTTCCGGTCGGCGCTGAAACAGAGCGAGGTCATGGCCGACGATCAGGAGCTTGTGCGGCAGGCCGAAGAGCACTACAGGCAGGCGCTGGCGGCGATGCATGCCGGGGATATCGGCAGGCTATACATATTTTAATGAAGACACTTCGGACCTTGTCCCCGAAACGACCGACACTTCGCTTTACAAGGACCAGGCGACGACAAGGCTTTCAATTTCGCAGCCGCTCTTCAGGGGCTTCCGCGATTTCGCGGCGCTGAAGCTGAACCAGAACCTTATTACATCGCAGAAGCGGTCTTACCAGTGGGCGGCCCTTCAGCTTTACCAGGACACCGCGAACGCTTTCTACCTTGTCCTGTCCCTTGAGAACGACATCGCTATATTACGCAAGGAAGCGGACCTGTATGATAAGAGGATAACGGAACTGCGCGCGCGCGTGGCGATAGGCAGGTCCAGGTCCACGGAGGTGCTTACCGTGCAGGTTTCGCGCGCGACGCTCATGGCCCAGGTGGAGCAGGTGAAGTCGCAGCTGTCCACGGCCAGGGAACTTCTCTCTTTCCTGACGGGACTCTCGCCGTCGGTGGAACTTTCCGATGCGGATAAAATACCTTCATCGATCGGAAGCTTTGAATCTTATAACGCTAGATTATCCGGCCGCCCCGACATAAAAGCGGCGCTCGCAAGGACCGAAGCGGCGGGAAACAACGTGGATATCGCAAAAGGCGCATACCTGCCGTCGGCTGACCTTTCCGCGGATTATTATTTCAGCCGCCCGAAAGGAACCCTGCAGAACAGCGAGTGGGACGCTACGATCACCGCGACACTTCCGATATTCACCGGAGGGCTCAACACTTCCCGCCACGCGGAAGCCGAATCGCTCCTGCGGCAGAGCCGGAACGACCTGGAGCGCGTGGAACGCCTGGCTAAGCAGGACCTGAGGACGACCTACCAGCGGCTGACGTATGACATGTCGCAGGTAAAAGAATTCCAGAACGCCGTGGATCTGGCGAAGAGGAATTACATCGCGGTATCCGGCGATTACGACCTCGGTCTGGTGTCGAACCTGGATGTCCTGCAGGCCATGACCTCTTACCAGGACGTGGAGCGTTCCCTTAACAAAGCCATATACAACTTAAAATCCGACATGAACGCGCTAATGGCGATAACGGCATCAGTAGATGTTCCGGACGGGAAGGAAGCGCAATGATCTTATCTGACATATCCATAAAGCGGCCCGTGTTCGCGTGGATGATGATGTTCGCGCTGATACTTTTCGGCGCGATCTCTTTCATGAGGATGGGCGTCAGCCTGATGCCGGACGTGGATTTCCCCGTCGTTTCCGTCAGCGTCACTTATCCGGGAGCTTCACCCCAGATAATGGAAACGGACGTCGCCGATTACATAGAGGACGCGGTCATGGGCGTGGAAGGCGTAAGGACCGTCACCTCCACTTCCCGCGACGGCAGCACGAGCATCTCGGTGGAATTCGAACTGAGCAAGAACATAGACGTGGCGGTGCAGGAGATACAGTCCAAGATATCCCAGGCGCAGCGGCTGCTTCCCAACGACATAGATCCGCCCATCATCACAAAAACAAATCCCGACGATCAGCCGATAATATGGCTGTCGCTTAACACCACGGGCATCTCGACCCGCGATGCCATGGCTTACGTCAACGATATATTAAAAGATAAGTTCACGACCGTCTCCGGCGTCGGGGACGTGGTGTTCGGCGGATACGTTGACCCGAACCTCCGGGTGGAGGTGAGGAAGTCCGACCTGAACCGCTACGCGCTTACCGCCCAGGACGTCGTGAGCGCGGTGCAGAACGAGCATGTGGAGCTGCCCGCCGGATACGTTGCGGACGTAAAAGCGGAACACACCGTCAGGACCCTCGGAGAGGCAAAAACCGTACAGGAATTCGAGAATATCCGTCTCAACTACCGCGGAGGCCAGCCGAATTATTCTCCCGTGGCGCTGGTGAAGGTGGCGAGCATAAAAGACGACCTTGCGGACATCGAGCACATGGCGCGCGCCAACGGAGTATCGGCGGTCGGGCTCGGCATCCTGAAACAGAGAGGCACCAATGCCGTGGAAGTGGCGAAAGCCGTCCGCGCAAAAATGAAAGCGGTCCAGAAAGAACTGCCGAAAGGCATGGACCTTTCCATAAGGATGGATAACACGAAATTCATAGAGGATGCCGTGAATGAGCTGAAAGTGACGCTCCTCCTCTCCGCGATACTTACCGGGCTCGTCTGCTGGTTCTTCCTGGGGTCGTGGTCCGCGGTCCTGAACGTATGGCTCGCGATACCGACATCCATCATCGGGACTTTCATATTCGTTTACTTCATGGGCTTCACCCTGAACATGTTCACCCTCATGGCGCTGAGCCTTGCCATCGGCATAGTGGTGGATGACGCAATAATGGTGCTTGAGAACATCATGAGGCACCAGGAGAAAGGCGAAGAAAAGGTTTCGGCCGCGCTGATAGGCGCGCGGGAGATAACTTTCGCGGCGATGGCGGCGAGCATCGCGATAATCGCGATATTCCTGCCGGTGGCGTTCATGAAAGGGATAATCGGGAAATACTTCTACCAGTTCGGCATGACGATAAGCGTCGCCGTACTGCTCTCGCTTTTTGAGGCGCTTACCCTTACTCCCATGCGCTGCTCGCAGTTCGTCGAGGTGGGCACCAGGGAGAACCGGTTCGCCGCGTTCCTGGACAGGAGCTTCAAGCGGCTGAACAGAGGTTACCGCAAGGCGCTTGCCTGGTCGCTGGACCGCAGGGGTCTTATCATATGGTCATCGGTGATATTTTTTGTCATTACTTTCTCCGTAGCCAGGGCGCTGAGAAGCGAGCTTGTTCCGCCTCAGGACCAGAGCCAATATGCGGTGCGCCTCCAGACGCCGGCATGGGCATCGCTTGCGTATATGGATGAAAAATCCAGGCTGGCGGAATCAATTATCGCGAAACGGCCGGAAGCGGATTCGGTATTCGCCGCGGTCGGAGGTTTCGGGGGAAGCGGGCGGCTGAACCAATCTTTTATTTTCCTTACGCTGAAGCCCAAGGGCCAGCGCGGGATAGATCCCGTGCTCCATCACAGGCTTTCCCAGGCGGAGTCGATGAAAGCCGTCCGCAGCGACCTGAAAAAAATTCCCGACCTTCAGGTATACATAATGGATACTTCGCTGCGCGGCTTCGCTTCAACGGGCGGATATCCCATAGAGCTGACCCTGAGAGGCCCCGACTGGGACAAGCTTGGAGACCTAAGCGTAAAGCTGATGAGTGAAATAGATAAAACCGGCCTGACCACGGACCTGAACAGTAATTATCTTCTCGGCCTGACGGAATACGATGTCGTGCCGGATCGCGACCTTGCCTCGCGCCACGGGGTGAGCTTTGCGGTCATCGGGCAGACCATCTCGACCCTTGTGGGCGGCCTGAAGGTGGGGACATATGAACACGGCGGGCACAGGTACGATATCACGGTAAAGATGATCGGAGCCGAGCATACCAGGGCGGATATAATGAAAGGCGTTTATGTCCGCAACAACAGGGGAGAGCTGGTCAGCCTGGATAAGGTAACGCGTCTTGTGGAGCGGCCGGCGATGCAGAGCATTTCCCGCCAGGACAGGGAGCGTGCCATAACCATATCGGCCAATGTCGCGCCGGGCAGGTCGCAGGCGGTAGTTCTCGCAAAGATAGATGAGATAGCGAAAGCGACCCTGCCGGAAGGTTATCATGTGATCTTCAGCGGGAATGCGCAGGCTTACAAGGAATCCTTTGAAAGTCTGATATTCGCGCTGATACTCGGCATAGTCATCGCTTACATGGTCCTGGGATCGCAGTTCAACAGTTTCAGCGACCCTGTGGTCGTCCTTGCCGCTTTGCCGTTCAGTTTCTCGGGAGCTTTTATCGCGCTTTATGTGACCGGCCAGTCGCTGAACATATACAGCATGATAGGTTTTATCCTCCTGATGGGGATCGTGAAAAAGAATTCGATACTTCTGGTGGAGTTCACCAATCAGATGAGGGAAAAGGGAATGCCGGTGAGGGAGGCGCTTCTGGAAGCGTGTCCTATAAGGCTTCGACCCATCCTCATGACTTCGGTCGCGACGATCGCCGGGGCGATACCGCCGGCGCTGGCGTGGGGACCCGGAGCCGAGATACGCACGCCTATGGCGATAGCCGTCATCGGCGGACTGTTCATCTCGACCCTGCTGACGCTGTTCGTCGTCCCTTGCGCGTATAGCTTAATTGGTTCCAGGCATGTCAAAGTTGAAGCGATCGCGGGGGAAGAAAAGTAATATTAGGAGAGAACATTGAAGAACATCGAATATAAATGGATCGCCTTATCGTGCACATCGCTTGGCGCGTTCTTTTCCGTTCTGAACGGAAGCACCCTGATAATCGCGCTTCCGGAGATAATAAAAAGCCTTCATGCCGGCATAGCTGTCATCCTGTGGACAGTCATGGGATATATGCTTGCCCTGACGATACTGGTCCCGTCCATCGGGCGCGTCGCCGACATGTACGGCAGGAAGTATCTGTACGTGAGCGGTTTCGCGATATTCACTCTGGGCTCTCTTCTGTGCGGCATGGTGGTGAACGGGACCCAGCTTCTCATTTTCAGGATGGTGCAGGCTGTCGGGGGTTCTCTTCTTGTGGCGAACAGCACCGCTATCGTGACCGACGCTTTTCCCAGGAACCAGCTGGGCGAAGCGATGGGCATAAACGCCATGATCATCAGCATAGCGTCCGTTATAGGCCCTATACTGGGAGGCTTCCTGGCGACCATAGGATGGCGGAGCATTTTCTTCGTGAACGTGCCTTTCGGGATCGTCGGCACGTTCTGGGCGTGGCTGCAGCTGAAAGAGCTGGACATACTGCCGGAGCACCAGAAATTCGACTGGGAGGGGACGATAGTTTTTTCCGTCGGGATGCTGCTGCTTCTCATCGCACTGACGTTCGGCGGCTTCGTCGGCTGGCTTAACAGGAATATCCTGATCATGCTTGTAAGCTCGGTCATTTTGCTTGCCCTGTTCGTGTTCATCGAGAGCCGTTCCAAACAGCCGATGCTGGACATGAGGCTTCTGGAGACAAGGGTCCTCGGTTTCGCTTTCGGGAGCAACCTGTTGAACGGCATCGCGAGAGGCGCAGTGACCTTCCTTTTGATATTTTATTTCCAGGGCGTGAAGGGTTACGATCCGCTCCTGTCCGGCATACTGCTGACGCCTTTCGCCGTCTCGATGATGATAAGCTCTCCCATCAGCGGATTTCTTTCGGACAAATACGGCTCCAGGGAGCTGAGTTCGCTGGGGCTGCTGATCTCGGCCATAGGCCTGTTCGGTTTCATGAAGCTGAGCCCGGAAACCTCCATCTGTGAGATCATTATCTGGATGTCCATCATGGGTTTCGGTTCGGGGATGTTCTTTTCTCCCAACACGCGGTCCATCATGGAATCGGTGCCGTCTGACAGGCGCGGTATCGCCGCGGCCACAAGGACGATGATGAACAATGCCGGAATGGTGGTAAGCATCGCGCTGGCGATGGTGGCGATATCCTCGAGCATTTCGCAGAAAACCCTGCTAAAATTGTTCGTGGGCGCACAGGTGGGGTCGGAGGGGATAGCCATCGCGCATTTTATTTCCGGTTTAAGGGTGGCGTTCACTATCTCATTCATATTCAGCCTGATAGCTGCTTTCATATCTTATCTGCGCGGCCCGGAGCCGGATTGGGAAGAGGGAGGCTTAGCTGAAAGTCCAAATGGATGAAACGATAAGAACGATCGACCTCGGCATGGTAAATGCTTTTCTTTTAAAAGCAAAGGACGGATTCGTCCTTATCGATACAGGATTGCCGTATATGTGGGAGAACCTGGACAGCCAGCTGGCCGCTGCAGGATGCCTGCCCTGGAAATTAAAGCTGATAGTTATCACGCACGGGGACTGGGACCATACCGGTAACGTGTCCAAGCTGCGTGAAAAATACAATGTGAAGGCCGCCATGCACGCCGGAGATGTTGCGCAGGTGGAGAACGGGGTAATGTTGAAGCGCCAGATAAAGCCTTTTATATACTGGGTAATGTTCAATTTCAGGATGCTGATGAGGAAGTTCCAAAAGAACAAGATGAGTTACCCAAGGTTCAAGCCGGATATTCTTTTATCTGACGGCCAGAGTTTGGCGGAATACGGTGTTTCGGCGAAAGTTATTCATACACCGGGGCATACTCCCGGTTCGCTCTCTGTCCTGACCGATGACGGCGATCTTTTCTGCGGCGATATGTTCACGAACCGCACAAAGCCCGCGGAAGCGAATATCATAGAGAATTCCGCGCAATTGAAGAGCAGCCTGGAAAAACTAAGAACAATGAAGATCAGAACGATCTATCCGGGGCATGGAAAGCCATTTCTTCGGGAGAGTATTTCGATAAAAGGAGGCGTGTAAAATGCCGAACGCATATATAGACGGGCCGAAGATAGAAAGTATTGAAACAAAGCGCGAGCTTGTGAAGGAAGTTACGGATGCCATGGAGAAAGCTTATAAATTCCCGCGGCAGGCTTATGTCGTGACTATCACCGAAAACCCGGCGGAGAATGTCGGAGTCGGCGGGGTGCTGATAGCGGATAGACGGAAAAAATGAGCCCCCTTATTGAAATTGAAAAGTCGGAGTAAGTCGGTCAAAATCAGCAAAAAATGAAACGAAGTGTTAGATAAATGTTAGATGGAAGAAGATAAAAATGCTTATTTTCCTTCTATTTCCTCTTTAAGGTTTTCCAATTTAGCCTGCTTTACAGCGATTTCCGCTTCTAGTTTAGCTATTTCTGGATTTTCATTTCTTGTTAATCGTTCTAGAACATCGTTATGTTTCTTCAAGATATCTGACCCTGCAACTAGGTCTTTATACTCTTTTCTCCAAGCTGGTATCTGTGAAACAGCATCAAGATAATTTTCACCTCCAGTAAAGCCTTGGGCAAAACCTATAATACCAGCTTTGATTCTTTTAAGAAGTTCAAACATATCTTCCCCCTTCTATTGCGGGCGCATCAGGGATTATCTGTCTAAATTAAAACAATCCTTTACCTTGAATTGTGCTTCTACTCTCATATTCAGTAAAGGATAGCATCCAAATGCCGCAAAGTGCCCAGTTAATAGTTCTATTTCCTCTTTTTTTACAATAGCTTCATCAAGTTTCTTAAACCATATGGTAAGTCTATTTTGAATTGCCAACCAAGCCGCAATACGTGCTTTTACAAAATCAACTGGGTATTCGAATGCTTTTCTTTGTCTTGCAGAAACATTTTTATCTGCTTTACCGATATAGATAATATCTGACTTTTCTGAGATAAAAGGGTTTTTTGTAAAATGATCAGATGTATCCTCCCACAAGTAAACACCCGAATATTTAATACCTTCGTTTATCATCATAGCCTCTAAATACTTCGTAAATTTGGATATTGCCTCGTAGCAATTTTTGTCAAATATTTCAAGTGACTTAGAAGATACTCCTTCTTGATCCCAATGGATACTGATCTCCTTAAAATTGGATATCTTTCTTACTTCTGAATTTAGAAGAATTCCGCCCCATAATTATTGATCGCCTTTTTAATATCTGAACTAGTTAGCATATTTATGTATTTTATCACCTATTTCGAAACCATAAAGTAATTTTGGCATATTAAATTGAAATGTTGGGAGACAAACCATGCTTAACTCTGACTTAAAGTAGCTCAACAAATGAGGGCTGGACAACCCTTCAGAAATCAAAATCCAATTTCATCCCGGCAAATGCCGTAACCCCCGCCTGGCCGTTCTCAACCGAAAGTGAAAACTGACTACACGACATTTTCTTCTGAGTCATCGCATTCTTTACGCTACTTCAATAATTTAGACAACTAATTGGAGAACCCTTTTTAATATTGCTTTCCACAAGTCTCACTGACGTTAGCCGAAACCAGCTTATAAGTGTCGCTAACAACCAGAGATTCACCCTTCTTATTATTACATGTGCTACAAAGTGGGAATATATACCAGTTATTATCAGAATTACTATCCTTCTGAACATGAGCACCCACCAAGGACTTATTCAAGCAACCTTCTGCCGGGCAATATTCGGGAATTGACTGACCGCTAAACTTCTTCCAATGATCAATCCAGCTACCACATTTACAGGTCTTATCACTTGTGCCATTAATGTTTCTTACTTTCATAATATTTTCCTCCTTTATTTACTCCTATTATATGGTGATTGATTGGTCGGATGCAGGCTTATATTTTCTTGTGATGCTTTCGTATATATGGAAGCTTCCGTCCTCCCCAATTTTAGCCCAATTACCCTGGTCGGAGTATTTTGCTTTGCCAGGGATATTAATTGCGACACTTCAGCGCTTTTCCACTGTTTCCCTGAATTTCGATTATACTTTGCCATATTCTCACCCCCTTGTTATTTTTGGACAATATTCTTATAGTCTTTAAAAACATCTATTACTGTCCCATTAATAATATAATTGTCTCCTTAGCAAAAACAACAGCTTGACAAATTTTGTTTTAAGTATACACTTGTATACCATTAAAAGCAACCATTAAAATTGAATACTGTTTCTGGAGGTGTATAATATGGACAATTTAGGTTCAGATATGACAAAAATAATATGCGAAAATTACTCTGAAAATGCAAAGGTCGTCCTTTACCCAGGTGACTGCCTTGATCTGCTTAAACAAATACCGGACAAAAAAATTCAGCTTATCGTTACCTCCCCACCCTATAATATAGGGAAGAAATATGAGAAGAAAACCTCATTGGATCGATATCTCTCGTTCCAGGAATCAGTTATCAGGGAATGTGTGCGAACACTGTTGCCAAACGGGAGTATTTGCTGGGAGGTTGGAAATTATGTTGATAGATGCGAAGTAGTCCCGCTTGATACAGTTTTATACCCCATATTTAAATCACTCGGGTTAAAGTTGCGCAACAGAATAATCTGGCAT
Organism: uncultured bacterium; assembly: GCA_963699255.1. Taxonomy (GTDB): domain Bacteria; phylum Margulisbacteria; class WOR-1; order CAVSGV01; family CAVSGV01. The sequence goes on along the minus strand of OY969425.1, from coordinate 954,074 downwards.
TTTGAGCATGGCCTGCATTGCTCTAAAAGACTTTCAGGCCGATACGAATCGGTCTTATGGTTCACGAAAAGCGATGATTATGTATTTAATCTTGATCCAATAAGGATCCCTCAGAAATATCCTCAAAAGAAGTATTTTAAAGGGCCCAAAAAGGGGCAGCTCTCTTGTAATCCTCTTGGGAAAAATCCGGGTGATCTGTGGAACATTCCAAACGTAAAGAACAATCATGTTGAGAAGACGCAACATCCATGTCAGTTTCCCGTTGAACTCATTGAAAGATTGATCCTGGCTATGACACGAAAAGATGATCTCGTCCTTGATCCTTTCATCGGAACCGGAACGACTGCCGTGGCAGCGCTTCTGCATCACCGAAGAGCGATAGGTGCAGAAATAATGCCCGAGTATATTCAGATATCAAAAAAGCGAATTAAAGAAACTTTTGAGGGAACGATCAAAACACGCCCGATGAATAAGCCGATATATAAAGTTCCAGCTGAAACCATTCAATTTGCATATCCGTTAGGATACAAAGACAGAGAGTTGGCGGCAGTATGAAAAAAGTATACGAATATTCTCATTTAGGCGGAAGCGAAATACTCCAAGTTACTTTTCCTGCTATTAACAAAGAAATCAATGATGTTATTAAAAGTATAACAAAAGTTACAAAAACGAAAGTAAGCAAAGAAAAAACTATGATGGGTGTAAAACTCTATTCCCCAAAAGACCTAAATCAAAAGTTTAAAGATGCATTCCATAAAAGAGGCTTTAGGGAATTAAAGGATCAATATGTTCTTACGATTCCAAATTCAAAAATCAAGATCCCCGGAGCATTTAAGCAGGTGGATTTTGTTAAAGATAAAGTTCTAATTGAAGTCCAGTTTGGAAAATATCCCTTTATGTTTTATGACCTCGCAAAATTCCAATATTTTTTCAATGCAAACAGAGCGAATGTGGGAGTGGAAATCGTTCCGTGTCACAACCTTCAAAAGTATATGTCGACTGGCGTGTCATATGGTGAACAGCTGGTTTTTGATATTGAAAGATTAGAAAGACATTTCCCGTCAGTCCCAGTTAAAATCATTTTGGTGGATATTTAGAACAAATCAGCTTTATTGTATCTGATGATAATTTTACTTCCTTTCCTCTCAATCTTCACTTTCTTCTCATCCACATTCCCCGGCAACGATATCTGCCTGTAAGAAAATCAATCGATCTTTCTCATTTCCCATACGGTGCCTTTCGGATCGGGATAGGAGAAGAGGTGAGAGATGTGAGATGGGAGCAAGGGACAAGGAAAAAGGAAGAAGTTAGAAGTTATAAGTATAATTTGAACTGCTGTCGGGAATTACTACTCTTGTCAAAAATAACTACACGATTTTGCTCTACATACGAATAAAATATGCGGAATTAAAATTGCTGCTACTATCCACGGGGTGATCAATGTGGCAAGTGAGCTGGTTCCGCATGAGGTTATCGAGAAAAATATTTATCTGTTCAGAGGCAAAAAAGTAATGCTTGATAAGGACCTGGCAGCGCTTTATGGGGTTGAAAATTTTCAACTTAAGAGACAGGTGAAAAGGAATATTGACAGATTTCCCGACGATTTCATGTTTGTTCTGACCCAAAAAGAGATCGATCAGATGGTCTGCCATTTTGGCATACCATCAAAGTCTTATTTCGGAGGTTCCGAACCTTTCGCATTTACCGAACAGGGGATAGCAATGCTTTCCTCTGTCCTGAGAAGCAAAAGAGCTATCCAGGTGAACATCCAGATCATGCGGACATTCACTAAATTGAGAGTATTACTTTCAAGTCATGAGGGTTTGAGGAGGAAGATCGAAGAGCTTGAGAGAAAATATGACGGCCAGTTCAAGGCTGTGTTTGATGCTATAAATGAGCTTATTGAGATGCCGGACCGTACGGCCAAGAATATCGGGTTTCTAAAAGGGAGAGAGTAGAGCTCAGTCTATCTTTCTCATTTCCCAGACGGTGCCTTTCGGATCGGGACATCGGGACAACAGAAGAGATGAGAGATGGGAGATGCGAACAGGGGGTAAGGGAGAAGGAAGAAGTTAGAAGTACCGATTTCCTTCTTCCTTTCAACTTCTCACTTCTTACTTTTTTTATATGCTTCCACTTCCAGCCTCTGCATTTTAACATGGGCGCGGCCGTTTTCATCCAGCGGATAACGCTCCAGATATCGATCAACGACCTCGGCCAGGAATTCATCCTGCAAACCTGCCGGAACGCGGCTGACATAAGGCAGCCACGTCGTCCTGCACCAGCCGATAAGGCCTTCCTTGCCCTCCTGGACCATGTCTTTTTCAACAAGCTCGATCCGCTTCGGCTTTAAACCGGCCTCCTTTACCCAAACGCCGTATTCTTTCGGCTCATAAAAATGCCAGGGAAAGATAAAACGGCGGAAATGTTTTTTCCATTTGCCGCCAGCAATGACATCATCGGTAACGGCTAAAATATCTGCGGCATTGCCTTTTCCTCCGAACTGCAGGAGCGCCTTGCCTCCCGGTTTAAGGCTGAGCAGAATTCTCTTGAGTACCGGCATGTGGTCTTTCACCCAATGAAGAGTGGAAAAAGAAACCACAAGGTCGAACTTTTTTGAAAAGTTCAACTTGCGCGCGTCGCATACCTTGAAAGAAAGGTTGGGGAATCCATCAGAGGGGAAATTTTTCCTGGCAAACCGGATCATCTCTATAGAATTATCCACACCCAGAACGAAACCTTTGGGAAGCTGCTTTGCAAGCGCGGCGGTAAGCTTTCCGTCGCCGCAGCCGATGTCCAGGACGGATTCGCCCCCCCGCAGTTCGAGTTTGGCGATAAGATCGCGCCCCCACCTGGCCTGCGCCGAAGAATTACCGGCGTAGTCGGCGGCGTTCCATTTATGTTCAGGGCTTTTGTTCATGAGAAATCCTTAGAGATTAGAGATCAGAGATTAGAAATCAGAAATCCTGGATCTTATTCCGATCTCTGGTCTCCAGTCTCTGATCTCTACTTTACTGCGGCTCGTAATCCTCGGGCAGTCCAAGCTGCTTTTTCAGGCCCTGGTTGTACTCATATGCTTTTTTCGCGGCATCGCCCGGGCTTGTCAGATGCCCGCTCGGTTCCTTAGCACCCAAACATACGCCGCAGCCTATTACTGCGGCAGCGATACCGACGGCAGCCACTGCGGCGCCGGAATCTCCGGCGGTGCCCAATCCTGCAACAGTGGCAACTATTCCGACCAAACCTATGACCCCGAATATGACGACATTATTATTGTAAGTATCCCAGGCATCCTTGTTCACTTTCAACGCGTCACTGTCGTTCACCAGCGACGCGAACTGGACATCGGATATCTCCTGCACGCCTCCCTGTATTATCTTCCAGTCGGTGGTCTCATACGCCGTCGACGAAGAAGAAGTGGTCCAGCCGGAGCCGAATATCGAGTAGTATCCCGGGAAATAATTGCTGCTTGTGTAGGCCGTCCCCACGGTCTGCATGCCTTTGCTCAGGAGTATGTCGATCTTCTTGCTCTTGTATTCCTGCTGCTCCTTGTATTTGCTCTCCAGGACCTTCTCTTTCACCTGGCCCGTGTCCTTGATAAGTATCGTGGTGGTCGCTCCGGCGGCAACGGTTATAAGCTCGCTGTATATGGTCGCGCCGTCTTTTACCGCTTTTACGTAATGGCTGCCGACCTGGACGTCGTTTATTTCGGCCTTGTCCTTGCCCTGCGGCTGCTCGTCAATAAACAGGTCAATGCCCTTTACCTCGGAGAATATCTTCAGCGTCCCGGTGTTGGCCGCCGCGCGTACGGGAGAGGGATTTATAAGGCAGACGGAAACAAAGGCGACAAGAACGATGCAGGAAATATATTTTAATATAAAGCGTTTCATGTGATGATCACCCTTTCGCCGTAATATTATATTATTCCGTCCCGTAAAGCAATATTCGATCGCGGAGCCCATCAGCAATTATCTTCCCGCGGCAACGATCGGCATTGGAGTAAGTTATTTATAGATAATTACTGGATTATTATAAATACCCGCGCCTTTATTGACGGGTATAGTTTTTATGACCTTATCCGTGCTGGTGTCAACGACACAGACCCGATCGTGAGTTGACGTATCATAAACATATACGTATCTTCCGTCAGCCGTAGCCGCCATGTATGTGGGGACCGGCATGCTGCTAACCGCCTCCCCGGTTATCATGGTAGCTTCAAACGTCGGTACGGGGGACGTGTCAATGATATTTATCTTGCCGGGGGTCGTATCCTGGCTTACATAGAGCTTGTTCTTCCCGGGAATGGAAACTATCCCCAATAAAAAGGTCGAGCCTTCGGGCGTTATCAGGCCGAGCTGAACTTCGTTGGTCGGATCAGCGATCACGACGTCATAAGCTCCGCTTGTTCGCGGAACATAGACCGATCCGTTCTTAACGGCCACGGAATACAGGTCGCAGCCCGGATAATTCAGCGTGCCGTCAATAGTGAATGTGGTATTTTTGAAAAATTCAAGGTTTTGATATTCGCCAACGATGCATTTTTCATCATCATCGGCCAGAACGATCCCCAGAGGCGTCCCGGTGGCGGTGGTGCTCGATACCTCGCAAGTTACAGGAGAGCTTTTCAGGTAGGCTCTCACGAGCTTGCTGTCATTGAATCTGGTGAAATAAAGGAACTTGCCGTTCGCGGAAACCGTCATGCCGTAAGACTGCGTAACGGCGTCTGAAGTGATAAGGCCGGATATCGTATTGGTGGCAGTGTCTATCACGACGACTTCAAGGCTGTCCGTGGAAACATAGAGATGCTTCCCGTCCCCGGATGCCGCGATATGATACGGCTTCCTTGGCGCGAGTTCTATCGTTCCAGCTAGAGTATTGTTCGAGCCGTCAATTATCGATACGGCGTTGTCGATCGATGCGCCGACATATATCCAGGGACTGGTGCTTGAGCCTCCTCCGCCGCTTGTAGAAGCCGATCCGCAGCCGTAAAGGAAAGCCATTGAACAGAGGACCAGGAGAGCTGCTATGACCGGAACATACCGCCTGTTTTTCATGTCGCACGCTCCTTTTTACCCGGGGAGGATTGTATCATATCCAGGCCTGTTCCTGTGAGTTTTTATTTAACTACTTTAACTGGAATATGCCAGCTCGTAAAATCGTAGGCTCCCAGCGCCTCGCCCGAAGCCAGAGTCCCCGTGTCAAAAGCGCCTATGATCATCCGCTTTTTTTCTTTGTGAACAACACTTGCACTTGGTACCGTAATTGATGTTGTGTAAGTAGAGCCGGTGGGAGAGGGGAATTGACGCCTGTGAAATAAGGGCGATAGGGCTAGGGCTTCATCCATTCTCGGCCAAATGAACACCAAAGGTTGCCCGTGAGCATTAGGTTCAACAACAGCCGTTACAACTAAATTGTGGCCAGGTTCTGTCGTCGCGATGGTTTCATAATCGATCCATGGCCCTTCGGCTGATGGAGCTGAAGTAATTTCAAAGGTTATGCCGGAGGTTACGTCATATATGGATACGGAATCGATGGTGACGTCCGATGTCATGGATGTGCTGGAAGTATTTGCCGTTGATCGAGCGATACCCTGAGTCACCTTCTTTATCCGCCAGGCATCGTTAGATGCAACAAGAGTGATATACCGCGTGAAGTCCTGAGTGAAGGCTTCTGAGGTGGCAGCTTCAGTTGATGAAGCCATCCTGCCATATAATATCCCGTCAGCCTCTCTGGTCACTTCGATCACCGCGGATGATGAAGCTTCTTGCGTTATGATAGTGATCGTTATCGGGCTTATATCAGTAAATGCCCTGTACCAGGAATTACATCTATGATAAGGGGGCATCATGATGCTGAACGGGGAACCAACGCTTGAAGTGTTGTCACCGGTACTCGGGTCTGAACTGCCTGCTTCAAAAAGGCCAGGGTCAGAGTTTATCGCGTCATTTAATGAAGTTCCGGAACTTGAAGAAGTTGAAGTGGATTGTGAACCGCACCCTGCCAATGCGACCATAGCCAGGAGAAGGACCAAAAAGACCATTTTCTTTTCCATGATTTCCTCCTTATCGGGGATCTTTCAAGCCATAAACATATTACATTGTAACGGTTAAAAATACATTAATATATTATTAGAATAAAATTAGGGGAAGCCGGTCCTAATATTCGGCGGCGCAACGGTCGGACAGGTGTCGGGGATATGACGGAATCAATTTTATATCAATATAAGATAAAAATGATAAAATATAAATCAGCTTGCGGCATCATTGCAAACAAATCAGCCTAATATAAAGGCGTTAAAAATGAAAAAGGCTTTCTTTGTTTCTTTACTGTTCGCATTATTACTTGTTGTATCCGGTTGCGGGAACCCGACAGGCTCCAATAATACAACGGTCCCGCCGACGCACACTGCAACTGCTACCGTAGAGCAAAGCGCATTCACTAGTTTTAGCAATAGTAGCGGAATTGTTGATTATGGTACAACATATGGGACGGGAACTTTAGAATATCTATGGTATTCCTATGCTGGTGGTGGCACTTCATTAAAAGAAGAGGTTTATATTCAATTCTATATGCCGCAGATCCCCTCGGGTGTTTCGATAGAAAGCGCTTCCCTGAACATATATATAACCACCTTTGATGCCAGCTGTACAACAACTATCACTCAGGTGACCGGCGCTTGGCAAAAGGCCGCCATATCCGCGACCAATGAGCCCTCCATCAGTTCGGTTAACGCTTCTTATATAAACAGCACTGCTGTGGGATGGAATTATTTCGATGTAACATCGCTTGTCCGGGATTGGTTCGATGGTGCGGCCGCGAACAATGGGGTCAAAGTATTCCCATATGGTACATCTGGTCCATCAACGATCAACAGGACCAATCTTTGGGATTATAGTAATGCTCAATATTATCCAAGAATATCAATACTTTATAAGTAACAAACAAGCGGTCTTTGACTTTAGCGGAACGATCTTAAGATCCGCCCCTCGATGATATCATGTTAAATAGCGGGGGTAGGATTTTCCCGCCTTTGGCGGGAGAACCTTGGCTACTACGTAACTGAAGCATAAAAGAGGTAGCGGGGGAGGGATTTTGTCTTGGTTGGAACTTACCCGCCCTACTATCACTATTTCCCTGAAAATAAGCCAAATTCCTTATAAACCAGCTACAAGACGGGCGATTATAACCTCAGAAACGTCAGATACAGCAGGTGAATGTTAGATTGGGAAAAACAAACGAAAGGGCTATGTGATGAGATCATTTCCAAAACATAGCCCTTATTATTACTTTCCCTTTGAGGAGATCCCGATTAACTGATATAGCGGACAATAACCTATACAACCTGTGACAATAAAAATTGCGGCAATCACCCCAAGTATAATGGCAGCTAGTCCGGATATCATCTTCAGACAATATAGTGCTATAACGACTAAAGCCAGTATGACCCTGATTACCCTGTCCATTAAACCCATATTATTTACCATATGTCACCTCCCTTGAATATTCTATTTTTGAGCAATGATCATATAATGGTTTTCACTGGGAACTTCATTTTTAACAATACTGAACTCGGCTTCATTGAGAAGCTTCTCAAGTGTATCAGGAGCTATCCGCTCGCTCAGGTCGGGGCCGTTCTTTGTCTGCGCCATCTGCCATTCTATAAGCGCCAGCCTGCCTCCCGGCTTTAATATCCTCGCTACTTCATGAAAGAATTTTTGAGGCTCGGGCAGTTCATGCGCCACCACTATCATTACAGCCGCGTCAAAACTGCCATCCTTTGCTCCTATCCTGTCCGATCCATTCAAAACAAATGAAACATGCTTATGCGCTGGGGTTTTTTTCTTCTCACAATGGTCGATGCACGCCTGCTGAATATCAAAACCGACCAGTTTGCCGTGAGGATTAACATATTCAGCAAAAGCATAGCTGAAAAGACCGGAGCCGCACCCAATATCTGCCACCGACATTCCGTCTTTCAGTCCCAGTTCCAGGGCGATCTTTTTCACGGGGATCTGCGCTGTTCTTTGCGGATCGTCCAGATGCTCCAGCCTTTTTGTATCAAATAAATGCATGGTTTATATCAGTCCTTTTGGACCGCTCCCATAGGGCATACTTTTACGCATTTCTCGCATTTTGTGCATATGGACATATCTATGACAGGAGCATCATAGCCCTTCTGGGTTATAGCCTTTACTGGGCATACAGGCACGCATGGACATGGATGATTCTGGGGACAAAGATAGTTAACTACTTTTGGCATAATTAGATCCTATTTATCTAACCGCATCAGTGCAGATTCAAAATTCTTCTGCTCGCGAAAGCCTATAAGGCGGTCGATCTCTTTCCCGTCTTTATAAACCACGATACATGGGATACCAGATATATCCGACTGCCCTGGTTTAATAGGGTTTTCATCGGTGTTGATCTTGCAGAACTTTATTTTATTGAATTTCTCAGCTGCCTTTTCATATACCAGCGCCATCATTTTGCACGGTCCGCACCACGGAGCCCAAAAATCCACCAATGTAATGCCTTTACTGGCTCCAACTTCCGCATCAAAATCGTTATCTGTTATATTTTTTACTGTACCCATTATTCATACCCCCTTTAATAATTGTTGAGTAAACCTGTCAACTACCTTATAACATATCTTTACCCCGTTCCTTACCCCCGCTATTATCCCGGCATTCTTTAATATCGTGATATGCTGCGAGATCGTCGATTGCGGCAGTTTTAGCTCTTCCACGATCTTGTTAACGTTACATCCGTCTTTAAACAGCCCCTTGGCTATTTTCAGCCTTACCGGATGTCCGAGCGCCTTCAGCTTATTTGCGATTCCATCATAATCATATATCATAATATCTAGATTATACGATATATGAGCATTTATGTCAACTCGGTAGAGTTGAGTTGTTAGATAGAGGGCGGATAAGCTTAGATATCCAAACGATCCCCTGCAGAAATATCGATGCAATTATCAGCGTATATCGATCTAAACGATCTCTGAGCGACCTTGCCTGTGCAGTGTAGTGGTATCACTTTCTTGACGCCAAGCCCGCCAAGTTCGTATATCACCTTCATAACCTCATCCTGAGAATCATCCTTCAAATGAAAACCGCCGCAAACCAGATAAGGAGCTTCTTTGAGTTCCCTAATGGCAAGCTTAACTATATTAACGATCCCCGGATGTGCGCAGCCGGTTATTATTGATAGCCCTTTATCGGATCTTACCGCCAATGCCTGCTCACACACTACTCCATGAGCGGTTTTTACGCGCTGCTCGCCCAGAGAAAATATATCAGGAGATATCTCTGTAAGCTTATCAACCTCATGTAACGGATTGCCGCTTTTCTTTATGATCTCTTTAAGGCTTTGAGCGGAATTCTTACATATGTATACCGGGACATCGGGTTTACGAACAAGGAAATTTCCCAATCCTGCTATATGGTCCCAGTCATCATGGGAGATCACCACTTTTTTGATCTTTAAAATGTCTATCTTGAACTTTTTGATATTCTTCCGGAAAACAACATCTCTGCCGAAAGTATCAAATAACACATCCCCAACAATAAAGGAAATCCCCCAGTGTTTAATGAACCTCTGCCACCCGGTTGAGCCTTCGGCTACAAGGGTTAGGTCCATTGTTTAATTGCCCATCCTATTGTTCTTATAACAATGCATTGTTCGTGTGTTTGATAACACCGGCAGCTTCTTCTCACATAAGAATGCATTAAGGAACCCGAGTTTTATTGGCCGCCCACCAGTCTCATTTGAGATCAAATATTGTTTTTTAATGTCCAATGACCTAAGGATAGATCCTCCATGCTCATATGCAGCGGCCAATCCCAAACCTTTCTCGGTCAATACAAATACTGGTATCGGTTTTGATATCTGCAGCAACGCAACAGCTCCGATATCCTTTCTTATTTCCTGAGAAGCACAGCTCCAGACAATGTCCGCATATTTCTTTATTTTCGCCACAATTCTATTATTAACCCCAGTTGTGCAGACGACGAGAATAGTTGTTCTTACCTTATGTTTTTTCTCGAGTTTCCGTATCTTTATTAAGCTGTCTGAAGAACTATAACCATTTACAGTTACAGCTATATTTTTATATCCCATTTGTATAGCTCTCTCTACTCCTTTTATCTGATCGATAGCGGCACTTTCTGATACTACGTGACCGCCAAGCTTATTTATTCGGGATATAGTTTTTTTTATGGGTGAGGTTAAGAATAAACTGTTCATCTTTGCCCCTATCCCCTGTACAAGGTCTCCGTTATCCGTGATAACCGTCCCTGCTCCATCACAGACAATAACAGCCGCATCGATCTCTTTCTTTTTCAGGGTGCACATTAATATTTCAGATGCGCCATAAGGTGTTGTAATATCTCTAATAAGCAACAGTCTTTTACTTGTATAGAATCCATATTCCTTTATTTGTGACTCTATAGCTTTTTTAATGATCTGTTTTATTGGTTTACTGTGCGGTTTCCCGCTGTTCTTAAAGTCTTTGAAGAAATGGCAGGCTAGAGGACATGAAGTAAGAGAAGGCTCCGTTATGTTTACAACCCTGCCGGCAGAAACGGTAATAAATGAGGGAAAATACCTCAATACATGTTTATCTGGACTGGCAAAGGGTTTTTTCATAAAGCCCTATTCCTAATGACAAGAATGGTCCATGCATGCGCTTTCTATGGTTATAGGTTTTAGCTTGTCGCTTTTATAGTTCTTGACTGTATCTTCTACCGTAAGGCCATTTGAGCGCAATACTTTTATCCCGCCTTGGTTCAATTTATTAACAGCTCTTGCCCCCATTCCCCCGCTTATCACGGCATCGATCTTTTTGCCGTTTAAAGCATCCATCGGCTGGCACATGCCATGCATATGATGCGAATTAGTGTTATCTAATATTTCGATAGCAGCATTTTCAATATCAACGATCGTGAAATATGGCGCGCTTCCAAAGTGTTCATATACTTTTGCGGACATGCCATCTTTAGTTGTTGTTGGTATACATATTTTCAAAACTTGCTCACCTTCCTTTTATTATTTTGCAGTCTGAGCCATTCCAGATCCTCTGCCGCATCCCCTGCCATTGCCTCTCATCCCTCTTCCCTGCCTGCCGCCAGAAAGGTTACAACCTCTATCCTGAGGAGCACGGTGGATGTTCTTGCTCTTGCATTTTGGACATTCCATGGGCCTTCCTGTTTCATAGGGCATGGTCCATTCATTTTTGCAATCATTACAAATAAATTGTTTTTCCATCATTTTAATAACACCTCCTTCTATCTTTAATGCTTTTCCGTTCACTATCGCATCCGCGATCTTCTTGCGCGCTGCCTCAATGATATTTCCAAAGGTCTGCCTTGAAATATTCATTTTCTTTGCAGCATCTTCCTGGTACATACCGTCAAGGTCCGCAAGTCGGACAGCTTCATATTCATCAACAGTCAAAACAACTTCTTCAAGTGATGACAGCGGGATTCCTTGCGGCTTAAAGTACCTGGAATTAGGTCTTCCTCTAACCCATCTACATTTACAGGGTCTTGGCATATATATTCCAATTAGTTATTGGCATATGCTAATAATACAACAATTGAGATTTTTGTCAAGTGTATGTATATATTAGATATTTGTTAGATGGCAACAAAAAAGACCTTTAACTTTAAGATTAATCTCTTAAAAGCCTTCTTTTTTACTGCTAAAGCAGATAATATTTAAAATAGCGGGGGTAGGATTTTCCCGCCTTTGGCGGGATCCCGCACACATTATAATTATTATAATATGGTAGCGGGAGAACCTTGGCTACTACGTAACTGAAGCATAGAAGAAGTAGCGGGGGTAGGATTTGAACCTACGACCTTCGGGTTATGAGACTGCCCGCTACAGTTATTAAATTGTAGCATATTAACAAGAAAAAGCCGAGATTCTTTTATAAATAAAGGGTTTCGGCTTCTTTCTATGGTGTCCAAATAGCCCATGATATTACACAGATTCTTGGCTGTTGGGTGTACCACGGGTGGCTGGGAAATAATTACTGTCAATCACTTCTCCTACTCATTAGCATCGTTATGATTCTCTTCAGTTTCAATTAATGTGGTATTTCCACTGTCCCTAAGCCATACGGAAACATCAAAAGAATTACCGAAGAAATTCCTCGCCACAAATCCTGATATAGATACGGGAGGCGGTTAAAGGTTAACGCAAATCAGGTGAGCGGGTTCAGCAAGAAAAGGAGATGATGGCAATGTTAAAGAAATTGACTGATGAGATTGTAAGTTTGCGGAACGATATCCGGAAAAATAGCTGGGAGATTGGGATAAGGTTGAAGCAGATACGAGACGGCCGCTTGTATAAGGAAAAATACAAGACGTTCGAGGAATATCTTGAAAAGGATGTCGATATGCATCGTTCCAACGCCTACGAGCTTATTCGTGTAGTAGAGCAACTTGATGTTGAATCGATGCAACATTTGGGGGTGGCCAAATGCCGGCTGTTGCTTACATTAGAAGATCAGGCTGAAAGGGACAAATGGGTTAAGCGTATCATTGAAGACAAGTTGACTGTGAGCGCCATTGAAAAGGAGTTGCATCCGCAGTCCCATAATGACAATGAAAAGGTCATCGCCCAAGTTCATGAAATCCCCATATCAAAGATTACGCCGTGCGATGTCCAACCTCGGAGAAGCTTTACTGAGACCAGTTTGCGGGAGTTGGCGGAGTCTATTAAAGGGATTGGGCTTATCGAGCCAATAATCGTAAGGCCAAATAAGGATGGCTATGAGGTTGTTGCTGGCGAGAGAAGGTTCAGGGCACATGGAATCGCTGGCTTAACAACGATACAGGCCATAGTTCAGAATTATTCTGACGAAAAGGCAAAACAAGTTTCCATTCACGAAAATATGCATAGGGATAACCTTACGCCTATTGAGGAAGCAAGGGGCATTTGTCAGGCATTGGGTAAGGATGAGGTAACCACCGAAGGCGGGACTGAGCTTGCAAATTTTGCAAACGATGGTTTGGAGGTCGAAAAAGCAATGAAAGTCACCGGATTATCTGAACTAGCACTCGTAAACAAGCTCGCAGTACTGGACTTAGATGCTTATTGGCAGAAATTGATACGAGAGGGTCAGGTGCCAGCAGAAGCCGTGAGTCAATTAACATCACTTAACCCTGATCAACGCATAAAGCTGGCGGAGAATATGGACTTTGAGAAATGTAGCTATAGTAATGTTGTGAATGCCATTCGAGCTATCCGTCAAAAAGATTCACAGATGTTAATGCCGGGAGCTGATAAGGAAACCACACGTAAAACTTCCGAAGATTGGGTTTATCAGAATTATAGAAAAGCAATCGGCTCGATCTGTAGGTTTCTTGACATGATTATCGACCAAGACTTGCAAATTATAATACCCGATTTGCTGAGGGGATCAGAAGCTATCGATGTTGAAATTCAAAACCTTGGCACAATCATTTCGCGCCTAGGGCTAATCAGGGAAGCGCTAATCAAACGTAAAGATAAAGGGGTGCATAAAAGAGGGCGCTGAATAATAGGTGTGAACAAAGGAGATGGTTGAAATGGAAGACATCTATGTGATTTACGAAGACGGGGCAAAAGAATATGTAGGGTCTTTGGGGGAATATGCTTTTAATACTTTGATGGACGTATTAATAAGAATGGATAATGGTAAAACCCTGAATGAAGCGATAATAGAAAACAAATATTATGTACAAGATAACATTTACGCCGAGTATCCTTTTGCTTCGGTGTTTGATCGGGCTAAATTGGCAGGTGTCTTACTTAAGGCTCAAAAATATTTATCTGGTCAACAAGATAATGAAGAGGAAATGATGATATTGGCATATTTACCTGGAATGATATCCGGTGAAAATATTAAAAAAGTTGAAATTGGAGAAGAAGATGACATAGCTATAGCCGAGGATTTTGCATTCAAGTGGATAATCCGTGATAAAAACGATTACTTTTTAAGGGGAATTGATAGGGGGAACTTCCACCATCACTAAAATAATCATACGGGGAGGAAGTTGTTATGACACGATTTATTCAAAAGGGGAACTGGAAGATATCGATGTCGAAATTCGCAACCTTGACACAAGCGCTTAGCCCAAATCAAGGAAGCACTATTCACACGTAAAAAGAGGGAGGCGAAAAATAATGCCTCAGTGACAGGGTGATGAAAAGTGTTAGGTAACTGAGACACGGGAGGAGGTTCATTGAGAGAAAAGGTATTGGTACCCAGCCCGGACATATTATAAATAATAAGAGGCATAACAACCGCCTGTAAGTGGCTTGAGGTTGGTGCCTAGATTTTTATCATACAACGAAGGCTGTGAACTTTCTATATTGGGTTGACACATGTCAATACATGCAAACCCGAATGAGAGAAAAATCGTAAAAAGGATTGTCCTTGTAATGAAAGCTAGAGAAACAATGATTGAAAAGACCATAAACACCGATACTGAGATTGAGGCATTACAGCATGTTCGAAATATGTCTAATGTACTGAATGTGTCCTGTGATGTCATTAAGCCTTGTGTGGCATACCTTTGGGCAACTGGGGCAGTTAAGGGCTCAAGAAATGATTCAGCCTTCATTCTCGCAACAGAATTTAGGGAGTATGGATTTCCTGAGGAAAAGGCCTTGCAAGAGTTAAATGAATGGAATTCGAGGTTACCAGAAAAATTAGATGCACAAAAATTGAAGTATCGTGTCCCATCAGCATATAAGCAGGGAGCTGAGGGCCAAAAAATTAAAGGAGGCTATAAGGTTTATGGATGTAACGGCCCGCTATCCCAGTACTGTATTCTAGGCAAAGACAACTGCCCTTACTATAAAAGCCACTTCCCGAAAAATAATGGAGAAAGATCAATGCGGGGAATGGGTATACCGACTTTTTTCTATATGGGATGGTGGAAGTATCTGAAATTGGCCGAGCTCAAGGCGTACTGCGGAATCGTTGAGCTTGAAAAAAAGAGGGGGTTGAAACCGAGCAATCTCATAATCGCTTCACAAGCCCTTATTGCAACACACGCTCATTTATCCGTGCCTATTATAACCCCAACTCTGACCTCTCTTGTTGAACATGGACTGATTCTCTGTAAGACGGGAGAGCAACATTTTAATAAACATATAGCCACAAAAGTTTCCAGAGTGATCCCTATCCCACCGGCAAGGCCTAAATCTTTAAAATATTTAAATGAGGACATTAAATAGTTTAAGTTATAAATACAAAGTATGTAAAAGGGTATTAATACATTGGTTAATAACTAAGGATGATAATAGGCCTTGATACTTGTTCATGAACAAGAAAAGAGGCCTTCTTCCGTGAAAGTAAGAGAAAAGCAAGGTATTGGGTCTTGAAAAATCAGTTATACAAGGCGTTAGTTTCGAGAGAAGGTAAATATATTGTTCGATGCTATAACCAGCGTAAACATCTGTTTGGAGCGGGATACGGCGATACTTTGGAGGGGTTCGAGCATGAATATCAGGTTTGAAGAAAGGAGCCGCAAATAAAATATTAAGACTACTGGGCCGTTCCAGAAAAATATTTGTCGTGGCCCAGGTGAAAATCACAGGTTCCTTCTGGATTTTTATAAAGGGGCAATCGGTCAGTAAGAGCGCAAATGATCAGAAGAACGCGAAAACATTCAGGACAAGGTATAGGGGCCGTGGAAAATCGATTGTAAGATGAGATGGGGCGCAGGATATAAAAGGATATTGTTGCGGCAGGAACATCGCGTACAGCTCGATTTAGGATGGTTGCAGGAGATAACTGGCAGAGGTTCGAGTGTGAATATGCGTATTGAGCTTGAAAAATAAATAAAATAAAAAATTCAAGAGGGTAAACATGCTGAAAGCCAAGCAGGAACTTAAGCGGAGTGAGGCGATTTGAATACAAATAAAATAAATTAAAATAAGTGTACAAGGGGGTGAAGATGTTGGAAACCAAGCAAGAGCTTAAGAAAAGTGAGGCAGTTTACACGTGTCAAAACTGCGGGAACACAAAAAAGTTCTTTGAACGAGGTTTTGCGCATGTGACGCAAGAGGTCGAATTCCACAAGGTTGACGGCCGACTTATAGCGGAGGTAGGAGACACGACGTGTGAAGATTTTGAACCAGCGGTCATTGTCTGTGCCTATTGTGGAACGCAGGTATAGTCGCATAAAAGGGCAGGATCCACATGAGGGGCAATCAAAGTAATCGATTGTACAGGAGAGTAAGAGATGAAAATATTTACAGTGCCGGCGAAAACTGCGGATACATTCTCACTTTCTGGACAAGTGGCTCTGGACAAGTGGTTTAAGTGTGGGATGTGGAAGACCTAAATGAGTATCTGTTGCGTTAACGACAAATATTCGAGTTACATTTAGGAAATATGATGATTGTCGGAGGCAGACATGAAGCTGTTAAAGGTTGACAGAAATCATGTGACTGTGGAGCTTGGCTTTGATGAACTAGGGATTCTTCACTTTGCTCTCTACGATTATCTTGTAAAGGTGGAGGCAAAGCTGAACCAGAAAGGCCAAGATAAACACAAGCGAAAGAAGTTCGAGGAGCTAACAGAGAAACTTCAAAGCATGGTGGAAACAGTAAATAGCCTTATTTAGTTGTTAGAGCTAAGAAAGGGGGTGAAATAAAATGAAAATGAAGAAATATGAAATAATTGAAACCACCGTTCAAAAATATATTATCGAAGCTCAGAGCAAACAAAAAGCAAAAGAAGAGCTTGCTTATAGAGATCAGCCCGATGATGTTTATTGTTTTGATCAAGAAATAAGGGAGGTGAAAAAATGATATCTTTAAACAGAACTATCCTTGTGGGGCGGCTTGCTGCGGATCCAGAGGTCAGATACACCACTAACGAGATTCCTGTGGCAAGATTTGCTCTTGCAGTAGAAAGATCCGGCAAGAACGGAGAGAAGGAAGTGGATTTCATCAATGTCGTTGCCTGGAGAGGTCTTGCGAAGGTATGTGGGGAATACCTGAAAAAAGGTAAGCCTGTGGCTATCGAGGGCAAGCTGACGATACGCAAATATGAGAAGAACGGAGAGAAGCGGTCATTTGCGGAGGTTGTGGCCGATAACATGCAAATGCTGGATACAAAGTTTTACAAGAACTCACTGAAGGAGACCGATAACAGTGAAACTGATAACTAAGGAACTATTAGAAGCCTTTGAAGCTCAGGGAGATACCTCTCAGAAACATGCAGAGGATATAAAGGTTATAGTGAAGTTCTTTAATCCTACAGGCGGGGGTCGATGGTATGCTGTTGAATATGATCCTGTTGACCGGATATTTTTTGGATATGCCAACCTGGGAGACCCAGAGATGGCAGAGTTAGGCACATTCAGTCTTGATGAGCTTGAGAGCTTCAGGGGTAAATTCGGTCTGGGGATTGAAAGAGACCTACATTTTCATGATAAGACATTAAAAGATGTGATGGATGCCAGAGGGATGATATAGATTGTCAGAAGCTATCTAGCTGTTAGTGTCTTCTCAAGCAGCTTAGATGGCGATACTTTAAGAGCTTTCGCTATCTGGACAAATACTGATAAGGATATATTTCTGTGATTTCTTTCTATAGTCTGCAGATACTTCTCATGTAAACCGCAAAGATCAGAAAGTTCCTCAATTGTTAATCCTCTCTTTAGCCGTGTTGATTTGAATTCTTGCGCTATCGCCTTAAGCAGTGCTTTGTCCGGTTTATAGAATGACATTGCTTTCATGATGGAGCCTATTGTATCTGTGTGTTATACTCCCGAACACAACCGATAGTATCCATTAGAATAATTAAGGGGGTAAACATATGGATTTCAATGATGAACAAGCCAAAGCTCTCTTGAAAATAAGCGAGAATTTCAATGTCGGGGAATATACCTGTGATGATATCTCACGCCTAATAGATATTATTAGAGACGTATCTCGCAATAGATTCGCGGATCCAGACGAAAACCCCGATCAATTTCAAAAAGATATAATAGTACTAAAAGATATCATTGAATTTGGCCTTAGGATTCCTCAAAGCTATCTGGACAATCTCGGCCTCAGTTGTAAAAATACAGAACAATGGAAAGAATGGGGCCATAATTTTTATGGGAATATGTTTGGAGCATTTAAGCAGACTTCACTAAGCAAGGCCATTCGCGACATCGGCGGTTCGTAATACTTCGAATATTATAACTCATGTTAAACAATGTAAAACCCTGCAACAATGTCCGGATTATCAATGATCCAAATTTCAAGGAAATGAATATTGAATGCCTGAAGCCAAAATGTACCCCAAGCAATGCCAGTACGGCTTGCGCTTATCCATGGTATAGAAAAAGCCTGGAAATTCTTGAAGAGGATAGCAATGAGGTAAAAAAGTGGAAAGAAGAGGTTCTTAATAAGATACAGGAATATTGGCTTAACATGAAATCAGGAAGAGCAAATGCCCATGTCCACTACATGGAAACAATGATTGGTATGCTAGTCAGTGCCCGCTGTGGTCTTATTCAACAGGCCAGGAGGAATGTGGAGATAAAGTTAAATAACGAAAAAGCAACCATTGGAGCAGATTGTTATTTGAAAACTAAAGAGGGGGGTACGGCTGTATTCATTGAGTTCAAGGGCAACTTTTTAGATACAAACAGCATCAGAAGCGCAATCTTAAATGGCCTTCTTTTGAAAGAAGGATTGAAAAATGATATGAAGGTTCTTTTTTATTATGTTGGGACTTATTGGGATGATATCGATAAAATAGCAGAACAAGATGAAAAAGGTAAGGTAAAGGTGCCACTAATGAAATGGGCAAAGGCTAAGGGACATGTTGATGACTTTATTGGCATTGGAAAAATTCAAAAGTTGATTGATCAAATCAACAGTAAAACCTCTTAGATTGGAACAGCTTTTGCTTTTGGGATATATGCAACATTGCATAAGTAAACTAGCTCCCTCGCCCTCTGTCAAAGCACTAAAAAAGTGCTATAATTTGTGCTTTCCGGGGCTGGATACCCACCCGATTCTATCGGGGCTTGCCTCGAAAAAAGAGAGGCTTTTTTATGTTAAATAAACTTCTTACTCTGGGTATCTGCATGATCCTATTAGCACATCCTTCATTCGTGCTTGGCTTTGGGGAGAAACCGGGTAACCCTCTTGAAACATCGCCATACCACATAGAAATAACCATAGATAAAAACACTTATTCATTGGGAGAAAAAATAAAAATGTCCATAAAGGTCACAAATACAAGTTCGGAAGCCGTCTCTTCCTATTATTCTTCTTCGCAAAAGTTTGATTTTTTTGTTTCTGATAAGGATGGGGCTGAAGTATGGAGATGGTCTCAAAATAAGATGTTTTTGATGGAAGTGATCCCATTTCAGTTGAAAACAAACGAAAAATTGAAGTTTAACTATATCTGGGATCAAAAGGATACTTCGGGCAAAAATGTCCCTGAGGGAGAATACTATGTTACGGGAACATTTATGGTCAGCCCAAAAGTGAATTCGCAGACAATTTGTATCGATATAAAATAGAGAGGAAACAAATAAATGTTTAATAAGAACGCCCTAGTGGGATTGATCACGATTGTTTGTTTAACTATATCGATGTCATCCGCTTGCCATTGCTCCTCTCTTCGTCTTATGGCTATGGGAGATATGCAGGGGATAATGGAGGATGAGAGCGATTATTTATATGATGTTACCGCGCTCTCGACTTTAAAAAACAGTCAAATCTATTTATCATCAGGCATTTCAAATTTATCTAACTCCTTTCCTAAGCAGACATATCCTCATTCATATGATGAGAGGACAAGCGCTGGTGGATTCCATAATATTAATGTCGCATTAAAATTAAGCGATCAAATTGCCATGTATACTGCCTATTCGAATATGAATGTGAATTCCGACATATCTTATTTCACTTTTACCGGAGTGGACTTGACAGAAAAAGATTATGATGTCAACACAAACAAAAAAGGATATTTTGAATCATTGGAAATCGGCTTGAGTTATAAAGCTCTGGATTGGTTGGTACTTGGTGCATCATCCAAAAGAGGGGAAGCGAATTTTCACTATTCTGAAGAAGCAGATATTATAAGCGGTGGCTCAGGGCACATATCCAACGAGTATGATGAGGTGATTATTAAAGATGTACCTGGAATATTTACCAGAATATTCAATAATAATGCTTATTTGGCATTATATTATCAAGCGGGAAATAAAACTGGAGATGTAATATCTGCAAATGGAGATTATCAGGTTATTCCAAATCTATTGTCAGCCCATTTTATGTCCAACTATACTGATCTTTACGAAATCCCCATTGCAACGCAAAGACGGCAGGCAGCAGGGATTTCATTAAAGCTTTTTAAAAACACGACCCTGGGTTTTGGAGCGGCAAAGAACTGGTATTTTGTAAATTCCGATAAGAATGTTTTCACAAGCACGAATGCGGGAATTGAATATAAGATTTATGATGATTTGTCTGTCTTGTGCGGAGCCATTCTAAAGAATCTGCCCGCTGATACAAATTATTTGGAAACAAATAATCTGTTAGATCTGACTTTTGGCGTTAATTATAGAAAAGCAGATTATTCGTTTGAATTGGCCTGCGTTTATTATCAGGACGTCCCTGTTAATATGTCAAATTTTTGGAATACAATACCCCCAATGACTGGCCTACAAAGTCCCGGGGATGGCAGAGAGCATTTAATTTCGGGCCAAAGAAATATGTTGATTCTAGGGGGATTGGAATGCTCCTTTTAATTGAGTAAAAATGAAAAAAACTTATATTATATTGACCTTATTTCTGATTTGCTTGCTTGGTACCAGATCTTTCGCTGATCAGAAATATGTCCCTGGCAGGATTATTATCAAAACTGCGCCCAATGCCGTAAAATCATCTGCGGGCACCTTTTCAATACTTTCTAATATCGCGCCGCAAAATATCGCATCTTCGTTGCAAGCTAAAAATACAAAATTCAAAATAAAAACATTTTCGAGAATGTTCAACAAGCAAAAACTCGCGACCGGAACCGTTAGGGTCGGCAAAAGGGTCATTACGGTTCCTGATCTTTCAAGTTATTATATTATTGAAGCACCTGAAGATGTAAGCATTGAGTCAATGGTTGAAGAATACAAAAAAGATCCGAATATTGAATATGTTTCACCTGATTATATTAGAACAATATATGCAACACCCAATGATCCATTATTTAAACAATATCAGCAACAAGGAGATAATCAATGGGCATTATATAAAATAGGTGCGCCAAATGCATGGGATATCACCACAGGAAGCAATAATGTGACGATTGCTGTGCTAGATACGGGAGTTAATTATAACCATGAAGATTTGGCGGGAAAGGTAATTTTAGGTCGCAATTACCTTACTTCAGAAGGTTATCCGGGCGATTATAATCCGATGGATGATAATGGCCATGGAACTCATGTCGCGGGGATCATAGGGGCAAATACAAATAATAGAAAAGGAATAGCGGGTGTAGACTGGAATTGTAAAATCTTGGCAATAAAAACTTTCAATTCAAGTGGAAGTGGTAATGATTGGGATATTATTGCTGGAATTCAATATGCAGCTGATAATGGCGCTAATATCATAAATATGAGTTTTGGTGGTAGTGATTATTCTACTGCTGAGCAAGACGCGATAAATTATGCTTATGCCAGTGGATGCATTTTGGTTGCGGCTGCGGGAAATGATAATACATCTCAACCGAGATATCCGGCCGCATATAACCATGTGATAGCTGTTGGAGCAACTGATACTTCTGATAATCGTGCGGGATATAAAGGTGGCCCTGATGCACATTATGTGGGTTATTCTAATTACGGCCCTTGGGTTGATATTTGCGCTCCAGGAGGATCTTTTTATGTTTCGTCGGATAACTGGGAACTTTACGGAAGAAAGATTTTATCCTGTGGCTTAGCAAATAATAGTTATGTTTGGAAATGGGGAACCTCTATGTCTGCACCTTTTGTTTCCGGGGTAGCCGCATTAATAAAGTCTTTAAAACCGAATGCAACCCCGGATGAGGTTGAAGGCATTTTAGAAGGTACGGCTGATTATATTGGCGAAGGCATGGGAGCTGGAAGAGTAAATGCGCAATCGGCTTGCGAACTTCTTTCAGAAACGCCCCCTCCCACCAGCGAATTGCCTGCCATCAGCGATTTTGAATATGATAAATTCGGTAATGAGTATGTTGTCTACTGCCAGCTTGGTAAGGTCGTGAAATATGATCCGAATGGCATCCAACTTGCTTCTTTTAGCGGCCTATCCGGGCCTTATGGCATTGCCTGTTCGCCGGATGGCGCCAGGGTTTATGTCAGCGATACTTATCATAATCGAGTCCTGGTGTTGAGTGATTCTTTAAAGGTGATTAGTCATATTAGTGGCCCGGAGGTCTATGCGAAATTTATACGCGAAAGAGATAACTATCACGATTTAATGAACCCGCCTCCCAATTCAGATGACTGGGAAACAAGAACATATGAAGGGGAAAGATTCAATCTTCCAAAGGGGATAACAACGGACAACAATGGATATGTTTACGTTTCTGACTCACTAAATAATCGCATATTAAAATACGATTATGATGGCAACGCTTCTAAATTTGATATTGTTATTGGCAAAGAAAATTATCAGCTTGGAAATTCCTGGTTTG
Source organism: uncultured bacterium (assembly GCA_963699255.1). Lineage (GTDB taxonomy): Bacteria > Margulisbacteria > WOR-1 > CAVSGV01 > CAVSGV01. Next base: position 931,387 of record OY969425.1, on the reverse strand, counting down.
TGGGGCATGAAGTATACAAGACTTTTTACTCCAATAAAATATCGGGGACTTTTGACGATGAATTCAGTATGCCGTCATCGGTTTCAGTGAAAGGAAATGGCATTTATGTATCAGATTCACTTAATAATAGAGTGCAACAGTTCGATTATTCAGGCTCTTTTTCTGGTTCGCTGTCAGATGTTGGGTTTAATTTTCCGGTCTCAACTTACGCGTATTCTGTAACAGCTGATGCCGCTACACTCTATATAGCAGATAAAGGTAATCACAGGATACAGAGATACACAAAGGATTTAAAGTACACATGCACCTATGGCAACCACAGGCTTTCCCCTTCGCCGTTGAAAGTATTGGTCAGGAATGAAAAAGGTGTAAACAAATTATATTTTTGCGATGCAAAGAAAAACAAGATCCAGTCATGTTGCACCGATTTGCCGCCTTCCGATTTCCATGTCACCATTCCCACTGCCGAAACATATTATATAAATAACAAAGGTCTAGATATTTCATGGGGCAGCACCCACGAAAGCGATTTTATCCAGCTTCAACAATATCAAATAGTCGGCAAGCGAAGCGATAGAGATCACTGGGAAGTCCTGATAGATAACGTCTCTCCGGAAACAAGGTCTATTCACTTATCCCTGCCAAGCGAAGGTTTGTGGGCTATAAATGTCAGGGCATTTAACGGGACTGCTTACAGAGATAGCGACGGATACGGACAGATCGGATCGATTGCTCCATTTACTTATGATGATACAAGTGAAGCTCGAAACGAAGCCCGCCAGATCCACGCCGTTTGCGACTTCACCCCTCCAACGATTTACGACTTCTTCATGAACAACAATTATTTCTCTCCTGTTGCATCCGGCACACTTGATGCGACATTCAGGGTAACTGATGCTGGTTCGATTGAGCTTCAGAGCGTCAATGTGAATATTTTTGATAATCAATATAATTACATAACCGCACTTCTCAATTTGAGAGAACCCGAATGCGGGAAATATAATATTTCATGGGATGGAAAAGACTATTACGGCAAAAGAGTCTCCGACGGACACTACTTGTTGTACGTCAATGCGACCGATAAGGCGGGCAATTACCGCGAAACCTCAAAGGAAGTAATTGTTGATACTATCAAACCCAAAATATCAAATATCAGTCTTTCAACAAACCTGATAACTCCGAATGATGACGGCATTAATGATAGCACCCAAATTTCATTTGCTCTGTCAAAGGCGGCGGCTGTTTCGCTTGAGTTCAAAGACCTTAGTGATCAACTTGTCAGGAAGATAGATATTATCGCTTCGCAGGATGCCGTAAATAATGTGGTCTGGGATGGCAAAAGCGACGAAGGCGAGGTAACTAACGGAACATATAAACTTGTTTTCACAGCCGTTGACCTTGCTGGCAACGAAACCGTCTATGATTATGATGGTAATATTCAGGTAGATAAATCGGCCTATCTGCTTGATGTTATGGCAAGCCCGGAAGTCATGTCGCTTGTTATTCCTAATCCAAATCCGATAACATTATATTATTCCGTCCCCGATACCTGCACAGTTGAAGCGTATGTCACGTATATGGGCGGAAATATCTATTCTCTTGTTTCTTCCGAAGGTATTGGAAGGGGCACATATAAGGCTGAATGGAATGGCAAGGACAACAGCGGCAACAACGTCAAGGAAGGAAGTTATAATTACATCTTTTCAGCCGTTACTCCCAAAACGAATTTCACAAAGAAAGGGATAGTCCGGATAGACAATTCAAAGCCATACGCATCGAAGATAGCTATCTCCCCTTCAGAGGAAAGCATTCAGGAGTTGGATCAAATGACCGATGACATTGTTTTTTCATATTATTTAACCGAAAAGAGCTTTGTGACAATTGATATTCTCGATTCCTACGGCGCGGTTGTATCAAATATAGTATCCAGCCAGCCGCAGGAAGCTAAAGGCAATTCCGTCACTTTCAGCAAAGATAAATTGATGAGTGGTGGTGTGTTTGAACCGGGCGTATATCCCATAAGATTAAAAATGGTTGATGAGGCGGGGAATGAAGAAACGATTAGCAAAGCACAGTTCACGATCATTTCAGGGTTGAGCATTTCAAATGCTGTCGCATCGCCGTTAATATTCACCCCGAATGGAGATAATCACGATGACTATGTCACTTTCAAATATAAAGTATCTGGTGGCATTGGCGATGTCACGGCAAAAGTAAAGATAAAGTCGTTGGCAGGAGCCACAGTAAAAACCTTCACCTCTCAGCTTGCATCATCGGGCTTTGATCAGGAGATTTGGGACGGGAAGGATGAACAGAATAACATGAGTCCCGACGGCCAGTATCAGTACGAGATATCCGCGTCTGATAGCATCGGCAACCAGGCATCGGTGATAACAGGGAGCCTTACTCTAATAAGAAATCCCACCATAATCGTTTATGCAGACCCGAAGACGATTTCTTCCAGCGGTAGCGATATGAACATTTACTATAACATCAATTATCAGGGCCAGCTTATTACGGGCAACTCGCAGGTAACGGAAAACATATATGATCGATCAAATACGATAGTTTATTACTTCTCCGATACAAAAGGGGAAGGTAACTATTCCAATAAGTGGAACGGACAAAACAATCAAACCGGCGGGATCGTTCCTAACGGAACTTACAGGCTGGAAGTTAAGTCATCGGATCCTACGGGAACCATATATTATTATGCGACAGATCTCGTTGTTGGCGCGCCATTACAGATAACGGGAGAAAGCCCCGTGCCTGCGATATTTACGCCGAATGGAGATAATCATGATGATAATACTACCATAGGATATGTCGTAAGCGGCGGTTTTGGAAGTGTTGTGTCAACCGTTGAAATAAAGACGCTTTCCGGAACAACGGTAAAAACGTTTACAGATTCAGATGCTGGAACTCCCGTTACGTGTTCTTTTACATGGGATGGGAAAAACGGATCAAACAACCTGTGTCCGGATGGAAAATATCAATATGAGATAACCGCGGCAGATTCCACAGGAGACTTATCTTCCAGTGTAGAAGGAAGTGTTATTCTTGCCGCAAATCCGACGATAACAATGTCCGCGAATCCAAAAACAATATCCCCGAATAATGATGGGGTAGACGACACTGCCACGATCCACTGCGCTATCAGTTACGAAGGTTTATTCTCCGGCAATTCGCAATTAACGATTGAGGTCTTCAATGGATCTGGAATAAAGGTTTATTCGCTTACTGACACAAGAGGAGAGGGTAGCTATTCATATCCCTGGGGCGGGGAGAATAATCAGGCAGGAGGATATGTCCCGGACGGAACATACACATTAGAAGTACAGGCAACAGATCCTACGGGAACTGTGTATTCATATACTGCCGATCTCGTTGTCAGTGCGGGATTACAGATAACAGGAGAGAGTGCTGTACCAATAATATTTTCGCCGAATGGGGATGGACATGATGATACTACGATCATTTCATACTTTGTTTCCGGTGGTGTCGGAAACGGTGTATCAACGGTAGAGATAAAGTCATTAGCGGGCACCACAGTGAAAGTCTTTTCTAGTCCCTATTCCCCAGGCTCTAATCCCTCCTTTACTTGGAACGGCAAAGATGTATCAAGCAACCCATGTCCCGACGGCGAGTATACATATAAGATCACGGCTGTCGATTCCGCGGGCAATTCATCTCCAACAGTTTCAGGCGGCATTGTTCTTGCCGCAAATGCTGCAATATCCATGTATGCGGCACCAAAAACATTGTTTCCAAACGGCGATGGTATAACCAATGCTTCTACAATGTACTGTGTGATCAGTTACGGAGGATTGATCTCCGGTGATTCGCAAGTCGCAATGGATATTTTCGATCATTACGGCATTAAAGTTTACTCGCTTGCCGATACAAAGGGAGAAGGCAGCTATTCATATACTTGGGGAGGGGAAAACAACCAGGCGGGCGGATTTGTTCCGGACGGTACATACACGCTAAAGATGCAGGCATCAGATCCCACGGGGACTGTTTATTCATATACAACTGATCTTCTGGTCAGCGCGGAATTAAAGATAACCGGAGAAAGCTCTGCCCCGATAATTTTTACGCCAAACGGAGACGGTCATGATGATACTACAACTATAGGATATGTTGTAAGCGGTGGGGTTGGGAATATCGTATCAACGGTTGAAATAAAGACGCTTTCAGGAACAACAGTTAGAACATTTACAGGTTTTGGTATTAAGTCGCCCATCACGGGTTCCTTTGTGTGGGATGGGAAGGATATATCAAACAGCATGTGTCCTGATGGGAAATATATATGCGAAATATCAGCTTTGGACAGCGCCGGCAATACCAGCTCATTAACTGGCGGAGATATTACATTGGTTAAAAGTCCGACGATATCCTTAGAGGCGGCCCCGCTAAAGATTTCTCCGAACGGAGATGGAGTCGATGAATACACGGTTATTTCATATTCGATCGACTATAAAGGCGGCTTGATCTCCGGCAACTCGCAAATTGCGATAAACATCTATGATAAAACAGGAACAAAAGTCTATAGTTTTACCGATACAAAAGGAGAAGGAAACTACTCGCTTAACTGGGACGGATTGAATAACCAGATCGGCGGTAAAGTTATGGATGGGACTTATACGCTGGAAGTTCAGGCAACAGATCCGACTGGAACAGTTTATCCGTTCGTAGCTGATCTTATCATTGACAGAGGCCCGCCTAAAATATCGGATAACGGCATAAGTCCCACAGAGCCGATAACTCCGAATGGCGACAGTCAGCAAGACGATGTCACTATTAAGTATCAGGTTACTGATGTGGGAAATCCAATATCATCTGTAGAAGTTAGGATATACAACTCCGCTGTTACATTTGACGCTTCTACTCTTGTCCGTAGCCTTATTGGATCGGCAGGCGGAGATACCTTGTGGGATGGAAGGGTAAATATTCGGGGAGGCAACGGAGACGCTGACGGAAATGGATACGCGGACATGGGGTTATATAAATATGTCATAAAGGCATCGGATGTATTTGGAAACACCGCCACTCTTGTTTCCAATAATAGCATACAGGTTGATAAGGTTTATCTAAGCTTTGGCGAGATATTAAGCGATCCGAGTAACCCGTATTTTTCTCCGAACGGCGACGGAATAAAGGATTCGACAGTCATTTCATTCAATCTGGAGACCACTGGGGAAGTCCATCCATATTATCTGCAATCGAAAGGGATGAAGATCGCCGGGATGAAGATCATGGCGTCCGGCTACAATGTCGGTAAAGTCACAATGAAAATTAAGGATATGTCGGGAAACACGATCAGAACCCTTATGGATTCGGTTTCGCGCGAAGCAGGAATAACATATGAAGTCACTTGGGACGGAAAGAATTCATCTGGCACGGTAGTATCAGATGGCTCTTATACAATAGAAGTTAAAGCTGTTGATATGATAGGCGATCCGGCAACGAACAGCATTATTTCAGGGATAACCTCAAATTGCAGCCAGGCTGTTGTTGATACTGTCGCGCCGGTGGCGCAGATCACAAGCCCGCCGGATAGTTCATGGCAGAAAGGGACAATTAATATTATTGGAAGCGTTTACGACGCGAATCACGTGAATTATTCTATTGGATATAACGGTTCATACACAAATCTTGGTACGGGTGAAGGAAATAAAACTAATGAATCAATAATTCCCTGGGATGCGTCTGCCGTCAATAAAACCTGCACGATAGAGCTGTATGCTGTGGATGCGGCGGGAAATACGGCTGAAGCAAGAAGGACATTCAATGTGGACAATCTGCCTCCGCAAATATCAAACATATTGATCAAGTCAAACGGCCAGCCAAGAAGTTATTTCAATCCTTATCTTGACGGTACAATTTCGGTTGAGTATCAGATAGATGATAATTCTTTCAATGCGAGCGGTTATACTGTTCCCTGTTCAAGTATTACCCTTGATTCAGATGTATGGAACGGCGCGACAAAGATAGCCGCACTTAAAATAAATCAACCTGTGACAAGCGGCAGTAAATATGTCAGCTGGACAGGTCTTAACGATGCCAGTCCCAGTGATTATGTAAATGAAGGCAATTATCAGATAAGATTATCCCTGACCGATCTTGCGGGGAATAATACTGTTATCACACAAACAGTATCTATTGCTGATGACCAACAAGTAACAACCCATGAAAGCGGCTCATATTCGCACGATCCGAATCTGCAGGAAACTGCCGGCTATTTATTCTTAAAATATGCAACAGGTGAAAGTTTTGGGGATAAAATAATTTCACGTTACGCAAGTTATTATGATTACGGGGCTGCTGGGCTTAACTTTGAATTTCCTTTCACGGTTACGAGTGGTCATCAAACATTAAATCTGTGTTATTGGATGGCGCTTAATAGCTACGGTGGCTATCTCATGAAAATCTCGGATATGAATAATTCAGATTCAAGCCCATGGCGGTATGTGGATAACACCAGTAATGGCGACACAGTTACAAAAACTCAATATAAATCGATAACATTGCCTGCGGGCAAGTATTACGCTTATGTTTATGCGAATGCGCCTCATAATCAAAGCGCCGGATCCGGCCTTAAGATAACATATGAAGCGCAAGAATATAACAGAAAGAAAAGTCTTTTATTACCTATTAATAATGGATGGAACGCGGGAATAACATTAGAAAGTATTCCTGATATTTTATCTGCTTCCAGCTCCAACGGCAAAATTGCGCATTATGTTTGGTCATCTGAATATAAGGGGCAGAGCAATTATGCGGAAGATCATGATCCTCCTCCGCCTTATTACTATAGTGTCCTTTCCACTTTTACGTCCTTTGGCAATAATCAGATCGTGTATAACAAAAGAACAAACGGGACTCTCAGAGGAACAACATATCTTTGGGGCCCTCAGAATTATTGGTCAGATTGGTATCCTATCGAATCTAGGATTTCAAATGGGAATGGAGATGCGATTAATCCTGCAATTACAACGAATACCGCCGGCACCAATGTTTATGTCGTCTGGGAGGATTACAGGAACAATGGAAATACAAGAGGTAAAATATATCTAACTCTGTCGACAAATTCCGGGGAAACATGGCCAACGGACGGGTCATTGATTGTTTCGTCTTCCGGCAATTGCATAATGCCCTCAATTGCTTTGATCGGCAATACTATCTATGTGGCATATATTGATGATGCAAATGGAGGCCATAAGGAACTTTATGTCAGAAAAGGCACTGTTAATGGCGCTGGCAATTCCATAGACTGGAGCAGTCCGGGCAATGGGACTGCCAGAATTACCATGCACGACTTCACAAACTGTGAAGCTTCCAAACCCTCTATTGTCTGCGAGACATCCGGTAACGCCTATGTCGCATGGGAAGACACAAGAACGGGAACATCAGAAATATTCTTCCAGAAGATTCCGAGCAATTTTGCTCCATTCACCAGTTCTGGTATGACAACCATGTCTATGCCGATAGAGCAACCTGTCATTCAAACGCCAATAATTATTCAATCCAGCTCAAGCACGCCGGAGCTTATCTCCCCGATTGATAAAGCGACTGTTAAATCTCTCCGCCCGACATTCAAATGGTACGGGGTTCAAAATGTTAAGGATTACAGGATCGAATGCGCGACAACTTCCGATGAAACTTCGCTTTCAGGTAGCCTTGATTATTTCACAGCGACAATAACCGATGTCTCAGCCGCAAAACCTGTATGCGAATATACCCAGAACGAACACTTTATGGGTCTTGATGAAAGCACTCCAAACAATCCGTACTGGTACTGGAGAGTGCAAACAATCACCTCGGAAGCTTCAACATCTGAAGTTGGCTCTTTCAGGATAGAATTGCCTTCAAGCCTATCAAGTGTCACCAACTGGCCTAATCCATTCGATCCTAATAAAGAAAGAACAAAAATCCGCTACAGGCTAGGCAGAGAACCTAATTCAGTTACGATAAGGATATATGACATCACGGGAGCATTAGTAAAAGAGCTTGACGGAACGACGAATCCCGAAGGAGCAAGTATTTGGAGCAAATATAACGATGTTGAGTGGGATGGAAGGAACGGCAGGGGAGATTTGGTTCTTAACGGCATTTATCCGTTTGAAATAACCGTTAATTATGGGGATAAGTCCGTGACGGGAAGAGGGAATATAGCAGTGCTAAAATGAATGACAAATTTCCAATGTCAAATGTCAAATTAATGACCCAATCCCAATTTCCAATTTGGATATTGGTCATTGGGATTTTATTTGTCATTTGGAATTGGACATTGGAAATCCCGTGTTACGCAGTAACAGGGCAGGCTGGTCTGGATATTGCCGTTCTCGAAGCCGGTGTTGGAGCCAGAGCTTTGGGAATGGGCGGTGCTTTTACTGCCGTGGCGGATAACGCTGATGCCCCATTCTGGAACCCCGCGGGACTAGCACAAATAAACAATAATGAAATAACGGCTATGCAGACAAAGTTATCCACTAATGCCGACCATTATTATGTAAGCTATGTTACTCCGCTCTTTGGCGGAGGGTTAGGTATAAGTTGGATACAGGTGGGGATGAGTTCGGTTTCCCAAACCGGCTCTTCTACGAGCGAATATAACGAGGTTGTCAATCTCGGCATATTTAGCTACTTCTCCAATGCGTACCTGCTCGCTTATGGAAGAAATATTACAGACAATCTAAGCTTTGGCATAACCGCCAAATATTTAACATCAGACATGCCAGGGTTGGTATCAATCGAAGGAGCCAGCGCCTATGGGTATTCAGTTACGCCGGGACTACTTTATAAACCGACAAATAATCTCTCAATAGGTTTCAAAATTGATGAACTGATCAATTATCAGAAGTGGGGAACGGACACGGAAGAAATAGTCCCGTCGAAGTATAGACTTGGATTAGCATTTGGTACTCGAGTTCCGATAATTGGGAACCCGATGATATTATCGGGTGATGTCAGCCAAATCAATAAAGCCGGTTATGTTCCTGAAGGAAGTGCCGGAGCCGAAGCTAAATTCGGACAGATCGCTTTCAGGGTTGGGTACAGCGAACAGGCGATGACCGGAGGAGCTGGTTTTGAAGCAGACCACATCAGTATAGATTACGCATATGTAACTCAAACCAGTTTAACGAAAGATAATGTGCACAGAGTTAGTCTAACTGGAAAATGGTAAAATAATTCATTGCTCCCAGCCTTTCCAGTAGAACATTTTATCGCTTTTTCCCTGTAAAGAGCGCTCACGATAGACTTCGTATCAAGCTCACCTTTTATTCCATTAAAATATAATTTAACAGAATAAACCACCATATCAACCATTATCAACTTTATCCATTCATTAAAAAGGTATATGTCCATTTGGCAGCCTATATTATTATTTATACTAGAAATGCTATAAAAAGGGAGGTGTTTTGATCATGGAATTTGATGACAAAGAGACACTTATGACATCTGGCGAAGCTGCAAAATATCTGAGGGTGCATTGGATGACAGTATCAAGATGGTGTAAGGACGGTGTCGTCCCTGCGGCAAAGATAGGCAAAAACTGGCGTATCAAGAAAGCCGATCTTGAAAAATGGTTTAGAGGTAAGGTGAAAACAAATGGAAGATATTATCAGGAAATATCTTGACTACCTGAGTATTGAGAAGGGATATAGCCAAGGCACTGTGCAGGCTTACGAGTATGATATAAAGAAATTCGTCTCTCGAATTTCCAATAAGTCTTTGAAAAACATATCGCACAAAGAGGTTATTTTATATATGACCTTTCTGGCAAAGAAGGGGTTTAACAGGCCAAACGATAAATCCACCAGAGCAAGGAAGCTTTCCAGTATAAACTCGTTCTTTAAGTATTTGGTGAAGGAAGGATATATCGAGCATAATCCGGCTGAGGGAGTTGAATCGCCGAAGTTAGACAAGAAAGAACCTTCTTTCCTGACAGAAGATGAGATCAATGTCCTGTTAAAAGCTGTGGAAACAGGAGCTACTGAATTTTATAAACCAAGAGACCTTGCCGTTATCAGACTATTTTTGACTTCGGGATTAAGGTTAAACGAGTTAACAAGCTTAAAAACCTCTGATATTGACCTCGAAGCAAAAACCATCAAGGTAAATAGAAAAGGCGGGAAAGAACAGATTCTGCCATTGAACCAAAGAACTGCTCAGGCAATAAAAGATTACCTGGCTGTCAGAAATAATAAATATATAGAGCTTTTCATCAGCAGGAGAGATCGGCCCATTGATAAGTCGACGATTGCTTATCTTGTAAAAAATTACATGAAGAAGGCCAGGATTAAAGGAAAGAAGTTAAGCCCTCATACCCTTAGACATTCGTTTTGTACTGCTTTGCTTAATAAGGGCGTGAATATCGCTGTTATTCAACAGCTTGCAGGGCATAAGAGCATGGATACTACAAGGAAGTATATACACTTGACCGATGAGGATTTAAGAGCAGCGATAAATTCACTATAAAAGAGTATAAATTTATCATATAAAAAAGAAGAATGTGTTAATACATAGTTATATTAGGACTATTTTATTAACATCTATCGGATGTTCACTTTTCAATGATTAGTGGCAAGCCCAACGATTATTGCTGTTGCTTCGGGACCGGATTGTGGTATATTATTTGCTGCGGGAGGGGATAAACATGAAAAAGCCGTTAATTCTTCTTGTTGATGATGATCAGGAAGTGACCAAGTCTTTTTCGGAGGCGATTCTTGACACAGGAAAATATGATGTTATCGTGGCAAATTCCGCTAAGGACGCGTTTGACATTATAAAGAAGAATCAGACTTTTTTCAGCATTGGTTTGAACAAGATCAAGCTTATTCTTCTCGACATAAGGATGCCGGAGATGTCCGGAATCGAATTCCTCGATAAGCTTAAAAAAGAAATAGACGGCCGCATAGATGTAATAATGGTGACCGCTTTTGATGATGATGATAACTGGGCGGACACTTTTTTTGCTCACGATGTCGTATCATTCATCACGAAGCCAATCGACAGAAAAGGGCTGATTGAAGCGATAGATTCATATTTCCGTGGGGAAAAGGATGAATTAAGGCAATCGGCAAAAATGACATTCAGCACCAAAGGCATGGCCGAAGAGATAGAAAAAACAAAAGAGGAAATAAGGCGGCTTAAAGAATCTGCGCGGAAGGAAGAATAACAGAAAACACGGATCCTTTTCCGGCTTCGCTTTTCACCTTCATCATTCCACCATGGTCGGTTATTATCTTGTTGGATATTGAAAGCCCAAGTCCCGTGTTCTCTGCGTAAGTGGTAAAGAACGGATCAAATATCTTTTCGAGGTTTTCTTTCGGAATACCAATCCCCGTGTCGGCCACTTCAAAACCCGCAAAATTATCCTCCTGAAAGGTTTTTATCGTCAGAGTTCCGCCGTTCGGCATTGCTTTTATCGCGTTCTGCGCGAGGTTTATCACAACTTGTGAAAGCTGGACTGCGTTTCCATTCACGGAAAGGACGGGATTCAGGTCTTTGATCAATTTGATATCAGCCTTAACCGGCATGAGCTTAAGGACATTTTCGATGATCTCGATTAAATTAACGGGTTTCTTTTCGGGCTCCTTTATTTTTGACATTTCCAGCATTTCCTTCGTTATCGTGAGGATTCTGTCGGCATTTTTTATGACAGAGTCGCCCGCTTCTTTCACATAGCCGGGATCATCCGCTTTTTCAAGTATTCCTTCCGCTTTTAGCCTTAAAGCTTGCATGGGATTTCTTATCTCGTGAGCGACTCCTGCCACAAGCGTTCCCAGAGACGCCAATCGCTCGCTTCTTTCCAGTTGTTTTTCAATTGCCTCTACTTTTCCATGTTCTTTTTCAAGCTCCTTTCTTATCTCGTCGTAGGTCATGGCGTTCTTAATGGCTACGGCCGCCTGAGGTGCAAGCGTCGCGAATAGCATCAGATCTTCGGTGGAATACGCATCTTGTGATTTTTTATCAGAGAGCATGATAAAACCTATCAATTTGCCTTTTATCTTGCTGGGGACGCAGAGAACGGCTTTGAAATCCGTCATCTGTTTTATGATATCCTTGATCTCGTTCCTGACTGAGCTAATAAGTTGTTTGTTCTCAAGTTCACGGACAAATTCTTCCTTGATTATCACATCTTCGGTCTGATCAAGCCGCTTAATAAGCGGGTCGTCTTTGGGAAGCAACAGTCCTCTAAATCCCTTCATATTGCCCTGAGCTGATACGATGTTGAAATTATTGCTCCGATAATCATATACGAACAGCATGGATCCCTCGAGTTTCATGTTCCGGACTACTATTTTGGCGACAAGCGTTGTCAGCCTGTCCAGGTTTGTCAGTTCCGCCATACCCTTTGATAGCTCCGCAAGTGTCCTTTGGTAGTTGTATTTGGCCTTAAAGAATACTTTGTCGGTAAAGTTCGTGAAAACAATTTCGAGGGGCCTGAAACCGGCGGCGATGCAAATTGCCGTAATGACCGTAGCAAGCCATTGATTGACCCCAATCGTTGACTGGAACACTTGCTGTATTACTAGAAGAAGCGCGGAATATAGGCCTATAATAACGGCAACCAGTGCGGAGTAAACAATACCTTTTTTAATGATGAATTGTATATCCATGAGGCGATGGCGTACTATTGCGTAAGCTATGATACCTAAGGATAAAATGACAGAAATATATCCAAAAGGATAAAATTCAATTCCATAATTCACTATAAAATCAGTTGCGGCGGGAACATAAATTATTAATGCCCATATAAGATATCTAACTTGTGTGTTTTTTATAGGATTGTTCGGCTTAATATTAAGCTGTAATATAAATAAAACCCAACAGAGGAAACACAAAGTAAACAACAGCACTAAGTAAAGAGGGTGCAAGAAGCCTGCTTTGGGATAGTATCCCCAAAAGTATTTATAATATCCATCAATAAAATGTGTTGTTGCCCACAAAAAATATAGAAAAACAAGGCCTATCAGATAAGATACGTATGAAATGTAGCGAGCAAATTTTATATTTGTAAATCTTTCTGAAAACTGGTAAAACGTAATTGGAATAAATATAATCCCGGAATATCCAATTTTGACAATGATAGATGCGATGTCACGATCGGCAATGTTAAACAACACAAACCAAGAAAACTGCCAAACGAAAGTGGTTAAACAAAGAAGGGAAAAAGAGAGGTTTGCCGAAGACTTTCTATTATTTGACAGTATCAATAGTCCCAATAATATTGCGCATATTGCAACTATTAGAGGAGGGAGCGAATAAATATTCATATTATAAATATACTATTCTTTCTTGGGTGAATATGCCATCCATGCTTTTATTAAATCCACGGGTATTGTTACAACTTTCCCGGAAAGGTCAGTGAATCCAATCTTTTGTTTTCCGACGGCAATCAAATTATTAGATTTCTTGTTAAAATATGAAAAATGTAACTCATATGTGGTTAGTTTGATATTCGCGACTTCAATTCTTATTAAAATATCATCAAAGATATTCGCTTCGGATTTATAATTAACAGAAGCCTCAATGGTGATCATTCTATATTTACTGTTAAACTTCGCATAATCAGGGATCAATGTAATAAACAAAGATTCTCTCGCCATACCTTGCCATTCGAAATATCTTGCAAAATAAGCAGTGCCATAAATATTCGTATCGCCTAAAAACACCTTTGTTTCAAAAATAAATTCTTTAGCCATTATAGTCACTCCCTTTCTTTCTTATTAATAAATGAAATTATATCTGAAACACTTTTTATGGTTTGCATTTGATCCTGGTCGATCTTGATGCCCAATTTACTTTCCAGCGCAAACCCCAGTTCAACAAACCCAAAGGAATCCATTCCCAGATCATTGACCAAGGTAGAATCATTTCTGATTTTTGAGGCATCGATTCCGAGGCTTTCTGCGAGAGCGGCTTTTACCATTTCTTCAGTATTGCTCATATCGCACCTCCTATTAATTTACGCAAACTTCCTAATAATTAATGAGGCATTATTGCCGCCAAATCCAAATGAATTAGACATTATCGCATTAAGTTTACCTGCTCTTGATTTATTCGGCACATAATCAAGGTCGCATTCAGGGTCAGGGGTTTCATAATTAATAGTTGGGAAAATTACATTATTATTTAATGATAAAATTGAAGCAACTAATTCAACTGCTCCCGAAGCTCCTATAAGATGGCCGATCATTGACTTGGTTGAGCTTACAGGTATTTTATAAGCTCTTTCACCATAAACGAGTTTTATAGCCATTGTTTCAATTTTATCATTGGCCTGTGTGGATGTCCCATGCGCATTTATGTAATCGATTTTATCCGGGGATAAATTCGCATCTTCTAAAGCAAGTTGCATGGTTCGCATAACATCTTTTGCGTCCGGTTGAGGAATAACCATATGATATGTTCCTGTCGCTTGCCCGTATCCGACAATTTCCGCATAGATTTTTGCTCCTCGTTTTTTCGCATGATCTAATTCTTCCAAAATGATAACAGCGGAACCTTCTCCCATTACAAAACCATCCCGATTTTTATCAAATGGGCGGCTAGCTTGTTCAGGAGCATTATTCCTTGTAGACATTACACCAATAGAAGAAAATGCACCAAAAGTAAAAGGTGTTAGGGGGGCTTCGGCGCCGCCAGCAATAATAAGGTCTGCCCGATTTAATCTTATCATATCCATAGCATGACCAATTGCATTTGCGGAAGAAGAGCAAGCGGTAGTTATTGATATGTTCGGCCCAGTGATTTTAAAGGTCAATGCTATCCAGCTTGAAATTGAATTTGGAGATACCTTAGGCACCGAAAATGGGTGGGCCTCCATTTTATGTCTTGTTAGCATCCTCATTATTTCTTCTTCATGAAATAAAATGCCTCCCAGTCCAGTGCCCATAACAATTCCAATGCGTTCAGAATTTTCTTGCGGAAGATTTAAACCACTATCTTCAATTGCCATTTTTGACGCGGCTACTCCGAATTGAGCAAAGCGATCCATTCGGCTAATTTGTTGTTTTGGAATAAACTTATCGGGAATAAAATCTTTTACCTGAGCAGCGAATTTGACAGCATGATTAGAGACATCGAAACTGGTTATTGCTGAAGCAGAAGAAATGCCATTTAGATTCCCCTCATAAAACGACTTAATGCCAACTCCGTTTGGAGCGATAACCCCCAGACCTGTAATTACTACTCTTCTTTTTTCCATTTTCTCCATATTTTTATTATCCCATACGCAAAAAGAGGTGTCAATGAAGGGGGGAAGGTGTAGTAGCCACGTGATAATGTCCGGTTCCAGCAACGTGACAAGATCTAGCCCTCATTTGTTGAGCCACCTTAACACGGCTTATATAATAAAATCCACATTAGATTCACAATAGGGGCAAGTATTGTAATATCGTTTACTCTAATTCATAATGGCACTAAGAATGGGGTAAGGTCAAAGAGATATTAAAAAAGGCGAAGAGCTTACCGTTGATTATTCGACATATAGCGATTATCCAGGAGTCTAGTTTTGCAAGGAATACATATGGAACAACAAATAGCATGGCTTATAGTAAAGTTTAGTAAAGGGGAATATTTACGAGAGTTGCAGCAGGGTAAATTATATTTGAATCCGTGGTCATATTTTAAAAACTGTGAAGATCACACAGAAAGAAAAGATGAAAACGAAGGATTGCATTATTTAATTCAACCAAAGGAAACCGAAGTAACGATAGATGGCCATACATTTTCTCCCGAAGGTGGTTTTTTAGGCGGGTCGATTGAATTTCCCGATGACAATATTAAGAACAAAATATTCAGCGCATGCGTAATAATGAGAGGGGAAGCTGTACGAGAAGATTGGAAAATATTTGATGATAAGGTTAAGGATTTTGGAGACAGTTTTATTGTTATTCGGGACGTAAAAGAATTTTTTAAACGTTTGAAAGATTCTTTAATAAAACTGCAAAATGAGGGAATCATAGAAGGATTTGGATACGGGCTAGTAACTTATTATGATGAAAAATCTTATGATGGCGAAATAGGCCCATTTAAGAAAACTATAAAGTTTGCGCATCAAAAGGAATGGAGATTAGTTGTTCGTACTGCGGATAGTGGCAACAAGCCCTTTGAATTATTGATAGGCTCAATTGAAGATATAAGTACAATTGAAAAAACAACAGACTTTAAAAATCAAATCAAGCCAAAAGAATATGGCGAAGGGCTTACCTTGGAGTTTAGCTAATTCATAATGGATCAAAGATGCGTTAAGGTCAGTTGGATCTTTTACAAAGAGGGAGCAAAATAGTGGATAAGTTGAATATTTTTACGAAATACATTAGAAAAGAGAACCATTATGAAGATCAGCTCACGCACGCTTTTCTCACTTTGTTGGATTATTCGGTATTTGCTCAGATTCTATTCATAAATTACATAAAAAACGAACTGAAACAGAAAAAGGTTGATGATGAATTTATCCCCTCCTCAAGCATAGAAGGCAGCAATACGTTTAAGGAGATTAGGACTCAGATCAATACAAGCAGGGTCGATGATTATGAGGGCCGGTTAATCGCGATACTTATTACCGATGAACAAATAGATTACAACGAAAATAAGATTGCATCTTCCGAGAGAAAAGGCGTACTGGATGGGCTAATAGAAACGGATGATGGGTATATTCTGACCATTGAGAATAAACCTAGACATACAGATGTATGGTTCGATCAGTTGAGCTTTAAATTCCCTGAAGGCTTGGAACACGAAGAAAAACCTGTTATTTTGTTATGGAAGAACATAATTAAAGGGCTTAACGACATTATGGGCAACAGCATGATCTCGTTTATCGAAAAAAAACTGATCGAACAATTCCTTCTATATGTTGACACACATTGGTCATTTTTAAATCCGTTCGATAAACTGAGCATGTGCAAGGATGATGAATACTTAATAGAAAAACGATTAAAAAGTATAATGGAGTTATTGCAATTAGGCAATGTTTCCTGGCATAGAGGGTGGCATTATTCGATAAAAGTTAACAGGCCGGAAATAAAAGAGATAACGCTTTTCCAGAGAAAAGGTTCTGATAATACCGATTGGAGCATAGAACTGTCTTTAACACCCGGAGATGTTATGAACCAAGCAAGACATTTTTACTCTAACGTCAAAACAAACGACCTGCTGAAGTTGGCTAAAAAGAAATGGAAAATCATCCCCAACTTTCACTTTGCATACAGATCATCAGGCCTTTTATGGGCGAATACAGAAATGCCAACAGAAGAATATCTTATTTACTGGAAGGAGAAAGTGAAGAGTGGCAAGCTGAATCAGGTAAAAAAAGAAGACTGGGGCAAATGCTTAAAACTACTATTAAGCAAAAAGATAATGGCTGTCAGCGATAAATTAAAATTTAGCACTATAATTGGGGAAAAGGGGTATCCGAATTTAAACCTTTGTCCCGGAATCGTTATGTCCTATAAATGGAACAAAAATGAAGCCGTTGACATGGATGATCAAGATAGATTCTGCAAGGAAGTGGAAAAGAAAATACAGGAAGCGTTTAAATGCTGGGCATAATTTATTACGAAGCAAATATCCAAGCTGTCCATAGTCCCACCTTAATCCCCTGATATTTCTGACGTTTCTGATGTTAAAATTGCCCGCCTTGTTGCCGGCCTATAAGGTGGCTGATATAATCTGAGCGTAATAGTGGGGGTAAGGCGGGTGAGTAAATTATCTCTTTGAGATTAACTATATTTTATGAGCATAAAAAATAATGAGGCTATCTTTAAGAAGGTATATAAGAGATTTAGACGTAAATTCAAGGTTGAAACCAGAATAACTTATAAAAAACTCCCTCCTTCAATGATCTTCCAAGATCCCGATGAAACAAAAAGAATACTAACTAATGTTGCAAGATTGACTTTTGTTAAACGGGACATTGATAAAGGGTTTGCATTGTTCAATACCATCTCTGATGATCTTAATACTTTGTGCCACTATTATTCTACCAGTAAAGATTTAGAAAGAATAAAAAAGGGCGAAAGTCTCATGACAAAACTTGAGTGGGGGAATTACGATATATATCAGATGTGTAAACAATTAGTCGAAGTACTTGAAAAGAAACATCTCGCGTGTAAATGCAAATACTGTGGCAGTTTATTCCTATGGGAAAAAGATGCGATTTTTTGTAATCGATACATGCGAGGTGCTTCATGTAAAAAAAGGTATGATGATAATCAATATTTTATTAAACACAAGGAAGAAAAAAGAGGGAAAAGTCGCAAGCTTATGCAAAAACTTAGGGAAAAAAGAAAAAGAGAAGAATTCAGAAGTGTAAACCCCTAAGCCCCACGGAAACATCAAAAGAATTACCGAAGAAATTCCTCGCCACAAATCCTGATATAGATATGGCACAAGGCAGACATTATCATGAAAAAGCTATTACTAACCGTAAAAGATATAGTCGAAATGCTTAGCATTGGCAAAAGCACGGTCTATGCCTATGCGGAAAAAGGTATTTTAACGCCTATCTACTTGCCTTCCGTTAAATCCTCTAATGCGAAGATAAAGAACAGACGATCCGTTCGGTTTAGGGTTGAAGAAGTAAACAAATTCATGGATAATTTGTCCGGGCAGTCTCCTCAAGGAAGGAGTGAATAATGTTTATTAGAAGGAGACGCACCGGCAAGGGGATTACTTTCCACATTATCGATAAGACATGTGGGAGACAAAACTCGCGGAAGATTCCCGCTAGGACTTTGAGAGAGGCAAGAGAATATTTGCGGATGTATGAGGGTGAGCTTGTATCCGGTAAGCCGGTATCCCTATATATGAAAGAGGTCAGTTTTTATAAACTGACTAAAGAGTATGGGGATTACTCAGTCTCCAGGAAAATGAGCTCAACATACGAGAAGGATGGCTCTGTCATAAAGGCATTATTGAAGGAATTCGGGGCGTTAAAGCTGATCCAAATAACGACACTCAGGATTCAAGAGGCCCAGTCAAAGTGGAGCAAAGAAGGCAAGAGTAACAAGACTGTAAATAACCACTCCATTCTGCTGGGCACGATGCTCAGGTTTGCCGTAGAAAGGCAGTATCTGGCTAATATCCCGAAGATAACAAAGCTTAAGGTGGACAAAAGGCGGCCAGAATGGTTCACCGAAGAAGAAATTGAAAAGATATTAGCGGCAGCGGAGCCGTTCATCAGGGATTATGTGATAGTCCTTTTGAATACCGGATTTAGGGCCAGTGAGATAAAACGGCTTAAATGGGCTGATGTGGACTTCAAGAACAAGGTTATCAATATCGAAATATCGAAGTCACACAGGTTCAGGACAATACCGATGAATGAAACGTTGTTTCAGCACATGTTTTCGCTGTATCTGCGCAAAAGCGATAAACAGGTATATGTCTTTGAATACAATGAAGGAATGCCCGTTAGCGATTATTATCACCGATTCAAGAAGCTCTTGGACAGATTAAGCATAAAAGGGCATCTGCATAAGTTAAGGCATACGTTCGCAAGCCTCTTGGTTCAAAGAGGAGTACCGATCTATGAGGTTCAAAATCTTCTAGGGCATGCCTCAGTCCAGACAACTCAGGTATATGCTCACATAAGGATGGAGAATCTCAAGAAAGCGGTAAGTGTTTTACAGGTTGGGTGCACCGCGGGTGCACCGAGCGAAATAATAGACCAGAAGGTTGGTTAAGGGGATCAGTGATTATCCTCGCAGGAGCAGGAAAAAAGAGAAATAGCGGGGGTAGGATTTGAACCTACGACCTTCGGGTTATGAGCCCGACGAGCTACCAGGCTGCTCCACCCCGCGATACTACGGCGGCTGTGACTGACGTTCTTTGAGGGGTTTCACCCCTCAACGCCCCGTTGAAATCGGGGCTACTCCCCATCTATCTATTACTCGAAGACAAAGACGTTAACTTTAGTTCATTTAGGGGCTTCGCCCCTCAACGCCCCGATGAAATCGGGGCTACTCCCCACAACGCTTCGCTGCGCTCAGCGCAAATTCCAATGACCAATTACCAAATCTCAAACAAATCCAAAATTACAAATTCAAAATCTTAAACCATATTCAAGACTGCCTGTTCTGAAGAATTTGAGGCATTTCTTTTAGTTTCTGCCTCGCATTGAAAACGAGAATGGCATTCTAGCATATGTTTAATAAATGAGCAAATATACATTGAAGGGTTCAATTTTATCGTTATTGTGATAAAATATGCGCAGCTATTACATAGTATTATAGAATAGAAAAAAGCTTTTCTATGAGGAGGGGGGGTTCACTGAGAAGGTTATTTTGCATTGCTTTTTTCATCATTTTCCTCTCAATATTATTTATTGGGACTTCCGCTTACGCATTTTCCATTCAAACAGGCTATTATGTTGGCACGGGATTTTCCCGCTCGATCACCGGGGTAGGTTTTCAGCCTGATCTGGTGATCATTAAATCGGATACGGCGGCCGGCAGGGCTGTTTGGAAAAGCTCGGCCATGATGGGGGATTCCACCGCTTATTTTGAGAATGCCGTTCCGAACGATACAGGTTTAATTACCTCTCTTAATTCAGACGGGTTCTCACTGGGAACGAACGCAAACGTCAATTCAGCGAACGTGCGATATACATGGATCGCTTTTTACGGCAGCGGGGGAGCGGATTTTAAGGTCGGATCATATACAGGTAACGGGGCCGATGACAGGAATATCATCGGTATAGGTTTTCAGCCGAACCTGGTGTGGGTAAAAAGAGACGGCGCCTCATTAGGGGTGTGGAATTCATCTTCAATGGGCGGGGACAATAGCCACTATTTTTCCGCCACCGCTCCGATCCCGAACATGATCCAGGCTCTTCAGTCTGACGGATTCCAGGTCGGATCAAACGCAGAGACCAATGCTGCGGCAAGCACATATTATTATGTCGCGTTTAAATCGGTCGCGGGCAGCATGGCCGTTGGGAGTTATGTCGGGGACGGAACGGATAACCGCGACATAACGGGGGTCGGGTTCAAGCCCGATTTTATGTTCGTTAAACAGTCGGCGGTGACCAATGCTGCCGCCTTGCGAAGCAACCAGAGCTACGGCGACGAGAGCCAGATATTCACTGCCGCAGCTAATGCGACCGACCATGTTCAAACCCTGGAAAGCGACGGGTTCCAGGTAGGGACGAACGGCCGTGTGAATTTGGCAGCAAGCACTTATTACTATGCTGCTTTTAGGGGCGTTCCTTCTCCGGCACTTTCCGGAACATTTAAAATGCTCAGCGGCTCCTATGCCGGCAATGGATCAAGTCAGTCGATCACCGGAGTGGGATTTAAGCCAGACCTTGTCATTGTTAAGGCGGATACAGCCGGCGGTTCGGCAGTATTCACCACATCGTTAATGGCGCCTAATTCCACCGCATATATGGGCGTTGCAACCGCCAGTTTCGCCGATGGCGTAACCTCCCTTGATAATGACGGATTTTCGGTTGGAGCGAATGCAGCGGTCAATACCGGAGCGACTACTTACCGCTGGATGGCGTTCAAAGGGACAACGAATTCCACAAACTTTGCCGTCGGGGCATACACCGGAACTGGCGGAGACGATCGTTCTATGCCCTGCCTTTCCTTTCAGCCCGATCTTGTGGCGGTAAAAAGCACCGGGGCGACCTTTGGAGTGTTCCGTACCTCATCGATCGCCGGTGATGCCACCGCCTACTTTTCGGCTACTGCTGACATCGCTGATGCGGTCCAGGCTTTGGAGGCGAGCGGATTCCAGGTGGGAACGAACGCAGTCGTTAATACGGCGGCAACGACTTATTTTTACTTCGCTTTTAAGAACACCGGTAATCAATTTTCAACTTCCACCTATACCGGGAACGGATCTGATAACAGGTCCATTACCGGCGTTGGTTTCAGGCCCGGGCTCGTTTGGGTAAAGCGGCCGGAAGTCACCAGCGGGGCCGTGCTTAGGCCGGCCAGCCTTTTAGGGGATAATACCCAGTATTTTACCGCGACCGCGAATTTAGCTGATGCCGTACAAGCGCTTGAGGTGAATGGATTCCAGGTCGGAACAAATGCGACGGTTAATGCAAATACTGTCGTTTACCGATACGCGGCCTGGAAGAGCACTTCAACGAAATTGGGCTGGAAGACCCAGCCTGTTGGCACTTCCGCGGGTTCTCCGATAACTGTGGAAGTTACGGTCCAGGATCAGAACAGCAATATTGACTCGACCGATAATTCCACATATATAACTGTTGCCATTCAAAATAACCCCGGCGGCGGGACATTATCAGGCACCTTTACGAAACAGGTTTCCGGCGGCGTGGCCACATTTGAGAATCTAAGCATCGACAAATCCGGGACAGGGTACACTCTGCAGGCAACGTCATCTGGCTTAACATCAGCTACTTCAAACACATTTAATATTACACCAGCATCTTCAAGTCAGCTTGGCTATATTGTTCAGCCTTCGAGCGCTGTCGCAGGAATAAGTATCGCCCCGTCAGTGGAAGTAAAGACCCTTGATCAATACGGGAATCTGGTCACAACTGACAATACCTCTGTTGTTACTGCTGAGATAAAAAATAACGCCGGCGGCGGGACATTATCAGGCACCTTTACGAAACAGGTTTCCGGCGGCGTGGCCACATTTGAGAATCTAAGCATCGACAAGTCCGGGACAGGGTACACTTTGCAGGCAAAGTCATCAGGCTTAACTTCGACTGAATCAAGCGCATTTGATATTATATCAGCATCATCAAGCCAGCTTGGCTACATTGTTCAGCCGACGAGCGCAGTTGCGGGGATATATATCGCCCCGTCAGTTGAGGTAAAGACCCTGGATCAATACGGGAATCCTGTCACGACTGACAACACGAGCGTTGTAACTATTGAGATACTGAGCAACCCTGGCGGGGGGACATTGTCAGGGACATTGACTAAAGTGGTTTCCGGCGGTATTGCCACATTTGAGAGCATAAGCATCGATAAAGCTGGAGTTGGATATACTTTAAGGGTCAAGGCGCAAGGTTTAACATCGTCAACTTCCAGCACATTTAACATAACATCTTCATCTTCAAGTCAGCTTGGCTATATTGTTCAGCCATCGAGTGCTGTCGCGGGAATAAGCATTGCTCCGTCAATTGAGGTAAAGACACTTGATCAATATGGGAATCCTACAACTGATAACACGAGCGTTGTCACCATTGAGATACAAAACAATCCCGGTGGCGGTACATTATCGGGCACCTTGACGGAACAAGTTTCAGGCGGGGTGGCCACATTTGAGAACTTAAGCATCGACAAGTCCGGGACAGGGTACACGCTGCAGGCAACGTCATCAGGCCTTACGCCTGTTACTTCCAGCGCATTTAATATTACACCGGCCTCTTCAAGTCAGCTCGGGTTCGTTGTTCAGCCGTCGAGCGCTGCCGCAGGCACAAATATCGCCCCGTCAGTGGAGGCAAGGACCCTTGATCAATACGGAAATCCTGTCACGACCGACAACACGAGCGTTGTGACCATTGAGATACAAAGTAACCCCAGCGGCGGGACATTATCAGGAACATTGACGGAACAGGTTTCAGGCGGGGTGGCCACATTTGAGAACTTAAGCATCGACAAATCTGGAGTTGGATATACTTTAAGTGTTACGGCAGAAGGTTTAACGTCAGCCGCTTCAAGCGCTTTCAGTATCACGAATGCGGCTGCAAGCAACATCACTTTTGAGGTTCAGCCTGCTGATTCTGCCGCCGGGGTCAGCTTATTTCCGGCTCCCCGTATCGCGCTCAGGGATCAGTACGGCAATACGGTCACAAATAACAACACCTCCATGGTCACCGTTGAGATCCAGAACAATCCGGGGGGAGGGGTCCTGACCGGGACAAAAACGAAGATCGTTGCCGGCGGGATCGCGACCTTTGAAAGTGTGATGATCAACAGGGCCGGGACCGGCTATACCCTCCAGGCGCGATCTAACGGACTATCTACCGCGGTATCAGCTTCCTTTGATGTTACAGGATCGATGACAGGTCCTCAGATAACATTTTTCTCGCCGACAGGCGAAGCCGCGAACGTAACACCGGAGGCGACCGTATCCGCTGAGTTTTCCACCGCTATGGATACGGGCTCCGTTCAAAACGCCTTTACCTTAAAAGCCATTTTGGACAGCAGCGGAAATTCAATTAATATCCCTATAATAGGCAGCTATAGCTGGATCGGTAACAGGGTCGTATTCACTCCTTCAGTGCCTTTAACAAAAGGTTATACTTACAGGGCGAATATTTCCACGGAGGCCTGTGATGCTTCTGGCAATCCTCTTCAAGCCGCGCTGTCATGGGATTTCAGGGTCATTGCTGACAGCGGGACCGCAAATGTATTTACCGCCAGCGACGGCAAGACCAGGGCTGCATTCCCTTCGGGAGCCGTAAGCGGGAGCTATTCTGTTCAGTTCAGTATCGATCCGCAGAGCTCTCCCATTGCGGTAAACCCCGCCAAGATCATCGCGGCCAACGCGAAGATCACATCCCAGGGGAATCCTTCATTCCATCCTATAGCGGGGACATACCGCGAATTTGCAGCTTATGATAATACCGGCGCCATGATCACGAATAATTTCCTGAAAAAGGTGACCATATACCTCCCATATACCGATAATAATGACGACGGTATAATTGACGGGACATCGCCGCCTGTGAGCATACATAATGTGAGTATTTACTGGCTGGATGAATCCGACTCGTCATGGGTAAAGGTTTCGGATAGCTCGCTCATATCAGGCCAAAAATGTTTTGCGGCAGCTGTCCCACACTTTTCCACTTACGTGCTCATGTCCCTGCCGAGTCCCAGTCTATCCAATGCACATCCTTATCCTAATCCTTTCGTTCCTTCTGAAGGGCACACTACCATCACATTTACGAACCTGGCTACGTCATGCACGATCAAGATATTCACAGTATCGGGCCAGCTGGTCAAGACCATCCAGGAAAACGACGGCGACGGCCAGAACGTCTGGAACGTCGAGAACGATTCCAACGAACAATTAAGGAGCGGCATATATTTATATGTTATCAGGAGCTCCAATGATACGAAGACCGGCAAGCTGGTAGTTATAAGATGAAGGCGATGCTTTGCGCTTTAATGGTATTCTTATTGACAGTGCCCGCTTTCGCGGCGGCCGGCGGCAGTTACGGCGGCGACTTCCTGAACCTTTTCGGCGGAGCCAGGCCGCTTGCCATGGGAGGGGCATACTCGGCACAGCCCGGCGATTCTTCGGCAGTATTTTTTAATCCCGCCGGACTCGCGCGCTTGACCTTTCCTGAGGCGATGGTGATGCAGAACCAGCACTTTGCCGAAATGACCCAGTATCTTGGCAGCTTTGCGATACCTACGGATTACGGGGTAGTGGGCTGCGGCTATTCCACCCTTATGTCGGGTAATATTGAAGGGTATGACAACAGCGGCGCTTATACGTCCGACTTTGACACGAATTCATCCAGTTTTTCACTTGTGTTTGCGAGAAAGTTTGACCAAAACCTAAGCCTGGGGATCGGGACAAAGCTTATTTCGGATAAGCTGGACTCATACACAGCCAGTACCGTAGCTTTTGACGCGGGCGTCTGCTATCAACTGGATCCGGATCTGGCTTTTGGATTGTCAGTTTTGAATGTGGGCTCGGGTTTAAAGTATGTTTCAGAGAATACGCCGCTTCCAACATCTTATAGGGCCGGAGTTTTCTATAGGGCCTTGGTGTTAAATGACAGGGTCAATTTTGCGGC
Organism: uncultured bacterium; assembly: GCA_963699255.1. GTDB lineage: Bacteria > Margulisbacteria > WOR-1 > CAVSGV01 > CAVSGV01. Next base: position 905,625 of record OY969425.1, on the reverse strand, counting down.
CGATGCCGTTTCTGATGTCGACGGGACAAAGTTCTGCGGCGGGGCTGAATACTGGATCAAAGGCATGCTCGCTCTAAGGGCCGGATACAACGGGACTTTTCCCAGTGTCGGGTTCGGGCTTCTTGTCGGGCTTTTTGAATTTGATTACGCGTATATTGCGAGCGATGATCTGGGGGCAGCTCATCAATTCAGCATTAGCCTTCTCTTTGGGGCGCCTGAGCAAAGAAGGGCAATGATCGCAGAGGAAATAGCCGACGGGAAAACATCGCTTAATGAAAAAGAATATTCCAAAGCTATAATAAGATTCGGAAGGGCTCTGGACATCGATCCTGATAATGCCGAGGCGCAGCTTCTGTTGCAACAGTCCCAGCTTGAACTGGAAATCCAGGCGCGGGGAGAAGCTCTTGCCAAGCTAAAGGGAAAAGAAGCGGCGGTGACCGTGGTTTCTGTGACAGATAAGAAAAGTGAAATGAAGGACCATATTGAAGGAGCCATGAAGTATGTTTCAGCCAGACAATATGACAAGGCTTTGGAGGAAGTTAATTTGGTCCTTTCCATCGATCCGGAACATCAAGGAGCGAAAGAATTGAAGAAGAAATTGGAGCTGATCCTTAAAGTGGAGAGAAAGTAGGTAAGCGAATGCGAAAAATATTTTTTGCCTTACTATTGTTTATAAGTATTTGTGTTTTATGCGGCACCTCTTTTGCCGTTACGGCGGATGATTACTATAATTCGGCTGTCAGCAAATATTTGTTCGGGGACATAGAAAGCGCAAAAAATGATCTTGATCATGCTTTATTGCTTGATCCCGCGCACCAGAAGAGCAAGGCTTTGCTGCAGGAGATGACCAAACAGAGCCCTAAAGAAACGCCTTTGCCCGCTGTGAAAAAAAACATCCGAAAATCCAAAGTTTCCCCGCGCATAGTCAAAATAAAAGCAAAGGTGCGTAGGCCGGCGGTTTCCGCTGTACCTCATCATGTAAAAGTGGAAGCGGTCATGGGGATGGGGGCGCCTGTTGCGGCAAAGGGATCAGTTGTAACACAGGAGGCTGTGCCTGCTCCTGCCGTAATAGAGGGATCCGCCGTTGAAACCGGGCAGGCCGGATCTCTTGCGGACATTGTAAGAAGCCGGATAATGGAAAACCTGGATATCTTACTTGGCTTATTAGGATTGCTTATTTTAATATTTTTAACTGTCCTTTTGATCAATAAAAGATACAGGGTCTGCCCGATCTGCGGCGCAAGGAACAGCACAGGATCGGAGTTTTGCTATGCGTGCGGAAGCAAAATTTCTGAGGTGGAAAAGGCAGGGGAGCGGATAAGGAAATGGTACAGCTACTATGGGTGGAAGAAGAACCCGTTCACGCTGGATATTTTGCCGCAGCTTTTCACAGGCTATGAGGATGTCGCGAGCAAAGTGATCGAAAAAGTCACCGCAAGGAGCGGCCATATAATAATCACAGGAGGTTTCGGGACAGGAAAAACAACACTGCTTAGATGGCTTGAGAGGCGGTTCTCGCAGAATTTCTTCGCCATTTATGTGCCCAGACCGCCGAGAGAGATCAACGAGTTGATCGACCTGATCGTTTTGAGAACGGGATTAAGAATACAGCATGAACACAGGAATATTTACAGCGTCGGCAGGCATTTAAAAAAGCTGAGAAAAAATGTCCTTCTTTTGATCGACGAAGCCCATGAACTTGCCCCGGAAGTGGAGCAGCCTTTGCGGACATTGGGAGATCTGGATGAGGTCAACTTAATTATAGCCGGGATCCCGGAAACGAGAGAAAAATTTCAAAAGGAGATCAAAGCTTTATTTGAAAGGGTCGTTCTTGACATTACGCTTGAAAAGCTCCAGCTGGCAGATTTTAAAAAACTGATCATGAAGCGCATCGCGGATGCCGGCGGATCTGATTTCGGGCCCTTTGGAGATAATGTTCTTGAGAAAATTTATGAAGTAAGCGGAGGGAACCCGAGAAAGGCGATGAAAACGTGTGACGCGGCCATTTTCAGGGCCATAGAGGACGGCAAAATGGTCGTGGACATCGCGATGATCGCCTGATGTTCTTTTTCTCAGCTAACAGCATCAAGTAATATCCCCGCTGCCTTCATACACAATGCCCTGCAGCTCTTTTACCAGCTCGTTCCAGTATCTGGGGGCCCTCGTTTCGGAAAAATGCCTGTCGAAATGCGGATCGTCTTTCTGTATGGAGAGCCATGCCGCGTAATGGATGAGGCGCATTCCCCTGAGCGCGGGGATCAGTTTTAACGAGGGCATATCGAACCGCCTGAAAGTTTCATAGCCTTCAAGGAACCAGCTGAGCTCCCGACGATGGTCGTCGACACTGCCCGGTAACAGCATCCAGAGGTCCTGTACCGCCGGTCCCACGCACATGTCGTCAAAGTCGATAAGGAATATCCCTTCGCCGGGCCTTGATATAAGGTTGCCTTTGTGGCAGTCGCCGTGGATAAGTATCAGCGACGCGTCTTCAAATGAAGGATCATACTTTTTAATGAACAGCCCGGCCGTTCTTCGCAGACCGTCCTTGAATTCCGGCGGCATCAGCCCCGATGAAAGCAAGACGTCGAGATGGTGTTTTGTCGCTTTAGCGGGCCGCCACAATATCCTTTTTGATTTTTTTCGGGTCGCGCCTTCAGAATGGATACGTGAGAGGTGCCTGCCTATGTTCTGCCAGGCCTCCTTGTCGAATTCGTCAACGGAGCGCCCGCCTTTTTTCGGGAATATGCAGAAAAGGATCCCGTCCAATGAGAAAAGCGTATTACCTTTGACCTCGATAGGAGGTATTACAGGGATGTCTTTGGACCTGAGTGCTTTTAAGAACGAGTGTTCTTCCAGGATCTGTTCCTTTGTCCATCTTCCGGGGCGGTAGAATTTAACTATTGACCGTTCCAGGTCTTCGGCTCTCTCCACTTCGTAGACGCGGTTGATGTAGCTGTTGCGCTGGATCAGAAGGCCGCTTAGCTCCGCCCCGAGAGCTTTTTCCACGGCTGCGAAGATCCGGTCATGATCAAGACTCTTCCAAACATTGTTCATTTATTCTCGCCGGCTTTTTCTTTATTCCTTGCTCTCTCGTTCTCGGTGAGGAACCTCTTTCTAAGACGGATGTTCTTCGGTGTTATTTCAACAAGTTCGTCGTCATTAATGAATTCAAGCGCCTGCTCAAGGGTCATTAATATCGGCGGGGTAAGCTTTATCGCGATGTCAGCGCTGGAAGCCCTTATGTTGGTCTGTTTTTTCTCCTTTGTCGGGTTCACAGGCATGTCCTGCAGTCTTGAGTTCTCTCCCACTACCATGCCTTCGTATACCTGTACACCCGGTCCGATGAAGAGCCGGCCTCTTTCCTGAATGTGCGCCAGGCCGTAGGAGGCGCTTCTCCCGGCGTTGGAAGAAATAAGCGAGCCGTTCTGGCGTTTCGTTATCTCGCCTTTATATCTTTCGTATTTTGAGAACGCGTGTGTGAGTATGCCTTCGCCCTTTGTGTCCATTATGAACTCGCCGCGGAACCCGAGCAGCCCGCGGGTAGGGACCAGGTAAACGAGCGTGGTCGTCCCGTTCTTTGAGGACATTTCCATCATTTCCCCTCGCCGACGGCCGAGCTTTTCGATCACTATGCCCGCGAATTCTTCCGGCACCTGGATAACGGCCTGTTCCATCGGCTCCATCTTTTCGCTGTGCACCGTCTTGAAGATGACCTTCGGCTGCGAAACCTGGATCTCGTAACCTTCCCGCCTCATCTGCTCGAGAAGTATGGAAAGATGCAGCTCGCCTCTGCCGGACACCTTGAAACCCTCGCCGCTGCTGCCGAGCGGTTCAAGCTTCAAACCCACATTCGTCTCCAGTTCCTTCGTGAGGCGCTCCTTAAGGTGTCTTGTCGTGACGTATTTTCCTTCCCGCCCCGCAAAGGGGGAATTATTCACTATGAACTCCATTGTGAGGGTGGGCTCGTCTATTTCAAGGAGCGTCATCGGCCTGGGATTCTCCGGGGAGGATATGGTTTCGCCTATCGTTATGTTCTCTATCCCGGCGACCGCCGCTATGTCTCCGCACTGCGCTTCATCCACTTCGACTTTTTTAAGCCCTTCATATATCGAGAGTTTGGTGATAACAGCCTCATCTATCGCGCCGCTTCTCCTGCAGACGGCCACTTTCGACCGCTTATCAAGCTTTCCGCTTGTTACGCGGCCTATCGCTATGCGGCCGACGTAATCGTCGTAAGCGAGATTGGTGACCTGCATCTGGAGGACTTCATTGCTCCTGTCGGGGTAGGGGGCAACGTGCTTGAGGATCGTTTCAAAAAGAGGTGTCAGGTCATTTGAATCGTCATCGATGTGATATTTCGCGATGCCCTGCCTTGAGATGGCGTAAACAACGGGAAAGTCCAGCTGCTGGTCGTTCGCGTCAAGCTTTACGAAGAGATCGAATACCATGTCCACCACTTTCTCGGCCCTGTGTCCCACCTTATCTATCTTGTTTATCACAACTATCGGCTTGAGCCAGAGTTTGAGCGATTTTGAAAGCACGAATTTTGTCTGCGGCATGGGGCCTTCCTTTGCGTCCACAAGAAGAAGGACGCTGTCCACCATTTTCAGGACGCGCTCCACTTCGCTGCCGAAATCCGCGTGGCCGGGAGTATCCACAATATTTATTTTGCAGCCTTTGTAATGGATCGAGCAGTTCTTTGAAAATATCGTTATCCCGCGTTCTTTTTCGAGCTCGTTCGAGTCCATCACAAGCTCGCCGACCTCTTCCCGCGCCCCGAAAGCCCCGCCCTGTCGGAGCAGGTGGTCGGTAAGTGTCGTTTTTCCGTGGTCAACGTGCGCGATTATCGCGATATTTATTATTTTTTGCATTGTTGACATTATAGCAGAAGAGGCGGGGCTATTTCTCTGTCTATCTTCTTCTAAATCCTCTGCGGCTGGATGTCTGGTGCCTCATTCCTCTGTAAGCGAAGCCTGTGGGGCGTGGTTTTGTGGTGAAAACCCCGTAGAAATCGGCAGCAGGGACATCAGGGTGCTTGGAAATGGGAAGCACCTTTCTCATAAGGCGCTCGATGTTCTTTACATCGCCGCCCTGGTCGGGCATCGCGAAAGATATCGCCCTGCCTTCATGCCCGGCGCGGCCCGTTCGGCCTATCCTGTGGATATAATTTTCCGGGTCCTCCGGAAGATCGTAATTAAGCACGATCTCTATTCCCTTCACGTCAATGCCTCTCGCGGCGATATCCGTCGCGACAAGTATGCGGTATTTTCCCGATTTGAAGCCATCAAGCGCTTCACGGCGCTGGGAAAAAGAGCGGTTCGAATGGATCTCCGCCGCGGAATGTCCGAGGTCTTTTACGGACCTGACGATCTTGCTCGCTCCGTATTTTGTCCGGCTGAATAAAAGGACCGGGCCATGGTACTGATTAAGGATCTTCTCCAGAAGCAGTCTTTTATCCTCGTTCCTTACGATGTATATTTCCTGCACGACCTTCTCCACCGGAGTGCCTGACTTTGCTATTTCCACGCTTACGGGGAGTTTCATATAGGAAGAGGCAAGCCGCATTATCTCCGGCGGCATGGTGGCGGAAAAAAGCATCGTCTGCCGATCGGACGGCACGCCCTCAAGCACCCTGGATATCTGCGGCGCGAAACCCATGTCCAGCATCCTGTCCGCCTCATCAAGTACAAGTATCCTTACGTCGTCCAGGCGAACGGTGCGGTGCTGCAGATGATCGATCAGCCTTCCCGGGGTCGCGATCAGGATCCTGGGATCGCGCTTTAAAGTGCGGATCTGGTTTTCCATTGACGCGCCGCCTATAAGAACGGCCGTTCCCGCTCCAATAACGCTTCTGAATTTCTGGAAAGTCTCATCCACCTGCATGGCGAGTTCGCGGGTCGGAACCAAAATAAGCCCTTTCCCTTTAATGAACGAAAGGCGCTGTATCATCGGGATAGCGAAAACAAGCGTCTTGCCCGTACCAGTTTGAGCTATACCCATCAGGTCTTTTCCTTCCACTGCGATGGGGATACCCTTTTGTTGTATCGGGGTTGGGACGGTGAATTTCATCCTGTCGAGTATATTAAGCAGATTGGGCGCTATGCCAAGGCTCAAGAAAGTTTGATCTGTCATGGCGATAACTATGAACGAGATTGAAGCAGATGTCAAATATTATTAGGAAATCGGGACTTAAACCTCTTACCTCACCCCTTTAACTCCCCTCTCCATTTAATGGAGAGGGGAGTTACGCAACTAGAATCAGTAGATTATGAGCCAATAAATTTGGGGTGAGGTCGGGGAATATCATCCTGCCAAATGGTTTACTTTCGGTCAGTTTTTTCCTATAATGACTGCCATGCAAATGATATTCAGCGTGACGCTGTCAATAGCCGTTCTGGTGGTCGCTCTTGTGATATGCATATTTTTAGGCGTCTTTAATAAAGAGCCGTCGAAAAATGACGCAAAAAAGAACATCATAGACTCCGACGAATGGAATCAAAAACACGAAGAGCTATTCCAAAGCTCCCCGATAAAGATATTGATAGTTGAAGATAATCAGGGAGTGTCCCGCTCGATAGCCGAGATGCTGATGATCAAGGGCGTTTACGTGAAGATCGCCCGGAACGGCCTGGATGCGATGACGCTTCTGCTTAAGCGGCCATTCGACCTCATTACCACCGGCCTTAACATGCCGGGTATAAACGGGATCGATTTCCTGAATTCCATAAAGAACGATTTTCCAAGGATGAAAAGGGCGCTCATATCGGCGTGCCTTGATGAAGACATCCGTGCGCGCGCAAAAGAAGCGGGCGCTTTCAAATGCCTTAAAAAGCCGTTCCTCATGAGCGAGATCTACGAGCTGGTGGATGAAGCCGCAAAAGACCTGGGCCTGCCCCGTAGAGATGCATAGCATTCTTACGGGGCCTGCCCGTAAAACTAAAAAGCTGATCTTGAATTCACTTCACATAGATTGGGATTATGAAGAGTGGAAGTCCCTTGTGATACAAACTTCTTTGTATCGAGAATAACGTGTAATTGTGCAGCCATCTTGAGAAGAAATTGTCATTTTTGAACACTATCTGCCCTCCGAAGAAATTGGAGTGAGGATATTTTTCAAGAACGCCTGGGACTACGCCGGAGAATTCTTCCACCGTGTCTATTCCGGTGACGCATATACCTTCAGCGTTGTAGCCCCGCGACCTGACAAGTTCAATAAATTTATTCACTTCGGTCCGGATCGTTCTCTCGACAGCCTGCACCTCGGCGAGGTTCCGTGCGTTCACAAGGCCAACCTGCACGAACACGAAATTCCTGAAAACGCCTTTGAACGATTGAAGGATCGTGGATATGGTGGTTATCCCCATGCTTGTGAAATCCTTTACTAGTATCACGGCCGTAGGGGCTTTCGGGTCAAAAGGCTTCTTGTCATCCAGCAGCGGGATGAAATTCGATGAAGGCGCGAGGTTCTTTACGACCTCGTCATCAAGTTTTCTTATCTGATCGTTGGTTTTTTCATAGGTGCGTTTTACTACCAGAGCGAAAATGACCAGCATTCCGGTTATGAAAAGAGTTATCCATCCTCCCTCGTGGAACTTAATGATGATTACAGAGATCAATATAAATGTTGTCAGGACCAGTCCCGTGCCGTTCACCGCGATCTTCCCGATCCAGTTCCGGGCCTTGGCCCTTTCCTCCCACCAGTGTTTTACCATGCCGAGCTGAGAAAGGAAGAACGTTAAGAAAACGTTTATACTATACAAGACCACCAGGAAAACAACGGAGCCGCGGCTCAATACCATTAAGACCAAAGATGACAATCCCATTATCATTATTCCGTTCTGGGTCACGAGGCGGTCGCTCAAGATAGAAAATCTTTTCGGCATCCAGTTGTCCAGCGCCATGTTCGAGAGAACGCGAGGACCGTCAATGAAACCTGTTTGAGCGGCTACAAAAAGCAGAAGCGCTTCCGAAAGCAGCGTAATGGAAACCAGCGCGAATCCCCATGCCCATCCATGGGTGATATTTTCCCAGAGGACCGCGTTCATTGTTTTTCCTACCACAGGCGCGACCCTGTAAAAAACGTAAGAGAGCATGATGCCGAAGACCATGAACGCGAGAGATGTGGACATGTAAAGCATTGTCTTTTTGGCCGTTTCGACTTTCGGTTCCCTTAATATGGCAACGCCGTTGCTTACGGCTTCTATTCCCGTGTACGTGCCGGCTCCCATGCTGTATGCCCGGAGTATAAGAAAGATCATTCCGAATAAGCCCAGAGCTGAGTTCGACCTGATGAGGTCTCCTTTGGTGGATGATGCCAGCTGGGAGAAATTAGAAAAATGGAACCCGAAAGAATACAGTATCAAGAACACATGCATGAGCATAAAAAGAAGGAAGATCGGCATAAGGACAGTAACGGATTCTTTTATGCCTCTCATGTTGAGCAGTATCAAAACGAATAAAGCCGCCACCGCAAAAAGCAGTTTGTACGAATTCCACGCCCCCGGCAAAAAACTGAAGACCGCATCCGTACCGCTTGCTATCGAGAGCGTTATTGTAAGGACATAGTCGATAAGAAGCGCGCTCCCGGCTATCATGCCCACCAAAGGTGAAATTAGCTTGCTTGCCACCAGATATCCCCCCCCTCCGTGGGGGAAAAGCTCGACTATCTGGCTGTAGCTTGCGCTTATAACGAATACGGTTATAGCTGAGGCCAGCGCCACTATCAAACCCAGGTAGATGTGTCCCTGCAGGACCGTAAAGGCCTGGTCCGGCCCGTAAGATGATGACGAGAGGCCGTCAGCGCCAAGCCCCACCCACGCGAAGAAAGCGACCAGAGATATTCTTTGGACCAGCGTTTTATCATGGACATCAAAGGGCTTTCCTATGAAAAGCCTTTTTATCCTGTCAAAAACAGAAATATTTTTTTGATCCTGATCGTTCATGATTTAAAACCCATGAAATATTACACTTTTCGCATGTAAAAAACAATGCTAATATAATTTACTCTTCAGTTTTCTGGTCTATAATATGCCTGATATTATCTATGGGTCATATCGGAGGTGTTTATGGTCATATCAAAGGTCACCATTGAGGACGGCTGCATAGTCTGCGGGGTGTGCGAGACGGTCTGCCCGGAGGTTTTCAAGGTAAATGATACGGCTGAGGTGCTGAAAGATGCGGACCTGGAGGCGAACGAGGCGAAGATAAGGGAAGCGGCCGGCAGCTGCCCGGTTTCGGTCATCAAGGTCGGGTAAGGATAGGACATATGATCGACGGATATGACTTCGGCGAGATCACGATAGACGGCAAGACATACACTTCCGACGTGATCATCTACAAGGACAGAGTGGATGACTCATGGAGAAGGATCGAAGGGCACAGGCTTTCACTTAGCGATGTTGTGCAAATATTGGCCAAAAAGCCGGAAATTCTCATTATAGGGACGGGTGCTGACGGCGTAATGGCCGTCCCAAAAGAGGTTAAAGCCGAGATCGAGGCAAAAGGCATTACGGTCATAGCCATGAAGACCGGCGAGGCCTGCGAGGAATATAATAGATTAGCGCCTTCAAACAATGTCATTGCGGCGCTTCATTTGACATGTTGACCGGTCCGGTGAAATTCCCGCTAAAATTGCACGATGAATATACAGTGAAAGAAATGCGCAAGTTTGATGGAAAAAGAGACGAATAATATAATAATATGATCATGATAAATCCGATAGATACAGCACAGATCCGAAAACCCCAGACAAAGAGTGGGGGCGCGCAAAACACCAAGAACAATCCTGTCAAAAAGAACGATGGCTCCCAGAAAACAGGGAATGTTGAGCAAATATATGCCGAAATAAACGGCAAAGAATTCAGCAGTCTTGCGGAAGCCATCAAAGAGATAATTAAGCTCTACGATCCCACGGTGATCGGTTTCGGCGAATTCCATAATAACAAGAAAAACGGGGTCAAAACCACCGGCGAATACTTCAGCGAGGTCATTCCTTTGCTCGCGGCCGAAGGGTTCAATAACTCTGTGCTCGAGTTCGCTAGGACGGATCAGGATTTTAAAGATGAACTTGCATATCTTAGAACGGTCGCGAAGAATGATACATCGGCGACCGCTGAGGCAAAGAAAAAGGCCATTTCAGACGCGATCTCCTCAAAAAACACGCCGATCATCAGCAGAACGATAGGAAGGGCGTTCGATAAGGAAGGTGTAAGAGCGGTAATGATATCTGTGGTTTTACAGGATGATATGGGAGTTTCCGGGCCGTTTGATAACGAAACCTGGGACAGATATTTTTGGGGCGACATCCCGGATACAGCAATGTGGAAAATGACGAATGACGGCGAACTAAAGTCCATACGTGGATCGCTGGCCAATAATGCGAAGGTTTTCAGCTATACGGGCGGGGACCACAACGACATATTTCCCAAACATCCCGAATACAGTTTTGGGGACGATATGTCAAAAGAGATCAAAGGAAAATACCTTGAAGTTGACCTTGTCGTGCCGGAGTACGCGAGTGTTTATAACCAAAAATGGTCGCAGGATCTGGCGGAACAAGCGCCCGCGTCCGGCGTAAAGGTAATAGTGCAGGATGCTCCGCAAAAGTCGAACTCGACCGGCGGGGCCAAAATGGCCCATCACATATATATCCTTTTCGGGAAAACCACGCAATAGGGGCTAAAGCAAATGCCCGATTATTTCAATAAATTCATGCAAGTTTTATGTGTTTTATCACGATAATATAGTGTAAGCAAGAGTTAAACAGGAGGTTTTCTTATGGGTAACGGAAACACCATTAATCCAAACAAACCATTCGCACCTAACGGTGCGGCGAAGAAATCAGGCAATTTGAATAATAAAACGGAGAATTTTGCCGCAATAAAAGTTGAGCTTGATAAGGCGAATAGTCTTTCTTACCTTCCCAGCGATGGAGAAAGTCACTCATATGAGAAGAGCTTTGGCCAAACTTTAGACGAAACGATATTCGGCTCGCTTAACGCATTAGACAAGACAAAATATTTCGGCGTTAATGAAAATCCGACAATTTTGAAACAAGCAAGAACCGGGCTGGCTGCGTCCTTAGGCATGCAGGGAAATAGCAATTCCATAGATGTATTCAACAAAATAAGATCATTTAAACCGGAGGCCGGGATATACCAAAAAGCTCAGGATGCTGCGACTTCGCTGGGTAAAGGAGACCTTGCCTCGATAACCGATGGGAATGACATGAAGAAGGTCGTTGATCTTGTGGCGGGGAAATATGCCGGCGCTATTATTGATCAACGCGTTGCTTCATACCAAGAGGCGCTACATAAATCTGGTGATATGGTAACGGCTGATGGGGCCGCCACGAACATCCGAAGATATGAGCTTGATGTAAGTGATGACTTGGGGAATCAATTTGTAAGAGATGTCTACGCAAGTTCTTCACCAGATATGCCCGAAGGGATCTTAGCGGCACGATATCAGATTTAGTTCAAATATAAACCTCTTTTGTATCGTATGGACCATATGGTATTTCCCGTTCCCCGTCGTGTTTTACATCCAACGATCCTCATCGCCATCTCCAAACGCATAAAGCTCCCGGGATCGCCCTAATAGCTATTTCCATTGATATGTAGTATAATAAGACCACAAAGAGGAGCATCAATGATAGATCTCGACATCCGGAAAGCGAAAAAAGAGGACAAAGCCCCGGTCATGAAATTCATCAAGGAGACCGACCTTTTCACCCCGCGTCTGAGATATGATGATTTCATCGTTGCTTACAGGGGCGAGAACCTGGTCGCAGTCGCGAAGTTCAAAACCCATAAAAAACACAGGATACACGAGCTGTCCAACCTTGGCGTAAAGGACGGCTGGAGGGAATGCGGTATCGGCAGCTTTATTGTGGAAAAGATAGCCAATAAGGCGAAGTATGACACGTACCTGAACACCACAAGCCCCGCTTTTTATGAAAAACTGGGGTTTAAGATAGCGCAAGAAGTGCCAAAAGCCATGAAAAAGAACAGGTCCTGGTGCAAGGGCTGCGACAAAAAGCTCTGCACGACCATGGTGAAAAAAGTTAAATGACCGGAGTCCCGTCGTTCCCCGACTTCAGGAAGATCGCCTTAGCGGACAGGGGATCATTCGAATCACACTTCTCAAAACATCCCCAGGAGACCTCGGAGCTTACTTTTACGAACTTTTATATATGGAGGGACTGCGACAGGTCCCAGGTAACCGCGATCAACGGGAATATCTGCGTTGTCGCAAGGCCGGACAATGAGCCCCCTTATTTCTTCGAGCCTCTGGGCGACAACCGGATCGAAGAAACTATCAAGACGTGCCTGTCCCACGTCCCCAGGTTCAGCAGAGTTTCTGAGAAATTCGTGAAAGCTCATTTTGAGGGAAAGAGCGGGTACAGGATAGAACCCGCCAGGAACGATTTTGACTATCTTTACCGGACCGTTGATCTGGTGGCGCTGAAAGGAAAGAAGTATGACGGGAAAAGGAATATCATAAAGCGTTTTTTAAAGAACAATATCCCGATATATCAAAAGCTGACCGCGGATATGGTCCCTGATTGCTTGAAGCTGCTGGACAAGTGGGGCAAGAGAAAGACCACCGGAGTATGCTTTGATGAGCCGATAAAAGAGGCCTTGAACAACCTGTCTTTTCTTAGCGTCGAAGGCGCTGCCGTGAAAATAAACGGGAAGATAGAAGCTTTCACGATAGGGGAGATGTTGAATCCTGATACCGCGGTCATCTATATCGAGGTCGCGAATCATGAAATAGACGGGCTTTCCCAGTACATAAATCAGCATTTCATAAAGAACGAGTGGACTCATTTAACATATATTAACAGGGAGCAGGACATGGGAGACGGGGGGCTCAGGAGGGCGAAGCTGTCGTATCACCCTGTGAAACTGATAAATAAGTATGATGTTACGGTCATAGACTAACTTTGGCTTTGATGATATTATTTTACTTATGGACAGGACAAAACTAAAAAGCAAAAAGATCGCCGTCATAATGGGCGGCAGGTCGGGCGAGAGGGAAGTATCCTTAAGGAGCGGCAAGAGGGTCTTGAATTCCCTTAAAGATCAGGGATTTAAGGCCATATCGCTTGATTCGGACGAAAAGCTCATCGAAAACCTGAAAAAGAACAAGATCGACATCGCGTATATAATGCTTCACGGGAGATACGGCGAGGACGGCACCGTCCAGGGGCTGCTTGAGCACTTCGGCATCCCTTATACCGGATCAAGGATACTTGCTTCCGCGCTCGCGATGAATAAGGTCGCCGCAAAAAGGATATTTCAGGCGATGGGCATCCCCACGCCTCAGTATTTGACGATCGATCCGGATGCTAGCATTGAAAAACAATGTGAAAAGATAAAAAGGATATTCCCTTTCCCTCTTGTCGTAAAACCCACCTCCGAAGGATCAAGCCTTGGAGTATCGATCGTGAAAGATGAGGAAAAGCTCGAGAAAGTTCTGTCGGAAACCGTGGAAACATTCAAGGATGTTTTCATCGAAGAGTACATAAAGGGCAAAGAAGTAACAGTTGGAATTTTGGGAAGTGGATTCGATCTGACGGCGCTTCCCATTCTCGAACTGAAGCCAAAAGCGGAATTTTACGATTACAAGGCAAAGTATACGGCCGGCGGAACGGATTTCATTCTTCCGGCGAAGCTGCCTAAAGAACTTTATAAATATACTCAGGAAACAGCTCTGCGGGCGCACAAAGCCCTTGGATGCCACGGGGTTTCAAGAGTGGATATCATCGTCAGCGGGGACCATACGCCCTATGTCCACGAGGTGAACACTATTCCCGGCATGACGCAAGCCTCCGATCTTCCGGCCGAGGCTCAGTATGCGGGGATTTCTTTTGACGAGCTCGTATTAAAGATACTTGAGAGCGCCTGCTAGAAAATGCCCCCCGTTAAAAAGGAAAGAACAAGACCAAGGAACCTGAAGAAGCTGGTCGAATGGTACGCGGTATGGACCGCACTGACGCTGATCCTTGTTTCCATACTGGCCGGATTTATCCTGTCTCTCCCCATCTGGAGGGTAACATCCGTCCGGGTTGTCGGCAATAATTATATATCCGAGGCGAAGATCGTCAATGCGGCCAAGATACCTCAGGGAGAGAACATCTTTCTGATCGATCTTGATAAAGTTAAAAAACAGTATTCAAATGTTGTCCAGATCAAGGATATCAATGTAAAATGGGAGCTGCCCCACACCATCGTTATTGACGTTAAGGAAAGGACTCCTTTCGCCTTGGCGGTGATCGGAGGAGTTGCTTCTTTAATTGATGACGAAGGATACATTATTGCCAAGCAAAGCCTGACTTCTTCCGTGTACAGATCTGATATCGCTAAGCTTCCGGTCATAAGAGGGATCAATAAAGGGTCCCTTGAGGGCGGGATCAGGCTTAATTCCGGCGACAGGGCATTTGTCAGAGCTGCGCTGAACATGCTGTCAAAATTCATCGATCTTGGGACGATACAGATAGAAGCGGGCAACAGGGAAGACATAATAATATATATTGAAGATATCCTGAAGGTGAAGATCGGGGATCCGAGGGACATGGAAAAGAAAATAATGATCGTTAAGGCCATGCTTGGTTCGGTAAAAGGCAAGTGGACAAAGTTGGATTATATAGATGTAAGGGTCCCGGACAGTCCAGTTATTAAATATAAATGATCGCCGAAAACCGCTTGCTTTTCCCGCGAAATCTGTTATATTAACGGCTTACAGGGCTCCAAGGATGATTTAATTGGGGGCATAATCAGGTGAATAATGTTGATGCTGCCGAGGGCACAAAAACCTTCGCGACAATAAAAGTAATGGGAATAGGCGGCGGCGGGACGAACGCCGTTAACAGGATGATAGGCTCGGGACTTAGAGGCGTTGAATTTTGGGCTGTAAACACGGACATCCAGGCTTTATCAGTATCACTCGCGGACCACAAACTCTCCATAGGCGGAAAATTGACCAAGGGGCTCGGCGCTGGATCAAATCCTGAGATAGGGCAGAAAGCCGCCGAAGAATCCCGCGAAGAGATCAAACAAGCGCTCGCAGATGCCGATATGGTTTTCCTGACCGCCGGCATGGGCGGCGGGACCGGAACGGGGGCCTCTCCAATAATCGCCGAGGTCGCGAGGGAGCTTGGAGCTTTAACCGTCGGCGTTGTGACAAAGCCGTTCAGGTTCGAGGGCCCGGTAAGGATCTCGCAGGCAGAAAGCGGCGTAGTGCTTTTGAGGGAAAAAGTTGACGCCCTCATAGTCATTCCGAACGACAAACTCCTGCAGGTCGTTGAGAAGCGCACCTCCATCATTGACGCATTCAGAATAGCCGATGATGTTCTGCGTCACGGGGTAAAAGGCATATCAGACCTGATAACGATACCTGGATTGATCAATCTTGATTTTGCGGACATAAGGACGATCATGTTCGACGCCGGGTCCGCGATGATGGGGATCGGCACGGCTTCAGGAGAGAACAGGGCGGTGGAGGCCGCGGAACAGGCGATATCAAGCCCGCTCCTGGAAGAAACCATAAACGGAGCAAAAGGCGTGGTGTTCAATGTCACGGGAGGAAGCGACCTGACGCTTTATGAAGTGAACGACGCCGCAGAAGTGATATATAACGCGGTCGACCCTGAGGCGAACATCATATTTGGCGCTGTGATCGATGAGAAACTCCAGGGAGAGGTTGTGATCACAGTGATCGCCACCGGTTTCAAGCATCTGGAAAAAGAGACGGGGACCGAGGAATCCGCGATAAGGGCCAAAATAAGGCCCGAGATGGTCCAGCCCAAGGAAAAAATAGAACTCCCCGCATTTCTAAAGAACATATAAATAAACATTTCAACTTGTTTGTAATGGCATCTTCTTGTGATATAATTCCCTAACTATGGAACCGAAAGGCGTAAGTTTTTTCATCTATACATACAGCAATCCGGTCTTTAAAGGGATCACGGTGATCATTGCCGGCCTAGCAGCTCTAGGTTTTTCCTATTGGATGGTAAAGAGATGGAAGGAACCGATGTCCTGGCAGTTCAAGATTTTCATAGGACTTTCGATCTTCATCGTGCTTTATGGTCTTTTCATTCTGATATTCCAGCCGCAGTGGTGGATACCGCCATGGTGGCCAGCGGCAAAATGATCAATTACCAATTTTCAATTCCAAATTAATTTCCAATCCTTCAATACCCAATTTGGAATTTGTCATTGGTAATTTGTCATTACGCTGAGCGAGCGAAAGCGAGTCGAAGCGTTGGGGGATCGTCTAACGGCCCGCTTCGACGAGCGAAGCGAGGCGAGTAGGACTGCTGACTCTGGAGTTATGAATGTGGAATATAAAGTATATGTTCTTAAGAGTAAAATCACCTCAAAGAGTTATGTTGGAGTAACCAATGATATTAATAGAAGGTTGAGAGAGCATAATTCTGGAAAACATTTTTATACGAAAAGATATATGCCATGGGAACTAGTTTGTCTTGAAGAGTTTGATAGTTTTAATGAAGCGCGTAAGAGAGAAAAGTATTATAAGTCTACCACAGGCAGAAGAGTCTTAAAGAAAATATTTGACAGGATATAGTTCGGCTTTGGGGGATCGTCTAACGGTAGGACTGCAGCCTCTGGAGCTGCGTATCGGGGTTCGAATCCCTGTCCCCCAGTAATCTTATAGCTACAAACCTTAGCTAACCCCAATTTTTCATCGGCACCGGCTCCGTTTTTTTCTGGCTGGTCGGTTCGGCGGCCAAAAATGGGCGGGGGCATTTTTGGCCGCCGGTCATGCTCCGCACCGCCCGAAACACAAGCATTTGCGGCGGGCAGGCAAAGCTTTATCTCTATTGACTCTTTTGAATAAATTATGCTCTGTATGTAATTTCTTAAAGCCAGGGATTTGTTTATAGCTTCTTTAGATGTAGCTTTTTCTACTACATTTACGAGAGTTTCTTTAATGCCCTCAGGTTTAATATCCAAAAGTTCGAATCCCTGTTCGTGGCCAGAGGCCATACTTTTGTGCTTAAGACACAAACCTTCAAGATATAGATTATCGAGAGATATACGTTCAAAGTTTTCAATGATGAAGTCTTCAAGCCTAGTCGCGCTGACAAGCTTGGTCGAGCAAGCTGACCAGTCTTTCTTGAAGACTGAAGTGCAATTGTAGTAATAATACCTTTTCCTCTTTTTCAGTTTGATCTTGTTGGTAAAGGTTGTGGTCATGGTCGAGCCGCATTCCTTACACTTAACGAGGCCGGGGAAAAGGAATGGCTTAGCAGGGTGCCACTTTGGGACCAGTTTATGTCGATGAATCGTTTGGGCTTGCTCGAACTGTTCTTCGCTGATAATCGGCTCATGTATGCCCTGATAAATCGTGCCATTATGCAATATCTTTCCTGCATAGACGGGTTTTCTAAGCAGGTTGAATAAGTCGCCTTTAGTAAACACGCGATTATTTCCTTTTCGTATTCCAGCCGCCTTTAAGGCTTCGTAAGTCTTGAATAATGACGTCGTCCTGATATAAGTTTCGAAAATCCTTCGGATGATAGCGGCTTCGGTCGGCTCCGCAATAATTTTCTTGTTCGCCCTTACATAGCCAAAAGGGCGAACACCGCCGCCATAAAGCCCTTTCTTTGCCCGTTCGAGGGCTTTATCACTTGTCCTCTCGCTAGTCAACTCACGCTCGAACTGGGCAAAGGTAAGCATGATATTCCTGAGGAGCCGTCCGGATGGAGTAGAGGTGTCGAATCGTTCGGTTACGGAGATAAATGATACATTATGCCCGTCGAATATCTCTATCAGGTGATAGAAATCCTTTGGCGACCTTGTAAGCCTGTCGATCTTGTAAGATATGACAATATCGATTTTGCCCTGTTCAATGTCGGCAAGCAGTTCTGACATAGCGGGGCGGTTAAGATTCGCCCCGCTATAGCCGGGATCGGAATAGACATTGAATACTTCCATTCCCTCCTGACTGGAGATAAACGCGTTAATCTTAGCTTCCTGAGCTTCGCAAGAATTGAATTCAAGCTCGGCCTGGTTGTCGGTAGACACTCTAGTATAGACGGCTACTTTTATTTTCATCGGGAATAGTATATACATATATGTATATATGTCAAGATATATGAAGGATGATAAAATAATACTAATGAACCTAGGTAAGAATATAGAGAAATACCGTAAAAAGGCCGGATTGTCACGCGAAAAGTTGGCTCATAAGTGCGACGGCAAATTTACTTCAATCCATTTAATGAGGGTTGAAAATGGATCGGTCAAGAATCCGGGAATTGAAATGGTAAAAGCTATAGCAGATGCTTTGGGTCTTTCAATGGATAAACTAACTAAATAGAGAAGCTGATAAAGTTAGTCAAACATCCAAAATCGTTTTCAAAAGAGACAATAGAGGCAATAGGTTTGCCTGCCCGCCGCAAATGCTTGTGTTTCGGGCGGTGCGGAGCATGACCGGCGGCCAAAAATGCCCCCGCCCATTTTTGGCCGCCGAACCGACCAGCCAGAAAAAAACGGAGCCGGTGCCGATGAAAAATTGGGGTTAGCTAAGGTTTGTAGCTATAAGATTACTGGGAACTCGAGTCATCTTCGAACTTTCTCGATAATTCTACCTAATACTATCCACGGGAGCAAGAAGCACTTATGACTACCGATACTGTGACTTAGCCGGGGAGTTTCACAGTATCCCTCTATATACGATACGCGTACACAGGCACGTACGCACGAGCGCAGGCGCGCGGCCAAGCGCGCACTAGGTATTTATTAATTAATATAATACGTATTCATTTGTACAGTTGATTGATAGCTGTTGTTCATTAGCATTAGAGAAAGACAAAGGATCAATGACTTTGGATATGAACACGAACAGAAGACAGAAGAACCTGACCCAAAGAGTTGAAGACACGCTGAGAGCTTGAAGTTATTGCTGTTCACACAGCCAAAGAAGCTTTCGGGATCCTCGAAAAGAAGAAGCTCATTGTCCCGCTACGCTGGACGGGACAAGCTGTCCGTCACAAAGATTGTTCGACTCGTGGCTCTTGAGGAACGTTCCCTGCCACGATGGGCCCGCCAAAGGCCAAGGCAGGCGAAGCTGGTCTGTCTGCTTAATCTGAGCGTTTCCAGAGCGGAATGAAGGCATTCCTTGAGCCTCCTCAAGTGATTGCTCATTGTATTTCTGTGTTGCTTTTTCCATGGTTCCGCCAAAGGAGAATGACCAACTACCAATGAACAATGCCCCCGCCTTCGCCGAGGCTTCCGCCAGAGGCGGACAAGTCGACAGGCAGGTAATTAAGGTGTGCTACGCACATTCAAAGGAGAAAGACCATAACTCCTGCTCCGCCTCCGGCGGTATTTGACTTTGTGTCATGCCGCCCGCCAATGCCCGCCAAAGAAAAGAACCGAAGCTACTGCTCCGCCTTCGGCGGTATTTGTCTTCGTGTTGTGCCGCCGCCCGCCCGCCAAACCAAGCCCAAAATGTTTGGGGGGGGATTATACAATGATAAATGCAAGGAGTAAAATGAGTTTGTAATATCTCCAAATAAACGAGACTTTTAGGTGACTTTTACGTCTAATATATAGAGGGGAAGAAGGGATGATCATGCACACAACTTATGAAAGGTGGCCATATTATTGAACAGTGAAGACTTATTAGAAAAAGCGCGTAATGGGGACAAAAGGGCGTTTAGGCAGTTATGTGAGGGAATCTACGACGATGTGGAAAGGTTTGTAGGGAGCCAAGTTGAAAATAGCGATGAAAAATACGAAATAACTGCGGAGACGTTTTCCCATATTTTGGAGAAATTTGATACCTTCAAGGGTCAATCAAAATTCACAACATGGGCATTTAGGATCGCTCGAAATTGTTGCTCTGATTATTTTAGGAAAAAGAAACGGGAAACGTCCTTTTCTGAACTTAAATTGGACGCGGAGCTTTTAGAAGACCTCGAGACTTGCGACCTGGAAACGGAATTAATTGAACAGGAGGCTCACAGCGAAACGGCTGCAGAAATGGGTCAATGTTTAAACGAATTAACAGAGGAGCAGCGTGAAGCCTTAATGTTGAGATATGTAGATGAACTGAACACTAAAGAGGTTGCACTTGTTATGGATAAATCGGAGGCCTCAATCAAAAATTTGGTCTTGAGAGGAACCGTGAAAATTAAAAACTATTATGGAAAGATAAGGGATAAAAAGGAGGGGGAAAGATGAAGGATAAAGAGAGAAGTGAATTATTGTATGAAACAGTTCTTGATGCATGGATTGAAGAAACTAAAGTGAATCCTTCACCAGATCTCGAAGCATTTATTGAGTCTAGGCATTTAACTCCGGCACAGGCGAGCGAGGCAAAAGAACTTCTTAAAAGCGCTTACGAGGCAAAGGAATATTTCCATGCCTTAAAGGTCTCTTCTGGTTTTAAAGCTAAGGTGCTCGATTTTATTGAGCAAAAATATGAGACTTTATATGGCAAGAAGGCCGCTCCTGCCGCCCAACAGAGTCAGATGACACCCTCTTTGCTACAACCACTGCTCCAAGGTGCTTTTAGAAAAGGCAATGAAGGGCTTACCTCAAAGGATAAAGAGTTAATTGAAAGGTTTAATATAAAGATCAAGAAGGGTGATAAATAAGATGAGTCAACCTAGGTTTAATGAGGATCCCGCATCGTTTTTTGCAAAGAAGCTTCTGATGGAGTCTGATGCCAAGTATAACTCTCTTCCAATAGATGTCAGGGGAATCGCAAGAAGCCATAATGTCACAATAGAGGAAGAGGATGCCGATCATTTCGAGGGCTATTCTGTGAAGATCGAAGGGAATGTTGGAATTCTCGTTAACAGTAGATATACATATGAAAAACGGAAAAGGTTCACAATTGCACATGAATTGGGGCACATTTTCATTCCGTATCATAAAGGCGTGAAATATATCTGTGCACCAGATGATATGATTAAGAGTGGCCTTAAAGGAGATGAAGAGGCGGAAGCAAATGAGTTTGCGGCAGAATTGCTGATGCCCGAGGATATTCTTCGCGAAGAGTGCAAAGATCTAAATGTAGACATGGCTTCAATAGATGTTGTCTCGGATAAGTATAATGTATCAAAAACTGCCGCCATGTTAAGATTTGTAGAATTTACTTATGGAATCTGTGCAGCCATTTTCGTGAAAGATGGACAAATCAAATCGTTTAAATCTTCAGAAAGCTTTAATGAAGACCACCTTTTTGTGGCAGTCAACGAAAAAGTATCCCCGGTCAGTACTGTTAATGGGTATTTTACTCGCCAGATCCCCTTATCTGATAAGCCAGTTCAAGTTCAGGCAAAATGTTGGATAAGTGAAAAGTTTAAAAAGCAACCTTACTGCATTAATGAGTATGCCTTCGAAATCGATCCTGGGCGATCTGTTGTGGTGTTTATATGGACTGGTGACGATTACCAGCGGTATGTAGATGACAATGCCTATTAAATATGGGAGGTGAAAAGTTATGGCAAAGTATAACAGGAATTCGGGGAAACCTTGGACACAGGCTGATGTATCAAAAATCAGACAATTAGCCAACAAGAACACCCCAACAAGGGTAATTGGCCTGCTAACCGGACGAACAGAAGCTGCGGTTTATACAAAGGCTAGTGAAGAAGGGATTTCATTAAGCCCGACCAATCAATCTCCCTATAACAGGAAAGGATGACTGGGTCATATAACCCAGCGAGATGGTCGATTCTCGAGATTTGAATGTCTAAGAAAGGAGGAGCATATATGGCAAAAAGTAAGCCTGAAATTATTGCAGATATTAAGACGTATATAAATAATCTTACTAGTAAATATTCAGATTGGTATGTTGGGATAGCATCTGATCCTCAAAAGCGGCTATTCACGGATCATACTGTTAATAAGGATTCTGACCTGTGGATTTATCGCGAATGCGCTACTTCGGATATAGCCAGAGAAGTTGAAGAATATTTTGTTAACACACTGAAAACTGATGGTGGCCCAGGTGGTGGCGATTATTCAACGAAATATGTATATGCATATAAGAAGTCAACTCAAACAACTGAGTAAAATGACTGCTACTGCCGCAAATAGTCCCTGTAGATTGTGACGATATAAATGGGTGAGTGGGTTGCCAATAATTATGGATGCGGACTCACCCTTGACCTTGCCTCACCTTCATTGCTTTTACGAAATAGATCCAGCTTGACCACAACTAGCACATATTGTGAAATGTAAGTGTTTTATATGACAAAGTATGAATTTATTAATACAAAGAAGAGTTGGCTAGCGACCAAAATGAGGCCTGTTCTGATGATGAATCAGGCCTTGGTGATTAAGCGGAGACTAATTGAGAGGAATAACCATACTCGATTATGTTCTGTATTGCCGTGAGACAGCTCTGGCAGATATAAACAGTTTGCGGAAGGGTATATGGCTGGAAGCCGATATGATCTATTCCTTCGTTGCAGGGAACAAGGAATGAACCGCATACTCTACAAATTCTCATGATTTTCACCTCACTTTTTCTGTGTTTTCTTCAACGGAACCGGAAACAATTTCCTTAAGCTCGCTGATCAATATGCCGTGAGCGCGGGCCCTGTGGAGCCGCTCGACATATTCAAGGAACCTGGAACAACGGGCACGCTGCCGTGGAACGCAGCGGAATCCGGGCAAATGATCGTCGCAACAAAGACAGGGGGACAAAACTGATGCCACCATAACTAAACCACCTCCTTTTCTGTAAATACTAAACACCTGGAAGTAAGATCAGCGGGCAAAGACGTACCCCCGCCGCAAAGGAACACAATGACCGGAACACCCTGCTCAACTGCCTGACGGACCGTGTAAAGAGACCCGCGAGACTGACCATGAAGGAAAGCAACGATAACCGAGGAAGCAGAAACAAGCCGCCTGTTCCTACCGAGAAGGGCAGAAACCGCCTCCTGACGCGAAGCACCAACCGGACAGGATCCCCAAACAACCTGACCACCGGAAGCAAGGAAACGAGAAACCTGAGGCTGAACCGAGGAAGGAAACCCAGAAGCAGAAGCCCAAGCTGAGTAAATGACACAGCGTGAAGCTACCCCCCGCCGAATGACCGCTGCAAGAGCAAATGAATCAGCTCCTACTGCGCCACCTGAGGCAATGCCATAGCCACGGGAAAGGAGAAGGGAAACGATGTGGTAAACAAGCGGGGCAAAAGAAACGGGTAATGAACGGGAACCAATGACGCCTGCTAAACGAGACATGAAAACCACCTCCCTGTGAAATAAAAACACACAGGAAGGAACAGCATTTTACCGCCCCTGTCACCCGAAGCGAGAGAAGCGAATGAACCACACCTAATATCTAATTATGGTGAATGAGTGCAACGAGCGGAGGGCCGGAAGGAGCCTCGACTTTAGTCGGGCGACTGGAGGAGGGCGAGAACTAATACCCGAAAAAATCCGCAAGGATGAGGACTTTTTTCGGGATAGGGGGCTTTATACGAAGTCCCAATGTGAGCGCGCTTTACAGGGAAAGGCGGTAAAATGCTATACTGGAAAACATGTGGAGCAAAACTACAGAATGTGATCTACTAAACCATATTCCAGTGCTTCTTGTGCGGACAGCCAACAATCCCTCGATATCAATTTTTTTAATTCTTTTCTTTTAATCTTTGTTCTTTCAATTATTATATCCATTAGAATAGAATTTATTCTTTCCGACTCTTTAACAGAGATCTTGACATCTGCTATGTGTCCCAAAGCAAAAGAACTTAGCTGATGCAATAGAATCCTGCTATGTTTTGTAATATATCTCTTCCCTTTTGTTCCTGACATTGTTAATACCGCGGCGGCGGAAGCAGCCTCTCCAAGACAGTAAGTCTTGATATCCGGCTTCACCAACCGCAAAGAATCCAACATACAAAATAATGATGTAACATATCCGCCCGGAGAATTTATGAATACCTTAATGTCCTTTTCAGCATCTTTGGTTTCTAGCTCGATAAGCTTGGAAACAAAATCCTTCGTTAATTCATCATCCATCTGTTTAAAGACCAAAATGCTTCTTGAATCGGTCGTTGGAACTGTATTGTTCTTACTTTCAGGCGCATTAGAACAGCTGACATTGCGATAGGAAATATCTTTCTCTTTATCCATTTACAAGACCTCCTTTAATTGCCCCCGAATATGACAGTCGCATTAATAAAGTCTTTTTTCTTATCGTCGATAAGGGCGCCAAATATGATATTTGCATGAGGGTCAATCGCATCATAGATATATCCGGCAACTTCATTAACCTCCCAGAGGGTTAAGTCTGAACTCCCGATAATATTAAAAATTACGTTTGTAGCTTTTTTGGCCCGAAATACAGCCGGAATACTGGAAACGATCTGGCGACCAAGCTTGTGAGCTCTTTCTTTTCCATGCGCTTTTGCCGATATGGCGAACATCTTGTCACTTGATAAGATTATTTTATTAAGATCCTTCACTTCTATATTGATCAATCCAGGTTTTGTAAGAAATGATGAGATGTCCCTTAATACATTGGAGGCTTTACTTTTTGGGCGTATTTCCAGTTTATTGTCGAAAAGCTTATATATTTCTTTAATTAGCATGTTTATCCACCTCGTTTTTGTTTAATATAATTATTATTTGGTAGTTTAACATGGGAGGTATGACACTATGCGTCAGAGTATATGGCCTATTGCAAAAAGGGGCTATTAGGCGGCTACGAGGGTAGAAGAATCATGTAAAGGCGGTCTATTTCTGCATTTCCTTTGCTTCTTCAATTATCTCCCGCCTCAGGCTTCGTGGCTCGATCACCTTTGCATATTTCCCCTGGCCCAAAACCCATCTTTTTATCTCTGATGTTCCTGAAACTTTAAATTCCATCGTAATTGAGCCATCCTTATTCTCGGTTGTCTTTTGGGTGGGGTGGAGCTTTCTATCGATGAACCATCTGGCGATCTCTTTATCCAGCTTAATTTTTACCTTTGTTATAGGAGCTCCCTCAAAAATATCCCATGAATAAGCAAGGAACTTTTCAATAGAAAAGGTCGGGTCAACCTTGTACTTGCTATCTATGACCTTGATGGTGCGGATCTGGTTAATAATAAACGTCCTAAAATCTTTCCTGAGTTGGCAATAACCAATGAGATACCAGGTGCCCATGGAGTGGCGCAGGTGGTAGGGATCCACAATGCGTTTTGCTATAGTGTTCCTGCCAAGAGCATGGTATGTTATTTCAACACTGTTCTTAGTTTTTATCGCTTTTGCCAATATATCGAACGTCTTTGCTGATTGTTCATCCAGTTTCCTGGTTTGCGGTATATTAAAAGAGAAACTGTCGCTAATAGTGTTTAGGTCTATAGATATGGAGTCCGGCAAGGAGAGGCGAATCTTTTCGAACGCGCTGGTTATGACGGAGCCGAACGGCGTTCCCTGGTATTTTTTCAGAATTTCTTCACCAAGGAAAATAGATACAAGCTCGCCTTCCGTAAGTCGTATTTCCGGCAACTGAAAATTATCATCCGTGTAGTAGTAGCCGTTCCTCTCCTTGCTGTAGCCGATGGGCGCGCCCATAGAATCCTTCATGGCCTCTATGTCGCGGAGTATGGTGCGTTGGGAGGTTTCAAATTGATCAGCAAGCTTTTTGCAGTTCGGGTGCTTTTTCTGCCTGATCTGAGCATCGATCTTTGCTATGCGTATATAAGTATGACGTTCCATGATCCTGCCGAAATTATATCATAGTACTCTGACAAATACTGACAGAGATCTGGTGTACAATACACTCAACTGGTTGTTTTTGACCGGAAAGAGAGGTAATATTTAGTAATGCCGAATTATTCACACTCAAAAATTGGATGCTATGAAACCTGCCCCCGAAAGTTTAAGTTTAACTACATAGATAGAATTAAGATGCCGGAATCCCCAGAAGGAATAGAAGCTTTCCTTGGGAAAAGAGCTCACGAAACACTAGAACAGCTATATAAAGCCCAAAAAATGGGCAAAGTATTCTCTCTCAAAGAGACATTGGACCTATACAAAGAGCTTTGGGACAAGAAATTTACAAAAGATGTTCAGATAGTTCGCAAAGGCTTCACCGCCCAGAATTACTACGATGCGGGAGTAAAGCAGCTAACCGATTACTATGAAAGGTTCAAGCCGTTCAACCAGACATATACGCTTGGGCTGGAGATGATGATCCATTTTAACCTGGATGATGCGGGAGAGTATAGAATAAACGGCTTTATTGACCGTTTATCGCACAACGGCAAGGGGACCTTTGAAATACACGATTATAAGACCGGGCAGTCCGGTTATACTCAAGAACAGGCGGATGCAAGCAGGCAGCTGGCGCTTTATCAGATATTTGTTGAGCAGCAGTATCCCGAGGCTAAAGAGATAGTGCTTATATGGCATTTCTTGGCAGATAACCGCGATGTAGAGTCCCGCCGAACCAAAAAGCAGATAAAAGAGCTTAAAGCTGAGCTATTAACCACGATCAAGGAGATAGAGGCTGATGATAACTTTAAACCTATTGAATCACGCCTATGCGATTGGTGCGAATTCATAGAGATATGCCCTGCAAAGAAGCATGGCATTGAGCTTGAAAAGAAAGAGAAGAATGAATATTTAAAGGATAACGGGCTTGTGCTGGTAGGGAAATACGCCGACTTATATGAGGCCAAGGAAAAGGCAGAGGCAAAGGTTGAGGCTGTTGATGCTGAGATCGAGAAACTTAAGGAAGCGATAATCGCATTTGCAAAAAAGAAAGACCTTAGTGTGGTGCAAGGCAAGGATTATAAGGTTAGCGTGAAGATAGAGGATAAGCCGCATTTCCCGGCGAAGAGTGAAGAGGGAAGGGATGAACTTGAGCAAATTATAAGAAAGATCGGCAAGTGGGATGAGGTGTCGGACCTTAGCACAACAGCATTAATTAAAGAGTATGTGAAGTGGGATGCTGATATAATAAAGAAAATCAAAAAATATTTGACCAAGGTACATAAAGAAGCTGTGGGGAAGCCGGTGGAGGGGGAGGGCGAAGAGGATTGAAGTGTTCTTCTCTGGGCGTATATTTTTAGAATATTGCGAGCTGGATATGCTGGCAAAGGTCATGATTTATGAGTGCTGGCGAGAGATGTTAAAGGCTAGAGGTTAATCGTGGAACAAAAAAACGGTAATAACAAAGTAATTAAAAAGCTAAGGGAAGATATAATAACCCCTTTATCTAGCTACTATAAAGAGTATAAGAAAGAACAAGAGGAAGATGTTAGAAGCGATTTGATCGATAAGTTTTTTGGTATGGAGATATTAGGTTGGGACATGAAAAGTGACGAACATCTCCCGCCGTCAATGAGAGAAGTAAGAAGAGAAAATAAAAGAAAGGTTCAGGGGAGACAGAAATATCCAGACTATATCTTTATTATTAACAAACACGATAAGTTTTATGTTGAAGCAAAAAGAATTTCCGTTAAAATTAAAGAAGAA
Organism: uncultured bacterium; assembly: GCA_963699255.1. GTDB lineage: Bacteria > Margulisbacteria > WOR-1 > CAVSGV01 > CAVSGV01. The sequence goes on along the minus strand of OY969425.1, from coordinate 878,156 downwards.
GTTGGCCCCGCTATCCAGCTTAGAAGGTATGGGAGATCACACGATCTTCCACTTTGTATATTAACGAACGCAGCTGAATTTGCTATATATGACACTACAGTAAAAGTACGCGCCAAATCCGATAGCGTTCGGACCGCAAGGGTGTTTTATTGTACCTACGAACAACTCTTGGACCCTTATGAGCATGATATAAATATAACCAATTTCGAATACATATATCAGACATTCTCGAAAGATGCCGTTGTTAATAAAAGCCTGGACAATATAAAGACACAAAAAGGGAATCAGCCCCTAGACAAGGAATTTCTTGAAATAATTGATGAGTGGCGATTAATGTTTGCAAAAAGCATTGCTAATAACAACCCAAAAATGGATGAAGCAGATAAGCTTAATTATGCGGTTCAGAAACTTATTGATAGGCTAATCTTTTTAAGAATAGCTGAAGATAAAGACATTGAGGACTATGAAACACTTTTAAAAATCACGACCCATGCAAATATTTATAAGCTTTTAAATGATCTGTTTGAAAAAGCAAAAGAAAAATATAATAGTGAGTTGTTTGAATCTGAGGAATGGCTGAGTTCAATTAAAGTGGATGACGATATACTATTCCACATCATCAATGAGCTTTATGAATCATATGCATTTTCCGTGATGCCAATCGAAATTCTCGGAAGTATTTATGAACAATTTCTCGGGAAAGTAATCAAATTAACTGAAAATAATCATGTAAAAATTGAACCGAAGCCAGAAGTGAGAAAAGCAGGCGGGGTGTATTACACTCCACAATATATTGTTGAATACATTGTAAGTAATACGGTTAACAAAAAAATCAACAAAAAAACACCGGATGAAATCTCAAATATTAAAATACTTGATCCGGCTTGTGGTAGTGGAAGTTTTTTGATCGGGGCCTATCAGCATCTGTTAGATTATCATTTTGATTATTATTGGGACGAAAGTAGACGAGAGAAGTCCTTAAAACAAGGCAAAATATATCACACCATCAATAATGACTACTATCTGTCAATCCCTGAAAAACAAAGAATACTTAAGAATAATATTTATGGGGTGGACATTGACAAACAAGCTGTCGAGGTAACAAGGCTATCATTATTGCTTACGCTCATGAAGGAAGAAAATATGGAAATTGAGCAGGAAGGACAGGCAAAATTATTTAAAGAAAGCAACTTTAAATATTTGCCCGAACTAAAAAATAATATCAAATGCGGCAATTCGCTGATAGGGCCAGATTTCTATAAAGAAAATTTGCAATTATTTGATGATAGAGAGTTAAAAAATAAGATCAATGATTATGATTGGCATGACAAGGATAAAGGATTTGGCGAGATCATGGCAAACGGTGGTTTTGATGTGGTGATTGGGAATCCACCTTATGGGGCATTATTCGGAAAAGATGAGGTAAGTTACATAACAAAGACTTATGAAATGCAAAATTATCAAATGGACAGCTATTTGCTTTTCCTTGAGAAAGGGCATAAATTATTAAGTAAAAATGGGCTACTTAGTTTTATTATCCCAAATACCTGGTTAATAAGCTTACAATATTCAAACATTCGCCAATATTTAATAAATAAAACCCAGATAGAGAGAATTGTTGATTATCGTATACCGGTTTTCAAAGATGCGGTTGTGGACACTCAAATTTTGATAATAAGTAATTTATTTCCAAGTAAAACACATAACATTGGTATTGAAATTAATAATAAAAATGGGCAAATCACAAAGAACAATGCTTTACAGCTAGACTGGATTAAATTGAATGGCAAACCAATTAATATTATGCAAAGAAAAGAAGATAACGGGCTTTTAAAGAAAATAAATAGGTTCCCGGTTCTTGACGAAATATGTAAAATTACGCAGGGGAGCAAACCTTTTCAGGTTGGCAAAGGAGTTCCTCCCCAAACAAAGCAAATCCTCGAAGATAAGCCGTTTGTTTCAGATGAACACAAGAATTCAAGTTTCCGTCCACTTCTTCGAGGAAGTTTAATGAACAGATATTTAATAATTTGGAATAATAATTATTATATAAAGTTTGGAGATTGGCTTGCTGAACCGCGTTATTCCGCAGATTATGACGCAAAAGCTAAAATAGTGATTCGACAAACCGGAGATTCTTTAGTGGCGACATTAGACGAATCACAATTTATCGTTCGCGATAATTTGTATACGGTAGTGCCAAAAAGATCAAATATTGATTTGAAATATGTTTTAGGGTTAATTAATTCTAAATTGATGAACTGGTATTATCAAAACATATTGAATCCTGAAAAGGGAGAGGCGCTTGCACAGGTCAAAAGAGGGCATATTGCTCAACTCCCAATAAATATTGCCGATACAAATGCCATGAAATCTATTACTTCTCTTGTCGACCAAATGCTCGAAACAAAGAAAAAGGCACATTCTGCCAAGACTGAAAGCGATAAGAAGCACTATCAGCAGAAGATAGAAATACTCGATAAGCAGATAGATGACCTTGTTTATGAGCTTTATGACCTGACGAAAGAGGAGATCGCGGTGGTGGAGGGGGAGAAGTGACTTTGATTTTTAGCCAAGAGCATAAAAAAGAAGATGATGAATTAAAGGCGTTTTATGATTCTTGCTTTAAACAAAGTAACATGATCATTCAAGCTATCCCTTTAGACACAGCGAGTATATCTAGGGAGCCGGATTATCTCTTGAGGGAAATAAATAGTGTTGTTGAGATAAAGACTTTTATTCATCAGCAAATTACAGCAGATATTATCCGCAATGAAAGGATTAAAGTGCGATTGCGCAAAGCACTTGCATCCAATGAAATGTCGTTTTCTAGGGGGATTTATACCATACCTCTTCCCAATAACCTCAGAATAAACTCTGAAAATGATGCCACTATATTTATTGAACAAGTCTTGAATGCCATTAATAAAAATGAAAAATCCTTCAACCTTCCCAATGTTGGGAAGGTTTATATTGACAAACATCAAGATACGGGACAGTCAATCATCTTTGGCGATTCTTCTACTGCTTGCGAAAATCCCTCACTCGGCGTTTTCCGGTCAATTGAAAAGGCAGGGAATCAACTAGGAAAGTATTCTCAATATTGCAAGATATTACTATTTGTTAGTAGCATTTCCAATGGGGATCTGCCCGAATATCTAAAAAATGAAATAGTTAATCATAATAAGACGACTGACATGGTTCCAGACAAAATATTTCTAAAGCTAGATATAAATAAATATTTCTTACTGTATGATAAATCTTCCAAGGAAATTTGTTGCAGATTGACAGAAGAGGAGGTCAAGGTGGTGGAGGGGTGATAGAACAAAATCCAAATACAATCCCGCCTGGCTGGGGCGAAGACTCCGTTACAAAATACTTTGAAACGATGAGGTTAAATTGTTTCGCGACATTTAAATATAATAGAAAATTTTTTGACTTAATTATCGAAATAGATAATATTTTCAATAGCATACATCAACTGCCAAAAGCCGAAAATGATGCGCCCATTTTCTTTTTTGATATCGCCCATCCTTCATATTTAATTGCCGTACAATTAGCATCTTCTGGCCTAGTGTCTGAAACATATATGATATTGCGTGGGATGATTGAAGCGGCTCTATATGGTTTTTATCTATATAAAAAACCTGAATTAATAAGCGTCTGGTTGGAACGCCATAGTAGCGAGGATAACAAGAGGGAGCTAAGAAATAATATTAGAATAAAAGAAATTATTGGTCTTTTAACCCAAACAAATCAAGTGGTTGGGGACGAGACAAATAGAGTATATGAATTTTATATTGATCATGGAGCACATCCTAATGTTAGGGCAATGGCTTCAAAAGTAACTATTAATAGCTTAGTACTATTAAAAGGGGATCCCGAAAGTATTGTCTTGAATCTAGGAAGTGTAGCTCAGGGTGGCATATTATGTTTAAAGATAATGCAATTGATTTCGCCAGTCAAATTTCAAGAAATGCATTACGACAATAAGCTGGAACAATTATCTAAGGAGTTGCATGACCTTATGAGAATAGCTTGTAGTGCTGATGGGCCCATCTGCCAGCAAACAGGAGGAGATTAAGGTGGTGGAGGGAAGCAAAGGTGTCTAAAATCTGGTTAATAGGCGCGAATATCTTAAAAGCATTGGCTGTGTTTGTTGAAGATCACATGAAACAGTTTTATCAGGGCTGTTTTATGATTACACTGGTTTTGATTTATATCGCCTACATAAAGGGCATTAAAACGCTACAATCGGTCGGGCTCCCTTTGGCTGCAATTTTATTTACTATCGGAACTTTGTGGCATAAAAAAGAGGATCAAGAGTTTGAAAAACAAAAACATGCAAACGAAATGAATTTGGCATTTCGGCAGATTAGATGGGGTTATTATTCTCTTCTAAAAAATGAAGTTGTCGCAATCATCTTGTATGGTTTATCTCCTGAAGATGTGATCCCCAATAGATCGATTGAGTCGAAAGATACAAAGTATGGTAAATTACATAATAATTTGGTTAATTTAGAGGATGAGGGGACTATCTTGTTTAATGCTAGTATTAGTAAAAAAATTATACTCATTAGAGGAATGATGGAGGAAAAAGCAGATTTATTAAGAAAAATCTATTTAAGTCATCATGAACCAATAGATCTTGTTCCGCGAGATCCGTTAAAAGATAGGATGCAGTTATCTGCGGAAATTCATGAGGTTGATAGTGATTTGGATATATTATTTAAAGGATGTAAGAAAGAAATCTTTTCTTTTTTAATGCTACCTATAGCACCATAATACTTCTTACTTTTTCAGCGTTTCGTATATCCCGACTGCAACAGCTGTTCCGGTAAGTACTTTATACCAGTTATTTTCCCACCAGTCAGGTTGAAGACCGACATCAACGGTAATAACATCACCATATTTGATCTCTTTTGTGTAATCCTCGCCAGCGAATGCTTTAGCTTCCGGAATGGATTTAGCCTCCTTGACATCCCAGGTGTTTTTTTTAATGTCATGCTGAACAACATATATTGATCGTGGCGTGAGATAGACAACAAGCTGAGGTTTATCCACATATTTGGCAAATTCAGTCGTTAAATAGGCCTGAAATTCAGTAAGCGTTTTCCCTTGAGCTTGGACCCTTCCAAGAAAGGGGAGCGCAATAGTGCCATCCGGCGTGATAGTTTGTTTTGTATCCATATCCTTCTGATTAAGGATTTTGACTTCGAGGAGGTCGTTTGTGGCGAGAGTGTACTCAAAGGCGCAAGCAAGTGAAGTGATCATCGGAGACAATAAACTCGCAATAATAAGATAGACAACAAATTTCTTCATATCAAGCCTCCTTATTGCCTTAAATATACCTCACCTGAAAAAACCCGCCTTCGCTAAAGCTTCGGCGGGCAGGCGAACTTTCTATTGCCTAAGATATACTTCTCCAGAAAAAACAAACTTCCGAGCCTTTATCTTGAGTTGAAGTTCATCGATTTTGACATTTGTTTCATCAAGCTGGCCGTTCAATTCGGCGAGCTGGGCTTTTTGCTTTTTGATCTCTTCCTTGTTCATCATAAGCTCTTTGCCTAAAGGAGTTAGTCCGCCGCCGGATTCTGTTTCCGTAATCTGGTTTTTGAGTTTATCCGCTTGAGCATATAGCTGAGCGAGGGCGGCTTGGTCCTTCCTTTTTTGCAGGTTGAAGCTTTCTGTCAGGGCAAGCTTCGCGATCTGGTCTTTTGAAGCATAAGCGAGAATAAGATTACCGCTTTTCTGTGTCAAAGGTTTAAATGAGCCGGGGAAGGCGGGGAATTGAATATCCATGCTTTCCGGGAGCTTAACTGTTCCCGAAACAAGCGCGCCGGCGGGTATTTGAGCAAGCAGGGCATCACGGCTCTCATTTTCAAATTCCTTCTTTGTGACTTTTATAGGGGTATTTGTTCTTTTCAGCCGGACATGTGAAGCGGATATATCGGCGGCCAGTTCATCGCTTAAAGTGTAAATTTTACCTCCTTCGATTCCTCTTGCCATTATGGCTTCGCTCAGGCCAGGTTTATATAATATTACCAGTCGAGAGCTTTGGACATCGAGAATTTCGCCTAGACCTTCGACCGGCTCGTTAGTTTCTGTGAAGTAACCCTTAAAATCAACATAGGAATGGGTCTTGAGGGACTGAAACTCCTTGATGGCTGATCCGGGGGTAGCCATAAGCCAGCGAAGCGAACTTGCTATCCCGTATTTGGAGATCGGAAAAGCAAAGAGCATCAGTACGAAGAGAATAAAGAAGATCAGTAATTCACCGCTTGATCCCGATTCAGGCCTGAACTTCGGATTTTTCGGGATAACGTCTCTGCTGGTGTCCGGCCAGAACATCTGGCTGCCGCGCCGGTTGAACATATCCAATATTAAATGAGACATGTAGCTGATCGAGAATGCAGCTGTCCATCTTGGCGCTAATTCCCAAATCCAAGCATCAAACTTAAAAATGAATCCAAAGATCAAAGCTGCAAATAGAACAATTAAAGCGAAAATGGCGGTGAAGATAGCCCAGCCGATGAATGAATGGGTTATCGTTCGATGGCCGTATTTGCGCTCAAGGGGAATGGAGATAAAAGGGAATAGCTTTCCTATGACGGAGCGGGGGTGGTCGATGTCGGGAACGATCGCGCCAAAAATAGCGACAAGAATTATCGTCCAATGAAGACCCCACTGAATCCCGAACACTGCCAGGAATATCAGCGTTAAAAAGATACCAAATACGCTATGAGTTGGGGCGAGCATTTATTTGTATTCCTCCCGATAAAAAGGAGCATCTAAATAATGTCTAATAACCTCATATTTACGGACATGTTTTTCGATGAAATCCTCTTTAAAATTGTCTTTTCTAAGCTTGTCAGCAAGCCAATTGCTACTATATTTTGATTTACTCCTGGTATATCTGATTATTGATTTTATAAAAGCATAAAATCTGTTTTCATCACACCAATGCTCCGAGAGAACGGTAGAGCATTTAGCCCAAGTTTTATAATATTTATCAATCTTATTTAGGTTTGTGCTGATAGGCATATTCTTATTTCAACATCGACATAACATTTCTTAAGATCATCAAAAGAGTCACGCCGAAACCGGCGAGAAAATAGGCCTCATAACTTTTTGTGCCAAGCGCGACGAACCTGAAAATGACAGCTATCCAGTAAATGAAAATTATAACGGTTGTCCAGTCGCGATAATGTATTCCGGCTTCGTGGTAAACATCACGAATAACATCTTTTGAAACCATCGGGATATGGCTTATCTGATGGATCATGTCAACGATTGCAAGGGGAAGGCCGTTTGACAGGGTCAATATCCTTGTTTCAAGCATTTCATAATCGCTGATAGTTAGGTTCTGCGTCAGGTATTTGATAAGCTCCTTCGAGGAATCCTCTTTTAACGGCGGAAGCTCGATCTCCTTGAACTTCCACCAGACCTGTTTGAGCTTCGGTTTTGTCTCGTCAGCCGCGGCAAGTATGGGGAAGTTATCCAGTAAGGTCAAGATAGGGTCGATATCCGATATTTTTATGTTGTTCAAATTGTCGATTATCAGGATAGGGGGCTTTGCGCCCTTTATTTTCACGATGTAATCGGCTATCTCTTTCGTTGAAGCTCTTGTATTTAATTGCTCCTGCCATGCAGGATCAAGCTTGTTGAGAATTTGCGTAAGGACAATCTTTAGCGGAGTGGGAGAAGAGATATATAATGTATTAGGCCCCAACGCTTTGGACATGTGCTTCAATAGATGTGTTTTGCCTATCCCCAAAGGACCTGTCAATAGAACAGACTGGCTTTTGCCGATATCAGCTTTTATATCGCTGATTATATTCTCTCTGCCGAAAATCACTTCTTCGGGGCTTGGGGTAATAGCGCCTTTTATTGCGGTCGTTGGCTTAACGATTTTCGGCTTAGTAGGGAACATCTTGGAAACGGCTTTAACAAGAGGATGGCGGGTATCGATATGCTCAAGCTTTTCAGTTATCTCGACCTTGGCCGGCGGTCGCTTGGAGGCCTGTATATAGCGATTTACCGATTCCGGATCGGATATACCCAGAATGGCAGAAGCTTTTTCCACGGAGGGTTCTTCTGAGAATAACCGGACCGCAAATGTATTGCGAAGTATCTGCGGATTAACCCGTTTCTTTATGCCAGCCTGTTCAGCGTACTTTCTTATCAGATAATCGACGCCGCGGCTGCTGAGGTCTTTCAGCTCTCCTTTTGTGGTGACAAAAAGATCGGGAATCTTGCCCGACGGACGCTCTTTCGACCACTTGGCAAGCGCCTCAAAAACCTGGTCATTCAGTGGGATAGTTCTTTTCCTGTTGCCGGGGACGGAAAGTGACTTTTTCTTCCAGTCGATTGAGTCGACTTTCAGGGAGGTTACCTCGTTCAAGAAGAGGCCCGTATTAAGAAATAGAGCAATAATTGCCCGGTCGCGGGTGTCGTCGATGGAATTGAGTAAAGCTTTCATTTCATTCAAAGTTAAGTATTCAAGCTCTTCAATCATGGGGGAATTATCACCCTTGGGGCTTAAAAAGTCAACTTACTGTGAACTAACCGCTCGATACTGTGGAATACCCGGTAGGATACTGTGAAGTAACCGCTTGTTTTTGGCCTCAGGATTTCATCAGTTTTTGCTCATTTTTCATGCTTGGTTTTGCGGATTCTTTCCCCAATCATTTTGGGAGTGGTTTGGCGGGCGGCGCGGCACAACACGAAGACAAATACCGCCGAAGGCGGAGCAGTAGCTTTGGTTCTTTTCTTTGGCGGGCATTGGCGGGCGGCATGACACAAAGTCAAATACCGCCGGAGGCGGAGCAGGAGTTATGGTCTTTCTCCTTTGAATGTGCGTAGCACACCTTAATTACCTGCCTGTCGACTTGTCCGCCTCTGGCGGAAGCCTCGGCGAAGGCGGGGGCATTGTTCATTGGTAGTTGGTCATTCTCCTTTGGCGGAACCATGGAAAAAGCAACACAGAAATACAATGAGCAATCACTTGAGGAGGCTCAAGGAATGCCTTCATTCCGCTCTGGAAACGCTCAGATTAAGCAGACAGACCAGCTTCGCCTGCCTTGGCCTTTGGCGGGCCCATCGTGGCAGGGAACGTTCCTCAAGAGCCACGAGTCGAACAATCTTTGTGACGGACAGCTTGTCCCGTCCAGCGTAGCGGGACAATGAGCTTCTTCTTTTCGAGGATCCCGAAAGCTTCTTTGGCTGTGTGAACAGCAATAACTTCAAGCTCTCAGCGTGTCTTCAACTCTTTGGGTCAGGTTCTTCTGTCTTCTGTTCGTGTTCATATCCAAAGTCATTGATCCTTTGTCTTTCTCTAATGCTAATGAACAACAGCTATCAATCAACTGTACAAATGAATACGTATTATATTAATTAATAAATACCTAGTGCGCGCTTGGCCGCGCGCCTGCGCTCGTGCGTACGTGCCTGTGTACGCGTATCGTATATAGAGGGATACTGTGAAACTCCCCGGCTAAGTCACAGTATCGGTAGTCATAAGTGCTTCTTGCTCCCGTGGATAGTATTAGGTAGAATTATCGAGAAAGTTCGAAGATGACTCGAGTTCCCAGCCAATCTATCGTCAGGGAAAATTTAGGAAATATATCAATGACAAAATCATCCCGATCGCTCCAAAAAGAAATTGAAACTCTTGGCAAGGTAAGCACCGCCATCGTTTCGGACATGTACCTTGATGATATCCTGAAGATAATTGTCGCGATGACGGCTGAGGTCATGGGCTCCAAGATATGCTCCCTGATGTTGCTAAGTGAAAACGAGAAAGAGCTCCGGCTTGCCGCCACGCAGAGCTTAAGCGATAGTTACACAGACAAGCCGAATGTAAAGGTCGGCCAGTCGATCAGCGGGAAGGCGGTCAGCAAAAAAAAGCCGATAACGGTGCTTGACGTAAAAAAGGAACCGGATTACATGTTCCCGGAGATAGCAAAAAAAGAAAAACTCTGTTCAATGCTTGCGGTCCCTCTCATCGTGAAAGGAAAGGCTATTGGGGTATTGAACAGCTACACTTCCAGGCCGCACAAGTTCACCGCCGGCGAGATCAGGCTTGTTTCCGCGGTCGCGAATCAGGCGGCGATAGCGATATCGAACAGGAAGCTTGCAGAAGAGAAGGAAATGCTCGCCGTAAGGCTGGAGGAAAGAAAGCTGACCGAGAAAGCAAAGGGCATGATCATGAAAAGTGAAGGGCTGTCTGAGGAAGAGGCTTACAGGAAGCTGCAAAAACAGAGCATGGACAGCAGAAAATCCATGAAAGAGATCGCCGAAGAGCTGATATCCGCGCAGGAAGCAAACCCGCAATAAATATTATTTGACAATCATCCCCGGTTTTAATAAAATATCTACTGTATAGATCAAATAAATGTCGGGCAACGGCGCCTTACGTTTAATTAAGACAATGAGGTTTTGATTAAGCGGAGGCGTTTTTTATTGACAGAAAAGGAGAGAAAAAATGGCGACAAAAGTAAAAGCTTTTATGAGTAAGTTAGTTGCGGATAATCCTGGGGAGCCGGAGTTCCATCAGGCTGTAGAGGAAGTAGTGAAATCGCTTCTTCCGTTCCTGGAAAAGAACCCGAAATATGAAAAAGCAAAGATACTCGAGAGGATAGTGGAGCCGGAAAGAGTGATAATGTTCAGGGTGCCGTGGATGGATGACAGCAGAGAAGTACAGGTAAATAAAGGATACAGGGTGGAATTCAACAGCGCCATAGGGCCATATAAAGGGGGACTTCGTTTGCATCCCACGGTTTATCTTGGTCTGTTGAAATTCCTGGGATTCGAGCAGGTTTTCAAGAACAGCCTGACCACGCTCCCGATGGGCGGAGGAAAAGGCGGATCCAATTTTGACCCGAAGGGCAAGTCGGATAACGAAGTAATGAGATTCTTGCAGAGCTTCATGACGGAGCTTTCCAAGCACATCGGTCCGGACACGGATGTCCCGGCCGGTGATATTGGCGTTGGAGGAAGAGAAATAGGTTTCATGTACGGCCAGTACAAGAGACTGAGGAATGAATTTACCGGCGTTCTGACAGGAAAGGGGCTTGGCTGGGGCGGAAGCCTGATAAGGCCGGAAGCGACCGGATACGGCCTGGTTTATTTTGCCGAAGAACAGCTCAAGACCAGGAAACAGTCGTTCAAGGGTAAAACGGTTACGATCTCCGGTTCCGGCAATGTCGCTCAGTATGCGGCTGAAAGGGCGATGCAGCTTGGGGCAAAGGTCATTACATTATCAGACTCGCACGGAACGGTCCATGATCCGCATGGGATAACCGAAGAAAAGCTGGCATACGTGCTGGATCTCAAGAACAATAAGAGGGGCAGAATAAAAGAATATGCCAATAAGTACGGATGCCAATTCCTGGAAGGGAAAAGGCCGTGGCATATCGAATGCGACATAGCTCTCCCGTGCGCGACGCAGAACGAAGTGAGCGGCGCCGATGCGGAAGCTCTCATTAAGAATGGATGCATGTGCGTTGCGGAAGGCGCGAACATGCCGTCAACCCCGGAAGCGATCGAGGTCTACCTTAAGGCAAAGATCCTTTACGGACCGGCAAAAGCGGCGAATGCCGGAGGAGTGGCGACATCGGGGCTCGAGATGAGCCAGAACAGCATGAGGTTGAGCTGGGGCAGGGAAGAAGTCGACAAGAGACTTCATGAGATAATGATCAATATCCATGAGAATTGCGTCAAACAGGGGAAACAGGGTGACTTCATTAATTACATGGACGGCGCGAACATAGCCGGGTTCATAAAAGTTGCCGATGCAATGCTCGACCAGGGTTTAGTGTAGAAAAGGTCCCAGGTAAGTATGCGGCGCCCCGACAATATGCCGGGGCGCCGTTTTTTATTCCGATTGCCTAAAATTTAAGCATATTATATAATCAAAACATCTAAAATAAAGGGAGGCGTTAGTATGGCGTTATCCGCACTGGCCAAGGAAGTTCTGGCAAAAGCAAAGTCCGACAAGATCAAATTCATTTTTCTTCAGTTCACCGATATTCTGGGAATGATCAAAAGCGTGACGGTCCCCGTGGAAAGGCTATCCGACATCCTTGATAAGGGCATATGGTTCGATGGCTCCTCCATACAGGGATTTGTCAGGATATGCGAATCTGACATGATCCTTGTTCCTGACCCGAATACTTACCAGATCATACCGTGGAAGGTGGAGGGCAAGGAATCCGCCCGCTTCATATGCGACGTTCATACGCCTGAAGGTGAGCCTTTTGAAGGCGACCCGAGATCGATACTGAAAAGGGCGGTCGCCGAAGCCGGTAAACTTGGATTCGCGTTCTATACAGGCCCTGAAGTGGAGTTCTATCTCATGAAAAAAGACGACGGGCGCATCACGACCACCCCTCACGATATCGGAGGTTATTTTGATTATCCGGCGAAGGACCTTGCCAGCGACGTGCGCGAAGATATAATCTTTGCTCTGGAGAAGATGGGAATGGTCCCGGAGATGTCGCACCACGAATGCGGTCCCGGCCAGCACGAAATAGACGTCAAATATTCCGATGCGCTTTCTTCTGCCGATAATACGATAACGCTCAAGTATGTGATAAAGTCCATTGCCTCGGACCACGGGCTGTATGCTTCGTTCATGCCGAAGCCGCTCTATAAACAGGCCGGCAGCGGAATGCACGTCCATCAATCTTTGTTCAAGGGTGAAAAGAACGCTTTCTTTGACGCCAAAGATAAATACAAACTATCCGAGATCGCCTATAATTTCATGGCCGGGGAGCTTTTCCATGCAAAAGCTCTTACTTCCATCCTCGCGCCTACGGTGAACTCATACAAAAGGCTTGTTTCCGGATATGAAGCCCCTGTATATATCTGCTGGGCGCAGATCAACAGGTCAGCGCTTATAAGGATACCGAGATACTCTCCGGGAAGGGAGCAGTCAACAAGGCTTGAACTCAGATGCCCCGATCCTTCCTGCAATCCTTATCTTGCATTTGCCGTGATGCTTTATGCCGGCCTTGATGGAATAAAGAGGGGAATGAAGCCTCCAAAACCCGTGGAAGAGGACGTTTATGAATTCGACCAGGCCAAACTTAACGAATACAAGATAGACATGCTTCCTTTTTCTATTGCCAGAGCCGTGGAAGAGCTTAAAAAGGATGAGGTTGTGAAACAGGCGCTTGGCAAGCACGCTTTTGAACATTTTGTCGCGGCAAAGGCTGCGGAGTTCGATGACTACAGGATGCAGATAACGCCATGGGAGATCGACAAATACCTAGAAACATTATAGCTTCTTGACAAAAATGTATTAACATACTACAATAATGTAGTATGCCTACAAGGGACATAAAGGTAAAAGTACTCGTTGAGATAAGCGAAGCCCTTGCTTCGGCTCTTAACCTGCAGCAAGCCTTGGAATCCATCCTTCAGGTCCTATCCGACTCCCTTGAAATGCAGAGAGGCACAATAACGCTGGTGGATCCGAATACGAACGAGCTTCATATTGAAGTAGCGCAGGGACTCTCGGTGCAGGAAAAAGAAAGGGGACGCTACAAAATAGGCGAAGGGATCACAGGCAAAGTCGTCGAGACGGGACTTCCGATGGTAATTAAGGATGTTGGCGCTGACCCGTCATTTCTCAATAAGACAAAAGCGAGGGACCTGGAAGCGCGGAAATATGCCTTCCTCTGCGTCCCTATCAAGGTCGGGAACAAGGTCATAGGCGCTCTTTCCGCGGACCATCTTTTCAAGGGCGATATTTCTTATGAAGAGGACGTTAAGCTCCTTACTATTATCGCTTCAATGGTGGGACAGGCGGTGAAGATAAGGGAGCTTGCGGAAAAAGAAAAGCAGGCTGTGGTATCCGAGAACATCAAGCTGAGGCAGGAGCTGAAAGGCAAATACAAATTCGGCAATATGATCTACAGTTCGCCTCTTATGGCTTCGGTCTTCAGCATCGCAGCTCAGGTGGCGGAATCACAGGCAACGGTCCTTATTACAGGCGAATCCGGCACGGGAAAGGAAATGGTCGCCTCAGCCATTCATTATTCAAGCCCGAGGGCCGATAAACCCTTCATCAAAGTCGCCTGCGCGTCGCTTCCCGAGAACCTGCTTGAATCGGAACTTTTCGGATATGAAAGAGGCGCATTTACAGGAGCGCTTGAAAGGAAACCCGGAAGGTTCGAACTGGCAAGCAGCGGGACGCTTTTCCTTGACGAGATCGGCGATATGTCGCTTTCCACCCAGGTTAAATTGTTGAGGGTCCTGCAGGAGAAGGAATTCGAAAGGCTTGGCGGGACGCAGACCATAAAAGTGGATGTGAGAGTGATATGCGCCACTCACAGGGATCTTGAGAAAATGGTGCGCGATGGGCGGTTCCGTGAAGACCTGTATTACCGCATTAATGTTTTTCCGGTGATCCTGCCTCCGCTAAGGGACAGGAAAGAGGATATCCCTCTCCTCGCCGATCACTTTATAGAAAAATACGCCAAAGAGAACAAGAAGAAGATAAAGGGAATAAACCGTGCCGCTCTTGATATGCTCTTATCTTACAGCTGGCCCGGTAATGTGAGGGAGCTTGAGAATGTCATAGAGAGAGCCGTGGTCCTGTGCAGGAAAGAGCTGATATCACAGTCGGAGCTTCCGGTAAGCCTTCAGAAGCCGTCAGAAGTCAGTATCACGCCCGAAGGTATGACGCTTCCGGCGCTGATCGGATCGATAGAAAAACAGCGCATCGTCGACGCCCTCGCAAAATACAAGACCCAGAAATCCGCCGCGAAAGCCCTCGGCATCACCGAAAGAATGCTCGGTTACAAGATAAAGAATTACAATATTGTTGTTTAAAATTTAGGCAGATCCACGCGCTTGTCAGATTTTCGGCCTCTTTAAGCACAAAAGCCCTTCGGCAAGAAAATTGCTACTTTACTGATCGACATCATGTTATCAAAGAACAAGAAAGAAGATGAAAAAGCATTTTCGGAGGAAGGTGAAAAACCAGATGAGAAGGGCATTAAAAATATTGTTCATTGCGGCTATCTGCCTGACGTTCCAAAGATCGGTCTTTGCCACTCCATCAACTCAAATATGGAACCCGTCAACAGACATCCAGGCTTTGGGGACAGTTCACTTCGGAATAGATAGCTATTTTACCACGGCATGGCCGATCTCTAATTTTGGAGGGACTTTTTTCCCGACCGACGTAAATTTAACTTATGGTTTGTTGCCAGGAGCTGAGTTTGGCATCGATTCTTTCTTGCCCAGTTCCAACCAGTTCACATTCAACGCGAAATACGGCATCCCCGAAAGCAGCATTTTGCCCGCCTTGGCTCTTGGATTTTTCAACTTCGGATTCGACACTCTGGACGGCGTGAAAAGCTCCGATCAGAACATCGTTTACTCGCTCATGGCGAAGACTTTCGGCATCGGAAGGTTGTCTGCCGGCTATTATTCGGGGAACAGGGACGTTCTGGTGGATGAATTCGGCGACCCGCAGAGCACCGGATTTATCTTTACCTGGGACAAAACTATCACCGATAAGATCTGGGCCTGCGTCGATTATGCATCCGGCTATTCCGTAAATGGAGCGTTGTTCGGGGGGCTTTCATATGCTTTTGCTCCGAACACATCGGTCATATTCGGTTATGGCACGTTTAATAATGGGCATGCTCCGGGTGCTTCGGCCAATCCTGTCGTGACCACGCAGCTTGATATAAATGTATAAAGGAGGAGGTTGGTTAAAATGATAAATAGTGGAGATACAGCTTGGGTCCTTGTTTCCGCAGCTCTGGTAATATTAATGACTCCGGCAGTCGGTTTCTTTTACGGCGGCATGGTAAGGAAGAAAAATATCCTTTCCACGATCATGATGTGTTTCGCGATCCTTATGGTGATAAGCCTTCAATGGGTGCTTTTCGGGTATACACTGGCCTTTGGTCCGACAATAAGAGGTTTAATCGGTAATTTTAAATATCTTGGTTTGATAGGCGTAGGACAGCTCCCGGATGTAGGTTATGCGGCTACCATTCCGGCCCTGGTCTTTATGATATTCCAGGCGGCTTTCGCGATAGTGACCCCTTCATTGATAGTGGGCGCTTTTGTTGAAAGGATAAAATTTTCCTCATTCCTTTTGTTCTCGGCTTTATGGGCAACGATCGTTTATGATCCGGTGGCCCATTGGGTCTGGGGAGTAGGCGGATGGCTCAGGACTCTGGGAGCGCTTGATTTTGCCGGCGGCACTGTCGTACATGTTACGGCAGGTATGTCAGCCCTGGCTATCGCTTTGATCATAGGAAAAAGAAAAGGCTACGGAAAGGATAACATGGAGCCGAGCAATATCCCGATCGTTGTTCTTGGCGCGGTACTTCTCTGGTTCGGCTGGTTCGGCTTCAACGGAGGATCCGCCCTGGCTGCCAACGGGATCGCAGCTTCAGCTTTTGTTGTTACCAATACCGCTGCGGCTGCGGCGGCGACAATGTGGATGCTGCTGAGCTGGATACACAGAAGACCAAGCGTTCTTGGTGTTGCAACGGGTGCGGTTGTGGGGCTTGTTGCTATCACTCCGGCGTCAGGTTTTGTGGACCCGCTTTCAGCAATAGCAATAGGAGCGGTTGCTTCCGTGATTTCTTATTATGTCATAGTCCTGAGAATGACCCTTAGGATCGATGAATCGCTGGATGCTTTCGCATGCCATGGGATGGGCGGCGCGTGGGGCGCTATCGCGACAGGCATCTTTGCAAGCAAAGCGATAAATCCCGGCGGTGCGAACGGCCTTATTTTTGGGAATCCGGGACAGGTATGGGTGCAGCTTGTTGCTGTTGTTGCTACGGCTTCTTTTGCGTTCGTTGTTACGCTGGTACTTGCGAAGGCTGTTGATATGTTAGTCGGGTTGAGGGTTAAGGAGAATGAAGAGCTTGTCGGCCTGGATATATCCCAGCACGCGGAAAGCGTATTATAAACAGGAGGTGAGATAAATGAAGAAGGTCGAAGCTATAATCCGCCCGGAAAAACTGGAAGAGCTAAGGGAGGCGCTTGATGCGAAAGGGTTTCATGGAATGACCGTTACCGAGGTAAAAGGAAGAGGAAAACAGAAGGGCATTACGCTGGAGTGGAGGGTCGGCCAGTACAATGTTGAATTTTTGCCTAAAGTAAAGCTTGAACTTGTGCTGCTTGATAAGGATGTCGATGACGTCATAAAGACGATATGTTCTATCTGTTCCACAGGCAGTATCGGCGACGGAAAGATCTTTGTATCGGATGTATCTTATATTGTCAGGATACGGACAGGCGAAACAGGAGTTATTGCAATATAATTTAATACAAAATTGTATTATTTAATATAAATTAATACATAAATGTATATACTATATTATTATCCTGGTATAATTTCGCGTTAATACGGCAAAAATTTTTTGGAGAGAAAATTGCTAATACTGAGGGCAAGGAGGGAACAAAAATGACAACAAAAGAGGAAATACTTAAAGCGGTAAAGGATAATGATGTTGAGTTCATAAGGCTTTGGTTCACGGATATTAACGGGATATTGAAAAGTTTCGCGATCGGGAAGGATGAATTAGAGGGAGCGCTTACGGAGGGAATGGGGTTTGACGGATCTTCAATTACCGGTTTCCAGGCGATCGAGGAGTCGGACATGATAGCTATGCCGGATCCGGATACATTTCAGATCCTTCCATGGAGGCCGCAGGAGAAAGCGGTAGCCAGGATGATATGCGATATACTTCAGCCGGGAGGAAAGCCTTATGAAGGGGATCCGAGGTATGTCCTGAAGAGGGCGCTTGCAAAGATGAAGAAGATGGGGTTTGACCATTATTATGTCGGGCCGGAACTTGAATATTTCTATTTCAAGAACGGTCAGAGTCCCGAAATACTGGATGAAGGCGGATATTTTGACCTGACCCCGCTTGATATGGCCTCCGATCTGAGAAGAGAGACCGTCCTGTGCCTTAAGAAGCTGGGGATAAATGTTGAATATTCCCATCATGAGGTTGCTCCGTCCCAACATGAGATCGATATGAGATATGACGACGGGCTTAAGATGGCTGACAATGTCGTCACTTATAGATTGACCGTCAAGGAAATAGCATCAAAGAACGGCGTATACGCGTCCTTCATGCCAAAGCCATTGTTCGGCCAGAACGGAAGCGGAATGCACTGCCATCAGTCGTTGTTCAAAGGAAAGGCCAATGCTTTCTTTGACGCGAAGGACAAATATCATTTGTCTGATGTGGGCAAGTCATATATTGCGGGGATATTAAAGCACGCTCCGGAAATAATCTCGGTACTTGCCCCATGGGTCAATTCATATAAAAGACTGGTCCCCGGCTACGAAGCTCCCGTCTATATCGCGTGGTCAAGGCGCAACAGATCGGCTCTCGTCAGGGTCCCGATGTACCTGCCGGGCAAGGAAGTCGCTACCCGCATGGAGCTAAGATGCCCGGATCCATCCGGGAATCCTTATCTGCAATTTGCGGTAATGCTTTCAGCGGGATTAAAGGGCATTGAAGAGGGATATAAGCTGCCCGACCCGATGGAGCTAAACCTGTATCATCTTACTGAAGAGGAGAGACAGGAGGGAGGCATAAAATCGCTTCCGGCAAGCCTTGGAGACGCCATTAAATTAGCTGAGGGAAGCGAGCTGTTGAGAGAGGTTCTCGGGGAGCACAGTTTTTCAAGATTCATATCGGTCAAGAAAAAAGAATGGGATGAATTCAGGATCCAAGTCACCGAGTATGAAATAAAGAAATATTTCCCGATACTGTAAAAAGTTCGGGGGAGCGGGACAACGACGTCTCGCTCTTTTTTGGGGGCGGCTGCCTGATTTTTAGGCAATCCGTTCGGAGGCCACGCGTGCGGGGGTGATCAAGATGGATCTGGAAAAAGCAATATCAGAGATCAATGAGCTTTTCTTCAAGGAAAATGAGGGAAAGGTATATCGCTTCTTGACCGATTCGGTGGAAAAACCTCTTTTGATCAAGTTAATGGAATACACGAAAGGCAATCAGATGAGGGCCGCGCACATCCTCGGGATAAACAGAAATACATTAAGGTCAAAACTTAAAAAATACGGTATGATCAGGAGCGGTTAAAATGCCTTATCCAGAAAAAAAATTCGGGCTTTATGACCGGCACTTCGAACACGATAGCTGCGGCGTCGGATTTGTCTGCAGTGTGGACGGCAGAAGGTCAAATGAGATCGTAAAGCAGGGGATCGAGGTGCTGAAAAGGCTGGCCCACAGAGGCGCGACGGGTGCCGACCCAAAGACGGGTGACGGCGCGGGGATACTAATACAGATACCTTATGAGTTCTTCAGGAAAACGGTGAAGATAGACCTTCCCGAACCCGGCAGATACGCGACGGGATTGGTGTTCCTGCCGACCGGTCAAAAAGAAAGGGAGTTCTGCAGGGATCTTTTTAAAAAGTTCGTTGAAGCTGAGGGACAGGAGCTCCTCGGCTGGAGGCAGGTACCCGTTGATGATACGGATATCGGGGCCACCGCAAGGAAAACGCAGCCTGTCATCGAGCAGGTATTCATCGGCAGCACAGTTGCCGATCAGCTCCAGTTCGAGAGGAAGCTGTATCTCATAAGGAAACAGATCGAAGGCGCGGCGAGCGCAAAAAAGATATGGCTTTACATAACAAATCTCTCCTCTCGGACCATTTCATATAAAGGCCTGCTGATGCCTGCACAGGTCGAAGGTTTTTTTACTGATCTGAAGGACGACTCGTTCAAGAGTGCCATATGTCTCGTGCATTCCCGCTACAGCACGAACACTTTTCCCACATGGGACCTGTCACAGCCGTTCAGGTTCATCGCTCACAACGGCGAGATCAATACCTTGAGAGGGAACATAAACTGGATGAGGGCGCGCGAAGGACAGATAGAGAGCGAAGTTTTCGGCAAAGACATACGGAAGATCAAGCCGGTGATCGTGCCGGGCGGAAGCGATTCAGCGGCCATAGATAATGTCTTTGAACTGCTTGCCCTCTCCGGGAGGACGCTTCCGCACGCGATGATGATGCTTATCCCTCAGGCATGGGAGCACAATGATCTGATGGATAAAAAGCTCAGAGATTTTTATAAATTCCATGCCTGCTTTATGGAGCCCTGGGATGGTCCGGCGGCGATAGCTTTTACTGACGGGACGCGTATCGGAGCGGTGCTCGACAGGAACGGGTTGCGTCCGGCCCGATATATAGTCACCGAAAAGGGCGTAGTTGTGATGGCGTCGGAAGTCGGCGTGCTTGATATCGCGCCAAAGGACATCGCGTTCAGCGGCAGGCTTGAACCCGGGAAAATGCTCTATATCGACACTGAACAGGGGCGGATAATAAATGACGAAGAGATAAAAAGCTTCATTTCAAGTTCAAGGCCGTATTCCGCCTGGCTGGAGAAGGAGATGATAGAGTTAAGCGACCTTCCAAGAGTAAGCGCTTTTGAGGAGAACAGGGAAGACTTGACGACCTTGCTCAACATATTCGGGTATACGAGAGAGGACCTTAAATTCATATTGAAGCCTATGGCTGAAAAAGCGAAAGAACCGGTCGGCTCCATGGGCAACGACACTCCGCATGCCGTTTTTTCAAAGAAACCCCAGTTGCTTTATAATTACTTCAAACAGCTTTTTGCCCAGGTAACGAATCCTCCCATTGATCCAATACGGGAAGAGATCGTTATGAGCATGGAAAGCTACATCGGGCCGCAGGATAACATGCTTGATGAAGGGCCTAAACACTGCTGCAAATTGAGGCTTAAATCGCCTGTGTTGACCAACGAACAGCTTGAAAAGATAAGGGCTGTAAAGATGGACGGATTAAGGACAAAGACGATTTCCATACTTTCTCCCCGCCCTTTGTCGGGGTCCGCCTTTGGCGGAAGATCATCAAGCCAAAAGGATTTCAGTGATTCGATCGAAAGGATATGCAGGGAGTCGGAAGACGCCATTAATAAAGGATACACGTTCATTGTTTTAAGCGACAGAGGGGCTGACAGGGACAATGCGGCTATCCCGACCCTGCTCGCGGTTTCCGCCGTCCATCAGTATCTAATAAGGAAGGCGCTCCGTACCAGGGTGGGGATAATTGCGGAAAGCGGCGAAACAAGAGAAACGCATCATTTCGCACTTCTTTTTGGTTACGGCGCGGATGCCGTCAACCCTTATCTGGCATATGAAGCGGTCTCCTCGCTTGCCGTTGAGGGGGAAATTACGATAGATGCAAAAACGGCGGGCTCCAATTACATTAAGGCCGTGATGAGTGGAGTGGAGAAGATACTTTCAAAAATGGGAATTTCCACATTGAACAGCTACAGGGGCTCGCAGATCTTTGAGGCGCTGGGATTAAATGATGAGTTCATTGACAGATATTTTGAAGGGACGCCTTCAAGGATAGGCGGGGCAGGGATGGAAGAAATAGCGACGGAGACGATCATGCGGCATGGCAAAGCCTATGAAGATAAGGCGCTTGGCATAACCTATCTGCCTACGGGTGGCGTGTATCAGTGGAAACGTGACGGCGAATTCCATCTCTGGAATCCCGAGACGATCGCCGCGCTTCAGGATGCGGTCAGGAATAATGACCAGGCAAAATATAATGAGTTCTCGTGCCTCATCAACGATCAATCAAAAAATCCGACGACGCTCAGGAGCCTGATAAAGATATCAAAAGGCAGGACAAGGCCGATACCCATAGAAGAAGTGGAGCCTGTCCGGTCCATATTGAAGCGTTTTGCGGTCGGAGCAATGAGCTTTGGCTCCATAAGCAAGTCCGCGCATGAAACGATAGCGATCGCAATGAACAGGATTGGCGGGAGGTCGAACACCGGTGAAGGCGGCGAAGACCCTCAGCGCTTTAAGCCTATGCCGAACGGGGATCTGAAGAGAAGCGCGATAAAGCAGGTAGCATCCGGCAGGTTCGGCGTGACCGCGAATTACCTGGTAAATGCCGATGAGATCCAGATAAAGATGGCCCAGGGCGCAAAGCCGGGAGAAGGAGGCCAGCTTCCCGGCCATAAAGTGAGCGAGGTAATAGCAAAGACCAGATATACGACTCCCGGGGTTACGCTGATATCACCACCTCCGCATCATGATATTTATTCGATAGAAGATCTCGCCCAGCTGATATTCGACCTTAAGAACGTTAATCCAAAGGCAAGGATATCTGTCAAACTTGTGTCTGAGATCGGCGTCGGGACCATTGCAGCCGGTGTCGCGAAAGGGCATGCGGACATGATTCTGATATCGGGCGGTGACGGCGGGACCGGCGCTTCTCCCGTAAGCTCGATAAAGAACGCGGGTTTGCCCTGGGAGCTGGGGCTTTCCGAAACTCATCAGACCCTTATTATGAACAACCTTCGCTCCAGAGTAAGGCTTCAGACTGACGGCCAGATGAGGACGGGACGGGATGTTGCCATCGCCGCAATGCTGGGAGCCGAGGAATTTGGATTTTGCACCGCGGTGCTGATCGTATTAGGCTGCGTCATGCTCAGACATTGCCATCTCAATAACTGCTCCGTGGGGGTTGCGACGCAGGACGAGGAGCTTTCGAATCGGTTCACAGGCAAACCAGAATACATAATCAATTATTTTACTTTTATCGCCCAGGAATTAAGGGAGATCATGGCTGGTATCGGGGTGGCGAGCCTCGACGAGCTGATCGGGAGAAGCGATCTTCTGGAGACCGATAAGACAATAGTCCCGTCGAAGGCGAAGGATATAGATTATTCAAGGGTGTTTTACAGGCCGGAATCGTCCAAAAATGCAGATGTCAGGTGCACGATCCCCCAGATTCATGGCATTGACAAAGTTCTCGACAAAAAGCTCATCGAAATGGCTTCTCCGGCCCTGAAAGATCGCAGTGCTGTGAGAGGAGAAGTCTTCATTAATAATACGAACCGCACTGTGGGAGCCATGCTCAGCGGCGAGATATGCAGGCTCTACGGAGAAGAAGGTCTTCCCGAAGATACCATCCGGTTCAAATTCAGCGGCGTGGCCGGTCAGAGCTTTGGGGCCTGGCTTGCAAAGGGCGTTACCCTTGAACTTGAAGGGATGGCTAATGATTATGTGGGCAAAGGCATTTCAGGCGGGAAGATAATAGTTTATCCGTCAAAGGAATCAACGTATGAGTCCGAGAAGAACATCATTATCGGAAATACGACTTTCTACGGCGCGATATCCGGAGAGGCTTATATTAGAGGGGTTGCGGGAGAAAGGTTCTGCATAAGGAATTCAGGTCTTGACGCGGTGGTGGAAGGAGTTGGAGACCATGGCTGCGAGTATATGACAGGCGGCCATGTGGTTGTTCTGGGCGGTACAGGCAGGAACTTTGGCGCAGGAATGTCGGGCGGCATAGCATACGTATATGACCGATACGGTGATTTTGCCGAAAAGTGCAACTTGAAAATGGTCGGACTTGAAAAGGTTTCAAAAGAAGACAAAAAGATCATCAGCGGTCTGATCAATAACCATTACAGGCATACAAAGAGTCCCTTGGCAAAAAAGATCCTGGATAATTTCGAGAACGAAACGAGAAAATTCGTTAAGGTAATGCCCGCAGAGTACAAGCGGGTGCTTGCCGGCCTGCCTGCGGGCAGGAAGGAAAAAGAGCTGGCAGAGGAATCCGGTCTTACGGAGGTCTTGGATGGGTGACATAAAAGGGTTTTTAAAGTTCAAAAGAAAAAACTCTGAATACCGGCAGCCGTGCGAACGCGTGAAAGATTATAAGGACGTCGCGGTCGCGAGGAGCGAGAGGGATTCCAGGGAGCAGACTTCCCGCTGCATGGATTGCGGAACGCCGTTCTGCAACTGGGGATGTCCGGTCGGGAATTATATCCCCGAATGGAACGACAGCGTGTTCAACGGGCTTTGGGATAAGGCTTTTCAGCTTCTTGACGCGACGAACAATATC
Organism: uncultured bacterium; assembly: GCA_963699255.1. Classification (GTDB taxonomy): domain Bacteria; phylum Margulisbacteria; class WOR-1; order CAVSGV01; family CAVSGV01. The sequence continues at coordinate 854,239 of OY969425.1, read as the reverse complement.
CCGGAGATAACGGGCAGAATTTGCCCCGCGCTATGTGAGTATGCATGTGTTCTGGGCGTGAACGATGACCCGGTAACCATAAGGGATAACGAGCTTGCGATAATTGAATACGCATTCAAAAATGGCCTGGTAAAGTCGAAGCCGCCTGTAAAAAGGACCGGAAAAAGCGTGGCTGTGATCGGTTCCGGCCCGGCCGGGCTCTCATGCGCCGCGCAGCTGAACAGGGCCGGGCATAAGGTCGTCGTATTTGAGAAGGACGATAAGATAGGCGGGATAATGAGGTACGGCATTCCCGATTTCAAGCTTGAAAAATCGATACTCGATCGGCGGATCCGGTTCTGGGAAAAAGAAGGGATCGAGTTTGTTACCGGCGTGAATGTCGGTATCGATCATCCCGTCTCAAAGCTATTGAAGGAGTTCGATGCCGTTTGCCTGAGCGGGGGATCCAGGGTCCCGAGAGACCTTAAGGTTGAAGGAAGAGAGCTTTCCGGCTTCTATTTCGCCCTGGATTATCTGACGCAGTCAAATAAAAGAGTGGCAGGCCATAAAATACCCGAGAAGGAACTGATGGATGCAAAAGGTAAAAAAGTCGTGATAATCGGAGGAGGGGATACGGGGGCGGATTGCGTGGGATGCGCCAACCGTCAGGGAGCAAAGAGCGTAACACAGATAGAGCTTTTGCCCAAGCCGTCCGATAAGCGGCCCATCGATCAACCCTGGCCAAAATACCCGAATATTCTAAAGACATCGACCAGCCATGGCGAAGGATGCGAGCGCTACTGGTCGGTTTCAACCAAAAATATCGCGGGTGAAAGCGGAAAAGTCGTGAAACTGATATGCGAAAAAGAAGGGAAGCTTTTTGAGCTGGAGGCGGATATGGTGATCCTGGCAATGGGATTCCTTCATCCGGATAAAAAAGGATTGATCGAAAAGCTTGGTTTGGAGCTTGATCAGAGAGGGAACATCAGGACGAACGAGGAGTTCATGACCTCAAAAAAAGGGGTATTTTCCGCCGGGGACATGCATAGAGGCCAATCCCTCATAGTCTGGGCCGTCAGCGAAGGAAGAAAAGCGGCGCATTATATAGATAAATACCTCACGGGTAAAAGCAACCTGCCTGTAATTTAACACTTATTTCCTACCTCACCCCTAACCCCTCTCCTGCATAGCAGGAGAGGGAAAACAAATCAAAGTTTCGTTTTCCTTCTCCTATTTATAGGAGAAGGGCTAGGGTTGAGGTATCATGCAAGTTTTTGGCTATATATCCCGATAATATAGGTGTATGGAGGGTTAAAATAATGGGCGTAGAATCATCTGGGGCATCAATAAAACCAACTGAGATTAATATTTCTCAGTTAAGGGGTGCATATCCGCAGGGTACGGCGCGGAAAATGCTTGCCCAAATTCTCAAAGATTTTGTGGCCGCAACTGAAGCGGACCTGAACTCAGTTTATGTTAAATATATTAAAGATCTTAAGGAGAATTTATCGAGCATAGTGAAGTTTGTCAAGGAAGTTGATAGCGCAAATGATCTCTCACTAGCCATGTTATTGCAAAAGGCATGCAAAGATCCCAAGATCCTTGCCGAAGATATCATCCCAAAAGTCCAAAAATTTAAGTCGGAGCTGAAGTACTCAGTCAAGGATGATACCAAGATCTTAATCGATCTGACCAAATTCCAATCAAAACAAAAAAGCGGAAGTGATGTAGCGGTCGGGCAGGGGCCAGTAAAGCTCAATATCAACAACATGGATAGGGCAAGTGAGGCCAGTGAAACGGCCAGTGCTGCGACTGTGGGTGAGAAAGATAACGGCCTAAAACTTGTGTACGACGAGAATTGGCTTGTGGGGAAAGTGCTGATGAAATACCTGGCTTATGAAAAGGTAGTTTGAAGGGAGCAGGTTAAAATGATAAATGAAGAAAATAAATATGAAGTGGAGAAGGCCCTAAAGGCGTTCTGGCTCGATCACGGCAAGCCCATAGCAGTTAACGCAAAGCATACCTGCGTGAACGTTGAGCCGAAATTCATTATCGGCAATCGGCTCAACCCGGAAGTCGCAAAGAAGATAATCAGCGTATACCTCTCTCAGATCACTTCCGACAAGATCGTGAATGAGGATATCCATATAGACAACGAAGGGATAAAGATCTTCGATGAAGGCGAGATCGTTCTGGAGATAGTGAACCAGAGGCTCGTCGATTCCGTAAGGAATAAGGTCACCGATCAGCTCGGTAAGGAACTTTCGAAAAGGCAAAAGAAATCGGGCGGGACATATATCGAATCGGGGGGGAAAGAAAATTTCACTTTCGGCGAAATAAAGCAGGCGCTGGCCGAATTCCTGGCTGACTCGGAAAAACACGATTCAAAGAACATGCTTAAGGACGCGGTTCTGCTTCTTGTGAAGTGACGGGATAGAATAATTTACCGAGTTTTTCGTTCAAAATGATCTTCGCGTTCGTTTTTTCTTCCTGAAGGTCATTGATGAACTTGGTGCGGCCTTTTTCCTTAAGAAGGAATCTCCTTATGCTGTCCTTAACATCCGCGAATTTCGTTTCTCTTGCGGGAGTGATTTCCACGACCTTGAATATGTAATATCCTGCTTCACCGGAAGTAACGCTGCTTATATCGCCCGGTTTAAGCTTGAATATCTGTGAGCCCTCGTAGACGGGGAGCTGGCTTTTTTCAACGATCCCTATGTCCTCGCCGTTGAACGCTTTTCCGCTGTCGATCTTCCTTTTTTCCGCCTGGATGTCGTTCTCGTCCTTCCTGAATATTTGCTGCAGGTGGAGCTTTTCTTCCTGATAATAAAGGTCGAGATTTTTGTAATAGAACGCCTTCATTTCCTCATCCGTTACCGCGAGCGCCTTTGCCCTCATGTCTATCATCTTATCGATGATGATCTGTTTCTTTATGTCCCGTCCTAAGTCATCGATCGACATTCCCTGTTCGGCAAGAGACTTGTGGAATTCGTGCGCCGAAGGGAAGGATTTCTTTATCTGAGATATTTTTGTTTTTATGGTCTTGTCGGATATTTCCAGGCCTTCCCTGTCCGCCCATTGGAGAAGGATTACAGCTTCTATCATCTGTTCGAGTATCGATTTTTTTGTATCCTTTACCAGTCCATTTTCCTCCGCCGCTTCAATGCTTATCTTTTTTGTCATTTCTTTTATGGCGCTATCCACTCTCCTGTTATAGAGGTCCATGGAGATCAGATCGCCGTTCACCTTGGCGGCCCATTCAACATCTTTCGCCGCCGGTTTTACTGCGGCGGGTTTAGGTTTTGGGGCCGATTTCCTGGAAGTCGTTTTTGCCGCGGCGAACACGGGAAGCGTGGCAATAAGAAGGACAATGACGAGCATTAATAACTTATTCTTCATTTGGCCTGTAATTTACCACAGGTATAACAATATGTAAAGGACGAACCATGCCTCCGGTGCCTTACATTTGCCTTATTTTATCACGCACAAGATTGAACCATTTTTCTTTCGGCATGCCCCTGGTCCTTATGACGATCGGTTTTTTCAGATCGAACTGTATTTCCACAAGTTCCGAGCCGCCCGTTATGCTTGTGACGTTCTTTTCTCCCGCCTCTATCTTGAGCTCGATTATTCTGAACAATGATTCAAGCTCCGGAGGTATCTTCTCTGCCTGCCCCGATGCTTCGGTCGGGGACTGACCGCCCCGGTAGGCGCGGCCGAACCTGTCGATCATTTCGTTTTTTAATCCCTCAAGTTCCCTGAGATCGTTCAGGGCATTCATCCTTCTGTAGAGCGCTATCCGCTGTTTGTCGTCCGCGACATAATCTTTTGGTATGAAAGCGTCTATCTTAAGGTCAATGAACACCTTTTTTGCCGCCGGGGGCTCGATGTGCTTAAGCTCTCTTACGGATTCCTCCAGCAGGTCGCAGTACAGGTCAAATCCGATGTTAAGCATGTGACCGTGCTGTTCTCCCCCGAGGATATTTCCGGCGCCTCTTATCTCAAGGTCAGCCATTGCGAGCTTGTATCCGGAACCAAGAGCGGTGAATTCCTGTATGGCTTTCAATCTCTCGAGGGCTTTATCCGTCAAGACCTTTTCTTTATGGTAGAGAAGATATGCGAAAGCTCTCGTTGAAGACCTTCCGACCCTGCCTCTTATCTGGTAAAGCTGTGAGAGGCCGAATTCCGAAGCGTTGTCTATTATCACGGTGTTTACGGACGGGATATCAAGCCCGGATTCTATTATGCTTGTCGAGAGCAGAACGTCAAATTCTTTGTTCACGAACTTAATCATGATCTCCTCAAGGCTGGATTCCTTCATCTGCCCGTGCGCCACGGCGATCCTGGCTTCCGGGACTATCTGTTTGATTAGGGCGGCTATTTTGTCTATGTTTTTTACGATGTTGTGAACGAAGAACACCTGGCCGCCTCTCTCAAGCTCCCTTCTTATCGCTTCCTTTATTATATTCTCGTCAAATTCCCTCAGGTATGTCCTTATGGGAGACCTGTCAAGGGGCGCGGTTGCGATGATGCTCATCTCCCTGACGCCAGAGAGAGCCATGTAGAGCGTCCTCGGGATAGGCGTTGCGGAAAGTGTTATCACATTGGCCCTCATCGCGATCTGCTTCAGCTTCTCCTTGGCCGAAACCCCGAACTTCTGCTCTTCGTCTATTATAAGAAGGCCCAGGTTCTTGAATTTAACGTCTTTCTGGATCATCCTGTGGGTCCCGATAACTATGTCGATCGCTCCTGCTTCAAGCGATCTGATTATCTGTTTTTGTTCATCCTTGCTCTTGAACCGGGACAGCGCTTCCACCGTGATGGGGTAGGGCTTGAACCTTTGGGAAAAAACATGGAAATGCTGGTCGGCAAGAACGGTCGTAGGGGTCAGGACCGCTACCTGCTGGCCTGATACCGCGGCCTTGAAAGCCGCGCGAAGAGCTACTTCTGTTTTCCCGTAGCCCACGTCCCCGCAAACAAGCCTGTCGATAAGCTTTCCGCTTTCCATGTCTTTCTTGATCTCCCGGATCGCTTTTGCCTGATCCGGAGTTTCTTCATACGGGAAGGATTTTTCAAATTCCATCTCCCACAAAGAATCCGGAGGATACTTTAGCCCTTCCATCTTGTGTCTTGAAACATAAAGGTCAAGCAGCTCCTCGGTAATGTCCTTTATGGATTTCTTTGCGCGGGACTTTTGCCTTGCCCACTCTGTTCCTCCAAGTCGTCCTATCTTTGGCTTGTAGTCCCCTCCGCCGGAATATTTTTCAACAAGGCCCATCTGGTGCAGCGGCACATAGAGCTTGTCATCCTGCGCGTAATCGATCTGGATGTATTCCTGGAGCGCGCCGTCGATCTCCAGCTTCTTTAGGCCCCTGTATATCCCTATCCCGTAATTTGAATGGACGACATAATCCCCCACATAAAGTTCAGCGAGCAGTTTTTCAGAGACCCCTTCCGATGGCTTGGGCGTGAACGTGACCTTTGATGGCATCTCGCCGAACAGCTCTCTGTCCGTCAGGACCTCTATCCCGTTGCCGCGAAAACCGGTCCTGAGCTTGCCGAACAGTATGAATATGCCTTTCTTGAAGTCAGGCGGTACTTCTTCGATCTTTTGAGCTACAAGCCCTCTCTCAATGAAAAGTTCATGGAGCCTGTCAGCCTGCTTGCTTACTATGAAAGTCGACATCCCGGCTCTTTCTTTTACCAGCTTATCAATAAGCTGATCGATCTTTCCCATATGATCGTCCGCCGGTGCAAAATCAAACGATACTCCGCCTTCGCCGTCGCCACGCGTGATCAAGGGATAGTTCGACAGCGATCTTTCAAATTCATCAACATCCAGGTAAAATTTCCCCGTTGAATTTCCGCGCAGTTCCTCTATTTCTTTGATCAGTTTTTCCTGGGAAAGACGAAGACTTCGTGGATCGTCCAGTATTATCAAGGTCCCGTCATCAAGATATTCGAAGATGCCGCTAAAACCGGCATATATTTGAGGTATTTTGAGCTCTATCCCGTCCTTGTATTCTGCCTCGCCCTCAAGAACGGATCCTTCGGCTCCGTCCAGGACAAGCTCGTGAATAGGAAATATCTTGACCCCTTTGACACCCGCCTTGGACCTCTGGCTTGCCGCATCAAAGAACCTGAGTGACTCTATTTTGTCGCCGACAAGCTCTATCCTTACAGGATCGGATAAGTTAGGGGCGAAAATGTCCAATATCCCTCCTCTCACGGCGAATTCCCCCCGTTCTCCAACTATGTCCCTTCTCTTATATCCAAGCTTCACGAGCTGGCTGATCAATCCTTCCCGGTCGACCCTGAAGCATGCGCTGAGCTTCGCTTCAGGGTCGATCTTAGAACTTACGGTTTGAAGGGAAATGGTATTTTCCTGCAGAACGGTTTTTGGAATGACCCTTGTTACCGCCGATTTTATGGCCGCAGTAATTATCAGCTTTTCTCCCGCCAGTATCCGGTCAAGTATCGCCTGACGTTCTCCGACTATTTCCGTGCTGGGGGAGATATCTTCGGTCGGAAATGTGTCCCAGGCTGGGAAGTAATATGCCCTGTTATCTCCTATAAAGGTTTTGATGTCATTCGACAGCGATTCGGCATCCTGGGATATTACAAGGAGCGTTTTGCCGGTTTTTATAAAGAGGGCGGAGTAAAAAGCGGCAGCCGCGCTGCCGGCAAGGCCTTCTACGGCTGTTTTTCTGCTGCCGATGATCTTGTCGAACCGGGGATCGCTAGATAATGTTCTGGCTATTCCGTGCAGGTTCACTGTATATTATATTTATTCATCGCTGCTTCAAGACCTTCCTTCAAGATCAAAGGAACAGCTTCGGCAGCCGATAGGATGGCTTGATCGATAGCTTCCTGTTCTTCCCTGGGGATACGGGATAATACATAACCGGAACTGTCTTCTTTAAGAGGCGTTCTGTCCGGCCTGCCTATGCCTAGCCTTATTCTTGTGAATTCCGTTGTCCCCAGCCTGTTGATTATCGATTCAACGCCTTTATGTCCGCCTGAATTTCCTTTCGGCCTTATCCTTAGAGTTCCGGTATCCAGGTCAAGGTCGTCATATATGACCATCAAATGACCTCTTTCGATCTTGAACCATCTAACGAGCTCTGAAACGCTGTCACCGCTCAAGTTCATAAAAGTTTGCGGCTTTGCGAGGATCAATTTATGGCCGGCGGCATCTCCCTGACCTGTTATAGCCAGGCACTGGCCTTTTGAAACTTTGATCTTCAGGTCAGCAGAGATCCGGTCTATGACCCTGAAGCCGATGTTGTGACGCGTTAATTCGTATTCTTTTCCGGGATTGCCCAGGCCAACGACAAGATACATCAATTCACCTCAGGAACATTCTAAAACCTTGAGGCGGATGTGTCAATTGTGCCTATTTGTTTCATTTCATATAGAAGCTAGTGCTGAAGGTATAATTAAGGCCAAAGCTCAGATCTCTCTGTTCCCTCGCGGTCCTGTCCGCATCAGGCGAGCTCATGTCGAAGACCTTGGCGGTGATGAAACAGCTCATGTCGGGGTCCGGGCTGTATTTTATGGTCACGTCGGAATAGGCGGAAGTGGAAGTGGCTTCCTCCGAAACATCTTTATCAGGGATGTCTTTTCTGTAATTGATCGAACTCGCGATATAGAACGGACTCCCCATTATCTGGCTCTCAAAAAGGTCCATCCTCGCGGATACGGCCGAGGGATCGACTTCAATATCGGTGTTTTTGAATATTTTTTCGGCGTTCTCTATCTCATAGTTAAGGTGGATAGCGTCGAACAGCGATATGTTGAGCCCCGCGATGTTCTTATTTTCGGAATAAGACTCCTCGGATGGATTAAAGCTCTGGAACCACGACGGCTGGCTCCTGAAGTAGATCGCGTTCTTTGTTAAAAGGTAAAATTGCTGGGTTACGTACATCATCTCGCCTTCGGTAATGCCGCCTCTGTCGTAGGATTCCCTGTCATTCCTCCAGCCAGAATATCCAATGTTCGTTCCGCTCGCAAGATTGTAGGTCATGTCCCCCCTCGTGTCCAGGATCGGGACGTCGGAGGAGCCGTTCAGTCTGTCTATGTAGCTGTCACTCTGTACATTTATTGAAAGATTGTTCGAAGGCCTTATCCCTACGGAAGAGTAAGTTCCTTTTATTCCCTTATAGGTGGCGGAATCGAACGGAATAACATAGGTCGGGTCAACATCCCTGTAAATGGTCCCGAGAGACAGCCAGTTGTCCTGATATTTTATCTGGCCGCTGAAAGCTTTTCCTTCGATCGCGGAACCGTACTCAGCGGCGAATTTAAGGTCCTCAAAATCGTATTCTCCTCCATAAGCCAGGACATCATCCCCGCCCGGGGTCGTCAGGTATGTGGCGGAAAGGCCCAGCCCCGCAACAGGGTTGAAGACGGTCTTTACTCCCGTAAATTTTTCCTGCGGTCTAGTGTCTCTCCTGACATCGGCTCCCCACAATCCGTTGCCTCGCGCGCCGCCGACCACCGTCATGTTGAAGTTGCCGGAAGGTTTCAGGGTCACGCCCGCGCCCTCATATGCCAAACTATTCAATGTGAGATCGGAGAAGTTCACAACATTGTCGCCGAGGTCGATAGTATATGTGCTGCCGTAAAGGTTCATGCGAGCGTACGCCAGTCCGGTCTTATAATCACTTTCCTCCACTTGTATTTGTGAGAAAAGGCTTCCCTGCGGGACATCGCCGGAAAGGACCAGAACATGGTATTGATAGTTGTAATCCCAGGTGTTCTCTGCAAATTTCGAATCAGATGCGCCCGCACCCGTTCCGCCTGCATACGTGAGGGTCAAAGGACTTGCGCCGAATGCAAGAGCGTTTGCCTGCAGCAGTACAAAAGCAGATATTATAAGTATATATATTACTTTACGCATAATTCCTCTATACTCTTTATCGTGTTGTTGAGACGGTTTCTTGTATGTTTTTCATTAATAAAACAATAAAAATTTGGCTTTGCTACAATAAAAAGTATAGCCACATCCCCCCTATACTATATTATCGTCAAAAACAGTGGAAAATTTCTATTTTTGGGTAGATTTTCTGATGGTGAAATCTGATTGGGATTTGAGGGTTTTGTTGTCAAAGTTCAGCTCGACCTGTGCTTTATAATTGCCTTCTGATAACGGCTTGTTGATCGTTACGGTGCTTATTTTCGTGTCTCCCGGAAGAGTGTTTATGTTCATTGCCTGTGACTCAATAATGGTTTTCCCGCCGTCCATTATCTTTATGCCCGGCTTCGCTGCTATATACGAATTCCCATTGTTTTCAAAGGAAATTTGAAGAACGACCGGTTTGCCTTCTTCAGAGGTCAGGACTGAAAGCGCCTTTATCTCTCCGGATCTCTTTATGTCTCCTTCGGTATCCTGGTAAACGATCGTTCCTATCCTTCCAGACACGGCAATTCCTTCGTACTTATCTATGACAGCCTCGAAAAAGATCACGGAAACATGTCCTCCGGAAGCGTTGCTTGGAGAAGTGATGGTGTATTTTACTTTTTTGTCTTCTTTGGATCCCAGATCGAATTGTTCCGGATCCAGCTTGATCCAGGAGGAGCAAGAATATACCGAAGAACCCGGTTTCATGAAAACCTTGCTACCGTCAGAGGCATAGATCCAGTCTTCAGTGTATGCTTTTATCTTTATTTTGTCTTCCCCAAGGTTCTGGACAAGGATCTCGCCGTCCTTTGTTTCACCGGGCTTTATAGATACGTTAATATTTGACGGATCGATGTTTATCGATAGGGCAAAGGCAGGGGAGGTAAATCCAAAGATACAAATTACAAGCAACAAATTACAAACAATAAACAATGACCGAATAAACAAAAAGAATGTGTTTTTATTGTTGTGTCTTAGAATTTGTATATTGTTTGTATATTGTTTATTGTGATTTGTGGTTTTCATTGTTTACTCCGTCATCGTGAACATTACGGTCGTTGTGTAATTTCCGGGTTTTGTATCTTCGGGAGTATGCAGCCTGAACTTGAACCTGTTAACGACCTTGCTGATCTGGTCCGCTTCTTCTGCTGAGCTTACATATGCCGTGTTGTCGGGATCGGCAAAGCTTTTTTCTCCTGTCCCATGCCAGCTGCCGGTCCCTTCGCTTGTGCCGTACCAGGTGAAATTTTCATTCGGGATAGAGTTGCTTCCCGATGTCAAAGGCTTTACTGCTGAAACCTTCAAGTACCACGGATTTCCGCCGCTGGATGTTCCTGTAACCGCCACCCCTTCGGACCTGTTCATTTCTCCGGTTTGCCCGGGCGCGAGACGCGCGAAATCAAATGAGTCGGTGTTCACCATCAAGTTAAAAGAGCCTTGAACTAAAACAGTAACAGTGATGGAACTGGTTGCTTGAGCGGAATAAGCAGGGGAGGACAAAATGACAAATGACAAAATCCAAATGACAAATAGAGCTCGGAACCTGAGACTAAACGTCTCGGTTCCTCGCAATTTTGGAACCGCCCCGCCTGCCGGACGGGCAGGGAAGTTCATTCGCAGGTTCCAAAAACTTAGATTCATTTGTTGCATATTTTTAATTTTCCTACTCCGTTAGTGTCAGTGTAACTGTTGATAGGTACTTGCCGCCCGGCTGTCCCTTCGGGATAGCCAGCTTGAACTTTAAATGATTGTTCGTGCCGTTCGGCATGTTGTTACCCTCATTTGCTCCGCTCGCGTACATAAGCTCGGGCACGAATGTTATCGGATTGTTCCCTGTGCCGTACCATGTGCCTGCTCCATCCGTCCAACCGTACCAAGAGAAATTTGAATCCGGGATCACATACGGACCGGAACTAAGCGGGCTGTCATTGGATATCTTTAAGTACCAGGGATTTCCGGTGTTTGTGTTGCTTGTTACGATAACGCCTTCAGGCGGCATGTTGTCTTTTACATCCCCCGGCTTCATCTTTTCAAAATCGATGGTGCCCCTGTCCACGGAAAGGCGGAAATAGTTCCCAACAGTGACTGAAATTTGAGCTGTCCGTGTAGCGCTTGTCCCCCCGATCTCTTCTCCTAAATATTCTATGTTAGCTGTATATGTTCCGGGAGCCTGATTGTTCGGTACCTGGATCGCGTACTTGAACTGAAACTCTCTATCTGCGGATGCATCTTCGGGGAATGGTGATTCTATTGTGATAGGATTGCTTAAGCTTAAATAGACCGTGTTCCAGGCTGTTGAAAAATTGATGTACTTTTGATAGTTGGAAATAGTTCCGAGTCCGTTCGTGTAAGTAAGCATATATCTCAAACTCGACGCCGGAATAATGTTGGATCCCGATATAAGATCTCCGTTAAGGTGTATGCTGACCCGGTACTGGCGCAAGTTTTGTCCGCGGCACATCACCTTATTGGAATAACTCCCAAAACCCGTAACCACCTCATTATCTTCCTTGAAATCAGAAGGGAGAACCCCGGTGATGGTGCGCGGAGTCCCGTTAGTGTCGTCGCCTGCCCATCCCGCCGGAGGAGAAATAGCGAATCGGTCGGAGAAGTTAGCGGAATATGATGGCATAACAAAACACGACGCGCTTAACAACAAAAGAACAAGTGCAATATCTAAAGGTTTAGATGGCATTCAATTTATTTTGTTACAAGCGAAACGTTGTCGATGTTGAACCTTACGTTTCCCGACTTTTTTGGTCCGATAAATATCAGCTGCATCTGTATCAGGCCGCCTGAGCCGCCCGTTTGTTCCGGGTTCCAAATGTCGTCCCCGACGCCGGGGTTTTCATCGACGAAATCGGCGATAGGAATGGAGACCCTTTTCCAGCCTCTCCAGTCAACGATAATATTATAGACAAACTTATCGTCATATAAGTTCGCATACCCTTTTTTCGGGTCCTGTTCTATCTGCCAGTTACCGTTATCGTCATCATTCAGCTCGATCTTAATAGTGCCGCTTCCCGCGCCGTTGCCGTAAACGTCCATCTGAAAGTAATTATACCTTGAAAGATCAACGCCTTTTCTCGCCGTGTAGGTGCCCATGCCGCCACAATACCAGTCGCTGCAGGTGCCGTTGATGTTCAGGGAGTATTTTTTGATCTCGTTCAGGGAGGATTGGTCGCCGTTTTGATAATCGGAATTATCAACGACTTTTAGATCAATATTGTCAAATTTCCACCATTCGGGGCTTGATGTGTAATCGCCATCTTCGAAATCATCGAACATATAGACATTCGGGCCATAATTACAGTTGCAAAGGCCGTAATTATCGCTGCTTCCGCCTGAACTTGAGGGATTTGCTTGCGGGGCTGGTCCTCCAAAACCGCAAACCAGAAAGCCAAGCAATAAGACGCCCAATCCGAAAGATGTAGATCTCATAAGTTTCTTCATGTATCTATTGCCTCCTTTGAAGGGTAAGGGGAATATTACCATACCCGAGGAGATTCGTCAATCTTCAAATTGGAGAACTCCCCAGACATCCGGGTCTTTATAAAAGAGATAATCCCCGCTCCATATGAATTGTAGCTTTCTCTCCCACGTTTGATCCGCGTCGTCAACCGCTATGTCAAAAGCGACCTTCCCGCCCGTTTTTGGGGAGATAGAGCCGATCTCTTTCCATGGCACTTTTGCTTCGAGCACATAACCGGTCGGATTGTTCGTTTTTGTCACAAAGATCTCTCCGGTGGAAGGCCTTCTTTTTTGCCATATCCATATGGACGGCTTATTCGCGCTTCCGTCGCCGGCTCCAAAACCTATCTGGTATCCGGGCAGAGTTACCTCTATGCCATCCCCGTTCCAGATATCCCCGTTCGTTTTGCTGTTAGTGAGAGGCAGATTGTCCGTGACCTTGGCGAACATATAAAGAAATGTGCTGTCCCACAGCAAATATATTCTCGCGCTAAGGTCTTTTGGCCCTTTCCAGTCAGAACCTTCTTTAAGGAAGATGTCGCTGTCCATGACAATGGGGGTGCAGGCCGAAAACGGCCTGAAATTCCCGTCGATCTTCACAGGGATCGAAGTTTTTTTGGCAACTGCGGACCTGTTTTCTCCCGCCGCCAGCAAGCTTTTTGTGACCGAAAGATTCATAAGGCCTTTGCCTGAGCTTAGAAAATAGCTGTCGCTTAAAATGGATTGATACGCATCCTGGGACTTTTTGGATGAATTCACCCTCCAGTCGCATTCCTTTCTTGTATCGAACATGACGAGCGCCTTGACCTGGTTCATGCTTATCTTCAGCGTAGGGAGTATGTCTTTTACCCAATTCGCCTTACTACCGCCGTCCTCACATGACCCGAATTCGGCTATCATGAGCGGCTTGGTCGGATATTTTTTTGAAGCTTCCCTGACCTGGTCGCGGAACATATCTTTAAATGACTGCCACCCGCTCCACGTTTGCGTTGTTCCCCAGTTGTAGCCGTCGATCCCGATCCAATCAATGTATTCGTCTCCCGGGTAAGCCAGGTCCCAGCTGTTCCAGTATTCGTTCGGGTTAGGATAATTATTAAAGCACCATATCCACTTAATGTTCGTTGCTCCCGCCTTCTTGAATATGTCGTGAACGTGCCGGTATGCTTTTACGTATTTTTCCGCGCTCCTGTTGTTGTTGCCAATGCCCCAGGGATATTTTTCAATATTGAATTCATGTCCCCACCTGATAAAGACGGTTTTCTTATATGCCGCGGCGTCCGATGCCCATTCTTCTATATGTTTGTCCCATTCTCCATTTATGATATTATCCAGCTTTATCTTTTCTTCATCTCCCCAGATCCACGGTTCCCATACTATCTGCGGGACCGCGCCGTAACGATAGACATTTTCACAATCTTCTGATGGGAAATCGGAATTAAAATCCGCATACCACATTATCATTGCGGGCTTTTTCTCGAACATCTTTTCAAAGCTCTTAATATAACCCATATTCTGCGGAGCGCCTTCTCTGAACAATCCAATGTAACATCCATCTTCAGATGTTGATGTTATGGAAGCGGACGATGTTGCTGAGGGCGCTGACAGCCCAAAGCACGCCTCTCCCATAAATAGCAGTATCAAAACACAAAACAATCTCTTCATAACAATTTTACCCCTTTCTTGTTTAACTTACAGCTGACGGCTTACAGCTAACAGCAGTTAGCTGTAGCCCGCAGGGCGGTGCCGTAAGCCGTAAGCTCATTAACCTTTTACTGCTCCGGCTGTCAAACCCTTGATAATATATTTCTGGAGCATGAAGAATAAAACCATGACCGGTATGGTCGCGACGGTCGCAGCTGCCATCATAAGATCGAACCTGTTCTGGTAGTTGCCGACAAAAAGCCTTATGCCTACGGGAATGGTCATTGTATCGGCGTTGCACAGGACCCAGGCGAACATCAGCTCATCCCATGCCGTCAGGAATATGTACACTCCGGTTGCGATGATTCCCGGCACCGCAAGAGGAAGGACAACATACCAGAATACCTGGATCTGCGAGCACCCGTCAATGCGGCCGGCCTCCTCCAGCTCTTTTGGTATCGCCGCAAAAAATCCCCTCAGTATCCATATGCTGAAAGGAATGAAGAAAGCCGAATAGATGAGTATGATCCCCAGGAAAGATCCTTTTAACGCAATGCCAGTAACCTCGTTGAATTTGACGAACATTATGTAGATCGGGATCAGGTACATGATAGCGGGGATCATCTGGGTTGCCAAAATAAGGTTACCGAAAAGGTCAGCGCCTGGGAACTTGAAACGCGAGAATGAATACGCCGCCATGGTCGCGAAGGCCATTGCAATGATCATAGATATTCCGCATATCAGCAGGGAGTTCCTCAGGTACAGTCCAAAATCGATGTTATACCACATGTCGACGAAATTCCTCCATCTCACAACTGAATACCCGCGCTTGAGGACCGTTCCTCCCGTGACCTTTTCTTTGCTGAGGTCGAAATATGCGATCTTCCCGTTCGTCGTTCCAAGCATCAGAGTGTCGTTGTTCTTCATTATTGACAGAACGTCGCCGGGGGTTAAGGTTTGATTTTTGCTTTTATTGACCTGAGAGAACAGCTCGCTGAAGTTCTTTATTTCGCCGGTCTTTTTATTGACTATGGAGAGGCCCTGGTTCGTGCCGAAAAGCAGAAGTTCATCGTATATTTTTATCTGCCCCACCTGATCAGAGATAAGTCCGTTATCTGACGAATACCTTTTCAGGATCTTTCCAGAACCCAGATCAAAAACCAGGGCGCCGGCAGATGTGCCGAGGTAGAGCTCATTGTTGTGAGGGACGATCCTCCATACTTTTGCCGTCATTGATCTGACCTGGATGGGGTAGGTGCGGAGAACAAGTCCGGTACCAAGGTCGACCGAAAGCAATCCCTGGTCACCTCCGACAACAAGCTTGTTGCCCACTTTTGAGATAGTCAGGACCTGGAACGGGGTCAGGCTGCTTTTAATGTCGATTAACCTAGAGAACTTATTTGTGTTTTCGTCGAATTCCAGGACGCCTTCAAAACCTTTTGACTCAAGACTTATCCATATTTTGCCGCCTTCCTTGTATATGACGCTTGAGGCGATCTTGTTCACGTCTATTCCGGGAAGCTGGTAGCTATAGGAGGCTATTTTCTTAAGGTCGGTTTTTCTTATTTTTGCGAGCCCTTTATTTGAAGTTGCTATCCAGACATAGTTGTCGTCAAAAGCGAATGAAGTTGCCGAAGACCTTATCGATCTGTCCTTTAAGGCTTTTCCGTTCCCGTCAAGTATCGTGATCCTGCCGTCCGCGGTCCCGATGTAAAAGTTCTTCGAATCCCTGTCAATGGCTATTACATCATTGCTGGCTTTGGAGAGGAATATTTTTCCCGTTAATATGTCGGTGTTGTCTTTGAAAGAGGAATATACCATCCAGAAAATCGGAAAAAGCGTGATCAGAAGGAAAACGACCATGAAAACATCAATGATGCGCTTAATGATCCTCTGTTTTGTATAATAAGAAAGCTGGAATTTCATTAATTTAATTTACAATTTAATTTACAATTTCTCAATTAACAATTAACAACGCGGTGTCGCCATTGGCGACATATTATGATAATATTTCCATGTTGTTAATTGTGTCATTGTTAATTGTTTATTTTTAAAGGATCTTAATTGACGCGAAAACCCAAATGACTCCAATAACAATAATAACAATTAACGCCGTAAGTATCAACCGGAATATTTTGTCTTCCGCATAGGAAGGGGCTTCAAAATCGATCTTATGGATCGTTCTGTCAAGCATGTTCACCAGCAGTATCTCGTAAGGCTTGTATGCGAACTTGTATTCAAGCAGCTGCCTTCTGGTGGAAGGTTCTGTCGGATCCGAGACAAGCTCCCCGGCTTTGACTTCCGCCACATATTTCCTCCCGTTCTTCTCCACGATAAAATCGGCCTGAACGAAACCGAGATTTGGTTTTCCATCGATGTAAGTCACTACATCCGCGCGTTTTTGTTTGTCGATTATCCTGAACCCTCTTTTTTTCAGCAGGGACTCAGCTTCTTCCTGGGAGAACTGGGCAAGTTCGACCCTTCTCGACATCTTTTGGCTAAGAAGAACGCGGCTGGCAAAAAAGAATAAAACACAGCCGATCACCGCTCCGCCAATAGCGGAAGAAAAGATCAAAATAACAACGTATGGAGCTATCACTGGATCCTCCTCAGATGCATGAAGTACTCAACGTTCCCGTCGCGGCCGGTTATCGGCGATTGGATTTGTCCAATGACATTAAAACCGAGCGCTTCGACACCCGTCTTGATATTGCTTAATACTTTGTCGTGGGTCTTTTTGTCCCTGATGACCCCGCCTTTCGGTACCTCATCTTTCCCGGCCTCGAACTGCGGTTTTACCAATGTTATCACATCTCCGCTTTCCTTTAAAATATTTTGGATGGCCGGAAGTATCTTAAGAATAGAAATGAAAGAAACATCCATCACCACCAGGTCGACCTTCTCACCGAGATCGCTTTCTGACAGCTCGCGGGCGTTCTTTCTTTCTATCACGGTCACTCTTTTGTCGTTCCTCAGCTTCCACGCGATCTGCCCGTATCCCACATCGATCGCGTAAACTTTTTTTGCCCCTTTCTGGAGGAGGCAGTCGGTAAATCCGCCTGTTCCCGCGCCGATGTCGGCGGCGACAAGGTCGTTCACGTCCACATTAAAACTATCGATGGCGCCCACAAGCTTTAACCCACCGCGGCTTACATACGGACATGCGTCGCCAAGAATCCTTATCTCATCGGTTTCGTCCACTTTTGTGCCGGGCTTCTCGATCTTTTGGCCGTCCACAAGGATCAAGCCGGCTATGATGGCGGACTGGGCTTTTGTTCTTGATTCGAACAGGCCTTTTTTGGCTAGGAGCTCGTCAAGGCGGGTCTTCACTCTGCTTTTGTTTCTCTCAGGAATTTGGCCGCTTCTTCGGGGATCACGGTGTTGATATAGATACCGGAACCCATCTCGAAGCCGGCTACCTGGGCGACGCGGGGGACTATCTGTATATGCCAGTGGAAATATTCAAGGTCCTCCTCATGGCAGGGGGCCGAAAGTATCATGAAATTATATGCCGGGTCTTTTAATGACTTGTACAATTTACCCAGGACCTGTTTCATTACAAACCCGAGCTCTTTCGTGTCCGCGGCTGAGATGCATTCGTATGACGAATAATGCTTCCTGGGCAGGACCCATATCTCGAAAGGAGACCTGGCGGCGAAAGGAACAAAGGCGACAAAGTTATCGGTTTCAAGGATCATCCTTTCTTTTTTCTGTTCTTTTTTCAGTACCTCACAGTAAACGCATTCACCATTATCGTCAAAATACCTCATAGCTTCTTCAATATAATGCCTGATATGGATCGGAGTTATCGGCATGGCTATGATCTGCGAATGAGGGTGTCTTATCGACGTTCCGGCTTCCCTTCCGTGGTTCTTGAATATAAGGATCATCTCGAACCTTGTATCTTTTTTGAGCACGGAATATCTTTCCTTATATGCAAGGAATATTTCTTCGACCTGTTTTTGGTCCATTGTAGCCATTGACGTGTTATGATCGGGACTTTCTATCACTATTTCGTGGCTGCCCACTCCGTCCATATAGCGTAAAAATTCATCGAACTGCATCCTTTTAACATTACCTGTGGGGATCAAAGCGGGGAACTTGTTCGGGACCACCCTTATCCACCAGCCCGGGTCCCCGGTTTTGTTTCGTAAGTCCTGAACGCAAGAAGCTCGTCGGGGGTCAGGTGCTCATTGCCGGCGCAGAAAGGACAGTTCTTTATGACCTCCGGGCCGTCCTTCTCTTCCGGCACCTGGAATTCCTCCGGGCGCTTTGAGCGTTCGGTTGAGATTATCACCCATTCTTTTGTCGCGGGATTTTGCCTTAGCTGCGGCATGATGTTATTTTAGCACAGAAGAGCTAGAGGAGCTAGAAGTGAAAGGGGTTAAGATGTTAAGGGGTTGAGAAGAGGGAAATAAAAAATCGTCTTATCCCTCTTCACCTCTTATCCTCTTGACGTTTCAATCTTTAGCTCTTCTAGCTCCTCTTTTTTATTTGAGTATGATAAAATCAAACTATGTTCAAGATACTTCACAAAGAAAGACTCTATGAAAATATAGTCAGGATCGATGTGGAAGCCCCGCTTATCGCGCAACACGCAAAAGCCGGCCAGTTCGTGACGCTGCGCATCGATGAAAAAGGCGAAAGAACGCCGCTCACGATCGCCGATACCGATAACACGAACCGCATCACTTTGGTCTTCCAGGAGGTTGGAGCAAGCACGAAAATGCTTGGGAAATTAGAGGCGGGAGACCCCGCGACTGGGCGCGGGGCAAGTGCGATATTGGACATCCTCGGGCCTCTTGGCCATCCGACGGAAGTTGAGAATTTTGGGACGGTTGTATGTGTCGGAGGAGGCGTAGGGATCGCGGTGGTCCATCCGATCGTGAAAGCAATGAAGACAAAGGGGAATAAGGTCATCACCATTACCGGCTCAAGATGCGAGACCGCGCTTATATTCAGGAAAGAGAATCAGGCTTACAGCGACGAGTTTTACATAACGACCGACGACGGAAGCTGCGGGAGAAAAGGTTTTGTGTCGGATGAGTTAAAGGACCTGATCGGTAAAGGGACAAAGATCGACAGGGTCATCGCGATAGGTCCGGTCCAGATGATGAAAGCGGTTGCCGGCGTAACCCGGCCTTACGGCATAAAGACGATCGTAAGTTTGAACCCTATCATGCTTGACGCAACGGGAATGTGCGGAGTGTGCCGAGTTACGGTCGGTGGGGCGGTCAGGTTCACCTGTGTTGACGGGCCGGAATTCGACGCCCATCAGGTGGATTACGATGAACTTATGACAAGGCTGGGTCAGTATAAAGACAAAGAGAAGATAGCTTCGGAGAAGTGCGAGAGATGCAAATAATGACAAATGACCAATTTCCAATGTCAAATTACAAATTAATGCCCAATGGTCAATTCCCAATTGGGTATTGCATAATTGGTAATTAATTTGACATTTGTTATTGGTAATTGGAAATTAGGGGCTTAGTATATGCGTCAACCTATGTCCGAACAAAACCCGAGAGAAAGGGTTAATAACTTTAACGAAGTGGCGCTTGGCTACACGCCGGAGCAGGCGGTAGCCGAGGCAAAACGCTGCATACAGTGCAAAAAACCTACGTGCATGGCCGGTTGCCCGGTCGAAATTGATATCCCCGCGTTCGTGGCTTATATTGCTGACGGCAAATTCGATGAAGCCATAAAGAAATTGAAGGAGAAAAACAATCTTCCGGCTATCTGCGGAAGGGTGTGTCCTCAGGAAGACCAGTGCGAAAAAGTCTGCGTGTTCGCAAGGAAGAACAATCCGATAGCTATCGGCAGGCTGGAGAGATTCGCGGCGGATTGGGAGATGAAAAATAGAGATGTGAGATGTGAGACCCCGCAACTTCGTGCGGGGCAAGTGCGAGATGTGAAAAAAAACGACAAGGCAAAAATCGCTGTAGTGGGATCTGGACCAGCCGGCCTGACCTGCGCGGGGGACCTTGCAAAAAAGGGATATCAGGTGACCATGTTCGAGTCCCTGCATGAGACCGGCGGGGTTTTGACCTACGGCATTCCCGAGTTCAGGCTGCCCAAAAAAATAGTTCAATTTGAGAGCGACGGGATAAAGAATCTCGGCGTTGATGTTAAGATAAATACCCTGATAGGGAGGACATTGACGATCGACGATCTTTTGTCCCAGGGGTACAAGGCGGTCTTCATCGGCGCCGGGGCGGGACTGCCGCAGTTCTTGAAGGTGCCCGGCGAAAATCTAGGGGGTGTTTATTCCGCGAATGAATACCTGACCAGAGTGAACCTGATGAAAGCCTACCTGTTCCCTGAATACTTGACCCCGGTAAAGATCGGCAAAAAAGTGGTCGTGGTCGGCGCGGGGAACGTTGCTATGGATTCCGCAAGGGTGTCGCTGAGGCTTGGAGCGGATGAAGTAACTATCGTTTACCGTAGAAGCAATGAGGAAATGCCGGCAAGGGCGGAAGAGATAGAGCATGCGAAAGAAGAAGGGGTTAAATTCAGGCTGCTTTCAAATCCTACGCGGATCATAGGAAAGGACGGATGGGTTTCACAGATGGAGATCCTGAAAATGGAACTCGGAGAACCGGATGATTCCGGAAGACGGCGCCCCATTCCTGTTAAAGGATCCGAATCCTTGATCGATGTTGACACTGTGATAGTAGCTATCGGGAATAACCCGAACCCGCTTTTGCCAGGGATGATAAATGGCCTTAAGATGGAAAAATGGGGCGGGATCATAGCGGATCCCGTGACAGGGCAGACTTCCATTACATATGTATATGCCGGCGGGGATATAGTATCCGGAGCGGCTACCGTCATCGAAGCCATGGGGGCCGGGAAAAAAGCCGCTAAAGCCATAGATAAAACCCTGTCATCATGATCCGGCTTTTACCCCCTTTGAATATGCAAAATTCTCTGGTATAATAAAGAAGAAATGACACGGTTAATCACCGCCAAAGGCGGGATCCCGCATCACATTATATTCCAATAATAAGGTAGCGGGACTATGACACGATGAACAACTGAGGTGTTATTTTATTATTAAGAAGATTTTTGTTTCAGTGTTCATATTAATGGTGTCCGCTTTCAGCCTGCCTCTGGCGGACCTGCCGGGCTTTCCTGACGGCAGCCGGATAGGCATAACGGGGATATGTTACGCGGCGATACCGCAAATAATAGGTTATGAAGGCAGACTGACATATTTAGACGGGACCCCAGCGACTACTTCCACAACTTTTACTTTCAGAATGTACAGCCAGGCAAGCGGCGGCGTCCCTGTCACGAACGGGACATCCGTAGAAACTCTCACCCCCGATAGCAATGGTGTCTTCAGCACGATAATAGCTTTCCAACCAAGTGTATTTGATGGTACGGACAGGTGGCTGGGAGTTGAAGTCCCGCCGGGCGGAGAAATGACGCCAAGGATCCAGATAGCTAGCGCGGCACACGCGTACAGGACGCTTCAAGCCGACGATTCGACAAAAGCCGCGGGATATCCCATATCTGCTTCAGGGGCAAACATCATTCCAACGACCGATGGAATGGGGAAACTTTCTTCCTCAGTTATTCCGGCTTCCGTTACAGGAATATCTTCATCCGACGCGGCGGCTTTAACTGGGACAGTAACGCTTAAAGGCGGAACGAATGTCTCTCTCTTGCAAAGCGGGCAAACGATCGAGATCTCTGCAATAGGAGGCGGCAGCGGAACCGTTACGTCTGTCAATACAGGACCGTCATTGACAGGGGGTCCGATAACAAGTTCGGGAACGCTCGATGTTGCTAATGGAGGGATCACAGCATCGAAAATGGCGACCGGATCAGTAACCTCGGATGCGATAGCAAATGATTCGATCATTGAACCAAAACTGAACGCCACAAATTCGCCGGCCAACGGGCAGGTTCTAAGCTACGGCGGATCGGATCAATTCACCTGGGTGAACTCCGGAGGGACCGGAACTGTTACTCAGGTAAATACAAGCAGAGGATTGCTTGGAGGTCCGATAATGATAACAGGGACTTTAACGATCGATACTAGCGTGGTCGTAACGACAACGGACGCGCAAACATTAACTAACAAGTCCATAGACGGAGGAGGCAACTTACTGACCAACCTGGACGCAACGAATATCACTTCAGGGACGATCGACAATGCAAGGTTATCGTCAACAGTTGTAACAACGGATGCCGCGTCGCAAGGTGATGTGATGTATTATGATGGATCGAAATGGGCCAGACTTACAGCAGGAACCAGCGGGTACTACTTAGAGACTCAAGGCGCATCTCAAAATCCGGTTTGGGCAATAGTAACGGGAGAAGCTGGTCCTCAAGGTCCGCAAGGCATACAAGGTATCCAAGGAATTCAAGGTCCGATCGGTCTGACCGGAGAGACTGGTGCAGTCGGTCCTCAAGGTCCACAAGGTATCCAAGGTATTCAGGGAATTCAAGGTCCGATCGGTCCGACCGGTGAGACTGGCGCAGTCGGACCTCAAGGTCCTATCGGATTAACTGGAGAAGCAGGTCCACAAGGTATCCAAGGTATTCAGGGCATCCAAGGAATTCAAGGTCCGATCGGTCCAACTGGTGAGACTGGAGCTGTCGGTCCTGAAGGTCCTATCGGATTAACTGGCGAAGCAGGTCTTCAAGGTCCGCAAGGCATACAAGGTATCCAAGGAATTCAAGGGCCAATCGGTCTGACCGGTGAGACTGGTGCTGTTGGTCCTGAGGGTCCTATCGGATCAACTGGAGAAGCAGGGCCTCAAGGTCCGCAAGGCATTCAAGGGATCCAGGGCATTCAAGGAATTCAAGGTCCCATCGGTCCGACTGGCGAGACCGGAGCTATCGGACCTCAAGGTCCCATCGGATTGACTGGAGAAGCAGGTCCACAAGGTATCCAAGGTATTCAGGGCATTCAAGGTATTCAAGGCCCGATCGGTCCAACTGGTGAAGCTGCAACAAACAAATACGATAATATCACTGTTGATCTGAATGGTGATCAATCACTTGAGGTAAAAGCTTTAGGTATATCTAATTCGCAAATATCAGGGGTTGACTGGAGCAAGGTTGACACGGCCACGAATAAGATAGCGGGTAGCGCTCTTATGACTAATATCAATATTAGCACAACTGGTGTTGTAACTGCGGCAGCATTTTTTGGCAACGGATCGAATTTATCGGGAGTCACAGCTACGAATGCGGCAACAGCGGATTACGCAATATCAGCTGGTTCGGCGATCAGTGCAGAGACCGCGGTCCTCAGGGCAGGCGACACCATGACCGGCAACCTTACGGTGGGCACGGTCACCATAGAAGCGGGGGGGAACCTAGAAGTAGGTGGTACATTTAAGGCTGATGGAAAAGTGATCTATCCGTCGTCATCGATAAATTATATTAATGCAAGTTCGGGTCTGACAGCGGGAATGTTGAATAAGAAATTGATCCGCATCGCGGGAAATGGCGGGCCGGTGGTTGTGACGGCGGACCCTCCGATCGCGCCTGGAGAGGACGGGCAAATGATAATCCTGCGGGGCACTGACAATATAAATACCGTAAAGTTCAACCCTGGGAATTACTTGATACTATCCGGCAATTCACCCTTTACCTTTGGCAATAAAGATACTATGATATGTATATATGACCAGGTTGATAATGCCTGGTATGAAATCAGCAGGACAGATAATTAAAAAAGGGGGTTGAGCGAAAATGAAAAAGTGGTTAGTTGTTTTGTTTTTGGGAATAATGAGTTCCTCGGCTTTAGCGGTCCAGCTTGGTGGTGGAGGGCCCGAATTTCCTGAAGCGGTGAAGGGGCCTTTAACGGTTACCAGTACAATTGATGTGATAGATACCAAGTTGAACGGGGTCATTTACCATTGGCCTTCTTTACAGGGAGCCGCGAATACTTACTTGACGAATAATGGCGCCGGGTCGCTCACCTGGGAAACGGTCAGTGGCGGGACAATAACTCGGATCGACATCGGCACCGGACTCTCCGGAGGGACTATAACTACTACAGGCACGATCGAATTACTCTCGGGAAACACGACCACGATCGGCGGCGTTTCACTTGAAGATAGTTCATCTAACACAAATGCTTATAATGTGGTTACTGCTAATGATACCAGAATGTCAAATGCAAGAACTGCTAATGGCGGGCATGCTGATTCTGCTACCAGTGCTGATTCTGCTACTAATGCAGGTCACGCTACCAGTGCTGATAGTGCTACTAATGCAGGCCATGCTACCAGTGCTGATAGCGCTACTAATGCAGGTCATGCTACTAGCGCTGATACTGCTACCAATGCTGATAATGCTACTAATGCAAATTATGCTATCCTGGCGGGAACTGCATCAACCTGCACAGGAAGCGCAGGAGGGGACCTGACAGGGACATATCCAAATCCGACAATCGCATCCGCTGCGGTTACGACCTCGAAGATAGCGAACAATACGATAACCGCGTCTAACATGGGAACGAACTCAGTAACAGCGGACGCATTGGCTCCGACAGCAGTAACAGCTGGGTCATACGGTAGCGCAACACAAGTTGGCACATATACGGTAGATGCAGACGGAAGATTAACGGCAGCATCTAACGTGACGATATCAGGAGTAGCGCCGGCAGGAAGCGCTGGCGGAGATCTGACAGGAACATATCCAAACCCGACCATCGCATCCGCTGCGGTTACGACCTCGAAGATAGCGAACAACACGATCACGGCATCTAACATGGGAACAGGTTCAGTAACAACAGATGCGTTAGCTCCGACAGCAGTAACAGCTGGGTCATACGGTAGCGCGACACAGGTCGGCACATATACGGTAGATGCTGATGGAAGATTAACGGCGGCATCAAATACCACCATAGCAGGAGTAGCTCCGGGAGGAAGCGCAGGAGGGGACCTGACAGGAACATATCCAAACCCGACCATCGCATCCGCTGCGGTTACGAACTCGAAGATAGCGAACAATACGATAACTGCATCTAATATGGGAACAGGTTCAGTAACAACAGATGCGTTAGCTCCGACAGCAGTAACAGCTGGGTCATACGGTAGCGCAACACAAGTTGGCGTATATACGGTAGGTGCTGATGGAAGATTAACGGCGGCATCAAATACCACCATAGCAGGAGTAGCTCCGGGAGGAAGCGCTGGAGGGGACCTGACGGGAACGTATCCAAACCCGACCATCGCATCCGCTGCGGTTACGACCTCGAAGATAGCGAACAATACGATAACTGCATCTAACATGGGAACAGGTTCAGTAACAACAGATGCGTTAGCTCCGACAGCAGTAACAGCTGGGTCATACGGTAGCGCGACACAGGTTGGCGTATATACGGTAGGTGCTGATGGAAGATTAACGGCGGCATCAAATACCACCATAGCAGGAGTAGCTCCGGGAGGAAGCGCTGGAGGGGATCTGACGGGAACATATCCAAACCCGACAATAGGCGTCGGTAAGATCCAGGCATCATATATGGGAACAAACTCAGTAACAGCGGATGCGCTGGCATCGACAACGGTAACAGCGGGGACATATGGTTCTGCAACACAAGCTACATTAGTGACGGTAGATGCGGATGGAAGATTAACAGGCGCAACAAATGTGACAATATCAGGAGTAGCGCCGGGAGGAAGCGCTGGAGGAGATCTGACGGGAACATATCCAAACCCGACGATAGGCGCAGGCAAGATCCAGGCGTCATATATGGGAACGGGTTCTGTCACATCAGATGCGATACTGAACGGGACCATCGTCAACGCGGATCTCGCGACAGGATCATTCCCGAACATTACCGGGATAGGCACCATAGATTCACTCTCTGTGAGCGGAGAAGTAATAATTAATTCAACCATGGAAGTCAGGGGAAGCGTCAGCTATCTGCCGTCAGACTTCACCGATATAGATGTCAGCGGCATCACAAAGGATATGCTGAACAAAAAGGTGCTCTTGATACGAGGGAAAGATGTTCCGGTAACCATTACGGCCAATCCTCCCATAGCCGCCGGCTCAGATGGCCAGATGCTTGTATTGATAGGGACGGATGATCTGAAGTGCGTCACATTCAATAATGACACATTAGATGTCCTTCAACTTTCTGCGGCGACTCCTTTCACCTTGGGTAAAGGTGATATTCTGCAGCTTATCTATGTGGCCTCTCTTGGCGCACATGGCCGCTGGATAGAAATAGGGCGCACAGATAATTAAGGGAAAATAGAAAGGGAGGATAAGCAATGAAAAAGCTGTTAATAGTAGCAATGGTCCTGTTGTTGAGCGTACCGGTATTTGCAGTTCCGTTCGGAGGTCCGGGGATCAGTGCCAGGGAGGGAATAAGAGGAACACTGGAGGTAAGCGGGGCAATAAAGGTTGTAGGGTTGACGGTTTTCAACCGGATAAGCTACAACTGGCCCTCTACTCAGGAATCAGGGACCTATTTGAAAAATGAAGGCAAAGGAAAACTCTCATGGCAAAAGGAGATAGTCCCTGGAGGGTCGAATGGCGCTCTCCAGTTCAATCTGGATAATTCATTTGCGGGAGACCCCGGTTTACTTTGGGATAATGCCGCGAAAACATTAAAGGTTGATACCGGGATAATCTCCAATGGGTGGATGGAGACCGCGGACCTGCGCTCTAAAACATTAAAGACCGATAGTGCGATAATCAGCAAGTCGCTGGAAGTCCCGACCCTGCGCTCTAATGATCTGACCGTTGCCGGGCCTCTGGATGCTAAGACCATCACGCAAGCCGGCGTCGCGGTTTCCTTAAGCGGGCATACGCACTCGACCGCGGATCTCACTTCCGGGATCTTGGGCGCGGCTCACGGCGGGACCGGAAGTGACAATGGTTCTATCTCAGGTTCCGGTGCCTTGACATTTTCCGCCGGCGGGTCGGACCAAAATATCACCCTGATACCATCCGGCAATGGACGGGTGGTCCTTCAGGGGGGCGGGTTGAACGTTTCAGGCGCTGTAAGATCTGACTCCGGATTCAATCAAAAAGGAGCAGATGGTATTTCTGAAAATTATGTTCAGGTTACCGATATCCGTCTCAATGCGGATGGCACGCTCCAGAAAAAGGTCCGGACAATAAATGTGAGCGGCGGGATAATAACTGGCCTGGGAGCTGAGAGCGACTGGGCGGATGCTGGCAAGATAAGCATACAGCCCAAGCAATAAGATCTCTCTTCTCCAAGAGCGAAACCTGCCTTACTCCTCAGGAGCGGATATCTGCTGGCTGCTCATGCCGGGAGCAATATGATTACAAATATAGCAAGCCCGGATCTTTAAAAGGAAGGGGATGCCAATGAAAAGGTCAGTGATATGGGCGATCCTTATTTTGATGAGCGTGCCGGCTCTGGCGATCCAAACTGGAGGCCCGGGACCCGGTTCCCTGAAGCAGTAAATGGGCCTATAACGGTTACCGGCACTCTGGATGCCGCATACATCAAATTTAACGGGCTTATATATACCTGGCCGTCTTTACAAGGGTCCGCAAATACATATTTAAAGAACGACGGTTCTGGGCTGCTCATATGGGAACCGAATGTAAATGCCGACACTGCTTTAACTGCTAATTATGCCGCTCTTTCAGGAATATCGTCCGCCTGTTCTGGATCTGTGGCTTATTCTACCTTATCGGGGACCGCGACGACATGTTCAACAGCAGCGACAACTGCAGTTCAAGGTGTTGTTTCACTTGAAACTCCATCTGCTGATACATCCGCTTGTCATGTGGTAACTGCTGATGACACAAGACTTTCAGATACAAGAACGCCTTCAAATGCTTCAATAACTGCGGCAATGCTGACAACAGGAGCGGTCACTTCAGGAGCCATAGCGAACAACACGATCACGGCATCAAATATGGGAACAAACTCGGTAACAGCTGATGCGCTGGCATCGACAGCAGTAACAGCGGGGTCATACGGAAGCGCGACGCAGGTGGGCACATATACGGTAGACGCGGACGGGAGATTGACGGCGGCATCAAATACCACAATATCAGGAGTAGCGCCTGGAGGAAGCGCAGGAGGAGATTCTGACAGGAACATATCCAAACCCGACGATAGGAGCCGGAAAGTTACAGGCATCATATTTCGGAACTGGAGTGGTAACTACAGGAGCTATTTTAGATGGAACAATAGTGGCAGCTGATATAGCATCAAACGCGGTAACAACAGTGAAGATCCTTAATGCCAATGTCACGGGAGCGAAGATAGCGAATAATACGATCACAGCGGCGAATATGGGAACAAATTCGGTAACGGCAGACGCGTTAGCATCGACAACAGTAACGGCCGGTACATATGGATCAACAACACAATCTGCGTTAGTAACGGTAGATGCAGACGGACGATTAACAGGTGCATCAAACGTTGCTATATCAGGAGTAGCCCCAGGAGGAAGTGCGGGAGGAGACCTGACGGGGACATATCCAGATCCGACGATAGGCGTAGGTAAGCTCCAGGCATCATATTTTGGAAGTGGCGTGGTAACTTCGGGAGCCATAGCGAACAACACGATCACAGCTTTGAATATGGGAAAAGGTTCAGTAACAACAGATGCGTTAGCTCCGACAGCAGTAACCGCCGGGACATATGGCTCTACTACACAAGCTACTTTAATAACAGTAGATGCAGATGGGAGAATAACAGGCGCTACAAATGTTACTATTAATCCGGCGGGAAGCGCCGGAGGGGATCTAACAGGAACATATCCAAATCCCACTATCGCATCCGGCGCGGTTACGACATCGAAGATAGCAAATAATACGATCACAGCTTTGAATATGGGAACAGGTTCAGTAACATCAGACGCATTGGCATCAACAGCAGTAACAGCGGGGTCATACGGAAGCGCGACACAGGTGGGAACATATACGGTAGATGCAGACGGAAGGTTAACCGCAGCATCGAACACAACAATATCTGGAGTGGCGCCCGGAGGAAGCGCTTCAGGAGACTTAACGGGGACATATCCAAGCCCTACAATAGGCGTTGGTAAGATCCAAGCATCATATATGGGAACGAACTCAGTAACAGCAGATGCGCTGGCATCGACAGCAGTAACAGCGGGGTCATACGGAAGCGCGACACAGGTGGGAACATATACGGTAGATGCAGACGGAAGGTTAACCGCAGCATCGAACACAACAATATCTGGAGTGGCGCCCGGAGGAAGCGCTTCAGGAGACTTAACGGGGACATATCCAAGCCCTACAATAGGCGTTGGTAAGATCCAAGCATCATATATGGGAACGAACTCAGTAACAGCAGATGCGCTGGCATCGACAGCAGTAACAGCGGGGTCATACGGAAGCGCGACACAGGTGGGAACATATACGGTAGATGCAGACGGAAGGTTAACCGCAGCATCGAACACAACAATATCTGGAGTGGCGCCCGGAGGAAGCGCTTCAGGAGACTTAACGGGGACATATCCAAGCCCTACAATAGGCGTTGGTAAGATCCAGGCATCATATATGGGAACGAACTCAGTAACAGCAGATGCGCTGGCATCGACAGCAGTAACAGCGGGGTCATACGGAAGCGCGACACAGGTGGGAACATATACGGTAGATGCAGACGGAAGGTTAACCGCAGCATCGAACACAACAATATCTGGAGTGGCGCCCGGAGGAAGCGCTTCAGGAGACTTAACGGGGACATATCCAAGCCCTACAATAGGCGTCGGTAAGATCCAGGCATCATATATGGGAACGAACTCAGTAACATCAGACGCAATAGCATCAAATGCCGTAATAACCGCAAAGATCCTCAATGCAAATGTTACAGGGGCGAAGATAGCTGATAACACGATAACAGCATCAAATATGGGAACAAACTCAGTAACAGCAGATGCGCTGGCATCGACAGCAGTAACAGCGGGGTCATACGGTTCTGCTACACAGGTCGGCACCTATACAGTAGGTGCTGATGGTAGATTAACCGCAGCATCGAACACAACAATATCTGGAGTGGCGCCCGGAGGAAGCGCTTCAGGAGACTTAACGGGGACATATCCAAGCCCTACAATAGGCGTTGGTAAGATCCAAGCATCATATATGGGAACGAACTCAGTAACAGCAGATGCGCTGGCATCGACAGCAGTAACAGCGGGGTCATACGGAAGCGCGACACAGGTGGGAACATATACGGTAGATGCAGACGGAAGGTTAACCGCAGCATCGAACACAACAATATCTGGAGTGGCGCCCGGAGGAAGCGCTTCAGGAGACCTGACGGGAACATATCCAAGCCCTACAATAGGCGTCGGTAAGATCCAGGCATCATATTTTGGGAGTGGAGTGGTAACTACAGGAGCCATAGCGAATAACACCATAACAGCGGTCAAAATGGGAACGAACTCGGTGACTTCTGATGCGATAGCGAATAACACCATTACAGCGGCAAAGATGACAACCAACTCAGTAACAGCAGATGCCTTGGCATCGACAGCAGTAACAGCAGGGTCATACGGAAGCGCGACACAGGTGGGAACATATACGGTAGATGCTGACGGTAGATTAACGGCAGCATCGAACACAACAATATCAGGAGTAGCCCCGGGAGGAAGCGCTTCAGGGGATCTGACGGGAACATATCCAAGCCCGACTATCGCATCCGGTGCAGTTACAAACTCGAAGATAGCGAACAACACGATCGCTGCATCAAATATGGGAACAGGATCAGTAACATCAGACGCAATAGGATCAAATGCCGTAATAACCGCAAAGATCCTCAATGCAAATGTTACAGGGGCGAAGATAGCTAATAATACGATAACAGCTGTGAATATGGGAACAGGTTCAGTAACATCAGACGCATTAGCATCGACAGCAGTAACAGCGGGGTCATACGGTTCTGCTACACAGGTCGGCACCTATACAGTAGGTGCTGATGGTAGATTAACAGCAGCATCAAATACCACAATATCAGGAGTAGCCCCGGGAGGAAGCGCTTCAGGGGATCTGACGGGAACATATCCAAGCCCGACTATCGCATCCGGTGCAGTTACAAACTCGAAGATAGCGAACAACACGATCGCTGCATCAAATATGGGAACAGGATCAGTAACATCAGACGCAATAGGATCAAATGCCGTAATAACCGCAAAGATCCTCAATGCAAATGTTACAGGGGCGAAGATAGCTAATAATACGATAACAGCTGTGAATATGGGAACAGGTTCAGTAACATCAGACGCATTAGCATCGACAGCAGTAACAGCGGGGTCATACGGTTCTGCTACACAGGTCGGCACCTATACAGTAGGTGCTGATGGTAGATTAACAGCAGCATCAAATACCACAATATCAGGAGTAGCCCCGGGAGGAAGCGCTTCAGGGGATCTGACGGGAACATATCCAAGCCCGACTATCGCATCCGGTGCAGTTACAAACTCGAAGATAGCGAACAACACGATCGCTGCATCAAATATGGGAACAGGATCAGTAACATCAGACGCAATAGGATCAAATGCCGTAATAACCGCAAAGATCCTCAATGCAAATGTTACAGGGGCGAAGATAGCTAATAATACGATAACAGCTGTGAATATGGGAACAGGTTCAGTAACATCAGACGCATTAGCATCGACAGCAGTAACAGCGGGGTCATACGGTTCTGCTACACAGGTCGGCACCTATACAGTAGGTGCTGATGGTAGATTAACAGCAGCATCAAATACCACAATATCAGGAGTAGCACCTGGGGGAAGCGCTTCAGGAGACTTAACGGGGACATATCCAAGCCCAACAATAGGCGTCGGTAAGTTACAGGCATCATATTTTGGGAGTGGAGTAGTAACTACGGGAGCCATAGCCAATAACACGATCACAGCATCCAAGATGGGTTCAGATTCAGTGACTAATGATGCGATAGCGAACAACACGATTGTAGCAGCGAATATGGCAACCAACTCAGTAACAGCTGACGCGCTGGCATCGACAGCAGTAACAGCGGGGACATACGGGAGCGCTACACAAGTTGGCACATATACGGTAGATGCAGATGGGAGATTAACGGCGGCATCGAACACAACAATATCAGGAGTGGCGCCCGGAGGGAGCGCTTCAGGAGATTTGACGGGGACATATCCAAGCCCAACAATAGGCGTCGGTAAGTTACAGGCATCATATTTTGGGAGTGGAGTAGTAACTACGGGAGCCATATCGAATAACACGATCACAGCGGCGAATATGGGAACAGGATCTGTAACAGCAGATGCAATAGGATCAAACGCGGTAATAACCGCAAAGATCCTCAACGCCAATGTAACAGGAGCGAAGATAGCGAATAACACGATCACAGCGGCGAATATGGGAACAAACTCAGTGACTAATGATGCTATAGCCAATAACACCATCAATGCGACGAATATGGGAACAGGTTCAGTGACAGCAGATGCAATAGGATCAAACGCGGTAATAACCGCAAAGATACTCAATGCCAATGTAACAGGAGCGAAGATAGCGAATAACACGATCACAGCGGCGAATATGGGAACAAACTCAGTGACTAATGATGCTATAGCCAATAACACCATCAATGCGACGAATATGGGAACAGGTTCAGTGACAGCAGATGCAATAGGATCAAACGCGGTAATAACCGCAAAGATACTCAATGCCAATGTTACGGGAGCGAAGATAGCGAACAACACGATAACAGCAGCGAATATGGGGTCGGATTCGGTTACTTCTGATGCTATAGCGAACAACACGATAACAGCTGTGAATATGGGAACAGGTTCAGTAACCTCAGACGCGATACTTGATGGGACGATAGTTGGATCAGACTTGAATTCAGCCATAAATATCTCGACTACCGGATATCTTACTGTGGATTCTTCCGCATTAATTGTTAATCCAGCTAATAATAGGGTCGGCATCGGGACGACGAGTCCGAATAACACTTTACAAGTTAAAAGCTCATCGTTGAATATGGATTTTGATAATACGTCAGGATTTCAAGAGACGTTCATAGGATACAATGCCGGCGGAAGTACCTCTACGTCGGTCGGCGGCAATACCGCCGTTGGATATAACGTGCTTGGAAGCAATAGCACCGGCTTCGACAATACGGCACTGGGATTCGGCGCGCTTTCAAGCAACACAAGCGGCGGCAGGAACTCGGCGGTCGGAAACCCCGCGCTCGACATGAACACAACGGGAAATAACAATACCGCTATGGGTGACGGCGCTTTGTACAGCAACGCTACCGGAAGCGACAATGTGGGGTTCGGTTATCGCGCCGGATTCAATTCAGGAACAACACTCGATAACAATAATCAGTGCGTTTTCATTGGGGAGAGCGCCAATACTTCGGTTAACAACCTTACAAACGCCATCGCAATAGGATACAGCGCGCAGGCGACGGCATCAAACGCAGTTGTATTGGGCAACAGCTCAATTACAAAAACCCTTTTGCAGGGCAGCGTTGGTATAGGGACGACAAGTCCGACGGGGAAATTGCAGGTAACCACTCTAGAAGGCGCTGTACCTTCAATTTTTGTAAATGCCGGCGGTACAGGCAATGTTGGCATCGGGACGACGAATCCAGGAAGTAAGTTGACTGTTAATAACGGAAGTTCAGTTGGTGACTTTACATATGGTGCAATTGCAGGGAATACCGTAGCTGGCCAGGGCATCTTGGGACAGGCTAACAGTTCAGGTGGTTGGGGAGGGGTCTTTTATAATAGTGTCACCCCTCATGAGGTTGATATAGCAGGGGGCACATATAGTGCGATATTTAAAACCGGGAATGTGGGTATAGGGACGAACACTCCAGGAGAGTTATTAGAGGTAAGTGGCAGCGTGAAAGCCACGGGGTTTTATACAACTTCCGGCAGTATAACTGCTACCAGCGCTACTACTATACTAACTTTAGGAGGATCTGCCCCGGAAGTGTGGGAAATTACCGCCTCAGGGCCGGCAGCAGACTATGGGGCTACGCTTGGCATCGGAAAATGGCTGGCTTTCTGTCGCTGGGATGCCTATGACAGTACCTATCATGTTAAGGTCCAAAGTGAATTTACGGCAACAGGTATCTCCTGTGGTTTATCCGGAAATAACGTCCAAATAACTGACAGCAGCAACTCCGCAAGCCATCCAACAAACTGGATTGCGGTTCAAATCATATAAAGGATCATATAAAATAATTAAGGAACTAAAATAATAAGTGTTTAATGTGAATAAACATGCGATCGAAATACTTATAATATTATTATTTTTCACTTCACCGGCTTCACTTGCCGCCACCAACGCAGACTACGCGATATCCTCCGAGGTCATTGACCTTGGCGGTGCTTCCATGGGATCGACCAGCCACAAGCTGTTCGGCAAACTGAGGGAAGTCGCCCCGAAGGCAATGACGAACTCAAGCCACACGCTGGAAAGCAGGTTCCTGGGCATAGTTTACGGCACAGGCGCTGCAGCAACGGCTGAAACGCCCGTGGTCAAAGCCATCAAACCGGCGACCGGGTATAATTACACGTCATACAGGGTGATCATTAACGGCTGGAATATTTCCTCAGACGCTACAGCCAGACTCACCGGCCCAAGCCTGACGGACATTGACGGAACAACGGTCACGATCGAAAGTTCAACGAGCATGGAATGTACTTTTGACCTGACCGGCGCTGTTACCGGAGCGCGCAATGTGGCGGTCATAAATACAGGTTACGGCAAGATAGGCACCCTTGCCAAGGGGTTTGCTGTCCTGTCCCATAATCGTGTGGAGGTGATCGGGACTCCCTTCAACGAGCCGAATCCGTTCAACCCGTACAACGGCCCTACAATGATAAAATACACGCTCAATACCTCGGCGACAATAACGCTTTATTTATTCAACCAGAGAGGCGCGATCGCCTGGCAGAAGACGATCCCGGCGGGAGAGAACGGCGGAGCGGCCGGAGAAAACTCCGTTCCCTGGAACGCCATATCGGATTTCAACCAGGAATTGCCTTCCGGCGTTTATTTACTCAGCATCGTTTCAGGATCCGGCGGCAGCGCCAGAGAGCTTGATCGGATAAAGATAGTTATACTCCGCCAATGAAAATTTTAAGGAAACTGCTGGTCGCGGTATTTTTTGTTTTAACTCTATACCCCGCGGGTTCCTACGGGGTCATTTATTATGATGATCCTATTTCTGTCGGGATCGGGGCTCGTCCTTTAGGCATGGGACGGGCTTTTGTTGCCGTTGCGGACGACATGAACGCCATGTTCTTGAATCCCGCCGGACTCGGTAGCCTGAAAAGCTGGGCCATCTCCACTATGAGCTCAAATTTCCTGAATGAATATCAATATACGATGGTCTGCGGCGCCACTCCCACACCGGCAGGTGTTTTCGGTGTAGGATATGTCGGGTCAAGATCAGGCGGCATTGCTGTTTCAGGCGGAGGCACAACGGATTTCTATAACCAGGCCTTTGTTCTGTCTTACGGAAGAGATATTGGAGAAGGCCGGTCATCCACGGGGGACGAACCCGATCTTTATGGCGGAGCAACTTTGAAATATTATTCGAAAGGATTTACCGGCGACGTAAATGCCGCCGGAACAGGTTACAACATTGATCTTGGACTTAAATATGTTCCTGAAAAATGGATCTCCTACGGATTGAACCTTCAAAATGCGGTAAGCGGATCCAGGCTTTACGGTTACGAGCCGCCGGAGACCATCCCCTCTATAGTAAAGATCGGAGTATCGTTCTACTGGCTGGAGCATGATGCCAGATTCGCGCTTGATCAGGATATGTTCCTAAGCGGACCGGACACACCCTGGCCGATGCACATTGGCGTGGAATGGAGGATCCACCCGAGTTTGAGACTCAGGGCCGGCTATGATCAAGAGGCAAGCGGCGCGGAAGGCGGCACACTGACGACCAACATGACCTTTGGACTGGGTTTTGAGTATTCGGGGATAATGGCGGACCTGGCATTCATGCAGAACTATGAACAGTCAAGTTTCGCTTCGAACATTTTTTCTCTTACTTTCAGCAGCGGCGCCGGTTATGTGCGGGAAGCTCCGCCGCCGAAAAAAGAAGAGGTTACAGCTCCGACAGCTGAGGCGGTCGCCGAGGCCGCTGCGCCGGTAAAGGCGATCGCGCAAAAAATATCGATCATCCCTGCCGCCAACCTGTACACTCTGGATGCCGAGCAGACTTTCAGCGGCACCGTTGAGACAGATGTGACCGATGTTTGGATAAACGGAGAAAAAGTGAGGATCAGAAGCGACATGACTTTTGAGACGCCCGTTCCTCTCAATATCGGCAGGAATGAAATAAAAATAAGATTAAAAGATACGAGCAACGCGGAGGCCGAGTTCGCAAGAAAAATAATCAGGTTTTATCTTCCTCCTGACCTCGCACCGGAAGATGCGCGGAACAAGTATTTTGAAGACGTGGTTATCTATACGGAATTCTTCCGTTATCTTGGGAAAGATTATAACTTGAACAAAGAGCTCTCAAGAGGAATGCTGGCGATGATCATTTCAAAAGCCAGAAAGCTGGAGACCGTACAGTTTCAAAAAACCGCCTTTAAGGATGTCAGCCAGGATTTTTGGGCGGCAGATTTCATCAGCGCGGTCAAGTCTGCCGGCATAATGCAGGGTTACGGGAACGGCACTTTTAAACCTAACGCTATTCTTACCAGAGCTGAGCTCGCGCGTATAATGTCCAAAGCTGCAAAGACGAGTGAAATAAACGTTCTGGGATATTTGAGCAGGAAACAGCTCAATGAGAAGGCCACAATGGAAGATCTGGTCGAAATATTCTCTCATACGGAGATGCTGAAGAAAGAGATGGATGACTATAAGGGTTTTCTTGGCGCAGAAGGTTCCAGGTGATATCGTTTGCATACTATTAAGTATGGGGGGGATTTGATATAATGATAAAAGTGGTTATCATTTGAACAATTAAAAGGGAGGTGTTTTTATGGTCAATTGGGATGATGTAAAGGGGAAGCTCTCGGATATGGGCGATGCGGCAAAAAAAACTTTTTCCGCGGCGGCGGACAAAACACAGAAGGGTGCACGCGCAGCGTCCCTCAAGGTCAAGATTGTCATGGAAGAGAACAAGATAAGTAAAGCAATGGGCGAACTGGGGAAAAAGGTGTATGAGTGCCTTGAAAAATCGGAAACTGATATTGCGGGGAATTCTCAGGTCAAGGAGATCGTCAGAGTAATAAAAGCTTCCAAGCAGACAATAGAGAACATTAAAGAAGAGATCAAGGCGAGCTGATTAACGGTCCAATATTATTTCAATTCAATGACTTCCGGAGTCGCATTGGTCAGGAACGGTTTCCAGGGATTTATGTGGCACCAGCCTTCGAACTCGTACTTTCCGAAGAATACCAGGTTATAGAAGACCTTGAACCTGTACCACTGCTTGTCCTTTGATATTCCCGTAAGGGACACATCGATAGGGAATATGAAGGCAGCCTCCGACTCAGAAGTGGGATCTTTGAGAAGCCCCGCCACCTTTATGTCCATCGGATAATACTCGAATGTTGAGGCAAGGCAGGTTGACAGTAAGATCACCAGTAGCAGTATCGCGAGCAACGTCTTTTTCATCGAATTAATTATAACATATACTATGGAACAATAAATCAACACAAAAAGGCCGCTCATAGGATGAATTAGGTCGTATTTTTTGTGATTTGTATTCCATTTTCTAGTATACTTGATTCATATGTCAATTGCTGACAACATAGCTTCGGTCAAAAGCCGGATCGAGAAAGCAGCCGGGCGCGCCGGAAGAGACCCTGCCGAAGTGAAGCTCGTGGCTGTCACAAAGAACGTCCCTGTAGACCTTATTAACGAGGCGATCAAAGCGGGCGTTACGGATATAGGGGAGAACAGGGTCCAGGAAGCAAAGCAGAAATTCGACCTTATAAAAGATCTGCCTGTGACCTGGCATATGATAGGGCACCTCCAGACCAATAAGGTAAAAGCGGCGCTCGAAATATTTTCCGTTATCCAGTCTGTAGACAGCGAGAGACTGGCTGACGAAATTTCAAGAAGGGCACAGAGGATGACGGATGTATTTGTTGAGGTCAACACTTCAGGGGAAACAGCCAAGTACGGCACAGCACCCGGCCAAGCCATCCAAATTGGGAGATACATTTCGGGTCTTAAGAACCTCAGGCTGACGGGGCTGATGACGGTGGGGCCTGTGACGAACAGTGAGCCGGACATCAGGAAAAGTTTTCGATCGCTTGCGGATCTGTTCGGCCAGATAAAAAGGTTGAATTTGCCGGGTGTTGAGTTAAAATACATATCAATGGGAATGTCCGACGACTTTGAGATCGCCATCGAAGAAGGTTCAAATCTGGTCAGGATCGGCAGGGCAATATTTGGACAATTACACAATTAACAATGAACAATTAAAAATTATGGAAGGTTTTATTATAAAAATGTGCGTAAGCACACATTGTTGTTAATTGTGTAATTAAGAAATTGTTAA
The DNA here is from genome assembly GCA_963699255.1 of uncultured bacterium. Lineage (GTDB taxonomy): Bacteria > Margulisbacteria > WOR-1 > CAVSGV01 > CAVSGV01. Next base: position 815,771 of record OY969425.1, on the reverse strand, counting down.
TTTAATAAAGGGGTTGATCGGAATGGCTGACAGTTTGATTAAACGGGCAAAAGCGTTCATAGGTCTTGAGGAAGAGGAAGGGGCGGTCGAAGAGGTTTCGCGAGAGGAGCTAAATGTGGAAACCGTCCTTCGCCCGAAGAAAGGTAAAAGTTCGACTTCCGCCGTATACGAGATCGTCATACACGAACCAAAGGTTTACGAAGACTCTCTGACCATTTCGTCACAGCTAAGATCAGGCAATCCCGTGGTGATCAGCCTGAGGCACCTGGATCCCACCGAGGGCACGCGACTGATAGATTTTGTATGCGGCACCGCATACGCTATTGAAGGCCATATGATAAAGATCGGCGATTCGATATTCCTGTTCACTCCAAGCAATATATCCATTGCCGATGTGGAGGACAGAAGCGGCATAGAGGAAAGCATGATTGCCTAATAAGAGCCGCTTTATTCCGGAAGATAGGGATACAATGAAGTTAGGGTTTATTGGGGCGGGCCGAATGGCCGAAGCTATTCTGCGCGGGCTTATATCTTCAAAGGCCTTTTCAAAGAACAGCATGATCATATCTGATAAAGATATTGCCCGGTCAAAGCAGATATCCAAGAAATACGGCGTGAAGGCCGCAGAAGACAATGCTCAGGCAGTCAGCGCATCCGATGTGATCATTCTGGCGGTTAAACCGCAATCCATGCATTCTGTGCTTTCGGAGATCGCGGGCAGGGTCGGATCAAACCAGCTTGTCATATCCATAGCGGCCGGCATAACCCTTAAGAGTCTCGAAAAACACCTGCTGAAGGTACCTATGGTAAGGGTGATGCCGAACAATCCTTGCCTGATCGGAGAAGGCATTTCCGCGTTATGCGGCGGCAGATATGCCCAGGAAAAGGACATGAAGACGGCGGAGAAGATATTTTCTTCCGTGGGGGATACGATCAGAGTGGAAGAAAAATATATGAATGCGGTAACGGGGCTTTCCGGAAGCGGACCGGCATTTGTATATGAAGCGATTAATGCGCTGGCGGACGGGGGCATAGAATCGGGGCTTCCAAAGGACCTTTCCATGGAACTCGCGCTGAAAACTGCACTGGGATCGGTCAAAACCGTGGTCAAGACAAAGAAAACGCCCGAGGAATTGAAGAATATGGTCGCGTCTCCCGGGGGGACGACCGTGGCGGGACTCAGGGCCCTTGATGAGGGGAATTTCAAAGGCGCGCTTAAAAAGGCCGTAATAAAAGCATCCGCCAGGGCGAAGGAAATAAGCGAGGAGTTCGAGAAATCTTTATGAGACTGATCATACAGTCGTTTTTAAATCTCGCGTTCGACCTGGCTTACTTTTTGATCGTTATCAGGGCTTTCCTGACCTATCTTCCGCACAACCGGTATCACCCGATCATTAAACCGGCTTATGATATTACCGAGCCGTTATTATCGGTCATTCGAAAGGGGCTGCCTCCGGCAAAAATAGGCATGGATGCGTCCCCTTTTATCGCTATCATTCTTCTTTACTTGCTTCAGCAGGGTTTGCTTAAAATATTGTCTCTGATCTAACTTCGCTGACGGCATTGAAAACCCGAGACTAAAGTCTCGGATAATTTAACCGCGACTTCAGTCGCGGGATTGTCACATAAGAGGGGACGGTTAACATGACAGGCACGCAAATTAAGATCCCGAGGTCCGTTGTGCAGAAATACCTTGATGCCAAGGAAGGCCGATCCGTAAAGATACTCGAATACGAAAAGCTCGGCTCGGGATGGCACGGGACAGGCTATAAAGTTAAGTTCTCTGCCTCCGGCGGACAGATCAAGGAAGTTGTGCTCAGGACCTTGATGCCGGCGAATTTTCTCATGACTGGATTTCCGACAGGGCAAAAGTATTCGTGCTCCAGCATGAGCTGGCCCATATGGTCCCGGATCACATAGATTCTTTCGATGTCTCCGGCTACACGAAGAAAAATGAACTCGTGTCACTCGGGGATGTAAAGGAATTCTTTCAGATAGTGGAGGTCGCTCGCGGTATATCTTATTCCCAGGATTTCCAGAGGATCATGGAGAGCGGCAGGCTGACCGATGGGGACATAAAGAGGGCGATGGCGTTATCCGATTATCTGGTAAAACTCCACAGCAGGAAGTTCAAAGGTTCTTCGGAGGAGCTTCGTTCGATCAGAAGGCGTCACACGAGGGACGCTCTCGGCCACGGAGAAATGATGATAGGCGTCATCGACACGTACCCGGACAGGATCAGCTTTATTACGAAAGAGAATCTCACGAATTTGATATGCAGCGCGGCAAAGTTCAGGGAGAACATAAAGGATATCCCCGTTATTCCCTGCAGGATGCACGGGGATTTTCATCCCGGAAATATCCTTTTTGACGGCAGCAAGCTGACCTTGCTGGACGCTTCAAGGGAGGTTTACGGGGATCCCGCGGATGACGTGACGACCATGGCGATCAATTATATCTGGTTCGCCGTCATGCAGTCCGGCTCTTTTGACGGGCCTTTCGCAAAGCTGTTCACGGCTTTCTGGAATAATTATTTTAAAAAGACGAGTGACAGGAATATTGCCAGGACAGCGGGGATATTCTTCGCCTTCAGGGGCGTCGTGGTCGCGCACCCGGTCTTCTATTCCATGCAAAGCGACGGAGTCCGGAGAAAAATGATAAGGTTCGTTAAGAACGTTTTGAACGACAGGGCTTTCGATCCCAAGAATATCAACAAATATCTTAAAAAAATGTAGTAAGGAGAGGGCTTGTCCCTGTCCGCAGTTTCGGACAGCCATGAAGGCTGTTCCTACATCAGGTTAATCTTGAGCATGGAGGGTTTTATGCCATTTGCCGTGTGGATAACCGGTCTTCCTGGAAGCGGCAAGAGCACGATCGCCGGGGAGCTGACAAAAAAACTTAAGAACACCCGGTATCTCAGGCTTGATGAGATCAGGAAGCAATATGTCAGCAAGCCGGAATTTACCGACGAAGAACGGGAGCTGGTCTATTCAAAATTCATTGAAGAAGGCGTATCGGAAATCGCTCAGGGCAGGAACGTTGTCTATGATGCCACAGCTCACAAGCTATTATGGCGCAGAGAAGCAAGGTCCAGGATCAGGGATTTTATCGAGGTTTACGTGAAATGTCCCCTGCCTCTTTGTATCAAAAGGGAAAGCGCAAGGACCGTAGGATTGGTCCTTGCGGGCCTTTACAAGAAATCGCTGGAGAGAAAGAAAACAGGGAAGCAGTTCGAGGGGCTTGGCAAGGTCGTGGGCGTTGATGTCCCGTTCGAGGAGAACGAAAATGCCGAAGTGGTCATTGACTCTGAAAAACTGGGGCCGAAGGAGGCGGCGGATATAGTATTTGAAGAAATAAAAAAGAGAGGGTGGGTCTAGAAAAATGAATAATTTTGAAGAATTCAGTTCGGTAGGCAAGGATCTTTATATGCTCGGGCTTGTTGATTCAATGAGCGGCAGCCTGAGCGTGAGAAGCGGAGACAGGTTATATATCACAAAGAAAAATGCCGCGCTGGGGCATCTTAAGGAAGGGGATATCGTGGAAGTCCCGCTTGAGGGTGAGAGTGATGAACTCGCGGCCTGGGAACTTCAGGTTCACAGGGCGATATACAAGGAGAGCAATTTTAGCGCGGTCGTTCACGCTTATCCGCCTTACGGGATAGCACTTTCAATAGGGACGGAGAACAAGATAATACCCGCTGACGTAAAAGGCCAGGCGATGCTCCGGTCTATCCCTGTTGTCAGAACAAGAGCTATCACTCCCGGCAAGGAAAGAACGTCCTCGGAGGATCTGGCAAAGTTCCTTCCTCCGGTTTTCAAATCCGGATATCTGATCTCGCTGATAAAGGATTTCGGGAGCTTTGCCGTCGGTGGAAGCCTATCTGAAGCGCTGCAGTATACGACGTGTCTGGAGAACTCCTGTAAGATAATCGCCATAAATAAGTCTCTGATCAGTGCGGAGAAGCAGAACCAGCCGCAGCGTGATCGGCAGCCCGCAAGAAGGTCTGCGATCCCGCCGAGCATAGGTGTAATGGACAGGACTAGAGCGAGTAGGCGCGGTTTCGGAAGATAAGCAAGGAAATAGTGTTTTGGACTGTTCAAACTTAATAGCGAAAATAAAGACATATAATCCTCAGGTCAATGTATCGTTGATCGAGAAGGCGTTCGAATACGCGAAAAAGCATCACGAAGGCCAGCTAAGGCTTTCGGGCGAACCTTTCATTATCCATCCCCTCGCCGTAGCGCAGATCCTCGCGGACATTGAACAGGACCAGGTAACGATCGCCGCGGCGCTTCTTCATGACGTGATCGAGGACGGCAAAGTCACAAAAGAGGCTATAGCGGAAAATTTTGGAGAAGAGATAGCATGCCTGGTAGAGGGAGTGACGAAGCTCGGCCAGCTGGTCTTTGAGTCAAGGGAAGTGCGTGAGGCGGAGAATTTCCGGAAGATGCTCCTTGCCATGGGCGAGGATATCAGGGTCATCGTGATCAAGATCGCCGACCGCCTCCATAACATGCAAACGCTTCAGTACCTACCCAGAGAAAAACAGATAGAAACCTCGATAGAAACACGGGAAATATTCGCTCCTCTGGCGCACCGCATCGGCATATGGCGGATTAAATGGGAGCTGGAGGACCTAGCTTTCAGGTATCTTGAGCCGGACAAGTACGAAGAGATCAGGGTAAAAGTGGCGCAGAGAAGGGCGGAGAGAGAAGAGCGCATAGAGGATTTTGTTGCTAAAGTGCGGAAGATCGTATCGGAGATGAGCATACAATCGGAAATATCCGGACGTCCGAAGCATTTTTACAGCATCTACAGGAAAATGGTCAGCCAGAACCTTGAGTTCGAGGACCTGTACGATCTTCTTGCGGTAAGGATCATAGTTGATTCCGTAAAAAACTGTTACGCCGTTCTGGGGCTCGTTCACGCGGCTTGGCGCCCGATACCGGGAAGCTTCACCGATTACATAGCGATGCCGAAGCTGAACGGATACCAGTCTCTGCATACCACGGTCATCGGGGACGGGGGATATCCGATCGAGGTCCAGATCAGGACGAAAGAAATGCATAAGGTCGCCGAACACGGCGTTGCGGCGCACTGGAGATACAAGGAAGGCGGAAAGCCCGGCATTCTCGATCAGAAAATGGAATGGCTGCGGTCCATCCTTGACTGGCAGAAAGACCTCTCGAACGCGAAAGATTTCATGGAGAGCCTGAAGATAGATCTTTTTACCGATGAGGTCTTTGTTTTTACCCCGAAAGGCGCCGTTCATGCGCTTCCGGTCTCATCGACACCTGTTGATCTAGCTTATACCGTGCATACCGAGGTCGGTCACAGGTGCACCGGCGCAAAAGTGAACGGTAAGATCGTTCCGCTTGATTATAAGCTCAAGAACGGGGATATTGTCGAGATCATTACCGGAAAAGTCGACAACCCGAGCATGGGATGGCTCAATTTTGTGAAGACCTCCGCGGCGCGCACAAAGATTAAATCCATGTTCAAGAAGCAGAAACGTGAAGAGAACCTGAGCAGAGGCTGCGCGTCGCTTAACGAGGAGCTTAAGAAATTCATGCTCGAGCCCTCTCAAGCCCTTGTGGACGAGATCACCGCTACGCTGCTTAAGGAATTTAATCTTCCTAATATGGATGATCTGATGGTCCAGATAGGGTATGGCGAGCTTTCACCCTACGTTGTCGCAAAGAAGATAAGGAGCATATGGGATAAGCGCCACGGCGTTGCGCCGGTGGAAGATGAGCTGATACATCCGGTGATTCCCGCAAAAAAATCTGCCAGGGTCAGACAGGGCAAGAAGCATATAGGGGTTCAAGTTGTCGGGGCCAGCAATGTTCTTATCAGGTTTTCCAAGTGCTGCAGGCCGCTTCCGGGAGAAGAGATCGTTGGTTTTGTCACGAAAGGTAAAGGCGTGACGGTCCACAAACGCGATTGTCCCAACGTGAGCCGCGCGGAGGAAGGCAGCGGAAGGTATGTTAATGTTGAGTGGGATCCTGGTCCTGAGCAGGCCTTTCCCGTTGAGATAGAAGTGGAGGCGTTCGACAGGGTCGGCGTTATCCATGATATCCTTGAAAGGATAGCAGAGTCAAAAACGAACGTGAGCGCGGCTAACGTGAAAACAAAGCGCGGCAGTATGGCGATGATCAAATTGATCGTTGACGTTAAGGATGTAGCGCATCTGTCCGGCGTAATAAAAACGATAAGATCTGTTTCGGATGTTTACAATGTTACCAGAAAGATATTTTAAGGAAAATATAGGCAATCTCGCCCCTCTAAAACCTCGCACATATATAGACATATAGTTTGTTCAATTATCATTAATAAGCGAAATTTATTTATAAATTTGACGATAATATATTGCCATGTAAATGTTCCGAGGTTTAATGGAGATGAATTAAAACTATGGCGGGATTGGGCGTGAATTTAAAAAAAATTGTCATTGAGCGTCCGATGAAGCGAGTGCGCAAATCAGTCAGATTAAGCACCTCAGAAGTGGCGTATCGGGCGTGCGAGAATATGGTCCGGGAAAGGATCGATATCAATATGAAATTGATGCAGAAAAATAACAGCCGAATTATTTTGCCACAATTATCACTCATCAACGTCCGGGGAAAACCTTACAGAATTATGCAAGTAGAAGTATCTTTCGACCTGTTCAACCAATGCATGAAAGACACAGAATATGAGATCAGAGGGCATGGTACCGAACGACACAAATCTGTTCTTGGTGATCCGTCGGAAGCCGACATTAGAACATCCCTCAACCTGCATGAATACAGAGCATTTGTTAAAAGGCTGAACGAGATAACCGGCAGAGAATTCGTGATCCCGACCGAGGTTGAATGGCTGAAAGCCTACAAATCAGTTAAACATAAATTGTTAGGGGATAATTGGGAATGGACCGAAACTAAAATTGAAGGGTCGCGTTCCTATGTTCTCTGTTCCACGCTCGAAACGGATCGGATGATCCTTCACCCCGAGACTCATTATTACTGCGCCTTATCTCCTTACTACACCGCGCTTCGTCTTGTCGAGTATAAATATTTCAGGCCTCTGTCATCCTTTTTGAGATTTTGTGTAAATTTCAGCTCTCTTCTAAAATTTAAAGAAGGAAGCCCCAAAAGAATATAACACACCTCAAATCGCATCATTAATAGTTCCCCCCCCCCACGCCCCTATAAATTTAAGGCAAATAATTATATTTTTGTTATAATATAGCCACGGTGGTGAAATTTGAAAGATATTTCAAGGAAGATCCTTTTAGGTGCCGCGGCGAGCGGGAGAATACCAAATGCTTACCTTTTTGTCGGCACTGACTCGAAATCCCTGCTTGATGAGGCTGCGTTCTTTGCGAGGGTCCTGAACTGCACTTCCAAGGGGATTTCTCCGTGCGGCCTTGAAGAAGTTCCGTGCGAAAATTGCAGCAAGATCAAAAAAAGCATCCATCCCGACTTGCTCATCCTCTCTAGTGATAATAAAAGCATCAAGATAAGTGAGATAAGGCAGATCACCGACTTTGTCAAATACGGCCCGTCGGGATCCGGATGGAAAGTTATCGTGATAAACGGCGCCGACCAGATGACCGAAGAGGCGTCGAACAGCTTTTTAAAGACCCTGGAAGAGCCGCTTCACAATATTTTGTTCATACTCACCACTGTAAGGGAAAGCAAGATCCTTAAAACCATCGCATCCCGCTGTCAAAAGCTGATCTTTTATGATGAAAATCCAGTATCCGATGACAGCGTTGACGATCTGACGGAGAAGATCTTAAAGATAGAGGAAATGAGCATACCGCAAATGCTTCGCATTTCCGAAGAGCTGAGCTTTGATCCCGATGTAGAGGGGAAGCTGAATTCCGTTCTGTATAACTTCAGTGATAAGGTCGGTTTTAAGTCGGGAGAGAAAATTCTGGCGGCCAGGAAGATATTTGACGCATTGAGAGGGATAGAGCGGAACGGCAACAAGCGGCTCGCCCTGGATTCCATGTTCTTATCCCTTCAAGAGGAGGCAAAAAATTAAGAACTTAGCCATAAGATTAAGAAAGTTCGGTCAGATCTGCCCAATTACCGGCTACAAGGAAGAAGCGATCAAATTGGGGGCCAAGGTGATCGTCGAGACCGACCGCGGCCTTGAAGCAGGTCAGATCATATCCTTTGAAAGAGGGTTCCCCAAGAACCTGGACCGCGAGGTAAGACTTCGGAAAGTCATAAGATATGCGAATGCTGAGGATCTAAGACACATAGAGAGCCTTGATGAAAAAGAGAGAAAAGCCATGAGGATAGGGATGCAAAAAGTACGCGAGCACGAGATCCCTATTAAGATAATCAACGCAGAATATCTTTTTGACGATAAGAAGGTGCATTTATACTACAGGGTTACCGAGCAAAAAGGTGGAATTAACACGAAGGATCCTGAAAAAAGACCTGTCGTCGGCTCTTGACGCAAAAGTTGATATACACCTTGTCAGCCCGAGGGATGAGGCAAAGATCATCGGGGGCCTTGGGCTATGCGGGAGATCGCTTTGCTGTGTTGCCTGGCTTGACAAACCAAGGCATGTATCAGTGAAGGCGTTGAAAGAAAAGGGGATATCCATAAGCCCGACAAAAACTTCCGGTATTTGCGGCAGGCTTATGTGCTGCCTTCAATACGAAAGCGAGGACGGGAAATGAACTGCATATTTTGCAAGATTGCAAATAAAGAAATAAAGAGCAACATCGTTCATGAGACCGATAGGGTCATCGCGTTCGATGACGTGGCACCTCAGGCTCCGGTCCACGTTGTGATAATACCCAAGGAACATGTATTAAACTCATCAGGGTTAAATGATGTTCTGCCGGAAATATTCAATTGTATTGCCAAGGTATCGGAGATAAAGGGCGTGCGTGACAGCGGTTACAGGGTTGTCATGAATATTGGAAAGGATGCAGGACAGGCTGTCCCACATTTGCATTTTCACGTTCTGGGAGGCAGAAAACTGAAGTGGCCCCCGGGATAACGGGAGGAGGTTAACAATGGTAGAAGTTGAGATCAAGAAGGGTGAAGACATAGACAAGGCGCTCCGAAAATTCAAGATGAAGCTGAGGAAAGAGGGCGTTATTGACGAGTTGAAGAAAAGAGAATATTACGAAAAGCCGAGCGAGAAAAGAAGGCATGATCTGGAGACAGCGAAAAGAAAAGAAGCTAGGAGACGCCGAGAAGATTGGTAAAGACCCTGGATAGATATATTTTCTTTGAACTGGTACCGCCTTACCTTTTGGGTATCATTGGATTTATTTTGATCATGATAACGGATCTCCTTTTCACTTACACGGACCTTATAATAAACAAGGGGGTGCCGCTTCTCGTGGTTCTGCGGCTGCTTATTTTTAAGCTGCCGGCGATCATGGTCCTGACGTTCCCCGTGTCCATGGTGTTCGCGACATCAATGGTATTTTCCAGGATGTCAAAGGAAAACGAGATGATAGCGCTAAGGACGAGCGGGGTAAGCCTTTTCAGGATAAGCGCCCCTGTGATACTGATAGCGGTTGCGGTGAGTTTGCTGTCCTATTTGACGAATGAATACCTTGTTCCCTGGTCGAATCATACATCGGAGAACATTATAAGGGAGATGATCCTGCGCCAGCCGCTGCCTGAAATAAAGGAAAATGTTTTCTTTCGCGATTCAAGCAACCGGTATTTTTATGTTAGGAAGGTCGATCAAAAGACAAATACGCTTGAGGACCTGATGATATATGAGATGGGAGAAGGAAGATTCCCAAGGGTGATCATTGCGAAGTCGGCCAAATATGACGGGAACAACTGGACGCTCTCGGACGGCGTCATTCACAGGTATGATGATGCATCGGGTAAACTGGACTACGAGGCGAATTTCTCGGAAATGCAGGTGCTGGTTAACGAGAACATTACGAACTTTACCGATCAAAAGACCACATATGAGATGAACAGCAAAGAGCTTTCCAATCTGGTTTCCATGTTAGAGAAGGGGGGCGTGGACGCCAAGGTCCTTCTCACGGACCTTTACATGAAGATCTCGGTTCCCGTGACCTGTCTGGTCTTCGCTCTTCTGGGGATCCCTTTCAGCCTGCCCGCCGTTCGTTCAGGAAGGGCTTTCGGCCTAGTGTTTTGTGTGGCCCTGATATTTACGTTCTATGTCGTTGCGTCGGTATTCAGGTCATTCGGTCACGGCGGTATAATCTCCCCCTTTGCGGCAGCATGGCTGCCTAATATTTTCTTTGGGATCATAGGGGTTTCCCTTATAATAAAGGAGAATTATTTCATTTCATGATAACAGACATGGAGAAACTAAAAAAAGAGGTAAACAAACATGGGGCGAACCCTCAAGAACTGTTAAGGCTCGGGCAGATACACCTCTCAGGAGGGGACTTCAAAGAAGCGCGGCTTAAATTCAGGATCGCGCTTTTGTATAATCCAAGGCTTGCTTCAAAAGTCGCGCTTTTATATGAAAACATCCTGGATAGCGATCCGGAAAATATAAACGCGAGGCTCTCTCTCGCGGACCTTCATTTATATCTTGGAGAAGTTGAAGGCGCAATAAGCGAGCTTGAGGAAATACTGGACATCGCGTCCGACAGGTCGGACGTTTACAACATTCTGGGCAAGCTGTACCTGAAACAGGGAGACATTGACAGCGCCATAGCGGTGATAGAGGCCGCTTTCAGGTCTGACGTGAAAGACACTTCGCTTACGGAAATGCTTGCGGGCGCGTACATAGAAAAAGACCGCATCATTGATGCGGTCTCCCTTTACAAGGGGCTTGTGGCTGCTGACCCGAACAACAAGAACTATTTAAGGATACTCGGCGAGCTTCAGGGAAGAGTTGATATGCTTGATGAAGCCGCGAACAGTTTTTATGCCATGCTTGGCCTGGACGCATCTTTCTCCTCCGAGGTGATACACAAGCTGGAAGATCTGAAGAAAAAACAGCCGAACAACTTGCACGTCAAGGAAGTGCTTGCGGATGTTTATCTGAAGGCGATCCAGCCTTCTCTTGCTTCCGCTGAGCTTGAGGAGATCGTTTTGATGGATAAGAGCCGCCTTGACAAAGTCATCTCAAAATTCAAGGGATCCCTGGATAAATATCCTGATGAGCCGTCCACGCTTAAAGCTCTGGGAAGAGCGCTTACCCTGAAGGGGGCGTACAGCGAAGCGGTCGATGAATACGGGAAACTGATGAAATACAACAGCCAGTACATAGATGAAGCCATAGCCGGATTCAAGGACGTGTTGTCAAAATATCCGGGGCAGGTGCACGCTCATGAATCCCTTGGTGACGCCTATCTCAAGCTCGGACGCGTTGAAGAAGCTCTTATTGAGTATCTGGAAGTGATGAAGCTCGCCGGCAGCGCGGCAAAGACCATAATAGACAAATGCCTCAAGATTGAAAAAGAAAACCCGAACATGATCCTTGTCCGCCAGGTGCTGGGACAGGCATATATTCTTTCCGGCCAGGGGATCTCCGCGATAGAAGAAGCGGAATTCATGATCTACCTGGACAAGAACTATGCTCCCGCCCATCAAATAATGGGGGACGCGTTCATGAAGATGGGCAACTTCCTGAAGGCGCAGGGTTCCTTTGCCTCCGCGATGAACATCGATCCTTTCAATGTTGCTCTTCACAAAAAATATGAGGAAGCAAGCCTTGCTCTTCTCAGGGAGGAAATAGATCGCATAAAGAAGAGGATCGATGAGGACCCGTGGAGGATCGGCACTCATCTGGATGTCGCAAAGGTTTATCTGATGATCAGGGATTTTGACAAAGGCGTCAAGGAGCTTCAGGCTGCCGTGAAAGACAGCGCAAGGGCGCCGTTCGCATACAATCTTCTCGGCCTTACTTTTATGGAGCTTGGGAGGTTCGATCTTGCGGCTATACAGTTTGAGCGAGCCCTCGAGGTTGTGCCGAAAGAGCTGGGAGACGTGGCAAAAACGATAAGGTTCAATCTGGGCTCTTCTTATGAAGCTGTGGGGAACGTTTCGGGAGCGCTGGCTGAATATGAAACGATCCTTTCTGAAGATGTTGAATTCGCGGGTCTTCAGGCCAGGACAAGGAATCTGGCGGCGGTGAACCCGGAGGCTCAAAGGAACAAGTCGATCGTTGCCGTGATCGAACAGTTCGGAGCAAAAAACATTATCGGCATGTGGGGGACTGATCAGCGCCGAGCCGAAGCCGCGGGAGACCTGTTGAACGTATCGTTCGGACAGGAGCACAATAGCGCCGGGTTTGAACATTTTATCAAGGGCCGTTTTAAGGGGGCAACGGAGGAATTCGAGCTGGCGGTCCAGCTTGACCCGAAATTCTGCACTGCCCTGAACAATCTTGCCGTCATGTTCATGAGGGAGAAACACCTTGAGCAGGCGGAAACGCGCCTGAATCTGGCGCTCTCAATAGACCCCGGCTCAGCAGTGACGCGCAACAATATGGGGATCTACCATTATTTAAAGAACGATCTGGAATCCGCCACACAGGAGTTCAACAGGGCTCTTGAGGCCGACCCCAGTCTTTCGGCGGTATATATGAATCTCGGGGACATCATGTATCTGAAAGGACAGGCACAGAACGCGATCTCTCTCTGGGAAAAGATCAAGACGAACGATCCTCTGTCTCCCATCACGCGACGTCGCCTGGCTTATAAGACCATAAAAAACTGAGCTGTGGAGACAGAAAGCACCGCTTTTAATCCCGCGAATGAATTCGCGGTTCCCTTTCCCGCCCATGTAGAATTAATTTTACATATGCCTTCTTATCGGAACCGCGACTTTAGTCGCAGGTTCCGTCAAACTTTTATTTCATTCATATTTGTTTCCTTTGCGATTTTAATAAATTTTACCTTCTGCGAAGATATTCCCGTCAGGGTGGCTGCGGACAACCTGAAGTTCAACCAGGAGGCGGGGATCATAACCGCGTCAGGCAGCGTGGAGATCTTATTTGAAGGCATAACTATCGAGTCCGATTCCGCCAGGATCGACGTGAATGCGAACGTCGCTACGGCGGAAGGCCGCGTCAAGATAAAGCGTCCGGAATATGATATTTCCTCCGGGATGATCACTTATGACATTTCCGGCGAGACCGCGGTCGTCTTCAACCTCAAGACAGTGTTTTATCCCACAGATGTAAAGACGAACCTTTACGTTTCCGCGGATAAACTGACCGACCTGCCGGAAGTGAAAATGGGGGAAAATGGCGCGCTCTCCACATGCGATTATGACCCGCCTCATTATTACATAAAAGCCAGATGGTTCGATTATTATCCGGACGACAAACTTGTTGGATACTGGGTCATTATGTATGTTCTTGGTGTTCCCACGCCATTCATGTCGCCCTATTATGTATACAACTTCAAGACAAAACGGAGCCCTTATAATTTTATTTACGGAGAGAATGATGTCGAGGGCAAATTCCTGAAGACCTCCTTTGATTATTTCGTAAATAACAGCGCGAACGGTATCATCTATGTCGATACAACCGAGATCAAGGGCCCCGGGTACGGTATTTTGCACGACTATAAGCTTAACGACCAAAATTCCGGAAGCCTGTATTATTACAGGATGGACGAGAGGGATACCGGGCTGAACGATTATGTTTTTAAGCTGAACCACACGATCGATCTTGACCAATATTCCAAGCTGACGCTTTCTCATGACTCCGCGTCCATCTATCAGGTGCCCTCGGGCAGAAAATATGACACGGATTCATCGGTGAATTACACCTTGAACACGGGCCCTCACCAGATGAACCTGAATTACAGCGCCTCGGATAACATGTACACTTACCAGAATTCCCAGGCGTTCAACATAAGCAACAGGTCCGGAAGCTATAACACCGGGTTTTCCTGGGATGAGAGCCAGAGCCTTACCGGCCCGGAATGGAAAAATTCTCATGACAGGTTCTTTCACGAGCAGTCCCTGTTCACAGATGACGCGAAGTTGTCCGTGAACGTGAATTACTCAAGTTATCTGACCGATGAGGGGTACGCGGCTGATGAGAAACTCGAACCGAGGATAGATCTCACTTACAAGGGTTCGTTCTATTCGTTCAGGCTCACCGAGAACTGGTATGTTGATATGGACGGCAACCGGTACAAAGGCGACAATAACTATGAATACCTGGAGAAACTCCCGGAAATGGCGATAGCTTTCAATCCGGTCGACCTGAGATATTTCAACCTGAACCTGAGCCTCGGCGCCGCAAGATACCACGAGGCGAAATATATTTCGGACTATGCGAAGATGAGGAACATGACGGCGAACGAGTATTCTATGGGAGCGGGCCTCTCAAGGACCGATAATCTGGGTTTCGGTACCATGTTGAGGTCCGGATTGGGCCTTGATCAATATGCTTATGATACAGGCGACCAGAGATACCAGTATAAGGAATCATTGAACATGCAAACGGATCAGTGGGGATTTTTCAGGAACAACACGGACTGGGGCAGGGCGAGAGTGGACGGCAACACGCCGTTCTTTTTCGAGAGCCTCGGAAGCGAGTATAATTACATATCGGATAAAGTGACCCTTTATTACCTGAGCAAGCTGACGTTCGATGTTTCCGCGGGATATAATTATCAGAACAGCACGTACAACGACATTGTTTCCGATCTCCTGATAACTCCGAATGAACAGCTGTCGTTCAGGATGACCGGCGGCTGGAGCGTTGAGCAGCTGAGATACAGGGACCTGGAGACTTCCGTTACCGTCACGCCGTTCCCGAAGTTCATCAATACCGCCAGCGTTGTTTATGACATTAACAGCGGGCAGCTGCTTTCCGCGAACAGCCTGGTGGACCTGGAGATAGGCGATACGTGGGAGAACAGCTGGCATTTCAAGATGGGGCATACGTACGATGTCACAACGGGCACGTATATGCTCAGGGACCTTGCTATAGTCAAGGATCTCCATTGCTGGGAGGCGGTTTTCACTTATAATGATTACATGAAGGAGTTCAGGTTCGGGATGACGCTTAAGGCTTTCCCGCAATTCCCGATCTCATATGTATCCAGCGAGAACGGGAATTATTTCAACAGCTTCATGGATAACATGAATTTTGAGCAGGCGTCGCCGGCGAGGTACTGATGAAATTACCAATAACCAATAACCAAGTTCCAAGCAATAAGCAGATTCTAAATTCAAAACCTGATCATTGGGCATTGAAATTTGTTAATTGTTTGGTTATTGGAATTTGGTCATTGGTAATTGTAACCGCGCTTTGCGGTTGCGCGAAGGTCGTCACGCCGGTTTTTCCGCCCGGAAAGCACATAACGATAGAGATCGACTTCAGGAGCAATATCGATACCTCTCTCAATAAATATTATATATTGTTCAATAACGATTCTGCGCCCATCCTTCCTTTCATGCCGACCCAGTTCGTTGAGCCTGGAGATACTCCGGCGCAGCCCGACGTGGACTATTACGGCCAGTATTATCCGACATGGAAGAGCTATGTAGTGCTTGACGGAAACGCGTTCTCGTTCGTAAAAGGATCTTTCACTTCCGAGGCGACACCAACTAAAGAGGTCATAGCCACCTGGAGCGGAGCTGATCCAAACCAAATACTTCTTACTATTAACATGAGCAAGCTGGGGACCCTTACGGAGAGATTGAATTTTGATTTTGTCACTGTTGACAAAGGAACGAAATTAGTTGAAGATAACCTGTCCCCCATGAACAGTTCTCCTTCGACTTCTTATGTGTACACGATATCGGGTACCACTGTATCAGGAAGCGATGAAGTGGATACGGGGATAAGTCCAAGCGCGGATATACTGAATTGGAAGGTCATGGTGCAATGATGAATTTTATTCCGGCTATTATTTCCGGTTTGCTGCTGACCTTGTCGTTCCCCAAGTTCAACCTTTTTCCGCTTGCTTACGTCGCGCTCGTACCGCTTCTTGTTTCGATAAAAAGGGCAAGATCGGAATCGGAAGCTGTCATGTGCGGAGCGATGAGCGGCGTCATATTTTTTGGGGGAGTTCTTTTCTGGATGGTAACCCTGTCAAAGTGGGCGGGCGCGTGGGCGGTATTTGCGTGGATAATGTTGGCGGTTTTCCAGGCTCTTTTTGTGGCCGCGTTTGCCGGGATAACGAAGTATTTTTCGACCAGACTGACGAAGTTCAATATTCTTCTTATACCTTTTATCTGGACGGCAATTGAATGGTTAAGGTCGCTTGGGCCTTACGGAGTGACGGGTGGCGGGCTGGGATATTCCCAGGCAGGTTTCCTTCCCGTTCTGCAGCTGGCGAGCGTTGCAGGGGTTTATGGGATAACTTTCCTGATCGTATTGTTCAATGAAGCCGTGGCCGAGGATATTCTAGCCGGAAAGCTCAGGAATATTTGCTTTGCGGCCTTGATATTGGCCGTAGCCGCAGGGTTTGGATATTACAGGATTCATGCCTTCAAGGTATCCGGGAAGTCGGTCAGTGTTGCCATTATCCAGGCGAATATTTCCCAGGACACAAAGCTTGATTACAGGAACGCTCTCGATATCGTCAGCGTCCAGGAAAAGCTCAGCAGAAAAGCCCTGCTGTCGAAGCCGGACATCGTCATTTGGCCGGAGACCGCCGTTACAACCTACCTCTTCGAGGAGAATGCCATACATTCAAAGATAGAAAAGCTGATCGCCGGTGGCAGCGCGTTCTTCATGATCGGCACTCCTTACAGGGAAAGAGATAAAATATACAATTCGGTCGTGGCATTTTCAAAAAGCGGACAGCTGATCGGCAGGTACGACAAACAAAGGCTTGTTCCTTTTGGAGAATACCTTCCGCTGAGGCCCATCTCCTATCGTCTGCTGGGGGAGGATAAGCTCTTCGCGCAGGATTATAACTCCAACCCCAAGCCACAGCTGATAGACCTGGGTGCGGTCAAGGCAGGGGTCGCTATATGTTTCGAATCCACTTTTCCGTATCTGGTCAGGGATCAGGTGAAAAAGGGAGCCCGGTTCATTCTGGTGGCCACCAACGATGCCTGGTTCTTTGATTCGGCCGCGCTCTATCAGCATATCCAGGCGTCGCAGATGCGCGCCGTCGAGAACGGCGTGTACGTTGTTCAGGCCGCGAACACGGGGATATCCGCGATAATCGATCCGCTGGGAAGGGTAGTTAAAAGATCAAATGTTGAGCAGGCCAGCGTGCTTCTTGGAAGGATATACGTTCACTAGGCGTGCCCATCCCCCCATCCCCCTTTAATAAAGGGGGTACGAGCGAAGCGGGAGGGGATTCTTCTCATCCTTATATTCCCCTAATAATGTTCTTGATAGAGTGAAATCTCCGCAGAATATAATCGATATAAATGCAGGATCGGCCCAAGAAACAGGAATGAAAAAGGAGAATAAATGAGCGACCCAATCTCAATGAATAATAGTTCAGGTTCTATTTTCTCAATGTTTTATGTTAAGGGGCATGACAAAAAAGGGAAAGACAAAACCAAGAGGCTAACCGAGCCGCCAGAGTTTGAGAGGCCTGTGCCGCCCGACCAGGCAATCCCATCCAGGCTCGATTTCAAAATGAATGGAATTATTCTGAATAATTTTGGAGTGATCAGTCCTTATACTTTGACGGGGTACGGTTATGGCGCACAGGCAACAAGAGCGATTAATGATAATGTTGGATTTGGGGGCGAGTGGACCGTTGTGAATTTCGCGCAGCCTGATCGATCCGGGAACGCTGCTTCCGGGCCAGCCGCAGAGACCTCAAAAGGATATCCTTACACCAGGTTCGCTTGCTGGTTCAGCCCTTATGTTATCGCGGGTTTCTCACCCGGGATCATGAGAGTGTCTCCGTACGTGAAAGCAGGGCCTGATTTTATTTATACTACTACTTCCAACTATCTGTCCGATCAAAAGGGAGCAGATACAGTGCGTGGTCTTATAGATGTTAATTTGTCAGTTGGAACAAATGTCCAGGTATTAAAGATAAAGAAGAAGAGGGCTTATTGCGGCACCATTGAGAAAAAGAAGGACATTTATATCAATTTATATTTTGAATTAGGATTTCCAACGGTCATCGCTTCATTTTCATCGAAGACAGGAAGGACGCCTTTTACATTAGGATTTGGGATCGATTTTGGGTATTGATCCGAGATACTAGGATATCAGAGCGAACTTGCGTGCTTCTTGGATATATCTATGTTCACTGAGCCGATTTGTTCAGGATATACGCTCCTATGCCTCCCGTGATGATGTTCGGAAGCCAGGCTGCGGCTATCGGCGGTATTAAACCCAGCTCGCCTACGGCCATTGCGGCGAATGTAATGAAGTAATAGAAGACGACGATCAGAACAGAAAGCCCAAGCCCGATCGAAGAAGAACTTCTCTGCGGGGACAGTCCCAGCGGAGCCCCGAGAAGGACGAACACAAGGCAGGAGAAGGGTATCGCCCCTTTGAGAAAATACTGGATCTGAAGGTCAAGAGTGCTTTCACCCATCTTCTTTTTCAGCTGTATGTATTTGTTCAGTTCGATCATGTTCATTTCTTCGGGCTTTCTGTCCCCCATGTAAAAATCAGCGGGCGAATATTTGATCGTCATGTACTGTTCTTTGAACCTGATGAGGTGTTTGTATTCTCCCGTATCGCTCAAGAGATAGATTATCCCGTTCTTGAAAAGCCACGTGTTCTTTTCTTTTTCCCATTTTGCTTCTTTGGCATTGATGATCTGAGAGAGTTTTCCGTCCGTGAACTCTTCAACTACCACATTCTCCATCAGATCGCCCCTCAAGGATCCCGCGAAAAACATCCTTTTTAGGGTGTCATTTTCCACTTCGGGAATAAGGACGTTCTTTTGTATCTTGGGCGATTGTCTTACCTGTGTTACCATCATTAGATCGGTCGCGGCGAGATTGGCGCGCGGGACGATGACTTCATAACACAACATAGTAACCAGGCTGATCACAAAACCGAAGGTAAGGACCGGGACCATTATTCTGTACAGGCTTATTCCGCCAGCTTTAAAAGCGATTATCTCACTCTGCGAGGAGAGCTTGCCGAACGCGAGCAGCGCCGCGAGAAGCGTGGCCATGGGGAATATGTAAACCGCCGTCCCCGGCAGCCTGTATATGAATATCTGAACGGCCGTGAGAAGGGGCATGCCCCTTACAACGACCGCACGTACAAGGTCGAAGAGTATCATGCTTGCAGAAAGTATCGCGGTGAAGGCCCCGAGCCCGAAAAGAAAAGGATCGAACAGCTCTTTGAATATATAGCGATCGATGATCTTTATCATTACATCTTGAATTCTTCGCCGAGATAGAGCCTTTTCGCGGTCTCGTCTCCGGCGATCTGATCGCTTGAACCCGATATCAGTACCTTGCCCTTGTGAATAATGTACGCGCGGTCCGTTATGGAAAGGGTTTCCCTTACATTGTGATCGGTTATCAGTATGCCGATGCCTTTCTTTTTCAGCATGACGATTATCTTCTGGAGGTCAAATACCGTCTTCGGGTCCACCCCGGTGAACGGCTCGTCAAGCAATAAGAACGAGGGATGCGTGGCAAGCGCCCTGGCTATTTCAACTCTTCTTATCTCGCCGCCGGAGAGCTCGTAGCATTTTCTTTTCTTGAGATGCGAGATCCCAAGCTCCTCAAATATCAAAGCGATGTCCTGATTGTTCGCCATGTGCGGCATCAGCTCCCAGAGGACAAGGATGTTCTCTTCAACCGTCAGCTTCCTGAAGACCGACTGTTCCTGGGGCAGGTAGCCTATGCCGCTCTGCGCCCTGAAGTGCATGGGGATGTTTGTTATGTCTTTTTCGCCTAGATAGACGGTGCCGGAATTCGGGCGGACCAGGCCGACGACCATGTAGAACGTCGTTGTTTTCCCGGCCCCGTTGGGTCCCAGAAGGCCGACTATCTCTCCCTGTTCGACCTCGATGGAGACTTCGTCGACGACTTTCCTTCCGTGATAAGATTTTATAAGTTTATCGGTTTTGATATGCAACTTAACTCCTCCAACCTGTCACTCTGAATCCGAAGGACGAAGAATCTGTTAAGGCAGACCCTTCGCTTTCGCTCAGGGTGATATTAGCCGTTCGTGAACTTTATCAGCTCTTCAAGCTTTTTGAAAGCTTTTCCGCTGTCTATCGCTTCTTTTGCCCTTGCTATCCCGTCGTTGATGTCTTTCGCGACCTGGCCAACCACCAGGGCAGCGGCCGTGTTCAGCAGGACGATGTCGCGTTTCGCGGATTTTTCAACGCCTTTTAAGATGTCACGCGTGATCTTTACATTATCGTTCACGGAGCCGCCGATGAGATCTTCTTTCGCGTATCGGTTCATCCTGAAATCCTTTGGCTCGATGAAATAAGTCTTTATGTTCCCGTCCTTTAAGTGGGATATTTTGGTCCTGTCCGTAAGGGTTATTTCGTCCAGCCCGTCCATCCCGTGGACCACCATCACTTCGGTGGATCCCAGATTCTGGAGGACGCGCGCCATCAGCTCGGTCAGTTTCTCGCTGAAGATGCCAAGCAGCTGGAATTTGGTCCCGGCTGGGTTCGTTAAAGGCCCCAGAATATTGAATATTGTCCTTATGCCTATTTCCTTGCGGGAAGGACCGGCGTATTTCATGGCGGGATGGAAAGTCTGGGCGAATATGAATCCGATGCCTATTTCCTCGATGGATCTTTTGACTTTTTGGGGGGGAAGGTCTATCTTCACTCCCAACGCTTCAAGTACGTCGGCGCTTCCGCATTTGCTGGATGCCGAGCGGTTGCCGTGTTTTGCCACCATGGCTCCCGCGGCGGCCGCAACGATAGCTGAAACGGTAGAGATATTGAACGTCCCAGAGAAATCCCCGCCGGTGCCGCAGGTGTCAATAAGGTTGCCGAATTTCACATCTATCTTTAACGCATGTTCCCTCATTTTTGAAGCGAAACCTGTTACTTCGTCAGCCGTTTCGCCTTTCATCCTTAGCGCGGTTATAAGGCAGGATATCTGGGAAGGGGTGGCTTCCCCGCGCATTATCTCGCCCATTACTGTGGAGGCTTCGTCAGTTGAAAGGTCCGTATTTTCTACTACTTTTTTTATAGCGTCCTTTATCATTATATTATCCTTTCGTGTTGCAGGTGGAACAGACCCCGCTCGAGCAGGATGAGCACGATCCGCTCTGTTCGCTTCCCTCGTGGTCGAGATAGTCGGACTTGGACGGCGCGCGCCTGGGCGCCGTGAACTTCCTGGAGGTCTGGGAGCTTTTGCAAAACGGGCACTTCGGGTGCGCTTTTTCGTTCATACCCTTTTCTATCTCGAAGGTTTTCCCGCAGTCTTTGCATTTATAATCGTAGAACGGCATACGGGGGCATTATACATTATTTATAAAAGGATGGAAAGGGAGTGAGTGATCTTTCCCGATCTATCTCCACTGATTGAATGGCTTTTGCCGGTGTCTCAGGGAGTATTATCCAAACAGACAACTGTTATTTGACAAGGGCATTGTTCAGGTATAAAATTCATAGGTATAATATGCAGTGTTGAAGGTTGATCGTTCGCTAAAAGGAGTGATAAATATGACAAATGGTGATATGAAGGTTGGATCGAATAAGCCTATAACATCCGGTATTCAGATCAAAGGTAAAACCAACAGATTAGATGAAGATACTGAAGCGATTAAAAATGAAGTATCGGCATCATTGAATAACACCTCTAAGCCAGAAAATGAAAGGATGGAAGAAGCGTGTTCAACGTTAATGGACCTATGGTTAGAAGATAATACTGATGCGAAATTAAATCAAATAATGTCGTCTTTATATGGTGAAATGCCCGGATCGGAAATTTTGGATAAATTTACAAATAAATATTTAAAACCATCCGTTGAAATAATGAGCTGTATTTCCGGGGGAAGCAAGGTTGCCGATAAATATGATTATACTGTTGAAGTAAATTCTGCAGCCAATTTAAAAAATCTGGGATTAAAGTTTTCTCTTGAGGGTGGCAATATTTACATAAATTTTGCTCCTGGCGTAACCGCCACTACTCCATACGGTCATACTATCGATCTTGGCACCGCCAAGCTTTCTTTGCCCAATGATCTAGACGGCGTGAATACAACGGGTGTGAAATTGGCTGAAACCGAAGAAGGCTTTCAAATGACAATAGACACTATAAACATTCTTGACAACACAACGCACCAACGGATTTATAATCTTTCAACAGTTCCTAACTTCATTTCATCAGCGGGAGTTAATAGCCCGCAAGTTGATAAACCCTATACAAAAGGAACGAGGTATGCTGTCATAAGCAAAGATGATATCTTTTACGAAGAAATATCCAAGGAAGATTAATCTTGGCTGTGGTTTTGATTATCAATCAGGTTATTTAAATATCGACATTTCCGCCGCATCGGTCGCGGATTTTATTCAATCTGCCGTCAAGCTCAATCTGCCCCATGATTATTTTGAGGAGATATTGCTTAAGGATGTTATTGAACACCTTGGATTTTGTAAGGCTTATTTTACTCTTGCCGATCTTTATTTGCTTTTAAAGGACAAGGGTACAGTTAAGATCTTAACCCCCGACATTGAAAAGGCTTTTTCTGAATACTTAAGGCAAAACGAACCGGGAAACAAAGAAAATATCCTCTGCTGTATCTATGGCACGGAAGAACCCGGCATGTCCCATAAATTCTGCTTTCCATATGATCTATTGGCCGATATGTTGAAAAAAAGCGGATTTATAGTTACAAGCGCCAACAGGACCGAGGAAATACTTTTCCAGCCAACCATTCAGGTGATCGCCCAAAAAAACGGTTCCGCGCGGTCCGATATGAGGAACAGCATAATAAGCGCGATAAACAGGCACGGGGGCATAAAGATCGAATATTCCGACATGCCATGTTTAAATAAGATCATTGAAGATTATTTGTCCGTAAAGGATGGAACAATGCTGCGGACCTTTATTGATTTTTATAAATATGTCAGCCCGAAGACATTATTGTTCTTATTGAATTACAAGAAGGATTCCCGCAAAACAGACATATCAGGCGACATTAAGGAACCCCTTGATAAACTGGCAAAACAAAGTTTCTGGGACATACTGGCAACAGCCGGGAATAAAATGGATTATAATAGCGCAAAGGACTATCTGCAGCTTTTTATTGAAAGCGGGAAGAAAGCCGGCAAAACGAATATCTTTCGATCCGACTTCTTTATAAAAGAGAATTATAATAGATATTTGAGGGTTGTCGCTTCTCGTGTGATGAAAACAAATGTCTGCGTCAGGTAGATACCGGTATTTTATATGAGGATAAGAATAATCCGACCCATCTCAAAAGATATTACCCCCGATTGCGCCGTTTGGGAGATCACCCTTCTATGCAATTTTAGGTGTTTGCACTGTGGAAGTTCGGCAGGGGCGAACAGGGCGAATGAATTATCAATAGAAGAAATTAAGACCGTGGCCAAAGACCTAAAAAGGATCGGTTTCAAGAGGGTGTCCTTGATCGGCGGAGAACCTTTTTTAAGAGCGGACTGGTATGAGATAGCACGCTTGATAAAAGATCTGGATCTAGGCGTAACTTATGTAAGCAATGGTTCTTTGTTCCCGGGGAATAAAAGCTTAACATCAAAGGTCATGAAAACCGGTCCACAGGTGATTGGTTTAAGCTTGGATGGAGGAAGGCCTGAAACTCATGATAGGATCAGAAGCTTTAAGGGTTCTTTTGATAAGGTAATGCGCTCCATTAAAATATTTCAAGAAAATGGGATCAATGTTTCAATTATTACTACTGTCAATAAGCTTAATATCGATGAGATGCCCCTGATCCGGGACATTATATTAGGCAAAGGCATCGGATGGCAGGTCCAAATAGCCAGTAAAAATGGTTGCCGCTTTAATGAAGAATATTTCATTGATAAACATGATTATCTAAGGATCGCCAAATTCGTTCATGATTCGGCAACAAAATATTCAATCGCTGAACTCCCCATTGCAGGCGCCGATGATATCGGTTATTTTTCCGATAAATTCCCGAGATCTTCCATTAATTGCATGCATTGGAATGGGTGTAAGGCCGGCAAATCAAATCTTGGGATCCAAAGCAATGGGAACATCAAAGGATGCAATTCTCTGCCGGATCAATATGTAGAAGGAAATATAAGAGAAAGAAATTTATATGACATTTGGAACGATCCAAAGTTATTTTGTTATTCGAGGCATTTTGACAGGACATTTCTTAAAGGAAGATGCTCCACGTGTGAACATGGGGAACAATGCAAAGGCGGCTGTATAGATATTGCTCATTCAATTACCGGGCATGCATTTGAAAATACATATTGTCTGCATATTAACGAATAACTACTTTGCTGCTTTTTTGTCCAGTAATTGATATTTCTGACTTTCCCGACGTTATTCTTCCCCTTTTTGTCACCGGGTTATAAGGTGCTTGATATTATTTGAGCGCATTTGAACAACCTATTGCCTTGTGTTAGAATCACTCCGCATGTATTTCCAGGACATAATCTCGAACCTTTCGAATTTCTGGGCAAAACAGGGCTGCGTAATCCAGCAGCCGTACGACATGGAAAAAGGCGCCGGGACGATGAGCCCGCCCACTTTTTTCAGGGTCCTGGGGCCCGAACCCTGGAACGTCGCGTATGTTGATCCTGTCCGACGCCCGACCGACGGCCGTTACGGCGAGAACCCCAACAGACTGGCACACTACTACCAGTTCCAGGTGATAATGAAGCCCTCTCCTTTGAACATCCAGGATATTTACCTGGACAGCTTAAGAGCAATAAAGATCGATCCCTACAAATACGATGTCCGTTTCGTGGAGGACAACTGGGAATCGCCCACTCTGGGGGCGTGGGGGGTCGGATGGGAAGTTTGGCTTGCGGGAATGGAGATAACGCAATTCACTTATTTCCAGCAGTGCGGAGGTTTTGACGTCAATCCGGTCAGCGTTGAGATCACTTACGGGCTTGAGAGGATCGCGGCTTTCTCCCAGAAGGTCGACAGCGTATATGACGTCGAATGGGCAAAAGGGATAAAATACGGGGACATACATAAAATATCAGAGATCGAGTACAGCAAATATAACTTTGAGCTTGCCGACATGAATATCATGAACAGCCTGTTCGATCTTTACCAGAAAGAAGCTGTCAACCTGATAAGATCAAGGCTTGTCCTGCCAGCGTTCGATTACGTGCTTAAATGCTCCCACGCGTTCAATATCCTTGACGCGCGCGGAGCCATCGCTGTAACCGAGAGGACGGCTTACATAGGAAAGATCAGGAGACTGGCAAGGGATTGCGCCAAACTTTATGTTGAACAGAGGGAGGCGATGGGGCACCCGCTGATCAAAAATCCAAAATCCAAACTTCAAATATCAAAATAAATCCCAAATTCTAAACCCAAAATTGGGGTTGAAAGTTGGAATTTGAGATTTGTCTGGGATTTTGAAGTTTGAGGTTTGAAGTTTTATGTTGAAGATTGGTATTTAAAGGCAAATTATGAAAAAAACGGAAACAAACAAAAAAATAAATGCTTTACTGGAGATCGGCCTTGAGGAAGTTCCGGCCAGGTTCATGCCGGCAATACTTGCCGACCTTAAACAAAAGGCTGAAAAAGAACTTCAGGCGTCAAGGCTGTTATACGGATCGATAGAAACGTACGGCACGCCCAGAAGACTTGTGCTTTACATAGAGGGGCTTCCGCATAAGCAGGACGATCTTAAAAAAGAGGTCAGGGGCCCTCACAAACAGGTGGCTTTCGCCGAAAACGGCGCCCCGACTAAGGCGGGGGAGGGATTCGCGAACGGCCAGGGAGTTTCCGTTTCAGACCTGAAGATAAAAAAGGTCGGCGACAAGGAATTTGTTTTTGCGTCCGTCACGGAAAAGGGGATCGAGACCGACAAGGTCCTTGGATCGCTTTTTCCGAAGCTCATCAGATCGCTTTATCTTCCCATCTCAATGAGATGGGGGAGCGTGGATTTTAAGTTCATACGCCCGCTGCACTGGATACTTGCTGTCTGCGGGAAAAAGGTGATGAACTTTGAGATAGCCGGCATAAGGTCCTCAAATAAGACGTTCGGCCACAGGTTCTTCGGCTCGAAGCCGATAACGATAAATACCGCGAAAGGCATAAACATCAAGGATTTCAAGAGCGCCCTCTTAAAAGGCAAGGTGATGCTTGACCAGAACGAGAGAAAGGCGCAGATATCGGACATGGTCAGGGAGACGGCAAAAAGAAAAGGCGGAACGGCTTTGATCGAAGGGGACATCCTTGATGAGGTCAATTACCTTGTGGAATGGCCGGTGCCGCTTTCCGGCGGCTTTAAAAAAGAATACCTGAGCCTTCCAAAGGATGTACTCGTTACGGTAATGAAGAAGCACCAGAAATACATATCGGTTTCCGATCCAGCGGGGCGCATACTTCCATTGTTCGTTAATATCGCGAACGGAGTTAGGAAAGAAGGGCTGAAGAACGTGCAGGAAGGCAATGAAAGAGTTCTCGCGGCCCGCCTTTATGACGCTAAATTCTTTTTTGACGAAGATAGAAAAAAATTCCTTGAAGACCGTTTGCCGAAGCTCGAGAAGGTCGCGTTTTACGACAAGCTGGGTTCCGTTTCCGAAAAAGTGGAGAGGATCGTCGCGCTGTCCGACTGGATAGCGAAAGAACTCAAGCTTAACCAGAGCCAGAGAGAGAACATAAAGCGCATCGCCCAGATTTGCAAGGCGGACCTCCTGACCCAGATGGTATATGAGCTGCCCGAACTCCAGGGAGTTATGGGAAGGGAGTACAGCCTCCTCGAAGGCAAGCCGAAGGAGATAGCGAACGGCATATTCGAGCACTACCTTCCCAGGCATTCCGAAGATATCATGCCGTCTTCCATCGAAGGCGCGGTGGTCGGGATAGCGGACAAGATGGACTCTATCGTGGGATGTTTCAGCATAAACCTTATCCCTTCCGGCTCCGAAGATCCTTTTGCGCTAAGAAGGCAAGCTCAGGGCATAGTCAGCGTTCTCCTGAACAGGAAAATAAACCTGGAGCTGGAAGACCTCATCGGAAAGTCTTACAAGTTATATGAGCCGCTTTTCCTGGGCGAGATATTCACGGCGGGGAACGTTAAATATAATAATGCCCAGAAAGTCACTTCCGACGTGCTCTCTTTTCTAGCGGCCAGAGTAAAAGCCGTCCTTATTGAAGGAAATACAAAATATGATGTCGCCGACGCGGCGCTTTCTCATTTTGGAGATGTGCTCGATGTCTGCGAAAAAGCAAAGGTCCTGTCAAGGCGCCTTAAGGAGGAGTGGTTCAAGGGAATAGTTTTCACGGCGGACAGGATATCGAGGCTGGCCGTCAACGCGACAAGGGAAAACGTGGTTGAAGCTGATTTTGTCCAGGAAGATGAAAGATCGTTATATGCACTTCATCTTGACGTCAATGCCCGCATCGGCGAAGCCATCGGCAGGAATGATTATGAAACGGCGTTGAAAGAGCTGTCTAATATGACGAAACCTGTTGATGACTTTTTCGTTAAGGTTATGGTGATGGACAAGAACGAAAAGGTCCGCGCCAACCGGCTGGCGCTCCTGAAAACCCTGGAAAGAATGTACCTTGAGATCGCCGATTTTCCTAAAATAGTGATGTAGATGATCCGCAGGGACGATTTCCCTTATATCAGCAAAAACAAAAATCCCCCATCAAATATTTGTACTTTCTGAAATTTTCACTTATATCTATCGATAACATACGCAGAAAGCGATGAGGGGTTGAAAATAAGTCAATTATTCTAAGCTCTCAAATATAGGAGATATAAAATATGGGAATGTATATATCCGAATATGGGCATTTTATTCGCAAGGTTAAAAATTCCTTCGTGGTAAAAGAGCGAGAATATAATACCCAATATGGGGAGTGCGGAATATTGAAAAAGCCGTTCCTGTTCCGTTTTGATCGACATCCTGTTGACGCGAGAACCGGTTGTGTGCTGGCAGGGTGTGACGGGCTTGAAAATAGGGAACATGATGAAATTAAAAATGTTGAGGTCGCGTATACGTTGGGAAGCGCGCTTTTTTTAGACGAGTCCGATAAAGAGATTTCTTTTAAAACCGAATCTTTAATGGGAAGAACAGGGGAGTGCGGATATCCTCAAGATATAACAGAATTATTCAGTAGTGCGCGGGACAACATTTTTAAGGTTTTCCCTCCGTTGACCCAGGGAATATTCGATGATGTAAGAATTATTTTCCCCGGATATATGACAACGGTCACAGTAAAAGGAATGAAACCCGGGACTTATGATCCGCTAAATTTTGTTGCTTTGCTTTTCGGAAGGGCTAAGCGGGATGGTCCAAATGCACAAAATTTTCCCTGGCAATATGCTTGGCAATTAATGTTCTCACATTATAAAGTTCCAAAGAACCTGGATATTTTGACGCCGGAAAAACTGGCAGATCTTTCCTTTAAAATATTTATTGAAAATAATATATAAACCTTGTATGTTTGATTCAAGATTTAATCTTTTTTAACTTCTCGTTTGTCCTGCTCCTTTGGCTATTTTTCGTGGGGTTTATTTACGTGAAAAAACCACTTATTTGCTGTCATATCAATAAAAACCTTAACTTGTAATTCACTGGTAAATCCTGTATAATACACATGTTCCTCGAATTCTATTAGGCAGGGGTGATCGGGAAAAAGATGAAGATGTCACGATTGCTTGCCCCCACGCTCCGCGAAGACCCTACTGAAGCGGAGATAGTGAGCCACAAGCTTATGCTGAGGGCAGGCCTTATCAGGAAGCTTTCTTCAGGAGTCTACACATATTTACCTCTTGGATGGCGGGTCATACATAAGATCGAGCAGATCGTAAGGCAGGAAATGGACAGGGCCGGCGCCCTTGAAGTCAAGCTTCCCGCCATTCTTCCTTCGGAACTGTGGATGGAAACAGGCCGATGGGATGTTTACGGGAAGGAGCTTTTCCGCATAAAGGACCGGCACGACAGGGAATTCTGCCTTGGCCCCACGCACGAAGAGGTGATCACCGACCTTGTCCGCAGCAACGTAAAGTCATACAAAGAACTGCCTCTGAACCTTTACCAGATACAGACCAAATATCGCGATGAAATAAGGCCCCGGTTTGGGGTGATGAGGTCCCGCGAATTCATAATGAAGGACGCTTATTCTTTCGATAAGGACGAAGCGGGGCTGGAGAAAACATATAAGATCATGTATGAAACTTATAACCGCATTTTTGACAGGTGCGGACTCAAATATAAAGTGGTGCATGCCGATCCCGGGCCTATCGGCGGAGGATTCTCCCAGGAGTATATGGTTCTGTCGCCGACGGGAGAGGATGAGATCATGCACTGCGACAGCTGCGATTACGCGGCGGCGAAGGAAATGGCTGAAATCAAGAGATGCGAGATGAGAGATGAGAGATGCGAGAAAAAGATACCCAAAATTGAAAAGGTAAAAACACCGAACATAAAGACAATTGAGGAACTGGAAAAATTCCTGAAAGTGCCTCAGGAATGTATGATAAAAACCCTGCTTTATAAAGCCGGAGATAAGGTTGTTGCTGTCCTGATAAGGGGCGACCACCAGCTGAACGAGTCAAGACTGAAGAAGATCCTCGGCAGGGAAGATATCGAGATGGCGGACGCCGCAACTGTCGAAAAAGTTTCCGGCGCTCCGGTCGGTTTTGCCGGGCCTGTGGGATTGAGTGTCAAGATATACGCCGACAGGTCGGTGACGGAGATCGAAGACGGCATCGCCGGAGCCAACGAGAATGACGCTCACATGATCCACGTCAGATACGGCAGGGATTACAAAGCGGATGAGACCGATAATCTGCGGCTTGCTAAAGTCGGCGACCCCTGCCCGAAGTGCGGAGGGAAACTTGTCATGACCAGGGGGATCGAAGTCGGACATATATTCAAGCTAGGCACCAAATACAGCGAAAAAATGAAGGCGAACTATCTCGGCGAGGACGGGAAAGAAAAACCGTACATAATGGGCTGTTACGGAATAGGGGTATCCAGGATCGCCGGCGCAGTGATCGAGCAGAACAATGATGATTTCGGGATAAAGTGGCCTCTGTCGCTGGCTCCTTACAAGGTCGCCATAGTGCCGGTGAACATGAAGGAACCGGAACAATCGAAGGTAGCCGAAAGGATCTATGACGGCCTTTCCAAAAAAGGAGTCGAGGTGATCCTTGACGACAGGGATTCATCGATAGGGGTCAAGCTGAAAGATATAGACCTTATCGGATTTCCGATAAAGGTCATAATAGGTCCGAAGTCTCTCGCGGAAAAGAAGGTCGAGATAAAGACCAGGGCGGATTCAAAGACCCAGCTGATAGACATCGATAAGGCTGTCGATAAGCTGGAAGAGTTATGCCGGTAGTTGCCGGGTCGGTCAGGATAAGCACAAAAGGCAAGGACGAAGTTGTCGATATAACTTCAAAGGTATCGGATCTTGTTTCGAAATCGAAGATCTCGAACGGCATTGTGAATGTTTTTGTCTCGGGTTCAACAGCATCTGTTACAACATTAGAGTATGAACCCGGACTTGTTAAGGATATCAAGGCTTTTGGCGAGCGGATCGCGCCGTCGAATGAAGTTTATGCTCATAATGAGACCTGGGGCGACGGCAACGGTTATTCGCACATACGGGCATCGGCGATAGGCCCTTCGCTCACGGTGCCTTTTACGGAAGGAAAATTATTGCTCGGCACTTGGCAGCAGATAGTCGTTATAGATCATGACACAAGGCCCCGGTCCCGTGATATCGCTGTTCAGATAATAGGAGAATAGCATGAGAGAATTCTGCGGAGTTTACGGAATATATTCTTTTGACAGCGACCACCTGTCGAAGATGGTCTATTACGGCTTATTCGCTCTCCAGCACAGGGGACAGGAAAGCGCGGGAATAGCAGTAGCTGACGGAAAGAACATGATATCCCACAGGGGAATGGGGCTGTGCGCCGTCGTTTTTAACGAAGAGATCCTTAACAGATTGAACGGCGGGCATATCGCGTGCGGACACGTCAGGTATTCGACCACGGGGACGAGCACGATAGAAAATGCGCAGCCGCTGGTACTCGATTCCAAATTCGGGCCTATAGCTCTCGGCCATAACGGGAACCTTGTGAACTCGGGCGAACTTACGATGGAACTGAAGGAACAGGGGTATAACTTTAAAGGTACAACGGACAGCGAGGTCATGGCGGCTCTAATCGCGAGGTCGGATGAAGATACTATCGAAAAAGCCGTCATTTCAATGTGCAAAAAAGTTCAGGGCGCGTATGCGCTTGTCATAATGACCAGGGACAAGCTGATCGCTGTTCGGGATCCCAACGGCATAAGGCCTTTGTGCATGGGCCGGCTCGGTTCTTCGTATATTTTCTCTTCAGAGACCGCGGCGCTTGACGTGCTGGGCGCGGATTTTGTAAGGGATATATCGAACGGCGAAATGGTCGTGATCGATCAGGAAGGCGTCAGGTCGATCACGTACGCTCCGAGGGCAAAAAAAGCGCTCTGTGCCTTTGAATTTATTTATCTGGCCAGGCCGGACAGCAAACTTGACGGAAGGACCGTTTATGACGCGCGAACGATAATGGGAAAATATCTTGCAAAGGAGAACAAGGTCGACGCGGACCTTACTATCGGAGTTCCCGATTCAGGAATATCAGCTGCGATAGGGTATGCCCAGGAATCAAATATCCCGTTCGCTGACGGGCTTATCAAGAACAGGTACATAGGAAGGACGTTCATACAGCCGAGCCAGGCAATAAGGGATCTGGGCGTAAAGCTAAAACTTAATCCGATAAGGGACGTTGTGAGAGGGAAAAAACTGATCGTGATCGATGATTCTATTGTACGGGGCACAACGAGCAAGCAGATAGTCAAGATACTGCGTGACGCGGGGGCACGGGAGGTCCACATGAGGATTAGTTCTCCTCCGATACTTTTCCCCTGTTTTTACGGTATAGACACTCCGTCCAAGGCGGAACTCATAGCGGGTACCATGAGCATTGAGAGCGTCCGCAAGTTCCTTGACGCGGATTCGCTCGCTTACCTGAGCATAAGGAACCTTGTCGATTCCATCAGCCTTCCCAAAAACAGCCTTTGTCTGGCGTGCCTGAACGGCAGTTACTGCGTGAAAATACCCGAACAAATGCAGAACATAAGTTTGTTATTCAAAAAAGGAAGATGATCTAATGGCGGTTACATATGAGCAGGCCGGAGTTGACATCGAAGCCGGATATGAGGTTGTCAGGCGGGTAAAGAAACTCGCTAAGTCCACCAATATCAAGGGAGTGCTGGGCGAGATAGGGCTTTTTGGCGGCTGCTTTGAGATCGACAAAAAAGGATACAAACAACCGGTGCTCGTTTCGGGTACCGACGGGATCGGCACAAAAGTAAAAATAGCTTTTGAAATGAACAAACACGACACGGTCGGGATCGACCTTGTTGCGATGAATGCTGATGATGTCGCATGCCTCGGGGCGAAACCGTTGTTTTTCCTTGATTATATCGCGTGCAATAAGATCGAGCCTGATATCATCGAGCAGATATTGAAAGGCATTACCGAAGGATGCAAACAGGCGGGCTGCGCGCTTATCGGAGGAGAAACAGCGGAGATGTCCGATCTTTACGGCAGGGGCGAATATGACCTTGCGGGGTTCGCCGTCGGCATAGTCGATAAGAAAAAGTTGATCGATGGCAGGAAAATAATAGCCGGGGACGTGATAATAGGCCTTCCGTCATCCGGGCTTCACAGCAACGGATATACTCTGGCGAGAAAAGTGATTTTTGATGTCGCGGGATTGAAGGTTTCAAGCCGCGTCGGCGGGCTTGATGCAACGGTGGGGGAAGCGCTTCTGACCCCGACGATCATATACTCAAAAACATTGCTTAAGGTTTTCGATAAGGTAAATGTAAAAGGGATCGCTCATATAACGGGAGGAGGACTTCCGGAGAACGTCGGAAGGGTCCTGCCGAAGGGAACAAAGGCCGTGTTCGACAGTTCATCATGGACCGTCCCGAAGATATTCAATGTCATAAAAAAATACGGGAATATATCCGACGCTGAAATGTTCAAGGCGTTCAACATGGGGATTGGCATGGTCCTGGTCGTGGATAAAAAAGACGCAAAAGCAACGGCAAAACTGTCCGGGGGCGTGGTCATCGGCGAGATTCAAAAAGGATCGGGAGAAGTGGAGATAAAATAATGCTGAAGATCGGCGTTCTTGTTTCAGGAAGAGGATCGAACCTGCAGGCGATAATTGACGCCGTCTCTTCCAAAAAGATCAACGTCGAAATAGCCGTTGTCATAAGCAACGTTCCTGGCGCGGCGGCCCTGGAAAGGGCCAGGAAACACGGGATAAAGGCTGTTGTCATTGACGGCAGGGAACACAGCGACAGGTCTTCATATGATATTCAGGTGATCAAGACGCTTGAGGAAAATAAGGTCGGGCTTGTCTGCCTTGCCGGCTACATGAAGCTTTTGTCGCCGGAGCTGGTCCAGCACTTCAGGGGACGCATAATGAACATACATCCCGCGCTCCTTCCCGCTTTCCCGGGGCTTCATGTCCAGAGAAAAGCGCTTGAGTACGGCGTCAAGTTTTCCGGCTGCACCGTGCATTTTGTCGATGAGGGATGCGACACGGGCCCCATAATAATCCAGGCCGTGGTCCCCGTCCTTGATAACGACACGGAAGAATCCCTGTCGGCCAGGATACTTGATGAAGAACACAGAATATATCCGGAAGCCATAAGGCTTTTCAGCGAAGGAAAATTAAAGATAGAAGGGAGAAGGGTGAAAATTGAAAAACAATAAATTAGCTTTGATATCTGTTTCGGACAAGACGAATTTGATCCCGTTCGCGAAGGGATTGAAGAAGCTGAAATATGACATCGTATCCACGGGAGGGACGGCAGAACACTTAAGGAAAGGCAAGATAAAGGTCATCGAAGTGCCGGAACTGACTGGATATCCGAAAATGCTCGATGGCAGGGTAAAAAGCCTTCACCCCGCCATCTTTGGCGGCATTCTTGCCGATAGGAGCAAAAAGAACCACCTGAAAGACCTGAAAATGTTCAAAATAAGGCCGATAGATATCGTTGTTTGCAATCTGTATCCTTTTGAACAGGTGGTCTCCAAGCCGAAATTCTCCCACGAAGAAGCGATCGAAAATATCGACATAGGAGGGCCCAGTATGGTCAGGGCCGCGGCAAAGAACTACAAGGATGTCGCGATCATCGTAGACCCGGCCGATTATGACATGATATTGAAAGAGCTGAGGAAAAAGGGCGGCAAGCTCTCGTTCCAGACCAAAGAGCTTCTTGCCAGCAAAGCATTCTCGCACACGAAAAAGTATGACTCGCGCATATCACTTTATTTTAAGGGCAGGGTAAAGCATGAAGCAAAACCCGGGATGCCCGGCGAGATCGACATATTCCTTGAGAAGGCGCAGGACCTTCGTTACGGCGAAAATCCCCATCAGAAGGCGGCTTTTTACAGGGAACTTGGCGTTACTGGAGATACCACGCAGATGAAGCAGCTTCACGGCAAGGAACTCTCTTTCAATAACATATATGATATTGATTCAGCGTGGGCCATTGTAAAATATTTCGCTGTTCCGACCGTTGTCATAGTTAAACATACCAACCCCTGCGGCGTTGGCCAGGCCGAAAAGATCGTGCACGCGTATAAAAAAGCTTTTGCATCCGATCCTGTTTCAGCTTACGGCGGTGTCATTGCCGCTAACAGGACCGTTGATGAGGAAATGGCCAAGGCGCTTGGGGGCCATTTTGTCGAGGCGATAGCGGCGCCGGAATTCGATAAAGGGGCCCTAAAGATCCTTAAAAAAAGGGAGAATATAAGGCTTCTCGAAATGGGGAAGGGCTCGCTGACCAGCGTGTGGAAAGGGTTCGATTACAAAAGGGTCCGCGGGGGATTCCTCGTTCAGGATACCGATATGCTCGAGCTGAACCTGTCGGACATAAAGGTCGTTTCAAAGAAGCAGCCTTCCGTGGCGGAACTCGAGGATCTTTTCTTCGCTTGGGGCGTCGTGAAATTTGTGAAATCCAACGCGATAGTTGTGGCGAAAGGCAAGGAAACCCTTGGTGTTGGGGCTGGACAGATGAACAGAGTGCAGTCCGTGGAAATAGCGCTTAAAAATGCCGGGACGCTTGCAAAGAACGCAGTTCTCGCTTCAGATGCGTTCTTTCCGTTCAGGGATTCTATCGACATGGCATCAAAAGCCGGCATTTCCGCGATAATTGAGACGGGAGGCTCGATCAGGGATGCGGAAGTGATCGCCGCCGCGAACGAGCATAATATCGCGCTGGTGTTCACAGGGAAAAGACACTTCAGGCATTGATGCCGAGAATAGAGATGTGAGTTGTGAGATGCGACATTAAAAGATCATCGGTTATCCTGCTGTTTTTCCTCTTATTGTTCTTCCCGTGCGTTGCCGAGCCGGAGATCGCCATCGTTGTTAACGGCGACAACATCTACAAGGACGAGTATGAGTATTCCCTGGCAAGATATGAGGATTCCTATAAGAGATATTTCGGTGAGAATATCGATGGGTCCGTCCGCGAAAAAATGAAGAAAGAGCTTATCGGTGATCTTATAAACAGGCAGCTTTATCTTCAGGAAGCAAAAAGGCGCGGGATCACCGCAAAGATGTTCGCCGGTGAAGAAGAAATAGAGGAGCTTTTGATGTCAGGCCCAGCGGTTTCGCAGGAAGACAGCAGCTCCCGGGACAGGGCCGAGAAAGTGATATTGTCTTACAAGGCGAGGCAGATCATTCCGCCAAAGGTGATCGCAGCGATCAAGGAAGATGTCTCCATAAGCGACAGGGATGTTCTTGACGAGATCGGGAAGAGGGCGGAGAAGATGAGGGCTAAATACATTAAAATAGATCCTGTTGCCATGGCGAATAGCATGGAAATATCGGAGGATGAAATAAACACATACTATAAGGACCATAGCGAGCAATTCAGGCGCCCGGCTCTGAAAGAATATGCGGTGCTTTATTTCGATCCTTACGAGTATAACGGTATGGTGAGCATAACCCCTCAAATGCAGGCGGACTATTACGATCAACACAGGAACGATTTCAGGAGCGATAAACTTGCCAGGGTCAAATATGTCCTTTTCAGGACAAAAGAT
This sequence comes from uncultured bacterium, assembly GCA_963699255.1. GTDB lineage: Bacteria > Margulisbacteria > WOR-1 > CAVSGV01 > CAVSGV01. Next base: position 779,639 of record OY969425.1, on the reverse strand, counting down.
TACTTGAACCAGGTCTATGACCTCGGGGTGAATTCAGAAAAGTATTATGAGGAGAACCTTGATAAATTCGTTGAACCGGCCGAGGCTAGGATCAGGTTCATATATCTGAAAAAGCCGTGTGACATGAGCAGGCTGCAGGGCCTTCAGGGCGGATTAAAACAGGGGATCCCATTCGCGGAGCTGGCACAAAAATATTCTGACGACGTATCATCCGCCGGCAGCGGCGGCGACCTTGGCTATATCAAAGAGGGAATATTAAAGGAGCCTTTTAACAGTATAGCTTTCGGTCTGCGCGGCGGGCAGGTAAGCGACATCATCGAAACCGATAACGGATACTGTGTTTTTTCAATAGAAGATAAAACGGAACAGCGTGTTCCGTCTTTTGAAGAGGTCAGGGATACGATCGAGGAGCAGCTTCTTAATGAAGCCGCGAAACCTATCGCCCTTACTGACGCGAAACGGTTCAAGATAGAAGCAAAGAAGGTCGGGTTCGAAAAGGCCGCGGGGGAAAAGGGGCTCACGCCTTTTGAGACGGAATATTTCAAGTCATCCGACAGGATCCCGATGATCGGCAGGGATCTTTTGTTCACGAGCACGGCGCTTGACATGAGCGCGGGGGAGATCAGCAATGAAATAGAATATGACGAAGGATATGCCGTGCTGGAAGTTATTGACGTTAAGCCCCAGGAATATTTACCCAGCTCCGAAGTTTCCGCGGTCATAGAAAAAAATATCATGGACGAAGATTCGTCTGTCTACGCTGAATCCGCGGCCAGACACGCGCTCGACCTGATCTCGGGGGGAGTTTCCCTGAAAGAGCTGGAGAAAAGGATGAGCGTTCACATAACCACTGTGGAAGCGTCGTCTACACTTGAAAGTCCGGGCGATATCGGGACCGTGATCAAAAAAAGTGACAGCTATTATGTCACCGTTGTGGCAACCGCAGAACCTTCTTACATTCCCGGTTTCGGCCAGATCTCCGATGAAGTTGCCGCTATGGTAGCGATGGCACGGGCGGACAAGCTGGCAGATGAAAAGGCTCGCGAGCTTCTTGGGTCCGGCGCGATAACAGTGGAAGCGGCACGGGAGACGGCCCCTTTTTCAAGGAACGATTATGTCATAGAAAGCGAATATATGAGGCCTTTCATCGAACAGTGCTTCATGCTTGATGCCGGCCAAACGGGGATCATAAAAAGCATGGGGAAGTATTATGTCGTTCAGGTCATTGAGCGCGGCATCCAGCTTCCAGGGTACACGGACGAAAGCCCGGTGATAAGAACACAGGTATTGAAGGAAAAGAGATCGGAATACGCCGATGATTGGCTGAAAAAAGAAAGGGAGAAGGCGCAGATCCAGGTCAACTTATGAAAAGATCGTTCTTATTGATCATCAGCGTGCTGCTGCTGAATTGTTTTGCTGAAGCCGTCAGCATAGAACCCGGATATTTTTCCGACTCAAATATCGCGTCGGGGACTTTATCGCTGAGCGATGATTTTTCCATTTCAGATATTTCTTGCGGGATATCGCTTAACGCGAATTTGTCCGGCCGGAATTACGGCCTCGAATCGGCGGTCATCAAATATCTAGAATATGATGACGGAAAGCTGGGGATAAGTTATGCCCCGATAGAGAACCTGAGCTTCGGTTACGGTATTCTTATGAACGATCTTAGCACAACATACTATCAGCCGGCTTTTATGACCAACGAGCAGTGCGGGCTCAAGGTTGATTATGACTTTGGTGATTTTGTTATTGAAGGAGTGGGGACGTATTCTCATCTCTACGGGATAAGCTTGAAAGACCTCAGCTTTTTCAATATGAATTTCGGCCTTGAATATTTAAGCGACGCCGGCATGGTCAGCAGGGAAGGATACGGAAGGTGTGCCTGCGGCGCTTACGTTGTGCTGCCGCTGACGGATGAGCTCGGTTTGTTCGCGGAGGAGGCCAGCACTTCCAACGGGGGAGAGGGCAGTCTCGCGGGAGTGTCCCTTGATTATGACCTGATATTTGCCTTTTCAAAGATCACGCTGGCCGGCGCTTCGTTCAATGACCGGTTCATTCCGGGGTATTTCACATCGGGCTATGACCTGGATCCCGTTGATTTTACTTCCCTTGAAGCGGAAGGCGGGCGCAGATACGGGACCGTTGTGTCGCTGGATACGGGGATTCTTGGATTGATCGATCTAACTTATGCAAATGAGAATTATACGGACGGCGGGAGCGCGAATTCGGGCAGCTTCCTTATCACGCCCTTTGACAGATTGAACATCACCGGATTTGTAAAGGAACTGTCATTCCTTGATTACAGGGCGATACAAGGTAAGGACGCCAGTCTTGTAGGTGGGGCGATAGAATATAATATGGGGAACGGCGCTTACGCTTCATTGAATTACAAAAAAACCCTCGCGGGCGAGGACTTGAATTTGACCGACCAGCTTACAAAGCCTTATGAGACTTATTATTTCAAGTTGGCGTACAATTTCTAATAAACATTGCCCGCGGAGGTAAACTCCGCTCTTTTCACCTCACCCTTAAGTTTTTTGGGCTCATAAGCTACTTACTTTGGTCGTATAGCTCCCCTCTCCTTACTATGGAGAGGGGTCAGAGGTGAGGTCGGGCCTTTTCTTAATACCCGCGGCTTTCCGCAAACGACAGCAATGACCGAAGAAGGGATTCCTATCTTGCATTTGCCTCCGTCAAAGACAAGATCGACACCTTTCAATCCCTTCATCTGATCCGCGGTAACTGCCGGTCTATTCCCGGATCTGTTCGCGGAAGTCACGGCCAGCGCGCCGCCGGCTTTTTTGATCAGTTTTAAAGCGATCTTGTTATTTGGCATCCTTATGCCGATAGTCTTAAGTCCGGAGGTCAGGAAGTCCGGTACGGACCTTCTCTTTTTGAATATCAGAGTGAGCGGGCCCGGCCAATGCTTTTTCATCAGCTGCGCGGCTTTGGCCGGTATTGATCCGGCGAACTTTTTCACCTGTTTTTTTGAACTTACCAGTAAAGCTATCGGCTTTTTGTCCGAGCGGCCTTTTATTTTGTATAGTTTTGAAACAGCTTTTTTAATGAAGGGCATCGCGGCGATGCCGTAGACGGTGTCCGTCGGGAACGCGACGATCCCGCCGAACCTGAGTATTTTTACGGCATTATTGATGGCTTTTGTGTCAGGTTGGGATGGATTGATCTTTATTGTCGTCATATTGAATGCTCTCGGTGCAAGCTAAAATACAGCCCTTGAATAAAGCGTATTGGTTCGATATCCGCTTATTTTCCGTACAGGACGCTTAACTGGTCAACGGTCGGATTGCCCGGATAATACTCTCCCTGCGGGCCGAGGTAGCCGTTCTTATATTTCACCAGCTTTACAGGTGTGAAATATCCGCTCGAATTGGGCACATTTAAAGTTATCGACTTTCCCGGAGGGGTTGTCGTTGCTGTTGTGACGGTTGCGGGAGAGGACTGCGTGACGGTCACGTTCGAAGGCGCCGGAACAACAACATAACCGGTGGGGCACTCCGTGTAGTACACGCTATCATAAGAATAATATGAAATGCCGCCGACGATGACGGTGCTGTAACCGTCGGGAAGCACGGTCACAATGGCTCCTATGGGAGGCATTACCATAAAAAATCCGAATGGGCCGGGCCTGTAGAATCTCCCGTGATAATAATGGTATCTAGCACCTCTTAACGTGACCACAGTATGATGCGCGGGAAGCGTTCTGGCCCATCCCCATGCGAACGCATTTTCGGCATCCACTATAAAAAGCAATGAGCATATTCCCAGAACCAGCCATAATTTGCTTTTCATGTTCTACCTCCTGTTCAGCTTATACTTTCGAACTCGCACACTTACCGGACGGGATAGCAGGGGTTAACACTTCGCCGGTTGAATGATGAGTCTGCCAGAAGCCCTTAAAGCCCCCACCTTTTTTTTCTCTCATTTTCTTGCCCTTTTCAATGAATTTTTTGAATTGTTCCTGGGTGAGAACCTTTCTTAATGCTAACAGATGATCGAAATGTTCGTCAAGCAGTTTCGTCTGGATGATCTTGATGTTGTTCGCGGTGGACCTGATATTGGATTCATCAGGATGATCCTTTAAAAATTCCTTTTCCAGCTTTTCCTGAAGTCCCCGGATCTTTTCGAAATTTTTCTTTTCATCATCTCTTTGGCGTTCAAAAAGGGCACGCATCTGCTTTTCCTGATCGGTAGAAAGGTTCAGGTCTTTGAATATGCCTGCGGGTATCCGCTCTGCGGCATTTGCCGCCGCACAGGAGAGAAACAGCATTAATGCCAGCATTGCTACGGTATAGATCGATCTTTTCATCATCTTTCCTCCTTCTGCATTACGCCCTTTATACACATGGAATAACGATTTAGTTTCACATCCCATCATACTTGCAGGTTTCGTAAATATATTCAGTGGAATTGACGCGCTGGACAAAATTGCGCGCCTCAAGCTGTTTTTCATAATTGACAAAATAAATAACGAATATCGCCGTGAGGGCGGCAGCCGTGACCAGCAATCTGGGCCACATGTCCGCCAGATAGAATATGCTGTTCCTTTTTCCCTCGAGAGTTCGGTTAATATTATTCCACACCCTCTGCTGGGATGCCGTGTCGGCCGAAAAGCTCTTTAATATCCCTATGAATCTGCCGTAATCCATTTCCCTCACCTCCTGTAATGCTCTTTGAAAAGTTTTTTCAATTGGTCACGCCCGCGGCTTATGCGGGAGTGGACGGTCCCGATGGAAATGCCGAGTATTTCCGCGATCTCATCATAAGACTTATCCTCCACTTCCCGGAGCACAAGGCACGCTTTATGATCCGGGTTGAGCTTTCCCAGCAGATCCGTGACCATATCAATTTCATCCAGGTTTTCGATCAAGACATCTGCTGCCGCGCTGTTTTCAACAAGGCTGTCGCTGCTCCAGCGTTTCTTTTTCCTTAAGGAATTTAATGTATAGTTCACTGCTATCCGGTAGATCCAGGTCGATAGCGCCGATCTTTCTTTCTTGTAAAGGCCCCTTTTTTCATATGCCCTCAAGTATATATCTTGCGTGACGTCTTCGGCATCCTGCCGGCTGCCGGTCATTCTGTAAACCAGCTGATAGATAGTTTTAAATGTTTCCCTGTAAACCGTTTCAAACGCCTTCAGATCACCTGAGACAAAGGCTTCGGCTGTTTCTTTTGAGATCGGCATAATACACTATATTTTACACTAAAACGCTTTAAATGGTTCCATATGTATTTTTGGATTTCCGGGAACTTTTTGTGGGCTCAATATGTATATTAGCGTGAGAGGGGTAAGTATTCAGTTTTCTGGGAACGCTAAAATGTCATGCCGAATTTATTTCGGCATCTGCGCTTTCAGACCCTGAAACAAGTTCAGGGTGACAGAATGAGAACCGCCCTAACCTTTGGTCGTGGGCAGGTTCCATAACTCTGAATAGTTACGGAAAGGATTGTTTATTAATATTCGAAAATATGGTAGCATTGCAATCGTTTCAATGAAAAAACATCTGCTTTGTTTGGTCGGTATTATTTTGATCTGTGCGTCGGCCCATGCCATTACCTGGGACGAGGTTTCAGCAATGGGCGAAAAGAACAGCCATGACCTTGTAGCTGCGCAAAAGCAGCTGGAATCGACCGAATGGTCATACAGGGATTCATTGTCGGTCTTCATGCCGCATCTATCCGCCAATGCCGGTTACAGCGAGAACAACGTTGCTGGCTCCGGCACAACGACAAAAACTTACTCTTACGGGCTTTCCGCGAGCCAGAGTATTTTCCAGGGCATGAGCGAATATTACGGCGTCCAGTCGGCATATGCGAACCTTGAATTCCAGAGAGCTGACTTCCAGGCTTCGAAGGCTCTGGTATTCTATAACCTCAGGTTCGCATACATAGATTTGATGACCGCCCAGCAGAATGTTAATCTTCTCCAGAAGATACTGGATTCAAGAGAGCAGAACACAAAACTTATCCAGCTCCGATATGACGGCGGTGTTGAGGATAAAGGGAATCTCATGGCGACCCAAGCCGATGAGGCTTCCGCGGATTATGATCTCAAGTCGGCGAAGAGAGAACTTGAACTCGCATGGCTGAAGCTTTCCCAGCTCCTGCAGCAGGAGGTTTCAGGCGAGGTTGAGCAGGTGGATGCCGGATCAGCCGAAGCAGCGGACCTGCATCAGATAATTTTGATCGCTCCGGACCACATAAAGGCGGCGAAGACCCTCGAGATAGCCGACTTAGCGCAAAAGTCCAGCATTGCGGGTTTTCTCCCGTCGATCTCTTTGAACGCAAGCGAAAATAAATCGGATTCGGTGTGGCCTCCGGAAAACCCTTCATCCACTTCATGGGGCGTGAATCTTTCTCTTCCGATCTTTCCTGGCCTGGATAGCATCGCGAACAGGGCCATTACCGGGGCCAATCTGGATAAGGCAAAAGAAGCTTATGCCAGCAGCGATAACAATCTTTTGTACAGCCTCAAACAGACTTACCAGAGCTATCTTGACGCTCTTGACTCGCTTAATGTCTCAAAAATATCGCTCGCGGCGAACGCCGAGCGTGAAAAAATAACGACCGCCAGATATCTTAACGGCCTCGCGGCTTATGATGAATGGTCCCGTATCGAAGATACTTATATTCAGGCTCAAAAAGGCCTGCTATCCGCAAAACGGTCGGCGCTTATCGCGGAGGCGGCATGGTATAAAAGTTATGGAGGTTGGGTAAAATGAAAAAAAAAGAGATTAGAGATAAGAGATTGGAGATTAGGGGGGTCATAGTTCTGCTTTTGTCGGCAATTTTATTCATGCCTTCATGCGGCGGAAAAGCGGCAAAACAGCAGGAAACGGTTTCTATCATGCGCGGGTCCATAAAAGCGCAGATCCCTACCACCGGCACGGTGGAGCCGTATAACCGGCTCGAGATCAAGCCTCCCGTTGCGGGAAGAATAGACACGATCTACGTCGCGGAAGGCGACAAGGTCAAAAAAGGGAAAATACTCGCTATGATGAGCTCATCTGACAGGGCCACGCTGCTCGATGCCGCAAGGGCTCAAAGCGCGGCTGAATATAAACAGTGGCAAAAAGTATATAATGCTGCGCCGATAGTCGCGCCCCTTGATGGTTTTATCATAGCGAAAAACATCATGCCGGGCCAGACAGTTACCGGCGCGGACGCTGTCCTTGTCATGGCCGATATTCTCATAGTTAAAGCTCAGGTGGATGAGACGGATATAGGCAATATCCAGCTTGGCCAGTCCGTGACGATACAGCTGGACGCATATCCCGAACAGACCATAAAAGGCAAGGTCAATCATATAGCTTACGATTCGCAGGTCATCAATAACGTGACGATCTATGAAGTGGACGTGATACCGAATGAAGTTCCCTCCTTCTTCCGCTCCGGGATGAGCGCTACCGTCAATTTTATCACGCAGGAAAAGGACAATGTCCTGCTTATTCCGATAAGGGCGATAAAACAGATCGGCAGCACTACTTATGCTTTCCAATATGACAACGGAACAAAGACCGCGAAACCGATACAGGTAAAAACGGGGCTTGAGAATACGACCAATGTCGAACTTATTTCAGGGCTAAATGAAGGGGATAAGATCGTTATCCCCGACAGCAAGATGATAGCGAGCCTTCAGGCGAAGACAGGCAGAGGCCCCAGAGGCCCGTCAAACCCGTTCCAGAAAAGGAATCAATGAGCCTTATTGAGCTTAAGGATGTCCATAAGACCTATTACATAGGCGGGAAAGTCCCTGTTTACGCCCTTCAGGGGATTTCTGTTTCCATCGAGCCCGGCGAGTTCGTCGCAATAATGGGACCCTCCGGTTCCGGCAAATCCACCATGCTCGCGGTGCTGGGCCTGCTGGATAAAGTCGATAAAGGCGAATACTGGCTTTTGAACAAGAATATTTCATCCATGCAGGAGAGCGATTACGCCAGACTTAGGAACAGATTTTTCGGATTCGTTTTCCAGACCTTCAATCTCCTTACCAAACTCACTGTTACCGAGAATGCGATGCTCCCGTTCATATATGCTTCGGATGTCACGAAAGAAAAAAGAGAGAAAGTTCTTGAGACGCTCAAGAACATCGGGCTTGGCGACAGGCTGAAGCACAAATCCAACGAGCTCTCCGGCGGCCAGCAGCAGAGGGTGGCGCTTGGACGCGCACTTGCGAACAATCCGATAGTGATACTTGCGGACGAACCGACCGGAAACCTTGATTCCAAGTCATCGTACGAAATAATGAAGATATTCAAGGACCTTAATTCGGCCGGCAACAGTATCATAATGGTAACACACGAGCCTGACATCGCCGCTTTTGCTTCCCGTGTCCTTGTTCTACAAGACGGGAAAATAGTGTCCGATAAGAAACAGAGCGAGTTCACAAAGCGCGGTGTCCCCGAAATGCCGCAGGAGAAGGGCGGCCGCTGCCGCTTATTTTGTTTCGCGGAGCTGAGGAACTACGTCTTTGAGGCGCTTAATTCGATCGCCAACAATAAACTCCGCTCCTTTCTTTCGATACTGGGCGTCATGATAGGCGTCGCGGCGGTCATTACAATGCTGGCGCTTGGCACCGGCGCGAAGAAGAGCATGGAACAGACCCTTTCATCGCTGGGCACGAACCTTCTGACCATCCGCATGCAGAGGAGCCAGGGCGGGATATCCTTGGGTATGGACACGACTACCCGGTTCAGTTTTGACGACCTTGCGGCTTTGCAGAAGATCGACACCCTGCAGTATGTTGTGCCCTACGTGCAGGGCCGAGGCCAGGCGGTCAGCCAGGACAAGAACTGGAGCACCTCCGTGCTTGGCGCATCGGCGGATTTCCCGGCTCTTCGCGACCAGAAGATGCAGATGGGAAGGTTCTTTACCCCAGCCGAAGCGAACAGCCGCGCAAAGGTGGCGGTCCTGGGGGCAACAGTGCTTGATCAGCTGTATGCCGGAGCCAACCCGGTCGGGCAAATGATAAAGATCAACAAAGTCAACTTCACGGTCATCGGTGTATTTGAGGCGTTGGGTGGAGGCGGTTTCCAGAATCCGGATGACAGGATAGTGATACCAATAAAGACGGCGATGTACAGGCTGCTAGGGACTGATTACATATCGTACTTTGATGTAATGGTCAGGAATAAGGATGATATTCCGGCGGCGCAGGACGCGATCACGAACGAGATAATGCGCGTTCACCGTTTGACGGAAGCGCAAAGGCAGAGCATAAGCATATTCAATATGGCGGACATCCAGGCGGCGGCAAGTTCGGTCATAACAACGCTTTCCATACTTCTCGGCGCCGTTGCCGCAGTCAGTCTGCTTGTTGGAGGCATCGGGATAATGAACATAATGCTTGTTATGGTGATGGAGAGAACGCATGAAATCGGCCTCCGGAAAGCTCTGGGAGCTCAGAGAAGCGATATCCTGATCCAATTCCTCATTGAGGCTGTTTTGATATGCTTCCTGGGCGGTATCATAGGGATAATTTTCGGATGTATCATCTCGATACTTCTTTCAACGCTGGCCAACTGGACTACGTTCATTTCGGCAGGATCCATTATCCTCTCGTTCACTTTCTCGGTGCTTATCGGCGTTATCTTCGGCCTGTGGCCCGCGATGAGGGCGTCAAAGATGCTGCCGATAGAGGCGCTGAGGTACGAATAGGGGCAGAATTAACAATGAACAATTTCTTAATGAACAACAATGTGTCGCTTCGCGACATAATATTATAATAATTCTACCTTGTTATTAATTGTGTAATTGTTAATTGTTCATTTGTGTAAAAATTAGTGAGCAGCCCTGTAAGCCGGATTCTGTCTTTGTGTAGTCATCTGTCTTGATCCATCATTGCTGACGGATTCTTTGCGGCCCACTCGGGATCATAACGCCGCGTGCCGGCTTTCCCTGTTTGGCCTTGCTCCAGGTCGGGTTTTCAGCACCTCCGGTTACCCGGAAAGTGTGGGAGCTCTTACCTCCCAATTTCACCTTTGCCCTTACTCCTTTAGGGAGTGGTGGGCCGTGTATTTTCTGTTGCACTCTCCGTCCCCGATTTTCATCGGAGCCCAGCCGTTAGCTGGAACCCTGCACTTTGGAGTCCGGACTTTCCTCCCTTCGAAGAGACCTTGCGGGCTCTCTCCGGGCGACTACCCGGGCTGCTCATTCATATTTTACTATTATTTGATCAGTTTTAAAAGGGGAGTTGTTTTCGCGTGAAGATCTATGCCTTCGTTCGCCATCCTGTCCGCGTGCTCATTTAAGTCCCTTTTAACATGCTTTATCGAAAAATCCTTCATCCTGTCGATCAATGTGAGCACGTGATAATGCAACGGGACAAGATTATCATGCTTGACCTTATATTCGCCGTTCAGCTGTTTTACAAGGAGTTCGCTGTCCGAAAAAAAGCTTGCCGACTTAAAGCCCCTTATAAGGACTTCTTCCAGTCCCCGTATCAGGGCGAGATATTCGGCCATGTTGTTGGTCGTTTTGCCGATATACGCGCCTATTTCTTCAACGATCTTGGGACCGTCTTTTAATACGACACCTATTCCCGCCGGTCCGGGATTTCCCCGGGCGGCGCCGTCGACATAAACTTCTATTGCCATGACGGGGGAAAGTATACCATATTGTTTTGACCTTTGAAATACTGTAAAATCACTCTGTGTCCCATGAAAAATTTATGAGAGCTGCGCTTGATGAAGCGCGGAAGGGCTTCAAAAAGGACGAGATCCCTGTCGGTGCGGTCATTGTAGTGGACGGAAAGATCATTGCCAGGGCGCATAATTTAAGGGAATCACATATTGATCCGACGGCACACGCGGAGATACTTTGCATAAAGAAAGCCGCAAAGAAGCTCGGCGGCTGGAGGCTGGGCAGGGCGACATTGTATACGACGCTTGAGCCGTGTCCCATGTGCGCGGGAGCGGTAGTTCACTCAAGAGTTAAGGAGCTTGTCTACGGAGCGGATGATCCGAAGGCAGGAGCGTGCGGAAGCATAATGAACGTAGTTTCTTCCGCGCATTTAAATCATAGGGTTAAAGTGATATCAGGCGTTCTAAATTCAGAATGTTCGGAAATTTTAAAAGATTTTTTTGTAAAGTTGCGTAAAAGTAAATCGTAACTAGTAATTAGTGGCTTTGCCCGGGGAGAGGTGTCCGAGTGGCTGAAGGAACACGCCTGGAAAGCGTGTAAACGGGAAACCGTTTCGTGGGTTCGAATCCCACCCTCTCCGGTGCTTAATTCGAAGCTGAAGAACATATCAAACAAATGAGGAAAGAACGTCAATTAACCTACGTTATTTTTAATAAGCCCTATGGGGTTTTATGCCAATACACTGACGACATGGGCAGGCCTACCTTAAAGAATTATATCCATATCAAACAAATTTATCCCGTGGGGCGTCTTGATATGGACAGCGAAGGGCTTCTTCTGCTGACAAATGACGGGGACCTTAACCACTGGCTGGCAAGCCCGAAGAACAGGATGTATAAGACTTATTGGGCGCAGGTTGAGGGTGTCCCGACGCCGGAACAATTAACAGAGCTAAAGAAAGGCGTCATGTTGCAGGGCAGGAGAACTCTCCCGGCAAAAGCAAAACAGATAGATGAGCCCAAAATATGGGAGAGACCGAAACCTATCCGGTTCAGAAAGAACATCCCCACATCATGGCTGGAGTTATCCATAATGGAAGGGCAGAACCATCAGATAAAGAAGATGACCGCTGCGGTAAAGCTGCCCTGCCTGCGTCTTATACGCGTATCCATAGGACCGATACTTCTTGGCGGTCTTGCTCCGGGTGAGTTTAAGATCGTCCCAAAGCCAAGAGTTTAATGTTTTTGTGATATACTTAAGTCAATTATTGAGCTTTAGTTTGAGTATAGGGAGAGGTGGCTGAGTGGTCGAAAGCGATCGCCTCGAAAGCGATTATACACGAAAGTGTATCGGGGGTTCGAATCCCTCCCTCTCCGTGTTAAGTAATTAGTATGAGTTTGAGTCCTGAGTCTTGAGCGAAGCAAAAGCCAAAAACTCATTACTCCATACTCACTCTCACACTAAAGACTAAAATAACGGGAGGAATTGATGGCCATTAAATTCGGCACGGACGGATGGCGGGCGGTAATATCGGACGAGTTCACGTTCGCGAACGTGAGAATAGTGGCGCAAGCAATCGCCCAATACGTGAACAACCATGGTCTGGCAAAAAAGGGGATCATCATAGGATACGATACAAGGTTCCTTACGGAACACTATGCCGAAGAGATCGTGAAAGTCCTTCACGGCAACGGAATATCCTGTTACATGACGGACAGGGACACGCCGATCCCCGTAGTGGCTTTTTCCGTGAAAGACAGAAGCGCCGGCGGAGCGATCATGATCACGGCAAGCCATAATCCGCCGCAATATTGCGGGATGAAGTTCATACCGGATTACGCCGGTCCGGCTTTCGCCGGCATTACGGACGAGATAGAGAAATACGTAAAGAACAGCGGGAAGATAGAATCAAAGGTCACACTAAAGATCGAAAGATTTAATCCGATAAACAGGTACGCAAAACATCTCAGGGAGATCATCGATTTTGATCTTATCAAAAAAGCCGGATTGAAAGTCGCCTATGATCCTCTCTGGGGAACAGGCAGGGATTATCTGGACAGGATACTCCAGGAATCCGGCTGCAGCGTTTTCATGATACACGGATACCGCGACGTGCTTTTCGGAGGGATCACCCCTGACCCTGTAGGCGACCATTTAAAGGAACTCAGGGAGCTGGTGTTGAGGGAGGGCTGCGGCGCGGGGCTTGCCACTGATCCTGATGCGGACAGGTTCGGTGTTGTTGATGAAAAAGGGAATTGTTTGACCGCCAATCAGGTGCTTCCCGTAATATTTGCTTATTTGGTTGACGAGAGAGGGGACTCCGGATCCGTCGTCAGGAGCATAGCGACGACCCACATGATGGATGCCATCGCAGAATATCACGGGATAAAGGTACATGAGACCCCCGTTGGTTTCAAACACATCGCGCAGATCATGCTCAAAGAGCCCGTTATAATCGGCTGTGAGGAAAGCGGCGGGCTCACAATAGGGGGCCACATACCGGAAAAGGACGGGATCCTGGCCAACCTCCTGATCTGCGAAATGATCGCCAGGCGCAAAAAGCCCCTCTCGCAGCTGATAAAAGAAGTTTCCGAAAAATACGGGAGCTTCTTTAACAAGAGGATCAATCTTAAGCTGACTGCGTCAGCCAAAGAAACGCTGATGGAGCTTCTTGAAAAAGAACCGCCCGCGCGGTCCGCGGGGGCAAAGCTGAGCCATATTTCGAAAGTTGACGGCGTCAAGCTGATATTCGAGGACAGGAGCTGGATACTTATCAGGCCTTCCGGGACCGAGCCGATGATCCGCGTCTATTACGAGAGCAGTTCCGAAAGCAAGCTCAAAGAGATGATCTCGAGTTTTGAGAGTTACATAAGTTCCGCGATCGGTATATAATGAGGACAATATGAGCGCGGCAAAAGAAAAGATAGTAATGGACAAAGAAAAAATCTCGCTCGTACTAAAGCGCATAGCCAGGGAAATAGTTGAAACGAACAAAGGCACGAAAGATATCGTCCTCGTTGGCGTTTTGAACAGGGGGCTTCCCCTCGCGAGCAGGATCGCAAAGTTCATCGAAGCGGCGGAGAACGTAAAGATACCTGTCGGGTCAATGGATGTTTCACTTCACAGGGATGACATCCGAAAAAAAGGCTCCGAGATCGAGGTTAAGAGGTCCGATATACCTTTTTCCATCGACGGCAAGATAGTCGTTCTGGTTGACGACGTTATTTATGCCGGCAGGACGATAAGGGCCGCGATGGACAGCATAGCCGATTACGGCAGGGCGTCAAAGATCCAGCTTGTCGCACTGGTCGACCGCGGGTTAAGGGAGCTGCCTATCCATCCCGATTATGTCGGGGAAAAAATATCAACCACTCCTGATGAAGATGTCATTGTCAACCTTGTCGAAATAGACGGCGTTGACAAAACGGTAGTTAAGTAATATCGTATCAGGCAAAGGGGGGATAAATTTGAAGCTCAACACATTGAAGTTCGCGTTGTCCGCCGCTATAGTTTCCGCTATCTCGATGTTCCTTGTCCCGATCTACGGCATCTACTTCGGCAGAGGTTTGAGGGCAGTTGCGGTTCTGGGTGGAGTGTTCCCGGGTTATACGGTCAGCTGGGTAGGGGCAGGACTGGGACTTGTTTATGGTTTTGTCACCTGTTTTGTTTATATAGGTGTTTTTGCCTGGCTATATAACGGACTTCTGGTTTTCAAGGGGATAAAGATAAAGGCAAAAGCGAAAGCAAAACCGGCTCGCAGGAAAAAATAAGTACTTAATATCTGATATTTCTGGCGATCGATGACGGGGGCAGATCAAGCTTTGATCTGGCTGATGCCTTCTTCGTTCTCTATTACTTCAATGATGTTCTCAACGGTATCTTTTATGTCTTCAACATGGGTTATCAATATTATCTGCCTAAATTGTTTTGTAAGCTGATTAAGAGCTTCTATTATTGATGATTTTCTGTGTATATCCTGGGAACCGAAGATCTCATCAAGGATTATGAAACCAGTTTCGGTTCCGCTTGATTCAGCTATGAGCTGGGATATAGCAAGGCGTAGACACAGATTAGCTACATCTTCCTCTCCACCCGAGAACCTGGAGAGCGCGTATTTTGTGTTGCCATCAAATATGAAAAGCTCATAATCTTCGTTCAATTCGACCCCCGTATATTTACCGTTTGTGAGTTCCGTAAGGAGCCTTCCTGATATTTCCGAAAGTTTGGGCCCGATCTGCGATATAAGATGCTTTTTGTATTCAATGACAAGGCTCAGGAATTGTTCGTTCTTTTCCTGATTTCGGGTCATCTTTTCCTTTTTTTCCTTTTTTTCCTTCGCATCATTTATTTCTTTTTCAAAGTTCCTTATCTCTGTCGAAAGCTCTTTAATTTCAAGATTTAAGTTGTTTCTTTTGTTGTAATATTCTTTTAATTCCTTATCGGTCTTTTCATTTTCTTCTGTTATTTGTTCATGTCTTTTCGGGTCATAGCCGACAGCTTTAAGCTCTTTTTCTTTTGATTTTATTTCAATGTCGATTTCCTCTCTTTTTTTGATCGCGCCAGCAAAAAGCCCTTCCACTTTCAGTTTTCGAGCGACCTGTGTTTTAACTTCAGGGTATTTCTCAAATGAGCCTTCAAGCTCATTTATTTGCTCTATAATGCTTTTATGTTTTGCCTCATCGAACATTTTCACTTCTACCCTGGAAAGCTCCAACTTTTTTAGCTGTTCATTAATCTTCATTTTTTCCTTCTCAAAATGAGCCTTGATTTCTTTTGGATTATTCCATTCTCTCCTACAAGTTGGGCAAATCTTATTCTTTACTAATAATTGCTCATCCCCCTCTAATTCTTTTAATTCATTATTGAGGTCATTAATCATTTCTTTGATTTGCGCTTTTGATTTATCATGGGATTCCTCTTGAGCTTCTTTTACTGCAAGCATTTTATTGGCTAAATCCTTAAGTCCTTTGCATTTCGCATATTCTTTTTCAAGCCCTGGCAGTTCTTTTTCCAGTTTATTTATCTCTTCAATGTCGGAAGAAAGCTCATTTAATTTCTTTTGTGTCTCATCGCGGCTTGATCCAAGCGCCGCAATTTTTGTATTTAATTCCGAGTGTTTGTTAGACAAGGCCCTATCTTCATTGAATTTATCCTTAAATTTAGCCCTGTAGCTTTCAAGTTGCTCTATCTCAGCAGTAACCTTTGAAAGCTCCTTATCCTTTTTGGTCTTTTCGTTTTCCTTGATCATTCGGTCTCTATCAAGAAAATTCACATCTCTTGAGGTCATGACTTTCTTCAGGTTTTCGAGCTCCAGCTTGCCCTCCCGCAATCTTTTTCTTACAAGATCAATCACTTTATCTATGGTATCGATTCGGAGCATCCTTATTATGACTTCTTGCCTTTCGGATTTCTGAAGTCTTGTAAGCGCGTTCAATTCTTTTTGTTTTGCGAAGAAGCTAGTATAAAAACTTTTCCAATCCATACCGAGAAGAAAGCCAACTTCTTTCTCGACGCCTTTTACAGAATCGGCAATAACATTTCCTCCAGTGATGATAGATGCGTCTGCCGTCTGAGACGCGCCTTTAAGTACCCTGACGATCTTGTATTCTGTTCCGCCTATCTCTATGATCAGTTGTGTCTCAACGTTGGCTGTAAGCGGAGCCGTGGACCTTTTGATTCCTTCCTTACCGGTGCGGGTGGCGTTAGGCCCGTAAAGTGTCCAGGCAATCGCTTCAACGAGCGTTGACTTCCCTGCACCGTTAAGGCCTATGATGCCGGTGATGCCATCGCCGAACTCTATGGTCGAGTCTTCATACTGGCGGTAATTCTTAAGAGAAAGTGATTTAAGCTTCATTTCTCCTTTTCTTCCTCTTCTTTCATTATATTATCGTAGAATCGTGACCACCAATCAAAGAAAGTATCCTGATCTGTATTGTTTAATTCTTTTTTAGTTGAAAGGAATGTTTTGAAATTCTTCTTTTGCTCCACCGGAGAGAACTTTAATGGTCTCGGCACTGCCTTCTTCCGTGATTTTTTCATATCTTGGCTCAAAATGCACCGCGTCCTTTGCCACTTCTCTTATTTTTTTTGTATCAAGAGTATTCAATACATGCTGGGGGATATTCCTTACGGTCATTCGGATTATTTTCTCTTTAGGGTTTTGAAGTTCAATTTTATTTTTTATTTCTTTAAGTAGATACTACAGAATCTTTCCCTGAAGCATCAATTGGGGGCATGTCTTCCATGTCTCTGGGTGTATCTAAATATATTGGTTTAATATTTCTCTGATTATCCGAAAGATCAATCACTAAAAAACATTTTTTTTGCCCACATTCGTTAAAACTTAATCTTTCTATTGAACCGGAAAAACACGCATTTTCACTTAAAGGGATATATCCATGATAATGTCCAAGGGCAATATAATCCATTTTCGAATTTATCAGCCAATTATAGTCAACAAGAAGCTCGTTCGATTCACCATGACTAAATTCCTTCATCCCGCACACTCCTGCGTGAAGCATCAAGACGTTCTTTGTGTTATGGTCCAATTTAATGGTCTTCAATTCATTTTTGAACCTTTCATCATTTGAACATTGTGGGATGGCATGCACCGTCAATCCATCTAGTTTGAAAATTTCATATTTATCTTTATAAACTATCTTAAACAATTCCTTTTTCAGACCTAATGCTTCAAAAATATTAAAAATACTTCCCGTATATAGTTGTTTTGGGGTTTCATGGTTGCCAGATATAAGAACCAAAGGGATTTTGTTATTATATATTTTTAGAAGCTGTTCTATCCCTTTGCTGACGATCCTATTAGTAGGTCTTACCGAATGAAAAAGATCCCCGCAATGGAGCACGATATCCGGTTTCAAGTCGATGATTTTATCAACGGCTTCTATAAAAGCATTAATCACGTCTTCTTCGCGTTGGTTATATCCGTTTTCTGCCCTTTTATTATAGGCGGAGTAGCCTAAATGGGTATCGGCAATGTGGACTATCTTCATGATCTGGTATTATACCAGAACAGGGGAGGCTAAAACATTCTCGCCCTGAAAATCCTTAAATTTCGCGGGGATAATCCTTCCGATCGATTCATCACCCATATCGTCACCCCGCCTGCGATGGGGCAGGCCCGCCAGGAACACCCTTATATAGTTGCTTGTAAGCCCTTCAAACATGCCGGTTTTCCTGTCTTTCTGCTCGATGAGCACATCCATGGGCTTTTTTGAAAAAGACCTGTGGAATTTAAGCATGTATTCAATTCGTAATTTATCCAGTATCCGGTATCTGGAATCGATGACTTTTGGATCGAGCTTATTCGGGAGCTTTGATGCCACGGTTCCCGGCCTGTCGGAATAGGAAAATATGTGTATCCTTGAGAACTGGATCTTATCGATAAGCTTGAGAGTGTTCCTGAACGCTTTTTCATCCTCTCCTGGGAATCCGATTATGATGTCCGTTGTTACGGCAACGTCCTTAATTTGTCCCTTTATCTTTTTTGCCATGCTGAGGAAGTCTTTCGCGGTGTAACTGCGGTTCATCGCTTTAAGTATCCCGTCATCACCGCTCTGCATGGGTATGTGCAGGTGTTTGCAGACTTTCGGATTTTCTTTCACGGTCCTGATCAATTCATCATCCACATACATCGGTTCAATGGACGAAAGTCTTATCCTTAGCAAGCCGTCGATCTGAGATAATTTGTCGATAAGCAAAGGAACCTGCGACTGAACGTCGCGGTTCCTGTTTGATCGATTGGAGCCGAGACGTTTAGTCTCAGGCTCCAAAGCATATTCTCCCAGATTTATCCCTGTTATTACTATTTCGTTCACCCCATCCTTGACCATCTGTTCTGCCTCAGCTATCACTTTATCAAAAGGGATGCTGGTTATTTTTCCTCTGACATGAGGAACGATGCAATAACTGCAGAAATTCTCGCAGCCGTTCTCGATCATCAGGTTGGCGCGGATTCTAGGAGAGCTAGAAGAGCTAGGAGTGAAAGAGGGGGAGAGGTTAAGAGGTCGAGAGGCGAAAGAGGCGAGGTATTGTGCTAGATCAAACTTGTCTTTGTTGGGCAGGACAATATCAGCTTCCTTCATATTAAAGTTGGCGGTTTCCACATAACAACCCGTGGCGATGACTTTTGCTGACGGATTGATCTTTTTCGCAAATCTTATTGCGTGCCTCGATTTCTTATCGGCATTGCCGGTGACGGTGCAGGTGTTTATTACATATGTATCTGCGGGGCCCGGGTAGGGGACGATCTCGAATCCGGCGTCGGAAGCGATCTTTGTCATCCTGTCAGTTTCATATTGATTCGATTTGCAGCCCAGGGTATAGAAAGCTACTTTCGGCATGCTCTTTTCATAATTCGAATTCATAATCTATCATGGAAAGGACCGCGAGCGACGCGGTTTCCGTCCTCAAGATCCTGCTGCCTATTGTCACCGTTATGAACCCATGTTCTTTCGCAAGCTCAGCTTCTTTGTGTGAGAACCCTCCCTCAGGCCCGATAAGCACGAGAAGAGATTTTATGCCGCAGTTCTCTTTCAGGAACGCCTTGATCGTTATTTCTTTTTCCATTTCCCACAGCATTATGCATCTGTCGAAATCACCGCGGAGCTTTAAAACGTCCTTGATGTCCTTTGTTTCTTCAACGACCGGGATCATCAGCCTGCCGGATTGCTCGGCCGCTTCCTTTGCGATCTTCTGCCATCGATCAACTTTGTTTTTTTCTTTTTCCTTAAGTATCTTAACGATGCTTCGCTCCGCTTTTACGGGGATTATCCTTGCCGCGCCGAGTTCCGTGGCTTTCTGCACGATAAGGTCCATCTTCGGATTTTTCGGGAGCCCCTGGGCAATGGTCACCTTCACTTTTGACTCTGATTTTGGGTGTTTTTCAGCGACCAACTCGGTTTTGATGAGGTCCTTTTCTATTGTCACGATCTTTGAGGCGTATTCTTTGCTTTTGCTGTCCATCACGATCACTTCGTCGCCAGCCTTGAGGCGGAGAACATTCTTCAGGTAATTGACGTCGCTTCCGTCGATCAACGCGCTGTTATCCTTTATCCTTTCAAAAGGGACAAATATCCTCGGGATCATTCTTTCATCTCTCCTCTTAACCGGCCGAACTTTTTCAGCTGCTCGCTCTGCTCTTTTGTAAGATTCGTCGGTGTCTCGATCTCCACGTGGACGTACTGGTCGCCCCTTGCTTTGCTGTTCAGATGAGGCATCCCTTTATCCCTCATTCTCAGCACCGTGTTCGGCTGCGTGCCGACGGGGATGTTCAACGTGGCTTTGCCGTCTATTGTAGGGACTTCCAGTCCTGTGCCAAGTGAGGCTTGTACGAATGTGATGAGGGCTTTGTAATGGAGGTCAGCGCCGTCGCGTTCGAACAAGGGGTGGTTTTTTACGGTAATGAAAATATAAAGGTCTCCGGGGCCTCCGCCTTTATCTCCGGTGTCTCCGGCTTTTGGGATCCTTAGCTTGTTCCCCGTATCGACGCCCGGCGGGATCTTGACCGAGACCTTGTGCGACTTTTTTATCTGACCCTTTCCGTGGCATTCAACGCACAGAGAAGTTATCACTTCCCCGGTTCCCTGGCAGTCGGGGCAGGTGGTCACCTGGGTGAAGCTGCCGAGCATCGTTCTCTGCATCCGTCTTACCTGGCCGGAGCCTTTGCAAGTGCCGCATTTTGTCGGGTTTGTCCCAGGACGGGCGCCGCTTCCTTTGCAGGTCTGGCAGGCCACATAGTGCGGGAGATCGATCTCTTTGTCGAATCCTTTTGCCGCTTCTTCCAGAGATATGGAAATATTGTACTGCAGGTCGTCGCCCCGCCTGGGTCCCGCGTGCCCTCTTCGTCCGCCTCCGCCGCCGAAGAACGTTTCAAAAAGGTCCTCGAAAGGGCTTTCCTCGAAATTCGTTCCGAACCCGCCCCTGAAGAGATCGCTGAAATCAAAACCTCCGAAACCCGCTCCTGCGGATTGCTGCGGGCCCGCATGGCCGAACTGATCGTACTGGGCCCTTTTCTGGCTGTCGGATAGGACGGAATAAGCCTCGTTTATTTCTTTGAATCTTGCTTCCGCTCCGGGTTCCTTGTTCACGTCGGGGTGGTATTTTCTTGCAAGGGCCCTGAATGCTTTTTTTATCTCATCGGCCGATGCGCTCTTTGATATGCCGAGAAGCTCATAGTAATCGCGTTTCGCCATTAGTTATTCTTTTTCTTTATATTCCGCGTCCATCGTCTTTTCTTTATTTTCTTCCGCATTGCCCTCTGTTCCGCCTTTTGCTCCGCCGTCTGTCCCGCCTTTTTCTTTATATATTTCCGCCGACACTTCATAGATGTCTTTTTGCAGCTTTTCGAACGCGGACTTGACCTTGTTAATATCGGTCCCGGCCAGCGCGTCCCTTGTTTCCTTGATCGACTGCTCGACTTTTTCCTTCTTGTCCTTTGATACTTTGTCGCCGGCTTCCTTCACGGTCTTTTCCGCAGTGTAGGCGAGCGTATCCGCCTGGTTCCTCAGTTCTATCTCTTCTTTTTTCTTTTTGTCTTCCGCTTCATGTGACGACGCTTCTTTCTTCATCTTGTCTATGTCGTCCTTTGTAAGGCCGGATGAAGCGGTGATCGTTATCTTTTGCTGTTTGCCTGTCCCCTTGTCTTTTGCCGAAACATTAAGGATCCCGTTGGCGTCAATATCGAAAATGACCTCTATCTGCGGGACGCCTCTCGGCGCCGGCGGTATGCCGTCCAGGTGGAATTTTCCGAGCGTCCTGTTGTCAGAGGCCATGGGGCGCTCTCCTTGAAGGACATGTATCTCAACGGACGTCTGGCCGTCGCCCGCCGTCGAGAACACCTGCGACTTCGATGTCGGTATCGTTGTGTTCCGCTCTATTAAAGGCGTCATGACGCTGCCCAGCGTTTCTATTCCCAGGGTCAGCGGCGTAACATCCAGGAGAACAAGATCTTTCACATCTCCCGCGAGCACGCCTCCCTGTATCGCGGCTCCGATCGCCACAACTTCATCGGGATTCACTCCTTTATGAGGTTCCCTTCCGAAAATGTTCCTTGCTATCTCAATGACCTTTGGCATCCTTGTCATTCCTCCCACAAGGACCACTTCATTGATCTCGTTAGCCGAAAGCCCAGCGTCGGCAAGCGCTTTCTGGCAGGGGCCTGTCAGCCTGTCGTTAAGAGTCGAAACGAGCTGTTCAAGCTTTGCCCTGGAAAGTTTTATCAGGAGATGCTTAGGCCCTGATGCGTCAGCCGTTATGAAAGGAAGATTTATCTCCGTTTCGGCGACGGTCGAGAGTTCTATTTTCGCTTTCTCAGAAGATTCCTTCAGCCTCTGGATCGTACTCCTGTCCTTGGACAGGTCTATTCCCTGCTCCTTTTTAAATTCCGCGACCAGCCAATCGATCACCTTCTGGTCGTAATCGTCCCCGCCCAGGTGGGTGTCGCCGTTGGTCGATTTGACCTCGAAAACACCTTCGCCTATCTCAAGTATCGAAATGTCAAAGGTCCCTCCGCCCAGGTCGAACACCGCTATTTTCTCGTTCTTCTTTTTATCAAGCCCGTAAGCGAGCGACGCGGCCGTGGGTTCGTTGATTATTCTCATCACCTCAAGCCCCGCTATCTGTCCGGCGTCTTTCGTCGCCTGCCTCTGGCTGTCGTTGAAATACGCGGGGACCGTGATGACCGCTTTGGTGACTTTTTCCCCGAGATAGTCTTCCGCCGACTGTTTCATTTTCTGGAGTATCATCGCGGATATCTCAGGCGGCGTGAATTCCTTGCCCTCGATCTTTACTTTCGCGTCCCCCTTGCTCCCTTCTATCACATGATAGGGCACGAGCTTCAGCTCGGACCCGACCTCGCTGTATTTCCTGCCCATGAACCTTTTGATCGAGAACACGGTGTTCTCGGGGTTTGTGATCGCCTGTCTTTTCGCGACCTGCCCCACGACGCGGGAACCGTCCTTCAGGAAAGACACGATCGACGGCGTGGTGCGCCCGCCCTCGGAATTCTGTATAACGACAGGTTCTCCTCCCGTCATCACAGCGACACAGCTGTTCGTTGTGCCAAGATCGATACCGATAATCTTGCTCATTTTTTGTCCTCCTTTAAAATTAATACGGGAGATGAGAGACGTGAGATGCGAGATGTGATTTTTTGCATCTCATTCTTTCCGTCTCACATCTCTTTCTGTTTCGATACTATTACCATTGCCGGCCTTATTAACCTGTCATGCATCGTATAACCTTTCTGTATCTCCTCCAGAACTATCCCTGGCTCACCCTCAAATTCTTTCATTAAAATAGCTTCGTGAAGGTTCGCGTCATAGGGCTTTCCGACGGATCCGATCTCTCTAACGCCGAATTTCATTAGAGCGTCCTTCACCTGTTTTTTTATAAGAGCGAGCCCTTTAATAAGGTCATCGCTGTTCGTTTTTTTCGCGAAATCCAGGGCTCTCGCGAAGCCGTCAACCGCGGGAAGAAGCTCTTTTACAAGAAGTTCGTTCGAGTATTTTGCAAGCTCGTCCTTTTCCAGGTTCGCCCGTTTCCTGTAGTTATCGAGATCGGCCAGAGCGCGGAGATATTTATTTTTCAGCTCCTCTATCGACCGGTCTTTTTCCGCGAGCTGTTCGCTGAGCGGATTAGTCTCCGGTTGTTCAGCTGGAAGTTCCCCTGTCTTTTTTTTCGACACTTCTTTTTTCACTTCTTAGGCCTCTTTTCCTCTATGCCTCTTAACGTTTAGCTCTTCTAGCTCTTCTCTGTTAAGATATTCCTTAGTGTTTTTGAGACAGTATCAACAATGGACGTTACTTTGCTGTACGTCATGCGCGTGGGCCCGATTATGCTTATTGTTCCCACGGATCCGCCAAAGATATCATATTTTGAAACAACAATGCTGCAGTCCCTTATTTTTTTGTGCTTGATCTCAGAGCCGATCCTTATCGTGACGGCGTCATTTTTCGCGCTCTCGCCTATAATATGCTCTATAACGTCCTCGTGCTCAATGACGCTCAATATGTTCTTTATGTGTTCAGAGTCGCTGAATTCCGGCTGGTCCATTATATTTGTCAACCCGCTTGAGAAGACCTTGAAAGGGAGATCCGGGGCCGTTATTACGGCCAGAAGGTGCGAGAGGGCGGCCGATATCTTTAGGGTCGCGTGAAGAAGCTCTTCAAGGTTATTTCCGGATCTCCTGTATTCTCTCTCTATGAATTCTATCTCTTTTTGCGTCAAACCCCTTAGCTTCATCAGCTGGTTCACAAAGTATCTGTAACCGAGGTCCGAGGGGACCCTTCCGGAGGAGGTGTGCGGGTGCTGCAGGAACCCTTCTTCCTCCAGCTCTGCCATTTCGTTCCTTATGGTGGCAGGCGAGATGTCGCGCATGTATTTCTTGCGTATCGTGTCCGAGCTGACCGGCTCGGCGCGGTGGAGGTAGTCGTTCACCACGGCCTCGAGTATTTTTTGCTTTCTTGCGTTCAATGTTTTCATGTTAGCACTCCAATAAAGCGAGTGCTAATTCTATCATCGCATGAAAATTATGTCAATCCGCACCGGCGGAGGAGGTACCCGAGCGGGAAATTAATAGGGGGAGGGGATCGAATTTTGGCTTTATTTTTCCGTTCCTTTATGCTAAAATAATGCCCTAATGCCTAGGAAAGCCAAGGCTTCTTGGACACAACTTTTTCATATAAGCTGGGGCGGCTATCTATGAAAAAATCCGGTTTGCTATTTCTTATCTCCTGCTTCATATTCCTTATGTTAACATCTTCGGCTCATGCTGCTATTTATTATGTTGATTGGTCATCTCCTGAAGCTGGCGCTATCGGTACAATGAACTATCCGTTTAAAACCATCAACTCAGCTGAAGCGAAAGCTCACTCCGGCGATCAGATATGGGTGAAGCAGGGGGTCTATTCTCTGACTGCTCCGCACACAGGCACAATCACTCTCGAAAGCGGCGTCTATTTGAGGGGCGGTTATGACAATGGCTGGGCTCAAACCGGTAATGCCTCAACCACCATAATATCTGGAGAGGACAGCGTCGGGTGCATGTCCGGATCCGACCTCAGCTCCGCCACTACCATTGAATATTTCACCTTACAGAATGGTTATAACGGCACCGACTTTGGCGGCGGGATTTATCTCGACAGTTCCTCCCCGACCATTACAAACTGTACCTTTACTTCAAGTGAAGGCGGCGGGATATGGGACTCTACTTCCTCCCCGACCATTACAAACTGTACCTTTACTTATACCAGCTACGGGATGCGGAACTCAGACGCCTCCTCCCCGACCATTTCAAATTGCATCTTTTCAAATAACTACTATGGCGGAATATATAATACCCAATCCTCTCCAACCATCACAAACTGTACCTTTACTTTAAATAACGGCAGCGGGATCGATAACACCTCGTCTTCCCCAACCATTTCAAATTGCACCTTTACTTCAAATAGTGCAGGCAGCGGCGGCGGGATAAATAACTATTATTCCTCCCCAGCTATTTCAAACTGCACCTTTGAGTCAAATAGTGCATACATCTACGGGGGGGGTATCTGTAACGAAAACGCCCCTTCCCCAACCATTTCAAACTGCACCTTTACTTCAAATAGTGCAGGCAGCGGCGGCGGGATATTTGGATCCTACTCCTCCGCGGTCATTTCTAACTGCGCATTTACTTTAAACAACGCAAGCAACTACGGCGGCGGGGGTGTCTATAGCTACAATTCCACTTCCGAGATTATTTCAAACTGCACCTTTGAGTCAAATAGTGCATATGCTTACGGAGGGGGGATCTGTAATCTTGGATCTTCCTCCGAAACCATTTCAAATTGTGTCTTTACTTCAAATACTTGTTCAAATGACGGCGGCGGGATCACTAACTTCGATGCCCCCTTAATCATCATTAAGAACTGCGCTTTTACTTTAAATAGTGCAGTCCACGGCGGCGGGATGGCAAACTGGTCATCATCCCCAACCATTTCAAACTGCTCCTTAACTTTAAATGCTGCAGAAGCTGGCGGCGGCGGGATCTTCAACGCGGGATCCTCCCCGGCCATTTCCAACTCGATCATTTACGGGAATTCCGGAGGAAGCATCTACGATAGCAGCTCTTCTCCAACTGTTACCTATTCCTGTATTGAAAAAGGCTACCAGGGGACAGGCAATATCAGTTCTGAACCGCTGTTCGCAAGCGGGCCGCAAGGAAACGTATATCTTTTCCCGGCATCAAAGTGCATCGATTCCGGGACAGGCGAGGCCTTTGACCTTGGCCTGGGGTCGGAAGAGGGTTATGGGACAAACCCGGACGGGATCCACGGCGATTCCGTGCGTGTGGACATGGGCTACCATTACTCCGGGTATTCACAGGCGGCTGTCGTCCCCACCATCTGGTATGTAGATTCTTCTGCTTCTTTTCCGGGGATTGGAACTCAGCTGGATCCGTTTAAAACCATAAACAGCGCCGAGGCAGCTGTTACTGCGAACAATGGTGATGAGATACATGTGAAGCGGGGAGTATATTCTCTTACCGCTCCGCATACAGGCACCATTACTCTCAAAAGCGGCGTGTATTTGAGGGGCGGTTATGACGACAGCTGGACTGATCAGACCGGGATATCCACAATTGATGGGAGCAGCAGCGTCCGGTGCCTGTATGGGAACGGACTTAGCTCCGACACTATCATTGAATACTTTTCCATACGAAAGGGTTATAACGGCGACGAGGGCGGCGGGCTTTATCTTACTAATAATTCCACCCCAACTATCTCGAACTGCTTATTAGAGTCAAACAGCGCCTACGAGGGCGGCGGGATGTATAACGATGCCTCTTCACCGACCATTACTAACTGCGATTTTACATCAAATAGCGCATCTCATTACGAGGGCGGCGGGATATGTAATATGCACTCCTCTCCAGAAGTTTTAAACTGCACCTTTACTTCAAACACCTCAAATAATGTGAATTATGGCAACGGCGGCGGGATCTGTGATCTTAAGAATTCCAATCCAACCATTTCAAACTGCACCTTTTCATTAAATAGCTCTTACAACGGCGGCGGCGCGATAGAAAATAACTCATCTTGTTCTCCATTCATTTCAAACTGCACCTTTGAGTCGAATAGCACATATAGTGGCGATGGCGGCGGAATCGACAATAGCAATGGTTCCTCCCCGACTATTTTAAACTGCGTATTTACTTCAAATAGTGCGTATCAGTACGGCGGAGGGATATCTAATTTAAGCAATTTTCCATCAACACCCTGTGACCCTATTATAAAAAATTGTACCTTTACTTCAAATAATGCGGGAGTAGGTGGCGGAATAGAAAACTCGGCCTATGCCTCCCCGACCATTTTAAACTGCGCATTTATATCAAATGTGGCAAATAGTTACGGCGGCGGGGTATATAATGAAGATGTCTCCACCTCAACTGTTTCAAACTGCACCTTTACATTAAACAGCTCTACCAACGGCGGCGGGATATATAACTACAATTCCTCCCCAACTATTTTGAACTCGATTATATACGGGAATTCCGGAGGGAATATCACAAACAGCAGCTCTTCTCCGATCGTAACCTACTCCTGCATTC
The DNA here is from genome assembly GCA_963699255.1 of uncultured bacterium. Taxonomy (GTDB): domain Bacteria; phylum Margulisbacteria; class WOR-1; order CAVSGV01; family CAVSGV01. The sequence continues at coordinate 752,431 of OY969425.1, read as the reverse complement.
AACAGGACACGGTTTATCCAGGTACCGGCAATATCAATGGTGATCCGCTGATCGTAAATGCGCAGGCTGGCGATGTGCACCTTTACAATAACTCGCCCTGCGTCAATACCGGGACCGGCGACGCTGTTGGCCTTGGGCTCGGCTATGACAATGGATACGGGACCCATCCTCTGCTGATTTATGGCGATGACGGCAGAGTGAACATGGGCTACCATTATTCCGGATACACCAACACCGAACAAAATGTACCCGATAACACACCTCCCGCCGTTGAAGTTTATTCTCCCGCAGGAGGTGCGGTCTGGAGCGGGGGCACCTCCCACAACATTACATGGGAATCGACAGATGCTGACGGATTTATCGTAAAACCCATCAGCATCTATTACTCAACGGACGAGGGAACGACTTACAATGTCGTTTCCGCCGCCGAAGATAATGACGGGATCTATCCCTGGATAGTCACCGATGTTCCTACCACCACGGCCAAAATAAAGATGAACGCGGTGGATACATATTACAACCTGGGGACAGGGGAAAGCGGCGTGTTCACCATAAGCGCTGCTGCGCCTCCTTCAGGTCTCATCTTGTATGTTGATTCTAATGTTACCGGTCCAGGAGGCGGGACTATTGGTGATCCGTTCAAAACGATCAACAGCGCCGAAGCGGCTGCCACCGGCACAGAAGAGATACATGTGAGGCAGGGAGTCTACCATCTGAACGCTCCGGGCACAGGCACTATCACTCTCAAAAGCGGCGTCCATTTGATGGGTGGTTATGACCTTAGCAATTGGGATGTTCGAACCACTGACGCCTCAGCGACGATAATATCCGGAGAGGGTACCGTCCGGTGCATGAGCGGAAGCGGGCTTACATCCGCTACTACCGTTGAAGATCTCACCATAAAAAAAGGTTATACCTCCGGCTATGGCGCGGGTCTTTCTCTTGAGAGTTCCTCCCCGACCATATTAAATTGCGTCTTTACTTCAAATCAGGCAAATAATTATGGCGGCGGGATATCCAACTACAACTCATCACCGACGATCAATTACTGCACCTTTATTTCAAATGTTGGAGCTGTTCAGGGCGGCGGCGGGATATCTGACTACAACTCCTTCCCAACGATCAATAATTGCGCTTTTACTTCAAATGGCGCAAGCAGCGGCGGCGGGATACTTAACGACTCCTCCTCCCCAGCCATTTCAAACTGCGTCTTTACTTCAAATTTATCATCTTTTTCCAATAACGGCGGCGGCGGGATATATAACGTCTCATCCTCGCCAACTATCTCAAACTGCACCTTTAATTCAAATAGCGCACATAACGGCGGCGCCATACTTAACGATTCCTCTTCCGCCCCGACCATCGAAAGCTGTATCATTTATTATCAAGCTTCCGGAGGAAACATCTCAAATAGAACCTCATCCAGTTCAACTGTTACCTATTCCTGTATCCAGGGCGGCTACACCGGGACCGGGAATATCAGCGGGGAGCCGCAGTTCGTGGGCGCGCCCGCTAATGTGCGTCTTTATAATTACTCGCCCTGCGTCAATGGCGGGACCGGCGACGCTTCAGCTCTTGGTCTGGGATGGCAGCAGGGCTATGGAACCAACCAGGATGGCATTCACGGCGATACCGGGATCGTGGACATGGGTTACCATTACACCGGGTATTCGCAGGCAACTGCCAGTCCTCCTGCTCAGCCGTCAAACTTCATCGGCACCGTGGAATCCGCTTCTTCCATCTTGTGGTCATGGAGCGATGTGGCGGGGGAGGATGGATATTGCCTTAATGATGACAGTCAGAATTTGAAAGGACTTACAGGAGCTGATGTTACCGCAAGCCTGGAGTCTGGACTGAGCGCTAATACCCAATATACCCGGCATGTCCATGCTTATAACAACGGCGGGGATTCGGCGCCTTCAAATAGTTATTCAAAATATACCCTCTCTCTTTCTCCCGAGGTCGCCTATCAAAAAACCCGTCTCCCATACAATACGGCATCTTTTAATTTTACTAATGAAGCTGTCTTTGGAGCGGGAGGGGTTCAATACTATAAGTATACCTGGGATCAGATCCCAACCGAGTCCTGGGGAGGCGGGGAGAGCACATGGAGCAGCGGCAACATAACTTTACTGGCTACCGGTGAGGGATGGTATTTGCATGTTAAGAGCTTTAACCATGATGGTGTTGCCAGCGGCACCGCGGACTATGGGCCCTACGATTCATATCCATACTGGTATGTAGACGCGGCCGCTTCCGGTCAGGGAAGCGGCACCCAGTGGGATCCATTTAGAACGATCAATCTGGCTGAGGCGGCGGCGGCAAGCGGGGATGAGATACGTGTGAGGCGGGGGATCTACTATCTATACCAGAATGGATACGGACCGGGGACCATCACTCTTTATGACGGCATATATCTGAGGGGAGGGTATGACAATAACTGGAACCAGACCGGCGAAGCCTCAACCACCATAATATCCGGAGAAGGAAATGTCCCGTGCATGTATGGATACGATCTTGGCTCAAACACGACCATTGAATGTTTTACCATACAGAACGGCTATAATGGCTACGACTATGGCGGCGGGCTTTATCTCAGCAGTTCCTCTCCAACCATCTTGCACTGCGTCTTCACTTTAAATAGCAGCGACTATGGTGGAGGAGGGCTTTATCTCTCTGCGGCTTCTCCGACCATTTTAAACTGCGTTTTTGCTTCAAATAGTACAAGCGCCATCGGCGGCGGAATATTTGATGACAGCTCCTCTGCCCCGATCATTTCAAACTGCACCTTTACTTCAAATAGTGCAAGCAGCGGCGGCGGAATATATAACTCCTTCACCTCACCGATCATCTTAAACTCGATCATTTATGGAAATTCAGGAGGGAACATTTATGATGACAGCTCTTCTCCAACCGTTATCTACTCCTGCATTGAGGACGGCTACCCGGGTACAGGCAATATCAGCGCGGAGCCGCTATTTGTAAACGGACCGGCCGCTGATGTGCACCTTCTCCCGACTTCGGAGTGCGTAAACGCCGGGACAGGCCAGGCTTCAGACCTTAATCTGGGATGGCAGCAGGGTTACGGGACAAACCCGGATGGCATTCACGGCGATACCGGGATCGTGGACATGGGGTACCATTATTCCGGATATACGCAAAACGTCTCCACGATCTGGTATGTGGATGCCGGTGTTGCCGGACCGGGAACCGGGACTCCGTCAGATCCGTTCAAGACGATCAACAGCGCCGAGGCGAAAGCATCCAGCGGTGAAGCTATCTTTGTGAGGATGGGACTCTATCATCTGACATCCACAATTACTCTAGACACCGGGACATATTTAAGAGGAGGCTTTGACGGTAATTGGAGCCCTACTGGAGATGCAACTACCACAACAATATCAGGAGATGCCATTGTCCAGTGCATGTATGGAACCGGACTCAGTTCCGCCACCACAATTGAGAATTTAACCATAAGAAATGGCAAAGGTATTGGCGCCGGGATTTATCTAACTAATATATCCGACCCGACCATCTTAAACTGTGTCTTTACTGCATTCAACGTGTATGGCTACAGCACGATATATGACAATTCATCGTCCCCGACCATCGCAAGATGTATTTTTACTGCAAATTCTGGCAGCGGAATATATAATAATTACTCCACTCCGGAGAATCTCAAACTGCACTTTTGAATCAAGTTTCGCAGACCATGGCGGCGGGATAAATAACAATTACTCCACCCCAACGATACTAAACTGCAGGTTTAATTTAAATAGTACAAATTACGGTGGCGGGATATATAACGGCAATTCCTCCCCAAATATAAATAACTGTATTTTTACTTCAAATAGAGCCGACTGGTCCGGCGGCGGGATATATAACGGCAATTCCTCCCCAAATATAAATAACTGTATCTTTACTTCAAATAGTAATTCATACAGCGGCCAGGGTGCCGGAATATATAACGGCATTTCTTCCAACCCAACAATCAAAAACTGCACCTTTACTTTAAATAGCGCAGGCGGCACCGGCTGCGGCGGAGGGATCTGTAACTCATCTTCCTCCCCACAAATCAAAAATTCGATCATTTATAATCAAACTTTAGGGGTAAGCATCTCCAATGACGCCACTTCTACTCCGGTGGTAACATACTCCTGCGTTCAGGGTGGCTGGACAGGGGAGGGCAATATCAGCGGGGACGCGTGTTTTGTGAGTGGAGGCGCCGGTGGAAATGTGCACCTTCTTGATTACTCCCCATGCACCAATTCCGGCTCCGGCGACGCCAACACCATTGGGCTGGGATCAACGGAGGGTTATGGAACAAACCCGGATACTACTCACGGTGATACCGGGATCGTGGATATGGGATATCATTTCACCGGATATACATCCGGAGTTCCCTGTCCCGCCGCGCCGGCAACTTTCAACGGCGCTGCCAGCTCAACTTCAGAAATTCAATGGACATGGAGCGATGTGGCGGATGAGTTGGGCTATGCCGTGCATGATGATTATCACAACTTAAAAGTTCTGGCGACTGCTGACGCGACCACCACCAAAGAGGTCGGGTTGGCCGCCAATACCCGATATAGCCGCCATGTCCACGCATATAATGACGGCGGAGAATCGCTGCCTTCAACAACTGACGCGAAATACACTTGGGCGCTTCCTCCCAATGTGACATCAAATAAGGTCGGGACAACATTCACATTCACAAGCGTGCCTGCTTTCGGTGCCGGAGGAGTGAAGTACTATCAATATACATGGACCCAGAGCGCGACCGAGACGTGGGGAGGAGGGGGCACCACATGGAGCAGCGGCCTTTTGACATTGGAAGCTCCAACAGACGGCTGGTATCTGCATCTTAAGAGCTATAACGGTGCTGATATTGCCAATCCGACCACCCTGGACTCCGGGCCGTATGGGCCTTTCAATAATTACTGGTATGTTGATGCCGGTGTTGCGGGGCCGGGAACCGGTACTCCGTTGGATCCATTTAAAACGATCAACAGCGCCGAGGCGAAAGCATCCAGCGGTGAAGCTATCTTTGTGAGGATGGGCCTCTATCATCTGACTTCTACCATTACTCTTGACAGCGGAACATATTTAAGAGGAGGCTTTGACGGTAACTGGAGTCCAACGGGAGATGCAACAACCACGACAATATCCGGTGACGCAATAGTCCGGTGCATGAGAGGGACCGGACTCAGTACTGCGACAACAATTGAGTGCTTAACCATACGAAATGGCAGTGCCGAATCTGGCGGCGGGCTTTCTCTTGAGAGTTCCTCCCCGACCATCAATAACTGCATCTTTACTTTTAATAGGGCAAGTAGCGCGAGCTACGGCGGCGGCGGGATGTATTGCCACTTCTCCACTCCGGAGATATTAGGCTGCGCCTTTACTTTTAACAGTGCAAATAACTGGTTGGGCGGAGGGATATTCAATAACTTCTCTTCCCCAACTATTTCGAACTGTACTTTTGAGTCAAACAGCGCATATTTCGGCGGCGGGATAGGCAACACTCAATCCTATCCGATCATTTCAAACTGCACTTTTAAGTCAAATAGTGCGCCTCAGGGTGGTGGCGGGATATACAATAGCTACTCTTCCCCCGAAATTTCAAACTGCACCTTTACTTCAAATAATGCAAATAACTGGTGTGGTGGCGGGATGTTCAATAGCTACTCTTCCCCAACTATTTCAAACTGTGCTTTTACTTCAAACAGTGCAATGAATGGCAGCGGCAACGGCGGCGGGATATGTAACTGGCCCAATTCTTCCCCGATCATCTTAAGCTGTACTTTTACTTTAAATAAGGCATGGGGTAATACTGGTGGAATATATAACTGCACCTCCTCCTGTCCAAAGATCAAAAACTCGATCATATACAATCAAATTTCTGGAGGAAGCATGTACTCTGCAGATGGCCTTTCTACTCCGGAGGTGTCCTATTCCTGCATTCAGGGTGGCTGGACGGGGACAGGGAATATCAGCGCGGATGCGCTCTTTGTGAATGCGGCGGGTGGTGATGTGCATCTTTTAGATTATTCTCCCTGCACCAATTCCGGCTCCGGCGACGCACATATACTTGGCCTGAGTTCGCTTGAGGGATATGGGACAAATACGGACGCGACTAAGGGGGATACCGGGATAGTGGATATGGGTTACCATTATTCCGGATATACAGGCGGAATTGCCTATCCCGATGTGCCAGCAACTTTCATCGGCACTGCGAACTCAACCTCAGAAATTCAATGGACGTGGAGCGATGTGGCGGACGAGATCGGCTATGCTGTTCATGATTATGATCACAACTTAAAAGTTCTGGCGACAGCTAATGTCACCACCACCAAAGAGGGCGGGTTGACCGCAAATACGCTATGCGTCCGTCACGTTCATGCTTATAACGACGGCGGAGAATCCCTGCCATCGGCCACTGACGCGAAATATACATGGGCTGTTCCTCCCAATGTGACATCCAGTAAAGTCGGAACCACATTCACATTCACAAGCGTGCCTACTTTTGGGGCTGTAGGTCCCGGAGGAGTGCAATATTATCAATGGACATGGACCCAGAGCGCGACCGAGACGTGGGGAGGAGGGAGCACAACTTGGAGCAGCGGCCTTTTGACTTTGGAAGCTCCAACGGACGGCTGGTATTTGCATGTTAAGAGCTTTAACGGTGATGGGATCGCAAATCCGACCACGCTGGACTCCGGGCCGTATGGGCCATTCAATAATTACTGGTATGTTGATGCCGGAGTTGCGGGGCCGGGAACCGGTACTCCTTCGGATCCATTTAAAACGATCAACAGCGCTGAGGCGAAAGCATCCAGCGGTGAAGCTATCTATGTGAGGATGGGAGTATATCATCTGACCCAAACCATTACTCTCGATAGCGGGACATATTTAAGAGGAGGCTTTGACGGTAACTGGAGTTCAACCGGTGATGCCACAACTACCATAATATCCGGAGATGCCATAGTCCAGTGCATGTATGGGAAAAATCTTAGCTCCGCCACTACGGTTGAAGGCTTTACTATAAAGAATGGTTTTATCGCAGGCAGTGGCGGAGGACTTTATCTTATTTCGTCCTCTGCATCCATAATTAATTGTACTTTTACTTCAAATAAGGCAAGTGGCAACGGCAACGGGATATATATCTTATACTCCTCTCCGCAGATATCAGGTTGTGCCTTTACAAATAACACGAATAATGGCTATGGGGGCGGGATCTATAATGTTCAAACTTCTCCGCTCATTTTGAATTGTCTTTTCGCCTCAAATAATGTTTACCAGGGCGGCGGAATTTATAACGACAAAGCCTCTCCAATAATATCAAGCTGCACCTTTACTTCTAATATTGGGAGCAACTCAGGCGGCGCCATATTTAACAGTTATTCTTCTCCGGAAGTGATGAATTGCATCTTTACTTCAAACAGCGCGGCCGCCGGAGGCGGCATCTGTGACATGTCTATTTCTTGCCCGGTAATAATAAATTGCGTCTTTACTTCAAACAGCTCGACTGGTTATTATGGCGGCGGTATATATAACAACGGGTCCTGCTCACCGGTCATTTCCAACTGCGCTTTCGCCTTGAACAGCGCGGTGAACGGAGGCGCGATATACGATGAAGGTAATTCTTCCCCGTCTATATCAAATTGCACCTTAACTTCAAACAGCGCCACGAGTTACGGCGGCGGGATCTATAATTTCGGCTCGTGTTCCCCTGTGATAACCAATTCGATCATTTGCAAAAATTCATGCGCCGCCCTTAATGCTGGTAATATTTATAATATCAGCTCTTCTAATCCGATCGTGACATATTCCTGTGTCCAGCCGTTAATTGCCGCGACAGGCAATATCAGCGGGGAGCCGCAATTTGTTAATGGTCCGGCCGGGAATGTGCATCTTTTAGATTATTCCCCGTGCACAAATTCCGGGACCGGCGACGCCCACTTGCTCGGGCTGGGATCGCTGGAGGGTTATGGAACAAACCCGGATACTACTCACGGTGATACCGGGATAGTGGATATGGGTTACCATTACACCGGATATTCATCCGGGGTTCCCTGTCCCGCCGCGCCGGCAACATTCAGCGGCACTGCAAGCTCAACTTCAGAAATTCAATGGACATGGAGCGATGTGGCGGGCGAGATCGGATATTCTGTGCATGATGATTATCACAATTTGAAAGTTCTCGAGGCAGCTGACGCAACCACCACCAAAGAGGCTGGATTGACAGCCAATACGCTGTGCAGCCGTCACGTGCATGCGTATAACGACGGCGGAGAATCTCTGCCATCGAACACTGACGCGAAATACACTTGGGCGCTCCCTCCCAGTGTCACATATAATAAAGTTGGTACGTCGTTCACATTCACCAGTGTGCCTACTTTTGGGGCTGTAGGTCCCGGAGGAGTGCAGTACTATCAATGGACATGGACCCAGAGCGCGACCGAGACGTGGGGAGGAGGGAGCACCACATGGAGCAGCGGCCTTTTGACATTGGAAGCTCCAACGGACGGCTGGTATCTGCATCTTAAGAGCTATAACGGAGATAACATAGCCAATCCGACCACCCTGGACTCCGGGCCGTACGGGCCTTTCAATAATTACTGGTATGTTGATGCCGGCGTTGCCGGTCCGGGAACCGGTACTCCGTCGGATCCGTTCAAGACGATCAACAGCGCTGAGGCAAAAGCATCCAGCGGAGAAGCTATCTATGTGAGGATGGGAGTATATCGACTAACGGCCACAATTACTCTGGATAGCGGGACATACTTAAAAGGAGGTTTTGACGGTAACTGGAGTTCAACCGGTGACGCCTCAACTACCATAATATCCGGGGACGCCATAGTCCAGTGTTTGTATGGAACCGGACTTAGTTCTGCTACTACGATCGAAGGCTTTACCATAAAGAAAGGTTATACTACCGGCAATGGCGGCGGACTTTCTCTTGAGAGTTCCTCCCCGACCATCACGAACTGCGCCTTTAGTTTCAATAACGCGAGCGGACAGGGCGGTGGCGCGATGTATTGCCACAACTCTACCCCGGAGGTCTTAAACTGCACCTTTACTTCAAATACCAGCGCGAATTATGGCGGCGCGATATATAACAACTACGCCTCCCCGACCTTCTTATCTTGTGCCTTTGGATCGAACAGCACCACAACTTTTGGCGGCGGCGCGATATGGAACGGATACGCTTCCCCGGCCATTTCAAACTGTACTTTTAATTCAAATACCGCAAATAACGCGTCCACCGGCCGCGGCGGCGGGATAGGGAACAACAACTCCTCTTCCCCGACCATTTCAAACTGCACGTTCACTTCGAACAGCGCCGGAGCCGGAGGCGGTGCAGTATTCAACACTGTCTCCTCCACCCCGAACATTTCAAACTGCACCTTTGAGTCAAATAGCACAACGAGTTACGGCGGCGGGATATATAATAACGGTGTTTCCCCGACCATTTCCGGCTGTACTTTTCATTCAAATAAGTCTAATACCGGTTACGGAGGGGGGATATATGACGCAAGTGCCTCCCCGAACATCTCAAATTGCGGTTTTACAACAAACAGCTCGATCAACGGCTATGGGGGAGGGATATTCAACCACACCTCTTCTCCGGAGAATCTTTGGCTGCACCTTTACTTCATGTGACGCGACATCCGGCGGCGGCGGGATATATAACGAAACCTACTCCAGCCCGACCATAGAAAGCTGTACATTTTCCTCAAACAGCTCAGAAGCCGGTTATGGCGGCGGGATATATAACGTCACCTCCGTCTCGATCATCTCGAACAGCGCCTTTATTTCAAACGTTGCAAGCTATGGCGGCGGGATCAGCAACTACTCATCCTCAACCATTTCAAACTGCGCCTTTACTTTAAATATTGCAGTTGACGGCGGTGGGTTCTATAGCAATGCCGCCTCTAACTACCATACCTCCCCAACCATTTCAAACTGTACCTTTACTTCAAATGAGGCCACTCAGTACGGCGGCGGGATGTATAACGCCTACCTAAGCACCCTGCACATTTCAAACTGCACCTATACTTCAAATGTTGCAGTTGACGGCGGCGGGTTCTATGGCTCTGCCGCCTCTAACTACCCTACCTTCCCAACCATTACAAATTGCGCCTTTACTTCAAATGAGGCCACTCAGTACGGCGGCGGGATATATAACACCCTATATTCCTCCCCAACCATTTCAAACTGCACCATTAATTCAAACATCTCAGGCATCGACGGCAGCGCGATCTGTAATGCGAACTACTGCTCCCCGAATATTTTAAACTCGATCATTTATGGGAATTCCGGATCATTAAACGTCATAAGGAACAGCAACGGATCTTCCCCAGCTATAACCTATTCTTGCATTCAAGGCGGCTATTCGGGGACAGGAAATATCAGCGCTGATTCGCTCTTTGTGAACGCGCCCACAAATCTGCGGCTTTTAGATTACTCTCCCTGCACCAATTCCGGAAGCGGCGACGCCCATGTTCTTGGCTTAAGTTCGCTGGAGGGTTTCGGTACCAACACTAATGAAGCCTACGGCGATACCGGGATCGTGGACATGGGCTACCATTATTCCGGATATTTATCGGGGGTTTCCTGTCCTGCTACGCCGGAAAGCTTCCTGGGCACCGCTGAATCTACTTCACAAATCCAGTGGTCGTGGGATAGCAGCAGTGTGATAGATGAGATAGGGTATTCTCTGCATGATGCCAACCACAATTTGATATGCCTTGCCACGGTTGACGCTACCGGAACGCTGGAGAGCGGTTTGACCGCCAACACCCAGTATAGCCGTCATGTTCATTCATATAACGACGGCGGAGAGTCACTGCCGTCGACCACTGACGCGAAATATACGTTGGCTGTTCCTCCCAATGTGACATCAAATAAGATCGGGACAACATGCACATTCACCAGCATGCCTGCCTTCGGACCCGGAGGAGTGCAGTATTATCAATATACATGGACCCAGAGCGCAACCGAGACCTGGGGAGGAGGGAGCACCACTTGGAGCAGCGGCCTTTTGACATTGGAAGCGCCAACCGACGGCTGGTATCTGCATCTAAAGAGTTTCAATGGAGATAACATAGCCAATCCGACGACCCTGGACTCCGGGCCGTACGGGCCTTTCAATAAGTACTGGTATGTGGATGCCGGAGTTGCGGGACCCGGGAGCGGCACTCAATTAGATCCATTTAAAACGATCAACAGTGCCGAGGCGAAAGCGGTTACCGGCGAAGCTATCTATGTGAGGATGGGGGTATATCGTCTTACATCCACAATCACTCTTGACAGCGGGACATATTTAAGAGGAGGATTTGATGGTAATTGGAATTCAACCGGCGACGCCACAACTACCGTAATATCCGGAGATGCCACAGTCGGATGCATGTATGGGTCCTATCTTAGTTCTGCAACTACTGTTGAATATTTTACCGTTCGCAGCGGCAGCGCGGATGCCGGCGCGGGGCTTTATCTAAACAATTCTTCTCCGAGGATAATCAGCTGTATATTCACTTCGAATGAGGCAAAAAGCACTTCCTACGGCGGTGGGGGAATGTATAACGCGACATCTTCTCCAAAGATATTAAACTGCGCCTTTACTTTCAATAGTGCGGTCAATGGCAGTGGAATATTCAACTACACTTCATCTTATCCGCTCATTTCAAGTTGTGCTTTTACTTCGAACAACGCAAGTAATAATGGCGGCGGGATCTATAACATTTTAGATACCCCGGCGATTTCAAACTGCGCTTTTACTTCAAATAAGGCCAATGGGTCCGGCGGCGGTATATATAACAGCAATTCTTCCCCAAGCATTTCAAATTGCTCTTTCATTTCAAATAGTGCGACAAGTGGTTCCGGCGGCGGAATTTTCAATATCGCTGCTTCTCCAACCATTACGAACTGTATTTTCACTCTCAACAGCGGGTCTGTTTACGGCGGTGGAATTCAGAATTTCAGCTCCTCCGCTCCGATCATTTCAAACTGCACTTTTACTTCAAATAGTTCTGCGAATGGCGGCGGGATATATGCTTACTCATCGGCCTCTCCAAAGATCAAGAACTCGATTGTATATTATCAAACTTCTGGAGGGAACATCTCTAATGATGCCGTTTCTACTCCGGAGGTAACCTACTCCTGCATTCAGGGGGGCTACCCGGGGACCGGCAATATCAGCGCGGATGCGCTCTTTGTGAATGCGGCGGGTGGTGATGTGCATCTTTTAGATTACTCTCCATGCACCAATTCCGGCTCCGGCGACGCCAACACCATTGGGCTGGGATCGACGGAGGGTTGTGGGACCAACACGGATATGACAAAAGGCGATACCGGGATAGTGGATATGGGCTATCATTATACCGGATATACAGGTGGAGTTGCTTATCCTGATGCGCCGTCAGGTTTCCTCGGCACCGCAGAATCTGTTTCTACTATCCATTGGTCATGGGCTAGTAACGTAGTTGGGGAAATAGGATATAGCTTGCATAATTCTTATTCAAGTCTGGAAGCTCTCATAGGTGCCGGGATCTACACCACCGTGGAGAGCGGATTGACCGCCAACACCCAGTATACCCGTCATGTTCATTCATATAACGACGGCGGAGAATCTCTGCCATCGACCACTGACGCGAAATATACATGGGCTGTTCCTCCCAATGTGACATCAAATAAGATCGGGACAACATGCACATTCACCAGCATGCCTGCCTTCGGACCCGGAGGAGTGCAGTATTATCAATATACATGGACCCAGAGCGCGACCGAGACGTGGGGAGGAGGGGGCACCACTTGGAGCAGCGGCCTTTTGACATTGGAAGCGCCAACCGACGGCTGGTATCTGCATCTAAAGAGTTTCAATGGAGATAACATAGCTAATCCGACGACCCTGGACTCCGGGCCGTATGGACACTTCAATAATTACTGGTATGTTGATGCCGGAGTTGCGGGACCCGGGAGCGGAAGTCCGACAGATCCGTTCAAGACGATCAACAGCGCCGAGACTGTCGCGGTAACCAGTGACGCTATCTTTGTGAGGATGGGAGTCTATCACCTGACACAAACCATTACCCTGGACAGCGGGACATATTTAAAAGGAGGGTTTGACGGTAATTGGAGCCCGACCGGCGACGCCACCACTACCATAATATCCGGAGAGGGCAAGGTCCAGTGCATGTATGGATCCAATCTTAGTTCCCCCACCACTATTGAGAATTTCACGATTAAAAAGGGTTATATGACCGGCAACGGCGGCGGGCTTTATCTTACCAGCTCTTCTCCGACCATAACGAACTGCGCGTTTACTTCCAATAATGCGACGATCGAAGGCGGCGGGATCTACTGCTTGACCTCATCCCCCGAAGTCATATACTGCACCTTTAATTTAAACCTCGCATCAGGCGGCGGCGGGATGGCTGACTTCACCGGATCCTCCCCAACCATCATGTACTGCGCCTTTACTACAAATGTTGCGACAGTAGCTGCCGGGATGGATAACAGCGGTTCCTCCCCGACCATAATGAACTGCACCTTTACTTCAAATAGGGCGACCACAAGCAACGCCGGCGGGATGCGTAACTGGGCCAGCTCGTCTCCGTTCATCTCATACTGCACCTTTGAGTCAAACAGTGCCGGGGGTAGCGGCGGAGGGATAGTTAACAACAGCTCCGCTCCGACCATTACAAACTGCACCTTTACTTCAAATAAGTCAACAACTGTCAGCAATAAGAGTACCGGCGGAGGCGGGATATATAATATTACCACTGCCTCCCCGATAATTAAGAACTGCAACTTTACTTCAAATTGCGCGACCAGCGAGGGCGGAGCGATTTATAACTCCAATGCTACCGCAACGGTTTCAAATTGTTCCTTTGCGTCGAACAGCGGAGATTTCGGCGGCGCAATATATAACTATAATACCACCGGCACCAATACACCTTCTATCATCACGAACTGCACCTTTACATCAAATAGAACATACAGCCAGGACGGCGGCGGCTGTATGTATAATTGGGCCGCCTCCCCGGAAGTCTCGAACTGTACCTTTACTTTAAATATCGGGGGTTATGGTGGAGCGATAGTTAACAACTATGCGTCCGCAACCATTGAAAGCTGCACCTTTACTTCAAATAGCGCGACAAGTGTCTTTGGCGGCGGCGCATTATATAACTACAACCCCTGCTCTCCGACGATCAAAAACTGTACTTTTATTTCAAATAGTGCGACCAGCGAAGGCGGCGGTATTTATAACAATAATTGCCCCGCAACCATCATAAACTGCACATTAACTTTAAATAGTGCGGAAGCGCACAGCGGCGGCGGGATCTATGACGAAAACTGCTCCCCGACGATCAAGAACTCGATCATATATTATCAAACTTCCGGAGTAAGCATCTCCAACGATGCCACTTCCACTCCAACAGTAACCTATTCAGATATTCAGAACGGCTACACGGGTACAGGCAATATCAGCTCGGAGCCGCTGTTTGCCAGCGGGCCAAAAGGAAATGTGTATCTTCTCACTACTTCGGAGTGCATTGATAAGGGTACCGGCGAGGCTTCCGACCTTGGACTCGACTATGTGCATGGATATGGGACCAACCCGAACGGAGTGAACGGCGATTCAGGGACAGTTGACATGGGCTACCATTATACGGGATATACGGCATCGGCGATAAACCCGTTGATAATCACGACGGCGTCTCAGCTGCCGGACGGGATGGAGGGTTCCGCATATAATATGACACTTGTCGCGACGGGCGGAGTGGCCCCATATACGTGGTCCTTAAAAAGCGGGAGCCTGCCGCTTGGGTTGACGCTGGAAACCAGCGGCTTGCTGCATGGGACACCGTCTACATTCGAGATCCAGACGTTCACTGTGGAGGTTGGGGACAGCCAGCCGGTCGTAAATGACAAGCAGTTCAGTCTCACGATAACGCCGCCTGGATTGAAGATGCCTCTGGCTGCTGGATTCAATCTGTTCTCACTGCCTGTGATACCGGAAGATACATCCATCAGCAGCGTAATAGGGGATCAGCTGGCGGGGTTAACAGCATATATATATTCCTATTCGCCATCTAGCGGGTGGAGAATAGCGTATTATGACGGGACATGGAAAGGGTCGTTGACTTCGATAGAAGCGGATAAGGGTTACTGGATAAAGGTTAACAGCGCTGTAACGGTGGAGGTCACAGGTAATTTATCGGGGACAGATCGAACGATAGCCTTAAAGGGTCAAAAGGCTAATCTTGTGGGCACGGCATATAACACGACGCGAACGATGGCGCAGACGAACCTGAGCAGTTATTTAACTTCATCTGACAAGGTGTGGGGTTATATCAACAATACATGGAAGCCCGCGATATACTCCGGCGGGAGCTGGAGCGGGGCGTTAACGACGTTTGAGCCTGGAAGAGGATACTGGGTCATAAAGAACAGTGCGGGAGATGTGGATTGGGTTTATCCAAAACCCTGAATTTAATTTTAAGGAGGAAAAGAGATGGAGAAAAATAAAATGAAAAGGAAGCTAAAGGTACTGATCTTTATGCTGATCGTGATAATGGGAGGCTGGGTGAGCCCAGCGTACTGCGCGTACTATTCGGTGAACGCGGGCTGCGCGCCTAACCAGGCGCCGTACACCGCACCTCTGGGGTTCAGCACGTTCGGGACGGTGAAGGATGATACCGGGTCTGCGCTGGCATCGGGGAAGCTGCTGCAGTACATAAACGCGTCAAACAACTATATAATTGGTCCTCAGAGCGACGGGAATGTAGGGGTCGGAGAGAGCTTTGTGCAATCATATTATGTGGGAGATGACGCGGATAAGTACGATTCGTTTTCAAGTCTGGCTGGTAAGTTCTATCATGGTATAACGGGGCAGGAGAGCGTTAATTACTTTTACGTGCGTGCGTGGGACAATGATCCCAGCTTAATCAATTCAAAGTTCGGAGAATCCCAGATATTCACTGCGACCACGAATCCGGACACGCCGCCAGTGCCGAATGAGATAGCGCTTTCAGATTTTCAGGTAATGTTCTCAAAGACCGCGCCGGACACGCCCACAGGACTGGTGCCGACTCCTTCTACTACCAGCGCAACGGCGACTTTTGAGGCATCCTTTGGAGCGAGATACTATGTGATAAGCTGGGGACTGGACTCGAACGCGAACGGATGGACGTCCTCGCCGTCGTATAATACGCAGCGTTATCCGTCGCCGAACTCGACTGACTTGAAGTCGATAGGGATGACGGGGCTGTCCGACGATACTGATTATTGGGTGAAGGTGAAAGCGGGGAATTCATTTGGAGAAAGCGGCTGGAGTACATCTGTACCATTCCATACGCTGCGCATCCCGGATAATACGCCGCCGCAGACAATAACGGACCTCAGGATAAAGGATTCTGGAGGGAGCGCGGGATCATACACGGTGACGCTGGAATGGACAGCGCCGTACGATACTGACAGATTGGGCGATCATGTCAATGTGTCGGGATATGACATAAGGTACAGCTCGGAGCCGATCATAGCATCTACTCTTGAAGGGTTCGTGGACTGGTATCTTGCGACGTCCGTAGATCCTGCTTACGCAACGCCTGCGCCGCTGAATTACGGTTTAACACAGGAAGTGACCATCGGGGGACTGTCGGCTGGGCTGAAGTTTTTCGCTATAAAGTCGGATGATGCAGCACCAAACTGGTCGAATATGTCCAACGTTACAGGGACTCAGTTTGGAGCGGTGGGAGGATACATGGGGCCGTCTACGATGGAGTCCGGATTCAGCTTGATCGCCGCCGGGCAGGCGGAGCCGATGACCCTGGATAATTCAAATCTTTATGAATCGGGGGCCGGGACGGGGGACGCGGGAACGGCGGACGTGATCTACCAGTACATACCTGGGACAACGGATTTTAACGAGGCATATCTTTCGTTATCGGGGACCTGGATCGATGTAAATACAGGGCTTGCGCCAACATGGGCGATAGAGCCTGACAAAGGATATTTCTATAACAGAAGAAAGCCAAGTCCGTTGATGTGGGGGTTAAGGCCTAAACCTTAAGAATGGAATGACCAATTTCAAATATTCCCGCAGAGCGGGATCCCGTAACACATTAGATATTAATAATAAGGTGGCGGGACAAATGACAAGGAGATCAAAAATGACATATGACAAATTTGTAAATTGTTTGTTTGTTATCGGGGGTTTATTTGTCATTGGGATCTGGTCATTGATCGTTCCGCAGCAGGCGGAAGCGGTAACCATTGATGTTCTGATGGACGGGACGAACCAGGCAATATATGACAATGACGGCGCCAAGATGCCTACCGGAGAAGTTATCCAGGTCATTTATGCGTCAGAAGAGACGATCCATGCTCCGGGCCAGACCGGCGTGCCGACAGGCGGAGATTCTATCATATGGACGGGATCCGTAGGGGAGGGCGGGATTGGCGACGGCGCGTTCATCAGGGATTTCGCGGGCAGCCAATCCCTGATCGATGGAAGCCATATCTACGTGAGGGCATGGAACGGCCCCAATGTCGAATCATCCAGCTATTACGGCGATTCCCAGCTTTCTTCAACACTTGACGCGGGTGACCCTCCCATGCCGTTAGAATGGGCGGTTCCTTCTTTTGAAGTGTCAAACATTTTTACGCCGGAAGCCCAGGCTCTGGTCATGTCGATAGTATCGGTAAGGATAAACGGCGTGGTGTTCAGGTCGGGAGACATAATATCATCGAACGTAAGCCTGGAAGCTGTCATATCCAGCGAAGTAGGGGTTGGGGTTACTTCCGTAGTGTTGAGCGTTGACAATATTCCCGTTTACCCCCCGTTAAGCCTCATTTCCGGAAGCCCTGTGTACGGGACATGGCTGACCAACTTCAAGGTAATACCGAGTTCCCATCAGAAGCGTCTGTTAGCTTTTCATCTGGAGAACATAAACGCTGAGGCCCGCGACATCACGATGGAAGCCAAGATATTAAGCGGGGCGGTCCAGGTCGTGGGAGGGATATATAATTATCCCAATCCGTTCAGTCCTCTGTCAGGTGTTACTACGACCATTCAATATACGCTGTCCAGGGACGCGGCGACCACAATAATCATATATGACATAACGGGACAGGAAGTAAAGAGGATGAGGTTCAGCTCCGGCACGAACGGGGGCAGGGGCGGGACGAACCAGGTGAACTGGGACGGAAGGTCTCTCGGCGGCGAAGTCGCCGGTAACGGCATGTATATTTACAAGATAATCTCGGGCGACAGTGTCATCGGGAGCGGGAAACTGGTAGTGCTGGATTAGCTTCTTAAGGGAACAGGATGTCACACGCTATCGATCACTGACGGCAGGCCACTTTTTTAATGCCTCTGACTTTGCTTCGTCGTAAATGATCTTCAGAGGAACGCCTTTTTTTCTGGACAGCTTTGCGCAGTCCTCATATTCAGGGGAGAGGTTCTTGACGGTCTTTCCGATCTTCCCGATCTTGACGGCAACGCTCCCATATTTAGTTTTCACCTGTCCGAAGCACCTGTCAAGTTTTTCCCTCTTGACCAGGTAGGTCCTGACACCCAGCGTTGTCGTTTCGCTGAAAACCTTGTCGATCAGTTTGTCCTTGTTCTTGAGGTCGGACAATACCGAGAGTATCACGCCCGGGCGTTTCTTTTTCATGTTCGCAAAAGTTATGTGGGCATCAAAGGCCCCCGCTTTCATCAGGGAGGCAATGACATGGTCATAGAACTCAGGGTTAAGGTTGTCTATGCTAGTTTCTATGGCAGCGGCAATGTCTTCGGAGAAACTTTCATTTGCCTCACCGACGAACAATCTTAAAATGTTGGCTTCGGGGAAGCTAAAAGTCCCGGCGCCGAGCCCGGTCATTTTAAGCTCAAGCTTTGGCATATCTGTAAAGCTTTTGGCTATTGTGCTGATTATCGCTGCGCCGGTGGGCGTCACAAGCTCGCCTCTTATGTTCTTTTTATAAACGGGCACGCCGGAAAGAAGTTCCGCTGTGGCGGGAGCGGGATTTGGAAGCGTCCCGTGGCTGCTTTTGATAGGTCCGTATCCGAAGGGTAGGGGAGAACAATAAACCTCTTCGATACCGAGTTTATCGAGACCTATTGCCGCGCCGACAATGTCGATGATCGCGTCTATCGCGCCGGTTTCGTGAAGATGTGAGATGTTCTTCCCGTGAACGCGGGATTCAGCCTTGTAAAGAGCGTTGAAGATGTTTTTGCTTAAAGCTTTAACGCTATGTTTAAGCGCGCTTTTGTCTATGATCTTATATATCTCTTTTATCGATCTCTCGTCCTTATTTTCCTTGATGACAACGTCAAGATGTTTGGCCCTGAAGCCGTTCCTTGAAACGCTTGTGAGCTTAAGCGAGTATCCTTTAATGCTCAGTTTTTTCAGTTCTCTCGTGAGATATGGAAGGCTTAAGCCCGCATCCAGCAGCGCGGCCAGTATCATGTTCCCGGAGATGCCTGTGGGGCAATCAAAGTAGGCTATTTTCATGGATCATATTTTAACACATATAAGGCTAACCAACAAAACCTTACCCCTTCTGTCTCTCGCTTGTGCTTGAGACTTCTCCCCCTTAGTAAGGGGGAGATAGAGAGGGGGTTTAAGTTACTTTATTTGCTTTTGTTGATGATAGCGGCCATGCAGCCGGCTCCAAAGCCGTTATCAATATTGACAACCGCCACTCCGGGAGCGCAGGAGTTCAGCATGGAAAGCAGCGCGGCAAGACCTTTGAACGAGGCGCCGTAACCTATCGAGGTAGGGACCGCTATTACCGGTTTGTCGGTTAATCCGCCGACCACAGATGCGAGGGCGCCTTCCATTCCTGCGACAACGATGATAACATCGGATCCGCTCAGCTTATCCATATTGCCGATGATCCTGTGGAGCCCCGCAACGCCGATATCATACAATCTTGTGACCGAGTTGCCGAGGAATGCGGCTGTTACAGCCGCTTCTTCAGCGACGGGGATATCGGCTGTACCGGCGGTGATCACAAGGGTCCTGCCTTTTCCCGCTTCCCCTTTACCGATCGTTACTATCCCGGCTATCTCATGATATTTTGCCGATGGTTTTATTGATCTGATGGCTTTGAACACTTCCTTATCAGCTCTTGTTGCCATGATGTTCTTGTGGTTATCGGATAATCTTTTGAATATTTCTTTGATCTGAGGCATCGTCTTTCCCTGGCAGTAGATCACCTCGGGAAATCCTTTTCTCATCGCCCTGTGCGTGTCCAATTTTGCAAACCCTATGTCCTCGAAGGGAAGATGTTTCAATCGGCTGTAAGCTTCTTCAAGGGGGATTTTGCCGTTCTTGATATTGGCGAGCAGTTTTTTTATCTTTGCTGCGTCCATTGATTTATGAGTCCTGTCCGGATTTTTCGGGGTGGATTGCCGGTGATTTTCTCAGATCTTCCATCCTTTTCTTGATCTTCGCCTCAAAACCTCTGTCTGTTGGTTCGTAATAATTCTTTTTCTGCGGGATATAATCCTGTTTCACAAAACCGCCTTCATAGTCGTGGGCATACTTATATCCTATGCCGTGCCCCAGTTTTTCCGCGCCTGAATACCCGGTTCCCTTAAGATGATCGGGAACCTCCATTGTTACGCCGTTTTTAACATCCCCCAGCGCTTTTTCGATCCCCATGTAAGCGGCATTGCTTTTCGGTGCAGTGGCAACGTAAACAGCGGCCTGGGCGAGAGGGATGCGCGCTTCCGGCATCCCGACGAATTCAGCCACCTGCATAGCGGAATTCGCGACGACAAGCGCTAGAGGATCGGCATTGCCAACGTCTTCCGCGGCGCATATCACTATCCTGCGGGCGATGAACCGCGGGTCTTCTCCCGCATAGATCATTTTTGCCAGGTAGTACAGGACCGCGTCAGGGTCTGAACCTCTCATGCTTTTGATGAAGGCGGAGATCGTATCATAATGGCTGTCGCCAGCCTTGTCATAAACTACGGCTTTTTTCTGAATGGATTCCTCAGCGGCCTTTTTGGTGAATTTGATAGTGCCATTCCTGCCCGGCTTGGAGGTTAAAACGCCGATTTCAAGCGAGCAGAGAGCTTTTCTTGCGTCACCGTCGGATGCTTTCGCCAGGTGTTCGATCGCGTCATCATCCGCGGACACCTTGAAATTTCCGAGACCTCTCTCTCTGTCGTTCAGGGCATTATTTATTATGGCTTTGATCTCTTCCTGGGTCAGCTTTTTCAGCTCAAATATCTGCGACCGCGATATAAGTGCGGATGTCACGTAAAAGAACGGGTTTTCTACCGTTGCTCCTATAAGTGTGAGCGTGCCGTCTTCCACGTGAGGCAGAAGAACATCCTGCTGAAGCTTGTTGAACCTGTGGATCTCGTCAAGGAACAGGATGGTCTTTTTGTTAAGCGCATGTTTGAACTCTTTAGCTTCTTTAATTACTTTTTTCAGGTCATCAACTTTTGCGATCGTTGCGTTCAGCGCCTTGAATTCCGATTTTGTTGTGTTGGCTATGACTTTTGCGAGGGCGGTCTTGCCTGTGCCCGGAGGCCCGTAAAGGATGACCGAGGACAATCTGTCCGCTTCGATGGCGCGCCTCAGCAACTTACCTTCGCCTATGATGTGTTCCTGCCCTACGAATTCTTCAAGCGTCCTGGGGCTCATCCTATAGGCCAATGGGGCATTTTTGTCGATTTCCTGCTGTCCTGCCTCGCCGGCGGGCATTTCGGATGATTCGAATAATTTCACGTGGCTATTATATCACAATAGAGGCGGAAGTTGGGAGATACGAAATGAGATATATGAGTATATTTTCACATCTCGCACTTCACAGCTCACATCTCTTGCTTTGTTATTTCTTTCTGACCATCGATATTAAACTCGGGATCCCGATGGTATCGAGAGAGATCAGGAAGCAAAGGATAACCCAATCCATTCTTGTATCCACTAAACCTGAAAGCCTGAGTATTAAAAAAATAATTGTTCCCACTTTATACCCCCTTTCGTTTAGCTTGTAGCATGCCTTTTTAGCTTACAACTTCCACCCTACAGCTTAAAGCAGCCGTATACCGTTGGCTGTTTGCCGCGAGCTGTTAGCTGTGAACTATTTTTTCGAGGCCGTCCACCACCAGTAAACCAGAGCCACGACTATTATCACGAGAATTATCCATCCCCATGTGTTCATATTAAGATCCCTCCTTTCCGGCTTCATTATAACAATCCAGCTTGCTTCATAGCAAGCCCTAAAGCGTGTTTATAGGCTTCGCTTTACGGCGAGCTTTTTAACAAGTTTTTCATATGGAAGGGTATTAAGAATATCTTTCTTTTCAAGCCATCCGCGCCTTGCGGTGAGAACGCCGTATCTTATGTTCTCGAACTGAGAGGTCGAGTGGGAATCGGTCGTAATCGCTATCAGGATGCCCAGTTCTTTTGCTTTGCGGCAATGTATGTCGTCCAGGTCAAGCCTTGCCGGATAAGCGTTCAATTCAATGAAAGTCCCTGTGTCTTTCGCGGCCATTAAGACCTGTTCCATGTCCACCTCGTACGGATCACGCTCTCCGATAAGGCGTCCCGTCGGATGGGCCAGGACGGTCACATATTTGTTCTTCATGGCGGTAATTATCCTTTTGGTCATCTCACGCCTGTTCATCGTGAAGTTCGAATGCACGGACGCTAGGACGATATCTATCTCTTTCAGGACGGCATCGGGATAATCCATTGTGCCGTCGGGCAGTATGTCAACTTCCATTCCGCGTATGATATTTATGCCGCTGATGTTCCTGTTGGCCCGATCGATCTTTTTAAGATGGGCGAGGGCCTCTTTTTCCGTGAGGCCTCCGGCAACCCTGGTGGATTTTGTGTGGTCCGTAATGGCGACAAACTCATAGCCCATTTTTTTTGCCGTCTCGGCCATTTCTTCTATCGTGTTGGATCCGTCAGTTGCTTTTGTGTGCATATGCAGGTCGCCTCTTATGTCTTTCAGCTCCACCAGGACCGGGATCTCACCTTTTTTTGCGGCCTCGATCTCTCCTTCAGCTTCCCTGATCTCCGGCGGAATATAAGGGAGTCCAAGTGCCTTGAAAACATCGTTCTCCTGGGATCCGCCGATCTTTTTGTTGCCCCTGTAAATGCCGTATTCATTGATCTTCAGACCTTTTTTTATGGCCATTTCCCTTATCAGGATGTTGTGCTGTTTGGATCCCGTGAAGTAATGAACGGCGGCGCCGAAACTATCCGGCTCGACCACCCTTACGTCGGCCTGCATGCCGTTCTTCAGCAATACCGAAGTTTTTGTCTTGCCTTTTACGAGGATCTTTTCGGCCTGGGGAAGCTTGACGAAAGCATCCATGACTTTTTCCGGCTTCTTGGATGTTACAAGTATGTCTATGTCGCCGATGGTTTCTTTTGCCCTCCGCAGACTTCCGCAGGGAACGATCCTGTCGACCTCCTTCAGCTTCTTGAGCGAAGCAACTATCGCCTCGGCATAAGGAAGGGCGGTCCCGATCGAAAACCTTCCGATGTTCCTCTTCTTGAGTTCTATCCCGGATAAAATATTCCGGATTTTCTTTGCTCTGATCCCCGGAAGTTCTTCCAGCTCGCCTTTCTTTGCCGCTCTCTCAAGCTTTTCTATGCTGTCGATCTTCAGTTTTTTGTGGAGCAAAATGACGGTTTTTGGGCCGATCCCGGGGACGGACATCAGCTCGACGAGGCTCCTCGGGAATTTCTTTAGAAGCTGTTCATGTGGTCTTAATTTCCCGGTCTTTATCAGTTCCTCTATGTGTTCCGCGATCCCCTGTCCGATACCTGGAACATTTTCCAGCGCTGAGAGGCCGCCTTTTTGATAGATCGACTCGATGTTCTCCGGAAGACTTTCTATGTTCTGAGCGGCTTTTTGATAGGCGCGGATGCGGAAGCGATTCTCTTCTCCCAGTTCGAGGAGTTCGGCCATTTCAAAAAATATCTTTGCGAATTCTTGGTTTTCCAATAGAGTTTATGTCAGAGCTTTAACCAAAGCTTCCCCGAATGCTTTTGCGGATCTCGGCCCGTCCGCTGTTACGAACCTGCCGTCAACCGTGACGCCCTCACCGGTATAGGTCGCCCCGCCGGCCTTGACCATATTCACCACGCCGGAAAAACAGGTCGCCTTCTTGCCCTTTAATACCCCCGCATTGGCTGGTACAGCGACCGCGGCGCAGATAGCTCCAAGCACTTTGCCGGAGGAAACTATGTCTTTCGCGATCTGATGGGCTTTAGGATCATCAAAGTATTGATGGGAACCCGGTCCGCCTATGAATAGAGCGGCATCATAATCATTCGCGTTCGCGTCTTTGAGAAATATGTCCGTATTCACGATCCCGCCTTCGGCGCCGGTGGCGGTCTTTGAGGTTGAAGCTGTTGTTACTTTGATCCCGTTCAATTCCAGGACCTTCTTAGGCTCATAATATTCCGGGTCCCTGAAGCCTTCGCTGGCTATGACCATTAATACTTTTTTGCCGGATGCAGCAGTCATTTAACGCACTTCCTGCCTGCCCGCCTGCGGCGGGATATTCTGGTACGCTGATCCTCTGATATTCTGATCTATTCTCCCAGGTCTTCCTTTACTTCAAAAAGCCTGATCACATCCCTTTGAGAGACGATCCCAAGCAGCTTTCCATCCCGCGTGACAAGAAGCCTGCCAACCCCGTTTCCCGCCATCCATGTCAGAGCGTCAAAAACATCCGTATAAGGGCTCACGACAAGATCGCTTTTAATTGGGATCATCGCTTCCATTACCGTTGTGCTTACCCAGGATTCTCTCGGAACATCTTTTACCGCGTGTATGGTGATCAGCCCCTCGATATCCCCTTCATCCGATATAACGGGGAATGAGGTGAACCTGTATCTGAAAAAGTAATCGTCAACAAGGGATATAAGGGTCAGGTGCTTGCTGACGGTCACAACGTTCGTTGACATTATGTCCCGCACTTTCACCCCGTTCAGGACCTTTTTGAATGAAACCTGCTGATAGCTTGCGGAAGCGGCTTCCTGCAGGAAGAAACCTATTAATATCAGCCATATCCCCGAAATGATCTCTTTATATGTTGCGAACAATATTATTCCAAAGCCCATCAGAAAATAAGCGAATAGCTTGCCAAAAGAAGAGGCGATCAGTGTGGCTCTTTTAAGGTCGCCGGTAATGCCCCATAGGGCGGATCTTAAGATCCTTCCTCCGTCGAGCGGGAATCCGGGGACAAGATTGAACACGCAGACCATCAGATTTATGGCCGAAAGGTATTGAGTTATCACTACGATCGCAGCGGGCAGCCCGATATTATGGAATAACAGGGCAAGGAGGGAAAAAATAACGGACAAAAACAGGCTGCATAAAGGGCCGGCGATAGCCATCTTGAATTCAATTCCCGGAGTTTGAGGCTCCTTTGATATGTGGGCGACACCGCCGAAAACAAAAAGAGTGATCCCTTTTATCGGCAGATCGTTTTTTATTGCGATCAGGGAATGTGACAGTTCATGTAAAAGCAGAGAGAAAAAGAAGAAAAAAGAAGCGACTATCGCGGCGATCCAGTAAGTGATCATCGGAAGCCCCTGCATGTTGTCTGAATTCGGAAAGACCGACGCCGCCAGCGTCCATGTGACAAGGAAGAAGACGATGAACCAGGAATAGTTTATCTCTATGGGGATCCCGAGTAACGTTATTACATGTATCGACCTGTTCATACGCGCCTCCTTGTGCGCGGCTGCATCATGTACGCGTCAAGGATATTGAAAACCCATATAACGGGATAAAGCACTACAAAAGCGGCAAAAACCGCCAGAAAAAGGTACGCGTTCAGCAGGAGCGAGCCGAAAAAAATGATCGGAAAACCCAGATAGAACCAAAGCATTATTTTAAGTCCTTTACCGGCCTGTCCTTTAATGACCTGCCCGAGTCCCGCGACAGCCGCCGATGCCGCTGCGGGGAAAAGATATTTTTTCCGTTTTACAGCCACGTAAAGATTATAACACAAAAAGGGGCCGCGATTTATCTGGAGATGCTGTTCTCCAGATATTCCTTCCAGTCATTGCATACCACTATGGTAAAGTCGGATTGGGTGTCTCCCGTTCCGGATACGAACACTTCCTTTATTCCGAGAAGTCCGCCGAGTTTTTCCGCTCCGGACCTGTCCCCCTTTTGCGCTATTATCTGGGTCTTTGATATGCCCGGTTTTTTCTGGGAGGAAACGTTCACTATGGCATATTCTTTCCTGTAAAGCACCTTCATCATCTGGCGCACCACCTCAAAATCATCGGTATTGTTTATTATCGTTATCGCGGACGACGGCATGTGCCTGGGCTCTAGTTTCGCGAGCAGTTTTTTTGAAAAATACTTGTTCACGATGTCCCGGAGCGCTTCCTGATCGGGAGCCCAAATGCTTGCGCCCAGCTCTCCCACGGCAAAGCTTCCGGGGACCATTGTCATGTTTATATCATCTTTTCTCAGTCCCCTTGCAAAGTTCAGAGAGCAGAGCATATCTTTAAGCGAAAGGTCTGTTTTTATGTTCTCCGCCGCTATCGCAAGGACCCACGGGGCTTTGGCAAGCATCCCGGGAGTCGCCAGCTGCCTTAGAACGGTTTGAAGGAAACCCTGCTGCCTCTGAACCCTGGAAACATCTCCCATGGGTTCCTGGCGGAACCTGATAAAACCGTTCGCAAGCTCGCCGTTGAGCGTCTGCCACCCTTTTTTCAGGTTTATCTTGAGGCCACCCCAGTTATCAACGTAATACATGTCTTTGTCCACATATATCCTGACCCCGCCCATCATATCAATGAGATTGATAAGCCCTTTCGGGTTCAAGGTCACGTAATAATTAACGGGAACGCCGAGAAATTTCTCGACCGTCTCCTTGGCGAGGGCAGGGCCCCCGAGAAAATAAGCGGAATTGATCTTCTGCCATCCGTAGCCGGGGATCTCCACCAGCGTGTCGCGCGGGATGGACAGCATGTTCACTTTAAAGCTGTTGGTGTTTATATTTACCAGTATCATCGTGTCCGTGTGTCCCACATCGGTCAAAGCGACATGCTTTGTCTTGTCATAGGCAGTATCCAGTCCCATTACCAGGACATTCATGTTCTTCGGCATCGGCCAGAAACGGACAAAGTAAGGGAGCGTTTTCGGGGAGAAAAGGTTGAGATAAAAATATATTATGCTCAGCAGTAAGATAATGAGAGCGTATAACCTAAGAAGATCGATCCTTTTTGCCATGACGCAGTATAATAACATTAAGAGGGGATCGCTTCAACGATCTTGGTTTACGCATCTGTTATCCGGATGATCCGCTTCTCCCGGCGATTTTTTTGTCGTCATACTCCTAGACACGCTGAATTGCATTATTTATCCGGGTTTTGCAGGAGAAACACAGGTTTCAAAGCTCAAATATCTCTGTCGTGTGGGTAAGGAAATCCGCGTACCATTTCATTTTTTCTCCCAGATAAGGCATGCCGCTCATTTTATCGATTATCTCTATTTGATGCGGATTTAATATCAGGGCTTTTGAGGCTAGGTAAGTGTAGGGGGTGAAATCCCCGGCCGAGTTACAGGAGTAATAATTCTCTACCCAAAAAGCAAAAGCTTCCGCAAAGTCCCCCGCAATCTGCAGACATTTACTTTTCAATTGCGGGTGAAGAAGAGCGATGGTTTGCGAGTAGCTAAGACCTTTGTCTTTGCCGTACTCAACTATCTGCTTCCAGAGATCTTTGGCTTCCAGAATTCCTTTCGGGAGAAGCTTTGATATTTCCTTGTTTACTGATCTCAGCTGTTTTTGGGCAAAAAAGCCTATCAACTCCGCCTGTTTAGAAAAAGGAAAGCTTAAAAATTCCGACCTGATCGCGGGAGTGATCAATGCAGGCCGCCACATTGTACTTTTTATTCTCCCGGCAGAACCTAGTATCTTTAAAACCCGAGAATTTCTTATTATTCTGGCAATAATCGTTGGATCTTTCGTTACCTTGGTTATATTCATGTAATATTTTCCTTCCAGACAATTTGTTCAACCTGTTGTTTTATCGTAACTTTCCCTGCTAAATTTCACTATTTTGACGTCATCACGAGCCGCCTGTGAAACAACGAACGATCTTGAGAGGGACACAGCGCAGTGAGATGAGTTACTTTCTATGTTGGAGTTGGCAGTGCTGATGTGGATAGGTTCAATGGCGCCGGTTCTTCGCGCGCTTTTTCAGATCAAGGGTTGATCATCCGTATATGAAAGGGAATTTGCATATTTTTCTATAGAGGAAATTTGCATATGCTTCTATTTGCTCCGCAAGATAAGGCATTTCGCTTCTTTCATTGATCATTTCCTTTTTGTGATGCTTTATGAACAGGGCATCTGAAAATTGACATGTCATTTTTGTGATATTTCCGTCCAGATCACAGGAATAGTAATTGTGGACCCAAAAAACATAGGTTTTCGCGAACAGACGCGCGATCTTTTCGCTTTTACTTTCTAATGCGGGGTAGAGGTTATTGATCTTTTGGACGACACTAAGATCGCTGCCCCCGCGGGATTCAACGATCTTCAACCAGAGATCCGCTGCCTTAAGTCCTTCGTTCGGGAGAAGCTTTGATATTATTCTGTCGATCGATTTCAACCTTTTTTTGGCATAAAGACCGATGAACTCCGCCTGTTTGGAAGAATCAAGTTTCATGAAATCCGATCTGATGGCGCGAGTGATCAATGCGGGTTGCCACATAGTGCATCTTATTCTCAACTCAGGGCCTATTATCCTTAACACTCCGGATTTTTTTATCATTCCGGAGAAACTTATTCGATATTTCGTTAACTTGGCCATTTCCATAATATCCCTGATCTTCCGGCGATCGATCCTTGCGTCAGAAATTCATTTCGCCAATTATTTATCGTGTATTTCTTTGCGGAATTTCAAGTCTCAACCGATATTATTTGATGCGCATAAGGGCATTATTACAGGGCATCCGCGACGCGATGCGCCGCCTTGAGATGCGCGGGCCGGAGTGATATGATTTGCATCCTATGAAAAAGTTAGCGGCACTGATAATGTTCGCGGTATTTCTGGGAGGCCTTGCTTATTCGATCCAGCTCCTCGATATCGGCTCACTGAGCGACAAATTACAAGAGATAAGGAAGGCCAACCTCGAACTTCTTGAAGCAAAGAATTGGACCGTGCTTGAAGGCAAGACCGTCCAATGCCTTCTCTGTCCCAATTATTGCGTTCTTACTAACGGTAAAAAGGGCAGGTGCGGCGACAGGATAAACGTTGACGGCAAGCTTTACACTCTGGTTTACGCGAGGCCGGTCGCTGTCCATATCGACCCTATAGAAAAGAAGCCTTTCACCCATTTCCTTCCGGGGACTTCTGCCTTTTCGATAGCTACGGCGGGATGCAACCTCGGCTGCATTTTCTGCCAGAACTGGCAGATATCCCAGAGCAGGCCGGAGGACGCGCAATCCGTTATCCTGCCGCCTCTTGAGGTCGTAAATCAAGCGAAAAAGAATAGCTGCGCTTCCATAGCTTATACATATACCGAGCCGACCGTTTTCTACGAATACATGCTTGATACCGCGAAACTCGCCAGAGCATACGGAATAAGGAACGTCATGCACACCTGCGGGTATATCAATCCCAAACCCTTGAAAGAGCTTCTTAAATACATGGATGCTGTTAACGTCGACCTGAAAGGGTTTTCCGAGGAATATTACGCGACGATGTGCTCCGGTCACCTTGATCCGGTACTAGAGACGATAAAAAATGTCAGGAAGTCGGGGGTATGGCTTGAGATAACCAACCTGGTCATACCCGGAAAAAATGACGATCCCAAAATGATAAAGGCGATGTGCACATGGATAAAGGAGAACGTGGGAGCGGATACGCCGCTTTATTTTTCAGCATTTACCCCGCAGTACAAGCTGACCGGCCTGCCGCCCACACCGTTGAAAACGCTTGAAGACGCGTCAAAGATCGCAAAGGCCGCCGGTCTTAAATATGTATATATCGGCAATGTCTACGGGAACGCTGGAGAATCCACCTATTGCCCCAGATGCGGGAAGCTCATCATAAAGAGACAGGGTTTCGATACTCTCGAGGTTGATTTAATCAACGGAAAGTGCAAGTATTGCGGCTATAAGATAGCGGGGGTATGGAAGTGAAGAGGGAGATGAGAGATGAGCGACAAGAAACGAGATGTGTTTTTCGCATCTCGCATCTCGCATCTCACATCTCGATAATATTTATGATATTCTTATTCTCAATGACAGCTTCAAGCGCTGAAATCGTTAAGCATGCGAACGTGGCCGGCCAGTTCTATCCCGGCGACAAGAATGAGCTTTCAAAGGACATTGACGGCTATTTGAAGGATTACAATGTCATTGGCGGGGAAGGGGAGCTCATCGCCATAATTGTTCCTCACGCGGGCTATCAGTATTCAGGCAAGGTCGCGGCTTATGCTTACAAGCAGCTGACGAACAAGAGCTTTGATACGGTCATAATAATGGGGCCCAGCCATTACACTATGTTTGACGGATTGTCCGTCATTCCTGAGGGCGAATATGAAACGCCACTCGGAAGAGTGAAGATCGACAAGGAAATGGCTGCAAGCCTGATGTCCTGTGATCCTAAAATAAAATACGTTAAGGAAGCATGGGACAAAGAGCACTCGGTGGAGGTCCAGATCCCTTTCCTTCAGAAAACGCTTAAGAACTTCAAGATCGTCCCGATAGTGTTCGGTTACCAGTCGATCGAGAACAGCAATATACTCGCGCAGGCGATATTGAAGTCGATCGGCAAAAAAAAGGTCCTTCTTGTCGCCAGTACCGATCTTTCTCATTATCACACCTATGAAGTGTCAAGCACGATGGACGCGGCCGCGATCGACGCAATATCAAAAGGCGACCTGAACGCTCTGGTGCAAAAGCTTGCTACGGGCGAATGCGAAATGTGCGGCTACGGGCCTGTTATTACGGCGATGATGGCAGCCGACCGGCTTTATGCCAACAGTTATGAGATATTGAAATATGCGGACACGGGGGATGTGACGGGGGACAAGTCGTCGGTCGTCGGATACCTGTCCGCCGCCATTTACAGGCGGCCGCTTGTCCTGGATGAATCCGAGAAAACCAGGCTTCTTGAGATCGCGAGGAAGACGCTGGAGAGCTACCTGAGCACAAAGCAAATTCCGGACTTCATGATATATGAAAAGGAACTTCAGCAGAAGTACGGCGTTTTTGTCACTCTTACAAATAACGGCCAGCTGAGGGGATGCATCGGCTACCTTAAACCCGTCAAACAACTTTATTCGGCGGTTTCCGACATGGCAATCGCGGCGGCAACGGAGGATACCAGATTCACTGCGGTCACTACCGAAGAGCTGCCGAACATTAAGATAGAGATATCCATACTTTCCCCGATGCAGGCGATAACCAGCACAAATGAAGTTGTTGTCGGGAAGAACGGGGTCTTGATCGAGAACGGCGGGCAGAGCGGTGTTTTCCTTCCCCAGGTAGCTACGGAGAACAAGTGGACAAGAGAACAATTCCTGGAGAATGTTTGCTACAAGGCGGGCCTTCCTGTTTCAGCGCTGAAAGATCCCAACACCCGCCTCTACATTTTTACCGCAGATGTGTTCAAAGAGGAAGAATAGAAAACCAAAAATAACCGACCGCATAAATATTCTTGCAAACCACTGAAATATTCAGGTCATTTTGCCGATAATGATATACAACGATATTAATATCGGAGCATCTAAGGGGAAAGATATGGTCGGATATAAAGCGGACATCAATAAAATTTCGATCCTGACGAGAAAAGTTGTTCTTGGGACGCGATCGGTGTTCAAGGGCATGGCATATTCAAGGCCCTTATCGCTTGCACCCGAAATGATAGATGTTCCGGGGAGACCATATAGGATCATGAGAGATGAAATAACTGTCGGACTTTTCAGGAAATTCGTGAAAAACACGGGATATGAGATCAAAGGGTTCAATGCTGATGAACTTGTTTCTGCCATTGGAAAATGGTGGGAGACCGATAAAATTGCCCACTTAAGTCTGGTTGATGGCAGGGCGTTTGCAAAATGGCTCAGCGAGAAAACCGGCAGAAAATTCAGGATCCCGACCGAAGAAGAATTGCTGACGGCTAAACGTATGGTAAAAGATCAATTGTCGGGGAAAAAGTGGGAATGGACCGAAACTGAACACGAAAAAGAGAATATGTTCGTTATTAGTTCAATAAGGAATTTGCTCCGGTACGGCGACAACCCCGAGGTCCGACATTATTTTA
This sequence comes from uncultured bacterium, assembly GCA_963699255.1. Taxonomy (GTDB): domain Bacteria; phylum Margulisbacteria; class WOR-1; order CAVSGV01; family CAVSGV01. The sequence goes on along the minus strand of OY969425.1, from coordinate 720,131 downwards.
TCGCGGTCCGCCTTGTCGAGGATAAATAATTATTTTTTGGGTCGTGGGCGTGGAACCAAGGTGCTTACCATAGGATCACAGTAGAAGGATCAGGCTGGCCAAGCATAAACTCACCGGCACTGCTATCGTTCCCATTATTCCGAAAACAGGCATGAACAATACGCTTGTCAATATCGCTGAAGCGGCTCCGCCCAGAAGATCGCTGCCGTAAAGCACTCCGGCCTTGTTCTCAATGCTGTTTGATCCATAGTCCCTTACCGCCGCGGGGAAAACAGCGCCCGCAAGCGCCGCGAATATAAATGAAAAGACAGGGATCATGTATTCCGAGAGCCTGTAATCAAGTGCCGGTGCTGCGTTAAGATAGAGCGCGAAGGCGGCTGTCGCCGTCAGAAGAAGCGCAATGATGGGCCCGATCTTTGCCCGCTTGAATTTCGAGTTGACGAGGAAACTCCCCGCGGCAAGTCCCCCCATGAAAACCGCCGTCAAAAGTCCGATCTTGAAATAAATGTAGCCGTATATCGACTCAAAGGAGTATATCGTCAAAAGCTGGAGGGACATGGCGGTGAATCCTATTAAGGCTACGACCGCCGGAACAGACGAATCTTTGATCGCTTTGATCCTGTATCCGGCGAACTTGAATATCACTGCCAGAACAAAAAGCCAGAGCATCAGGCTTCCGGGTTTTACGGCCAGCGCTTTTTGCATCGGGATGTTCATCAAGCCGGGGAAATAGCTTAACCATACCAGGATGCTGTAAAGATAGGATATCGGATGAAGATCAGAGCTTATTTTCGTGGCGGCATCATATTTGACCGCCTTTTTGACATAATTCAGCCTATCAGGCGTGACCAGGTGGGGGATGGACAGTGAATTGAAATATTTCGCGCGCACATTTTGAGACTCCCATCTTTTTACCAGCTCTTCAGCGTCATCGGTCAGGATCCCGTTTGAGTTCGACGAGAAATAATAAATGTATGCGCCGGGGATAATGGTCACTTCCGGAAAAACAAGGTTCAGGGTCTTATATATCGATGAATTGAGAGCTCTCGTTTCTTTGCCCATGAAATCCGCGGAGCCGGAGATCCTTAGCGCCAGCACGCCGCCGTGTCCCAGCTTTTTCCCGCATTCTTTCATGAATTCCACAGTGTAAAATCTTCCGGTGGATGCGTTGATAGGATCCCCGAGGTTCACAATGATCAGATCATACAGCTCTTTTGTTGTTTTGATGAAAAACCTGCCGTCCGTCACGATGGCCGGGTATTTGCCTCCGGAGAGCTGAGCAAGTTTCGGGTCGAATTCCACATAATCAAGTTTTCTTATCCTGTGTTTCAATATCTCCGGTATCAGGGCCGGACCGCCTCCGATCAGCAGGACATTCCGGGCACCGCCGCTTTCAAGAAAGGAGAGGTGCGCGATCTCCTCGTTCTCGGGAACGGAAGCCGTTGAGAAAACCAGATCGCCGCCCTCAAAATAACTGTAGGACCCTTTGTCTTCTATGACGGAGATCCTGCCGTAGATCGAATCGACGGACCTGACCAGGTTCAGTCCGCCGAACTGGGCTTTTGCGGAGTAATGATCGAGCTTTACGCCATAAGGATGGATAAACATAAAATTTATAGCAAGGACGAGGGCAAAGATCACGAGCCTTGCTGTTTTTGGCTTTGTATTGGGCTGTATGAAATTCTTATAAGTATAAATCGAGGAAATGGACAATACAGCGCCGATAATGCCGGCTATCTGGAAAGGATCGAAGAAATATATCAGGATAAAGCTGAAGACCACGCCGCCGATGACGGCGCCGAGGCTTTCGGCGATATACATATCGCTGATATCGAGAAGAGCCTTGCTTCCCAGAGTGAAAAGCGACCCGAAAAGCAGGCATGCCGGCGCCATCGAGAGGAGAGATATGATGAAAATGGACTTCATGTCCGGTATGGAGCCCGAGGGGATATTGAACAATATCTTCGATATTCTCGCGAAATAGATCTCTGCCGGCACAAGCAAAGAAACGGCAAGCTGTGTATATATCAGGGTCTTTGGCGCGTCTTTGAACCTTTTTATCAACCTGCCGGCGGCGTACCCGCCAAGCCCCGTTGCGGCAAGCCAGATCATAAGAGATATGCCGTAGGTCAGTTCGTTGCCGTTGAATACCGTGACCAGTTCTCTCAGGAGAAGTATCTGGACTATGATCGATGCGAACCCTATAGCGATCAATGGGAAAAACATTTTATCTCCCTGCCGTAATGGTATATTATACATATTGTATGGACATAGGCAAAATCCTATATCTTGGTCTTCAGGGGTTTTTCCTGGGTTTCGGGCCCTGCCTCGTCACCTGCGCCCCTATAATGCTTCCCATCGCAGGTACAAAGAAAACGTGGCAGGAGGGATTTTTTGCCGCGCTAAGCTTTTCTCTCGGGAGACTCGTGGTTTACACGATCCTCGGCGGGCTGTTCGGATATTTCGGCGCGTTCCTTTTGAAGTATTATTACGCTTCAGGTTTTTATTACTATATCCAGACGATCTTATCGGTTTTTCTTATCTCCATCGGTGTCGCGGTGATGCTGGGCAAAGAGATCCGTTTCAGGTTTTGCGGCGTGGGAGAGGGGAATGCGGCTGTTCTTGGCGTACTGGTCGGTTTGTCGCCGTGCATTCCGCTTATCGGCGTGCTTCTGGAGATAGCTTTTATTTCCAATAGTTTTCTGGCTGGCCTGGTCTACAGCTTCTCTTTCGGGATCGGCACCATAATATCCCCGTTGCTTCTGCTTGGAGCGGTCATTCCGCTTGTCGGCAGCAGGATCGACCAGAGAGTTTTCAAGATATTCACTTATCTCTGCGGACTTATGCTCATTCTGGGCGGGATATACATATTTTTTAGGGGAGGGGCCCCAAGCGGTAAAGCCTGAGGCCCGTTCATTATTTATTTCTTGCTTTTCGCGGGTTTTTCTTCGATCTCCAGCTCTTCCTCTTCTTCTTTGGTTTCGCCGCTGTCCGATTCCTTAAAAAACTTCGTATCGAGCATCTGCATATTGCTTGCCACGACTTCGGTAAAAGACCGTTTCTGCCCGTCTTTTTCGTATTTCCTTATCTGAAGTTTCCCTTCAATAGCTATTGGTTTACCTTTTTTCAGGTATTCGCCGCAGATCTTCGCGAGCCCCCTCCAGGCGACTATATTGATAAAATCAACTTCATTTTTGCCGTTTTTTGACGGCCTTCCGACCGCGAGGGCGAACCTTGCGACAGGTATCTCGTTCGTGGTGTAGCGGACTTCAGGATCGGCGGCCAGGCGGCCGACGAGGATGGTCCTGTTCAAAGACATCATTGGTTATCACCTCCTTTTAATAAAATGAGATGAGAGATGTGAGATCAGAGATGAGAAAATACATCTCAGGTTAATACTCTCTCATTTCCTATTTTCAAGGTCTTTGCTATAAAAGCATTCAATAGCATTCTTGTTGAGTTCAATAAATCCATTGCTTTTGTAAACTTATCAACATCAAGATGCTTCAGTTCTTTAGAGACAATGAGGTAGCTTTCAACTTCATATATCGAGCCTCTGGCATTGTAATAAAATCTTGCTCTATCAGGATAACTTCCTCTTCCCATTCCTTCGGCGATGTTTGCCGGGATTGAAGTGGCAGCTCTCCTGAGCTGATTTGTAAGTCCAAAAAGTTCATTTTTGGGGAATTTGCTGGTTAAGGAATATACCAAAATGGCTAATTCATTACCTTTTTGCCACACGATCAAATCGGTAAAATGTCTTATCGCATCTCTCATCTCGCACATCCCATCTCTTTTGTTTTTATCGCATCTCGCATCTCACACCTCGCATCTCTTGAGTTAGCAATTTTGTTGCCAGATGCGTTGAGCATGAAAGTAGCATAAAACTGTAGGGGGAATTGTCACTTATAGTCGCTTTCGACAGCAAGGGGGAATATTCTGGCTAACTTATATGCTTTTTAATTCTTTGAGAAGCTTTTGGTAGTGAGTTCCCTGCCAGTAGGCTTTTTTGCATTTCGGGCAATAAGAGAACTTGTTCAGCGTTTCATATACCAATTTCGGAACGATATTCTTGACCTCTTCTTTGCTGACGTCCTTTACGGGAGTATTGCATTCCGGGCATCTTGAAAATGATCGGTTGCTGTCCAGACTTAGCTTTGATATTTCCTTCAGCTGTTCATGGATGTCCGTTGATCTTATCAGGAGGACTTTTGCGCCGCGTATCTTTGACATCCCCGTGTCCCTGGTCACTATTAAACGATCCTCTTCCTTTGAAAGCTTTAGTATCTCGCGGTCGTCTTTCTTAGCATCATAATAAGTGTCATATCCCATGAGGCGCAGCCTTTTTGCGAGTTTTCCGAGCATGGAATCAACTATGAATTTCATGCGCTGTGCTTATGCTTGTAGCTTATGAGTTCGAGATCAAGTTCGTCAAAATCGATCTCTGGGTAGGGATGGAACTTGCCTGTCTTTGTCTCTTTTATGCTCAGGTCCGTCAGATCTATCTCAAGGTTAAGGTCGGCCGGGATAACGCGAAAGTCGTGGTTTATGAGGGACGGCTCCATCGGCTGGGCCCACAGCTCGATGATCTTGCTTATGGTCTTTCTCCTGCCCCTGAATTCCTCCCCGAACTCGGTAAGGACGGCGAGAAGAGGTTTGCCGAGCCGCGCTTCCTTGAGCAGGTTTATGCTTCCGCAGAGCCCGAGGTGGGAGTGGAGAAGTTTCCCTTCCTCTTTTTCTATCGAGCCGATGTTTATCAGGAGCATCTGGATGTCCTGGTACTGGTTCCCGATGAAAGTTTCGTACCGGGTGTCCCCCGTCATCCCTATTTTGAGTGGGTGATGCTTGTAAATGATGTTCGTTTCAATGGTCACTCCGACCGCAGATTCCTGATTGGTCCAGAGCTCGGGATGATACGCCTGGTTGACGACCAGCTCGAACCCGTATTTTTCCATCGTCGATGCGCCGTCAATCTCCGTTATCCTGTTGCCGGGGATCATCAGCTGGAAATTTATCTCCTTATTCCCGGCCTTGTCCGTCTTATTGAAAACACCCTGGTATTTCAGCATCACGCCGGGGATCCGAAAATATCCAGCACCTTTGACGGGCCGCGCAGTTTGTAATCATTGTATTTTGCCACCAGGCTCAATATGCCTTCGACCGATTCCGAGTGGTCGTCGTGATCGTGCGTTACTATTATCGCGTCGATGTCAAGGATGCCCAGGCACTGCTCCCTGAATATTTCAAGGAAATTGTATCCGGGGTCGATGACGATGCCTTTGGTCTCGCCGCGGGAGTTCTTCAGGGTCAGATAATAACCTCCGCCGAGGCTCGGCGTTTGTGAGTAGAGCGGGGTCGATGAATTCCATTTCCGGATTATTTTCAGCTTGTTGGGGCCAGAAACATCATCCACCATCTTCGGCGTGTTCAGGTCCTTGATCAGCTTTTCCTGATTTTTCTTGATGGTCTCGCGGGTGGGGAAGAGCACCTCGTCCATATATTTTATCGCGCCGAAAGTGAGACTGTCCTTGTCGTAGAAATGGGGATCATCTTTCCTGGCGAGCTTAAAGTCCTCGTATGCGTCGCGATATCGCCCCTGTAGGAACCTTGCTATGCCGCGGTTATAGAGAGGGATCGTTGCATCCGCCTTTATGTCCTGGAATTTCCTGAAGATATTGTCATAGATCGTTTCCGCTTCCTTGTATAGATTATCATTGAGGCAGATGAAACCGATAGCGTCCCAGGGCATCTGGTGGCTGTCGAGGCCCACGTTCAGTAAGGCGTTCTTATCTGAAAGAAGTTCCTTGAGCGTTGCGATAACCGCATTCAGGTGATTGCGGATCCAGTCTTTGCGCGCGTAAATAGGGAACTTGAGGAGGTTATGCCAGGTATGGGGATCCTCCGCGTTAAGCGGGATGTTAAGCATTTGGTACATGGTCATATTTTAACACGGAAGAGCTAGGCGAGCCAGAAGGGGAAGATGTGATATAATTTATCCAACTTATGGATGCGACGAAGACAAGAATACTTGAAGTACTGAAAATATTGTCCAAAGAATATCCAGATGCGAGAACAGCCCTCGCATTCCATTCTCCGCTCGAAATGTTAGTGGCTACGATCCTTTCCGCGCAGTGCACTGACAAACGGGTGAATACCGTCACATTGACCCTTTTCAAAAAGTACCGGTCAGCGAAAGACTACGCGAAGGCTAATATAAGGAAGTTCGAACAGGAGATCCGGTCCACAGGTTTTTATCACAACAAGGCGAAGAATATCATCAATATGGCGAAGATGCTGGTTTCCGATTTTAACGGAAAAGTGCCCGACTCGATGGAACAGCTTATCAAGTTTCCCGGCGTGGCAAGGAAAACCGCGAACGTTGTTCTGAATAGTGCTTTCCATAAAGTTGAGGGCATAGCGGTGGATACTCATGTTATCAGGCTGTCACAAAGGCTGGGATTTTCAAAGTTCGACGATCCGGGAAGGATCGAACAGGACCTGATGAGTTTGCTCCCGAGAAAATACTGGGGCAAGGTTAATTATAATCTGGTCGACCACGGAAGGGCCGTTTGCAAGGCGCCCCGTCCTTTATGCCCTGAATGCGTGATAGGGCAGTTCTGTCCCTCAAAAGCGTCTTTCATGAAGAAGTATTATTCCAGATAGGCCCTTTCGAGAGCATTTCCTGAAATTCCCCTAGAATTCGCGTAAAAACCTGAAATTTCTGGAACATATGGTCGATAAATGGATAGAAATATAAGCGCTATCTGAGGATTCTGAGGGCGAATCAGGGGGATATTAATGGCAGTTAGAACGGTGAAAACATGCGATCTTCATAAGGCGGGTTATAAGCCGTATTTTGGCCTGTCCCATCCTTATAAAACACTTGCGAAAACAGTTAAAGAGGATAGCTGGGTCGGATCCAGATTTAAAAAACTTATGTCTAATACGGAGGCTGGCCCTTCTTATGCGCACGTGCCGCGCTGTATGATGTTCGAGAATGGATCAGAAAGTAATTATAGGACGAAAGTTCTGAAGCTTTCGGAAAATGTTTATATAAATGATGACTCAGGGAAAGCGAGCGTCCTTGCGGATGTTTTTGGCCCGGATGTCGCTCGATCAGGCGTGATGTTCAGCGGCAGATACCTGGAATTTTACCAAAATATATTAGCGCCGAGCATCCAGGAATTAAAAAGAATGAATTTAAGCAATCTCAGCATTCATTTTTTTGTTTCCGGGATCGTTAAGAGATGCGGACTTCACGCCGCTTTCACGAGAATATTCGAAATGGTCCGCCTTGATCCCGATGCGCATATTTCTATAGATGAATCAAATAATAACCCGAATAAAGTAGAAGTGAAGATAGAGGGGAATCTGTTTTCCGCGGCCTTATTTCTCGGGGTGATCTCGCCCGATATTGGCAAGGTGGCTTTTAAGGCTCCAAGAATATTCCACGGTGTTGATATAGGGCTGGGATTCGATCCATATAATTTCGTTGTGTCCGTCGTGAATAAAAAACCGATAGAGCTGCCCATGGGCATGTTCATGTATACGATCAATATCGATGATGTTTCAGAGCCGAAAATATTCGGGTTAGGCCCAAAAATCCAGGAATCGTTCGCAAAAGACTATATAGGGGTTTATTCGCCAATAAGAGAGGCAGCCCATAATTTTATTTCTAGCATCTGATGCGCGTGATATAATCCTCCCGAAATGCCTAAATACATCATACACGAACACCATGCGTCGCGCCTTCACTGGGACCTGCGTCTTGAGAACAAAGGCGTCCTGAAATCCTGGGCGGTACCAAAGGAACCTTCTAACGATCCGTCCGTCAAACGATTGGCCGTTGAAGTTGAAGACCATCCGCTGGATTACGGGGACTTTGAAGGGACCATTCCCCAGGGGCAGTACGGGGCGGGAGAAGTGAAGATATGGGACAAAGGCACTTTCGATGCCATAGTATTCAATGACGAAAAGATCGAGATGGCGATACACGGGAAGAAGCTGAACGGCCATTTTCATCTCATCAGGTTCAAAAAGGCGGGGCCGAAGAACTGGCTGTTCTTTAAAAGCAAGACTTGATATTGGAGATTAGAGATCCCTCGTAGCTATCACGTCCACGCCGAGGCCCAGTATGTTTTCGATGATCCTGTCGCCCAGCTTCACCGGCGCTTTGGCTCTGACCTTCTGTATCTCCTTCATGCAGTCGAACATCCTGTCTTTCGGTATGAGATCCGATGTCCTTACCGGGAGCCTTGCGAATTGGGCCCCTTCAACCGCAACAGTTGAAGTCAATATCCTCAGCGGATGAGCGGATTCGTCCCTCGCGTATTTTTCGCCCTTGGCGCATTTATTGCCGAGTATCTCGGTTATCTGTCCGCTTTCATCCGACCTGACCACCACCTCGCACCCGAGTGGGCACATTATGCAGATGAATTTGTTCTCATTTATCCGGTCTGACATCGATCATTATCTCCCTCAGCTCTTTTATCTTTTTCAGCTTTTCGCCGTCCAGCTCTATCTCCAGCATCTCGCTCGGCTTCACTATCTGTTTTTTCATGTTCACGATATCTTCGGATGACGTTACCCTTACATTTAGCATGGGACGGGTGACGCGCGCATACAAAGTCACCCGATCCGTCCTTGTGATGGAGTTAGGCACGACAAATCGGATATTATCTCCGGCCAGGACCCTCACGTTCATTTGCTTCTTCAGTGAACCATTCACATACTTCGCCGCGGATTCTCCCGCCAGCTCACCCTCGCGGCTCACATAATCGGCCAGGTCGTTAACGAATGCCGCATTCCCGCAGATGAAAACACCGGGCCTTTTTGTTTGGTATGTATCGTCAATAAATGGACCGCCTGTCAGGGGATTGATCTCAAGAATGACCATCCGGGAGAGCTCATTCTCCGGTATCAATCCGACCGAGAAAAGGAGGGTATCGCATGATATTTCGAACGTTTCATCAGTGGGATCGCCTTTACTGTCGATCCTGGCGATCTTAACTCCTCTGACCCTGTCCTTTCCGTAGATCTGGCTTACGGTGTGGTTCAGGAACAGCGGGATATCGTAATCATTGAGGCACTGGACAACGTTCCTCGTCAAGCCTCCGGGATAGGGGAGTATCTCTGTAACGGCGTGGACATTTGCGCCTTCAAGCGTCATCCTTCGCGCCATTATCATCCCGATGTCCCCGCTTCCGACGACCACGATCTCTCTTCCGGGAATAAAGCCCTCTATGTTCATGAACCTCTGCGCGACTCCCGCGGTGAAGATCCCCGACGGCCTTGTGCCCGGGATGCTCGCCTGCTGCCTTGTCCTCTCCCTGCAGCCCATCGCAAGAATGATGGCTTTTGCGTCAACCTCAATCAAACCGTCGGTCTGGTTCGAAAGGATTACTTTATTGTCCGGAGTTATCTCTATGGCCATGGTATGAAGCAAAGCCTCGATGTTCGCGCTCGTAATTTTTTTGATGTAGATATCGGCGTATTCAGGCCCCGTAAGATCTTTCTGGAATTTGTGGAGGCCGAAGCCGTTGTGGATGCACTGCTGAAGTATTCCGCCTGGCTCCGGCAATCGATCGACCAGCAGAACGTTCTTCACTTCCATTTCGCGGGCCTTCAGGGCAGCGGCCATTCCGCCCGGTCCGGCGCCTATGACGATCACGTCGGTCGATATTTTTTTCATCTTTTTTCACTCACTATCGACGAGTTCCCGCCCCGCTTGGTGATCTTTTCCTCAGGGGTTCCGGTCTCTCTTGCGAGTATCTTCATCACATGGTGAGTGCAGAAGCCGGCCTGGCATCTCCCCATTCCCGCGCGCGTCCTGAACTTTATACCGTCGAGGGTCCTTGCGCCGTTCTTTATCGCGGCGACGACTTCGGCTTCCGTTACTGTTTCGCACCTGCAGATCACGTTCCCGTAAGCTTTGTTCAAAGAGATCAGCAGCTCCTTGTCCCTGTCCGGAGCGAGAGAAAATCTCCTGTGGGGCTTGTCGTATTTCTTGAATTCTTTTTTCTCTTCAAGGGGTAAACCCGTTGTTCTCAATATGTTCACGACCATCAGCGCTATCGCCGGCGCCGCCGTCAATCCCGGGGATTGTATCCCCGCCGCGTTTATGAAGCGCGGGGATTTAGAGGATTCCTCTATTACGAAGTCGTTCGTGTCGGAAACGGGGCGTATCCCCGCGAATGACGCGATTATGTCCTTTTTCGGGATGTCGTTGATCATTGTCCGGACAAAATCAAGGATCTTCATCAAGCCCGCCGGAGTCGTGGATGTGTCTTCCCTGTCATCTGTGTCTTCCGCGGTGGGGCCGATCATGGTGGAGCCTTCTATAGTCTTTATTATCAGTATCCCTTTTGACGTGGGCGTGGGGGTCGGGAATATTATGTGGTTATTGATGTTGTCGAGCCTCTTATCAAGGATGTACTCTTCGCCTTTTCTTGGCCTTATCCTGAAATTGTTCGCGCCGACAAATCTCGCCACTTCGTCGGCGTAGACTCCCGCCGCGTTTATTACGTGATCCGATTTTATTTCCTGGCCGCCGACGGAGATGACATAACCCGCCCCTTCCTTTGCTATGTTCGTGACTTTTGATCCGAGAAGATATTCCACGCCGTTCTGCATCGCGTTCTCATACAGGGCATATGTCATTTCGTACGGCGGTATCACCCCCGCCGACGGCGCGAGCAGCCCCGTGTTAATGTCAACGGAAAGGTTCGGCTCAAGCTCATGGAGCCGCTTTCCTTCCACCATTTCGGCCGGGATCCCGTTTGCTTTCGCGTTCTCCAGCATTTTTATCAGCACAGGGATGTCGTCCCTTGACCGCGCGACAAGGATCTCTCCCACTCTCTCGAAAGGTATCCTCAGTTCTTTCGAAAGTTTTCCCCAGAGAGCATTCCCCTGAAGGCACAATCTGCCCTTAAGCGTCCTCATGTCATCGTGCAGCGCAGAGTGGATTATCCCTGAATTGGCTTTTGAAGTGCCGAAGGAAACTTCGATCTCTTTTTCAATGAGGATGGTCTTTAATTCATATCGGGAAAGTTCTCTTGCTATTGCGTTGCCGACTATTCCGCCGCCGATTATGGCTATATTATATTGGGTCATTTTCAGGAATTATAACACTACTGCTGTCGGTCTCAAGCGGACGGTCGCTGTTTCTGATATTGGCTTTTAAATCACATAAATACTGGACTCAGCAAGATAATTTAAGGCGCGTTTCGCGCTGTCTTGAATATCTTTGTTCCTGTCCGTGGATGCTTCAAAGAGAGGATAGACCATCTTCATCTTTGATTCTCGTGAAATATCGGATCTGACAAGATTTTCAAAGGCATATACCGCGTGGGTTCGAACGATATCGGCGTTGCTTTTATCCCTCAGTGTTTTAATTAGAGGATCGATCATGCTTTCCTTATAATCTTTGGATATATTGGACCTGGAGAGATTTTCTAAGGCGTATGCCGCGCCATTTTTGATATGCCAATCCGAATCATTCAGGGCTTCAATAAGAGGGGCGACCATCTTTTCCTTTAATCCCACATTAATATCGTATCGGGCAAGATATCCAAAAGCATCTGTCGCGAGATCCCGGATAAGCCAATTATCATTTTTCAGCGCTTTAATAAAGCGATCAATTATCGTTTTTTTTGACCCGAGGGATATATCAGTTGTCGCCGAGGAAATATCGGATGTCTCAGGAGGGATGTTGTGGGTAACAAGATTTTTCAGGGCGGTTGCTATGTGACTTCGGACACTTTCGTTTTCATCCCCCAGCGCTTCAATAAGAGGGTTTACCATCTTTTCCTTTAACTCCGAAGAGATATCACAGGTTGTCAGATATTCCAGTCCAAGTGCCGCGCCATCCCGGTTGTGCCAATTATTATCTTTCAATGCTTTAATAAGGGAATTGACAATCTTTGACTTGAACCCCGCGGGAATATCGGATTCAATAAGGTCCCCTAAGTCACACGCCGCCTTGTTTTGAACATCCTCATTTTTATTCCCCAGCAAATGAAGCAGCCTTTTTATTTTCCTTTCGGTGGGATCCTTTCTGGAAAAAAGTCCTTTCAGCTGGAGGGACGGCCTGCACTTTTCAAGATATTCCCAAAAAGACACCCTGTCCGGTTGATCGTTTGTGAAGTGTATTGTGGATAGGTCACTGGTTATCTCTGCTGTATTTGCCCCGCTGTCATTGCCGTTCGGTACTTTAAATACGGTCCGAACCCTTAAGTAGCCTGGTGTTTTTCCAATAATAACGGATCCCATTTTACATGCCTCCAAATGCCCATCAGCCGGGTCACTGCCGCTTTATTATCGAAACATCCATTGGTAAATTTCACTTCTGAAAAGGTATTATTTGGAGGAGCAGCGGGAGGCTTTTCTGTGATAAAATGCTTTCTGCAATGGCAAAATTGAATATAAAGGTCATTCCTAACGCAAAACGGGACAGATTGGTGGAGGAGCCCGGCCGCCTTAAGGTCTATCTGACGGCAAGGGCCGTGGAAGGAAAGGCAAATGCCGCGCTTATCGATCTTCTTGCTGAGCATTTCGGCGTTAAAAAAAGCGGAATATCGATCATAAGAGGCCTTACTTCAAGGGAGAAGGTTGTAGAGATTAGAGAATAGAGATTGGAGATTAGAAATTAAACATCTAAGCTCTCAACGTTGAGCTTGAGATATGGCTTTTTCCCAACCCTGATATAACTTATTCCTTTGAGTCCTCTCCATTTTAGGACTGAATATTTTATCGATCTTCCAGAGTTTCTTTAGTTCGTTCCGATTTTTCCAGAAACCAACTCCCAGACCTGCGAGATACGCCGCCCCGAGCGCGGTGGTGTCGATGATCTTTGGCCGGATCACTTTTGCCGGCAGGATATCCGCCTGGAACTGCATCAGGAAACCGTTCTCCGCGGCTTTACCGTCCACTTTCATCGATCTTATCTTGAGATGCGAATCCGTCTGCATGCAGAGGAGTACATCCTTTGTCTGATAGGCAAGGGACTCAAGCGTCGCGCGGACCAGATGAGCCCTGGTCGTGCCCCTGGTTATTCCGGTGATAGTGCCGCGCGCGTACATGTTCCAGTAAGGCGCGCCAAGGCCGACGAAAGCAGGGACAAAATACACGCCGCCTGTGTCAGGGACCGACTCTGCGATAGCTTCGGTCTCTGCAGCTTTCTTGATCAGACCCAGTCCGTCGCGGATCCATTGGATCGCGGCGCCAGCAATGAAAACGGAGCCTTCAAGAGCGTAAAAGACTTTCTTATCAATTCCCCATGCGATCGTTGTCAAAAGGCCGGTCTTTGAATTAACGGCCTTTGTTCCGGTGTTAACAAGCATGAAACAGCCGGTTCCGTAAGTGTTCTTGATGTCCCCGGGCTCGTGGCAGCCCTGCCCGAATAAAGCAGCCTGCTGATCGCCGGCTATTCCTGCGATCGGTATACCGTCCGGCAGGACCCCTAGGCCTTTTGTGCGCCCGGCAATTCCGGAAGAGGGGACGACCTTGGGAAGAAGAGAACGCGGAATGCGAAGTATTTTGAGGAGCTTTTCATCCCAATCAAGCTTTCGAATGTTGTAAATCATCGTCCTTGAAGCATTTGAATAGTCGGTAACGTGACTTTTGCCATCAGTCAGATTCCATATTATCCATGTATCAACAGTCCCAAAAGCCAATCCCCCACATCTTCCTCCTCTAGCTCTTCTAGCTCCTCTGACGTTATCTAGTATCCACTTTATCTTTGTTCCCGAGAAATACGCATCTATCTTCAGCCCGGTCGCTTTCTGGACGTAGGGCTCAAGACCCTTCTTTTTCAGGGCGTCGCATATCTGCGCTGTCCTTCTGCATTGCCATACGATAGCGTTGTAGATCGACCTGCCTGTCTTCCTGTCCCATATGATCGTGGTTTCTCTCTGATTTGTGATACCGATCGCGGCGATCTCGCTTCCCTTGATCTTTCCGGCCTTTAGCGCGTCGGTTATCGTCAGCTTTACCGACTGCCATATCTTGACAGGGTCATGCTCCACCCAGCCTGGCTTTGGGAATATCTGAGGGAATTCTCGGTAAGCTCTCGATGCTATTCCGCCTTTTTTGTCGAAGATGATGATCGTTGAGCCGGTGGTGCCTTGATCTATAGCTAATATGTATTTCTTCACACCTCTCATCTCACATCTCCCATCTCTGCTCTTTTATTTATCCAATCAACAATATCCTTGAAAACAGGCTCTCTATCCTTATCAACATAAAGCGCGTGGAACATTTCCGGATACCATTTCAGTTCTTTGTCCTTCGATGGCATTTTCTTGAAATACCTCTCCGCGGTTTCAGCAGAGATCATCGAGTCATGCCCCGCAAGCAGCATGAGGACGGGAAGATTGATCGCGCGGGGCTTCATGCTCACGAATATCATCGCTTTCAATATCGAGAAAAAGAACTTTGCCGTGAACTGCCTCACCTCGAGAGGGTCGTTGTTTATCCTTTTTGCCATCACTTTGTCGCGCGTGAACAACTCCGCCGAGAAGCCGGCAGGGAAGAACGCCATCGGATCGAACATCGCGGATCTGAAGATCTCCAGTTTTTTCGCAAAGGGCATCGGCAGCTTGTCTTTTACGGCGGGGGACATCAGGATCGCCCCGTCGATCATGTTCTGGTGATGGATCAAGAAATCAAGCGTGATGAGCCCGCCCATCGATTCGCCGAACATGAATATCTTTTTTTCCGCATGCAGTTTTTTCGCCGTTACAACGAGGGACTTCAGTTCGTTCGTATAGGTCTGGAAGTTATCGATGTGGCCTTTTACGGAAGGGGATTCGCCGAAGCCTTTAAGCTCTATTGCATAGACCTGCATGCCGTGCTTTGCCAGGTAAGGGCCGAACTCGAAGAATCTTCCCGAGTACCCGCCAAGCCCGTGGACAAGTATGACGACCGTCTTGGGAGAAGGGCAGTTCCATTCCCGGTAAAAAATAACGCCATCTTGGGATTTAAGCATCCGGGGTGATTATACTGCAATTGGCGTGGACGCTCAACTTTGAATGGTATAAAATGAACACAAATGAAAAAGCCGCTGATCTTTATCATAACCTTTGTTTTGCTTGCCGTTTCCGCGTGGTGCATAAAAATCGACGGCAAATTCTGGGATTGGGCGAAGATCAAAACCTTCTACAGGTGCCCTCCGCGCTTCCTTGAAAAAGACAGGTCGGGATTTGACATGCAGAGCGTCAAGTTATGCCTGGGCAGGAAATACCTTTACATATATATAGACGGACGGAGCGTCACGGGTTTAAAGGCTGACAGAGGCTGGGGAGCGAAGAAGACAAGCGTCAGGGTGTCCTTCAGGTCCGCGCAGAGCCTGCTGAACAGGGTAAGGATAGCTACGGACCCCTCAAAGCCCGGTCAGATAAAGATCTCTTATCCGCTAGCTCTGTCAAAAATATACGGGAGCAAGACGGACAGGTACTGGTCCATTTCCAGCTACGGCAGGAAGTACGCGTTTGAGATGAAAATACCCATCTTTGTAAGCTCAAAAGGCATACACGTCGGGGCAAAAGACAGGCCGCTTATAAAGCTGTCGGGCAGCGGCCCATCAAGGCAATATCTGTCCGAAGTCCTTATAAACACTGTTGACATGAAGACCCACAGGCTTGTCGACACGATCGAGTTCGCCATCAAAAAAGGGGAGCTGTAGATGGCGCTTGATGCAAGGACCAGAGGGATCGTTCTTGGTTTCCAGAAAAACGAGATCACAGAGCATCTTTTTTACAGAAAGCTTGCACAGCTAAGCAAGGATAAACGGAACGATGATGTCCTGCGCAGGATCTCCGATGATGAGCTTCGTCATTATAATATATGGAAAGGACACTCCGGGATCGATGTTAAGATGGACCGGATCAAATACTGGTTCTACTTGATCGTTTCATGCATCTTCGGGATCACGTTCGGGATAAAGCTTATGGAAAACGGAGAAAAGGGCGCCCAGAAGGCGTATGAAAAGATTTCAAATGTGATACCCGAAGCCCTTAATATCCGCGACGATGAGACCAGACACGAACATGAGCTTGTCGCAATGATCGATGAAGAAAAGTTGAAATACATCGGCTCCATCGTACTCGGCCTTAACGACGCGCTTGTAGAGCTGACCGGTACTCTGGCGGGGCTTACATTTGCTTTACAGAACGCGAAGTTAGTAGGCGTCGCGGGTTTGATCACGGGGATCGCGGCCTCTCTATCCATGGGGGCCTCCGAATATCTGTCGACAAAGACAGAGGGAGAGGCGAGGGACCCGTTCAAGGCATCTTTCTATACCACGCTGACATATGTTTGCGTGGTTATTGTGCTTATTCTTCCGTATCTCCTGGTGTCGAATTATCTGACTTGCCTGGGGCTGACATTGCTTGGCGCGATAATAATGATATTTTTGTTCGCCTTCTATTATTCGGTCGTAAAAGAGATATCATTCATGACCAGGTTCCTTGAGATGGCGTCCATCAGTATGGGCGTCGCTGCATTAAGCTTTGTGATCGGGCTGCTCGTGAGACAATTCCTCGGGATGGCGATCCAGTAAAGAACTGAAATTTCGCTTGACAACCTCCGATAATAGTATATAATTCCCATCAAGTTAGTAGGGATTAATTATGAAGATAACATTTAAAGGTGATTACGCGCTGAAAGTAATACTCGACCTGAGCATCAACCAGGGCAAGCTTCAATCTTCGGATGAGATTGCCAGGAGGCAGGATATCCCGGTGAAGTTCCTGGAGCAGATCCTGCTCCAACTGAAAAAAGGCGGGTTCGTTAAGAGCTTTCGGGGCCAAAAAGGCGGCTATGTCTTATCAAGGGGCCCGAAAGATATCACGATGGGACAGGTGATAAGATATATTGAGGGTCCGGTCGAGCCGATAGCGTGCGTCAACCACAAGGAGACATGCAGCTATTCGTCCAGATGCGTCTTAAGGGATGTTTTCTGCGATATAGGGAAATACATAGCCGCAAAAATTGATTCTCTGACTTTTGCCGACTTAAGGGACAGGCAAAAGAAAAATGAAAACAAGTTCTCGGAGTATTATATTTAGGTGGCGGCCTGGAGGAGGGATGGATATATGGGAAAAATAGCAAAAGACATTACGCAGTTGGTGGGGAACACTCCGCTTGTAAGGTTGAACAGGATGGCAGAGGGGCTTCCCGCTGCCGTTATCGCGAAGCTCGAATCATTTAATCCCGCAAGTTCGGTGAAGGACAGGATCGGCGTGGCTATGATAGACGCGGCGGAAAAGGCCGGCAAGATCAAAAAGGACACTATATTGATCGAGCCGACCTCCGGAAACACGGGGATTGCTCTCGCGTTCGTCGCGGCGGCGAGGGGATACAGCTTGGTACTCACGATGCCTGAGACGATGAGCATCGAAAGAAGAAATCTGTTCAAAGCGTTCGGGGCTGAATTGATCCTGACCGAGGGGTCAAAGGGCATGAGGGGAGCGATCGAAAAGGCAGAAGAAGTCGTTGAGTCTGACAGAAAATATCTGCTGCTGCAGCAGTTCAAGAATCCGGCAAATCCCGAAATACACAGGAAAACAACGGCGCTTGAGATATGGAAGGATACGGGAGGAAAAGTGGATATCTTCATCGCCGGGGTCGGGACGGGCGGAACGATCACAGGGGTAGGGGAAGTGCTTAAAAAGAAGAAAAAGAACATAAAGATCATCGCAGTCGAGCCCAAGGAATCGCCGGTGCTTTCCGGGGGCAAGCCCGGACCGAACAGGATACAGGGAATAGGCGCCGGCTTTGTTCCGGAGGTTTTGAACCGAAAGATAATCGATGAAATAGTCACTGTTTCCGCGGATGACGCCTTTGCAACGGCCAGGGAGCTTGCAAAGAAGGAAGGGATTCTGGCGGGTATCTCCAGTGGAGCGGCGGTCTGGGCCGCGCTCCAGGTCGCGAAAAGAAATGAGAACAAGGGCAAGATGATAGTTGTTGTGCTTCCGGATACCGGGGAGCGATATCTCTCAACCGAGTTGTTCAGTTAATAGAAAAGGAGTTGGTAAAAATGGCAAAAACGTTGCAGGAAATAAATGAGAAGATAAAAAAAGGCCAGGCGGTGATCGTTACAAAGGAGGAACTGCTTGATCTTATCGAGAAAAAAGGGATCGAGAAGGCCGCGAAGGAAGTGGACGTCGTAACGACGGCGACGTTCGGCCCGATGTGTTCGTCCGGTGCTTATATGAACGTCGGACACACCCGCCCGAAAATAAAGCTGGGCGGAGGCAGGGCGACGCTGAATGGAGTGCCGGTCTATACCGGTTTTGCGGCGGTCGATTTCTATCTCGGCGCTACGGCAATGCCGGATGACGACCCCAGGAACAGCGTCCATCCCGGCGAGTTCAAGTACGGAGGAGGACACGTCATCGAAGAGCTTGTCGCGGGCAAGGATGTGGTGCTTGAAGCTTCGGCTTACGGCACCGACTGCTATCCGAAGAGAGAGCTTAAGACACTGCTGAACCTGAAGGATGTCAATGAAGCGGTCCTGTTCAACTTCCGCAACGCTTACCAGAACTATAATGTCGCGGTAAATCTTTCGGATAAAACGATATACACTTATCTCGGCATCCTTAAACCGAACATCGGTAACGCGAACTACTGCAGCGCGGGACAGCTTTCGCCTCTGCTGAACGATCCTTTTTACAAAACGGTCGGGATCGGCACAAAGATATTCCTCGGCGGAGGGGTCGGATATGTCGCGTGGCAGGGTACGCAGCACAATCCGGGCGCCCCGAGGCTTGAGAACGGAGTGCCGAAAAGGCCCGCCGGAACTCTCGCCGTTATCGGCGATCTGAAGCAGATGACTCCCGAATGGCTTAAGGGAGTTTCATTCGTCGGATACGGGACAACGCTGAACGTTGGAATCGGCATACCCATCCCGATATTGAGCGAGGAGACATTGAAATATGCGGCGATAAAGGACAAAGATATTTATGCGGCGATAGTTGATTACAGCGACGCGTATCCGAACGGCAAGCCGGAAGTCGTGGGCGAAGTTAATTACGAGCAGCTTAAGTCGGGGGAGATCGAAATAAAAGGAAAGAAAGTGCCTACTTCCGGGATTTCAAGCTATTCGAAGGCACTTAAGATAGCCGAGACATTGAAAAGCTGGATCAAGAAGGGCGATTTTACTTTAACGGAGCCTGTCGCAAAACTCCCAGGCGTCGAGGATGGAGTAAAGTTCAAACCGCTGAACGAGCGGCCTGTTAAACAATGACACAATTAACAATGACTCAATGACCAATTAAGGAGATGATAATTATGACAACATCAAAAAGGATAGTGCTCAAGTTCCCAAAAGAAAAGATAGACCAGCCGATAGTTTACAGGCTCATCAAGGATTACGGGCTCTCTTTCAATATACTGCGGGCGAACATAATGCCGGATGACGAGGGGCTGATGGTGCTGGAGCTGACGGGAGAGGAAGCCGAGATCAAAAAAGGCCTCGATTACCTGAAGAAACAAGGGGTGAATGTCCAGCCGCTGGAAAAAGACATCGTGGTCAACTGGGACAAATGCACTCAGTGCGGGGCGTGCGTCGCTCAGTGCCCTGTGGGAGCGCTTTATATAAACGACAGGAAAACGATGAGGTGGAGTTCGATCCGGAAAAATGCATCGCGTGCGAACTGTGCGTTCTTCCGTGCCCGCCCAGGGCGATAGAGGTCAAGTTCTGATCACGCCCTGCAGAGCACTCTGATGACCTCGAACGTCGCATAAACCCGGTTCCCTATCCTGCTGTTGGTCTCGTAATACTTGATCAGCGCGTTCATCTTTGTCCGGTGACCTTAGACCTTTCGGCAGGTCCGGCGAGGCGTTCAGCGCTCCGAGCCCCTTCAGCGACCTGAAGAACGTCCTGAAATCAGGGTAGAATTCCCTCAGCGTGTCGGAGTTCAATTTTAAAGCCTCAAAACCGGCCGTTTTCAGCATCGCCTGTATCTCGCGCATGTTATTGAACTTGTGCAGATGATCCGCATCTTCACCGAAGGCGATCTTGTAATTCCGTTTAAGTTCCGACAGGGTTTTTGGCCCGAAAGTAACGAATGCGAAGTACCCGCCGGGGATGAGAACTCTTTTCGCCTCCGAGAACGCCCTGGAAAGGTCCTCGACCCATTGAAATGTCGTGCTGGATACTACAAGATCGAACTTCTTATCCGTAAAAGGCAGGTTCTCGGCGTCAGCCACCTCGAAAGCCACGTTCTCATAAGGGTTGTTGTTGGCGGCTTTCTTTATCATTCCAGGAGCTATGTCGCAGCCGGTGATAATGGCGTCCCTGTATCTTTCATGCAGCAGGAATGCAACATTACCTGTTCCCGTGCCGATATCAAGTATGTTCTTCGGGGAGATATTGATGGATGCTACGGACTTTACCAGATCGTTCGCAAGGTCTTTTTGCAGCCGGGAAAACAGGTCGTAAGTCTCGGCCGATCTTGAAAAGGACCGGGCTATCTTGTTCTTATCCAAGGAACTTTGAGATCTCATCGATCATTTCCTTTTCTCTTGTAAGATGCGGCGCGTGTCCGGCGCCCCTGAACATCTTCAATGAGCTGCTCTTTATTTCCTGCGACAGATAAAGCGACGCCTTCGGGTCGATCACCTCATCGCCGTCGCCGGCCATTATCAGGGTGGGGACGTTCACCGCGGGAAGAATGTTCCTTCCGTCGAAGCGCTCGAAACTTTTCAAGCATTCTAGAAGGGTCTGTTGGGATGGGGTTTGGGTTTGGATGCTGGATAGAAACAAGGACGCATCCTCGTTGTCAGAGAATACAAGGTTGTAAAAATCGTTCATTGTCTTTTCAGGGTGATCTTTTAGACCCTTTCTGAACTTGCTGAAAACGGCCTTGTTCATTCCGAATGGGAAATCGTCTGAAGCCACGAACTTTGGCGTGGATGAAACGAGGATGAGCGATGTGATATCGCTGTGCGCATGTTCATGTTCGTGATCGTGCCCGCATTTGCATTTAGACTCTTGCTTTTCGCATCTCGCATCTCTCATCTCCCATCTCTTCTTTGTTTGCTTGTACATTTCTAGCGCGATCTGTCCTCCCATCGACCAGCCGAGAAGAGAGTAAGGCTCGCCCAGATATTGGTCGAGCGCGTGAAGTATCGTGTAAGCGGAGAAAGAAAAATCGCCGAACTTTTCCTTGGTCTGGCCGTGGCCGGGCAGGTCCACCATAAGGACGTCATGGTCTTTTGACAGTTTCGTTCCGATCGATGAGAATACCCTTGAGTCACAGCCGAAGCCGTGGAGCATCACCAGGTGTTTTTTCATATCTTTCTATTATGATATAATCCTCTGGTTATGTCAAAAATTGCCCGTCTGCAGGAAAAAGCGATAAAAGGCTCCCCGATATCCTTCGAGGAAGCCCTCTATCTTATCAAGCGTCCGGAAAGCGAGACTTTTCAGCTTATTTTTGCCGCGAATGAGATCCGTCGGCACTTCAAGGGGAACAAGGTCAAACTGTGCTCGATCGTAAACGCCAAATCAGGCAAATGTTCCGAGAACTGCATGTTCTGCTCGCAATCAGCACATCACAAAACCGCCATCGATGTTTATCCGCTGATATCATCCGGCGAGATGTACAAGAGCGCGCAGGCAAGCAAAAAGAACGGTGCAACGTGTTTCGGCATAGTCACGGCGGGTAGGGGCATCAAGTCCGAAAAGGAGATAGATGAGATATGCCGGGCGGTCTCAAAGATCGACAAGAAGCTTAATATGGACCACTGTGCATCCATCGGGATACTTACAGGAGAGCAGCTCAAAAGGTTGAAGGCCGCGGGACTCAGGAAGTTCCATCACAACCTTGAAGCCGCGAAGAGCTTCTTCGGCAAGGTCTGCACCACGCACAAATTCGAGGAACGCGTCGCCACCGTCAGAGCGGCGAAAAGCACGGGGTTGCGCATCTGCTGTGGCGGCATTTTCGGCCTCGGCGAGTCGCTAGAGCAGAGGGTCGAGCTGGCCTTCCAGCTGAAAGATCTGGACCCGGAATCCGTACCTATCAATATCTTAAACCCTGTCAGGGGCACAAGAGCTGAAAAGTTAAAGGTGATGCCGCCCCTCGAAGTTTTGAGACTGGTCGCCACATTCAGGTTCGTGATGCCCGGCAAGGACATCGGTATTTTTGGGGGACGTGAGCTTTCGCTCGGCGGACTCCAGCCCTTGATGTATTTAGCTGGAGCCAATATGACTTTACTTGGGAATTATCTAACGACGTCCGGGAATTCCCCGGAGGTTGACCTGCAGATGATCAAAGATATGGGATTGGAGGTGGCGAACTGACATGGCAAGGATGGATTTCATCAACGAGGAGCTTAATGAAATAAAAAAGAACGATCTATACAGGACGCTGAAAGCCATAGAAGAAGGGCTTGATTCAAAGGTCGTCATTAAGGGGAAGCAGCTGATAAATTTCTGCTCGAACGACTACCTTGGCCTTTCCAGCCATCCGAAAGTGATCGAAAAGGCGATAGAAGTCCTTAAGACGCACGGCGTCGGCGCGGGAGCATCGCGGCTTGTCTCCGGCAACTACGCCATACATGAAGAACTGGAATACGAGATACTCGGCGTACGAGAACACGGAAGCATCCATAGTATTTCCCAGCGGTTACATGGCTAACATGGGGACCATACAGGCGCTTGTCGGGAAAGACGATGCCGTCATCATAGACCGCCTCGACCACGCGAGCATCATAGACGGCGCCAGGCTTTCGGGGGCGAAACTGCTGGTATATCCCCACAGGGACATGTACCGGCTTGAGAAGATACTGGCTAAGGCGAATAACTTCCGGAGGATACTTATCGTGACCGACCATGTGTTCAGCATGGACGGCGACGTGGCGCCGCTGTATGAGCTTGCCGCCCTTTCGAAAAAGTATAACGCCATGCTGATGATTGATACCGCTCATTCGACGGGCATCCTGCCTCTTGAGATGAAGTATCCCGCGGCAAAAAGGGACATGATCATAATGGGGACGCTGAGCAAGGCGGTCGGGTCGCTGGGCGGATTCGTATCCGGGACGAGCAAACTTATCGAATATCTTAAGAACAAGGCCAGGTCTTTCATATATACCACCGCGCTGCCGCCTGCCGTTACCGCGGCATCCATAGCCGCGCTGGAAATAATAAGGAAGGACGACTCTTTCCGCAGGGCCATATGGAACAACATCGCGTACCTTAAGAAAAGGCTGGCCCGGATGGCACTGAATACCATGGGATCCACCACCCAGATAATACCGATATTCGTCGGGGATGCCAAGAAAGCCATGAAAGCATCGGAGTTCCTGTATGATAAAGGGATACTCCTTTCCGCTATCAGGCCGCCGACCGTGCCTGAGGGGACTTCGCGCCTCAGATTGAGCGTAACGGCCAAACACACAAAAGAAGATATCAATAAGCTTGCGGACCTGCTTGATGAAATGAAAGGTGAATTTCTTGGCTAGGAATCTGCGACTACCGCCAGAGGCGGTAAGGAAAGTCGCGGTTCCAATTTGTCATATGGGCGTAACTAGATCTAGTTGGACCTATCATAATAACATGGAGCCGAGGCGTTCAGCCTCAGGCTCCGAGACGAGGGAATATTTTGTCTAAAGCGTATTTCATTACGGGTACAGACACCGAGGTCGGCAAAACGTTCATAACAGCGGGGCTGGGATATGTCGCGCAGTCAAACGGCTTTATGATCGGCATAAGCAAGCCGATATCCTGCGGAGGGATCGAGGACGCGCGATTTTACAGAGCAAAATTGGACCTCAAGGACACCATCGATTCGATCAATCCGGTGAAATTCAGGCAGCCTTTATCCCCTTACGCGGCGATGAAGGCCGAAAAGATCAGCATCGATATGAACAGGATCAAAAAGAACGTCCAAAAACTCAAGAACGGCCGGGGACTGGTCTTTGTGGAAGGCCTCGGCGGGGCGCTTGCGCCTGTTAAAAGGGACTATTATATCGCGGATATGATAAAAGACCTGGGTATTCCGGCGATCATAATAACCAGGGCAGGGCTTGGCACCATTAATCATACTTTGATGACGATTGATGCGCTGAGGAAAAGGAAGATCAGGATCGCCGGCATCATCATGAACGGCTTTAACGGCAGGGAGCCTTCCCAGAAGACCAATAAACAGGTCATCGAGGAGCTTTCCGGCGTACCGGTGATAGGCATGATCCGCGCGAAAAGCTCTTTCAAGGAGCTTTTGAAGCAGATCAGGGCGCAGAAGATATTGGAGAAATTGATGTAAAGCGTCTTGTGTTCAGGGGTGGCGTGTGGGGAATGAGGACGCTACCGCATAACGCTTTCCGTTTTGGAGACAACCATGAAACAAAATATATTGAAAGATATTGATCATAAGTATATCTGGCATCCTTTCACTCAGATGCGGGATTGGATGAAAGAAGAGCCGCTTATCATTGAGGAAGGCCGGGGCGCGTGGATCAAGGACATTGACGGCAAATGGTACATCGACGGCGTTTCTTCCCTCTGGGTGAATGTTCACGGCCACAGGCATCCGGCCATCGACAGGGCGGTAAAAAAACAGATCGACAAGATCGCGCATTCGACGATGCTCGGATTATCGAATGTTCCGGCAACCTTGCTTGCCGAAAAGATCATCGAACTTGCGCCGAAAGGGTTGACCAGGGTTTTTTATTCTGATTCGGGATCGGAAGGCGTCGAGATAGCGTTAAAGATGGCGTTCCAATATTGGCAGCAGAGAAAAAATCCGAAATCCGAAATCCGAAATCCTAAACAATTTCAAAATCCCAAATTCAAGACAAAGTTCTTAACTCTGGTTAACGCATATCATGGGGACACCATCGGGTCCGTTTCGGTCGGGGGGATCGACCTGTTCCATAAGATGTATAAACCGCTGCTTTTCAGATCGTTCAAGGCGCCGACACCGTATTGCTACAGATGTGAGATGCGACCCGCCTACGCCAAGGCTTCGGCGGGCAGGGATGCGAAGTGCGAGATGAAGTGTTTGAAAGCGGTTGAAACGATAATGAAAGCTCATCACAAGGAGATCGCCGCGATGATAGTGGAGCCGCTTGTCCAGGCGGCGGCGGGAATTCTTGTGTATCCGAAAGGGTATCTTAAGGGGATAAGAAAACTTTGCACGAAATACAATATTCTGATGATAGTCGATGAAGTTGCGATGGGATTTGGAAGGACCGGCAAAATGTTCGCCTGTGAGCACGAAGGCGTGAAGCCCGATCTAATGATCGTCGCTAAGGGCCTGACCGGTGGGTATCTTCCTGTTGCCGCGACCCTGACAACGGAAAAAATATTCAAGGCTTTCCTTGGCACGCAGGAGAGCCACAGGACTTTTTATCACGGACACACCTACACCGGGAATCCCCTCGGGTGCGCCGCGGCAATAGCGTCGATAGATGTTTTCAGTAAAGAGAGAACGCTGCAAAAGTTGCAGCCAAAGATAAGATTGCTGGCCGAAAAGCTCAGGGGATTCCGCAAGCTTAATCATGTAGGAGACGTGCGCCAGTGCGGCTTCCTTGCGGGAATAGAGCTTGTAAAGGATAAGAGAACTAAGAAAGAATACCGAGTGTCCGAAAAGATCGGCATCAATGTGATAATGGAAGCGAGGAAGCGCGGTCTGATAATACGGCCTCTCTCGGACATTATCGTTATTATGCCTCCGTTCTGCATTTCGAACGTGGATTTAAGCGGAATGCTTGATATAATCTATCATTCGATCAAGATAGTTACCGAAGGGAAGGTGTCTGTATGATAAAAACAATCGGCGTCGTTACCCCGGGAGGAGATGCCCCCGGAATGAACACTGCTATAAGGGCTGTCGTAAGAACGGCGATCTTTCACGGGCTCCGTGTTATGGGCATAGATCGCGGATATGCGGGGCTTATCGGCGGCGATATCCACTCTATGGACCTTAAATCCGTTTCAGGTATATTGAACAGGGGAGGAACCATACTTCATACCGTCCGATGCCCGGAATTCAAGAAGAAATCCTTCAGGAGGATCGCGGCAAGGCAGCTTAAGGACCACAATGTAGACGCTTTGATAATCATAGGCGGCAACGGCTCTCTGGGCGGCGCGTACGACCTTCAAAAAGAATTTGGCATCGTTTCGATGGCGGTTCCCGCGTCCATTGACAATGACATTCCGTGCACTGATTCGACGATAGGGTTCGATACGGCGGTCAATACGGCCCTTGACGCGATAGACAAGATCCGCGACACCGCGGCGTCCCACGAGAGGATATTCATCATCGAGGTGATGGGCCGGGACAACGGCTTCATCGCTCTTGAAGTGGGGCTTGGAGCGGGAGCGGAGATAATACTGGTGCCGGAAGTAAAATGCGATTTTGACAGGGTCTGCAAAAGGCTGAGGGAAGGCATGGACAGGGGAAAGCACAGCAGCATTATCGTGACCGCGGAGGGCGTGTGCAGGGGGCATGTTCTCGGGGAGTACATTTTAAAGAAACTTAAAGTGGACGTCCGGGTAACGGTGCTCGGGCACATTCAAAGAGGCGGGTCCCCGTCCGCAGAATCAAGGGCGCTTGCCTGCAAGCTCGGATCTGCGGCCGTCGAGCTGCTCCTCAAAGGCAGCAGGAACAAGCTTGTCGGGATGCAGAACGGGAAGATAGTGGCGACCGATTTTGCCAGAGCGGTGAGAGTGAAAAAGACCATAGACAGGTCCGTACTGGAGCTAGCTGAAAAACTTTCCATATGAGCGTCTCGGTAGAACTTAAGGTCATCGGCATGGATAATGCCCACTGCGTCGGCATTGTAGGCGGAGTCCTGGACAGACTGCCCGGCATAATATCCCGCGACCTTCAGGTCAATGAAAAAGCGAAGATCACCTATGATCCTGACAGGGTGACCATTGACAGGATCAAGGCGGACATCCGGGAAGAAGGCTATACTCCCGTCGAGGAAAAAGGAATTTCCGGCGATGCGGGAAGGCAGGCACGGGAAGCGGTCATAAAGAACCTCAGGAACAGGTTCATCGTCTCCCTCATCTTCAGCATACCTCTTCTGATATATATGTTCTCTTTCATGTTCACCCTGCCGAAGTTCCTTGAGGATAACATGGCGCTGATACAGTTCCTGCTCGCGACGCCCGTCATGTTTGCGGGAGGGATATTCTTCTCGAGAGGCTTGTTCACCCTCATTAAAATGCGCGTCTCCAACATGGACACTCTCGTCGCTCTCGGCGTGGGGGCGGCGTATGTTTACAGCGTGATCGTTTCCGTTTTTATATGGTCGGGGCATCCGGTGCTGGGCCGCGATCTTTATTATGAAACCTCCGCGTTCCTTATCACCTTTATCCTGCTCGGCAAATTGTTCGAAGCCATCGCGAAGGGAAGGACGTCTGACGCGATAAGAAAGCTCATCGGGCTCAGGCCAAAGACGGCCCTTGTCATGAGGGGCTCCGGAGAAGCCGAGATCCCCATTGAAGATGTCGTGCCGGGGGACACGGTCGTGGTGAAGCCCGGGCAGAAAATACCCGTTGACGGAACGGTGACCGGCGGCAATTCAAGCGTGGACGAATCCATGGTGACGGGAGAGAGCATACCCGTCGAGAAAAAGGCCGGCGACAAGGTCATCGGCGCTACGATGAATAAGACGGGTTCGTTCGCCTTCAAAGCCACCAAGGTCGGGTCAGAAACGCTTCTCGCCCAGATAATAAAGATAGTTGAGGAAGCGCAGACAAGCAAGGCGCCGATCCAGGACCTCGCCGACACGATAGCGGCTTATTTTGTCCCGTCCGTCGTAGCTCTTGCGCTGGCCTCGCTTGTCGTGTGGATGCTTCTGGGACAGAGTTTTATCTTTGCGCTTTCCATCCTCATAACGGTTCTTGTTATTTCATGTCCGTGCGCTCTGGGACTTGCGACGCCGATCACGGTCATGGTGGGAGCGGGCATGGGGGCCCAGATGGGGATACTCATAAAGAACGCGAAGGCGCTTCAGATCGCGCAGAAATTGAATACCGTGGTTTTTGACAAGACCGGTACGCTTACCAACGGCAGGCCGGAAGTAACTGATGAAATAACAGCGCCCGGGGGCAGGGATATCATAATGTATGCCGCGGCCGCCGAGAAGCGCAGCCAGCATCCGCTTGCGGAAGCGATCATGAGCAGGGCAAGATCTCTCAATATAGATGTTCCCGACCCTGAATCGTTCAATTCGATCTCCGGGAAGGGCGTTGAGATCAGTTTACGGGGTGAACGGGTGCTTCTCGGCAACAGGAAGCTGATGTCGGAGAGGAATATCGATATCTCCTCTATTTCTTTAAAGCTGGAGGAACTCGAAGACCAGGGCAAGACGACGATGATCGTCTCCGTGAACGGGAAAGCCGCCGGACTTATCGCGGTCGCCGATACCTTGAAGGAAAGCTCGATACCGGCAGTTGAAATGCTTCACAGGACAGGCAAGAAGGTGATGATGATCACGGGCGATAATTCCAGGACGGCGCAGGCGATCGGCAGGCTGGTCGGCGCGGACGGGATCATCTCCGATGTCCTTCCCGCCGATAAATCAGACCGGATAAAAAAACTTCAGAGCGAAGGGAACATCGTCGCAATGGTGGGCGACGGGATAAATGACGCTCCCGCGCTCGCGCAGTCCGATGTGGGTATAGCAATAGGTTCCGGGACCGACGTGGCGATAGAATCGGCCGATATAGTCCTGATAAAAGGGGATCTAAGGGACGTGGCGATGGCCATAGACCTCTCCGGTTACACCATGAGAAAGATAAAGCAGGGATTGTTCTGGGCGTTCATTTATAACATCGTAGGCATCCCCGTCGCGGCCGGATTACTTTACCCCTTTACAGGATTCCTGCTTAATCCTATAATTGCTGGCACCGCAATGGCATTCAGCTCTGTTTCGGTCGTTGCCAATGCGCTTTTAATGAGAAGGTATAAGTTTTCTGTAAGGGGAGGTGAATAAGAATGATATATGGAATGATCACATTAGTGATATTCATCCTCGCTTTTGCATACATAGTGCTTGCCCTCGCAAATAAAGAATCCGGGAACATGAAGCTCGCGGGCCAGATAATAGCCGTTCTTGTCGCGCTTATTGCCGTAATGGTCCTTGTATTAGGGGCAACGGGAAGAGGACATTATGGAATGATGGGCAGGGGCATGATGGGAGAGAAATGCGCGAAATGCGAAATGATGATGGAGAAAATGGAAAAGAACCCTTCAATGATGCAGGATATGATGAAAGAGAAGGGAATGATGCATAAGGGCATGATAAAAAAAAGCAAATAAGAGGTTTTATTTATGGCCAAAGATCCCGTTTGCGGAATGGATGTGGACGAGAAAAAAGTGACGCAGAAGACCTTTTACAAGGGCAGGAATTATTTTTTCTGCTCGGCCACATGCAAGAAGGAATTTGACAGGAATCCCGAAAAATATATAAAGAACGAGGAGGTGAAAAAATGAAAAGATACATGGTTTTATCTGTTTGCATGTTGTTGCTATTGGGGTTTGCCTCGTTCGCTCAGGACATGGTTGACGATTCGGTGGCTATAGCTACCGATAACACTGCCAGATATGTCTCGGTAAAGGACCAGCTCGGCCTGACGAACGATCAGGTCGTAAAATTGAACAGCATCAGGGACAATCTGAAAAAGCAAAATGCCGATCTTATTAAGCAAAGGGACGACCTGACAAAGTCAATAAGGGATCTTGTGAGGGCGGATAATCCTGATTATGATCAGGTCGCATCAAAGGTCCGCGACCTTGAAAATGTCAGGCCTCAGATAATACTGAACAGGCTTTCTGCGGCAAAGGATGCGAGTAACGTATTAACGGCGGATCAGAAAACGAAGATGCAGCAGATCAACGCTGACCGTAAGACAAGGGCGATGAACCGAATGCAGCAGATGCAAAATCAACGCAACGCAGCGGTAATAAAAGCTCCTGCTCAGACAGTAAAAGCGAAGAAAAAGGGCAAATAGTGTCCTTCTCGGTAATTCGATCGAAATACGATAAGCTCAAGGAGATTCTCGGGAAATACGGGAGTCTCCTTGTTGCATTTTCCGGCGGCGTTGACTCAAGCCTCCTCCTGAAGGTGGCTCATGATGTTCTGGGCGGCAGGGTGCTGGCCGTCATCGCCGGGTCTGAAACGTATCCGCAAGTCGAGGGCAGGGCAGCCGTAAAATTCGCCAGGAATCTCGGGATTAGACATAAGCTTATCCGCACAAAAGAATTCAATGATGAAAGGTTCCTTTCAAACCCGCCCGAGCGCTGCTACTACTGCAAGGATGAGCTTTTTTCGCAACTCCGCGCGGTCGCCAAGAAAGAAGGCATAAAATACATCGCTGACGGCTCTAACGTGAGCGATCTGTCCGATTTCAGGCCGGGAGAGAACGCGTCAAAAAAACATGGAATAAGAAGCCCGTTGAGGGAAGCCGGTTTCACCAAAGAGGACATCAGGAAACTTTCAAAGGAACTCAAACTCCCCACCTGGAACAAACCCCAGCTTGCATGCCTGGCGTCTAGGATACCTTGCGGAACAAGGATAACGAAGGAGATATTGAAAAGGATCGATAGAGGCGAGAAATTCCTGAGAAGCCTGGGTTTGACGCAGGTAAGGGTCCGCCATCACGGGAATCTTGCCAGGATAGAAGTGGACAAGAGCGATCTGCCGTCGCTTGTCGAGGACGGGATAGCGGACAGGATAGACAGGAAGTTCAGGGATCTGGGCTACAAATTCGTGACCATCGACCTAGGCGGTTACCGCACTGGATCGATGAACGATCTGTGAGCCGTTTGCCGTTAAACCCGCTCTTCTTTTTAAAATAAGTGACACTTCGGCAGAAACATTTCGCGGATTGCGATGTTTATTTACATGACTCGGCTCGATCGTCATGGCGTTTTCCGTTCCAAATTTAGAAGCAATGATATCTTCCGTTAGATGCGTGTGGTAATTATTTATACGGTATGCATAATCAAAATGTCCGGCACCTGAGACTTGGAGAGGAGGCTCATAATAATCAGGGTCAATTTGGATGGCTATTGTAAATTCAAGCTCGGCCTTATACAATTCCCCCTTTTGATAATATATACAACCTAAATTAAAGTGGGGTCTTGCAAGATCCGGCTTAAGCTCTATCGCTTTTTTGAGCTTTGATATTGCATCGTCAAATTCCCCCAATTGTCCATAAACGAGACCTAAACAGGTGTAAGCTTCCGCGTGATCCGGATTGCTCTCTATGTCTTTTTCGAGAGCCGGGATTGCCTCAGTTAATCTTCCCTCATGGCAACAAAGACGGCCTAACTGGTAGTTAATGTTCGGAAAATTCGGGTCGATCTCCAGGGTTTTTTCGTAATTAAATATTGCCATGTATAATGGCCCCTGTTGTTCATAAACGATACCTAAACAGGCGTAAGCTTCCGCGTGATCCGGATTGCTCTTAATGTCTTTTTCGAGAGCCGGGATCGCCTCAGTTAATCTTCCTTTCTGGCAACAAAGACGGCCTAACTGGTAGTTAGCGTTCGGAAAATTCGGGTCAACCCCCAAGGTTTTATTGTATTCAACTATTGCTTCATATGATTTTCCACATTCTTCATAAAGAGAAGCTAAGTTGGCGTGAAACTCTACACGATTCGGTTTGAACTCTATGGCTTTTTTGCGCTCAAATATCGCATTATCCAATTTTCCTTGTTTATAATAAGCGTCGGCTCGAGCGTTATGGACTCCGGCATTCATGCCAGCGGTTATCTTATTGAAAAAACGCTGAACTCTTCTTATTTCCATGCCCATGTTTTATTCCCCCTTTGACCCCATTGATCTTGGGCTTTAAGATCTCCTCGCCTTGTGCGCTTATATCGTCAAAAACGGGTGAAAATTTCATCTCAATTGACCTTGCCAGACAGGCTCGATCGTGCTATATTTACACGGCTAAGAAGAAATAGGTACTGCAGCAGAGAGTGGAAGAACGCCACTCTTTTTTATTTAAAGTAATATTGGAGGAAAATATGATCAAAATAGAAGGGTTCAACAGGGCGCTTGAAGAGATCCAGAAAGAGCGCAACGTGGACAAAAAGGTCCTTATAGACGCGGTGTCCGCCGCTCTGCTTTCCGCGTCCAAGAAGAAGCTCGAGCACGCGGAAAACCTGGAATCCTCCATGGAGGAGGACGGGACGTTCATGATACTCGCAAGGAAGACCGTCGTGATGAAGGTCAAGGACAGCCTCCTTGAGATATCCAAAAAAGAAGCGGTGAAAATAAAAAAAGACGCGAAGGTGGGGGATGAGGTAAAAATAGACGTCACGCCTTCGGGTTTCGGCCGCCTCGCCGCGCAGACCGCAAAACAGGTGATCATCCAGAGGATAAGGGAAGCTGAAAAAGAGGGCGCATACGAGGAGTATGTAAAGAAACAGGGCGAGCTCCTTGGAGGGATCGTGCAGAGGAAAGAAGCGAACGGCTACCTGATCAATCTCGGCAAAGTTGAAACGCTCCTTCCTTTTTCGGAGAGCATACCCGGGGAGAACTACAGGCCCAAGGACAGGATAAAGGTGCTGGTGCTTGAGACAAAAAAAACGCCCAGGGGTCCCGTCATATCCATTTCCAGGGCGCACCCGAATTTCCTTAAGAAGCTCTTCGAGCTGGAGATCCCGGAAGTTCTGCAGGGGACGATCGAGATCAAAGGGATAGTGAGGGAACCCGGCAGGAGAGCGAAGGTCGCCGTGATGTCAAAAGACAAGAATGTGGGGGCCGTCGGGACCTGCATAGGCCATATGGGGGCAAGGATACAGAATATCGTCAGGGAAGTGGGCAACGAGAGAATAGACGTTATCGAGTGGAGCGAGGACATTAAAACTTTCATCACAAATGCTATTTCTCCGGCCAAGGTGACGAAAATAGACCTCAATACGGCGGAAAATATAGCGCACGTTATCCTTCCGGAAAGCCAGCTTTCCCTCGCCATAGGGAAAGAGGGCCAGAACGTCAGGCTTGCCGCAAAACTGACCGGATGGAAAATAGACATATTATCAGAGGAAGGGCAGAAGAAGGCGAAAGAGGAGAAGAAAGCAAAAGAGGAGCTAAAAGAGCTAGAGGTTAAAGAAGTTAATGAAGGGGAAAAAGTGGAAGATGTAATAGAGGCAAAAGAAGAGAAAAAGGTCAAAAAAACTAAAGAAGTCAAAAAAGAGGAAGTTACGGAAGAGGTAAAAGAGGAAAAAGCGGAAGAGGCCCCGGAAGAGAAAAAAGCGGAAGAAGCAAAAGAAGATGCCGTTGGCGATGAGGACGTTGAAAAAGAGGGGTAAGAATAATTGGCGACAAAAAAAGGAATAAAAGTATCAAAGCTTGCGGAAGACCTTAAGCTCGACCCGAAGGATCTTTTAAAGAGCCTGAAGGAACTTGGGGTCGCGGCAAAGACCACGGCTAGCGTCATAAGCGAAGAAGATGCCAAGTCGGCTGAAGACCTGCTGTCCAAAGGTAAAAAAGAGGAAAAGAAGGCCGTGGATATCCCCGTTGTAAAAGCGCCTGAACCCGCGAAAGCGGAGCCTCCCGTTGAAGTAAAAGCGCCCCCGAAAAAGACGATATCGATAATCGGCGACATCAACGTGAAGGAACTTTCGGAAAAACTTGAATCAAAGGCGAGCGACGTGATCAAGGAACTCATGAGGCTGGGGATACTGGCGACGATAAACCAGAGGGTGGATGTGAACGTGGCCAGGGCGGTCGCGAAAGTATTCAATATCGACGTCCTGTCAGAGGAAAAAGAGGCGGGCCCCGCCGCCGCGGTCCAGAAGGAAGAAGCGGCGCATCTCGTGCCCAGGCCTCCCATCGTTGTCGTAATGGGCCACGTCGACCATGGAAAAACAAAGCTCCTTGACGCGATAAGGAAGACGAACGTGATGGCAACCGAGGCGGGAGGGATCACGCAGCACATAGGAGCGTACCAGGTGGAAGTGAAGGGCAGAAAGGTCTCGTTCCTTGATACTCCGGGCCACGAAGCTTTCACGGCGCTGAGGTCCAGGGGAGCGAAGGTGACCGACATAGCTGTGCTTGTAGTTGCCGCAGATGACGGGATCATGCCCCAGACCGTGGAAGCCATAAACCACGCGAAAGCCGCGGGAGTGCCGATCATCATCGCCATCAACAAAATAGACAAGCCGGAAGCCAACATCGAGCGCGTAAAGAAACAGCTGACGGAATACGACCTTACTCCGGAAGAGTGGGGAGGTAAAACGGTCGTTGTCCCGATATCCGCGAAGCAGGGGACCGGGATCGATGAACTGCTCGACATGATACTCCTTACAGCCGATATACTGGAGCTGAAAGCCAACCCTTCAAGGTCCGCGTCCGGTATAGTCATAGAGGCAAAGCTCGACAAAGGAAGAGGCCCTGTCGCAACCGTCCTTATCGGCAACGGCACCCTTAAGATAGGGGACACTTTTTATGTCGGGGGAGTTTCCGGAAAAGTGAGGGCGTTGATCGATGACAAAGGCAAGAACATAAAAAAAGCGCTTCCGTCCCAGCCCGTGGAAGTCCTCGGTGCGGAAACCGTGCCCGTGCCTGGCGAGCTGTTCAGGGTGGTCCGCGATGACCAGACGGCGAGAAAACTTTCCGAGAAAAAACGCCTCGAGATCGAACAATTCAAGCAGATGCGGGGGAAAGTGCTTACACTTGAGGATTTTTCCCGCGCGGTGAAGGAAGGTGTAAGAAAGGACCTGAACATCATCCTTAAGGCCGATGTGCAGGGCTCCGTTGAAGCGATAAAGACGCTTCTCCAGAACCTGACAACCGCGGACGTAAGGGTGAATATAATCCACAGCGGCGCGGGAGGCATTTCCGAGAGCGACGTCCTGCTCGCGCTCACGACAAAGGGCATAATCATAGGTTTCAACGTGCCTTTTGAGGGCGGCGCCAAGCTGCTCGCGGATGACAAGGGCGTGGACGCGAGGATATACAACATAATTTACCAGATCGCGGATGACGTTAAGGCCGCGATGACGGGCCTGCTTGAGCCGGTAAAGGAAGAGGTGGTCCTCGGGCACGCGACGGTGAAGGCGCTTTTCAAGTATTCGAAGGTGGGCGTCATCGCCGGATGCACCGTCAAGGACGGAAAGATGCAGAGGGGCGCCAGCATAAGGATCTGGAGAGAGGGAAAGAAGATCTATGAAGGCCGGCTTGAATCGCTTAAGAGGTTCAAGGAAGATGCTAAGGAAGTCCAGGCTGGATATGAGTGCGGCATCTCCATCTCCGGATATTCCGACTTTGCCGAAGGCGATACCGTTGATTGTTTCGAAATAAGGACATCCGCAAGGAAACTCTAATGACCAGAGCAGACAGGGTCGCGGAGCTTATCAAGCAGGAAGTCAGCGACATAATTTCCAGAAAACTCAATGATCCGCGCATCGGATTCGCGTCAGTCACCTCGGTCGACGTCGGGCCCGACCTCCAGAACGCGAAGATATTCGTCAGTGTTTACGGCACCCAGAAGGAACAGAACGACACGATGTCCGCGCTGTATTCCGCCACAAAATTCGTCCGCCGCGAGCTGGGCAGCAGGCTCCAGCTGCGCGATGTTCCGGAGATATTGTTCAAGCAGGACACCTCCATCGAGCGGGGAGCGAAGGTCTTCGCGATCATAAACAAGCTTCACAAGGAAAAGAAGAAGCCATGCAAGAAGTCATAAAGGCGATACAAAAAGCCGGCAGCGCGCTGATCGTTACCCACACGGATCCGGACGGCGACGCCGTGGGATCCATGCTGGCGATGTACCTCGCGCTGAAGGCATCGGGCAAAAAGGTCACGATGTACTGCAGGGACAAGGTGCCCCAGATATACAGGTTCCTTCCGCAGTCGGCCAGAGTGAAGCATTCTTTAGGCAGGGGGAAATTCGATCTTGCCGTTGCGGTTGACTGCGGCGGCGAGAACAGGGTGGGGAAGAAAATAAACCTCAAGGCCCTGGCGCATAAGATCATCAATATAGACCACCATCCTGACAACACGGAATTCGGCGATATAAATCTGATCGAGAATATTTCTTCCGTTTCTGAGATATTATTCAATTTATTCAGGAAAATGAACATCAGGATATCAAAGGATATCGCGGCGTGCCTTTACGCGGGAATAATGACAGACACGGGGAATTTCCGTTATGACTACACGACCGCCCGGACCTTTGACGTCGCCGCGTTCCTCGCGAGGGCGGGTGCGGACATAAGCAGGATCGCGATGGCGGTCTATGAGTCAAAGACGAAATCTTCCGTGAAAGTGCTCGGGGCCGCGATGTACAGGCTGGAGACCACAAAGAGCGGGAAGGTCGCGTGGACGGTCCTCCCCCGGAAGCTGATGGATTCGATCGGGGCGAAGAGCGAGGACCTTACGGGCATTGTGGATCAGATACGCTCAATAAAAGGCGTTGAGGTGGCGGTCCTTTTCCGCGAGGAAGGTGACGGGATAAAAGTGAATTTCCGCTCCAAATTCAAGGTGAACGTATCCGACATAGCGAAGAAGCTGGGCGGCGGCGGGCACATAAGGGCGTCCGGGGCGATACTCAACGGAAAGCTTGAAGACGCGAAAGAAAAAACGCTGGCCGAAGTGTTCAGGGTGATCAAATAATACACAATAAACAAATCCC
The DNA here is from genome assembly GCA_963699255.1 of uncultured bacterium. GTDB lineage: Bacteria > Margulisbacteria > WOR-1 > CAVSGV01 > CAVSGV01. Next base: position 683,521 of record OY969425.1, on the reverse strand, counting down.
AAGTTACAAACAATTTACAATATACAATCTGACAAACATTGTAATTTGTTGATTGTTTATTGTTTGTGATTTGTTTATTGTAATTTGTGAGATTTATTTCTATGCAAGGTTTTCTAATACTAAATAAACCTAAGGGTATGACTTCGTTCGCGGTGGTCAATGCCATACACAAGCTGATCGGCGTGAAGGCCGGGCACGCGGGCACGCTGGATCCCATGGCCGAGGGCGTCCTGATAGTGCTTCTGGGAAGCGCCACGAAAAAAGCGAAAGAATTCGAAGCCTCCGCGAAAGAATACGACGCCGAGATCACCTTCGGCACCGAGACCGACTCCCTTGATTCGACGGGCAGCGTCACCTCCACAAGAGAAGTGAACATCACGGAGCAGCAGCTTAAAGACGCCATAGGCCGCTTTGTCGGCGAGATAGACCAGATACCTCCCATGCTTTCCGCCATCCACTACAAGGGGAAAAGGCTTTATGAGCTTGCGAGAAAAGGAATAGAAGTGGAGCGCGCTCCGCGAAGGATAACGATACACAGCATCCAGCTCAAGTCGTTCGGGGATGGAAAAGCGAGTTTTGTGGTATCATGTTCAAAAGGCACCTACATAAGAACGCTTTGCGCGGACATAGGGACCATGCTTGGATGCGGCGCCCACATGTCCAAGCTGACCAGGATCAAGTCGGGGGAATTTTCCATCGATAAGGCTTTTACCCTTGAGGATATATTCAAGCTTAAGAACAGAGGGGAGCTTGAAAAAGCGATATGCCCGATATAAGAAAAAAGATAGAAGAGATCAGAGATAAGATAAGGCATCATGATCATCTCTATTATGTTTTGGATAAGCCGGAGATATCCGACTTCGAGTACGACAAGCTTTTCAGGCATCTACAGGACCTGGAGGAACAAAATCCCGGATTGGTCACTCCCGATTCCCCTACGCAGAGGGTTGGAGGGGAGCCGCTTAAATCTTTCAAGACTATAACGCATAAGGTTCCTCTGTTGTCTTTGGGGAATGCGTTCAGCATGGAGGAATTGGATGAATTCGATAAAAGGGTCAAGCAGGGATCGGGTATCGGGGATCAGGGATCAGTGGATTATGTCTGCGAGCTGAAGATGGACGGGCTGGCCGTGAGCCTTGAATACAAGGACGGCGTGTTCCTGAAGGGCTCAACGCGCGGCGACGGAGTTACGGGGGAGGACATAACCCGGAACCTTAAGACGATAAAATCGATCCCGTTAAAGCTCGAGAACAATTTGAATATCGAAGTGCGCGGCGAGGTATACCTTCCGTACGATGATTTTCTTAAGCTGAACGAAGAAAGGGCCGGCAGGGAAGAGCCGGTATTCGCGAATCCGAGGAACGCCGCGGCGGGCTCCATCCGCCAGCTGGATCCGAAGGTCACGATGCAGAGGCCGCTCGATATTTTCACCTATTATTCCCCCGACGCTGCGGTCGGGGCAAGCCCTGACGCAAAAGTAAAAACGCAATTCGAGCTTCTCAATTACCTCGCAAAGATCGGCTTCAAAGTGAACAACAATTTCAAGCTGTGCCGCGGGATCGAAGAGGTCAAGAAATTCGTGAGCGGCTGGCAGGTAAAAAGGGAGAAACTGCCTTACGAGATAGACGGCATTGTCGTAAAGGTTAACGGCCTTGACGACCAGAGGAAGCTTGGCGCGACTTCGCGCGAGCCCAGGTGGGCGGTCGCATACAAATATCCGCCGGAGCAGAAGGAGACCATTATCGAGGATATAATCGCGAGCGTTGGCAGGACAGGGGTCGTTACTCCCGTTGCCGTGCTGAAGCCCGTCAATCTCCGCGGCGTTGTCGTTAAGCGCGCCACTCTCCACAACCAGGATGAAGTTGACAGGAAAGACGTTCGCGTGGGCGATCACGTTCTGGTCGAAAGGGCTGGGGAAGTAATACCTGAGGTCGTGAAAGTATTGACGGATAAGCGGAAAAAAGAATTGAAAAGATACCGGATACCGGATACATGTCCGGTATGCGGGGCGAAGGTCGTGAGGGTGGAGGGCGAGGCGGCGCATCGATGTGTAAATAAGAGTTGTCCGGCACAATTGAAAGGTGCCGTCCAGCTTTTCGCTTCGCGGGGCGCGATGGACATAGAAGGCATAGGGGAGCAGCTCGCTTCCCAGCTTGTAGATGCAAAGCTTGTAAAGAACGTCTCCGATATCTATTTACTGACAAAGCCTGATCTCCTGAAGCTTGAGAGGTTTGCGGAGAAATCCGCCCAGAAGGTGATCGATGCGATAGAGAAGAGCAAATCGAGGCCTTTCCAGAAGCTGATATTCGCTCTCGGCATACCGAATGTCGGCGAGACTACCGCAGAAGCTCTGGTCCAGCATTTCCCGGCAATAGACAAGTTCCTGGAAGCAAAGGAAGAGGATTTCAGCAAGGTCCATGAGATAGGGCCGAAGATAGCGAAAAGTTTATTTGATTTCTTCAGTGATGAGCATAATCGGAAGTTGATAGATCAGCTAAAAAAGTCCGGGGTTAACATGAGATCGGAGATCAGAGACCGGAGCAAGCTGCCGCTATTCGGGAAAACGTTCGTCATCACGGGAACTCTTTCGCGGCCCAGGCCGGAGATAGAGGAGGATATCAAGTCGCTCGGCGGAAAAGTATCGGGGTCGGTTTCGAAGAATACGGATTATGTTGTCGCCGGAACAGATCCCGGCTCGAAACTCGAGAAAGCCAAACAGCTTGGCGTTAAGGTCCTGAACGAGAAAGAGCTTGAAAAAGTGATCAAGGGCTAAAGACCAACGCTGTGGCTGTTGGAGACCCATATCGCATCGGACGATGCAGTCACCGTTCCATCCGTGGCGATGGAAGCGGTGTCGGTGCGTGAGGGGCCGACCGAATAAAGTATATAATAATTTGCCGTAGCCGGGTTGTGAGTATCGAGCGAATACACATACGGTGTTGTAGAAGTAGCCCCGAAAGGATCGTACAGGGAGCTCGGAAGTATCTGCGAGACCGAGACCAAAAGGGTCGCCTGGTAATTCGCTTCAGCGGGATAGGTGTTCTTGTGGTCCAGGTAATATGCTTCCATCGCTATCCTTAACGTCTTGATGTCGGCCAAGGCTCTTGTCTTCCTCGCTTCCTGCTGCATTCCCTTGAAGCTGGGCAGCGCTATGCTGATCAGGATCGCTATTATCGCTATTACTATAAGGAGCTCAATAACGGTAAATCCTCTGCTTTTCATTTTTTTATCCGGCCTTTCTTGAGGGTCTTATTTAAAAATTATATCATATTTTCGCGTTTCAAACGCCAAAAAAGTGCTGCAATTTAAAGGCTCGGCAGTTAGGGCGATACGGAGCCGGGCTCGAAGCTCGAGAAAGCCAAACAACCCGGCGTTAAGATCTAGAGCTCAGCATCATTTAATATCAATGGCCGTTCGAAGCGTAGATCGCATCGGACGATGCGGTTATGGTTCCGGTCGTGCTAACGGTAGCGGTAGCAACACCAGATGGGCTGACCGAAGAAATAATATAATAATTTGCCGTGGCGGGGTTGTGAGTGTCCAGAGAATACAGATACTGCGTCGTGGAAGTGGCGCCAAAAGGATCATACAGGGTGCTGGTAAGTATCTGCGGGACGGAAGCCTGAAGGGTCGCCTGGTAATTTGCTTCGGCGGGATAGGTGTTCTGGTGGTCCATGTAATATGCCTCCACCGCCATCTTTATGGTCCTTACATCGCCCTGGGCCCTTGTCTTCCTGGCTTCCTGCTGCATTCCCCTGAAGCTGGGCAGCGCTATGCCGATAAGGATCGCTATGACCGCCATTACTATAAGGAGCTCGATAAGGGTAAATCCTCTGCTTTTCATTTTTCATCCCGCCTTTCTTTTGGGACATGTGAACCTTTTATGGAAATTGTATCTTATACGGTGCAAGCATGTCAACACCCAAATATTGCTCTTGATGTGCCGGGCGGCCGGTGGTATATATTGTTCATGAAAAAAGCGTTTATCGTTCTGATCCTGATAGTGCTTTCGCTGCCGGTTTTCGCGTCGGACTGGGCTGTTCGATGGGATCATGCCAATATAAGGAAAGGGCCTTCGGTAAAGGCAATGTTGGTCTATACTCTGCAGAAGACCCAGTACATAAAAATAACGGATATCGATGAAAAGGGCGGGTGGATCAAGGTGAGGTTTGGAGCGTATATTTCACGGCGAGCTTACATATATTTACGCCAAAAAGGCGCTGAAATAAAGAGGGTGGGCAGCGAGGGGAATATGGTCCAGGTGAACATATCCGGATGGACGAAAAAAGAAAATTTAAGAGAGAGAGAAGAAGAATAAGAAGTATTAGATAAGTATTTGATGTGCGAAGTATCGTTGGGCGATAAAGATCATTGTTTTACTAATGCAATGTATTTCATTGCGGCATTTATTAGTTTGATGGGCAGCTTAAAATTTAATAGATTAAGAGCTGCAAGTAATACCCCAATAAGAATAAGGCCAACAAGTGTTGTTGCAAAGCTTTTTATCGCTGGAGAGAGTATGTCAAATACTATATTTGTTTCATCGTATTTATCCGAAAGGTAATTGTGCATTTTATGTAATGATGATAAATATTCATCTTTTGCACGATTAATCTTTTGAGCATCCTCAGTCTTTAGCGCGGATGATGAATTTGAATCTAAACATGAGCCATACATTATTATGAAATTTAGGTTACTCTTCCAATTTTCCCCATTATAGAAATAGTCCCATACTTCTAAAAGTGATTTGTAGGCATCATGTCTTAAGAAGGCCTCAAGACGTGATTTTGTTTTTAATTTATTATCATAATTTTCAACTAATTTATGACAATCTTTGTAAATCTTTTCCAGTTCAGGTGTTTTTCCAATTTTTAGCATCAGTTCATCAGTCAAATACCTCAACTCTCTTATTCCAGAATAGCCATCTCCTGCAACATGAGTTTTACGAGTAACATATGAATTTGCTCTCCAATAAGTGAGGGAAAGAGCTTGATCTGCAGATATTGATCCACTATATCCAGGAGGTATAATTTTGTCATAGGGAAGGTTAGTTATATTATTCGCTTTAATTATTCCTTCAATATCATCGGAGTACTTCTTGAGTTGTTTTATCATCGAATCATCTTCTTTTGATAATTCCTTACTAACGGTTAGTCCCTTTTGCTTTTTCTCTAATTGCTGACAATAGCCCTTCAACTTATGGTTTGTTAAGATAAAATTCATATAATCAGCAATTCCTGAAAAGAATGCTTCGGCAGTCTTTTTGGAAGTGATTGGATGATTTGAAAAAGTTTCTACTTCTGATAGCCTTCTCGTGAGTTCGTTTATAATATTTCTTTGTTTAATCACAATTAAAATATTCTACCACGTTCTTATTCTGAAAATACCACTTTTTATTATTAAACTATTATTTTCTTTGCTATAATCCCCCCATGTTCCCAATAATAATGCTGACAATCACGATACTTATTATTCTCATCCATATCGCGCTGACGAGGAAGACTCGCAATATATCAAACATACTCGAGATAATCCTTCTTGATTACTTCATCATTGCCGTCGGTATCGGCCAGACAATGGCTGGACTTGAGCACATCTTCAATGGACCCGCCATCGCCCGCGGCATCGGCTGGGCTCCCGGAAGCCCGTTCCAGTACGAAGTCGGCGTCGCCAACATAGCCATCGGCATCGCCGCGCTCCTTAGCTTCTGGTTCCGCGGCACTTACTGGCTCGCAATCGCAATAATAGGCGGAATCTTCGGAATAGGGGCGGGGACAGGCCATATCCGAGATATAATCACATCCGGCAATACCGCCGTTTATAACGCGGGGCCGATACTATACCTGAACGATTTATTGCTTCCAATACTTATAGTAATATTAGTCTTCTTGTATTTAAGAAATGCGCAGAAATAAAGGGCGATTTATGGCGATTGAAGGCAAAAGAGGGCATATAGGGCTTACGATATAAGACAAAAGGCAAGAAACAAATTTCCTTTTGCCATGAGCCTTTAGCCATATGCCTTCCACCACCTTGTATCGCCATCAATCGCCTTAATTGCCCTTTCTCATGTCATCCTTCTCGACACCCATCTGTCGAAAGCTGCTGCATATTCGATCTTTCTATGTTTATTTCCCTTGGCATAAAAATTGCTGGTTAAGGTATGGCAATTAGGGCAAAAGAAGGCGATATAGGGGAGTGTTAGGGCTTGAGGCTCAAGGCGTAAGGCGGGAAGAAGGGGGCAATTGCATGCAGGGACACAAAAAAATGATCGTATGGGGCAATATTGAAAAAATAGAAACATATCTTTATCGTGAAATAATGCCGCTGGTGCCGAAGAATTGTTTTAGTTTAAGAGACCAAATTGATCGGGCGGTAACATCAGTCAGCGCAAACTTTGTAGAAGGATATTATTCGGGCAGTATAAAGGAATACATTAGATTTTTGGGCTTTAGCCGCAGATCTCTAGCGGAATTGGGAAATTGGTCGCGGCATGTATATTTGAAAAAGTACGTATCAAAAGATGTTTTTGATCATTTTGAAGGACTAACTATCAAAACTTTATACTTATTCAACCGCCTTATTTATTCCTTAAAACGCAAGTGCCAGCCCTAAGCCATAAGCCCTGTGCCTTCTATCGCCCTTTATCGCCCTCAATCGCCTTTATTGCCATTCGGAGATTTCCTGATGATTTTATGTTCCAGTTGACAGAGCAAGAGTCTGAATATTTGCGGTCACAATTTGTGACCGCAAAATACAGCAAGAGGCGCTTCTCGCCTTATGCCTTTACTGAACAAGGAGTGGCAATGCTGTCTTCAGTGCTCAACAGCGAAAGAGCCGTTCAGGTCAATATCCAGATCATGAGGACATTCACAAGGTTAAGACGATTACTTTCCAGCCATGCGGAATTGAAGCGGAAGATCGAGGAAATGGAAAAGAAATACGACGGCAAGTTCAAGGTGGTTTTTGACGCGATAAACGAATTGATGGAAATACCGGATAAAACGGTCAAGAACATCGGATTCTTGAAGTAGGGGGTATATTAGAGAAATGGGGATAAAGGAATATAGGGACTGAGTTTAGGGAAAGAGGAAAAAGGGGAAAGAGGAAGAAAAGAACTCCTGTTTTCCTCATTCCTGTTTTCCTATATCTCTAAACCGTATCCCAAGTTTCCCGAATTCCAATGCCTTTTGTCTTCCTCGATCGCCTTCATGTCCCGCCTTCATGTTTTGCCTTCTGTCTTATTAAGGCCTATAATATCCCCTGTTAAGAAAGGATGTGCTGATATGGGCTTTGACGATAAGAGGAATGACTCCGATGAACCGGGTATCCAGGCCATTAATCCGTTAGCCGCCAGCAGCAATATGCCTCTCGCGAATTCCGAACAGGTGGACTTTTTCAACAGCTCGGACGCCTTGAAAATAAGCGACTTCATGAACACGCATCCCAACAGCGGGGACAAAATAGCGAAATTGATGGCGACCGCGGCAAGCAAGGGCTCTTCCAGGATCCATCTGCCGCTTGAAAGGTCCGCCGAAAAAAAGTCCATGACGATCGATATCTCCAATCAAACCGGAATATTGCAGCTGTCCGTTTATTTGAACGCCCATCCCGGCAAGGCGGATGAAGTGCTTAACAGGATCGATGACGCCTCAAAAATAGGCGTGTCCAAAATATCGCTTCCGATCTAGATCGGAAAACCAACAAAAAACCCGGCTTTACTCGGAAAGAATAAAACCGGGCTTTTACCGAACGCTTCAGTTACTTATAGATAATTACCGGATTGTTGTCAAAATCATCGCCCACATTTACAGGTATCGTTTGCACGACCTGATCCGCGGCGGCATCAACAACACAGATCTGAGAGTGGTGTATCGTGGAAGTATCATAAACATATACATATTTGCCGTCAGCGGTCGCGGTCATATAGGTCGGATTTGACATGGTGAACGCCCCCCCTGTGATCACCTTGGATTCAAATGTCGGAGTAGAAGATGCGTCAATTATATTTAATGTGCCGGCAGGCTTGTACTGGCTTACATAAAGCTTGTTCTTTCCAGGAATGGAGACTATCCCAAAAAATGAAGTAGCCGCGCTTTCTGGCGTTATCAGGCTGACAGTTACCTCGGCGGTTGGATTAACGATGTCCGCCACATCAACTATCGCAACGTCACCCGTCGCGTATCGCGGGACAAATGCCAATCCGTTATTCACGGCCACAGTATACAGATTGGAGCCCAAGTTACTTACGCTGGCGTCAGACATAAACAGAGAATTGTCGAAACATTCAAGGTTCGATGGTTCGCACACGATACTTATTCCGTCATTATGGGCCAGGCTCATCCCGTACGGCGTAGCGGCGGTGACCACGGTTTCAGAGGTTACAGGATTGCTGTTCAGATATGATTTTACAAGCTTGTTATCGTTAAATCTCGAAAAATAAAGGAGCGCGGCGTTCACGGAAACCGCCATGCCGTAAGACTGCGTATCGGCGTCAGTGGTGATAAGGCCGGATATCTTATTAGTGGCCGTATCTATCACGACGACCTCTGGGCTGTCCGTGGAAACATAAAGATGCTTCCCGTCCGGTGAAGCGGCAATATGATACGGCTTTCTTGGCGAAAGTTCTATCGTTCCCGCGAGAGTATTGGTCGAACCGTCGATTATTGAGATGGCGTTGTCATTTGATGCGCCGACATATATCCACGGGCTGCCGACCGAACCTCCGTTGCTTGAAGTATTAGATCCGCAGCCGTAAAGGAAAGCCATTGAACAGAGGATTAGGAGAGCTACTATGACCGGAATAAACTGCCTGTTTTTCATGTCGCACACTCCTTTTAATGGGGAAGGATCAAAGCAAAAGGAATTATACGCCCGGAGGGGGATAGTTCAAGCTGATTGAAAGTTTGAAAGCAGACAAATAAAAAGATATTGAAGGCGATTGAAGGCAAATGAAGAGATGGAGGGGATAGGGCGTAAGATACATGGCTAAGGGCAAAAGAATAGTTGCTTTTACCCTGAGCCATAAGCCTTGTGTCTTCTGTTGCCTTATTTTGCCCTAAATCGCCTTTATTGCCATGTCCGTTCCTTTATAGTAGAATAGTGAAGAAGGAAAGGGTGAACCAAATGAAAAAAATGTTCGCGGCAATTGCAGTGTGTGTTTTGATATCAGGCCTGTGCTTCGCTATGAGCACGCCTCCGGCAAAGGAAGGAGAAACAATGAACAGCAACCCGAAAGTTATGATGGAGACCTCAAAAGGCAATATTACGCTCGAGCTGTATCCGGACAAAGCGCCGGTGACGGTCGCGAACTTCCTGTCTTACGTCAATTCGGGATTCTATGACGGGACCATATTCCACAGGGTCATTCCGGGCTTCATGATACAGGGGGGCGGATTCCAAAAGGGAATGGTTGAGAAGCTGACGCTTACCCCTATAAAGAACGAGGCGGGCAACGGCCTCTCTAACACGAAAGGCACGCTGGCTATGGCCAGGACGAACGTTGTGGACAGCGGCACGGCGCAGTTCTTCATAAACGTCGTCGATAACCCGTTCCTTGACCACAGGGACAACACCCAGCAGGGTTTCGGCTACTGCGTATTCGGGAAAGTGACGGACGGCATGGATGTTGTGGACGCTATAAAAGCCGTCCCGACCCATACAGTGGGAATTTTCGAAGATGTTCCTGAAGAGGACGTAGTTATTTTATCAGCGAAGAAGATCTGACATCAGCGGCATCGAAAGTCATTAATTCGAGCTTGTATCCCCCGGTCTTTGGCGAAAATATCTGTCTGCAATAACGGCCTCCAATATCAATGACCTTGATCCGCACATCCCAGCTCATTAGATTCTCTACCACTGACATGAGATTCGTTCTGTTCGTGTTTATCATGGCTTTCTGGCTATGCGGGAATTCAGATGGTGCGAAAAAATACATTCCCGATATATAGGCCGAGATAGGATCTTCCGGAGCCATTTTACGCAGGTTGGCATAAGCGTATAACAGCATTTCCCTGTGAAAAAGCGGATTCTGAGAGTGGAACCCTGCCACGTGCGCCGCCGCAAGCAGCCTCATGTTCTCGCAGAAGAGCATGTACGAAGAGCAGGCGCTTGCGTCTGTGGTGACATCTTCGGTCCGGGACGAGAACAGGATCTGATCTACACCGGCATTGTTGCTGTTTTTAGGAAGGTATGTCGGGAACCCCGACCGGTCAAATTTAAACACCATATTGCCGTGCTTGAGATTTTCCAAAGTGACAATATTAAGGATGTGCTTTGACAGGTCTTCGTTCCTTGATTTTTTCAGGGGATCATTTTTTATGTTCGCGAGTGAGATCCGCAGTGCGGGATCGCTGTATGCTATTCTTATCCTTTCTATTCTGGCCATATAGGCTCCTTGGTATAACCGCATATTTATCGTATGATCTGCGCGGGAATTTCAGCCAGGACAGGGTTTTGTGGTATAATGTCCGGGCGCCATGGATAGGCGAATTTATGAAAAAAATGTTCCTGACATTCATATTGCTTTTTATTTCGGTCTCTTTTGTTAGCGCGCAGGAGGCCGCTTATTTTGTGGAGAACAGCGCCCCCGTTCAGGTATCGTTCTTTCATCCTTACGCGGTCCCGCCGGGGCTGAACACCGTAAGGGGCGTAAGGTTGAACCTGATCTACGGGGATATCATGAACGTTTACGGGCTCGATTGCGGGCTTGTCCAGAGGGTTTCCGGTGAGATGGATGCCGTTCAGATCGGCGCGGTTAACATAACAGGCCGTACAAGACCCTTCCAGTGCGCGCTCGTGTTCAATGATTCGGCCAGCATGTCGGGGCTCCAGATTGGGCTTGTGAACGTCGCCGGAGAGCTGTCCGGTCTTCAGATAGGATTGATAAATATAAGCAGGTCAAGGATATTGCCGCTGATCAACTGGTCGGATTGAAAAAAATCAACTCAGGCTTGACATTGTCCGTTCCGGGTAATATAGTTAGTCCTGATCGGGGGAGGTGAATAAATGAAAAAGTTATTAGCATTGCTTTTCTGCGCTATTTTCGTTCTTTCAGTTTCGTCCTTTGCTCTGTGGGGCATCGGCGGAAAGAAATCCAGCGAGACAAAGACCCCAACAATGGAAATGAAGGCCAAGAAGACGATGACCAAGAAGGCCGTTGTTAAAAAGGTTAAAAAGGTAAAGAAGGTCAAAAAGGCGGCGACGCCTGTGGTCCCTGCAAAAAAGTAGTTTTTGGATCTTTAAAGATTTAAAGGAGACTCTGGACACAAGCCAGGGTCTCTTTTTTTATGGGGGCAAAAAGGAGCATTTGAATCACCGCGGATTTCCTGATATACTTTGTCCCCGTTATGATAAGAAAAGCAAAGATCAGCGATGTGAAGCACATCCATTCCCTGGTGAACCATTATGCCGATAAAGACCTGATGCTTCCAAGGTCGCTGAACAATCTGTATGACAACATACGGGACTTTTATGTCGTTGATGTGGACGGCAAGATAAAAGGCTGCGTGGCCCTCAATATAGTCTGGGACGATCTCGCGGAAGTGAAAGCGCTCGCGGTGGATGAATCGGTGCGCGGGCAGGGGTGGGGGAAAAAGCTTGTTGAGGAAGCTTTGAAAGAAGCGAAGGATCTGGGCATCAAAAAAGTCTTCGCCCTGACCCTGATAAAGGAATTTTTCAATAAACTCGGCTTCAAGACCGTCCAGAAAAGGCGTCTGCCCCAGAAGATCTGGGGAGAATGCATCCACTGCATCAAGTTCCCCGATGAGTGCAATGAAACCGCGGTGATGTACGAGTTCAACGGGGATGCATCCCATGCCGCGCCAGCGAAGTAGGAAAGTCCCGAAGATGAGGATGTGGGGCCTGCCTTCCACCAGAAAAACCGCCACTCAAGTGATACAATCCAGGAAGAACAAGCTCAAGAAGAGGACCGCTCAAAAAGAAGAACTTCGAAAGACACTTAAAGACCTTGAACTCTGAAATGGAACCGCGACTTCAGTCGCAGGTTCCAAGCATCTTTTTACAGAGTGAATTCCAGGCCTTTATAGCCTTGATTTAAAGCAACAGATATCGGGAGCTGTTTGGTCGTTGGCCCCCATAGTTGGCGCGGACCAGGAGAAGTGAACCTGTCATCATCAGCCCAATCCTCACGCCGCGAAGCAAAGAATTTGAAAGCCGGAGAATCCGTCCTGACCAGAGCTTTTTCGATGACCATTTCATCTTTGCCATGACGATGCTCGACATTGAGCAGACCTGTCAAAGGTATACCCAGAGCTTTACCGCCTTTGTATAGATCGGTCAGGGCAGCCAGGTAGCCGGTTTTGCCGTCCAGGATCAGAGAGCCAGCGACCAAACCAAGGTTGTAGGTATAAGCGGCATCAAATAAAGAAGGCGCACCGCAGCGTCCTTCGTAACCAAAGAAGTGATGCAGCGTGTTGAACTTAACACCCGGATCGATCTCTTTGACGCGGCGAGCGACCATATCGATGATCAATCGCTCGGTTGGGATCAAAGAAACTTGCAGATTGCCGTGAGAATCCCTTTCAGCCAGCAACATCTCCTGAATATACGCAGGCAAGGATCTGAATAGCTGCGCACTGGCCGCGGATAGATGGTCCACTGCTTTGGTCTGGCCGTAATGAGCCAAAGCATCATTCAACTCAGAGATCAAAACGTTCATTTCCGGAATGAACTCAACGATGCCTTCCGGGATGAGCACAACCCCGTGATTGATCTTTTTCTTTGCCCTGGCAACAACGATCTGGGCGATAGAATCAATGATCTCGCCCAGGGACGATCTCTTCTCCGCGATCTCCTCAGATATCAGGCAAACCGGCGGACGGGTCTGCAGCGCGACCTCAAGAGCCACGTGCGAAGCAGCACGGCCCATCAGCTTAATAAAGTGCCAGTACTTGAGGGAAGATCGAGTGTCCTGCAAAATATTGCCGACCATCTCAGCATAGATCTTGGTCGCGGTATCAAAACCGAACGAGATCGGCAGCAGCCCGCCGACCTGCAGATCGCCGTCAACGGTCTTGGGGATGCCGATCACCTGGACTTTGCCATAGAAATGCTCAGCCAGCACAGCGGCATTGGTGTTGGAGTCGTCGCCGCCGATGATCACTATCGCATCCAGTTCGTTCTTCCCGCAAACATTCTTGACCTGCCGGAATTGATCATCGGTTTTGATCTTGGTGCGGTCCGAGCCCAAAAAATCAAAACCGCCGGTATTCAAGATACGCTTCACGGCTTCATCGGTGATCTCAAAAAGCTCACCTGCCAATAAACCCTTGGGCCCGGCTTTAACTCCAAGCAATGTATTGTTCTTGCCCAGTATGGCCTTCAAACCGGCGATCACATTGTGGCCGCCGGCTGCCGGACCGCCGGAGAACAACACGGCAACACGCTTGCCTTTAGCCGGTTTCTTATTGGGTTTAGAGCCGGAGAGCAATCTGTTCTTGCCGGCACCGACAACTTTAGGGAACGCCTTAGACACAGCGGCGCTGTATTTAGTCTCCAATATCTTACCTGTCGGCTCAAATGACAAAGGGACCAGCTTGCCCTTGCTTTGGAACTTTTTAAGGACCGGAACTCTTATCTTGCGGATATTCTCCTCGAACAGAGAATTGTTCTTTTCCATCTTTTTCAGGTCGTTTTCCAGCGTCATGTCTTTCCCTTACTTATAAAATAATTCCGAATGTCAGAAATCCGAAAGTCCTAACAAGGAATTTATATTGTATTTTTCATTGTTCGGATATTCGGACTTTAGGACATTCGTTTTTTGTATCCTAAGCTTTTCCCGCGGAACCGAGGACATTGATATTTTTGTGCTTGTAAAGTTCTTTCAGCGCGTCCCTCGCCGGACCTAGATATTTCCTGGGGTCGAACTCCTCCGGTTTTTCGACAAAGACCTTTCTTATCGCCGCGGTCATGGCCAGCCGGCCGTCAGAATCGATGTTTATCTTGCATACGGCGGACTTTGCCGCTTCCCTCAGCTGGGTTTCGGGTATGCCGATGGCGTCTTTCAGTTTCCCGCCGTTCGAATTGATCTGCTTCACCAAATCCTGTGGTACGGAAGAAGAGCCGTGAAGGACTATCGGGAAACCGGGGATCCTTTTTTCTATTACGTGAAGAATGTCCAGCCTGATCTCCGGCTTTGTGCCCGGCTTGAACTTATACGCGCCGTGCGATGTTCCTATTGATATAGCCAGAGAATCAACCCCTGTCTTCTTGACAAAGTCCTGGACCTCTTCGGGCTGGGTGTAGGTGTGTTTCTCGGCTTTCACCGCGTCTTCGATCCCGGCGAGCACCCCGAGCTCTCCCTCCACGGTCACATCATATTTGTGCGCGTATTCCACGACCTTCTTTGTCAGCGCGACATTTTCCTCATAGGGAAGGTGGCTTCCGTCGATCATCACTGATGAAAATCCGTATTCTATGCAGGAGACACAGAGCTCAAAGGTATCGCCGTGGTCAAGGTGCAGGCATATGGGGATGTTCGATTTAAGGTCTTTCCTTGTCATCTCCACCGCGCCCTGCGCCATGTAGCGCAGCATTGTCGGCGTTCGCGTACTTTCTCGCGCCGAAGAGACCTGGATTATGACCGGCGAGCTTGTCTCGGCGCAGGCCATCATGATCGCCTGCAGCTGCTCCATGTTATTGAAATTGTAGGCGGGGATCGCGTACTCACCGTCAACGGCTTTCTTGAACATCTCCCTTGTGTTCACCAGTCCAAGATCTTTAAATGCTGTCATTTTTTTGCTCCTTCCTGTTTAATATTTGATTATTTTCGCGAAAGACGCTGCATCCAGGCTTGCGCCGCCGACCAGCGCCCCGTCGATATTTTTCTGTTCCATGAGCACCGCGATGTTCTCCGGCTTTACGCTCCCGCCGTAAAGTATCCTCATGCCGTCCGCCAGGTCCTGGCCGAACATGTTCGCGACGGTTTTCCTTATGCAGATATGGACCTCTTCAGCCTGTGCGGGGGTGGCGACCTTGCCGGTCCCTATGGCCCAGACCGGCTCGTAAGCGACAACTATCATTTTCGCCTGTTCCGCCGAGAGGCAGCCGAGCCCTTCCCTGATCTGCTTTTCAATGACCGAAAAAGTTTTTCCGGATTCTCTTTCGGCAAGGGTTTCACCCACGCAAACGATCGGTATCAGTCTGGCTTTAAGCGCGGAGAGGGTCTTTTTGCCGACGGTTTCGTTCGTCTCGTGGAAATACTGCCTTCTTTCAGAATGGCCTATTATCACATAGGCGCATCCCGTGTCTTTTATCTGGGGCGCGGAAATTTCCCCGGTGAACGCTCCCTTGTCCTCCCAGAAAAGGTCTTGGGCGCCGACACTGATGTTGGAATTCACCAGGGCGTCGCAGACGAATTTGAGAGAGGTAAAAACGGGGCAGATCACTATTTCCCTGTCGGATATTCCGGAGACCTGTGCTTTCAGATCTATGGCGGTTGAGACTGATTCCACTATGGTCTTGTACATCTTCCAGTTGCCGGCGATTATGGGTTTTCTCAATTTGTTCAATCCTATCTAAGTTTCAAATGGAACGAGGTTTATCATAGCATTTGTATATTTTGTTTTCAAGTTTTTAGTTCTCTCAAACGCGGTTACTGCGGCGGAAGGACGTAGTGGGTGTTCCGACCCGCTCCCTGAGCCTCCACAAGTTTTTTCTCCGAAAGAAGCGTCATTTCAATGTGAGCTGTCTTATGAGAGACGTTGAAAGCTTCCCTGTATTCCCTGTTGGTAATGGATCCGTGTTCGGTTATGAACTGCAGCGCCCTTTTTTGCCGCTTGTTCAGGTCTTTCCCCGCCCACGGGCTCTTTATCTCTTCTTCTTCTCTTTCCCTTGCCGGACGCGAGATGTTGCCGTCCCTTATATAGCAGATCTCGTCGGTCCTGTACGGCTTCTCATCGCCTTCGTTTATCATTATGTCTATTACTTTTTTCCCGTTTTTTTCCATTGTTTCAATGTGAGGGGTAATTGCGGGCACGCATTTCTCGCTTCCTATCTTCATCAGCTTATCCACGGAGTCATCCGCCAGGTCAACTCCCATGAGGTGTTTGTTCTTATCGTCAATTCCCAGGATCAGGTGGCCGCCGTCGGAATTCGCAAAGGCGACGTATTCTCTTGCGATATCGTCCGTGGATGGGATGGTTTTGTCGAACTCCACCTGTTGTCCTTCTCCCTGATCGAGAAGCAGAATGATTTCATCCCAGATCATGTTTAAAATATATCATACTAGTGGCAAAATTTCAAGCAAGCGGCTATAATTTCATCATGCCCAGCCCGTTCGACCATCTTATCGACCTGATATTCCCGCCATGCTGCGTAATATGCAAGAACAAAAGCCGGAAGATCATCTGCGATGTTTGCGTGAACAAAGTCGTTTACCTTAAGCCGCCGATATGCGGGCTCTGCGGAAAGCCCAGGGATAAATACTTTGCCGGGGATCTGTGCGAGGACTGCGGCAGGGGAGGCGTCCCTTTTACCCTGGCCAGATCGGTCGCGTTATACGACGGCGTGCTGAAGGAGGCGATCCATAAATTCAAATTTGACGGAAAGAGGACGCTCTCCTCATTTCTCGGCAAGCTCCTCGTTTCTTATTTGCGATACGGGGACATTCCCGCGAAAGAGATCGATCTTATGATCCCGATCCCGCTGTCGGCAAAGAGGGAGAAACAAAGAGGGTATAACCAGTCAAAAATGCTTGCGGAGGAAATTTCCAGGCAATGTTCAATATATCTCGACAGCCGCTCCCTTAAAAAAATAAAGGATGTCACTCCCCAGTTCGAACTCTCAAGAAAGGAAAGGCTCCAGAACGTCAGGGGCGCTTTCCAGGCGTCTGCGCTGACGGGAAAGAACGTTCTGTTGATCGATGATATCTATACGACCGGCGCTACCGTGCGTGAAGCTTCGAAAGCGCTTAAAGCAGCGGGGGCGAAGAACATTTATGCCCTCACTTTGGCAAGAGCGGTTGAGGATTGATCGAAAACAGTATATAATTTATCCAGATATTCAGACAGGAGGATTATTTATGCATGTGATAGTTCAAGGGCACGGTATGGATGTTACGGCTCCGCTCAGGGATTATGCCGAAAAGAAATTGGGCAAGCTTGATGAATATTTCGGTAATATCCAGAAGGCCGAAGTGACACTGGATGTCAGGAAGAACGATGATCAATTAAGGAACCAGGTCGCGGAGGTCACGGTATGGACCGCGGGAAAGATCGTAAGGGCGACCGACGGAGCGTCCGACATGTACGCCGCCATCGACCAGGTTTTTGACAAGCTGGAGAGGCAGATAGAAAAACACAAGGAAAAACTGGTTAAAGAAATTCGCAGGAAGGGCGGAAAAACCAAGGAACATGTCAGGGAGATGATGGCTGAGGGGATCAATGCGGAAACGATAAAACCCAAAGAAACCCCCGGTCCCGTTGTCGTTAAGGTAAAACGGTTCGCAATGACCCCGATCACGCCGGAAGAGGCCTCACAGGAAATGGAACTTCTGGGGCATGACTTCTACATGTTCCTAAATTCAAAGACCGGCGAGGTCAATACCATTTACAGGAGAAGCACCGGCAATTACGGATTGATAGAACCAGAACTTCAGTGACGCTCTGATCCAAAAGGGGGATAAGCGGGCTTGTTCGCTTATCTCCCTTTTTATTTCCTCACCCCTGACCCCTCTCCTGGAATGAGAGGGAGAAGTGAGGATATAGTATAGTATCCTTTCCCTTCTCCTATTGATTGGAGAAGGGCTAGCCTGCCTACCGGCAGGCAGGGGATGAGGTAGAAGTAAACACAATGTTCAAATGGCTTATAAATTTATTGAGCGAGACAGATGAAAAAAAACTGGAGAAGATCCAGCCGCTCGTCCTTAAGATAAACAGCCTCGAAGCGAAAATGAAGGCTCTGAGCGACGAACAGCTTAAGGCCAAGACATCCGAGTTCAAAGGGAGGCTCAAAAAAGGCGAGTCACTGGACAGTATCCTTCCGGAGGCTTTTGCCGCTGTTCGGGAGGCATCCGTCAGGACAACAGGACTTCGCCACTTCGACGTTCAGCTTGTGGGCGGCATAGTACTCCATCAGGGCAAGATCTCCGAGATGAAGACGGGCGAAGGAAAAACCCTTGTCGCGACACTGCCCGTATATCTTAACGCTCTCGAAGAAAAGGGCGTGCACATAGTAACGGTCAATGATTACCTCGCGAAACGCGACAGCGAGTGGATGGGCCCTATATACAAGTTCCTCGGCCTGGAGGTCGGGCTTATCCAGCACGACATGGACTATGCGGAGCGGAAAGCGGCTTACGGCGCGGACATTACTTTCGGCACCAACAACGAATTCGGCTTTGATTATTTAAGGGATAACATGGCCGTCACCATAGAACAGTGCGTTCAGAGGGACGTTAATTACGCGATCGTTGACGAAGTGGACAGCATTTTGATCGACGAAGCAAGGACGCCTCTTATCATATCGGGAATGGTGGAGGAAAGCCTGGAGGGATATTATAAGGGGAACGATATCGCGAAAAAACTTTCAAAAGGCGCGGATTTCACCGTTGACGAAAAGACGAAGAACGCCGTCCTGACAGAAGCAGGGACAAAGAAAGCGGAAAAATTCCTCGGAGTTGAAAGCCTCTTTGACATAGCGAACATGGAAATAGCCCACCAGATACTCCAATCCCTTAAGGCGTGGCACCTTTACAGGGGCGACATCGATTATGTCGTCAAGGACGGCGAGGTGATCATAGTGGATGAATTCACCGGACGCCTCATGATCGGCAGGCGTTACAGCGACGGGCTTCATCAGGCGATAGAAGCCAAGGAGAACGTCACCATCCAGGAAGAAAGCCAGACGCTCGCAACCATAACTTTCCAGAATTATTTCAGGATGTACAAAAAGCTTGCCGGTATGACGGGGACCGCGAAGACCGAAGAGGGCGAGTTCTGGAAAATATACAAGCTGGAGGTCCTGGAGGTCCCCACCTACAAGCGCATGATAAGGAAAGACCTGAATGACGTGATATACAAGACAAGGAAGGAAAAGTTCAATAACGTCGCCGACGAGATAGCAAGCCTCCATAAGAACGGGCAGCCGGTCCTTGTCGGCACCGTCTCGATAGAGAATTCCGAACATATAAGCGATATATTGAAAAGGCGGGGGATCCCCCACAACGTTTTGAACGCGAAGCATCACGAAATGGAAGCGGAGATCGTCGCGAAAGCCGGGCAGAAGGGCGCCGTCACTATTGCAACGAACATGGCGGGCCGCGGCACCGATATCGTCCTTGGCGAAGGGGTGGCCCAGTCCGGGGGACTTTACATAATCGGGACGGAGCGGCACGAATCGCGCAGGATAGACAACCAGCTGAGAGGCCGAAGCGGCCGTCAGGGCGACCCGGGCTCGTCCAGATTTTATGTGGCGCTTGAGGACGACCTGATGAAGCTTTTCGGCAGCGACAGGATCGCCGGGATAATGGAAAGAATGGGTATGGAGGAGAATACGCCGATAGAACATCCGCTTATAACTAGGGCGATAGAGAACGCGCAGAAGAAAGTGGAGCAATATCACTTTAACATAAGGAAACAGGTCCTTGAATATGACGACGTCATGAACAAGCAGAGGGAATCGATATACGCTTTGCGGCGCAGGATCCTGGAGGGAAGGGACCTGAAGCAAAAGGCCTTCGAGATGATCGATCAGCTGGTCAAGAATTATCTGGACGCTTTCGTTCCGGAAAAAGATCCCCTTTCGGACATCGAGGGGCTTAAGACCGCCGTTTCTGAACTCCTGCCGGCGGACATGAGCGGCCTTGCGGCCTATAAGGACAGAGCCGGGATAAAGAGCGCCCTTGAAAGCATGTTGAAGGACGCTTATGAGGCAAAAGAGAAGTTCGTCGGCAGTGATGCTATGCGTGAGATAGAGAAGCTTGTTATGCTTAAGGAGATCGACGCGAAGTGGATAGAGCATCTCCACAACATGGATGTCCTGCGCGAGGGAATAGGACTGCGCGCCTGGGGGCAGAGGGATCCTCTCATTGAATACAAGATAGAGGGTTACAAGATGTTCCAGGACATGATGGATGCCGCAAGGCAGGAGATCATCAGCGTGATATACAAGGCCCAGGTGGTGAGGGAAGGCGAGGAGGAGCTCCTCCAGAGGAAGCGCAATGTCACTTACGGAGAGCCGACGCGCGTGAGCAGATCATCATCGGTCAGGAAGACCGATAAGATAGGAAGGAACGACCCGTGTCCATGCGGGAGCGGAAAGAAGTACAAAAAATGCTGCGGAAAAGATTTATGACCAGGGATCCGATGCTATTGGAACCTGAGGCTAAAAGCCTCGGTTCCAATCAATATAATGGAACCGCGACTTTCAGTCGCAGGTTCCTAGTTCTTCTTTGTTTATTATTCTTCAGTTTCCCCTGTTTTGCGGAGGAATTCGTGCCCGGGCAGATGATGGTCAAATTCAAGCCGGATGTGGTTTCGGTCAAGGACAAAAAGGGCGTCGGTGTTTTTTCGCTGGATAAAGTTGAAATAATGCCAGGATCGATAAAAGCGCTTAACGCCAGATATAAGATAAGCAACATCAGATCGTTCGCGAAAAAAGAGCGCAAACTGAAAAAGCTCAGGAGCGGGCGTGTTGTTGAGCTGCCGGACATGTCGCGGATATTCCTTCTGGAATTCCCGAAGGATACGGACGTGAAGTCGGTTGTGGAGGAATACAAAAATGATCCTTCGGTCGAATTCGCCGAACCGAATTATATCATGCACATATATACCCCGAACGATCCATGGTATATCTCCGGTGAGGGCAGCGCGGATAGCAACCCAAATCAGTGGGGGCTTTATAAGATATGGCTTACCCCTACTGAGGAGGGAAATTCCGGCTGGAATATGTGCACGGGGGAGAGCTCGGTAAAGGTGGCGGTCATTGATACGGGAGTGAATTACAATCACGAGGACCTGATTAACAGAGTGGACTCCCTGGAAGGATACAATTTCGTTTATGGGAATAGCGATCCAATGGACGATGCCGCCCTTCGAGGTTATCACGGGACCCATGTTTCAGGCATAATAGGTGCAGATTCGGATAACGGTAAAGGCGTTGCCGGAGTTGACTGGCACTGCAGGATAATCCCGATAAAGTCATTTGATTCAGGCGGATCGGGGAATGAAGTGGATATCTTTAATGGGTTGATATGGGCGGTAAGCGCATCAGCCGATGTCATCAGCATGAGCTTTGGAGGGGATGCGAGCAGTACGATATTGGAAGGCATCACCTATGCCGCAACAGCGGACTGCGTTCTTGTGGCCGCCGCGGGAAATGAAAACACTTCCAGCCCCAGTTATCCTGCCGCTTATGCTCATGTGCTCTCGGTCGCGGCAACTGATCCGTACGATCGCAAAGCAAGTTACTCCAATTACGGTTCATCTGTTGATGTGTCTGCCCCGGGAGGCGACGGCAGTTATACAGAATATGTTCATTGGATACTAAGCGTGTATGGCGGGGATGATGTAAGTGATGAATGGCTTGAAGGTACTTCCATGGCAACGCCTTTTGTTTCAGGGCTGGCGGCGCTTATTATCGCGAAGTATCCCGGGATATCAGCTGAAGCGGTGGTCCAGAGGATTGAAGATTATGCGGATAATATTGACGCGTATAATCCCGGTTACGAAGGGAAGCTTGGCAAAGGACGCATAAATGCTTTTGCGTCACTAGGCGGGCTTTACGGATACATTTCTTCTCCAGCGAATAAAGGGACCGCCTATGGGGTTATCAATATACTTGGAAGCGCGACTGGTGAAACATTCAGCAAATACGTGGTTGAATACGGACGAGGCAGCAGCCCGACAACATGGACAACACTTGAGACTTCCACAACCCCGGTGCTTAACGGGACCTTGGCTGTCCTGGATTCGACCGGATTAGACGGCGACTTGACCGTAAGACTTACTTTGAACGATCTCACGTCAAAAGCAAAAATGATCATCTTTCATGCCGGGTCTTCCGACTCGCCTTTGCTTATGGCGCGGGCCCAGTACGGCCCGAACCCGTTCAATCCGAACAAGGGATCGATAATGATCAAATACGATCTTAACGCGAATTCCGAAACTTATATTTACTTTTTTGATATATCAGGCAGCTTGATCTGCAGGAAATACTTTTCATCCGGGACGAACGGAGGCAACCAGGGAACGAACAGGGTTTACTGGGACGGGAAAAACGATTTCGGGGAAACGGTCGCGAATGGCGTGTATCTTTTCAGGATAGCTTCCGAGGGCCGAACGATAGGGAAAGGGAAAATAATAGTATTGAAGTAAAGCTTCGCAGAGGCAAGCCCCGCAAGAATGCGGAGCATCTCTGCGGGGCAAGCTCTGCTTTGTAGATTGGAAGAGCGGAGTTTATCTCCGCGAAACGGGATGTGCAAATGTTGGACGAATTAAAAAGTAAAATAGATTCCGCGCAAAAAAAAGTCGGCGAGCTTTCAAAGCTTCTTGATATAGAGAACAAGGAAGCAAAGATAAAAGAGCTTCATATGAAAACATCAGGTGCCGACCTCTGGAAGGACGCTCAGGAAGCGCAGAAGCTGCTGCGGGAGCTGAAGTCCCTTGAAGATCAGGTCGCTTCATGGAAAAAGCTGAGAACAAAAGCGGAAGACCTGTCCGTTCTTGTAGACACGGCCGTTGAGGAGAAACTTGAATCGGCGGAAAAAGATCTCTCCCAGGACCTGACGGGGCTAACAGGCGACATATCTTCTCTTGAGCTCATGACCCTTATGGCGGGAGAGTATGACAAGAACAGCGCGATAGTATCGATAAACGCCGGGGCGGGCGGCACCGACGCGCAGGACTGGGCGCAGATACTGCTCAGGATGTACGGCAGGTGGGCGGAATCAAAAGGATACGGCGTTGAGATGCCGGATATTTCTTACGGCGAAGAGGCGGGCATAAAAGGCGCCACCGTTATCGTGTCGGGGCTGTATGCCTACGGATATCTTAAGGCGGAAAAAGGGATCCACAGGCTCGTGAGGATGTCGCCGTTTAACGCTGACGGCAAGCGCCATACTTCTTTCGCTTCCGTTGAAGTGATCCCTGAAATAACTGAAGATATCAAGGTTGAGATAAACCCGGCGGACCTGCGCGTAGATACCTTCAGGGCAAGCGGTCCCGGCGGCCAGAACGTGAATAAGGTAAGCTCGGCAATAAGGATAACCCATGTTCCGACGGGTATCGTGACGCAGAGCCAGTCAGACCGCTCCCAGCACGCGAACAGGGAAGCCGCGATGAAGATCATGAAGGCAAAACTATATGAGATGCTCCTTGAGGAAAGGAAGGAAAAGATAGAAGAGCTGAGGGGGCAGAGGCGCGAGATCGGATGGGGGAACCAGATAAGGTCGTATGTTTTTGCCCCATATACCATGGTAAAGGACCACAGGACCGGCGCGGAGGTAAGCGATGTCCAGAAGGTGATAGACGGAAATATAGATGTGTTCATAGAGGCATTTTTAAAGTCCCCGACGCTACGGTCGGGGTGAACGGGGAGGAAATAAAATGAAAGACAGGAACGTTGTTCTTCTGATAATGATAGCCCTTCTGGCGGCCATAGCCGTTTCCGCTTTTGTCATCTACGAAAGGATCGGCGCTGAAAAGGCGAACAACCGCGTCGAGATCGCGGCTGACTTCAGCGATATAGAAAGGCTCTCGGTCGTTAAGGAAATTTCAGCGGGGTCTTTGCTTGCCCGGTTCAGGGATGCCGGGATTTCTGCTGTCGCGCTGACCGAAGACGTGCCGACCGATCTGGACCCGAACCTTACGGCCGGACTGGACCCGAATAAGGTCAACCTGTATTTTCCGGGCAGGGGCATTTCGGTGAACAGGATCAATATCGTCCGGGACTCCGGCCTCAGGATCATTCCGAGGCTGAGGAACGTTTATAACATGAGCGGTCCGGTGATAAGCCAGAAGATAAAGGACATTTCAGCTTTTGACACCGTCATATTTGATGAAGAGGAAGTCCTCGGATACCCGAATTATTTAAAAGAAACGGCCGCTGCGTTGAAAGCGAGCAAGCTGAAATACGGGATCATAGAGTTCGGCAAGCAATCGGGGGACAGCACGCTTGCTTCTTACATGGGGGGAGACCTGGTAAAGGTCCACAGCATCCCGCCGGATGAACTTGAGAAAATGTCTCAGGACGAAGCCGCGAGCAGATTTGTCCGGGCGGCGAAAGAGAGGGCTGTCAGGATACTTTATGTCCATCTGATCCAATATCCCGATGCCGGAAAAGATCTGATCGGGACCAACTTGTCTTTTGTAAAGGGACTAAAACAGGAACTTATGGCGCTCGGTTTTGATATAGGCCAGGCCTCCGTGCCTCAAAGAGTATCGCTGAGCGGGCTGGAGCGGATCTTTATCGCGTTCGGCATCGCGAGCGGGGCCATATTGCTTGTTCATTACTTCATACCCGTGAACTTTTTTGCTTCGATCCTGATATTGGCTTTGTTCGGCGTATTGCCGGTAAAGCTTCTGGCTCTGGCCTCCGCCGTTGTTTTTCCGACATACGCTATGATATCGCTCTTCCCCTCCAAGAGGGAGCCTTTTGCCGTGGGTGTGGTTTCAAAAGCCGTATCGATCACTATGTTCATAGCCGGGATCACGGCTATGGGAGCGATGTTCATCGCCGCTCTCTTGTCGGACAGCGTGCACATGCTCGGCATTGACGCGTTCACGGGAGTGAAAATAGCCCTTGTTCTTCCTTTGTTGATCGTCGCGGCATATTTCTTTTTGAGGAGGGAAAATGCAGAGACCCTGGACTTAAGAACATCCGTGTCCAGGCTTAAAGAACTCCTGAACGTCAATATAAAGATAATCCACGCTGTCCTGTTCCTGCTCGCGGCCGCCTGCGGGGTGCTGTTCATATTAAGGAGCGGGAATTTCGGCCTTCCGGTGACCGGGCTTGAAAAACACGGCAGAGAGCTTCTTGAGAACCTGTTGTTCATCAGGCCCAGGACGAAGGAATTCCTTATCGGTTATCCCGCGATCATATTGGGCGCCGTCTATTACATAAAGGGCGGGAACAAATGGCTGTGGTTGTGGCTTTCCGCCGGGGTCCTTGCTCCCGTATCCATGGTGAATTCTTTTTGCCACATTCACACTCCGATCGTGGTGACGCTGGTCAGGTCCTGCGTCGGCCTGATACTTGGCATTGCCCTGGGCATAGCCGCCTATTTTCTTTACCTCGCGTGGAACGCGGCCCGACCGAGGATCGAAGCGCTGATAAAATGAAACTGCTTCTTGCCGGTTATTTTGGGAGCGGGAACATCGGTGATGAAGCGATATTACAGGCCCTGGTATCGCGGCTGAGGAAGGAATTCCCCTACGGGAAGATCACGGCCCTTTCGGATGACCCCCTTGGAACATCAAGGTCGTATAACATAGATTCCGTGCATAAATATTCTCTTTTCCATATCTTGAAAGAACTGGCGAGCTGCGATGCCTTTGTGCTTGGAGGGGGCGGCTTGTTACAGGACTCGACAAGCGCAAGGAGCCTTTTTTATTATTCGCTTTTGATCTTTCTGGCGAAGCATCTCAGGAAAAAAACCATCCTGCTCGGGCAGGGGATAGGACCCGTCCGCAATAAGTCGCTGTTAAGGAGAGCCCTGAAGAACGTGGACCTGGTCTCTGTCCGTGATGAGATATCCCTTAAAGAGCTGATAAGCATAGGCGCGAAGCCCAAAAAGCTTGTTCTGACCGCGGACCTGTCTTTTCTTCTCGGTTCCCCGGACAAGGAGAACGGGAAAAAACTCCTTGAGATCGAGGGGATCAATAAATGCAGGTCCCGCCTGATAGGTGTCGCTCTTCGCCCGCCTGTAAAGGTCAGGGATCCCGCCTCGAAATATAAAGCTGTCGCCGCTCTATGCGACCATCTGATAAAGGAAAAAGATTCTCAGATAGTGTTCTTGATATTCAAGTATCCGGACGATATGGACGCCATCGATCGGGTAATGGGCTTCATGAAATATCCGGCGCACATCCTTCTGAGGCGATGCACCCCCGCGGAGATGCTGGATGTTATCTCATCCTTTGACGCCCTGGTCGGGATGAGGCTTCACAGCCTGATATTTTCTTCTATGGCCGGAACGCCGGGTTTCGGCCTGTCTTACGACCCGAAAGTCGAAAGCTTCCAGAGATCAACGGGCTGGAAGTGGCTTGATTTCAACGACCTGAAAGAGGCCGACCTTATAAGTGCGGTCAGCGCATTTATTGATGAACCAAGCGCGGTTACGGTCGGGGTCGAAGGGCTTTCAAACGTCGCAGGGGAGAACATTGTCCTTTTAATGGAAGTCCTTAAAAATAACAGGGTGCGGGTCCTCGGCGTTGAGATCGACAACATGACAATGGATGAAGCGGTAAAAAAGGCGGAAGACCTGATAACATCAAAAAGCACCGGCCTGATAGTTACCCCCAATCCCGAGATGATAATGTCATCGCAGCGGGATGTTGAATTAACGAACATAATCAACGGCGCTTATCTTTCGATCGCCGACGGCATCGGCCTTATGATCGCGGGAAGGATCATCGGCAAAAGGTTCAAGCAGAGGATCGCCGGGATAGACATGATGCTGAAGCTGGCGGATGTATCAAGAGGAAAGGGATATAGATTGTTCCTTTTGGGAGGCAGGGAAGGCGTAGCGGAGAAGGCAGCCCAGGCTCTAAAAGCCAATGTGGTAGGTACTTTCCACGGATATTCGATGAACGAACAGCTTGTCATGGACAGTATAAAAAAAGCAAAGCCGGACATTCTTTTTGTGGGGATGGGAAGCCCCAGACAGGAAAAATGGGCGGCAAAACACATAAAAGAGCTCGACGTTCCCCTTGTTATGTGCGTTGGGGGAAGCTTTGACGTCATAGCCGGCCGCGTCAGGAGAGCGCCGATTTTCATGCGCAAGGCCGGGATTGAGTGGTTTTGGAGGCTTATCCAGGAGCCGGGAAGATGGAGAAGGATGATGGTCCTGCCCAGGTTCATCCTCAGTGTGATCCGCAGCAAATAAGGCATTTCAGGGTTCGCCGCGCCCGTATCCTACCCTAAAACATTCATGAAATTCAGTGAAATTTCAGGGCAAATTTGTCGATAATACTGTAGAAGGGAATGAAGGGTCGAAAATGAGTCGATCATTCATATCTCTTATCTCAAGGGGGAAAGGGAAATGGTAGCAGATATCAATAAGATAAATATAAACACAACTCGCAATTTAGGCGTGAAAATACTTCGGAATTCACTGAAGCAAAACGCTTATAGGGCCGTGAATAAGATCTTTCGTTCGGAAACACTGCAAAAGAAGATCGATGGCCTGGATGAAAAGAAGGGAAAGCTTCTTACGGCACCCTTTCAGTCCATAATAGCTGAAAATCAAACGCTAAAGGAAGAGATTAATAAGCAGAAAGAATTCTTTGGCGGCATGTTAGTTAACTTAAAAAAACCTGTCGATGTTATACTGGGCTCAGATAATGGGGTTTCCGCTCCCGGCAATATTATTAGCAGTCTCCTGGCAAAGAAGTATACTGATTTCACAAAAGAAGATATTGATAAGGTTCGCGAGCAGTTGGGGATCATTTCAAGCCTGACCAAGAGCACCTATGAACACATAGTTGCCCACTTGACCGAATGGGGAAAATCGCAAACAGAAGGAAACGCATTCGGGCAACCCATTCCTGGTTCAATGCCGACGAATGAAAAGATGAACATTAATACCCCGTCCGCGTTTCGGTACTGGCGGTCAAGGGACCTTGGCACAGCCAGGTTGAAAATATTTAAGTTGTCAGTATTGGGGACAATGTTGAAATTCGCGAACCTGTTCAATCCTTCAACGACATATAAAAGTAAAATTGAAGAGATGATCGACGATTTCAAGAAAACCTCGGACAAGCTCCTTGAGGGGCCGTATAAATATGTGTTGGAAAACAAAAAACTGCGGGAGGAGCTTAAAACAAAGGCAAGATTATTCAACCTTATGGTGCATGATCTGAAAACCCCATTCAATGGCATAATGGGTATGTGCCAATTAATTGATATGGACTGGAAAGATAAAAATATTGAGGAAGATTATAATACACTTGGCAGTTGCTTTGAAGCCATTGAGTTTTCCGCTAAGAGCAGCCTCCCATTGCTTGATCAGTTGAATTCGTTGAAAGAAGCGACATCAATCGAACGCATGCTTACAAAGCTGAATCTTTTCGATACTGTTGGTTCCGTGCTGGATATTGCGAAGATTCCCGCTGGCATGAAAAAAGTGGAGTTGAAGAATTTGGTTCCAAGAAATCTCGTTATTACAGGGGCCCGGGGATTATCGGGGCGGTATTGGGGAATTTCGTTTCTAACGCTATTAAATTCACTAGCGGGGGAGAGGTAAAAATCTTCGCGAATAGGGTGGATGGGCATGTCGTAATATCGGTGGAAGATACAGGCATGGGGATGTCGCCGGAAAAGGTGGCCAAACTATTCGATATGAAGGAGAAACCTGATAATATTAGATCATATGGAACAAATGATGAGATCGGAAATGGTTTAGGCCTTCGGGTGAGCAAGGTGCTTGTTGAGGTGAATGACGGCACAATTCAGGTAAAAAGCAAGCTCGGCGAGGGAAGCACTTTCACGATCATTCTGCCTGTAAAATAACTAAAACCGGGATCAGTTTTACCCCAATAATCCGTTTCTTCGTTCCTTCTGGATTTATTCTCGCGGTTTTCTGCGCTACCTGAAAGCATTTTGAAAAATCCCCGCATATACGCTATAATTACAACTTCCAAAAATAGAAGGAGAGATGAACATGGCAAAAAAGAAATATAATGTAGCGGTCCTTGGAGCGACCGGAATGGTCGGGAAAGTAATGATGCAGGTCCTGGAGGAGAGGAAATTCCCCGTTGACAGGTTCCTCCCTCTCGCTTCCACAAGAACTGCGGGCACAAAAGTGACCTTCAGAGGGAAAAAATATACCGTTGAGGAGGCGAAACCCGGCTCGTTCGAGGGGATAGACATCGGCCTGTTCTCCGCCGGAGCGAAAATATCGCAGATACTGGCCCCCGAGGCCGTGAAAAGAGGCGCCGTCGTTATCGATAATACCTCTTTCTTCAGGATGGACCCCGGCGTCCCGCTTGTCGTGCCGGAAGTGAATGCCTACGACCTGAAATGGCACAAAGGGATAATCGCGAATCCGAACTGCTCCACCGCGCAGATGCTGATGGTGCTTAAACCTATACACGATATCGCTAAGATAAAAAGGATAGTTGTTTCAACCTATCAGTCGACCTCCGGCTGGGGTA
Organism: uncultured bacterium; assembly: GCA_963699255.1. GTDB lineage: Bacteria > Margulisbacteria > WOR-1 > CAVSGV01 > CAVSGV01. Next base: position 654,188 of record OY969425.1, on the reverse strand, counting down.
AAGAGGCCGTGGATGAGCTCTTTGTCCAGACAAAGGCCGTCCTCGCGGGCAAGAAAGCGAAAGTGAATGTTCTGCCGAAACAGATAGCTTTTAATGTTATCCCCCAGATAGATTCGTTCACCTCCAGCGGATACACGAAGGAAGAGATCAAAATGGTGAACGAGACAAAAAAGATTATGGGGGACATGAGCATCCAGGTCACCGCGACAACGGTTAGGGTGCCGGTGGTCATCGGCCACAGCGAAGCGGTGAACATAGAGACGGAGAGGAAGATATCGGTAAAAAAGGTCAGGGAGATACTGGAGAGCTTCCCGACCGTAAAGGTCATGGATGACCCTGAAAAAGGGATCTATCCGACCCCGATCGACTGCGTGGGGAAAGATGAGACTTTTGTCGGAAGGATAAGGGAAGATATAACCATACCGAACGGGCTCGACCTCTGGATAGTGTCCGATAATCTAAGGCGCGGGGCCGCGACGAACGCCGTCTTGATAGCCGAAAAAATGATCGAAGAAGGACTTATTTGATTTATAGTGAGCGAACAAAGTGAGCGAATCTATCGCCGGGAAAGAAAAGATCGCCAAGTATTTCGAGGGATTGCTTGAACAACACGGGGACCATTACCTGTCCCTGGACTGGAAAAGCAAGGAAAGCCAGCTTGTAAGGTTCTTCGTTCTTCTTGACATGATCCCCTTCTCCCGCAAGGAAGTGGATTTTTCCATACTGGATGTGGGATGCGGGATAGGGCATTTCTACGAGTTCCTGGGATCGAACGGCCTGATCAAAAAGTTGAAGATCAGATATGCCGGCATCGACATCTCAAAAAAGATGGTCGATTTTGCTCAAAAGAAATTCCCCGGGGTTGACTTTCAGGTCGTCGATCTGATAAACGATAAGTTCAGCAAAAAATACGATTTCGTCATGAGTTCAGGGGCCTTCAACATAAGGATGGCGGACATTTCCTCGCACAAAGCTTCGGTCAACCGGATGATCTCAAGGATGTTCAATCTTTGCAACTTCGGCACTGCGGTGAACTTCCTGGCGCAGTCATCCATATATGTGATACCTCCGGGCATGGAGACAGAATCGGAGAAGTATGTTTATTTTACCGAAGAAGAAATAATAAAATGGACAAAAGCCGTCTGCGAAAGGTATATAATAAGAAAAGATTACCACCCGGGAGATTTTACCGTTTATATGTTAAAATAAAACAGCCATGAACCCATTAAGAAGGATAATACCGCCGATAATCGTGCTGGTCGTGATAATCACCCTTGCTCTTGAAGGATATACGCTCATAGAGCACTGGAGATTCCTTGATGCCGCTTATATGGTCACTATCACGCTTGCGACGGTCGGTTTCAGGGAAGTGCACGAGCTCTCCGATGCCGGCAGGCTGATAACGATGGGCCTGATCATTTTCGGCGTCGGCACGGTGGGTTATACGGTAGGTCAGCTGGTTGAAATGATGGTTGAAGGCCAAATAGTCGGATACAGGAGGATGAGAAGCATGCAAAAACAGATCTCGGAGTTAAGGGGGCATTATATTATCTGCGGATACGGCAGGGTGGGGCACCAGGTCGCGAAAGAGTTCGATGCCGAGAAGGTTTCTTACATCGTGGTGGACAGCAAACCTGAGACCGCATCCGAACTGGGTGACAAGAATATCCCGTGCATCATAGGCGACATGGCGGCGGATGAGATCCTGGAGTCAGCTAGCATAATGAAGGCAAAGGGGCTTATCGCCTGTGCGGACTCGGATACGGCGAACGTGTATGTTACTTTATCCGCCCGCGAAATGAACCCGGACCTGTATATAGTCGCGAGGTCGTCAACTATCGTCACGGAAGCGAAAATGAGAAGAGCTGGTGCGAACAGGGTGATCTCTCCTTATTTTATCGCCGGGAACCGGATGGCTTCCATGGCGCTGCGTCCCGTGGCGGTAGATTTCCTTGATATGGTGATGCGCAGTGAGAATGTGGAGCTGGAGCTTGAGGAATACAGGATCGATGACGGCTCAAAGCTCATCGGAAAGACGCTGTCCGAACTCGAGATAAAGCAGAAAACAGGGTCAACGATCCTTGCGATAAAGCAGGGAACGGGTAAATTCAATCTTCAACCGGGGGCCACTACTGTCATCGGTCACGGAGACGTGATGGTGGCGCTTGGCACGTCCCAGCAACTTGAACTCTTGAGGAAAATGGCGGAGGCGATCTGATTGCTTATCAAAGAACCTGATCTCAAGGAAAAAGCTTTGGACCATATCGCCGAAGACATGTGCGTTGCCGCGCGCACGGCGCCAAAGACAAAGGGCGTTGATAATATCGTAACCGCGATAGCAAAGGATGAAACGGTAGGCAAGCTCGCGAAAAAGATGCTTGAGATCAGGGAGAAACAGGGCGGATCGGAATCGTTCAGGAGGGACTCGAGAAATCTAAAGGGTGTAAGCCATGTTGTCCTGATAGGCACGAAACTTGGCATCCTTGGCATCAAGGCGTGCGGACATTGCGGATACAAGGATTGTGAATCAAAGCCGAAAGAAGCTGTTTGCGCGTTCAATACGATCGACCTTGGGATCGCATTGGGTTCGGCATTGAGCGTTGCGATGGACCACAGGACGGATAACCGCCTGATGAACTCGATAGGAAAGGCGGCGGTGGAGCTTGGTCTTCTGGGAAATGATGTTAAAATAGCGATGGGAATACCTCTTTCCGTAACAGGAAAGAATCCCTTTTTCGACAGGTAAGTAAAGGAGTTAATTTATGTTCGATGGAATAAGAGCGGTATTTGAAAGGGACCCGGCAGCCGGCAATATTTTTGAAGTATTGATGTACCAGGGATTATGGGCATTATGGTTTCACAACGTTGCTCATTTTCTTTACAACCTTAAGATACCCGTAATTCCCCGTTTTATTTCCCAGGTCAGCAGGCTTTCTACTTTGATCGAGATCCATCCCGGCGCGAAGATCGGCAAAAGGTGCTTTATCGATCATGGTGTTGGAGTAGTTATAGGTGAAACGGCTGTTGTCGGCGACGATGTGACGATCTATCAGGGTGTCACACTGGGTGGCACCGGCGCGGAAAAAGGCAAACGTCATCCTACTATCGGCAACGGAGTTGTTATTGGCGCTGAATCCATAATACTTGGCAATATACATATAGGGGACAATGCTAGAATAGGGGCCGGAGCTGTTGTCACGAAATCGGTCCCCGCGAAATCGACCGTTGTCGGCAATCCGGCGAGGATCGTAGTGCTCGAGGGCAGGAAGATAGAGCCTCTGGCGCACGGAGAGCTTCCTGACCCGGTCGGAAAAGCTTTGGATGATATGAACCAGCGCATTGCAAGACTCGAATCGATGCTGAAGAAATAATGCCGCTAAAATTTACAACACTTTAACCAGGGACGATCAGATATTTGAGCCTCTGAACCCGCCAAATGTCAGCATGTATGTCTGCGGCATCACCCCTTATGACGAGACGCACCTTGGACATGGAAGGGCTTATGTGGTGTTTGATGTTATCCGCCGGTACCTTAAATATTCGGGCTATAAGGTCAAATATATACAGAACATCACCGATATCGATGACAAGATAATCAACAAAGCAAACAGCTTACGGCAATCGGCTGACGGGATAGATGCCGTCAGCGGTAAGCCGTTAGCCGTGAGCGAACTGTGCAGGAAGATCACGGAGAAATATATAGCTTCTTACTTTGAGGTGATGGATAAGCTGAACGTCAAAAAAGCGGACTTTTACCCCAAAGCGACAGAGCATATCAAGGAAATGATCAGGGTTATCGAAGGTCTGGTGAAGAAAGGATACGCGTATATTATTGAAGGTGATGTTTACTTTGAAGTGGCCAAGTTCAAAGATTACGGAAAGCTCTCGAAGAGAAAACTTGATGACCTGAAAGAGGGCGCGCGGGTCGCTGTGGATGAGAGAAAGAAAGCTCCTCTTGATTTTGCTCTATGGAAATCCGCGAAAGAGGGGGAGCCGAGCTGGGATTCGCCGTGGGGAAAAGGAAGGCCAGGCTGGCATATCGAATGTTCAGTGATGTCACTTAAAGAAGCTGGCGTTGATACTCTTGATATTCATGGCGGAGGATTGGACCTGGTATTCCCGCACCACGAGAACGAGATAGCCCAGGCGGAGTGCTACACAGGCAAGCCTTTCGCCAGATACTGGATACACAACGGGTTCGTCAACGTAAATTCCGAGAAGATGTCAAAGTCGCTCGGCAATTTCTTCACTCTTCGGGATATTTTCGCGAAATTCAATCCCATGTTGATCAGGTTCTATCTTTTGTCGACCCACTACAGAAGCCCGATCAATTTCTCTGATGCCGACCTTGAGAACGCGAAGGGCGGGCTTGACAGACTGATCAGCGCCCTCTTCATAGTACGCGAGCATGCTTCATGCGGAAAAGAAGACGTCAGCGATAAAGAACTTAAAGCGGTCAAAGCGGATTTCATCAGATCAATGGACAATGATTTCAATACAGCTGAAGCTCTGGCTTCAGTTTTCAAGCTCTGCGACATTATATTCGAGCTGAACGGCCGGGATAATGCTTCTCCTGATATCTGGGCCCAGGCTACCGGACTTTTCGAAGAGATGGTTATCGATGTACTTGGGCTAAATGTCCAGCTAAAAGAACTGCCGGAAGAGATCCAAGAATCTGGCATCGGAGATCAAGTCGGCAAGGTCAAAAAAGGACTACAAAAGATCCGACGAAATAAGAGATGAACTCCTTAAAAAAGGTTATTTAGTGGAGATCACAAAATCCAATGAAATCAAAGTGAGAAAGGGAGTATAATTCCGCCATGTTAGACCCGAAACTGCTTCGCGATGACCCCGGTGCCGTGAAATGTGCCCTTGATAACAGGGGCATGGATCCCTCTCTTGCCGACAAGCTGATATCGATCGACCAGAAATGGAGACAGCTTACTTTTGACGTGGAACAGATGAAGGGCCAGAAGAATAAATTATCCGCGGATGTCGCCAGACTTAAAAGGGAAAAAGATGACGTCACTTATCTGGTGGCCCAGGTACAGGAGATCGACAGGGACATATCAAAGAAAGAAGAACAGCTGAAGAAGCTTTCTTCCGAGCTGAACGATATCTCTCTCTGCTTCCCGAACATACCTCACGAGAGCGTTCCCGTCGGCAAAGATTCTTCGCAAAATGTCGAAATGAGAAAATGGGGGCAGATCAAGAAATTCAATTTTCAACCCAAACCTCACGATGAGTTAGGGGAGAAGCTCGGGATCATCAGCGCGGCCCAGGGCGCGAAGATCGCTGGCTCCAGGTTCACCGTTTACAGGGGGCTTGGCGCTAAACTTGAATGGGGTCTCGTTAATTTCATGCGCGATGTCCAGACGAACGAGAACGGGTACACAGAGGTCATACCGCCGTTCCTGGTATCGGCTGAGTGCGCCGTCGGAACAGGACAGCTCCCGAAATTCGCTGACGACCTGTATAAGTGCAGCGACGACCTTTATCTCGCGCCTACAGCGGAAGTCCCGGTAACGAATATCCACAGGGAAGAGATACTTCCGGGAGACAAGCTGCCCATAAAATATGTCGCTTATACTCCCTGCTTCAGGCGCGAAGCCGGAAGCTACGGAAAGGACGTCAAAGGGCTTATCCGCCAGCACCAGTTCAATAAAGTTGAGATAGTAAAATTCGTCGAGCCGTCAAAGTCATATGAGGAACTGGAGAGTCTTACGGCTGACGCGGAGAAGATACTCCAGAAGCTCGGTTTGCCGTACAGGGTAGTTGTCCTGTGCACCGGCGACCTGGGGTTTTCCGCCGCCAAGACATACGACATCGAGGTCTGGTTCCCCTCGGAGAACAGGTACAGGGAGATATCATCATGTTCCAACTTTGAGGATTTTCAGGCCAGGAGGGCCAACATAAAGTTCAGGAGGGACGCGAAATCAAAACCGGAGTACGTTCATACTTTGAACGGGTCCGGACTGGCTGTGGGGCGCACATTCGCGGCGATCCTCGAGAACTATCAGGAGCCCGACGGCTCCATCAAGGTCCCTGACGTTCTCATAAGCTACCTGGGAGGTGTGAAGATAATCAAGTAATCAGATCGTCTTCCCTGATCTTCTGATTTCCTGATATTCTGACCTATGCCTCTTTACGATTATAAGTGCGCTCACTGCGGAATATTCGAAGTCGAACAAAGCATAAAGGAAAAACCGTTCTCAAAGTGCCCCAAATGCGGCAGGGATGTTAAACGCCTGATATCTTCTTCCGGTATCGTGTTCAAGGGGTCCGGCTTCTATGTGAACGATTACAGGAAGGATGGACTCCACGAAACAAAACCTGCGGGCAAGCTGCCGGAAGTCAAAAAGGAAAGCAAGCCGGAAAAACCTAAAGGGACAAGAAGTTCTTAAGAAGCTTTTTCCCTTCAGTGGTCAGTATCGATTCAGGATGGAATTGAATGCCCTCCACCTTGTATTCCTTGTGCCTTAATCCCATTATCTCGTCCTGGTCCGTCCAGGCGCTTATCTCAAGGCAGTCAGGCAGGCTTGCTTTTTCAACCAGCAGAGAGTGGTATCTTGTTGCGGTGAACGGATCCGGAAGCCCCTTGAATATCGTTTTTCCGTCGTGATGGATCTGTGATGTTTTTCCGTGCATAAAGCGTTTCGCCTGGACAATATGCCCCCCGAAAGCTTCCCCGATGGCCTGATGCCCCAGGCAAACCCCGAGGATCGGGACCTTGCCCGCGAACTCCTTTACTAAAGGGATGCTTATTCCAGCGTCTTTCGGATAGCCGGGGCCGGGAGAGATGAGGATCTTTTCGGGGTTCAGCTTCTTTATCTCGTCAATGGTTATTTTGTCGTTCCTGTAGGTTTGAAGTTCAGCCCCGAGCTCGCCCAGATATTGGACCAGGTTATAAGTGAATGAATCATAGTTGTCGATTACCAAGATCATGCTATTGATTATATCACATCTTTTATCTCATCTCCCATCTCTCATCTCGCATCTCTTTTTTAGGTATGATAAAATCGCCTTATTATGCAGGTCAGGGTGTTAACAGCAAATGACAGGACGGCATGGGATGATTTTGTTGCCTCCCAGAAAGACAGCCAGATACTCCAGTCCTACGAGTGGGGGGAGTTCAAGTCAAAACTCGGGTGGGACCATTTCATAGTAGCGGTGGAGGACGGCGGCCAGATAAAAGCCGGAATGTCCATTTTATCCAGGAAACTCCCCGTAGTTAAAAAGAACTTTTTCTATGCTCCCAGGGGCCCCATAGTCCCGTTCTCCGATCCCGGACTGATCAACGCCCTCGTTGACAGCGTGTGCGTGGAGGCGGCGCTGAGGAACGCCATCGCGTTGAAGATAGATCCCGAGATAGACGAGAAGGATGCCGCGGCGGTCAATATCCTTAATAAAAGGGGTTTTATCCGCAAGCACAAACAGGTGCAGCCGCGGACGACCTATTTTATAGATCTCACAAAGGGGCTCGACGAACTTCTGATGAGCTTTGAGGAAAAAACCAGGTATAACATCAGGCTTGCGGAGAAAAAAGGCGTTAGAGTAAGAGAGGAATCGACCGGGAAGGGCATCGAGTCTTTTTATAAGATATACCGCGAAACAAGCAAGAGGGATGTTTTCCTCATACATCCGCAGTCGTATTACCTTAAGCTGAAGGAATGCCTCATCGACAGAGGCCTGGCGAATGTTTTTATCGCCGAATATCAGAACATCCCCGTAGCCTCGCTTTTTGCTTTCAGGTTCGGGGATCGTATCTGGTACATGTACGGAGCATCGATCAATGATTACAGGAACGTCATGCCCAACCACGCCCTTCACTGGCATCTGATAAAATGGGCGAAAGAAAACGGGATTAAAGTGTATGACCTTTGGGGTATCCCTTCAAGCCCTGACGAAAAACATCCGCTTTTCGGGGTATATAGATTTAAAAAAGGTTTTAACGGAGCCGTCAGGTCCTGGATAGGCGCGTATGACCTGCCATTTGAACCTGTGAGCTATACTATCTTCGATAAGGGTGTGTCATTTTACCAGGGACTCAGGAGCCTTTTGACAAAGGGGAAAATATCGGATTCCTTATCCGAATGACCATGAAACTTAAAGATCTATTGCTTTCATTAAAAAATACAAGGATCGTCGGGGACTCTGAAGTTGAGGTCTCGGGGATCGCTTATGACTCAAGGTCCGCTGTTTCGAACAGCCTTTTTGTCGCCGTTCCCGGATTTAAGGCCGACGGGGCCAGCTACGCCGTTCAAGCGGTTGAACGCGGGGCGAGGACAGTGGTGCTTGAAAAAGACATGGACCTGCCTGACGGTATCACGAAGGTCATTGTGCCGAATGCCCGTATAGCGCTTGCCGAACTTGCCTCTGCCTTCTTCGGCCATCCATCGAGGCATCTGAAGATGATCGGGATCACGGGGACAAACGGCAAGACGACAACTTCCTTCCTTATCGAGGCGATACTGAGGAAAGCGGGATATAAGGTCGGCGTGATAGGGACGGTGGAGGCGCGGATAAACGGCAGGGGTCTGCCGGTAAAACTGACCACGCCCGAATCTTCCGAGCTTCAGGAGCTTCTAGCACAAATGCTCAGGGAAGGAGTTACGCATGTCGTCATGGAGGTTTCTTCGCATTCCCTGGAGCTTCACAGGACGCACGGCTGCGAATTTGATGTTGCTATATACACCAATTTGACGCATGACCATCTTGATTTTCACGAGAACATGCAGAATTACCTGAAAGCAAAAATGAAGCTTTTTCAGAAATTAGGCAAGGGCCATAAGAAGGACGTGACAGGGATAGTGAACATCGACGACCCTTACGGCAAGAAGATATTGACGTTCATCGACGGGAGCATAATGACATACGGGGTCATAAACAACGCGAGCCTGAGAGCGTCGAATTTTGAGTGGACCCTGGAACACATGAGGTTTGACCTTGAGACGCATGACGTAAAGCTGAAGATGAACACGAATCTTATAGGCGTCTACAACGCGTACAATATCATGGCTGCGCTTCTTTGCGGCAGGGCGTTCGATCTGCCCTATGAACAGATGAAGAAAGCCGTTGAAGAAGTGAAATATATCCCGGGGAGATTTGAACTGGTTCACGCCGGCCAGAGGTTCCCTCTGATAGTTGATTTTGCGCATTCACCGGACAGCCTGACGAAGCTTCTTGAGACGATAAGGCCGCTCGTGAAAGGGAAAATGATCCTTGTTTTCGGCTGCCCCGGCGACAGGGACAGGGCCAAAAGGCCGGTGATGGGGGAGATCGCTGTCAAGCTTGCCGATTTTACTTACATCTCTACCGATGATCCTCATTCGGAAGCCCCTGAAGCGATAATGAAAGAAATAGAAGAAGGAGTGGTCAGGGCGGGGGGCGGTTACGGCAAGAATTACCTGAAGATCGAGGACAGAAGGACCGCGATAGAGCAGGCCATTCACATGGCCGGCGCGGATGACGCTGTCGTATTGGCCGGCAGGGGACACGAGAGGGCCCAGGACTATAACGGGGTCAAGATCCAGATAGATGACAGGGAAGTGGCGAGGGAAATAATAGAAAAGAAGAGATGAGAGAGGTGAAGTGCGAGATGCGAAGTCTTATCTCACATCTCTCATCTCGCGTCTCGTATGTATAGGTATAAAAATTCCTGAGCATATCCCGCGTATTTTCCAAAATAAGATACCGTCTTTCCCTTTGTAATATTTTTCCATTGCCCTCATTATCCATCTGTCGATCGGGAATGCTTCATATTTATTGAAACCGAAAAGCAGAACACAGTCGGCGACCTTATTGCCGACCCCTTTTATCTTTAAAAGCTCTTTCTTTGCTTTTTCATACGGCAAATTCGCGATCTTATTCAATCGCACTTCTTTATTCCACGATTTACTTACAGCGTCGTCCAGAAATTTATCCCTGAAGCCCAGCCTGCAGGCGCGGATATCCTCGCGGCAGCATCCCTTCAGGTCGGTCAATTTTGGAAAAGCATAATATTCCCGGCCCTCGAACTTTATCTTTCTGCCGAACCTCCGGCTCATCTCATTCACCATTTTGTTTATCCTGGGGATGTTGTTTTGTGATGATAATATATATGTCATCAGGCACTCAAAGGGATCCTGCTTTATTATGCGAAGGCCATGGTACTTTTTTATTGCTTTTTTAATTAGCGCATCCTTGGCGATCGATCTTAGGATCCTTTTGTAGTCATCATCCAGATTGAAGTAATCGATTATTTCCGACTTGCCGGCTGCTCCTTGATAATAAAGATAGTCCCCCTTTTGATATATCTTTACGATCTTGTTCGAGATGAACCCGTACCAGAAGCCGTCGTGATGCTTATGCCACCTGAAGACCTGCCCGCACGAAAGCGTTACATCCAGGTTGAAATCTTTGGCTTTGATCTTTTGCATTTTTATTAAGAGGAGATTACTTTGCCGATGATGTCTTTTATGCCGGTGAACTTATTGGCCGCAAGGTATTTCTTTATGCCCTCAGCTATTTCTGTGGATGCGCGGGGATTGACGAAGTTGCCTGTGCCGACCTGGACCGCTGACGCGCCGGCCAGGATGAATTCAACCGCGTCACCCGCATCCATGATCCCGCCGATCCCGATGACCGGTATCCTGACCGCTTTATATATTTCATTGACCATCCTTACGGCTATCGGCTTTATCGCCGGGCCGGAAAGTCCTCCCGTGACCATCGACAGCTTCGGCTTTCTGCTGTTGATATCTATCGCCATTCCTATGACCGTGTTTATCGCGGAAATGGCGTCGCTTCCCGCCTCCTCCGCGGCCTTTGCGATCGCCTTGATATCGGTCACGTTCGGTGTAAGTTTTGTGATCAGCGGCTTTTTGGTCTGTTTCCTGACAGCTCTCACGACCTCCATGGTCGCCAGAGGATCGATGCCGAAAGAGATGCAGCCCTTTTCAACGTTGGGGCAGGAGACATTTATCTCGATGCCGTTCACCCTGTCCTGCTTGTCCAGGATCTTTGCCAGCTCGATATATTCATCAAGCGTTTCTCCGGCAATGTTGACTATCACGGGGGTTTTGAACTTTTTAAGGAACTCGAGGTCGACCCGGATGAATTTATCTATCCCGGGATTTTCAAGCCCGATCGTGTTCAGCATCCCCGACGGGGTTTCGCATATCCTTGGGGGAGGATTGCCCGCTCTGGATTTAAGCGTGACGCTTTTGGTCACGATAGCTCCGATCTCCTCAAGCGTGACGAAGTCGACATAATCCTGTCCCGATCCGAAAGTCCCCGATGCCACCATCACGGGATTCTTCATTTTTATTCCGGCGATATTCACAGCTGTATCTACCATAGGATTTCCCCCGCGTTGAATATAGGCCCGTCGGAGCAGACCTTTTTATAACCGCTTTTCGTTTTTACGGTGCATCCGTTGCATGAACCGAAACCGCACGCCATCCATTCCTCAAACGACACCTGGCAGGGTATTTTATACTGGGTGGAGATGCTTTCCAGTTCTTTTACCATCAGCCTGGGGCCGCACGCGTATATGTGAGAGTTGATGGGTGATAGCTTTGAGTCGATGACCTCAAGCAGCATGTCCGTGACCTTTCCCTTTATGCCGTAAGTGCCGTCATCGGTGGAGACGGTCGTTTCAAACCCGAGATCCTTAAAATCCTCTTCGCAGAGGACGGAGCTGATGTTGTTCGCTCCGATCAGCGCGTACCGGGCTTTGGTCTTGACGGATATTTCCTTTGCCAGGCTGAGCAGGGGAGCGATCCCGGCTCCGCCTCCCACAAGTATCGCCACTTCCTTTGACGCGTCGATCTTGAAGCCGTTGCCAAGCGGCCCGATAATGTCCAGGTCTCCGCCAGGCTCCACTTCAGAAAGGAGCCTTGTCCCTTTTCCTATCACCCTGAACAGGATATCTATAGTGCCTTTGGCCTGGTCTATCTTATTCAGGCTTATCGGCCGCCTCAGGAGAGGATCGGAGCCGTCGCTGCATTTGATCATGACGAATTGTCCGGGGATCGATTCTCTTGATATCCTTGGAGCGGCTAGCGTAACTCGAAAATGTTCCGGGGCGGCTTTCTCAATTTCCAGAACTTTGGCGATCTCCTGGTGCTTCATTTAAACAACTAATATACCTTAACCGGAGAATAAAATCAATATTTGGCTGGGTTCCGCAGCTTCCTGACAGCGTCCCTGTTTCGGGGTATAATCAGGTCAAATGGAAAAAATATTCCTCAGGACCTGGCATCCCTATGTATGGATAATTGCCCTGGGATTTATTCTTTACGCGCAGACGCTGTTTTTTGGCCTTGTCTATCTGGATGATAACGCCGTCATCCTTGACAGCTTCCATTCAATAAGCGTCCTATCCAATATCTTTCATGCTTTCAGTCAGAATATTATCCCTGCTTTCGGGACGTTTTATCGTCCGGTGTCGATCATTCCGTACATACTGGATGCTCAGATCGGCGGCACAGGGCCTTTTGTATATCATTTGACGAACATTCTCCTTCATCTTCTGGCATCCTGCCTGGTTTACGCGTTCCTGATAAAGCTGAGGTATAAGAATGTAGCGGCCTTTATTTTCGCGCTGTTATTCACGGTCCATCCGGCGTTGACTTCGGCGGTGGCCTGGATCCCTGGGAGGATAGATCCGCTTCTAACGGTTTTTGTTCTGCTGGACCTCATTGTATTCCTGGAATATCTGGACACAAGAAGCTGGCTTTATTATGTTTTGAACCTTTTGTTCTTTGCTCTGGCGCTTTTCACAAAAGAAACCGCCCTTGTTCTGGTCTTGATGTTCCTTTTGTATTATTATCTGATCTTCAAGGAAAAAGCCGGGTTTTACAATGTGAGTAAAGGGCTTCTGGCTGCCGGATGGTTCTTCGTCTCGCTTGCCTGGTTTTTGCTCAGGAAGATCGTCCTTACAGGGGCGGTCCCGCTAAAGCTATTTGACACGCTTGGGGCTATGTTCAATCTCCCCGCGGTGATCCTCTATACCGGTAAAGTGCTCCTGCCTTTCAATTTATCAGTGTTGCCGATGTTACAAGACTCCTCTTTGATCTATGGATGGATCACCCTTCTTATCATTATTTTATTGCTGGTTTTTACAAAGAACAGGCGTTACGGGCATATTTTATTCGGGGCTTTATGGTTCGTTCTTTTTCTTTTGCCTGCGCTTGTGTTCTCGGATCCCGCCAGGTTCACGGGCGTCGCGGTATACGAGCACAGGCTATATCTGCCGATCATCGGATCCATTATCCTGTTATTGGAGACCGATCTGATAAGGAACAATATTGACCTTCATAAGAAAGGCCTGGCGTTAAGCGTGCTGGTGATCGTTTTGTTTTCGGCCCTCACTTTTATAAACTCCGGCCATTATAAGGACAGATTGACCTTCTGGGAAAGCGCCGTTAAGACCTCGCCCCGCCATCCTCTGGCTCACCGGAATCTCGGGGCCATGTATTACCTGGACGGCATGCCGGATAAAGCCGAGAGCGAATACAGGAAAACCCTTGAGCTGGCTCCGAACGAACCGATGGTCCACAATAATCTGGCCCTGATATATATGGACAGGAACAGGCTTAAGGAAGCCGATGCTGAGTTCATGAAAGAAATAGCTATCAACCCCGCATATGATAACGCCCATTTTAATCTCGGGTTGCTTTACTATAAAGAGGGCAGGTTAAAGGAAGCGGAAGCGCAGTGGAAAAGAACGCTGGAGATAAATCCGGATTTTTTAGGCGCTTACAGGTGCCTGGCCATTTATTATTACGGCCAAAAACAATATGACCTTGCCAGGTATTATGCCGGGGAGCTTAAAAAAAGAGGCGTGCAGATCGACATCAGATGATTTTTTCATATAAATAATATTATTGAAATGTATAATATATGTCATATGAGACAAGCCCATATAATTATGAAAACGGATCCATTCAAAATAAGACCGCCTGATTATCAAGTGGTGATTTGATCATGAAGGTCGTAGCTATACCTTTTAATATAAAGGAGATAAAGGATTGGTCATTCTATCGAATTCATCAACCTTACGGGTATCTTAAAAATGTCCTGAGCAAGGACATATTCATGTATGATTCAGGGATTCATGATATTAAACGGCTGAACGATGAAGTACATCAAGCCGATGTCATTGTTTGCCATCATCCGATCTCGGAAAAAATGCTTAAATTGTTCAGGGCGATCATGACCTGGAAGGACAGGAAACGAAGTGTTGTTGTGGATTTTGATGATGACCCCTTTAATGTGTCACCTTGGAATCCTTCGTATTGCACATGGGGGACCAAAGAGAGCAGTGTTTTATATTCAGACAGGGAACAAGTGGCCGATCTATTATCCGTGATACCTGAAAGTCAGAGGAAACTTCTTCAGATAAATCAGGACGGATCAGCGAGCGTAACCATGTTCAAAGATAAAGAGAATGGTTTTGATATTGAGGCTAATCTATCAAGGCAAAAAACGGTTCAAGATATCATAAAAGAGGTCGACCTGTTGACAGTGACTACCTCGCAATTAGCCGAAGCATTTAAACAGTATAGGCCGAAGGGTAAAATCGCGGTACTGCCAAATCTGGTGGACTTTAATAGATATTCCCTGATGAATAAAAGGAATGATGGGAAATTGCGCATCGTATGGCAGGGGAGCTTGTCTCACTATCGGGATCTTGTAATGGTGAAGGTTGAATTGATATCATTTGCAAGGAAGCATCCGGAAGTTGAATATCTCTTTCAAGGCGTATCTTATCCAGGGCTATTTCATGCGCTTGGAGATAGGGCGAAATGGATCCCATGGCATCCGGATATTTATACCTATCCACAATCTTTAAGGGAACTATCTGGAGATATTGCGTTATGCCCATTAACCGATGATGCTTTCAATGCCGGTAAATCGCCTCTCAAATGGGAAGAAATGAGCGCGATGAAAGTCCCGTGTGTCTGTTCTCCTACAGTTTATAGCGATTACGTGGAACATGGGAAGAGCGGGTTCATTGCCCGGCAAGGCGAATGGGAAACTTATCTGGAAAAATTGCTCGATCCCAAAGAAAGGGAACAGATCGGTCAGAATGCTTACGATCAAGTGAAAAAGGAATTTTCCATTGAAAAGGCATCCTTATATTGGTCAACCCTTCAAGACATTGCTTCAGGCCTGTGATCTTCCAGATGATTTTGTGATCCTGAATATTTGAATTTGTTTGGGGTTTGGAATTTGGTCATTGGGATTTCCCCGACGGAGTCGGGGCTATGGTGGGCAGTAGAGGGATTGAACCTCTGACCTCTTCGGTGTCAACGAAGCGTTCTACCACTGAACTAACTGCCCTGGCGCCTTCGGTGCAATTTCCAATGAACAAATCCTAATTTACAAATGATATCCAAAATCCTAATCCCCAAAATCTGACATTTGTCATTGGTCATTTGTCATTACCTGATCGAAGATCGGGTTGGAGGCGCAGGCCGGAATCGAACCGGCGTATAACTGTTTTGCAGACAGTTGCCTTACCGCTTGGCTACTGCGCCCTGATTGCATACTTACCGCTTGCTTGCCCGCCTCTGGCGGGGCTACTGCGCCGCTTGCAACGAAGTAAAATTATCTCATGATGCAAATATGTTTTCAAGGTTTTATAATAATGGCATGATCCGTAAACTGGTCCTGTTGATAATGCTCGCCGATAATTATGTTACCAATCTTGTCAAAAAGCCGTTCAGGACAAGATGTGTCCTGGTAGGGAAGTGCAATAAATGCGGCAAATGCTGCCAGGATATAAAGCTGGCGATCAACCCGAGGCTGCTCTCGAACATATTCACCCGCGAACTGGTGGTCAGGTGGACATCCTGGGTGATGGGCTTTCATCTGAAACGCATCGAATACGACCCTAATTATCTGGTTTTCGGCTGCAAAAGTGTGCGTCCGGACGGCACATGCGGAGTTTATAAATGGCGCCCAAATGTATGCAGGAATTATCCCCTTGTGGATTTCTTCGATGAGCCGGCTCTATTCGAGACTTGCGGGTATAAGGCAAAATTGAGATGAATGCTTGCTTGTTTCAGGATATTGTTGGAGTAGAATTGGACCAACAAAGGGGGTGGAAGTAATGAAGAAATTAATTTTGCTTGCTCTGGTGCTGATGTTATTTTCCGGCTCCGCTTTATGCTATACGCTTACCGGGAAAAGGAATTCAATAGGGCTGGATTTTCCGGCGCTGGGGTGGCTTAACCCGAACATGATTAACAACGAGCCGGCGCCGACTATCAGCGATCTTGGGATCAACCTGGGGCTCGGCGTTTCTTACAAAAGATTTTTCAATCCGGTCAAGACGAATCAGTTCAATCCTTATTTTGCTGCCGGTACGATAGCGATAATCATCCCTTATCTCGGCATCGGCGCGGATTATGTCTGGAATAACGGTCTCTATCTCGGCGGCGGGTTCATATGGGTAATTCCTGAGATCCACGGCGGATTTATGTTCTAGTTCAGTTTGCTTTCATTAAAGAGGTCCCGTTCACACGAACCGGGCCTCTTTTTTTTGGAGCGGAACAGGGGATGAAAAAGATTAAGGCGATCTATAAGGGGCTGGCGAGGGCATGAAATAATCACTATCGCCAACCTTAAATTGCATAAAAGCAATTGATTAATGTTTGGGCAGTGATACACTCATTTTGAGGTGTTTTAAATGAAGCAATTGCTTATGTTTGTTGTTATCCTCCTGTTTGCCTCAATTACTCTCCCAGTTTACGCTCAAGAATATGGCACAATAAAGGTTCTGCCTCCAACTGAAGATTGTGAAATAATTATCGATGGTATACAGGTAGGCACTGGAACAACAACGACAAAGATAATAGAGGGCATGCATAATGTTGTAGTAAATTTGAAAGATGAACCCCACTTTACAATGAACAGATTGCAGTCATTGCAAAGGAAATTTCCACTGTTGCGGTATCTTATGAACTCAAGGCAAAAAATAATACATCTATTAAGAAAGATGTTTCAAATAAGGAAAAAGGAAAAGAGCAAAACGAAGCAGTAAAAAATGAATGGGGAACTGGTTGGGGGCTAAGCATTGGAGCTGATAATACCAACTATACTATAAGTGGGATGGGGACATCTCAAACACTTGACCTTGGAACACAACTTGATTTAGATTGGTTCTATGCTGGGAAGCTAAGTGAAGGGATTTACACTGACTTTTCAATAAGCTTATTACGCACTTATGGGTCATTTGATAATGCCGCGGGGACAAAAACTTCGGTTTCTTCATTTCCAATAAGTTTAAATTTAAAATTTAAGGCGAATGAAAACCTATTGATAGGTGCTGGAGTAAACTATTCATTATGGACTTGGTCAGCTCCGGGAACTAGTATGCCCGCTATAACAGCTGGCGTCGGTTATCAAGTATTCGCAGAGATTAAGCCTATTTCATCAGAAATTGGATACATTATTAAGAATGGAAGCGGTTCTGAAAGTGGAATAGACTTTACATTGGCAAGTGCTGGACTATATTATAAATATAAGTTTTACTTTTAATATTTAATAAGTTTAATAAATAATCTACCGGACTAAATAACTCAGGAAAAAGATTAAGACGATCTATAGGAGGCTTGATAATAAGAGAAAATATTTACTTATTATCACTAGGATCTTTGTTATTAATAGGATCTGGCATAATACTCTTTAGAGTAACAAAAGGGTTCCCCCATACTGACAAGTCCTCTTTTGACAATTCTTTAGCAAACGATTCAATTTTATTAATATAATCTAAGATTACGTCAGTGTTCATAATTTCAACTAAATACCTAGATCCCCATATATCAGATAATTTGCCTATATTTTCATAATCCTTAAAAGCTTGAAAGTTAGTAATAGGGCAAAAATGTAAATAACGCAAACTTCTAACTTCTGAGAGTTTTTTGTCATATGAATAAACAAACAATTTCCCTTCATAAATAATAATAGGGATATTAATTCTTCTAAACTTAGTTCCCAATATTCCTAGATTATCAGAAAACAATGCTTTTGTAGCACTAAACAGAGCACTTCTGATATCTGAATCATCAATAGTTTTGTTACCCTTAAATAATGCATGTTTTAATGAAATTGCGTCATTCATTTTAAAATATTTTGAAAATATTGACTGTTCAGCAAAACTAAGAAGCTTTGCTAATAGATTGCCTTTTGTTGGGGAAGTATCAGGTAGATATTTTAAATTATTAGATAGCAATGACGGGGTGGATTTGGGAGAAAAAAATACCCAGGTTCTATCAGCACTCTGCTTACAGGAAATATATAGATTAAAATCTATGCCCTCGATATACTTAAAAGCCTTAATGTCAAGCTCTCTAAATTTATATTCATCATAATCATAGTAGTGAGCATCATGGTCTACGTGCCATTCATTAGCAGTTAACATTTCACCTATACGCATTTCTAACGGGAATCCAGATTTTTCTATGGAATCTTTAAGGTTTTCGAGGGAATCTTTTGACATATATTAATTATAACAAATATATGCTATTCATAACAATCAAATAGCATATATCAACAACTTGACGCCTCATTATTTCATCTGCCTACGCTTAATATGATCAATGTAAGACAAAATTATCTCGGACCCTCTCGCTTGGGAATCAATAAGTTTATGAGCGGGAGACGGGATTCGAACCCTGCTCGATAATTTCGTCTGCCTGCGCATAATATAATCAATGTATGACGAAATTATCTCGGACCCTCTCGCTTGGGAATCAAAAAAGCGGGCTATGGGATTCGAACCCACGACCTTCTGCTTGGGAAGCAGACATTCTACCGCTGAACTAAGCCCGCACTTTCAAAGACCGGATAATTATAAATCCATTTTTGAGATTTGTCATTTACTGATTGCTTTGAAATTCAATAGCTCCGGCCGGGGCTGGGTCCTGTGGGCTATCATCTCGTCTATGGTCACGAACTTGTAACCCCTGCTCCTTAATCCTTTTATTATCACCGGCAAAGAGCTTATCACGGCTTCCCGGCTTGTACCTCCGTCGTGAAGAAGTATTATCGATCCGTTCTTGGCGAGTTTGAATATCTTTGATGTTATATCCTTCTGGGTCTTCTTTTTGTTCCAGTCGCCAACATCCAGGCTCCAGAGCACCACAGTGTAATCCAGAAGCTCGGACTCCGCCAGGAACCTCCAGTTCTCGAACCCGAAAGGAGGACGGAAGTATTTTACAGGTTTTCCGTTTTCGCCGGAATATCGTGCGATCAGCTGATCGGTCTTTACAAGTTCGCTTTTGATCTTGCTGATGTCCGTGATGGTCCCTTTCGCGTGGGAAAATGTGTGGTTGCCGATGGTGTGGCCTTCATCGGCTTCGCGCTTCAGGACGTCCTTGTTCTTTTCAATGAACTTCCCCACAACAAAGAATGTCACCTTGACATCATTATCCCTTAATATGTCCAGGATCCTGGGGGTGGCCTGCGATGACGGCCCGTCGTCAAAGGTCAACGCGATCTCCGGAAGAATCTTTGCTGCCGTGCCACAGTATCGTGCCTGACAGCGGCTGGTTCTCCTTAAGGGAGGCAACATGGTTATTATAATATGTATATCCCGCGAAAGCGGAAACAAGGATCACGGCAACAAGCAGGATAAAAATTATTATGTTTTTTATCATATGGTGTATTTATTATAACTTAAAAAACGCGATCATGCGTGATATGTTTTGAGCGAGGATCACATTTTGGATACAATCCGACCGTTCGCAGATGGATGAGAGAAAAGAGCCTTGTCTAAAGGCCGATTATTTTTTCCTCTTCAACAGCTTGAACTTCTTTACGATGTTCCACAAATTCTTGGTCATCTTTGTTACGGGGATCGGTTTGGTCCCGAATACTTTTTCCAGGGTCTCTTTTCTTCCTTTGAATGACACGACCAGATTGGTCAATCCGCTCTTTCTCATTTTTCCACCTCCTGTATCTTGAAAACAGGGCATAGTAAACAATATTTGAGACCTAATGTCAAGGAGTTTTGACAGTTGCAGTTGTCATGCGTGTATGCTATAATATGGACCTTCGTTCCGATGATCCCCCAGAATTTGATTAGAGGGAGATTCATTAATGTTCAAGAAGATATTAATAGCTAACAGAGGAGAGATCGCTGTCAGGGTAATAAGGGCCTGCAAGGAGATGGGCATAAGGTCCGTCGCGGTCTATTCCGATGCGGATAAGGATTCTCTCCATGTGAAGATCGCCGATGAAGCGTATTGCATCGGTCCCGCCATCCCGAGCCAGAGCTACCTTAACATCCCGAGCATCATTTCCGTTGCCGAAATCTCCGGCGCGGAAGCCATACATCCCGGCTACGGATTCCTTGCCGAGAACGAAAAGTTCGCCGAGATATGCGCCCAGTCAAAGATCAAGTTCATAGGCCCCCATCCGGCCGCCATGAGATCAATGGGCGACAAATCGACCGCCAGGAAAACGGTGTTAAAAGCAGGCGTGCCGGTCGTTCCCGGGTCGGAAGGCGTGATAACGGACGAAAAAGAAGCGTTAAGACTGGCGGACAAGATCGGCTATCCCGTCATTATAAAGGCATCCGCTGGCGGCGGAGGCAGGGGAATGAGGGTGGCGGAAAAAGAAAGCGAACTGCTCTCTCATATAAAGACGGCGAGAGCGGAAGCCGAGGCGGCTTTCGGCAACCCGGCCGTATATATAGAAAAATACATCCAGCAGCCGCGCCACATTGAATTTCAGATCCTAGCCGATGAAAAAGGCAATGTGATACACCTGGGCGAGCGGGATTGCTCGATCCAGAGACGCCACCAGAAGCTTATGGAAGAATCGCCATCCCCGGCACTTGATGACAGGTTAAGAAGAAAAATGGGCGATGCCGCCGTCAGGGTGGCCAGGTCAGCCAAATATGTAAGCGCGGGCACCATTGAATTCCTGCTCGATAAGCACAACCACTTCTACTTCATGGAGATGAACACCCGCATCCAGGTGGAGCATCCCGTCACCGAGATAGTCACGAATGTCGACCTGGTGAAAGAACAGGTGATCATCGCGACGGGCGAAAGAATGACCTACAAGCAGAGCGACATCAAGAATTCGGGGCACGCCATAGAAGCAAGGATCAACGCGGAGGATCACCTGAGGGATTTCATGCCCTGTCCGGGAGACATAACCGTTTATCTGCCTCCGGGCGGCCCGGGAATAAGGGTGGACAGCCATGCGTATCAGGGATATAAGGTCCTTCCGCATTACGATTCCCTCATCGCCAAGCTGATAGCCTGGGCTCCGACAAGGTTAGACGCGATAAACAAACTTGACAGGGCGCTGGATGAATATGCCATCGGCCCGATCTCGACCACGATCCCCTTTCACCGAAAAGTTCTAAAGATAAAGGAATTCAGGGAAGGCATAGTTTATACGGATTTCATCGCAACGCATTTCAGCGACATCCATGGGTAAAAGATCCACAGCAAGACGCCTCGCAATGCAGGCGATCTACCAGTCGGATATCTCCGGAACAGACATCGATCGATCGCTCGATAATTTGTTCGAAGATGGCGTCACCGAAGAAGCCAAAACATTCGCGAGACAACTTGCCAGAGGCGTACAGGTCAACAAGGTCGCTCTGGACAAGAAGGTCGCTGACCTGTCAAAGAACTGGTCTATCGACAGGATAAATATCGTCAACATGAGCATATTAAAACTGGCGCTGTATGAACTGATCTATGAAAAAGACACTCCGGGGCCGGTCGTTATAAATGAGGCGCTTGAGCTTGCAAAAAGATATTCTGACGAGGAATCCGCAAAATTCATAAATGGAATATTAGGCTCCGCTGTGGTAGAATAACACTTCTATGTTCACAGGAATTATCGAAGATCTTGGCAAAGTCGAATCCCTTATAAGGTTCAAGGACAGGGCTATCATAACTATCAGCTCAAGATTTTCAGCCGATGTAAAACCCTCAGACAGCATCTGCGTGAACGGCGCCTGCCTGACCGTATCTGAAAATACAAGGACGTCCTTTAAGTCCGACATCGTAAAGGAAACGTTCCAGAGAACATCCCTGACCTATTTAAAAGCAGGGGAGTTCGTTAACCTTGAGAGGGCTATGCCGGCTTCGGGAAGGTTCAACGGGCACATTGTCCAGGGTCACGTGGACTGCAGGTCGACTATAACCGATATCGTCAGCAGAGGTGCCGACAGGGAAATGGAGATAAACCTGCCCGAAAGCTCAAAAAGATATGTTACCGAAAAAGGTTCCATAGCCGTTGACGGCGTAAGTTTGACGGTTTCGCGCCTGTTCCCTGGATCGTTCAGGGTCGCATTGATCCCTCACACGGCGCTCATGACGAACCTTTTTCATAAGAAGATAGGCGATCGGGTGAACCTTGAATATGATGTTCTCGCCAAATACCTGGAGAATCTCATAAAGGTAAGGGATTTCGGTTCACTGGTGGCTTTCAGGGACTCGAAGATCGACGAAAATTTCCTGAAAAGGACCGGGTTCTTGAATTGAAATTCAATACTATAGAAGAAGCAGCAAAAGATATCGCCAACGGCAGGATGGTCATCGTGCTTGATGACAGGGACAGGGAGAACGAAGGCGACCTTGTCATGGCCGCGGAAAAGGTCACCGCGAACGCCATTAATTTCATGATATCTTACGCAAAGGGCCTCGTGTGCTGCCCCATGACGGAAGAACAGCTAGACAGGCTGGACCTGAAGGCCATGGTCTCCGAGAACACGGAACTGATGAAGACCGCGTTCACCGTTTCAGTTGACGCCGCGAAGAAGTTCGATGTTACCACAGGCATTTCTCCTTCAGACAGGGCAAAGACGATAGAGGTTCTGATCAATCCGTCATCCAGGCCGTCCGATCTTGTAAGGCCGGGGCATATTTTCCCCTTAAAGGCGATGCCTGGAGGCACGATAAGACGCGCGGGGCATACGGAAGCAGCCGTTGATCTGGCCCGCATCGCAGGGCTTTTGCCCGCGGGGGTAATATGCGAGATCATAAAGCCTGACGGGAAAATGGCCAGGACCCCCGACCTGATGAAATTCTCAAAGAAGCACAAGATCAAGATCATAACCATAGCCGATCTGATCAAATACAGGATAAAAAAAGAAAAGCTGATAGAAAAGATCGCGACGACAAAACTCCCTACAAGATACGGGGATTTTGTGCTCCACGGCTACAAAGATACACTGGAAGGATATTATCACATAGCCCTGGTCAAAGGCAGCGTCAGCAAAAAGAAGGATGTCCTGGTAAGAGTGCATTCGGAATGCCTGACGGGGGATGTTTTTACTTCGCTAAGGTGTGATTGCGGGGAACAGCTGTCCAGATCGCTGGAGATGATCGGCAGCGCCGACAGGGGGGTACTTCTTTATATGAGGCAGGAGGGCAGGGGCATCGGGCTGCTGGGAAAATTGAAGGCATATGAATTACAGGATAAAGGCAGGGACACCGTGGAGGCGAACGAGGACCTGGGCTATAAAGCCGACCTGAGGGATTATGGGATCGGCGCGCAGATCCTGGCGGATCTCGGTCTTTCGTCTATCAAGCTGATAACGAACAATCCTAGAAAGATCGTCGGGCTGGAGGGCTACGGATTGACCGTTACGCAGAGAATTCCGCTTGAAATTATTCCAAATAAGCATAATATTAGGTATCTCAGGACAAAGTCAAAAAGGCTTGGTCATATTCTCTCATTTAATAAGGGAGATCTGAAAGGGAGGCAGGGGGCATGGGAAAAACAATCGAGGGCAAGTTAGACGCATCGGGGCTGAAATTCGCGGTCATAGTGAGCAGGTTCAACGATCTGGTATCGAAGGGGCTTCTTGACGGAGCACTCGACTGTTTAAAAAGACACGGGGCGGGGGATGAATCAATAGATATCATTTGGGCTCCTGGGGCTTTTGAGATCCCGGTCGTCGCGAAGAAACTCGCGGCAAAAAAGTATAATGCTATTATCTGTCTGGGCGCGGTCATAAGGGGCGGCACGCCTCATTTTGATTACGTTGCTTCTGAAGCGGCGAAAGGCGTCGCAAAGGTATCGCTTGATTCGGGCGTCCCGGTAATATTCGGCATACTTACAACTGACAACCTGGAGCAGGCGCTTGAGAGAGCCGGAGCAAAGCCCGGCAACAAGGGTTTTGCGGCAGCCATGTCCGCCATAGAGATGGCGAATGTTCTAGGTCAGATTTAAGGTCTTGGAACCTGCCCACGGCCAAAGGTCGGGGCGGTTCCAGAAATCATAGTGATACTGAATAGAGTGTTTGGAGCCGAGGCAGCTTGTCCCGACTTTACCCCAACACCCTGGTTGGGGTTTATGTCGGGATTCAGCCTCAGGCTCCTAGAGAAGGAAAATTAATTGGCAAGAGTACTGATACAGAACATCACAAAGAAATTTGATGATGTAACCGCTGTAAAGAACGTAAACCTGGAGATAAAAGATAAGGAATTCCTTGTTCTGGTCGGTCCTTCCGGATGCGGAAAAACCACGCTGCTTAGGACGATCGCCGGACTTGAAGAGGTCACCGAAGGGAAAATTTTCATCGGGGACCGGCTCATAAACGACGTGCCTCCAAAAGACAGGAATATCGCCATGGTCTTTCAGAATTACGCACTTTATCCCCACATGAACGTATACGACAACATGGCTTTCGGGTTGAAGATCAGAGGAACGAAGAAGAAAGAGATCGACGAACGCGTTGAGAATGCCGCCGATATACTAGGGTTAAGGGACCTGTTGAACAGGCTGCCCAAGCAGCTGTCCGGAGGGCAGCGCCAGAGGGTAGCGCTGGGAAGGGCCATAGTGAGGCAGCCGGCGGTGTTCCTGATGGACGAACCTCTTTCGAACCTCGACGCCAAACTGCGCGTGCAGATGAGAGCGGAGCTGAAAAGGATACACGCCAAACTTCAGACCACGGTGGTCTATGTTACCCACGACCAGGTGGAGGCTATGACGCTGGGTGAGCGCATCGCGGTCGTTCTGAACGGCGAAGTCCAGCAGGTTGACAAACCCCTTACCGTGTATGAAAAACCTCTCAACAGATTCGTTGCCGGATTCATCGGAAGTCCGCCCATGAACTTTCTTAAAGGCACAATATGTAAAAAAGACAATGCATTGAAGTTCATCAGTGAATCTTTTGAGATAAAAGTATATCCTCTGATCAAGGACATAATGGATAAATATGTCGGCAAGGAAGTGATCATGGGAGTAAGGCCTTCGGATATATATGATGAAGCTCAGGCCAAATGGCTTCAGGCGAATGAGAATGACCAGGTCTGGGCAAAAGTTGATTTCAGGGAATTGATGGGCGATGAAATTTACCTCTATTTAAAGGCCGGGACCATCCCCATTATAGCCAAGGTAGGATCATATATTGCCGCCAACCCTGGTACAAACATAAAGGTCGTGATCGACCTGAGAAAAGTGCATTTCTTCGATTTCGGACACACAGAAAACCATAGTATAAGTGTTTGATGCCATGGAACCACTTCTAAATGAAATAAGCAGACCCGGGAGAGCCGCATATTCGCTCCCCAAGCTTGATGTCCCGTCTGAAAGGACCGACAAGCTGATACCTGAACAAATGCTTGATCAATCCCTCCCCGAGCTTCCCGAACTGTCCGAGATAGATGTGATCAGGCATTTTACCCGACTCTCACACAAGAATTTCGGGGTTGATAGCGGTTTCTATCCGCTGGGCTCCTGCACTATGAAATACAATCCCAGGGTCAACGAGGATATCTCCGCTTATCCGGGATTTACCTGCGTGAATCCCCACCAGGACGGGGCAACGGTCCAGGGCGTGCTTGAGCTTCTCTATGATTTTGAAAGATATATTTGCGCGATATTCGGTTTTGACTCTGCCACTCTTCAGCCCGCGGCGGGAGCTCACGGAGAACTTACTTCCTTATTCATGATCAAGGCGTACCACAAGGACAGGGGACAGGGGATGAGGGACAAGGTCATCGTTCCGGATTCTTCCCACGGGACGAATCCCGCGTCGGTATCGATGGTCGGCTGGCATGCCGTGCAGGTAAGATCGAACGCGAACGGCGGCGTGGACATAGAAGAGCTTAGAAAAGCTGTCGGACCCGATACCGCGGCACTGATGCTGACAAATCCGAACACGCTCGGGCTTTTCGATGAAAATATCCTTGAGATAGCGGACATCGTACATAAAGCCGGAGGGCAGCTGTACTACGACGGCGCGAACGCTAACGCCACACTCATAAAAGTCACCCCCGCCGACCTTGGTTTTGACGTCGCGCATTTCAATCTTCACAAATCTTTTTCAACACCTCACGGAGGAGGAGGTCCCGGGGCCGGACCGGTCTGCGTTAAAAAACACCTGGAACCTTTTCTTCCTGTTCCAAGGATCGAAAAGTCGAATGCCGGATACCGGTTCTCGGATTCAGGATATCCGAAAAGCATCGGGAGGGTGCATTCTTTTTACGGTAACATAAACGTCATCGTAAAGGCTTACGCGTATATTTTGTCTTTAGGGGTCCAGGGGCTGAAAGAAGTTTCTGAGAACGCGGTGTTGAACGCGAATTATATCCTGAACAGGTTAAAGCCCTATTATCATCTTCCTTATGATAAAGTATGCCAGCACGAATTCGTCATCTCGGCCCAGTGGCAGAAAGAAAAATACGGCGTCAAAGCTCTTGATATAGCGAAGAGGCTAATCGACTACGGGTATCATCCTCCGACGATCTATTTCCCCCTGATCGTTCACGAAGCTCTCATGATCGAGCCCACCGAAACCGAATCAAAGGAGACCCTCGACAGGTTCTGCGACGCGATGATCGCGATCGCGAAAGAATGCGAGACGGATCCGGATCTGGTCAGAGGAGCTCCTTATTCAACTCCGATCTCCAGGCTTGATGAGACTAAGGCGGCTAGAGAGCCGAAGCTGACCTGGAAATAACTCATAAATTACAATATACAATGAACAAATCACAAACAATATACAAATTCCAATAAGCCAACAAGTTGTTTGTATTTTGTGTATTGTTAATTGTTTGTAAATTGTGATTTGTAATTTGTTTATTGGTATAGAAGGAATTTAGCTTCGAGCACTATATAATATGACAACACTAAACATTATTCCTTTCAGAAGATATTCCGGCAAATACAACATGGATTACGACAGTATACTGTTCGATCAATTTGAACAGGGTTTGAGCCCATCAACTTTAAGGCTGTACGGCTGGGAGAAGCCGTGCATATCGCTCGGCTATTCCCAGGATCCCGATAAAGAGCTCAACAGGGCGAATTGCGAAAAATACGGCATCGAAATAGTCAAGCGCCCGACGGGCGGGGGGATAGTTTTCCACAATGAACATGAGGTAACTTACAGCTTCATCTGCGACAAGGATGATCCAAGATTGCCGGAAGGGCTTGTCGAATCATACGTATTCATATCGAACATAGTGATCGTGGCTCTTAAAAGGGTCGGTGTATCCGCCGATATATCGGATACCAGGCATAATGAGCAGGCGCGCCTGTGTTTCAGTTTTCCTGCCAGTTACGAGATCACCTTGGAAGGCACTAAGATCGTCGGGAGCGCCCAGAAAAGGGGCAAAAAGGCCCTGCTGCAGCAGGGCTCTATATTTATAAGGAATTCCGGCCTGAAACCTGCCGATTTCATAAGGAACTGCATCGATTTCAAGTCAATATATGATATACTCGGCATTGAAATCGACCAAAAAGTACTTTCAGAGGCGATATCCACAGAGTTTTTAAAGGTATTTAAGTGAAAATCGAAGGGTGATGATTAAAGGTGATGATTGACATTATCTTTGATTTAAGGATTATCGTCGCATAGATTCGTCACCTAACCGTTAATTTTTACTTATTTATCAATAAAAAAGGCGATCATGTCAAACTGGCGATCGATACTTCAAAAGTTAGATGAATGGCGGTTCAAGCTCCCCAGAACCTTTAAGGAAGGGATGAGAGTTGACGGTCTTATATATGCCGATGAGCAGATGATCGAGCATATTGTTGCCGATAATGCCCACATCCAGGTCGCGAATGTCGCCTGCCTACCCGGGATTGTCGGGAATTCCCTCGCAATGCCTGATATCCACCTTGGCTATGGCTTTGCTATTGGAGGCGTTGCCGCTTTTGACCCTGAAGATGGAGGGGTGATCTCACCCGGAGGTGTCGGCTACGATATCAATTGCGGGTGCAGGGTGCTCCGCACAGATATTACCTATGATGAGGTCAAGGACAGGATCGAGAGGATCACAGATATATTGGCTTCCGAAGTGCCTTCCGGCGTAGGTTCGAAGGGTCTGACCTCACTTTCATCAAAGCAGTTGGACCAAGTGCTGGTGGAAGGCTCGAAATGGGCGGTAAGGAACGGATATGGCACTCAGGATGATGTGGCCCATACGGAAGAGAACGGATCTATAGAAGGCGCGGATCCCGCAAAGGTCAGCTCTCATGCGAAGGAGAGAGGCGCTGATCAGCTGGGTACTCTTGGTAGCGGGAATCACTTTCTCGAGGTCCAAAGCGTTGAGGAAATATACGACGAAAAAGCAGCGGATGCTTTTGGCCTGTTCAAGGGGCAGATAACGATCATGATACATTCGGGTTCAAGGGGACTCGGACATCAGGTGTGCACGGATTATATTCGCGTGATGCAGACAGCGCTGCAAAAATATAACATTTCGGTCCCGGACAGGCAGCTGTGCTGCGCTCCAATAAACTCTCCTGAGGGGCTTGATTACTATGCCGCCATGGCCGGAGCGGCCAACTATGCCTGGTGCAACCGCCAGCTTCTGATGCACTGGACAAGGGATTCTTTTTCAAAAGTCCTTGGCGCCGGCCCGAAAAGCTCGGCATCCGACTCATATACGATGTTGCGCATAATATCGCAAAAAAAGAAAAACACAGCGTCAACGGCGAAGAAAAAGTGCTTTGCGTTCACAGGAAAGGCGCGACGAGATCTTTTCCTGCGGGACGGCCCGAGATCCCGGAGGATTACAGGGAAGTCGGTCAGCCTGTTCTGATACCCGGCGACATGGGCAGATACTCATATGTCCTTGTCGGTACCCAGCGCTCGATGCAGGAAACCTGGGGCTCCGTTTGCCACGGCGCGGGAAGAATGCTTTCACGGGCCGCCGCGGCAAGAAAGATATCGGTTTCAGGCCTGCTGGATGAACTTGCGAAAGCCGGGGTCATTGTAAGGGCCGCGTCCCAAAAAGGGCTGGTCGAGGAAGCGCCGGAGGCTTATAAGGATGTAAAGGAAGTCGTGAACATAGTGGATCAGGCCGGGCTTGCAAGGAAAGTGGCCAGGATGAAGCCTCTGGGAGTAGTGAAGGGATAGCGGACGGCGCGAATAAATTTTATTTCACATCTAAATTTATGATACAATCATGATCCTATGGACGCGAAACATGAAGCGATGTTCTATGAAAAACTGGACGGGAATAAAGTCCAATGCGGGCTCTGTCCCAGAAGGTGCACGATCATGCCCGACAAGTCCGGATACTGCGGCGTCAGAAAGAACGAGGACGGGACCTTATACACTCTTATCTACGGCAAAACGTCATCCATAAACCTTGATCCGATAGAAAAGAAGCCTCTGTTCCATTTCCATCCCGGTTCAAAGTGTCTGTCAATGGGGACCATCGGCTGCAACATGAGATGCATCCACTGCCAGAACTGGGAGATAGCCCACGTGGTCCTCGTTGAAGGACTGCATGATGAAAAGGTCTACAATATCCTGGCCGAGGATAGATACGAGATGATATCTCCGGAGCGCGCCGTTGAAATGGCCCTGGAAGCTGGAGCTGAAGGCATCGCCTGGACGTATAATGAGCCGACCATCTGGTTCGAATATACTTATGACTGCGCAAAACTCGCCAAAGAGAACGGCCTGTACACCGTATATGTATCCAACGGGTATATAACGCCCGAAGCCCTGGATACGATCGGGCCGTATCTTGACGCTTTCAGGGTGGACGTCAAAGGTTTTACGAAAGAGTTCTACCAGAAGCTCGCGAAGGTCAGCAACTTTGAAACGATCCTTGATGCGGCGAAACGGGCAAAAGAAAAGTGGAACATGCACGTGGAGATAATAACCCTTGTCATCCCGGGGTGGAACGATGATGAAAAACAGCTCCGCGATATCGCCGCCTGGATAAAGAACGACCTGGGCGAAAATACCCCGTGGCATGTCACGAAGTTCATGCCTTATCTTGAGCTAAGAGACCTTCACGAGACATCTGTCGAGACGCTGGAGAAAGCAAGGCAGATCGGGTTCGATGCCGGATTGAAATATGTGTATATAGGGAATGTCCCGGGGAATACCGGAGAGAATACTTACTGCCCCAAATGCAAACACCTGCTTATCGAAAGGGTTGGATACGAAACGGAGATAAAAGGGATCCATGAAAATAAATGCGACTTTTGCGGAGAAAGCATACCAATTAAATTCTAAATCCTAAGCACTAAATCCTAAATAAATCCGAATAATCCAAATTCAAATATCCCAAACAGTTTAAAATTTAGAGAATTAGTATTTTGAATTTATTTAGAATTTAGATATTAGAATTTAGGATTTGCTTTTTCTTAGCCTTTTGGCTTCAGCACTCCGCCCGAGATCACGTATTTGAAGGCGTCTTCGATCTTCATGTCAAGCAGCTTAACATCACCTGACGGCACCACTATCAAAAATCCTGTCGCCGGAGTTGGGGTGTTCGCTATGAAAACATTGATCATTTTATGGCCGCCCGCTTTCTTTTCGATCTCGCTTGCGGCGTCAGACGTCACAAAGCCAATGGACCATATCCCGTGCCTCGGATACTCAACAAGGCACGCGCGGTTAAAGCCCTGCGTCTCTCTTTTCATGAACAGGACATCGTTCACCTGCTTTACCGAGGAATAGATGCTTTTGACCACGGGGACCTTTGTCATGATCTCATCGCCGAACGTTATCAGCCTCTTGCCGATTATCATCGGAGAGATGATGCCGACAAAAAGTATGAGAGCTATTATCAGCACGAACCCAAGACCGGGGTAGTGATGCCCCAGGAAGATGGAAATGATATTCCCGAATATCCCGTCAAGAAAATTGTAAAAGAAGAAAAGGATCCATACGGTTATTAGGAGCGGCAGAAGTATTATAAGCCCGCGGATGAACGTTGTGCTTATTTTTTGCATCATGGTGAGCGAATTATATCACGGCTCTATCTATTGTCAAAGAACCCCGATCCGTGATAAAATACCCTGCTCTACGGAGCACCTCACCCCTTCACCCCTCTCCACGGGTGGAGAGGGGAGTTGCGCGACCAGAATTAGTAGATAATGACAGGGATCAAACCGGGGGTGAGGCAGGAGGTATTTTATGTCAGGTCATTCAAAATGGGCGACTATAAAGAGGTCAAAAGCCAAGACGGACGCGGCCAGAGGGAAAATGTTCACAAAGGTCATAAGGGAAATAGCGGCTGCCGCCAGGATAGGAGGCGGAGATCCGGGCGGGAATCCGCGGCTAAGGCTCGCCATAGAAAAAGCCAGGGCAGGGAATATGCCCGCTGACAATATAAAGAGGGCCATCGAGAAAGCGACCGGCGGCGGGGAAGGCACGATCCTTGAAGAAGTGACCTATGAGGGATATGGGCCGTCCGGGGTCGCGATTATGATCGATTGCATCACTGATAATAAAATGAGGACGCTCAACGAGATAAGGTATATTTTTTCCAGGAACGGCGGCAACCTGGGCGACAGCGGAAGCGTCGCCTGGATGTTCAAGAAAAAGGGAGTGCTCCATTTCGAGAAATCCCGGGTCAACGAAGACGCTTTGATGGCGGACGCGATCGACGCCGGCGCGGAGGATATCACGACCGAAGAAAGCGTGATCACTCTTGTGACAACTCCGGATAAATTCGAACAGATAAAGAACGCGCTGGCCGCCAAGAAATATGAGCCGGCTTCCGCTGAAATAACAATGGTCCCAATAAACACAGTCAGGCTTGAAGGCGAAGATGCCCAGAAGATACTCAAGTTCATTGATACGCTCGAAGAAAATGACGACGTTCAAAGCGTTCACGCCAATTTCGATATTCCCGATGAAATAATGTCCGCGGATGAAAAGTGAACGATAAAAAAATAAAGCTGATAGCTGATTTTCATATCCATACCGTTGCCTCCGGGCACGCTTATTCCACCGTTGAGGAATATGCCGCTGCCGCGAAAAAGAAGAAACTGAAAGCGATCGCCTTTACCGACCACGGGCCTGCGATGCCGGGAGGCGCGTCACCGTATCATTTTTCAAATCAGAGGATGATACCCGATTACCTTAACGGCGTCAGGATCTTAAGGGGCGGAGAGATAAACATCATTGATTCTGAAGGGCGTCTGGACCTTGCGGATGAATATCTGCGAACGCTCGATTTCGTGTCGATCGCTATGCATCCTATGTGCGGATATGAACCGAAAGGGGAAGAAGAGAACACAAGGGTTTTGCTTAAGGCGATGGGAAATCAGTATGTCAGGGTCATTGCTCATCCGGGGAACCCGATGTATCCGATAGATTACAAAAAAGTGATAACGGCAGCCAAGGAAAAAGGCGTTTTGATCGAATTGAACAACAGCTCTCTTACCATCAGCAGGAAAGGGAGTTTCGACCGGTGTTTTGCCATAGCTAGGTTCGTTAAGAAGATCGGATGGAAAGTGACGCTCGGATCAGACTCTCACATTTCTACAATGGTCGGGGACCTTGATACGGTGTTGAAAATGGCCGTTGACGCGGGGCTTACGAAGGACGACATAATCAACACTTCAATGGAGCTGATAGATAAATATCTTCTGCGGAAAAAATAGCAAACCCCCCTCTGTGTCTCCCCCTTACTAAGGGGGAGATGTCTCGAGCGCAAGCGAGAGACAGAAGGGGTTTCAGGGTGAGGTGGATTGGATTTAAATCTTATGCCAAATAATGAGAAAATAGTTATCAAAGGTGCCAGGGAACACAACCTGAAGAACATCAGCCTCGAACTCCCGAGGAACAAGCTGATAGTTTTCACTGGACTGTCAGGTTCGGGAAAATCTTCTCTCGCGTTCGACACGCTTTACGCGGAAGGCCAGCGCAGATATGTTGAATCCCTTTCCGCTTACGCCAGGCAATTCCTTGAACAGATGCAAAAACCCGATGTCGATTCTATCGAGGGGCTTTCTCCCGCCATATCCATCGACCAGAAATCCCCGTCAAGGAACCCGAGGTCAACTGTCGGGACGGTCACCGAGATATACGACTATTTAAGGCTTTTATACGCCTCCATCGGCACCCCTCATTGTCCCCAGTGCAACAGGATCATAGAGCGGCAGACGCCGGAGCAGATAACCGACCACATCCTTGCGAAGCTCAAAGGGGAAAAGATACAGATATTGTCGCCGGTCATAAAAGGAAGAAAAGGCGAGCACAGGTATGTATTCGAGGACGCGAAAAAGAACGGTTTTGCGAAGATCAGGGCCGACGGCAGGATCTACGATCTGTCCGAAGGCGGGTTAAGCCTGGACAAGAAGAAGAAGCATAGCATTGAGATAGTCGTTGACCGGCTGACGGCTGACCCGTCGAACCGGAAGCGCATAACGGAATCGGTGGAAACGGCCCTGAAATTCGGGAGCGGCACGACGATAGTCGATAAGCTTGAAGGCAAGAGCAGGTACGGCACCTTGATGTTCAGCGAAAAATTCGCCTGTTCAACATGCGGGATAAGCCTGGATGAAATAACGCCGAGGATATTCTCGTTCAACAGCCCTTACGGCGCATGCCCTGATTGCAAGGGCCTCGGCGATAAACTCGAGTTCGACCCCGACCTTGTGGTCCCTGACAAAAACCTGTCGCTTTCCGAAGGCGCCGTTGCTCCGTGGAATTCCGCCGCCACTTATTATTTACAGAAGCTGGAAGCCGTTGGAGAAAAGTTCGGTTTTGATCTGAACACCCCTCTTAAAAAATTCAGCAAAAAGCAGATGAAAGTCGTTCTTTACGGAACGGGAGAGGAAACGGTCCAATACAAATACTTCATGGAGAGAAGCTATTACGAGCATGAAGGGAAATTCGAGGGCGTTATTAACAACCTGAAGCGAAGATATTATGAAACGACCTCGGAGCATGTAAGATTCGCGCTTTACAGGTACATGAGCTCCGTTCCCTGTTCAACGTGCAAGGGAACGAAGCTGAAGCCGGAATCGCTCGCCGTGAAGATAAAGGGAAAGTCGATCTCTGAGGTGACAGACATGTCGGTCGCCGCGCTCAACGGCTTTCTGGGCACTCTTGAGTTTACCGAACGCCAGAAAATGATATCGAAGCAGATCATCAAGGAATTGAAATCGAGGTTCCAGTTCCTTATCGATGTTGGCTTAAGCTACATAACGATAGGCCGGGAATCTTCCACTCTCTCCGGCGGGGAAGCCCAGAGGACGCGCCTCGCTACCCAGATCGGCTCGGGCCTTGTCGGGGTCCTGTACATACTGGATGAGCCGTCTATCGGGCTGCATCAGAAAGACAACGGGCAGCTCATTGAAACACTTAAGAAACTGAGGGACATCGGCAATACCGTCATCGTCGTTGAGCATGATGAGTCGACCATGAGAAGCTGCGATCACCTGGTAGATATTGGCCCTGGTGCGGGAATCAACGGCGGCCATATTGTTGCAAGCGGCACGGTCCAGGATATCATATCTGAAAAAAGGTCAATAACCGGAAAATACCTGTCCAGAGAGCTGAAGATAGATGTCCCGAAGTCCCGCAGGGAAGGGAGCGGCAAATATCTCACGGTCAAAGGGGCGAGACAGAATAATTTAAAGAACATCGACATTAAATTCCCGCTGGGCAAGTTCATTTGCGTGACCGGCGTGTCGGTTTCCGGGAAAAGTTCACTTGTAAATGATATTTTATATAAGGCCCTGGCGAAAACATTTTACAGGGCCGTAGAGAAGGCCGGGGAATACAAGGATATAGTCGGCCTGGGGAACATAGATAAGGTCGTGATAATAGATCAATCCCCGATAGGCAGGACGCCGAGATCGAACCCGGCGACTTATACGGGGGTTTTTGATCACATCAGGGACATTTTCTCGCATACGCAGGAAGCTCTGATAAGGGGATACCAGCCCGGAAGATTTTCGTTTAACGTCAAGGGCGGCCGCTGTGAAGCCTGTCACGGCGACGGCATGGTGAAGATCGAGATGCATTTTCTTCCGGACGTGTATGTGCCTTGCGATGAATGCGGAGGACGGCGTTATAACAGGGATACGCTTGAGGTAAGGTATAAGGGTAAGAACATCGCTGAAGTCCTGGACATGACGGTCTCCTCTGCACTGGACATTTTCAGCAATATACCGCAGATCCAGAAAAAGCTTCAGACCCTTCATGATGTCGGGCTTGATTACATCCACCTGGGTCAATTTGCCACTACGCTTTCCGGCGGGGAAGCTCAGAGGGTGAAACTTGCCACGGAACTGTCCGGGAGGTCAACCGGAAAAACCCTTTATCTTCTGGACGAGCCGACCACGGGGCTTCACTTTGATGACATCAAGAAATTCCTGAACGTTTTGAACAGGCTTGTGGATACCGGCAATACCGTGATCGTGATCGAACACAACCTTGATGTCATAAAGGTAGCCGACCATATCATAGATCTGGGCCCCGAAGGCGGAGACCTTGGAGGCTATATAATTGCTGAGGGAACGCCGGAAGATGTGGCAAAAACGGCCGGATCTTTTACGGGTAATTTCCTGAAGAAAATCCTCAAGGCCTGAGCAGCGCGGGCGTGCGTTGCAGGCCCGAAAGAAGGCTGCGCATCTCTTCGGGGCAGGCGGGAAGGAGTTCATATGGACATCGGCATGCTTTTTTTGGTCCTTCTTATCATCTTTATCGTTTGGAATTCGATCTACAAAGGTAGATATGGCGGATAATGACCAATTTCCAATGACAAATGACAAATTAATTTCCAATGTCCAATGATTCAATTGGAAATTGGAAGATTGGCCATTAATTGGGAATTGTTAATTGGTGATTGGTAATTACGATGTTATAATAAATGATCATGATAAAACAGCTGTTTTTAATTATTTTGTTCATTCTTTTTTGTTCCAGCGCTGGATATGCGGGATTTTTGACGGGAAATTCCTCGCCTTCCATGCAGGGTAAAGGTTTGTACGCGATAAAGATCGATTCGACAGTGCTTATGGTCGAATCTCCGTTTTCCGCGATATGTCTTATAGGTAAATACGGCTGTACTGAAAGGATCAATCTGTACGGCAAGCTTGGCGTGGGAACGATAGATTACTCTACGGTTAGCGGGGCTAAGCTTACTACCGTTCCGCAGGCGAGCGCTTTGGGCGCCGAGTATATTTTGACCGGTACAAGGGAAGCGCGGTACAATTCCATTGTGGCGGAATATGAGACTGTTTCGTGGGGCATCAACAAGAAAAATAATACGAGCACTGAAATCTTGCTCGGTTATGATTTCATTGTTCCCGCAAGCAATGTTCTAAAGACAAGGTACAGGGTGGCGGTGAACAATTTCAATGCGGGGACAGAAAGTGAAGATCATATCGCTACAACGGTCAAATATTCGCTCGCGACCGAGGTGGAATACAGTTTTACAAGCAATATTAAAGGCAGTTTTGAAGTGGGGCTTTACTTTGGCGATCCCGGCGGCTTAATATCAACGTTCGGCTTCGGGATGGGTTTTAACAGTTTATGAAGCGGGATCCATGGTTTAGGACTGGAGGCGCAGCTTGGATATAAAGATAGGCAAGGAAGATATAATAATCAGCGATTTTGATGATCTGGAAGTGCTGAAGATCGCCATGAAGATCGAAACCGACGGCGAGAAATATTACGCGAGCGTTCTCAATAAGACTTCCGACGAAAGGGTGAAAAGAACGTTCAAGAGGCTTGCGGAAGATGAGAGATCACATTATGAAAAGTTCAAAGGCCTATTTGAGGTGGAACTGAGGAACCGCGGCATCGATCCTGACAGTGTTGACAGTGAAGAGGGGCTTTTTACTTATATGGAAACAGGAATATTCAATGAGAGCGCCGAGGCAAAAAGCGTCAGAGATGCCGTGTTGAACGGTGAGATCGTTGAGCTAAGATCGATCCTGTTCTATAAGGCGCTGCTTAAAAGCACAAAAGCCGAGGGCAATAAGCAGATGCTTAACGAGATCATTGAACAGGAACAGATGCATTTTAATATTTTGAAAAGCTGGGAAGCTGCGGTATAATAACAAATGAACAATTACACAATGAAACAATGACAAATGAAGGTGTGCTTCGCACATTTTATTAAAATAATTATTCCTTAATTGGTCATTGTGTTATTGGCAATTGGTAATTCTCTTTAGAAGGATGTGATCTGTGTGGCTAAAGGAGTTTTTGCCTGCCCTACCTGCGGATATGAGGACGTAAAGCCGGGGCTTTGTCCCGATTGCAGCATGGAACTGGAAGAAACCTGCCCTGACTGCGGAAATCCAAGGTCCGAATGCGTTTGCGATGTCGATCAAGAGGATGAAGAGGAAAAATAAGGGCTTGTAATTAAGGCCTTGTAATTTATGGAAAAAGAAAAGATCCCCCCTCAAAATCTGGTTGCCGAGCAATCTGTGCTCGGTTCTATCCTTATTGACAAGAATGCGATCCTACGGGTCATAGAGATATTAAGTCCTGATTCGTTCTACCGCGATGCGCACAGGTATATTTATGAGGCGATGCTGAAACTCTTCGAGCTTGGAGAACCGGTAGATTCGATCACGGTATCCGAAATATTGAGGAATGAGGGGAAACTTGACGCCGTGGGGGGGTCCGTTTACATCGCGGACCTGATCAATTCCGTTCCTACGTCCGCCAACGTGGATCACTATGCGAAGATAGTGGAAGAAAAAGCGACCCTGCGGCGGCTCATAGATGCGGGCACAAAGATAGTGCAGGACGCGTTCGAAGAGCCGGACGATGTGGATTCGATCCTTGATTCCGCAGAAAAGAATATTTTCAACATCGCGCTTAAGAGGGTCAGGGAAGGCTTTTACAAGATCGACAGCGTCGTGAAAAAAGTGCTTGAGAGGATCGATAAGCTGTATGAAAAGCACGAGACCCTTACGGGCATACCGTCGGGTTTCCAGGACCTGGATAATCTGACGGCCGGGTTCCAGAATGCCGACCTGATAATCATAGCCGCAAGGCCGTCCGTCGGCAAGACCGCCCTGGTGCTCAATATTGCCCAGAGCGTTTCTATCAAGCATAAGCTGCCTGTAGCGGTTTTCAGTCTGGAGATGTCGAAGGAGCAGCTCGCGCGAAGGATCCTCTGCTCGGAGGCGGAGATAGACCAGAACAGGCTGAATACGGCAAGCCTTCCGGACACCGGATGGAAGAAGCTCACGAAAGCACTTTCCAGGCTTTCGGAAGCGCCGCTGTTCCTTGATGACAGCGCCTCCATCACGGCCATGGAGATAAGGGCAAAGGCAAGGAGATTGAAGGCTGAACGCGGGCTTGCCCTCGTGATAATTGATTACATGCAGCTGATGAGCGGCCGCTCCAGGGTCGAGAACCGTGTTCAGGAGATATCGGAAATAGCTAGATCGCTCAAGACGCTGGCAAGGGAACTGGATATCCCGGTCATCGCGCTGTCCCAGCTCTCCCGTGCGGTGGAACAGCGCAACGATCGGATCCCCAGACTCTCCGACCTCAGGGAGTCCGGAGAGATCGAACAGACGGCGGATGTCGTGATATTCATCCACAGGGAGGATTACTACAATCCCGCTTCTGAAAAAGGGAACATTGCGGAGATAATAATCGCCAAGCAGCGAAACGGCCCTGTTGGCACGGTAGAACTGGTATTCAAGAAAGAGATCGCAAAATTCTTCAGCAAGGAGTCCAGGTACGAACAGGTTGCGTAACCTCCAACCAGGGTGTTGGAGTTTACCCCAACACTTCGGTTGGGGTAAATCTTTTTTATTTGCCCCGCTAATTCTCCTTGCTTTTACTCACTTCTCATATGCCCAGGTGAACGGAGATGTCGTGATAACGGCGGACACGCTCTCTTACAGCGAGGACGGGACCTCCATGGAAGCTTCCGGCTCAGTAGAGGTCGTATCTCCGGACATTGAGATCAGTGCCGGCCATGTCATTTATTATATAGAAAATAAGCAGGTGATGGCCGACAAAAACTTCGTAATGCGGATAAAAAAAGGCGCGAAGTTGAGCGGTGAATATCTGGACTACAGCTTTAAGACCAAAACCGGGCTTACCAAGAACGTGAAGATCGCGTATAAATATGCCGTTCTATCCGGCGACTTCGCGTTTATCGACGAAGAAAAGATCGAGCTGAAAAATTCCTCGTTCAACATGTGCGGGCTTGAACCGCCTCATTATCACGTTTCTTCATATACGACCACTTTATACCCCGATGAAGGATGGGTGCTGGGGTATCTTGGATACCTCTGGGTCGGCGGTGTGCCAGTCCTGCCTGTTCCCGTATATTTATATGACCTGAGCGCGTACGGCATGGGGCAGAAATCCGACGCGACCAGTGTAATGTCAGTTCCGCAAATGGGGTCGAACGACGAGGACGGATTTTATGTCCGGTATAAGGTTCCCTGGATAGCCAACAGAAAACTTAACGGGAGAGTGGTATTATTGAACACCGCAAAGGGAGGCCTTGGCGGCGGCCTTGAAGGCGATTACCTGGCCGATGATTATAATGACACCAGTTTCAGGATCTATTACGATCCGAGATATAACGGCTTTGGCGGCATTACTCATTCTTACCGGTTCGGGCCTGAAACAGGTCAGGATGTAGCTCCCTTATATTCTTTTTTTAAGATAAAAAAGAATTTGATGTTCACTCTGACCACGAATATTTCATATAATGAAGAAATAAATTTTCAAAGGGTCAGTATGCTGCCCGATTTTACTTTACAACTTAATGATGTCCCTGCATTTTTTAAGTACTTTAACGTCGGTGGATCTGTTTCTTACGGCTATATTACCGAAGAAACCACCGGGACAGGCGACAGCACGGGGAACATACAGACAAGAGGATATTTCAATATTCCCACGGACTTTGGCAGATTGTACGCGGGTTTGGAACAGAACCAGTCCTGGTATGGATCGACGGGCTATTGGTCCAGATTGATCCAGCACTTAAATTTTTCACATGACTTTGGCAGCGGAATTGATGGATATGTGGGACAAATGCATTACATAAACTTTGTCGGCGGAAGCCCTTTCCAGTATGAGGCGTATCTGACAACCCCTTCTGATGAATTTTATTCCGGTTTAGGGTATAATTTCGGGCCTAACAGGATAAGTGTTGATTATTCATATTATGTTCCTGATTGGGAACCAAAAGAGCTGATCTATACGTTATCTCTGGGTTTCCATTGTTATTCTATTGACATAAAATATAACACTGCTATGCAACAATTAATGTTCGGAGTAAGTCTGATAACAAGGTGAAAAATGTTCATAACTTTTGAGGGCGGAGAAGGTTGCGGAAAATCGACCCACGCAAGGCTCCTGAAAGAATATTTGACGGGCAAAGGATACAGGGTCGTTCATACGCTTGAGCCCGGAGGGACCGGGATCGGGAAAAAGCTGAGACAGATCCTTCTTAAGGGAGAGCGGCTTGCCTCCAGGTATTCCGAGTTGCTTCTTTTTGCGGCGGACAGGGCCGAGCACGTCGCAAGCGTCATAAGGCCGGGCCTTAAAGCGGGCAATATCGTGATCTCTGACAGGTTCATCGATTCGACCACCGCGTATCAGATCGCGGGAAGAAAGCTTCCCCTTGATCTGGTGGGCCAGATGAACAGGATATCTTCAGACGGCTTGGCGCCTGACCTGACCTTCTTGCTGGATATTCCTCCAAAGACCGGGATACCCAGAGGGACAAGACGATCAAAAAAGGACAAATTTGAGTCGGAAAACAACGGATTCCATGAGAGAGTGAGGAACGCGTATCTGAGGATAGCAAAACTTGAACCAAAGCGTGTAAAGATAATATCCACGAGCGGTGCCATAGAAAAAGCGCAGGATATGATCAGAAGGATAACGGATGAAAAGCTCGGAAATAAGAAATAAGTTCCTTAGATATTTTGAGGGGAAAGGGCACAAAGTGCTTCCGGGTTCGTCCCTTATCCCGACGGATCCAACAGTGCTTCTGACCCTTGCTGGCATGCTTCAGTTCAAACCTATTTTTCTCGGGACTGAGAAGGCAAAGTATAAAAAGGTCACAACTGTCCAAAAATGCATAAGGATGAATGATATAGAGCGGGTCGGAAAGACAGCAAGGCATCACACTTTTTTCGAGATGCTGGGAAATTTCTCCTTCGGGGATTATTTCAAGAAGGATGCCATAAACTTTGCTTGGGAGTTTTTAACCAAGGAATTACTGTTGAAGGAAGATAAGCTTTTGATCGCTATTTTTGAAAAAGATGATGAGGCATTCAAGATCTGGAACGAGGATATCGGCATCTCCGATAAGAACATCTACAGGCTTGGCGAAGAAAACAACTTCTGGGCGGCGGGACCAACGGGGCCTTGCGGGCCGTGTTCCGAGATCTATTATGATCTGGGGAAGGAAAGAGGCTGCGGCAAGCCGGGGTGCGCTCCGGGATGCGATTGCGACAGGTTCCTGGAGCTGTGGAATCTGGTCTTTGTTGAATATAACAGGAATGACAAAGGTCAGCTGATAGAACTTCCGTCAAAGAACATAGACACGGGCATGGGGCTTGAGAGGATAGCGTCCGTCCTGCAGGGCGTTCCGTCCAATTTTGAGACCGATCTTTTTGTGCCGATACTGA
The DNA here is from genome assembly GCA_963699255.1 of uncultured bacterium. Lineage (GTDB taxonomy): Bacteria > Margulisbacteria > WOR-1 > CAVSGV01 > CAVSGV01. Next base: position 612,371 of record OY969425.1, on the reverse strand, counting down.
ACAGCATCAATGAGATCGCGAAGTGCAAAGACGGTGAGCACTCAGAATCAAAAAAGATCATCGCCGACCATATAAGAGCGATAACGCATCTGATCGCTGACGGCGTGCTGCCTTCAAATGACGGGAGAGGATATGTCCTGCGCCGCATCATAAGAAGGGCGGTGCGCCACGGCAGGCTTCTTGGAATAAAAGAACCGTTCTTATTCAAGCTGGCAGCGGAAGTTGCTGAGATCAACGGCGATTTTTATACCGAGCTGACAAAAGAGATAAAGTCGATTTCCGCAACAATAAAGACCGAAGAGGAGCACTTCGGGAACACCCTGGAGCAGGGGATAGACATCTTAAGCGATCTTATAAAAAGCGGCATAAAGACCATACCGGGAAATGAAATATTTTTGCTCCATGATACTTACGGCTTCCCCGTTGAGCTGACGCGTGAGATAGCATCCGAGTCAGGAATAACGATAGACGAACAGGGGTTCAGTCTCCTGATGGAAGAGCAGAGGCGTCACGGCAGGGCTTCCGGGATCGCGGCGGAAGCAAAGCAATCCATGCAGAAACTTAGCAACCTTCATCCTACCAATTTCATCGGATACAATTCATACACAACATCCGCAAAGATCATCCACATAGATGATGGAGAGCGGCTGGTGGTGCTTGATAAGACCGTTTTTTATCCCGAGGGCGGAGGGCAGGTTGGGGATACCGGAAAGCTGTTCCTGGGGAAGAAAGAATATGCCGTTGTGGGCACTTACGGACATATCAAAGGGGTTATCGCCCACAAGGTCAAGAGCGTCAAAGGGCTGGAGCTTAATGCAGGGGTCAAGGCAGTGATAGATACGGACAAAAGAAAGCTGGCGTCGATCCATCACACCGCGACGCACCTGCTGCATTCGACACTGAGGGAGCTGTATGGCAAGGGTCTGAAACAAGCCGGTTCATTTGTCTCCTCCGAGGGATTCAGGTTCGATTTCAATCATTTTGGGGGCATATCAAAAGACGATATGGAAAGAATAGAGCGGCGCGTGAACGAACTTATAAAGGAAAAGCTAAAGGTGGAAGTGACGGAGTGTTCCCTTGACGAAGCAAAAAAGAAGGACGCTTTAATGTTTTTTGGCGAGAAATACGGGGAAAGGGTGAGAATGATAAAGATCGGGAATTTCTCCCTGGAGCTATGCGGCGGCACGCATGTCAAGAACACCTCGGAGATATCGTTCTTTACGATCACGGCGGAGAGTTCGGTCTCTTACGGGGTAAGAAGGATAGAGGCTAAAGCAGGGGAGGCGGCTAAACAGCACATTCTGGATCAGGGGCGTTCTGAATGGGAAAAGAACAAGCAGATGTTCAGCAGATACGAGGCTCTGGAGCTGAAAAGGGAATTTCTTGAGGGTAAACCCGAGACGTATTATCAGTTCTTCAGGGTCACATCCGATGAAATGGAATCCCTTAAGAAATCGTTAACACAGGGGAATATTTTCCTGATCAACAGGATGCTTGAGGATTTCAAGAAGAAAAACGCCGGGCTTGCCGAGCGGATCCAGGGGCTGGAGGGCGAACTTGAGGTAGAGAATCTGGCTTTTATTTCCGAGAATTTCAACAACTACATTAAAAGATCCGTGGATATTAAAGAGTCAAAGATCATTCTTTGTGAGTTCCGGCATTATGATGCCGAGATGCTGAGAAAGATCTCCGATATAGTAAAGGTCAAAATGAATTCTTTTGTCGCCGTGCTCTTCTCTGTCCTGGGGAACAGGGTGATATTGATACTCTCCATTTCGCCGGACATGGTAGCCAAGGGGCTTGATGCGGCGGCTTTGGTAAAGGATGTCGCCGAATTGCTCGGAGGGGGCGGAGGAGGGAAAAATAACATCGCGGAAGCGGGCGGACGGGACAGCTCAAAGATCCCTCTGGTGTTCGATCTGATAGTCGAGGCTGTCAAAGTGAAATTATGAGGCTGATCGGACTAGATTGGGGCGGAGCAAGGATAGGCGTGGCCGTTTCAGATCCGCTGGGAATATCGGCTCTCCCGTTATTCAGCATCGAAAACAACGGTAAATTCCTTGACAGACTGAAAGAGATTATAGATCAGTATGATGCGGGGGAGATAATACTGGGGCTGCCCAAACAGATGAACGGCGAACTGGGCATAGCGGCTGAAAAGGTAAAGGATTTCAGCAAAAAGATAGTCAGCGAGATCCCCGTAAAGGTCACTTTATGGGATGAGAGGTTGACCACAAAGATGGCGCAGGTCTCTATGACGGCCGGCGGCGCTTCCAGGAAAAAAATGAAAGGCTTCAGCGATGCCGCGGCTGCCGGAATAATGCTGCAAAGCTATATCGATTCGCATAAACCATGAAAAAAACTTTACGCCATATATATGAGCATCCGATCATCAGGAGGTATCTCAGGCGGTTCATGACCGGTTTGAGGATGTTCCTGAGGTGGTTCGTCAAATATGTTTACAGGCCGCTGAAAAGGGACCTGACACTTTTTTTGCAAAAGGGAATAGGCAAAACCATCGTAATAATGCTCTTGATATTTCCGCTTACTATCGCGTGCGTTTTTTTTCAGGTGGGTAACAGGTTCGACAGAACACTCTATGTCATAAATATTCCAAAAGGATACGGCGCGAATCAGGTCGCCGAACTTCTTGAATCGCGCGGCATCGTTGAGGGCAGGTACGGCTTCAATATGATAGTGAACATCTTCCGGCTCCAGAACAGGATGCAGGCCGGCACTTATGAATTCACCCCGAACATGTCGCTTATCAGGATCGTCTCTAAGATAAGCAGGGGCGAGATAATCCCGCCGATGCTTGTGAAGCTTGTATTTCCGGAGGGATTATCGATATACAAAATGGGCCGGTTCATGGAAAAGGAGGGTGTGGGGGACGGCATTTCGTTCCAGGGGCTTGCGAGGAACGCTCTGACAAGCTCTTTGCTGTTAAAATATGGTTTTCTGATGGACATCCCGACCGATTCGCTCGAAGGGTATTTATTCCCCGACACTTATCTGGTCCCTTCGAACATCAACACGGAACAGATGGCCGGTCTTATGCTGAACAGGTTCAATAATGTGGTCATGCCATACTGGAGAAAAAATTACAGAAAGATGAAGGTTAAGCTAAGCTTGCATGATATTCTCACGCTCGCCTCAATAATAGAGAAAGAAGCTGAGATGCCTGGCGAAAGGCCGATGATATCTTCCGTTTTTCACAACAGGCTGCGGATCAGGATGCGTCTCGGAGCGGATCCCACCATTAAGTATGCTCTTGAGCGGCCCGGGAAGATCGTGAGCTACGACGACCTGAAGATAGAATCCCCTTATAATACCTACAGGCATTACGGCCTTCCTCCGGGGCCTATCTGCAATCCGGGTCTGTCTTCGGTCAAAGCGGCCATGTTCCCCGCGAACAGCGATTATCTCTATTTTGTTGCGAGAGCCGACGGGTCGCATATATTCACAAAGACACTGGCCGAACATCAGTCAGCGCAGCTGCAGACTCGAAATGACAGGATCAGGAAGATATTCAGGAAGAATTAACAATGAACAATGACACAATGAACAACAAGGAAAGATTATTATAATATGTCGCCGAAGGCGACACTATGTTGTTAATTATGAAATTGTTAATTTGCTGGGTTTTATTCCCACTCGATCGTTGACGGGGGCTTTGAGGAAATATCGTAGACGACCCTGTTGACCTCGGGCAGCTCATTCACTATCCGGTTCGATATCCTTTCAAGAAGCTCATAAGGGAGTTTTGCCCAGTCAGCGGTCATCGCGTCAACGGAGGTTACGGCCCTGAGCGCGATGGTGTTCAGGTAAGTCCTCTTATCCCCCATAACGCCGACCGTCCTGATAGGAAGTAGCACCGCGAACGACTGCCAGAGCTTCTTGTAATAATCCGCGTCCCTTATCTCATCCATGACTATCTCATCGGCTCTCTGCAGAATGTCCACCCTTTCCTTTGTTACTTCGCCTATGATCCTGATCGCGAGGCCGGGGCCCGGGAACGGCTGCCTTGAAACTATCTCATCGGGCACTCCAAGTTCTCTTCCGAGGATCCTCACTTCGTCTTTGAACAGCTGTTTCAGGGGTTCGATCAGCTTGAATTTGATGTCCTTCGGCAGGCCTCCCACATTGTGATGGGTCTTTATCATCGTGGCCGCTTTGGAAGAAATTCCGGGGACCGCGCTCTCTATCACATCAGGATATAGGGTTCCCTGCGCAAGATAGGGCATAGCACCCAGTTTCTTGGCTTCCTCCTCGAATGTCCTGATGAATTCCGTACCGATCAGCTTTCTTTTCTGTTCGGGGTCCGTGACCCCCTTCAATTTCGCGAAGAACCTCTCTGAGGCGTCGATATATATGAAATTCTTTATCTTGAACCTTTTCGTGAAGACCTCATTGATCTTTTGCGGCTCATTCCTTCGCATGAAGCCCTGGTCAATGAACATGCAGTAAAGCTGGTCGGCCACCGCTTCTTTCACGAGGGCGGCCACCGTGGTTGAATCAACTCCGCCGGAAAGGGCGCAGAGGATATTCTCTTTGCCCACCTCTGCCCTTATTTCCGCCACAGATTTTTCAATGAATGATTTTGTGGTCCATGTTGGCTTGCAGTCAGCGATGATGTAGACGAAGTTCTTGATTATCTCTATTCCCTTCGGCGTGTGGACTACCTCGGGATGGAATTGGACTCCGTAGATCCTCTTTTCCGCGTTCCCGATGGCGGCGAATTCAGTGTTCAGGGAGTGGGCCAGTTTTCGAAATCCCTGAGGCATCTGCGCTACCTTGTCGCCGTGGCTCATCCAGCAATCCATGCTCGTAAGCATGCCCGCGAAGAGGTCGGAATTGTCGTCGATGAGCAGTTCCGTCTTGCCGTATTCCTTCTTGGAACCCGGGTAGACTTTGCCGCCAAGGTTCTCCGCCATGAGCTGGACGCCATAGCATATTCCCAGCATTGGTATGCCCGAGTTCCATACCTTCGGGTCGGGCTTTGGAGCATCCTTATCGTAAACGCTTGAGGGGCCGCCGGAAAGTATTACCGCCTTTGTTTTGCGTTTCCTCAGCTCTTCAAGGGGAGTATCGAAGGGAAGTATCTCCGAGTAGACATTGCACTCGCGCACGCGTCTGGCTATGAGCTGGCTGTATTGAGCTCCGAAATCAAGGATAACTACTAGGTCGTGTGCTTTAGAAGGCATTTTAAATTGCGGCAATATTATCACAAAAGGTCGACAAATCAAACTGAAACTTTTCAGTGTTTTTAACGATATATATTATATGCGAAATATGGAGGGAGTATATGTCCGGCTTACAAAGAATAATTAGTTGGGACTCTCAGAACCTTTCATTGAGGCTAAGGCAGAGCTGCGGGAAGGAGATAAAGGGGATGAGCATTGATAAGCGCTTGATCAGGCTGGACATGAAGAACTTATGTACTAATGAAGACCTGATCAGGACGATCGTGAAACTGAAGTCATTTAAATGGCTGGATAGTGTGCAGGCTATATCTTTGCCCAATTCTTGCATTACCGGAAAGGGGATACTGCTTTTTGAGAGCTTTCGTAACCTGACGGAAGTGGACCTGTCCGGTTCTTTTGCTATCAAGGGGAATGAGTTCAACAATCTTTCATGCATCAAAAAACTGGAGAGATTGAATTTGTATAATAACAAGCAGATAGGCAAAGAAGGGATGGAAGCTGTCGAGTTCATGAGGAACTTACCGAATTTGAAACACATAGATCTAATGCTTACCGGTGTTGGCATTGGAAGTAAATGGGAGCATGAGGACAGGTGGGATGATTTTATGAAAGAGCTGCATATGATCAACCCGGAGCTTGATATCCTGTACGATAAGGATCCATTCGGGTTCTAGTGCTCCACTTGAGTGGCTTCGCACAGGCAAGCTGTGCTCTTTGAATAAAAAGAGCGGAGCTTGACTCCGCGACACCTAGCCTTAACTCTTTCTGATACTCTGATCTACTGATATTCTGAACATCTCTACTTGTACATCCCCAGCTGCTGGGCTTTTTGATAGACTTTCCCTTCGGTCAGGATCGAAGGAGCTATGACCACTTCCACGTGCTGCATTTCTTTAATGTTGGATGCTCCGAGCGTTCCCATGGATGTCTTAAGGCTTCCCTCGAAATTCATTGAGCCGTCATCGTATTTTGCCGGGCCAAGAAGTATTTCCTTCAGTGTCCCGATCGTTCCGACTTTTATCCTTGTTCCTCTGGGAAGCACCGGGCTTGGCGTTGCCATTCCCCAGTGAAAGCCCCTTCCGGGAGCTTCTTCTGCTTTTGCGATAGGGGAGCCGATCATTACAGCATCCGCGCCGCAGGCGATAGCTTTGCATATGTCTCCGCCAACTGCCATTCCGCCGTCGCCGATGATAGGAACATATTTTCCTGTTTCTTTAAAGTGAGTTTCCCTGGCAGCCGCGCAGTCTGATATGGCTGTAGCCATAGGTATCCCTATGCCGAGAACGCCTCTGGATGTGCAGGCGGCTCCAGGGCCTATACCGACAAGGACTGCGGCCGCGCCGTTCTTCATAAGGTCAAGAGCTACGTCATATGTGGCGCAATTGCCCACTACCACCGGGATCTTTATTTCTTTGCAGAAATCCGGCAGTACAAGCATATTTGATCCCGTTGATTTGTGTTTTGTTGAAAACACCGTTGCCTGAATAAAGAATACGTCGGCTCCGGCCTTTGCTGCCAGAGGGCCAAATTCCATTGCCTGCTGAGGAATGGAAGAAACGGCGACTTTCGCGCCGGCAGCCTTGATCTCCTTTATCCTTTTTTCCACGAGCTTTGGTTTTGACGGTTCCAGGTATATTTTCTGCATCAGCGCCACGTATTCGTCTTTTGAGGTGGAAGCTATCTGCTCCAGGATCTCGTCCGCGTTCTCGTATTTTGCCCAGACGCCCTGCAGGTTCAGTACTCCAAGCCCGCCGTATTTGCTCATCAATATCGCCGTCTTCGGGCTTACGACCCCATCCATCGCGGACGCTATTATCGGGAGCTTTAGTTTTATGCCCGCGATGGTCGTTGATATATCGACATCATCCGGGTTGACCGTAATGATCGAAGCCGCCAGAGCTATCTCGTCAAACCCATAGGTCCTTCTTGTCCTTTTTCCTTTTCCCAGTTCTGTTTCCATGCTGATATCTCCTTATTTCTTTTTAGTTTTATGCGCTTTAGACGCATCGATCTTCGGCTGTAATTTTTTCAGTGGTTTGTTCTTCTTGGCCGCATCCATCATCTGTTCAAACTCGTCGATTATGGGCTGAGGGACCCAGACTTCTCCGCAGCTTTCGCACTCCATCACGGGTGCGTCCTCTATAACAAAAAGCTTTCCGCCCTCGAATTCCTCAAGCCTTATTTTGTTCGGTTTAAGGGTGCCGCCGCATTCCTCGCACGTCTGAGCTTCTTCCTGATCTTCTTTTTTTTCCGCCATGAAGGTTTTATTATACACAGTTCACTTCCTCTTGGCAAACATGAATTGCCTAACCCCCACTGTATCTCCCCCTTACTAAGGGGGAGAAGTTCCGAGCGATAGCGAGGAACAGAAGGGGTTATCTCGGCAAATATCTTGATTTAAGGCCCATATCTGGTTAAACTATATATAATGAGGACGCGAATTTCGTGGTTGATGATATTTCTTATCGGATGCTCTTTGTTTCTTGGCGGGTGCGGCAGAGCGGGCGGCGGCGGAGGCGTCGGCAATCTCTATGGAACTGTCGTTGACCTGGCTTACAGCCCGATATCGAACGCCGATGTAGTTGTGGACAGCGCCACCGCAAAGACCCTTTCGAACGGCAGATATTCTTTTATTAACCTTCCTTCCGGGGTAAAGATCATAAAGATCAATTCCGTCGCGCATACCTCTTCATACAGGAAGGTCACTTTTTCAGGGGGAACGAGCGCGAATGCGGGGATCGCTGTCCTTGCGGACCTGGACAGCAAGGTAACGCCGATCTCTCCATCCGGGGGCACAGCGGGGAACACCACCGGCAGCATAAAGATGGTGTTCCCCGCCGGGGCTTTTTCCACTACAACCAATGTTGTCCTTACGACCGTTCCCAAGGTAGCCGCTCCGTATAATCCGCCGGAGGGAAATCAATTCGTTTCATATATTATCTATGCAAAGCCGGATAATATTACGCTTGGTGCTCAGGCAAAACTTTCCATACCTAATTTAACTCAGGTACCTGCAACACAAGAGGTGAATTTCACAATTTCAATACAAATACTCTTAATTGGGATCTTCTGGGGCAAGGATATCCAACGGCTGCTACCGGCACGATAGACTTCTATACTAATCAGATGGGGTGGATAGCGGCGATAATGCAGATATATCCCGCGCCGGGGTGGATACAGGGAACTGTCACCAGCAGCGGCGTTCCGGTCTCAGGGGCTAACGTCTGGACGGTAACAAATTATGACGTAACGGACAGTTCAGGGAATTATAAATTGACGGACATTCCTGTGGGAACAACGGAGGTTTATGCCTCTGCTCTGGGCTATAGTTTATATTCAAGTGCTGAAACCATAACGTCCGGGAACCAGACCACCCTGAATATCGACTTGGCTTCTTTCCAACAATACCAGGGAAATATCACGGGTATGGTCAAAAGACTTTACGGCACCGGACTTTATCAGGCCAGGGTCGCGGAATCCAATGGCGGTGTGGCGTATACGGACCAAAGCGGGATATATACTTTATATAACGTCCCGGTCGGGGCTACAAATGTTTCTGCTTACGCGGATAATTACATAAGTTCTTCGGAGTCCGTCACCGTAATTAACGGAAGCACGGTCAATGCAAATACTTTCTACCTTCCTTATGTTGGGACATCCGATGCATTCAATTACACTTTTGAGTCCGGCACCCAGGGATTCATTACATTTGCCGATCAATATCAAAATAATTTCTGGCACAGACAGGATGACAGCGCAAAGGATGGCGAGGGTACGAGATTTAAAAATTATTTTAACCGTACCGATACAACTCAGACAAGGAAAGTATACCTTAGTGATGATGGGTCAATTCCTTATGACAAAGATTCTTCTTTAGGGCATCATTATTACTTCTGGTACGGACAGACATTTCCGGCGACGGTCGAGGCTTCCTATATAGGGAACCAGGACCCGCAGGATGTCGCGACGACCGAAAGCGGTACCGGAGGCGATTCGTATGTCAATGGTAATAGCGGAACACTGGAATCGCCGGAGATGAACCTTGCGGGCTATTCTTCCGGAAAGTTGAGTTTCTGGACATGGTGGGAGATAGAAGGGAAGAATCCCGCCCAGGGGAACGGATATGATTCCATGCTTATTTCAGTGTCAAAAAGTCCTTACACGACATGGGACCTGCTTGGATATTTAAATCCTTATGAAGATCCCGCAAAATCTATTACTGTGTCCGGTGAGGCATATACCTCCGGAGGTTTTAATCAACCAGGCGTCTGGGTCCAGCATAATTTTGACCTGACGCCGTATGCCGGCGATCTCATCAAGATTCGTTTCGTATTCAAAACGGGGGACAGGAAATATAATGGTTTCAGAGGCTGGTTCCTTGACGATATCTCTGTTGATAATTCACAGTTTGGCATATCCTCTTTTGGGTCGCATGGCATCGTTCGTTATCCTCCGGCCAGGGTGATCCGGAGAAATTGACGGCGGTCCCGCGTTATGATAAAATAATATTCCGTTATGCACTTTAATATCGACCACATAAGAAAAACAGATCCCGAAGTAGCCAGGGCGATCGACCTGGAATTTGACAGGCAGCAGAACAAGCTTGAGATGATCGCGTCTGAAAATTTCACAAGCCGCGCCGTTATGGAAGCCCAGGGCACAGTCCTTACAAATAAATACGCGGAGGGTTATCCGGGAAAACGATATTACGGCGGATGCGAATACGTCGATATCGTAGAGACGCTTGCGATAGAAAGAGCGAAAAAGCTGTTCAACTGCGAGCACGCGAACGTCCAGCCGCATTCCGGGTCACAGGCGAACATGTCCGCATATATGTCCTTTATCAAGCCGGGTGATACCGTAATGGGGCTTAATCTTTCCCACGGAGGCCACCTGACCCATGGAAGCCCCGTCAATATTTCCGGCATGTACTTTCATTTCATTTCATACGGCGTCAGGCAGGACAATGAATTCATCGATTATGACCAGATGAGGGACCTCGCCAGGGAGCACAAGCCGAAGATGATAGTCGGGGGCGCTACCGCGTATCCCAGGATCATCGATTTCCCGAAAATGAGGGAGATATGCGATGAGGTTGGCGCTTACCTGTTCATCGACATGGCGCATATCGCGGGTCTTGTAGCGGCCGGGCTTCATCCTTCACCGATCCCGTGTTCACACGTGGTAACGACCACGACGCATAAAACATTAAGGGGACCGAGAGGCGGAGCGATATTTTGCCCTGAAATATATGCCAAACAGGTGAATAAGTCGGTTTTCCCGGGAAGCCAGGGAGGGCCTCTTATGCATGTGATCGCCGCGAAAGCGGTGGCGTTCGGGGAAGCTCTTAAACCGGAGTTCAAAAAATATCAGGAGCAGATAATCAAGAACGCGAAGACGCTGGCTGACGAACTAATGAAACACGGTTTCAGGCTTGTTTCGCGCGGGACCGATACCCACCTTATGCTCATCGATCTGAGGAACAAAAATCTTACGGGCAAGCAGGCGGAAACTTTTCTTGACGCTGTAGGGATCACCGTGAACAAGAACACCATTCCGTTCGAGACAGCCGCGGCTTCGGTCGCTTCCGGGATAAGGATAGGGACGCCCGCGCTTACTACGCGGGGCATGAAGGAAGATGAGATGAAAATGATCGGCTCGTTCATAAACAGAACTCTTTCAAACCCGGAAGATGAAAAAGTGAAAAAGGATGTCGCTTCCGGCATTAAAGAGCTTTGCAGCAAATTCCCCTTATATAAATAGATGATACAACTTGTTGGCGTTTCCAAGGTCTACCACAATAATTTTGAAGCCCTGAACGATATAAATCTCCACATCGGAAAAGAAGAATTCATTTTCATCGTCGGGCCGAGCGGATCGGGGAAAACGACCCTTATGAAGCTTCTGTACAGGGAAGAACTTCCGACTTCCGGACAGGTGATAATCGACAAGATCAATGTGGGGCAGCTTAAATCCTATCAGGTCCCTTATTTAAGAAGGAACATGGGCGTCGTTTTTCAGGATTTCAAGCTTCTGCCGAAGAGGACCGTGTGGGAGAACATAGCTTTTGCCATGCAGGTGGTCGGACATCCAAGGTCTATGATAAGGCGGCATGTTTCTCTCGCGCTGGAACTGGTGGGCCTGCAGAAAAAGGCGGACAGTTTTCCAAATGATCTTTCCGGCGGAGAGCAGCAGAGAGCGTGCATCGCAAGAGCTATCGTGAACAATCCGCCTCTTCTGATCGCGGACGAGCCGACGGGGAACCTGGACCCCGCTACTTCCTGGGAGATCATCAACCTTCTCGACAAGATAAATAAAAGAAGGACCACCGTCATTGTCACCACCCACAATAAGAACATAGTGGATATCATGAGAAAACGCGTCATAGCCCTTGAAGCGGGGCGGATAATAAGGGACGAACAGCTGGGGGTTTACGGAAGTGCTAAATAGCATCGAGTTCTTCGTAAGCGAGGCATGGACGGGCTTTAAGAGAAGCGGGATCATGAGCTTCGTTGCGGTGGGAACGGTCATTGTTTCCCTTACTGTCTTCGGCGTGTTCCTGATGGGCGTCGCGAATATCGGGAGCATTATCGGCGGCATTAGCAGCAACGTACAGGTCTCCGCTTATGTGGACAAGTCCCTTGATAAATATGAGGTCGACAGCATTATTAACCGGATATCAATGCTGCGCGGCGTGGCGGACGTTAAATATATTTCAAAAGAGAATGCGTGGAAAAAATTCAAAGAGGAATACGGCGGGAACTTGAAGCTGGAAGACGCTGTTTCCGATAATCCTCTTCCTGACACCTTTAATGTTACCGTGCAGATACCGGAGCTTGTGGCATCGGTCGCGAAGCAGATATCGGTGATGCCTTCCATATCAGAGGTCAGGTTCAGCGGCAAGCTGATAGAACAGGTTGAATCCCTTGCCTCCGCCATAAGGATAGGCGGACTGATATTGGTCTGCATGCTTTCGGTCGCTACGCTGCTCATTGTGATCAATACGATAAGGCTTACCGTTATAGCGAGAGAAAAAGATATCTCCATAATGAAACTGGTTGGAGCGACCAACACTTTCATAAAATGGCCCTTTATAATAGAAGGCGTGATCATCGGTATGATCGGCTCGATATTTTCATTTGTGATCTTAAAGATGACCTATGATCTGGTGCTTGTGCAGGCGATGCGGGCTTTGCCGTTCCTTCCTCTGATAATCGACCAGAAACATCTTATCGCTGTGTATTTGATCGTTGGATGCGTGGGAGTGTTTCTTGGAATGCTCGGGGGATACATTTCAGTCTCAAAGTCTTTGAAAGAATTCAGTTAACCCCCTCTGTGTCTCCCCCTTACTAAGGGGGAGATGTCCCGAGCATAAGCGAGGGACAGAAGGGGTGAGACAGGAGAGAAAAACATGCTTTCATATTTAAGGAGAAAAATGAAGACGATAATGATAATTGTCGCCGTACTTTTTGCGGCGACGATGTTTTACGGTCTCAGTTACAGGGGCATAAAGGGCGTGCAGGAGAGCCCTAAAAAGGGATCCATAGCCACGATCAACGGGAAAGAGATCGACCACAAAAGACTGGAACAAACGATACAAAAGATCATGTCCAAAGATAAAGGGCGGAAAAAGCCCCAGGATGTGATGCTGTACCAGACCATGGCGCTGCAGCAGGTCATAGATTTCACGATAATGCTTGATGACGCGAAAAAGAATTGCAGGGTGGGAGGGGGAGAGGTAGATCAGGCTGTGGATCAGATAATGCAGGCGAATAAGATCCCGAACAGGGACACTCTGAAAAGCGCGTTAAAGAACATAGGGCAGGATTATTCTGATTTCAGGAACAACATAAAGGAAGAGATACTTGTCGCAAAAATGATGAACAAGGTAAGATCAGAAGTAACGATAACGGCCGATGATCTGAGGGAAGTAAAAGCAAGGCATATCCTGATCATGCCAAAGAGCGCGGACCAAAAAGGCGATCTTGAGGCGAGGGCAAAGGCCGAAGAGCTGCTTTCCAGGATCAAAAAGGGCGAGAGTTTTGCTGCCCTGGCTGCAAAATATTCAGATGATACGGTGAGCGCAAAAAAAGGCGGGGATCTGGGGTTCTTTACGACCGGAGCGATGGTCCCTGAATTTGAAAAAGCGGCGTTCTCTCTTAAACCCGGAGAGGTAAGCGGTATCGTTAGAACCTCTTACGGCTACCATATCATCCAGGTGGAAGATACGCGGCTCAGAAAGATCAAAGAAAAGGGCAAAGACCTGAACGAGGAAGTGCTTGCAGAGAAGCAGGACCAGGCGCTGAAAAAATGGATGTATCAGCTGAGCCAGAAGGAGAAAGTTGAGATAAACGAACCGCTCATAAAGGCGAATTCTTTGTACCTTATGGGGAAAATAAATGAAGCGATCGCTGCTTATAATCAGGCGAGCATGGATGATCCGTCAAACCCGTATGTTCACCTGTTCCTGGGCGACGCGTACAAGGGAGCCGGGAACGCTGAATTCGCCCTTCTGGAATACGGGAAAGCCGGTGATTTCAGCGGCGCCGACGCGAACCTTTTGATCGCCGTGGGAGACGCCTATCACGGCCTGAAAAAGAACGATCTGGCGCTCCAGAGCTACAGGAAGGCGTCGCTCATTGCCGGCGATGACAAGGATATGCACACGGAGTTGAAGAAGATATTCGATAACATCGGAGCCAAGGCCGACGCGGCAAAAGAGCGGGCTGAGCTGGCGAGGATAGATAAAAAAGAGAAATTTGAGAAAGAGATACAGCAGAAACTGGGGCAGTAAGGAAATCATTGGAATGTGGGAATATGGGGATATAGGGATATGGTTTAGGAAATGAGGGATACGGGAATTAGAACTCGATGGAATTAGATCTCGATTTTTTGTCTGAGGACTTTTCCTGTATTCCTTTTTTCCATTATCCCCAAACTATATTCCCATATTCCTATATCCCGTTTTTCCTTTGGTTCCGCAATTGAGTGATCAGCCCAGCAGCAGTTTCTCCCCTTCACCCAGCATTCTTTTGACCTTGTCGATCGAAGTGGCTTCGCAGTATATCCTGACAAGGGGTTCGGTCCCCGACAGCCTGAACAATATCCAGCTCCTGTCTTCAAGGAACATCTTGATGCCGTCCAGGTCCTGCATGTCCGTTACTTTTTCCCCGATAAAGGTCCCCGGTTTAAGAACGCCCAGCTTTGACCTGACCCTGTTCCTTTGTTCCTCCGTCAGATGGATATCTATCCTGTCGTAGTAAAAGTACCCGAACTCATCCATCACGCTGTTCAAAATGGCTCTCGCGTCTTTTTTGTAACAGGCGATGCATTCGAGCAGTAATAGCGAATTAAGAACGCCGTCGCGTTCCGGAACGTGGCCTTTTATCCCGATCCCTCCCGATTCCTCGCCTCCTATCAGGACATCTTCCTTCAGCATATGGTCGGCAATATATTTAAAACCTATGGGAGTTTCATGGACGGTCAATTTGTATTTGCTTGCGAGCATGCCTACCAGGTTCGTTATGTTGAAGGTCTTGATCACGGAGCCTGAGAGTTTTTTGTTCTCCACCAGATGCTTCAGCAGCAGAACGAACATATCGTGAGAAGTAAGGAAGTTACCCTGCCCGTCAACCCCGCCTATCCTGTCGCCGTCGCCGTCCGTTGCCAGCCCGATCCACAGACCGGGATCCGTTATGCCGCTGTCTTTTACCAGGTCGGAAAGCTCCGCGAGGTTCAGAGGGATCGGTTCGGGATTTATACCTCCGAACAGCGGGTCCCTCGCGCTGTTTATTTCCTTGCAGCCGATGCCATTCCTGGCCAGGATCTCCTTCACATAGCCGGCCGCGCTTCCGTGCATGGGATCGATCACAATGTTTATGCCGGCCTGCTTTATTTTTGCAAGATCTACGAACTTTGAGATGTGCGTAAAATAATCTTCTTTCGGATCGATCTTCACGATAAGGTCCGGATGATCCGAAGTGATGACCGGGGCTTTCACGTTCAACAATTCGGCTTCGATATCTTTTGTTGTTTGCCCCGAAGCCGAGCATCCGAACTGTGATTTTATCTTGAAGCCGTTCCACTGGGAGGGATTGTGGGAAGCGGTTATCATTATTCCCCCGCCGAGGGACCTGTTCTTAACGGTGAATGATATGACAGGGGAGGGGACCGATCCGGTGAGATAAGCCTTTATATTATTGGATGCGGCGACCTTTGCCGATTCGAACGCAAAATCCTCGGACTGGAACCTGTTGTCATATCCTATGACTATGCCCTGACCGTGGAGACCGTTCTTTTTCAGATAGTTGCAGTATGCCTGCGCTACGATCCTTACGTTCTCAAAAGTGAAGTCATCGGATATTACAGCACGCCAGCCGTCGGTGCCGAATTTTATCATTCGTTTTACCTCGTAATGTAACTGGGCAGGGCTTCGGTGGTCGGATGGTAAGTGCATTTTTCCGTGGGCCTGTCATTCCACCAGAAGGTCGCTTTTACGATCCTGTCTCCCGGGCAGGAAGGGTTCGGGATCTTTCCGGAATCCAGGCAGATGTTCTCTTCAACAAGCCCTTCCGGTTTCGGGAAATCTATTATGGGCTCGTCCATCAGCACGTTCGACATGTAAGCCTTCCACATTCTCGGCGTTACGGCCACTTCCGTTACGCCTTCCATGGGTTCGTTATTGTCATTGCCCACCCAGACGCCTGTGACCAGCTGAGGGACATATCCGATGAACCAGGCATCTTTGAATTCCTCGGTAGTCCCGGTTTTTGCGCCGGCGGGCCTGTCGATATTCCCCCTTACGCCCGTTCCGCGAAGAAGAACGCCCTGCATCAGGTCCACCATGACCGCGGCTATGTTCTTGTTAAGCGCCCTTTTTTCCACGATCGTATGCTTGTAGATCAGCTGTCCGCGCGGGCCTTCTATCATTGTTATAGCGGTCGGCTCCACCCTGATCCCGCCGTTAGCGAAAACGCCGTAAGCCGATGTCATCTCAAGCAAACTGACCTCCGATATGCCCAGCGTAAGCCCCAGACTTCTTTTAAGGGGGCTTTTTATCCCCATTCTTTGCGCGACATCTATGGCGCTGCCCACGCCGATCTTGTCGAGCAGCTTTACCGAAGGGATGTTCAGCGATCTTTCAAAGGCCGTTCGGAGAGTTACCTTGCCCCTGTATTTTTCATCAAAATTCTTCGGCTCCCACTTGCCCTCGGGGTTCCACTCGTCCGCTGGCACCTCGTATGTTACGGGTGAATCTTCAAGGATGAAACCCGGGGACACGCCCATTTCCATGGCGGCGGTATATACATAAGCTTTAAAGGAGGATCCGGGCTGCCTTTTTGACTGCCATGCCCGGTTGAATTCGGAAGCTTCAAAGCTTGCTCCTCCGACCATGGCCCGGATATAGCCTGTCCTGGGGTCAAGCGACACCAGGGCCGATTGGGAAAAATTGTATGTTTCGCCTTCTTCCTGAAGGAACTTTTTTACAACCTCGTCGGCAACCCTCTGCTTTTTAAGGTCAAGGGTCGTATACACCCTTAAGCCTCCGTTATAAACGGTGAATTCACCGTACTTGTCTATTAACTGGTTGATCACGTAAGTGGTGAAATACGGCGCGACGAACTTGTATTTATTCGGCGTTTCGGTGGAAAGGTTCAGAGGCTGGATGTTCGCGGCGTTCGCGGACGCCTCCGTGATGAATCCGAGCTCGACCATCTTTGAAAGAACGGCCGCCTGCCTCATTTTCGCCCCCTCCATGTTCTTGTAAGGGGAATATTTTTCGGGCCCCTCTATTATGCCGGCGAGAACGGCGGCCTCGGAAAGGTTAAGGTCCGAAGCGTGCTTGTTAAAGTAGAGGAGCGAAGCGGACTCGATGCCGTAAGCGTTATGCCCCCAGTAGATCTCGTTAAGGTAAAGCTCAAGTATCTCCGATTTCGTATACCTTCTCTCTATCTGAAGGGCTAGGACCATCTCCGCTATTTTTCTGGTGATCGATTTTTTCTTGGTAAGGAACAGGTTCCTCGCGAGCTGCTGTGTTATGGTGCTTCCGCCCTCTTCAACCTTTTTTTTCACTATATTGGTGACGGCGGCCCTTACCACGCCCTGAAGGTCAACCCCTTTGTGTCGGAAGAACCTCTCATCCTCTATGGATATGACGGCCTTCTGTAGTATCGGGGATATCTTTTCAAGCGGGACCACGTACCTGTTCTCTTCCCTGTGGAGCTTGGCAAGGACGGTCCCGTCGGAAGCGTATATCTCCGTTGTCTCGGAGGGTGAGAATATGCTTATCGTTTCAACGTTCGGCAGCTGCGTCAGGATCTGAAGGAAAAGCCCGCTCAGTATCGCGGCGAGGATGATGAAATACAGTATGACCCTGTTGCTTCTCTGCCGCGGCAGATAAGAGCCGATATTCTGGAAAATATTTTTTCTTTTCGGGTCAGTGCTTTGCATAAAAACAGGAGGAGATTATATCACAGTTGAAGTTACAAGGGAATAGCGGAAAAAGGGGATATCGGAATATGGGGAATAAGTTTGGGGATATGGTTAAAAGGGATATGGGGAGCAGTATAAATCTTTTGATAAAACGATCGAATCCTAATTCCCCATTTCCTAAACCATATTCCAGTATCCCTGTATTCCCAATATTTCCTCTCTTCCTTTCAAAATCTCCTTGCATTTTTTCTCGTCTTATGCTAAAATAACGCCCTAATGTCTAGGAAGACACAGGCTTCTTGGATCGATTTTTTTTATTTTAAGTTGGTGCAAAATTCAAAAAGAAAATCCAGCTTAGTACTTCTTATTTCCTGCTTCTTTTTACTGATGCTTGTATCCCTGGCGCACACTCAATCGGTTACCGCAACGGTAACGGTTGGAAGTCAACCTATTGCTGTAGCCATGAACCCCAATACTAATAAGATCTATGTGGCAAATAGTGGCGGTAACACTGTAACCGTGATCGATGGGGCTACTAATACCACCACTCAAGTAACGGTCGGAGCTAATCCTGATGCAGTAGCCGTAAACCCCAATACCAATAAGATCTATGTGGCTAATCAGAATAGTAATGCTGTAACCGTGATCGATGGAGCCACTAATATCACCACTGAAGTAGCTGTCGGAACATATCCTATTGCAGTAGCCGTAAACCCCGATACCAATAAGATCTATGTAGCCAATGCAAATACTAATAATGTAACCGTGATCGATGGGGCTACTAATAATGTCATAACTACGATAACTGTCGGAAGTATTCCTTATGCAGTAGCCGTAAACCCTCATACCAATGTTATCTATGTGGCTAATTTGGGGGGCGGGACCGTAACCGTGATCAATGGGGCTACTGATGCCGTTACCACTACGGTAACCGTCGGATCTGGCCCTCGTGCAGTAGCCGTAAACCCCAATAACAATAAGATCTATGTGACCAATAATTCCAGTGGTTCTGTAACCGTGATCAATGGAGCTAATAATAGTGTCATTACTACAGTAACTGTTGGGTCTCAACCTTGGCCTGTAGCCGTAAACCCAAATACCAATAAGGTCTATGTGGGCAATCAAAATAGTAATACTGTATCTGTGATCGATGGAACCACTAATAATGTCACCACTACGGTAACTGTCGGAACTTATCCGTATGCCGTAGCCGTAAACCCCAACACCAATAATATCTATGTGGCAAATTATTTGGATTACAATGTAACCGTGATCAATGGGGCTGACAATTCCACCGCTACGATAACTGTGGGATCTGGCGCTCAATCTTTAGCTGTAAACCCCGATACCAATAAGATCTATGTGGCCAATATGAGCACTAATAATGTGACCGTGATCGATGGGGCTGCAAATTCCACCGCTACGGTAACCGTCGGATCTGGCCCTGATGCAGTGGCCGTAAACCCCAATACCAACAAGATCTATGCGGTAAATAATGGCACTAATAATGTAACCGTGATCAATGGAGCTACTAATGGTGTCATCACTACGGTAGCTGTCGGAACTTATCCTCAGGCTGTATCCGTAAACGCCATTACCAATAAGGTCTATGTGTCTAATACAGGTAGTCCCAATGTGACCGTGATCAATGGGGCTGATAATTCCACCGCTACAATAACTGTCGGAAGTAATACTAATGCTTTAGCCGTAAACCCCAATACCAATAAGGTCTATGTGGCTAATCCTCTTAGCAATAATGTAACCGTAATTGATGGAGCTACTAATAATGTCACCACTACGGTAACTACCGGGACGGCCCCTGATGCAGTAGCCGTCAACCCTAATACCAATAAGATATATGTGGCTAATAATGATAGTGGTAATGTAACCGTGATCGATGGAGCTACTAATAATGTCATCACTACGGTAACTGCCGGAACTAATCCTAGAGCAGTAGCCGTAAACCCCAAGACCAACACGATCTATGTGGCTAATTTTGGGAGTAATAATGTAACCGTGATCGATGGGGCTACTAATAATGTCATCACTACGGTAACTGCCGGAACTTATCCTAGTGATGTAGCTGTAAACCCCAATACCAATAAGATCTATGTGGTCAATCAGGCTACCAGCAATAACGTAACCGTGATCGATGGATCTACTAATACAACCACTACAGTAACTGCCGGAAACACTCCTTTATCTGTAGCCGTAAATCCCAACACCAATAAGATCTATGTGGCCAATAATAACAGTGGTAATGTAACCGTAATTGATGGAGCTACTAATACCACCACTACGGTAACTACCGGAACTCATCCTGGTTATGTAGCCGTAAATCCCAACACCAATAAGATCTATGTGGCCAATAATAACAGTGGTAATGTAACCGTGATATCCGAAGAGACAGTGTCTTCTCCTTTAACAACCTCGATCAATCCTTTTGTTAATAATTTAACAAAGAACACAACTCCCTCCTTCAGCGGTACAGCCACTACCACACTGACCAATTCCACGATCAAGATGGTAGGGTTCCAGATAGACTCCACTCAGGGGCCCTGGACCATGGCTGCATTGGGAGGAGGCACAACTACCAGGACATGGACCGGGACAGCGCCTTCTTCGTTAACTTGCGGATATCACACCGTCTATGCCGTTCCCCTGGATGACACGGCCGGCACTGTCACTCAGCTTTCTGACCCTGTCGGGGCGACCCAGGCCTATCAATTTCTGGAGTCGAATAATATGCCTTTAACTTATTATGTTGATAGCATTAATGGGCGCGACTCTAACAGCGGGCTTACTGCGCTTGACGCCTTTCAAACCATAAACACCGCCGAGTCGGTTGTCTCTACCGGTGACGCGATACTTGTGAAACACGGGACATATCGTTTGCCTGCCACTATTACTCTCAAAAACGGCGTATATTTGGGAGGCGGTTATGACGACAGCTGGAATCCCACTAATGACCCTTCGCTTTCCATAATATCAGGAGAGGGCAGTGTCAAATGTTTGTCCGGAACAAACCTTAACTCCGCTACCATTATTGAATGCTTCACCATAAATAATGGTTATAACTCCGGCTCCGGCGCTGCCGGCTGTGGCGGCGGACTTGTTCTTACCACCTCCTCCCCGACCATCCGAAATTGCGCCTTTACTTCAAACAGGGCAAATTCAGGCGGCGGCGGGGTATTTGCCACAGCATCTTCCCCTGTCTTTCAAAATTGCACTTTCACTTCAAATAAGGCAATTGCCGGTTTCGGCGGCGGAATATATGGCAACAACTCCACCCCGGAGGTATTAAACTGTACCTTTGAGTCAAATAGCGCAGACGCTACTAACGGAGGCGGTATAGCTAGTTTTTACGGCTCCCCAACTATCTCAAACTGCGCCTTTGCTTCAAATAGCGCAAGCACCACCGGCGGTGGAGGCATATATATATATGAGTATGCCGCCACCGCAAATATAACCATCGAAAACTGTACCTTTACTTCAAACACCGGGGCTTCCGGCGGCGGAATATATAGCCAGGTATCCAACTCCACCCCGACCATCTCAAACTGCCTCTTTATATTCAATATCTCAACTGCCGGCACGGGTGGTTATGGCGGCGGCGGGATATATTGTATCCAATCTTCGCCGATCATTTCAAACTGCACTTTAACAGAAAATACCGCAGTTAACGGTGGCGGGCTGTATAGCTTTTCATGTACTCCTACAGTAAAGAACTCAATAATTTACGGTAATTCCGCAGTCGATATTCAAGGCAACAATCCAACTATTACTTATTCCTGTTTTCCGGGAATAATTTCAGGCGCCGGCGTTATCCATGCAGATCCGCTGTTCGTTAATGCGTCAGCAGGCGATGCGCACCTTTACAACAACTCGCCCTGCGTTGATAAAGGGACCGGCGAGGCTTCAGACCTTGGATTAGGTTTCGGTCAGGGTTACGGGACACATTCTCTGGCGATATATGGCGATGCCGGAAGAGTTAACATGGGCTACCATTATTCCGGATACACTAACTCTGAACAAAATGTACCCGATTCAACGCCTCCAACTATCACTTTATATTCTCCGGCAGCCGGCAATGCCTGGGTTACAGGCACCAGCCGCGATATTACCTGGGAAGCGTCCGATAGCGACGGGCTTATCAGTCCCGTCACCATCTATTATTCAACAAATGAGGGGAAGGTCTATACTAAGATCGATACATGTGACGCAACTCTTACAAGCTATCCCTGGACGGTTCCCAATCTTGTCACCAATGAGGCCAAAATAAAGATCACAATGGCCGATGCTTATTATAACCTTGGCACCGGCGAAAGCGGGGAGTTCAGCATACGCCATCCTGCGACCTGGTACGTGGATGCGGCTTCTCCGGAGGGGAACAGCGGAATGACGCCGGAGTCTCCGCTCAATACCATCAACAGCGCCGAGTCTGCCGCGATTGACGGTGATGAGATACATGTAAGAATGGGAGTCTATTCCCTGACCGCTCCGCATACAGGCACCATCACTCTCGAGGACGGCGTATATTTGAGAGGCGGATATGACAACGGTTGGAATCAAATCGATGACCCTTCAATCACTATAATATCCGGAGAGGGCAGCGTCCGGTGCTTGTATGGCGACGATCTTAGCTCCGCTACCACCATTGAAAACCTCACGATACAAGGTGGGTATGTCAATGAATACGAAGGCGACACTGGCGGCAAGGGCGCCGGGGCCGCTCTTTTTTATTCTTCACCAACGATCACGAACTGTGCCTTTAATAATAACAGGGCGGTTTTCGGCCTCGGCGGCGGACTTTATCTGGAATATTCTTCACCGACCATATTGAACTGCGCATTCGTATCCAATTACACGTATTACCAGGGCGGCGGAATATATATGTTTCGCTCTTTTTCAACTTTTTCAAGCTGCAGTTTTGAGTCAAATTATGCAGGGGATGCCGGTGGAGGGCTTTGTATCGACGGCTCATCTCCGGAGGTCTCTAATTGCACCTTTATATTGAACCGCGCGGGCGGCGGCGCAGGTATTAGTAATTCAAGAATTAATAGTGGTGACGCCTCTTTTCCATTCATCTCTAATTGCGCCTTTATTTCTAACAGCGCTGAGGTGTTTGGCGGCGGAATGCTGAATGATAATTATTGCTTCCCGACAATTTCAAACTGCACCTTTACATCGAACAGCGGCGGGATAGAGGGCGGAGGGATGTATAACGAAACTTTTTCCTCCCCAACTATCTCAAACTGCTCATTTGAGTCAAATATCGCGAACTACGGCGGCGGGATGTATAGCGATTCTTCTTCAACTCCGGAAGTTTTGAACTGCGACTTTATTTCTAACAGCGCGGATTCGAACGGCGGCGGGATGTTTAACAGTGGAGTGCTGGCTTCAACAGTTTCAAACTGCGCTTTTACTTCAAATCACGCGGACAGCGGCAGCGGCGGCGGGTTATGGAACTATGCTTCATCGCCGACCGTTGAAAACTGCGCCTTTACTTCAAATACCGCGGAAAACGGGGGCGGCCTGGAGAACGACAATTCTTCTCCTGACATTGAAAACACGACCTTTATTTTGAACAGCGTAAGCAACGGGCTCAGCGCGCTCGGCGGCGGCATGGCGAACATCGAAAGCTCTTTGCCCGTCCTCAATAACTGCGCCTTTATTTCAAATCATTCAAGCGGCGGCGGGGGCGGGATATATAACGGCGCCTCCACCCCGGAGATATCGAACTGCACAATTACTTCGAACAGCGCGACCAGCGGCGGCGGGATCGCCAACTATTGCTCTTCCCCGGGCATTATTAATTCGATAATCTTCGGGAACTCGGTAGATAACATTTCAAACGGGTCATCTTCCCCCGATATAAAATATTCCTGCATAGAGGGCGGCTATCTCGGGGATGGCAATATCAGCGACAATCCGCAGTTCGTGGCCGGGCTGAATAATGTGCATCTATATAATACTTCTCCCTGCGTAAACTACGGGACCGGCGAGGCCTTTGACCTTGGTCTGGGATCGGAGGAGGGTTACGGGACCAATCAGAATACCCTTTACGGAGATTCCCTTCGGGTCAACATGGGCTACCATTACAGCGGATACGCGGGTCCTGAAACAGATATATCCGACACGACGCCTCCCTCTGTAACGGTATATACACCCTCAGGCAGCACAGTATGGTCCGGCGGGGAGAGCCGCGATATTACCTGGGACGCGTCCGACAGCGGAGGGCTTACCGATCCCGTAACCATATATTATTCAACAGACGAGGGAGCCACATATAATAAGATAGGCACATGTGAATATACCGATAAAACCTATAGCTGGACGGTCCCCAATATAAACACCAACGAGGCCATGGTAAAAGTGACAGTGCCGGATAACTCTTACAACCTCGGGAGCGGAGCAAGCCCGGCGTTCACGATAGGCTCGGTCCCGTTAGCGCCCACGAACCTGAGCACGATCAATAAAACGACGACCACCGCCTACAGCAGCTGGAGCGTTCCGGCCGGCTCACCGGCATATTATGTTATCAGCTATGGGACAAATGCCGATAATGCCGACAACATAAACACAATCATGACAACAGAGGCGGATTATTCCTGGAGCGGACTTAACCCTGCCACCCAATACTACTGGAAAGTTTTAGCCACCAATGAAGTCGGAGCAGGGCCGTACAGTACGATCGCGTCTTTTAAAACGAGAAGTTCCAGCCTGACGGTCTGGTATGTGGACGCGGCTTCTCCCGAAGGGAACAGCGGAACGACGCCGGAGTCTCCGTTCAATACCATCCAAAGCGCCGAGTCCGCAGCGTTCGGCGGGGATGAGATACATGTAAGGCAGGGGATATATTCTCTGGCTGATACCGGCACCGTTACTCTCGAAGACGGCGTATATTTAAGGGGCGGATATGACAACGGCTGGAACCAGGGCACGGGGACCTTAACGACCATAATATCAGGGGAGGGGAGCGTACAGTGCATGTACGGTATCGATCTCAGCCCTACCACAACGATCGAGGGTTTCACCATACAAAATGGCAGCGCCACCGATGGCGGCGGACTGTATCTGACAAATTCTTCGCCGACCGTAAAGAACTTTTTCTTTGTTTCAAATAACGCGGATCACGGCGGCGGCATCTATAACACCAACTATTCTTCGCCTGCAATATTCAACTGCACATTCACCTCTAACAGCGCCTTCTGGGGTACATATTCGGACGGCGGCGGCGGGGGCATCTATAACTCGAACCATTCATCGCCGGTCATTTACAATTGCATCATTTATGGGAACCCGGGAGGGAGCATTTTAAATGACTCGACGTCTTCTTCTGGTGTGAACTATTCCTGTATTCAGGGCGGCTGCTCCGGGATCGGGAATATAAGCACGGATCCGCTGTTCAGAAACGCGCCAAATGACGTACACCTTTATGCTAATTCGCCGTGCGTAAATACCGGGACCGGCGAGGCATTTGACCTTGGGCTGGGATCGGAGGAAGGTTATGGGACGCATCCTCTGGCGCAATATGGGGATTCCTTAAGAGTTAACATGGGCTACCATTACAGCGGATACACGGGTCCCGAGTCAAATATAACTGACCACACGGCGCCCGCGGTTTCGGTGGAAGATCCCGCTGGCGGGGTTTCCTGGGTCGTTGGAAGCAGCAAAGATGTCGACTGGATGGCTAGCGACAGCGGCGGCGGCTCGCTTATCAATCCGATCACGATCTATTACTCAATAGACGGCGGAGCATCATATCCATATAAGATAGCGACCAAAAACACGACCGATTCAGACTACATGTGGACGATCCCCGGAACTCCTACCACCGATGCCAGAATAAAGATAACGGCGGTCGACAGCTACTACAATCTTGGAAGCGGAGCAAGCCAGGTATTCAATATAGTCGCAACGCCTCTGGCTCCCACAGGCCTGGTCACCACCAATCAAACGACCAATTCCGCCGACAGCAGCTGGACTGTCCCGGACGGCCAGCCGGATACATATATTATAAGGTGGGGTACGGATCCGACCGCGACCAACGGCGGGATAATAACGACGACGGCGGCAAATTATTCCTGGAGCGGGCTCACGCCAGCCACAACATACTACTGGAAGGTCTCGGGCAGCAATGAAGCCGGTGAAGGGCTGCCCAGTGCGATCGCATCTTTTAAGACGTGGAGAGAGACTCCGGCGATCTGGTATGTGGACGCGGCTTCTCCCGAGGGGAACAGCGGAGATACGCCGGAATCTCCGTTCAGGACGATCAACAGCGCCGAGTCGGCCGCGTATGGCAATGATCAGATACTGGTAAAGCAGGGGACCTATGACCTGACAGATCCGGGAACGGGCACCATTATTCTCGGGAACGGCGTATCTTTGACAGGCGGATATGATGACAGCTGGACGCAGACAGGGACCTGGTCAGCGACGATAGTTGATGGAGGGAACGCGGTCCGGTGCATGTACGGATCCGGGCTTAGCTCTTCCACCACGATCGAGTACTTCACCATAATGAGGGGCAATTCCGGCTATTCATACAGCGGAAATGGCGGCGGTATCTATCTTACTGATTCCTCCCCGACCATCACGAACTGCGCCTTTGCTTTAGATCATGCGGCTAGCTATGGCGGCGGCATATATTATTCGGGCGGCGCCCCGATCATCTCAGATTGTATCTTCACTTCGAACAGCGCGGATAGCGACGGCGGCGCGCTCTTTGGCGATGACTCCGCCGCGAAGATCCTGGACTGCACGTTCACTTCAAATAATGTAGATGATTACGGCGGCGCGATCTTTAACGCGAACAGCAGCGGCATACTCATTGCTAACTGCATCTTTACTTCAAACAGCGCGGGCGGCGTAGACATCGGGGGCGGCGGGGCGATATGTAACGCTTACTCCTCCCTGGATATCGTGAACTGCATCTTTACCACGAACAGCGCGCATTTTTACGGGGGCGGCGCGATCTATAATAACCATTCATCTCCGCACATCTATGGTTGCACCTTTGCCGCGGATAGCGCTCCTCGTGTCGGCGGCGCGATATGGAACGTTCAGGGTTCCCATTCGACTATTGTGAACTCCATAGTTTATGGGTGTTATGGAGGGGACATATTCAATGATCCAGCCGATTCTTCTTTGAGCGCCACCTACTGCGACATCGGAACGGACCCGCTTTATCCGGGAGTAGGGAATATAAACGGTAATCCATATCTTGTGGACCCATTAACGGGCGATGTGCACATTGCCAGCAACTCTCCCTGCATTAACGCCGGGACCCCCGATGCTTATGCGCTCACCTACAACTTGACCAACGGATATGGGACGAACCCGGATGGCGTTCACGGCGATTCCTCAAATGTGAACATTGGATATCATTATTATTCTGCGGGGTATGTGCTTCCAGAAGACGATATATCCGATATCACGCCGCCTGCTGTTACTGTTTATTCTCCCGCAGGCGGCGAACGCTGGATCGTTGGAAGCACCCACGATATCAGCTGGACAGCGGCCGATGAAAACGGGCTTATTTATCCCATCACTATCTATTACGCGACAGGAGAGACTGATGTGGACACGTATAAGATAGATACGGTCGATATTTCCACTACACACTATACCTGGACAGTTCCGTTCATTGCCTCAACCTGGGCTGAAATAAAGATAGTCGCGCTGGATCACTCATACAACAGCGGGACCGGCTTAAGCAATGCGTTCACCATCCTTTCCAAGCCTTTAACTCCCGAAGGCCTGTTCACCAACGGCATCGCCGAAACTACCGCCAACGGCACATGGGAGGTCCCGGTCGGTCTGCCTACATATTATATTGTCAGCTATGGGATAGATCCGTCAGCTTCCAATATGGGAACAAGGATCACTTACGAGGCTTCATATACCTGGCCGGTCCTTTCTCCGAACACCAAATACTACTGGAAGGTCCTGGCCACCAATGAAGCCGGCAGCAGCGCGTACAGCCGTCCGGTTTCATTTGAAACGCTTTCCGGGCCGCCCGGCCCGCTGACATTCTATGTAAATGCCAATGCTCCCGGTCCGGGTCCGGGGATCGGCACTATTGACGATCCGTTCAAGACGATCAACAGCGCCGAGGCGGCTGTCATGACAGGCACTGAAGAGATACATGTGATGCGCGGGGTATATTCCCTCTCTACTCCGGGCACGGGCACAATTTCCCTGGAAAGCGGCACCTTTTTAATGGCATGTAACTATGATTGGACCCCGGCTGACGATCCCTCGCTCACTGTAATATCCGGAGATGCCGCGGTCCAGTGCCTTTACGGATCCGGGCTTAGCTCCGCCACCACCATTGAGGGTTTCACCATACAAAATGGCAGATCTACCTATGGCGGCGGGTTTTATCTCACTAATTCTTCTCCAACGATCATTAATTGCGCCTTTACTTCAAACTGTGGAGTTGGCAACGGCGGCGCTATAGAAAACGACTATTCCTCCTCCCCGACTATTTCAAATTGTACCTTTACTTCAAATGAAGCGCCCACCGGCGCCGGGATATTCAGTGAAAGATCCCCGGTCATTTTGAACTGCAACTTTATTTTAAACACTACTTTAACCGGTGTCAGCAAGGGTAACGGCGGCGGGATATACCAATCGTCGGGCACCTACCCGGTCATTTCAAACTGCACCTTTGAGTCAAACAATGCATATTCCGGCGGCGGTATATTTGATGATAACAGCTTCTCCATCATCAATAACTGCACCTTTACATCGAACAGCGCGGATGCCAGCGGCGGCGGGATACTGCACCAAGACTCCTCTGCAGCAACCATCGAAAACTGCGCCTTCACTTCAAATCACGCGCCTTACGGCGGCGGGATAGATATCAGCTCGTCATCCCCGATCATCTCAAACTGCGTCTTTACTTTAAACAGCGCGGAAACCACGGGCGGCGGGATATTGAACATCTCCTCCTCCCCGATCATCTCAAACTGCACCATTACTTCAAATAGTGCGCCTTACGGCGCAGGGGCGGCTGGCGGGATTTGTAACAATGACTCCGCCCCAATAATTTCCAACTCTATCATTTACGGGAATTCCGGAGGAAGCTTCCTGGATACTTCAAACTCTCATTCAACTGTAACCTACTCCTGCATTGATTTCTATTTTGTGGGAGTAGGCAATATTTCTGATGATCCGCAGTTCGTGAACGGGCCGGCGGGCGATGTGCACCTTTCCCGCCATAATAACTCGCCCTGTATAAGTACCGGGACCGGGCAGGCCTCTGACCTTGGGCTGGGATGGGAGCAGCATTATGGGACCAACCCGGATGGCATTCGCGGCGATACGGGGATCGTGGACATGGGCTACCATTACTACGGATATCAGCAACCGGATACCACCACCCTTACCTGGTACGTGGACTCGGCTTCTCCCGAGGGGAACAGCGGAATGACGCCGGAATCTCCGTTCAAGACGATAAACGAAGCCGAATTGGTCGCTGTTATCAGCGATGAGATACATGTGAAGCATGGGGTGTATTCCCTGACCGCTCCAAACACAGGCACCATCACTCTTGAGGACGGCGTATATTTGAGGGGCGGTTATGATAACGGCTGGGCGCAGACCTTAGGCCCTTCAACTACAATAATATCCGGAGAGGGCAGCGTCCAGTGCGTGTATGGACTCAATCTTAGCTCCGCCACTACCATTGAATACTTCACCATAAAGAAGGGTTATAATTCTGACGCCGGCGGCGGGCTTTATCTCGAAAATTCCTCCCCGACCATTTCAAACTGTTTCTTTACTTTAAATTCCGCAGAAGGCAACGGCGGCGGCGGGATATATCTTACTGATTCCTCCCCGACCATCTTATACTGTGATTTTGTTTCAAATGAAGCCGGCGGCGGCGATGGCGGTGGCATCTATAACGCCGGGGGCTCTTCGATCATCTCAAACTGTTCTTTTGCTTCAAATAGCGGCGGCGGTGGCGGCATATTTAACTCCGATGTTGACGCCTCCCTGATCATCTCAAACTGTTCCTTTACTTCAAACAGCGGCGACGGGATATTTAACAATGCCTCCAACCCGACCATTTCAAACTGCGTCTTTATTTCAAATAGTTCGCCTGGCAGCGGCGGAGGGATAGAGAACAACCTCTCCTCCCCGACTATTTCAAACTGCGCCTTTGCTTTAAATAGCGCATCGATGGGCGGCGGGATATGGAATAACTTCCAATCCAACCCGATCATTTCAGACTGCACCTTTACTCTAAATAGCGCAAGCGACCACGGCGCCGGGATTGATAATAGTTCCAATTGTCATCCGGTCATTTCCAACTCTATCATCTATGGGAATTTAGGGGCAAGCATCATCGATGAGAGCGCCTCTTCTTCAACTGTAACTTATTCCTGCATTCAGGGCGGATGGGAAGGGGAGGGCAATATCAGCGCGGAGCCGCTGTTCGTGTACGGGACTAATAATGTGCACCTGTACAATAATTCGCCCTGCATAAATACCGGGATCGGAAACGCCTTTGACCTTGGTCTGGGATCGGAGGAGGGTTACGGGACTCATCCTCTGGCGCAATATGGCGACGCATTAAAGGTGAACATGGGCTACCATTATTCCGGATACACAGGGCCTGAAACGGACATAAATGACATCATGCCTCCTACTATTGAAGTTATTTCTCCGGCACCAGGCGATACATTGACCGGAGGCGCCAGCTACAATATCACCTGGGAAGTGAAGGAGGATCCCGCGAATCTTATCGGTCCCATCATGATCTCATATTCGACAGATGAGGGAGCCACATATAATTTGATCGCGGCCGATGCCAACGTCAATCATACAAGTCATTCCTGGACGGTCCCCAATATTAACACGGCTCATGCCAGGATAAAGGTGGCCGTGGCAGATTATCCCGCTTATAACCTGGGGACAGGTGAAAGCGGAGTGTTCAGCATAGGAGCGGGCGCCCCTACGGCCCGCATCTGGTATGTGGATGCGGCCTCCCCCGAGGGGAACAGCGGAATGACGCCGGGATCTCCATTCAAGGACATTAATTCGGCTGAGTCGATTGCGGGCTACGGCGATGAGATACACGTTAAGAAGGGGACATATTATCTGTACAGCGGCGACGGCGGTCCGGGGACGGGACCTCAAACCATCACTCTTTATGACGGCATATATTTGAGGGGCGGCTATGATGACGGATGGAATCAGGTTAACGATCCCGCGCTTACCATAATATCCGGAGAAGGAAATGTCCCGTGCCTGTATGGATCCGGGCTTACCTCTGCTGCCATTATTGATAACTTCACCATAGAGGATGGTTATAGCAGTGCAAGCAATGGTTCCGGTTATGGCTATGGCAGCGGGCTTTATCTGGATAGTTCCTCCCTAACCATCTCAAACTGCGACTTTACTTCAAATAACGCGGATTATGGCGGCGGCGGGATCTTTATCTCCGACTACTCCGCGCCGGAGATATCAAACTGTAACTTTGATTCAAATATCTCGAATAGCGGTAATGGCGGCGGCATATTTAACGATTCCTCCTCCGTCTTAACTATTTCAAACTGCGCTTTCACGTCAAATAACGCGGCTGAGGGCGGCGGTATATATAACTTCTTATCAGCAAGTATCGAAAGCTGCGCTTTCACATCAAATACCGCGTATTACGGCGGCGGGATATTTAACATCTCTACCGCGACCATCGATAGCTGCACTTTTACCTCAAATACCGCCGAGGGAGGCGATGGCGGCGGAGTAGCTAATTATGACTATGCAAACTCGGGTATTTCAAACTGCACCTTTGAGTCGAACAGCGCGATTTATGATAGCGGCGGCGGGCTCTATTGCGACGTCTTCTCTTCCATGACAGTTTCAAACTGTTCATTTAAGTCGAACAGCGCGTATAACAAAGGCGGCGGTGTATATTGCGCATATTCTGACGCATCTATAGAAAGCTGTGACTTTACTTTAAACAGCGCGAACATCGAAGGCGGCGGGCTTGATCTCAATGATTCTTATACTCATTTGAACATTTCAAACTGCACCTTTAATTCAAATTACGCGTATTACGGCGGCGGGATAGTTATCAACAACGCTTCCCCGACCTTCGAAAACTGCGCCTTGATCTCAAATGGCGCTAATATTGCCGGCGGCGTATATAGCGAAGGAACCTCTTTTTCCCCGACCTTCCTGAACTGTACCGTTACATTGAATCGCTCGGATGGCAACGTAGGCGGCGGACTATTTAACTACGGCAGCTCTATGACCATTTTCAATTCTATTATTTACTGGAATTCCGGGCAGAACCTCACGAATTACTCAGCACCTTCAGCTGTAAATGTGACCTGCTCCTGCGTTCAGGCCGGCGATACTGTAGGAACAGGTTTTGACGGGACAGGCAATATCAGCGCGGATCCATTTTTCGCGCATCCCGAACTCGGCGATGTTCACCTTTACAACAACTCGCCGTGCGTCAACAGCGGCGAAGGGCAGGCGGAGGATTGGGGACTCAGCTACAATGAGCATTACGGGACAAATCCGGACGGCGTTCACGGCGACGACGGGCTGGTGGACATGGGGTACCATTATTCCGGATACTCAGTTTCCGCAAACCTTATTACCGACACCACGCTTCCCATTGTTGAGGTCTATTCTCCCGCGAACGGGGATGTCTGGACCGGCGGGACGCTATACGACATTACCTGGGAAGCTTCCGATGATCAGGAGCTTATTGATAATCCCATCAGCATATATTATTCAATTGACGGGGGAACTACCTATAATTTGATAGTAGCCGGTATAACTAACAGCGGAAGATATTCCTGGGCGCCCCCAACATTTCAACGACCGAAGCCAGGATAAAGGTAGCCGCGGTGGACACTTCTTACAACATGGGGTACGGTGAAAGTGACGGAACGTTCAGTATAACACGCGTGCCGTTCTGGTATGTGGACGCGGCCTCTCCCGAGGGCGGCAGCGGGACGATGTACTCTCCGTTCAAGACGATCAATTCAGCCGAGTCGGCCGGGGTCGCGGTCTACGGTGATGAGATACGGGTTAGGCAGGGGGTCTATTCTCTCACCGCTCCGGGCACAGGCACCATAACTCTCACGGACGGCGTATATTTAAGAGGAGGCTATGACGACGGCTGGTCTCAGACCGGGGTATCCACGATCGATGGAGGCGGCAGCATACAGTGCGTGTATGGGACCGCGCTTACTTCGGCTGCGACCATTGAATATTTCACAATAATGAAAGGTTATTCTGCCGGCGACGGCGGCGGGATTTATCTCTACAATTCTTCCCCGACCATCTCACACTGCGACTTTATTGCGGATACCGCTGAAGCCGGCGGCGGGATATATGACTCATCCAGCGCAGGCGCCATAATTCCACATATCTTATACTGCAATTTTACTTCAAATAGCGCGGGATACGGCGCCGGCGCCGGGATATATAACGAAAACAATTGCAACGCGAAAATTTCAAATTGCAATTTTACCTCGAATTCCGGCGGCGGGATCGCCAACGAGACGTCCTTTCCAACTATTTCAAATTGTATATTTACTTCAAATATCTCTCCTTCCAATGGCGGCGCGATAATTAACAGTGACGATTCAAACTCGGGCATTTCAAACTGCATCTTTGTTTCAAATGAAGCAAATGCCGGTTACGGCGGCGCGATATGGAACTACTACGCCTCTCCGGGCATCTTTAATTGCGCTTTTGTTTCAAATAGCTCCGCTTATGGCGGCAGCGCGATAGCCAGTAGCAATGGCGGCGCAGCCATCAGGGCCAGCACGTTCACCAGGAACAACGCACTTTATGGCTTTGGTGGCGTGATCTATGACATCACTGGCGCATCGACCATTATTAATTCTATCATTTACGGGAATTCCGCGGGGGGCATCACGAACGGCTCCCCATATATAACTATAACTTACTCCTGCGTCCAGGGCGGATTTGGCGGGGACGGAAATATCGATGCTGATCCCCTGTTCTTCAGGCCTGATCTGGGGGACGTTCACCTGTACAACAACTCGCCTTGTGTTAACAAGGGCTCTGCCAGCGCGGCAAGCCTGGGACTTGACTACACCCGTTTTTACGGGACCAATCCGGACGGCATTCACGGCGACGATGGGCTGGTGGACATGGGGTACCATTATTCCGGATACTCGGTTTCCGCGAACCTTCTTACCGACACAACGCCTCCCACGGTTCAGGTCATTTCGCCCGAAGGCGGCGAAATCCTGACCGGGAATTCCATCTACTATATCACCTGGGAAGCTTCCGATGATGTGGGTATTGTCACTCCGGAGGTCATATCTTTCTCAACAGACGGGGGTGCATCCTATAATGTGATCGGCACCTGTGACGCCGGTCTTACAAGCTATGCCTGGACGGTCCCCAATATCACAACCACTCAGGGCAAGATAAAAGTATCAGTAGCAGACACTTCTTATAACCTCGGGTATGGTGAAAGCGATGGACTATTCAGCATTTCACGCGTTGCAGGCTACTGGTATGTGGACGCCGCCTCGCCTGAGGGTGGCAGCGGGACGATGTACTCTCCGTTCAAGACGATCAATTCAGCTGAGTCGGTCGGGGTCGCGGTCTACGGTGATGAGATACATGTGAGGCGGGGGACTTACAATCTATACCAGGGCGGTCCCGGGCCGGGCACTATCACTCTCAATGACGGCATATATTTGAGGGGCGGCTATGATGATGGTTGGACGCAAATTAACAATCCCTCGCTTACCATAATATCCGGAGAGGGCCAGGTGCAGTGCATGCATGGATACGAGCTTGGCTCCGCCGCCACCATTGAGAATTTCACCATAAGAAACGGCTACAGCAACGGTAGCATCTCCGGCTATTATAATGGCGGCGGTATATACCTTGACACTTCTTCGCCGACCATCAGCAACTGCGATTTTGTTTCAAATACGGCAGACATGTATTACGGCGGCGGCGGGATTTATCTGACATATTCCGCGCCTGAGATCACGAACTGTAATTTTATTGCAAATACGATAGTTTCCGGCTACGGAGCCGGGATATACAGCGATTACGGCTCATATTCTATTCTATCCAACTGCGGGTTCACCTCGAACAGCGCGGATTACGGAGGGGCCGGGATCTATAGCGACGGCTCCACATTAGAGATATCGAACTGCGCGTTCAATTCGAACGCCGCAAGCGACGGCAATGACGATGGCGGCGGCGGCGCGATCTACAGTGACTCTTATTCCACCATGGGCATCTTCAACAGTTCCTTTGAGTCGAACAGCGCGGAATGGGGCGGCGGCGGTATTTACAGTGATTATTCTATGCTAGAGATCGCGAACTGCTCGTTCAATTCAAACAGTGCGAGCTACGGCGGTGGCGACGGCTACGGCGGCGGGATATATGACGACTCGTCTTCTACTTTAACTGTCTCAAACTGTACCTTTAAATCAAATAGCGCATATTTGAGCGGCGGCGGGATATATACTGCCCCCACCGCAACACTGGAGATCACAGACAGCACGTTCACTTTAAATAACAGCTTGTATGGTGATGGCGGCTGTATATATAACGACGATTCTTCCAACCCAACGATCTCCAGATGCATGTTTGCTTCAAATACCGTAGAAGTCGGCGCCGGCATAGTTAACTATTCAGCTTTCTCAACGATCTCTCACTGCACATTTGAGTCAAATAACGGCGGATGTATAATTAATCTCGGTGGGAGCTATTTCATTTCAACCATTTCAAACTGCGATTTCACTTTAAATAAATACTCTGGCCGCGGCGGCTGTATATGTAACAACTTTTATGATTACACCTCCATGGCAATTATCGAAGACTGCACTTTTACTTCAAACGAAGCAAGTGGCGGCGGCGGCGGAATATATAGCGACTACGGCTTCTCAACCATTTCAAACTGCTTCTTTACTTTAAATAGCACACCTCTCCATGGAGGCGGGATATATAACGGCTACTATTCCTTCTCAACCATTTCAAACTGCGCCTTTGCTTTAAATAGCGCAAGCAGCAGCGGCGGCGGGATATTTAACATAAACTCCACCACGACGATCGAAAACTGCACCTTTACTTTAAATAGCGCGCCTGACAACAAAGGCGGCGGAATATATAATGACACAACCTCTCCGACAATTTTCAATTCGATCATATACGGGAATACCGGCGGAAGCATCTTCGATAACGGAGGCTCTTCGACCGTAAATAATTCCTGCGTCCAGGACGGGTGGTCGGGCAGCGGCGCGGACAATATCAGTACGGATCCACTGTTCGCGACCGGGCCGTATGGAGACTTATATCTGCTCCCGACCTCGGATTGCGTAGATGCCGGGCTGGGCTCGGCCTTCAGCCATAGGCTGGCATGGCAGCAGGGTTACGGGACCAACCCGAATGGGCAGAACGGCGATTCCGGAAAGGTGGACATGGGCTACCATTATTCCGGGTTCTGGCAGAAGACGGATTCAAGCACGCATATCTGGTATGTGGACGCCGCCTCTCCCGAGGGGAACAGCGGAATGACGCCGGAATCTCCATTTATGGATATCAATTCAGCTGAGGCGGCCGCGAGCTTTGATGATGAGATACATGTTAAGCATGGGACTTATAACCTGTACCAGGATGGCAACGGGCCGCTTACCATCATTCTCTATGACGGCATCCAATTGAAGGGCGGCTATGACGACGGCTGGGAACAGACCCTGGGTCCTTCATCTACGATAATATCCGGAGAAGGCAACGTGGAGTGCATGTCCGGATACCTGCTCAGCTTTGCCGCTGTCATTGATGATTTCACGATAAAGAACGGATATTCCGCCGGAGACTACGGCGGCGGCATATATCTGGATGATTCCTCGCCGGCGATTTCGAACTGTATCTTTGATTCGAACAACTCGGACTACGGCGGTGGCGCGGTATATAATTATTCCGATAACGGCTCCTCGCCGACTTTCTTGAACTGCAGCTTCATTTCAAACAGTGTAAATAGCGGTTACGGAGGCGGCATATATGATGAAACGGCCTATCTGACCCTTTCAAACTGCACCTTTGAATCGAACAGCGCGTATAACGGCGGCGGCGGTATATATAACGACGTTTCAACCCAGGAGATCACGAACTGTTTATTCATTTCGAACAGCGCGAATAACGGCGATTACGGCGGCGGCATATATAACGATGAAAATACCAATTCGATCATTTCCGGCTGTTCGTTCACTTTAAACACCGCTGAAGCCGGCGGTGGCATCTATGAGGGTTATTATACGTTCTCATCCATCTCCGGCTGTGCTTTTGTTTCAAATGGAGCTGAATCAAGCAGCGGCGACGGCGGCGGGTTATATGACGGCTACTTCTCCACCTTAACCCTGGAGAGCTGCGCCTTTACTTCAAATAGCGCTTTCGGCGGCGGCGGGTTATATAGCTACTATGACTTCTTAAACCTCTCGAACTGCACGTTTACATCAAATGAAGCGAATGGCTATTTTGGCGGCGGGATGTATGATGATGTTTACTCTACGGCGACAATATTCAACTGTGCTTTTACTTCAAACCTAGCGAACGCTGCAACCGGCGGCGGTATGTATATCAGCACTTACAACTCATACCCGACAATAGCTAACAGCACTTTTACTTTAAACAGCGCGAACAGCGGTTACGGCGGCGGCGGCGGAATATATACTTCATCATCTTATCCGACGATCATCAACTCGATCATTTCCGGGAATATAGGGGGAAATATCCTGGATAGCGGCGGGTCGTCTACCGTGACGTATTCCTGTGTTCCGGACGGATATGTTGGCATGACCGGCAATATCACCGCGGATCCAAAGTTAATAGCTCCATCGGCCGGCGATGTGCATATCGCCAGCAACTCGCCCTGCGTCAATGCCGGCTCTGCCACCGCGGCAAGCCTGGGACTTGACTACCTCCATCATTACGGGACGAATCCTAATCTTGCTTACGGCGATTCCGGTCAGTTGAACATGGGCTACCATTATTACGGCTACACGGGCTCCGAAGATGCCATAACCGACATTACGGCTCCCACCGTAGTGGTCATTTCTCCTGAAGGCGGGGAAGTCCTTACCGGGGGTTTCAGCTACGATATTACCTGGGAAGCGGCAGATAATATCGGCGGCAGCGGACTTACTGTAAATCCCATAAGCATCTCTTACTCATTAGACGGGGGAGCCAGCTATCCATATTCGATCGCAACCGGTATAGACAACAGTGGAAGATATACCTGGACAGTGCCCAATATCTCCACGACGGAGGCAATGATAAAGGTGACCGCGCTGGATAACTCCGGCAACAGCGGGGACGGTGAAAGCGCGGGCGTATTCAGCATTTCCCGTGTTATGGGCATCTGGCATGTAGATTGGGCCTCTCCCGAGGCTGGCGCGGACGGTTCCGCGGAGCATCCGTTCAAAACGATCAATGCGGCCGAAAGCAATATGAACATGATCTATGGCGATGAGATACATGTGAAGAAGGGGACATATAATCTGTACAGCGGCGACGGCGGACCGGGGACGGGACCTCAAATGATTTATCTCACGGATGGTATATCTTTGAAGGGCGGCTATGATGACGGCTGGAATCAGGTTAATGATCCTACAATAACCATAATATCCGGAGAAGGGAATGTCCCGTGCATGTATGGATCCGGGCTTACCTCTGCCGCCATTATTGATAACTTCACCATAGAGGATGGTTATGCTTACGGCAACTATGGCGGAGGACTTTATCTCGACGCGGCTTCTCCAACCATCTCACACTGCGATTTTAATTCGAACAGGTCGGATTACGCCGGCGGCGGCGGTATCTTTATCTATGATTACTCCGCGCCGGAGAATCTCAAACTGTAACTTCAATTCAAATATCGCGTATTACTGTTACGGCGGCGGTATTAATGTTTACTACAACTCTATGGCGAATATCTCGAACTGCGGCTTTGCATCTAATAGCGCGGATTATTATGGCGGCGGCATATATAACGACGCTTCTTCCGTCCTGACCATTTCAAACTGCAGCTTTGATCAAAACAGCTCGAATGATAATTACGGCGGCGAAGGCGGCGGTATATATAACGGACTGGCCGCAAACATCGAAACCTGCTCTTTCACATCAAATAACGCGGCTGCCGGCGGCGGGATATATAATGAATCCTCTTCCACCGCGACCATCGACAGCTGTACCTTTACATCAAATACTGCTGAGACTGGCGACGGCGGCGGTATATATAACAACTCTTCCTCTACCTTAACTATTTCATACTGCACCTTTGAGTCAAATAGCGCGAATTATGGCAGTTACGGCGGCGGCGGTATATATTGCGGCAATTCCTCCTACTCAAGCATCGAAAGCTGCGTCTTTAATTTAAATAACGCGAATAGTTGTAGTTACGGCGGCGGCGGGATATTTAACGACACAGCCTCTATATCCCTCATCTCAAGCTGTGCCTTTACTTCAAATTGGGCAGATACTTACGGCGGCGGGATATATAGCTATTCTTCTTCTACATCCACCATCTCAAACTGTTTCTTTACATCAAATGGCGCAACTTTCGGCGGCGGAATATATAGCTACTTCCCCTCCGGCTCAAACATTCTGGGCTGCGCCTTTACTTTAAATAGCGGCGGAGGTATCGCAAATTCCGTTTCTTCTCCAACCATTTCAAGCTGTACCTTTGAGCTAAATAGCGCGGGCGAAGGCGGTGGGATATATGATGAGAATCAGTCCGATCCAACCATATCAAGCTGTGATTTTATTTCAAATAGCGCGGAAGCCGGCGGCGGAATATATAACATTTCCACCTGCTATCCGACCATCTCAAACTGCACCTTTAATTCAAATAGCGCGAGTAATAGTAGTTACGGTGGCGGCGGGATATACAACGACAACTCATTCCCGACCATTTCAAACAGCGTCTTTACTTTAAATCGCACGGGTGGCGGCACCGGCGGCGGGATATATAACACCGATTCCTCCACATCAACTATCGGAAACTGCACTTTAACTTTAAATAGCGCGAGCGACGGCGGCGGGATATATAACGACTCATCTTCCATTCTAAATATCATTAACTCGATCATTTACGGAAATTCCGCGGCGAACATCCACGATGACAACTCATCTTCTTCAAATGTGACATACTCCTGCATTCCGGACGGTTACATCGGATTGACCGGTAATATCACCGCTGATCCGCTGTTTGTGAATGGTGTGCATCTTGCCAGCAACTCGCCCTGCGTTAACAGCGGCGAAGGGCAGGCGGAAGATTACGGCCTCAGCTACAACGAGCATTACGGGACCAATCCTTTGCTTGCTTACGGCGATTCCGGTCAGGTGAACATGGGCTACCATTATTACGGATACACGGGCTCCGAAGATGCCATCACGGACTTCACGGCTCCCACCGTTGATGTTATTTCTCCCGAAGGCGGAGAGGCCCTGATCGGCGGGTCCAGCTACGATATTACCTGGGAAGCATCCGATAATGAGGGGCTTATTGATTATCCAATTAGCATCTCTTACTCAATAGACGGGGGAGCTAACTATTCATACCTGATCACCGCAGATGCGGCTAACACCGGCAGGTATACCTGGACGGTTCCCAATATTTCAACAACGGAGGCAAGGATAAAGATAACCGCAATAGACACCTCCGGCAACAGCGGGTATGGTGAAAGCGCAGGAGTATTCAGCATTTCCCGTGCTTCAGCCTATTGGTATGTAGACGCTGCCTCTCCCGAGGCTGGCGCGGACGGTTCTGCGGAGCATCCGTTCAAGACCATCAACGCGGCCGAGAACAATGTGGGCATGAGCTACGGCGATGAGATACATGTGAGGCAGGGGACATATTATCTGTACAGCAGTGACAGTGGACCGGGGACCGGACCACAAACCATCACTCTCTATGACGGCATATATTTGAGGGGCGGCTATGATGACGGCTGGAATCAAGTTAACGATCCCGCGCTTACCATAATATCCGGAGAGGGCCAGGTCCGGTGCATGATCGGGAACTCGCTTGGTTCTGCTACCACAATTGAAAGTTTCACCATACGAGATGGATATTACAATGGACACCTTCTCCCCGGTGGCGGTGGTCTTATACTTTACAATAACTCTTCGCCAACCATATCAAATTGCAATTTCATTGCAAATAGGGCGCTCAATGTCGGCGGCGCTATCTGGATCAGTGGTGCCACCCCGATCATCAAAAACTGTGCCTTTATTTCAAATAGCGCAAGCACGAACGGCGGCGGCGCTATATACAATGATAATTATGGTTTGCCTTCACCGTTTATCTTTAATTGCGCCTTTATTTCAAATAACGCAGGCGGCAGCAACGGCGGAGCGATATATGATTACAATGGCACTCCGACCATTGAAGGTTGCACTTTTACTTCAAACATTGCAGGCAGCGGCGGTGGTATATATAACGAATCATCCTCTCCGATAATTTTGAATTCGATCGTTTATGGAAATACCGGAGGGAACATCTACGACAACGGAGGTTCATCAAATGTAACTTACACCTGCATTCCTGACGGCTACATCGGAATGACCGGCAATATCACTGCGGATCCAAAATTAGTAAATCCGTCTGCCGGCGATGTGCACCTTCCCAATAACTCGCCCTGCGTTAATACCGGGACCGGCGAGGCGTCAGATACTTGGTCTTGGATGGCAGCAAGGTTACGGGACCAACCTGGACAGGTTCCACGGCGACGATGGGATAGTGAACATGGGATACCATTATTATGGTTACACCAGCTCTGAATCGGTCCTGACCGATATCACGCCTCCCACCGTTGAGGTCTTTTCTCCCGCAGGCGGGGATGTCTGGACCGGGGGGTACAGCTACGATATTACCTGGGAAGCTTCCGATGATCAGGGGCTTATTACAAACCCCATCAGCATCTCTTACTCAATAGACGGGGGATCATCCTATACTGCGATCGTCACGGGTATAGCTAACAGTGGAAGCTATGCCTGGACGGTTCCTAATATCGCCACCACGGAGGCAAAGATAAAGATCACCGCGGTAGATACCTCCGGCAACAGCGGGTACGGTGAAAGCGGCAAGTTCAGCATCATACCTGTTCCAACGATCTGGTACGTTGACAGCATCAATGGAAATGACTTTACTCATACCGGCCGCTCTACGAATGACGCCTTTAATACCATTAACTCAGCCGAGAGCAATGGGAACATGCGCTACGGCGATGAGATACATGTGAAGATGGGGACATATTCTCTGACTGTTCCGGGCACAATTTTTCTCTCAAGCGGCGTCCATTTAATGGGAGGCTACGACGATAGTTGGGCGCAGATCAACGATCCCTCGCTTACCAGAATATCCGGAGAAGGCAGCGTCCAGTGCATGCACGGAGAGGGGCTTGGTTCTGCCACCACCGTTGAGAACTTCACCATACAAAATGGTTATGTCTCCGGCGGAGATGGCGGCGGGCTTGGTTTGGACAATTCCTCTCCAACCATCAAAAACTGTGATTTTATTTCAAATAGGGCAGGTCACAACGCCGGCGGTTTAGCCAGCTACTACTCCTCCTCTCCGGTCGTCTTGAACTGCTCTTTTGAATCAAATAGCGCGGTATACGGCGGCGGCGGGATCTATAGTGAGTCCTCCACAATAGAGATTCTCAA
Organism: uncultured bacterium; assembly: GCA_963699255.1. Taxonomy (GTDB): domain Bacteria; phylum Margulisbacteria; class WOR-1; order CAVSGV01; family CAVSGV01. The sequence continues at coordinate 570,036 of OY969425.1, read as the reverse complement.
ACTGCACCTTTACTTCAAATAGCGTGACCCTGTATTACGGCGGCGGCATAGTTAACGCCAGCTCCAACTCAATTGTCTCAAACTGCGTTTTTACTTCAAATAGCGCTCCTTGGGGTGGCGGTGTATATAATGGCTCCTTCGCCCCAACCATATCGAACTGTTCCTTTAAGTCAAACAGGTCAAATTACGGCGGCGGGATATATAACGAAGGTGGCTACCCGACCATTTCAAACTGCGCCTTTACTTTAAACAGCGCGGAAGTAAGCGGCGGCGGGATAGGTAACGACCAATCCTTCATGACCATTTCAAACTGCTCCTTTACTTCAAATAGCGCGGAGGTAACCGGCGGCGGAATAGACAATGATACCTCCAATCCAACCTTAGAAAACTGCACCTTTGCTTCAAATAGCGCGCATGTTTCAGGCGGCGGTATCTCTAACCGGGACAACTCCTCTCCAACCGTTAAAAACTCTATCATTTACGGCAATAACGGAGGAAACATCTCCGATGATGCTAATTCTACTGCAGAGGTAACCTACTCCTGCATCCCGGATGGTTTTATTGGATTGACCGGGAATATCACTGCGGATCCGCTGTTCGCAAGCGGCCCTAATGGTGACTTATATCTTCTCCCGACCTCGGAATGCGTCGATTCCGGAACAGGCGATGCCATAGCCATCGGGCTTGGATGGGTGCCTGGCCAGGGTTATGGGACCAACTCGGACGAGGTCCACGGCGATGCCTACCGAGTTGATATGGGCTACCATTATTCCGGGTATGCGCAGCCGACCCTCAATTCTCCGGTCCCGGTTACAGGCTTGATCGGGACAGCCGAATCAACTTCATCCATCTTATGGTCATGGAATGATCTTGTGGATGAGGATGGCTATAAATTGCATTATCTCGCGTACAGTAAAGTGATCCCGGTTGCGGCAAATATAACGACCACCCTTGAGACCGGCCTGACAGCGAATACTCTATGTACCCGGGAAGTGAACGCGTATAATACCATCGGGAGCAGTGAGTCGAACAGCTGTTCAGTATATACCCTGGCTTTACCGCCTATCAATCCTGTGGTCAGCGGCGCCTATGACCTTACTTACGGTTATCACTGTAACATTTCGTGGGAGACCGGCGGAGCACAGTCCGGCTACAGGGTATACCGCGATGGGATCGAGGGCGTTGGCAGTTTGGTCTATGACGGGACCGGCACCTCAACTGTGGACGGCGGCCTGATCCCCGATACCACCTATACATATTATATATACGCCTATAATGGTGATAATGTATTAACCCCCGCATCTATTTCATCATTGGGGTTAACGCCGCCGGCAAGCCCCGAGGGATTGTTTACCTCGAATATCACGACCAATGACGCCTACGGGACGTGGGAGAGTGATGCTCATTCATTTACGATAAGCTATGGTACGGACCAGGCGGCGGCCAACCTGGGAACAATAACGACAACGGAGACATCATATACCTGGACGGACCTTATTCCAGCCACTACATACTACTGGCAGGTCTCAGCCGGAAATTCGAGCGGCTACGGAGAGTATAGCGAAATAGTATCGTTTGAAACGCATCCTCTGACGCCTTCCGTCCTCACCGGCACGGCAGAATCGACGAGCTCTATAATATGGTCATGGAACGATGTGACAGATGCTGACGGATATTATTTGCAGGACACCTCTGATAATGTGGTCGGGTCCGCGACGGCCGGGGATCTGGGCACAACAGAGGTCGGCCTGCTTGCCAACACGCAGTATACCCGCCATGTCGTGGCGTATAACGGCGGAGGGAATATGGTGCCGTCACTGGACTTCTCTGTATTCACCCTGGCTGATACACCGGAGAGCCTGGCGGTCGTGAAAGTGACCGGCGCAACTATAAGGCTGTTCTGGAGCGGCGACGGAACGAGGTATGCTGTAGAAAGGGCCAGCCAGGCGGCGGGGCCATGGACATATATCGCCACATGGGAAGACAATGTGACAACTACGGAATACACCGATACCGGCCTGCCGCTGAGCACCACATACTGGTACATAGTGAGAGCATATAACGGCGATCAGATAACCACCGATGCAAGCGGTGTGGTTTCAGCGGAGACATTATCCACCCTCGGCGTCTGGTATGTAAGCGATTCCGCTTCCGGTTTCCAGGACGGGTCCCAGCCGCATCCTTTCAAGACTATAAACTCAGCGGAAATCTCAGCGGAGAGCGGAGATGAGATACGAGTACAGCAGGGGACATACAGATTGGCCGCTTCGATAATACTCAAGCCGGGAGTGTATTTGCACGGCGGTTATGATGGCGGCTGGAGCCCGACAGTAGACCGCACTACCACGATAATATCCGGAGAGGGCGCCGTGCGCTGCATGAGCGGCTCAACGCTGACCTCGGCCACAACGATCGAGAACTTCACGATAACTAACGGATACGCGTCCGGGGGGAGCGGCTACGGCGGCGGGATGTATCTTCTCAATAATTCCAATCCTCTCATAAACAACTGCGTGTTCTCGTCGAACCGCGCCAACATATCCGGCGGCGGCATCTATGGCGACCACTCATCAATGACGGTATCGAACTGCGCGTTCTCTCTGAACATCGCGGTCAATAATTACGGCGGCGGTATTTGCAACTACATATCCTCTTCGCCGGTCATCAAGTACTGCACCTTTGAGTCTAACAGCGCGAACAATAATTACGGCGGCGGCATATGCAACGTCCAGACCTCCGCGACCATAAATAACTGCGTGTTCACATCGAACAGCGCGAAACAGGGCGGCGGCATCCTGAATTATTTCTCCGCGGATCCGGTGGTAACGAACTGCAAGTTCACAGGTAACACCACACCGAACTTCGGCGGCGGCATGTTCAACTTTACGTCATCGCCGGAGGTGAAGAACTGCACTTTCACGGCGAACACGGCGAGCACGGGCGGCGGGATATTCAACTATAACTCCTCATCGCCGGTCATTACGAACACCATCGTATACGGGAATTCGCCGCTGAACATCGCAAGCACCAGCTCAACGCCGACGGTGACCTACTCCTGCGTACAGAGGGACACTGTATATCCTGGTACCGGCAACATCAGCTCGGAGCCGCTGTTCGTGAACGGGCCGGCGGGAGATGTGCATCTGCTCATTACGTCGGAGTGCATAGATAGAGGAAGCGGCGATGCCCATATGCTCGGCCTTAGTTCAAAAGAAGGGTACGGCACCAATCCGGACGGCATACACGGGGATTCAAATACCGTTGACATGGGATACCATTACACGGGATATACTGCAGCGGCGATAAATCCGCTGCTCATCACGACCGCGTCACCTCTGCCTGACGGCATGCAGGGTTCCGCATATAGCCTGCAGTTCGCCGCGACGGGCGGAGAAACACCGTATACGTGGTCATTGAAAGGCGGGAGCCCGCCTCAGTTAATAACGCTGGAAACAAACGGCTTGCTGCACGGAACGCCCGCTACATTTGAGACCAGGACGTTCACTGTGGAGGTGACGGACAGCCAGGCGGCGGTATATGACAAGCAGTTCAGTCTCACGATAACGCCGCCGGGGGCAAAGATACCTCTGGTCGCGAGTTGGAATTTGATCTCACTGCCGGTGATCCCGCAGGATACTTCCATAAACAGTGTGATAGGAAATCAACTGGCCGGACAGACAGCCACAGTATATTCCTATTCGCCGGCTGGCGGGTGGGATGTAGAGACATACAACGGAACAACATGGACAGGATCTGTACCTTCGATCGAGGCGGATAAAGGCTACTGGATACTTTTGGGCAATGCGGTCACATTAGAGGTGACCGGTAATTTATCACAAACGGATCGCTATATAACTCTGGAGGGCCAGAGTATCAATCCGGGTTTCAATCTGGTAGGAACGGCATTTAATTCCACGCAAACCATGGCACAGACGCATTTGGGGGATTATGTAACCTCTTCCGACGTGGTCTGGGGCTACAATAACGGGTGGAATGTGGAGACATATAACGGAGCAACATGGACAGGATCTGTGCCTTCATTTGAGGCCGGAAAAGGATACTGGGTCATAAAGAACAGTTCGGGAAATGTGACCTGGGATTACCCGAAACCCTGAATGTAATTGTTTAGTGTGAAGTAATATTAAATATACTTCACACCTGAGGAGGAGAAGAGATGGGAAAAAATAAAATGAAAAGGAAGCTTAAGATATTGATCTTTATGCTGATCATGATAATGGGAGGTGGCGTGAGCGGGGCGTATTGCACGGTTTATTCGGTGCTTGCGGGCTGCGTGCCGGATCTGCCGGCGTATTCCGGGCCTCCATTGAATTTTACCACGTTCGGAACGGTGGAAGATGATACCGGTGCGCCACTGGCGGTAGGGAGTCCGGTGCAGTATATTAACGCGTCTGGCAACTTCATAGTAGGGCCGCTGAGCAACGGGAATGTTGATACTGGCGCAGGAGAGAGTCTGGTCAAATCATATACTGTTGGAGATGACAATAAGCACCACGGATTTTCTAATATGGCCGGGGAGTTCTATACCGACCTCTCGACGATAACAACGAACGTGAATTCCTTTTATGTGCGCGCGTGGAACAAAGACCCTGGCTTAGGCGATGCAAAGTTCGGGGAGTCACAGATATTTACGGCGATGCCAGGCTCTCCACCTTCAGCACCCAGCGAGGTAAGTCTTCCAACCTTTCAGGTGATGTTCTCAAAGACCGCGCCGGACACGCCGACGAATTTGGGAGTAGGGTCAATATTATATAACACAGCTACGGCAACATTTGACGCGTCATTTGGAGCGAGATACTATGAGATAAGCTGGGAATCAGGGAGCGGACCGGTATCGACGTCCCCTCCTCTATATAATAATGCTCAGCGGTATCCATCACCGAACTCGACGGACTTGAAGTCGATAGATATGTCAGGGCTGTCCGACGATACGGATTATTCGGTAAGGGTACAGGCGGTAAATTCATTTGGACCAAGCGGCTGGAGCGCAGCTGTACCATTCCATACGCAGCGCAAGCCTGATCTTACGCCGCCGCAGACGATAACGGACCTCAGGATAAAGGATTCGGGAGGGAGCGCGGGATCATACACGGTGACGCTGGAATGGACAGCGCCGTACGACACGGATAGACTGGGCGCGCCGGCCACTGTTACGGGGTATGATATAAGGTACAGCCCGGAGCCGATCCTGTCATCGACGCTTGAAGGGTTCGTGGACTGGTATCTGGCGACATCCGTAGACCCTTCTTACTCGACGCCGACGCCGCTGCACTGGGGTTTAACACAGGAAGTTACGATCGCGGGGCTGCCGGCCGGGATCAGATCCTTTGCGGTAAAGTCAAAGGATACAACGCCCAACTGGTCGGCAATATCCAACATCACGGATTTGCAGTTCGGAATGGCGGGAGGATTTACGGGGCCGTCGACAATGGAATCCGGGTTCAGCTTGATCGCCGCCGGGCAGGCGGAGCCGATGGCGCTGGATAATTCAAATCTTTTTGAATCAGGGGCCGCGACGGGGGACGCGGGTACGGCGGACGTGATCTACCAGTACGAACCGGGAACAACAAATTTTAAAGAAGCATACCTGTCTTTATCTGGCGTCTGGATCGATCCAAATACGGGGTCTGCGCCAACCTGGGGGATAGAGCCTGACAAAGGATATTTCTATATGAGAAGAAAGCCGAGTTCGTTGATGTGGGGGGTAAGGCCTAAACCTTAAATGATAACAAGGGAAGCGATGTAATATAACAATGGTAAGAGGTTCATTGAAGTAGTATAATATAACAAGGAGCTAATTTTGGCAGATCTATGGTTGCCATATCATAAAATGATCGCCAGATACGGATCCACGGTCTGGAAGCTGGCTATTGGGATTCTGTTCGTATCATGGATCCTGTCATCTGGATCCATGCTTCCGGCATCTGCGGTCACGGTCAACGTTCAAATGGACGGGACCAGCCAGATCATATATGACCATAACGGCGCCAAGATGCCTACGGGAGAAGTCATCCAGATCATTTACGCGTCAGATGAAGCTATACATGCGCCCGGCCCGACCGGCGAAGCCACAGGCGGAGATTCCTTGATCTGGACGGGAGTTGTGGGGCAGGGCGGACTTGGCGATCCACCTTTTGTCATGGGGCCCGGCGCTTTTACAAAAGCATTCGCCGGCGGACAGTCGCTGATCGATTATAGCCGAATTTATGTGAGGGCATGGAACGGCCCCAGTGTCGAATCATCCACCTATTACGGCAATTCCCAGCTTTCCACAACACTTGATGCGGGCGTGCCGCCGATGCCACAATTTTGGTCTGTCCCGACTTTTTATGCTTCAACAGAATTAGCGGCTCTTTATGCTCCTTTAGCTCCAAGCAATGCCACGCTGGAAGTACTGGGCACCGCTTCCATGGAGCTTACCTGGCAGGATAATTCAAATAACGAGCAGGGCTTCAGGATCGAGATGTCCACATCTGAAACCTGGACGGATATAGTTACGGCCACGGTTGATGCCAATGTCACTTCATATGAGGCCGATGGATTAGCCACAGACGAGGCGTACTGGTTCAGGGTCAGCGCATATAATATATCCGGCTATAGCGATCCGGCGACCGCTGAATCGAGATATACCCTGGCGAATGCTCCTGTAAATCCTCCATCTGTCCTGGGTGTGAATGTTCCTGGTTATAGTTGTGTTATTTCCTGGGAATCCGGCGGAGCTCAGACAGGATTCGAGGTATACCGCAATTATCCCGCGAACAGTCCGGGAGCGACACCGATCTATACGGGGACAGCGATAACGACCGTTGATGCCGATCCCGATGCCAATAATGTTTACTTTATATATGCCTATAACGGGGACAATGTTTTAACGACGTATGTTTCATCCGCGGATTCCGATGCCCTGCCCGGGACCCCGGAAGGCCTGGTCATCTCGAATATCACGACCGATGACGCTTACGGCACATGGGAGGCGGTGAGCGGCGCGGGATCTTATGTCATACGTTACGGGACGCAGGAATCTGTCACGGACGCGTTGGTCACCACGGACGAAGCGGCTTATACATTTACAATGCTTAATCCGGCCACGGAATACTTCTGGAAAGTCGCGGCCGTGAATATTAACGGTACCAGCGAATTCAGCAGTGTCGCCTCCTTTACTACCGAAGCTTTGTCGCCTCCTGTTCCGAACCTTCCCGCAGAGCTTGATCAATTCAGATCGGACGGGATAACCGCGATCGCTACCGGAGAATGGATAAACGAGTCTACAGTGGAGATCAGTATGAGCATGACTTCTCCTATCGCTTCTATTTTATCTCCTGAGGTGGAAATAGAACCGGTAGGGACGGATTTTAACGGCAGGGTCACAGCCACCGGCGAAGGGGTCCCTTATTCCGTCTCACCTGTGACCGGCATAATAACTCTTGAGAACTTAGCTGAATGGCCATATCACTGGCAGGTAAGGGTAAGAGATGCCGCCGGTCATACGGGCAGCTGGGAGAGCTTTGGCGGAAACGCTGAATCCTCTATGGATGTTGGCGTGGATATGACTCCGCCTACTTTACCGATCCTGCAAAGCCCTCTTCCGGGTACCTGGATGAACACACAAACGCCTACTTTTGAATGGATCGGCGCTAATGATGCGCCGTCCGGCCTGGCGAAATATGAGCTGTGGATAGACGGCGTCACTAATGAAGTTGTCCCGTCCACGATGACTTCAGCTGAACCGGTAGCTCCCTTAAGTAGCGGCGTTCACACCTGGGAGGTTAATGCCGTGGATCTTGCAGGCAATGTCAGTTCTTCTTCCAGCTGGGAGGTCAATATAGATACTGTTCCTCTTGCGGTGAGTTTGGTCACTCCGGAGAGCAATGCCACCGGCGTGTTCCTGTTCCCGAATATCATGGCGACATTTAACAAAGGCTTAACAGAAAGCACTGTCACATTTGAATACTTTGAGGTAACGGGGAGTAAATCCGGTTCCCATGAAACGACGAACCTTTCTTATAATGACAGTACCCAGACCGTAACGTTCAATCAGGCGGGGGAATTCGCCACAAGTGAGACCGTGACCTGCACTGTGGATACCGGAGTGCAGGATAAAGCCGGAAATCCAATGGCCTATCCTTATACCTGGTCATTTACGACGACATCCGAGGTCCCGCCCGCCACCAACGTTACCGTTAAAGTATACTTGCAGGGATATTATAATGCGATCAGCGGCACGCAGGAGTCCCCGGCGACCGTAGAAGTGCAGCTGCGGCAGGGCAGTGATCCAGGCACCGCTCACACCATCGCAGGTTCTCAGGAGATCATCCTGGATGCGACAGGCACCGGCACCGCGGATATAAATGTCCCGGCAGGGAGCTTCTATGTTGAAGTTCAACATGCGGGCATTTCTTTCGAGTCGAACCACCTGTCCGTAATAACCAACAGCACAAAGAACTTTGGGTCCGGGCCGGTCATTGTGGACCTGGCTGACGGGACCGATCCGGCATATACTCCGACCGCGTCACCAAGCGCGGAGTGGACGGAAACGGACGGAAAGCTCAGCATGCGCGGCGGGAACGCGAATGGCGACCCATATATCCGCATCGACGATTTCGGCATCTGGCTGGCAGCGAACGGCTTGAATGCCGGTGAGTCCGGATTCGACCCGAGAGCGGATTTTAACGGCGACGGCCTGATCCGCATCGATGATTTCGGCATCTGGCTTAGTAATAACGGGGTGAACAGTTATGCCCCAGTCCCATAAAAAGGAGGAGTTAAGAATGAAGAATAAAATGAAAAAATGGAAGGTGATCGGAGTCCTGCTTGTGTTCTTATTCGGCGCTGCGGGTTTCGCGTATGCGGATGTGTCCATCGATTCTTCAAATTATACCTGGGAGCAGAACAGCTATCGCCCGCTAAGGATAAACTATGTCACCGGCACAAGCTATCAGATCCTGGGTTTCGACGCCCATCTGCAATATAATAATTATGATGGTTTCGCTAACCTTGGCGTGCCCACCATGTCAAATGAAATACCGACGACCGTTCTGGAAGGCGTTGATAGAATTTATCCGCAGATACTACTCCTCCGTGCCACATTATATACACAAGGGATACTACGCAAGCCAAGTATTGGACGACCGGTACAGGAACTGTTTCCCTGTATGATCTGCAATTTCTGGTATCGCCTACGGCTCAGCTCGGGTCCAACGACTCTTTCAATTGGTATACCGCAGGCATTAAACTTTTAAGAACCCCCGGAGCGGGAGTAGATGTTACGGGATCAACGCCGGCCAGAACTATAACCATTACACAAAGTGCTCCTCCGACCTGGGGTTCCAATGTAGGGATAAACTCAAAAAGCAATCCGGTCACGCCTCCTAATCCTGATACCGGCAATATGCTGCAGGTAACATGGGACAATACCCAGGCAACGGATGTCACCCCATATGGCATTACTGCAACGACCTATGATCCGCACAATTTAAGGTTCAAAGTCCTTCGCAAGAGGAACAACGATGAAAGCAGTTATACAACCCTGGAAACATCTTCTCCGGGAGCGACGAACTATGATGACGGCAATTCCAACGGGCAATATGAAGGCAATGAGCCGTACGATTGCTGCCCGCCGCATAATTATACCTACACATATATGCTGCATGCCCTTGATAACTGTGTCACTCCTAATGAAGACAACAATTCCCAGGCCGTTACTGTGAAATCCCACGACTATGTCGCTCCGGACGCGCCGACCTCGTCGCTCCAGGGAGGAGCCCCGGCAATGTACTGGACCACCGATAACGGAACTACATGGCAGGGGCCGACAAGCTCTTTTACGGGATACGTTCCGGGTGATAAGCAGGTAACGCTGAAATGGGATCCTTCCTCCGCGAGCGACTTGGCAGGGTATCTGGTCATCGGCAGCGATACCGATCCGTGGACCCCGTTCACATTCCAATCTGCGTCAGGAGATAACAATGGTACGGACTATCCGGACGGGTATTCTTTTAACAATGGGAAAGTGGTCTCGAAGGAAAGCGTAGCTCAGCTCGTAAGGACCAAGCTGAAAGATGGATCGACTGACCTTCAGAACGGCGTCCCATATTATTATAATATAACGGCTTATGACCTGGCTGAGGACTACGATGGTTCCGCGGGGATAGGCCAGCAGGGCAGGAACTACAGTTCTACATTAACTATTGTTGCGACACCCGGCGTCTCTCCTTCCAACGTGCCATCCGTGACCTCGTTCAAGAATACGAACGGCATTACCGTCACCTGGACTAACCCCGGCGAGAGCTACTTTGACGGAGTTAGGATAGCTGTAAAAAAACACGGCTATTCATCAAACCCGGGAGATGTATATGCGTTCCATGAATCTTCTGCCACAGATCCTACGACCTATACTTTTGATAATGTGGCCTGCCCGAACCCTCTGGACGATGTTGCTAACGATTATCACGTTACTGTATATACATATAATAAGGCGGCGGATATTAACCACAGGCGGTATTCTTCTGGCGTGCAGGCAGGCTATGATACAACAGCGCCGGCTCCGGTGAAGTATTTCTACGCCCTGCCAAGCAGCAGCACGAGCGTTGATCTGAATTGGACCAACCCGACCGACTCGGATTTTCTGGGTGTGGTCATCTTAAGAAAGATCGGCACAAGCGAATTTGTTTACAATCCATCGGATTTTCCGCTGACGGGTAACCCCTATACCACATTTACTCCCCCCGTCGGAGGTTCCGGGATTTCCCAGGAAGTCGTGATCTATTCAGGTCCTCTGGAGTACTTCCAGGATACCGGGCTGTCTTCATCGGAGACCTATTACTACCGTATCTGGTCCAATGATGACGCGTATAATTATCCGTCCGCGTACGATTCCACCGCCGCCTTACCTGGAGGCGGGATCGGAGGAGTGCTCTTTGCGGGTCCCACAACGATCGTTCCCGGGTGGAACATGATATCCACAGGCCAGCAAATATCAAAGACACTTGACCAGTCAACTCTGATACTGCAGGGAGCCGCATCAGGGGACAAGATATACAGGATCATTCCCGGAACGAACAATTACAAGTTGGCCACCGTCGTTGTTTCTAATCAATGGTTCGATCAGGATACCGGCGGGGTGGCCACATGGGAAATGACCCCGGATGCGGGATATTTCCTGATGAGGAACACGAATTATCCTTTCACCTGGGAAGCGAGGTAGCATAATAATTGTCATTATCAGGAGTTAATAATGGCTGATCTGAGATCATCAGGCAATAAAATGATATCCGGGATCAAATTTCCGGTCTGGAAATTTATCATCGGGATCTGTTTTGTCGTTGGTATCTGGTCATTTGCCATCCCGCGGCAGGCGGAGGCTGTTTCGGTCACCGTCATGATGGACGGGACGAACCAGATCATATATGACCATGACGGCGCAAAGATGCCTACCGGAGAGGTCATCCAGGTCATTTACGCGTCAAATGAAGCCATCCATGCGCCCGGCACGACAGGAGAAGCAACGGGCGGAGATTCCTTGATCTGGACCGGAGTTGTGGGACAGGGCGAACTGGGCGATCCCCCTTATATCATGGGGCCCGGCGCTTTTATCAAGGAATTCGTGGGCGGCCAATCCCTGCTCGATGACAGCCATATCTACATAAGAGCGTGGAACGGCCCCAGCATCGAATCATCCACCTATTACGGCGACTCCCATCTTTCTGCCAGCCTTGACGCGGGCGCGCCGCCAATGCCCCAGAGCTGGTCGGTCCCGACATTTTTTGCTTCCTCGGAATTCGTGACCGTTTCCGTTCCTGCGGATCCAAGCGATGCCACACTGGAAGCTCTCAGCGACACATCCGAGAGTTTTACATGGCAGGTCAATTCAATTAATGAGAAAGGGTTCAGTATCGAGGTGTCCGCGACCGATCCATGGGTGACCATATTTACGGGAACGGCTGAAGCCGGCGACGATTTATATACTATCTATGGATTATCCACAAATGAAGCGTACTGGGTCAGGGTGAGGGCATATAATGAAGCGGGCTACAGCGGATATGCGACGGCGGAACCAAAATATACCCTGGCTAATGCTCCGATCAATCCATCTGTCTTGGGAGTGAATGGCGCCGGTTATGATTGTGTCATTTCGTGGGAATCGGGCGGTGCTCAGTCCGGATTCGAGGTGTACGAGGGTACCCCCGAAGCATTGGGCGGGGCGCTTATCTATACAGGTACGGCGGCCACTACGGTGGATGCCAATCTGGTAGCTGACCAGGCGCACTTCTACTATATATATGCATATAACGGCGACAATATTTTAACGACATACGTTTCATCTGCGGATTCCGATGCTCTGCCGGGGACTCCGGAGGGCCTGGTCACAACGAACATAACCACCGACTCCGCGTACGGCACATGGGATACGGGAAGCTACACGGGATATTTTGTGATAAGTTACGGTACGCAGGACTCTGCGGCGGATACAGTGGCTACCACGGATGAAGCGGCCTGGACATTCACCAGTCTTAGTGCGACCACGGAATACTACTGGAAGGTCGCTGCGGTGAACGTGAACGGTACCAGCGAATACAGCAGTGTCGCTTCCTTTACTACCGAAGCTTTCGGCATCGTTGCTCCGAACCTTCCCGCAGGGCTTGGTCAATTCAGATCGGACGGTATAACTGCGATCGCCACCGGAGAATGGATGACCGAGTCTACGGTAGAGATCAGTATGAGCATGAGTTCACCCCTAAGCGGGACGACGTTATATCCTGAAGTGGAAATAGAACCGGTAGGAACGGATTTCAATGGCACTGTCACAGCCACGGGCGAAGGAGTTCCATATTCCGGAACACCTGTGACGGGCTTAATAACTCTTGAGAACATGGGTGAAGGAGCGTATCACTGGCAGGCCAGGGTAATGGATTCTGCCGATAATACAGGTGACTGGGTCAGTTTTGGCGATAACGATGAGTCCGCGATGGACTTTGGAGTGGATATGACGCCGCCGGCAAGTGTTTATCTAATAAGCCCGGAATCAGGATCATGGTTAAGTATTCAAACCCCCACTTTTTCCTGGGAAGCGTCTTCGGATTTTGGTTCCGGACTGGCAAAATATGAGTTGTGGATCGATAGTGTCAAAAATATAGATGTATCATCTCTCGAGTATCTCGGCAACACCGGAAACCTCCTTAAGTGATGGTCTTCATACCTGGGAGGTACATGCCGTGGATAATGCCGGCAATGTCAGTTCTTCTTCCAGCCGGGAGGTCAATATCAGCACGGGCGCCCTTGCGGTGACCTCTACCACTCCGGAGAGCAATGCCACGGGAGTATTTTTATTCCCGAATATAACCGCTGCCTTTAATAATTCTTTATTAGGAAGCACCGTAACAGCCGAAAACTTTATGGTGACCGGCGATAAAACCGGTGTCCATGCGACCAAACCTTCTTATAATGACAGTACAAGGACCGTTACCTTTAACCAGACCGGAATATTCGTTACCAGTGAAACTATAACCTGCACTGTCGATACCGGAGTGCGGAACATATCCGGAAATCCATTGGCCGGCCCTTATACTTGGACATTCACTACCACTACCGAGAATCCGCCGGCTACGACCCTTACATTAAAGGCCTACCTGCAGGGATATTATAATCCAAGCACCGGTCTTCAGGTTCCGGCTACGATAGAAGTTGAGCTGCGAAACGGCAGTGATCCCGGAACCGCTTTCCCTGGAAATATGGTGACTTCGGAATATATCAGCTTGGATACTACCGGAGTAGGTACGGTGGATATCTATGCGGCGGGTGATTTTTATCTGGTGATCAAGCATAAAGCCGGAAACACTATCGGCCCCAACCATCTTGCGATCATAACAAATGATAAAGTTCCTTTTGGCGGAGGGACAGCTTCCGTGAACATTTCGGAACCTTCAGCAGGCAACTATTATACGGCCTATTCGGTTGCTCCTTTCCCGGATGCCATGACTACAGAAGCCAACAGTACTATGAGCTTGCGGGCAGGGGATATAGATGCGGATGGACAGGTTACATCTTCAGGAGATCTGCCCTTCTGGCAGACTGCCTGGCAGTCAGGAATAAAGCAAGGTGAGACGGGATTTGACCCCAATTCAGATCTTGATGGGGATGGATCTATCACTGCCAGCGGGGACCTCCCATACTGGAGGGTAAATTGGCAGGCTGGAGCTAAGAGTTTTGTGCCCAGATAATTGTTCAAATGAAAGAAGGGGGTTTTAATATGAAAAGTTTTTTTAAGGAGGTTGGGCTTTTGGTCCCATTGATCGTTGTAATGCTGGCCTCTGCCGCTTTGGCGGATAGTATAGGCTTCTATGAGGCGGACTCTTCGCACAATTGGGAGCAAAACAGCGACAGGCCTATCAATATTCGATATACTCCAAGCAGTGCCCGTCACATTGTGGGGATCGATGCTTGGGTGGATTATGAGCTCAACAAGTTTGTATACGTAACAAATACGCGACCCATAGTATCAGGCGATTATATGAGTTCAAGCTGGTTTGATGTTTCATCGATCAATGCCACCTTTTCCGAAGGCAAAGTTCAATATGCGAAGGGCGTAGCCACGAGTGGTACCGGATGGGATGTTTCATCTGCCACCGATATTTATCAGCTGACTTTCAGGATCACTCCCACTGCCACGGGAACCGCGCTTTTGAGCTGGGAGCCTGACACCTGCCGCCTTTCAACCGGGCCGGGCGTATATGTGATCCATAATGGCCTGGGAATCGGCACGATAAATGATCAAACGATCAACATTGCTGCCTCGCATTCGCCGGTGGGTTTTGCTGGTGTAGGAGGAGTCACCGATGCTCAAACGGGAAATAAGATAAACGTTTCATGGACAACGGCAGGAGTGACTGACTATACTCCTTTTGGGATCACTGCCACCAGTTATAATTCAAACAATGTCAGGTATAAAGTATACAGGAGCACGACAGGTTCAGGCACAGGCACGCTAATTGCGGGCGGTGATTTTTCCATCAGCGGAGGAAGTTACCCGAACGGCCTAAGCACGGGCATTCAGGGGGGATTTCCTGATGATCTTATTGATTACACCACCGGAAACCCCGTGAGCTATTACTACAGGGTTGAAGCGGTGGATAATACTCTTGACCATAATGAAACTTCTACTCCCTGGAGCTCTGCGGTAAAATCCCACGATTACACGCCTTGCGCTTCTCCATCTTTTTCGGCTAAAAATGTATCCGATATTTCGGTTAATGGGAATCAGCCTAGAATGTTCCACTATAATGGCAGCAGTTGGGATACGATAACCGGTTTTACAGGGTATGTGCCGGAGAATGACAAGGTAACTCTATACTGGAATAAAGGGAGCGCCTCGGATTATGCGGGATGTATGGTCCTGCAGAACCCCTCAAGCACCTGGACAGGGATAACGCCTGTGGGCGCAGCAGGGGATTCAAATGGCAATAATTATGGTGTTGGCGGCACGGTAAATACCGCAACTGTTGTCGCGACAGGTGATATAGGGAGTACGGTGGTGAGCAGCCTCACACCCGGATCAGAATATTTTTTCAATGTATATAATTATGACCGCTGCGCTTATGACGGCTACCCCAACGAACAGGGCAGGAACTATGCGGCTGCATCGCCGATCATTGCTGATGCCGGGATCCCTCCTCACAATGCATCAAATGTATTCGGATCAAATACTTCGGCCGGCGTAAAAGTCAATTGGACTAACCCCTCGGACTCATGGTTTGATGGAGTTATAATCGTGGCAAAATTAGGCAGCTATCCCACAACTCCCGGAGATACCGGAGTTGGAGGTGCCATCTATGAAGAGAGAGGATTGACGCCTGGAGCTACTAATCAGACTTACACTTTTGATACCAGTGTTTTCCCTGATCCATTGCTTGGTTATTATGTCACGATCTTTACTCACAATAATACGGGGACCGATAAAACCTTAAGGCGATATTCTTCAGGCGCACAGGCAAGCTATGATACCTCGCCGCCGGATCCGGTCAGCTTTTTATATGCGATGCCGGCGACGGATACCAGTCTCAGGCTTAACTGGTTTGATCCCTCGAGTTCGAATCTGGGCGGAGTGATAATCCTAAGAAAACCGGGAACGAGCGAATTTACGTCAGCGACATGCCCCTTTGCATCCGGCACTCTTCCTACATTGGGTGTCCCGGTTAATGTCGATGAAGTGCCGATTTATATTCAAAGCGCCATGATTGACAGCACCGAGAGCTTTTCGGATACAGGCCTTACTAAAGGACAGCAATATTATTATCGGGCATGGGCTTATTCCCAGTCAATTGTATATTCCAATAATTATGATTCCACCGGCAGTGTGCCCGGGGGCGGGATCGGAGGAGGAGGGGGAGGTTTTGTCGGATCGACCCAGATCATTCCCGGCTGGAATCTAATAGCCTCCGGACAGGCAGCTTCTATATTATTGAACAATTCGAATCTCTTGGAATCCGGGGCTCAATCGGGAGATCTGCTCAGCGCGGACGTGGTCTACCAGCTGATACCGGGGACCACCAACTACAACAAAGCCTACCTTTCTCTGTCGGGCAGCTGGATAGATGTAAGTACGGGGATTGCTCCCACATGGCAAATGAGCGCTGACAGGGGATATTTCTACAAGAGGAAATCGGCAAGTCCTTTCTCATGGGGGACAAGACCCAAACCTTAATCGGTAATGACAAATTTTAAATATAAAACGACAAAACCCCCTCTGTATCTCCCCCTTAGTAAGGGGGAGATGTCTCGAGCGCAAGCGAGAGACGGAAGGGGTTTGTCATTTGTCGTTTGGGTTTTATTTGTCATCGGGGTTTTGTCATTTGGATTCAACCTTCCTGCGTCGGCTGTCACGGTCACCGTTCAGATGGACGGGACAAATCAGGCCGTTCAAGGGCTGGACGGCAATGCATTGCCTACGGGCGAAGTTATCCAGATCATTTGCGCTTCAGAAGAGACTATCCATGTTCCAAGTAAATATGGCGGACCCTCAGGCGGCGATACTATCCTCTGGGCGGGGCCTGTAGGGCAGGGCGGACTGAGCAACGGCGCTTTTATCAGGGATTTCGCGGGCGACCAATCCCTTGCTGAGCAATGCAGGCTCTACGTAAGGGCATGGAACGGCCCTTCTCTGGTAATGTCCGACCATTACGGCGACTCTCAGCTTTCTGACACGATCGAGGCCGGCGATCCTCCCATGCCGATAGAATGGTCGGTCCCTTCATTTCAGGTTTCAACTATTTTTACGCCGGAAGCCTTTTCTGACATTATGAAAGTAGTGGCTGTATGGGTGAACGGCGTCAGGGTCAGGTCCGGGGACATAATATCATCCCACGTGAGCATGGAAGCTATCATATCAAGCGAAGTCGGAGCGGGTGTCGCTTCAGTTTTATTGAGGGTTGACAATATTCCGGTCTATCCGCCGTTGAGCCTTGTTTCAGGGAACTCTCTTTACGGGACATGGTATGGCAACTTCACCATACAACCGGGCTCCCAGCAGAGACATCTATTCACTTTTCACATGGAGGATATCAGCGCGAATGCCTGTGAAGACACGATGGAAGCCAGGGTGTTAGGAGGGTCTGTGCAGGTCGTAGGAGGGACATACAATTATCCCAATCCATTCAGTCCGATGTCAGGCGTTGCCACGACGATCCAGTACACGCTGTCCAAGGACGCGGCCGTTACGATAGTCATATACGACATAACCGGACATGAAGCAAAGAGGATGAGGTTCGGCTCCGGCACGAACGGGGCCAGAGGCGGAACTAACCAGGTGAACTGGAACGGCAGGTCGCTCGGCGGCCAGGTCGCCGGTAACGGGATGTATATTTACAAGATAATATCGGGTGACAGTGTCATCGGAAGCGGAAAACTGGTAGTGCTGGATTAATCCCCCCAACCCCCTTTAATAAAGGGGGCGCGAGTGAAGCGAGCGGGGGATTTCTGTGATATAATAAAATAGTTATGGCAAAGAAAATACTTGTCATCCATGGTCCGAACTTGAATCTCCTCGGACAGAGGGAGCCAAATGTCTACGGTAAGGTCACTCTCCATAAGATCAACGCTCAATTGAAAAAACTCGGGGCGCAGGAAGGCATGGTCGTCGATACCGCTCAGACGAACATAGAAGGCGAGATCGTCGACCTGATACAGAAAGCCAAGAAAACGTATAAGGCCATCGTGATCAATCCCGGCGGATACACTCATTATTCAGTGGCGATAAGGGATGCCATATCTTCCGTTAAAATACCTACGGTGGAGGTCCACATGTCAAATATATATTCAAGGGAAGAGTTCAGGCAAAGATCGGTCATTGCTCCCGTGGCTGCGGGGCAGATCTCGGGCTTCGGCATGAACAGCTATATTCTGGGGCTGAGAGCCGCCATCGACCTTATTAAATGATCAGGATCATTACAAGCCAACCGAACATCCATTATCTTTCCGGATTTACCGGCAGCGCGGGCATCCTTATTGCCCAGGATAAGCTTTGCCAGCTGATAGTTGACGGCAGATATACTCTGCAGGCAAGATCGGAGGTTTACAAGGGCATTCGGGTCGTAGAAGCCCCTCTCTCTGCAACGCTGATGAAAACCGCCATAAGCATTCTGGAGAAGAAAAGGATATCGGACATCGGATTTGAGGACGATAAGCTGGATGTGGCATCGTTCAACAAGCTGAAAGATGGATTTCCACGGGCGAAATTTCATTCCATAAGCGGCCAGTTAAGGGATCAAAGGTGCATAAAGCGCGCCGGCGAGATCGACGCGATAAAAAAAGCTGCGCTTATCGCGGACCTGACCTATGATTGTATTATCCGGATAATTAAGCCGGGAATGACGGAGCTGGAGATCTCGGCGCATATAGATTACCTGATAAAAACATTCAAGGGTGATGCGCCGGCCTTTGAAACGCTTGTTTCATCCGGCAGGTTGTCGGCGAACCCGCACGGCAAGCCGACGGATAAAAAGATCAAAGCAGGGGAGCTTGTTATAATGGACTTTGGGGCGAGGTACAAGGGCTATAACAGCGACATCACAAGGATGGTCTCTCTCGGAGCCCCATCAAAGAGAACATTGAAAATATACAGCGCGGTGTTGTCCGCTTCAGCGGCGGCCGTTTCAAAAGTTAAGGACGGCGTTGCGGCGGCTGAGATCGATAAAGCGGCGAGGGAAGCGCTTGGAAAAGAAAAGCTGGAAAAGTACTTCACTCACGCTACCGGTCATGGAGTAGGATTGCAGGTCCATGAAGGTCCGCGTGTTTCTTCGTCAAGCAGGGATGTTCTCAGGGAAGGGATGGTCATAACTATCGAGCCCGGCGTATATCTGCCGCGTGTCGGGGGTTTCAGGGTGGAAGACATGGTCCTGGTCAAAAAAGGCGGCTGTGAAGTGCTGACAAGGTCCACAAAGAAGCTAGAGGTCCTGTGAAAGTTACGGCGATCATTCCCGCGGCCGGCTCCGGGAAAAGAATAAACGTTAAAAAGCAGTTCATGGAGATCAACGGGCAGCCTGTCCTATCCGTCACCGTTTCCGCTTTTGATAAATGCCAGTCGATCGATGATGTTATCGTTGTTGTTGCCAGGGGAGACGTTGAGCTTACAAAAAGGCTGTTAAAAGATTTTAAAAAGGTCAGGAGCGTTGTTGAGGGCGGGGTAGAGCGCCAGGATTCGGTCTATAACGGGCTCAGGGAGGTCATACAGGATTCAGATGATGATATCGTGGTGGTCCACGACGCGGCAAGGCCGCTTGTGACCAAGGAGATCATCGCAAAGGCCGTCATGGAAGCAAAGGCTTCAAAGGCCGCGGTCGTTGGAGTGCCGGTCAAAGACACGGTAAAAACGGTATCTTCTGAGAATGTCATACTCGAAACGCTTGACAGGGCTTCGATCTGGCAGGTCCAGACGCCCCAGGCTTTCCGGGCGTCCATTATAAAGGAAGCTTATGAAAGAGCCCAGAGGATCAAATACAGGGCGACGGATGATTCAAAGCTTGTTGAGAGGATGGGAATTCCTGTTAAAATGGTCATGGGGTCATACGAGAACATTAAAATTACAACTACGGAAGACGTGGCGATAGCGGAAGCAATTTTGAAAGGGCGGGGGAGTTAAATCAACGTCATTCTTTCTCTTGTTACGGGTTTGATCGCGGGAACTTTTTCCGGAGCGTTCGGCATAGGGGGAGCGACGATAATCATACCCGCTCTCGTTTTTTTGCTGAGTTTCAGCCAGCATCAGGCGCAGGGAACGGCGCTTGCAGCTATGCTTCTGCCGGTTGGGCTTCTTGCCGCGCTGAAGTATTATTATAATGGAAACATAGTGATAGATGTGGCATTATACACGGCGATCGGTTTTTTGTTCGGCGGGTTCATAGGCGCGTCGATCGTTCAGCCGATTCCGGATATTATATTAAGGAGAGCGTTCGCTGTATATTTAATGGTCATAGCAATAAGCATGTTATTTTGAAATATGACAAAACCCCCTCTGTGTCTCCCCCTTACTAAGGGGGAGATGTCCCGAGCTCAAGCGAGGGACAGAAGGGGTGAGTAAGGGCAAAAATATGTATTATCCAACTAAAGAAGAGTTCATAAGATTATCAAAAAAGGGGAACCTTATCCCTGTTTACAGGGAGATAATCGCTGACATGGAAACGCCGGTTTCGGCGTTCAAAAAGATCGCCGCGCCTGACGGCAAGCAAGCCGCTGAATATTCTTATCTTCTTGAAAGTGTTGAAGGAGGAGAGAAGCTCGGCAGATATTCGTTCCTTGGCTGCGATCCTGTACTCATCGTCAAAAGCAAGGGAAGCAGGATCGAGATCATATCAGGCGGAAGTGTGACCAGGATCGAAGGCGACCCGATCGCGGAACTCAAGAAAGTGCTGTCAAAGTACAGGCCGGTCAAAATAAAAGGCCTTCCCAGGTTCCACGGCGGGCTGGTCGGATATTTCAGTTATGACATTGTTCGCCACATAGAGAAACTTCCGGATAAAAACCCCGATGATCTGAAGCTCCCGGACATGCAATTCCTCTTAACGGATACTATCCTTGCTTTTGATCATGTGAACCATAAGATAAGCGTTGTCTCTAATGTCCTGGCAGAAGGGGATCCCGGCAGGGCGTATGAGTCCGCCGTTAAAAAGATAGATGCCCTGGTTTCCAGGCTTGAAAAGCCGGTAAAAAGCGCTGAGATCGAGATCGGCAAGGGGAAAAGATCGAAGCTGAAGTCGAATTTCAGCAAAACGGAGTATGAGGCGATCGTGCAAAGAGCGAAAGAATACGTGAAGGCCGGCGATATAATCCAGGTCGTTCCTTCGCAAAGGTTCCAAACAAAGGTTTCCGGGGATCCTTTTAATATATACAGGATCCTGCGGACGCTGAACCCCTCTCCGTACATGTATTATTTGAAGTTCAAGGACATGAAACTTATCGGTTCATCGCCGGAAACGATGGTAAGGCTTGAGAATAATATCGCAAATGTCCGCCCGATAGCGGGAACAAGGAGAAGAGGCGTGAACGAAGCAGAAGATGCTTCTCTTGAAAAAGAGCTTCTTGCGGATGAAAAAGAGAGAGCCGAACACATTATGCTTGTTGATCTTGGCAGGAACGATCTGGGAAGAGTGTGCAGGTTCAACAGCGTGAAAATAAATGAGCTCATGTCCGTGGAAAAATATTCGCATGTGATGCATATAGTATCTGACATTACGGGTGAGCTTAAGCCCGGGAAGGACGGGTTTGATCTTATCAGGGCCGCTTTTCCGGCAGGAACGGTTTCAGGCGCTCCAAAGGTGCGTGCAATGGAGATAATCGACGAGCTTGAGAACCTGCGAAGGGGCCCGTATGCCGGCGCGGTGGGTTATTTTGATTTTTACGGGAACCTTGATACCTGCATCACGATAAGGACCATCTTAATGAAAGGCGACAGCGCTTATGTACAGGCCGGGGGGGGCATTGTTGCCGACTCTGTTCCCGCGAAAGAATACGAGGAGACCCTGAACAAGGCCGGCGCGTTGCTGAAAGCATTAGAACTGTCGCAGGGATGATCAGATGATAAACTTCAGGATGTTACGGCACTCCGACATGCTCATATGGATCAGCGTCGGGCTTTTAATATTGATCAGTCTCATGATGATACTAAGCTGCACTTTCTCTCAGCGGTCCCGGGAGGGGGACGACCCGTTCTATTACGCAAGGAAGCAGCTCTTTGCATTTGCGATCGGATTACTGGGTCTTTCGATCTTTACTTATCTGGATTACTCTCACCTGAAGGGCGCTTCATGGTTCCTGTACGGCCTTGCGATCGCATTCCTGTTAATGGTGCTGTTCAAGGGGTTCACCATGCTTGGCGCGCAAAGATGGACCGCTTTAGGACCTGTATCTTTTCAACCTTCGGAGATATCAAAGCTTATATTATTGATCGCTCTGGCCTCGTTCCTTGGCGAGCGGCGCGGGGAAATAAAAAGCATCATGAGCCTCATCCCTCCGCTCATTATCGTCGCGATACCATGCATACTGATATTTAAACAGCCCGATCTAGGGACCTCGATAATACTTTTCGCTATTTTCACCGGCATGCTTATCTGGGCGGAGACATCGGCAACGCTGCTGATGTTCATGGTAACGCCCCTGCTCAGTATTTTTCTTAAATCGAACACCTATGTGTGGGTGGCGTATCTTGCCGCCCTTGCTATATTTATGTGGCAGATCAGGATCAGATTGCTTGACTACGCCATTATCCTTTTGGGGAATATAGGGACGGGGTATGCCGTGGCAAAGGTCTGGGGAATGCTGAAAGATTATCAAAAGGCAAGGCTTCTTGTGTTCCTGAATCCAAGCAGCGATCCTCTTGGTATAGGGTACCACAGCATCCAGGTGAAGATCGCGATCGGAAGCGGCGGATTTTTTGGAAAAGGATATATGCACGGGACCCAGACCCAGCTGGCGTTCATACCGCAGCAGTTCACTGATTTTATATTTTCCGCTTTAGGCGAAGAATTCGGGTTCCTGGGTTCCGTACTTGTCCTCGCCCTCTTTACGATAGTGATATACAGGGCCATTACCCTGGCGGTCGAATCAAGGGATTTCTTCGGAAGCATGCTTGCTGCCGGGATCGCCGTTATGCTTGGTTTTCAGGTGCTTGTGAACATGGGAATGGCTCTGGGTCTTATGCCTATCGTTGGGGTGCCGCTCCCTTTTATAAGTTACGGGGGGACCGCTCTGGTGATGAACATGTGCGCGATCGGCATCCTTCAGAGCATAGCGATGCGAAGGCATAAGCTGCTGTTTTAAATCCAAATGTCAAAAACCAAAATCCAAATGAATCGATTAACAAATCAATAACTATTAAATTATTTGGATTTGAAATATTCATTTGTCATTTGAATTTCGGATTTTGGATTTATTTTGAAAGGCTTTTCAAATGAAAAATAGAAAGTTTTATGGAACGCTTGATAGGGTAGAGGGAGATACAGCCGTTATCCTTGTCGGGGAAGATGGCTATACGGTAGAAATATCAAAAGATCTTCTTCCCGCAGGTTGCAGAGAAGGCGATATGATCGCCATAAAACTTGAATTGAAGGACAGGAAGACGAAAGAGGAAAAAGAAAGAGTTGGGAATTTGATCAAAAAGTTGAGCCGTGGGAGCTAAGTAAATGAGGGTGAGGCTGGGGCTGAGGCGTTTAGCCTCAGGCTCTCAGTTTCTTCTTGATCCCTTTTTCACCTTGAATACTGTTTCAACTCTTCCTATGGCCTCGAAAGTTTCCTTATCCACTGAGACGATGACCTTGTTCGCCCTTACCCAGTCATCTTTTCTCTTCATGTATACGTTGCCTGTCAGGACGATGTTTTCGCTTCCTTCCTGATAAACAGCTTCATCGGATCTCGCCTCTTTATCTTTTTGGTGGACATGAACATTTCCATACGCCCTGCAATCGCCTTTTTCGGTGGAGAGCTGAAGATTGTCGCATATTATCAAGGTCTTTTCCTGTAAAGCATTCTTTGCTTCTTTCCCCTTTACCTTTTTTGCGCTTTTTTCTTTCATCATGCTTCCAAGCTTCTCGATCTCAGCTTTGACATTGGAGGAGAGAACGATGGTCTTTGAGCCGTCATTATATATCGCGGTGTCAGATGCGGCCGTTTTGTTCTTTTGTATCACTTCGATGCTTCCGGACATGAATATCCTATCTTCATCAAAGAAGGCAACGGCGGAATTCGCCTGTAGCTTTGAACCCGCCCTGGAAAAGGAGCTTCTGCCCTCGAACGTGGCGATGTTCTTATCAAGGTCCAGGTCTATCTTTTCGGACCTTATCAAAAGCTTGTCCTTTAATATCTTTATGTTCCCAGTTATCGCGGCTTTCTTGGTGTTAGGGTTGAACTTGACGCTGTCAGCCGTCAGGGTGGAGAATTTTATTTTCTTTTTTTTGTTCGAGATAGCGTTGAAGTTTATCAAAAGGCTCAGATATCTATCGCCGCCTTTTTCCTCATCAGCCTGCTTAAGGACCTCGATCTCATTGTTTTTAGAAAGCTTCAATCTTCTGGCTTTCACGTCCTTTATGAGAGGCCTGCCGTTCTTGTCGATCTCAGCATCCGTTATGAATTCAAGGGTTGTCGTGTTCCTGTCCCTGCCTGTCCAACCCTCCCTGGCGAAGACCTCCCAGTAATTCGCCCCTTCCTTGCCGGCCATGTGCACGTTCTTTAAAACGGCTATCTTCTCGGGAATAAGGGACTGAAGCAGGTCTATTTTATCGCTGACTTTTATTACATAAACGACCAGAGCTATTATTATTACCGCTATGGCGGGCAGGATCATTTTTCTGAACATGGGGAAATTATATCAGAATTGACACGCAATATCGTGGATGATATACTGATTTTCCGTTTTTTTGGGTCGAAATATTAATAGAAAAGGAAGGGATTGAAAAATGGCAGTAAAAGTCGGGATTAATGGTTTCGGAAGGATCGGGAGACAGGTTTTAAGCGCAATGGTGGAGAAAGGGGTGCTTGGCAAAGAGATCGATGTTGTGGCGGGAGTTGACGTAAGCACCGACGCGAAATACTTCGCGTATCAGATGAAATATGATTCGGTCCATGGCAAATTCAAAGGCACTCTCGCGACCGAAAAGAGCAGCCCGGCTGCCGCGGAGGACGATGTCCTTATAGTGAACGGGAATAAGATCAAATGCGTAATGGCGAGCAAGGACCCAAGTTCCCTGCCGTGGAAAGAACTGGGAGTGGATATCGTCATAGAAGCCACCGGGCTTTTCACCGACTCGGAGAAAGCAAAGGGCCATATAGCCGCCGGCGCGAAGAAGGTCCTTATCACCGCTCCGGGGAAAGGGGACGTTAAGACCATTGTCATGGGCGTCAATGATGGCGAATATGATCCGGCAAAGCACAATATCATTTCCAACGCTTCCTGCACCACGAACTGCCTGGCTCCGCTGGTGCATGTGATATTAAAAGAGGGCATCGGCATTGAAACCGGTCTGATGACCACGATCCACGCGTATACGGCCACACAAAAGACCGTTGACGGGCCGTCAAAGAAGGACTGGAGAGGCGGACGTGCCGCGGCGATCAATATAATCCCGTCGACGACAGGCGCCGCGAAGGCCGTGGGCGAGGTCCTTCCCGCCACAAAAGGCAAGCTTACCGGAATGTCATTCAGGGTACCGGTAGCCGATGTTTCCGTGGTTGACCTTACGTTCCTTGCAAAAAAAGACACATCCATCGAAGAGATAGACGCGTTGATGAAAAAAGCTTCCCAGACTTACCTTAAGGGCATCCTGGGCGTCGCAACAGATGAGGTGGTTTCCACCGACTTCATCGATGATAACCGTTCTTCCATTTATGATTCTTTGGCCACGCTTCAGAACAACCTGAAGGGCGAGAAGAGGTTTTTCAAGGTAGTTTCCTGGTACGATAACGAATGGGGCTACTCCTGCCGCGTTGTCGACCTTCTCAAATTGATCGCAAGCAAATAATAGGTAACTGTTTGGTTTTCCGGAAACCCGCGACCAAAGTCGCGGATAAATTAACCGAGACTTTAGTCTCGGGGATTTAGGAGAATTTCCATGGCAAAAAAATCCATTGCTGACCTTGGCGAAAAAGACCTAAAGGGGCAGAGAGTCCTTGTCCGTGTTGATTTTAATGTCCCGATGGACAAGGAAAAGAAGATAACGGACGACACCAGGATCAAAGCATCCCTTCCAACGATAAAGTATCTGTCGGATAAGGGCGCAAAGGTGATACTTGTTTCCCATCTCGGCAGACCTTCAGGCGTAACGGAAGACCTTCGTTTGAACCCCATCGCAAAGAGACTCGAGGAACTGCTAAAGAAGAAAGTTTTGAAGCTTGACGATTCGGTGGGGGAGGAAGTCGAGCAGGCGATATCTAAAATGAATAACGGCGATGTGGTCCTGCTTGAAAACATCAGGTTTTACAAGGAAGAAGAAGCCAATGACGAACAGTTCGCCAGAAAGCTGGCCGAGCTTGCGGATATATACGTGAATGACGCGTTCGGCACCGCCCACAGGGCGCATGCGTCCACAGCAGGGGTCGCGCAGTTCCTGCCGGCTTACGCGGGATTTCTGATCCAGAAAGAGCTTGATATCATGGGCAAAGCGCTTACCGACCCGAAGAGGCCGTTCGTTGCCATCATCGGCGGGGCAAAAATATCGACAAAGATAGCGGTACTGAAGAACCTTTTGAATAAGGTGGATACGCTGATAATCGGCGGCGGAATGGTCTATACGTTCCTGAAAGCCAAGGGGCTTGAGATCGGCAAGTCGCTCGTTGAAGACAAATCGATCGACCAGGCAAATATCTTCATGGCGCAGGCGGAAGCCGGCAAGGCCAAGGTCATTTTCGCGAAAGATGTTGTTGTTGCCAGCGAGATGTCCGATAAGGCGGTCACAAAAGTGGTGAAAGTCGATCAGATACCCCCGGATATGATGGGCGTTGACGCCGGCCCCGAGACGATAAAGATCATAAAGGATGAGATAAAGAAGGCCGGTACCGTTGTGTGGAACGGTCCTGTGGGAGTCTTTGAGATACCGAAATTCGCGAAGGGGACGAACGAAATAGCAAAAGCGATGGCGGATTCCAAAGCCGTAACGATAATCGGCGGCGGGGATTCTGCTGCCGCAGTTGAGGCTGCGGGAGTCGCGGACAAGATTACGCATATTTCAACCGGAGGCGGCGCATCTCTCGAATTTTTAGAAGGCAAGGAACTCCCTGGTATAGCGGTTCTGCAGGAAGCGTAAGCTTGGGAATTGGATGTCCAGGAACCTGCGACTAAAGTCGCGGTTCCCTTTTGAATTTTGAGATTTGGATTTTGGGATTTGTTTGTCCCGCATCCTTATTATTAGGATATAATGTGTTGCGGGATCCCGCTCAGCGGGAGGATTTGTGATTTGGTCATTGGGATTTCCCCGCGAAGCGGGTTGTGGGGCCGTAGTTCAGCTGGGAGAACGCCTCGTTCGCAACGAGGAGGTCAGCGGTTCGATCCCGCTCGGCTCCATAAATAAGCCTTAAAAAACAGGTCAAAAACCAGCGTTTTTTCCTCATCATTTTAAGAAATTTCAGCCACAATTTATCGATATACATAATAGGGGGTTTTTATGGATCAGATCGATAAATTAAGTACCGGCAATGTGATGATCTCCGCAGGCAAGCAAACATCGGCAATAAAGCTGCCGAAAGAGAATAAAAAGGACAAGACCGAGCTCCGGAAGATAAGCGTCACCGTCGTTCCCGAGAAAACAACGGCAGAGGAACTGCGAAGCCGGTTAAGGCATATTGGGATCAAAAAAGTCGATCCTCGCGAATTAGAAAAGATCGCGGGAAAGAACAAGGTTTTTGATGAGCAAGAACTGGACAAGTTAGACGATTATCTGGAAATATGCATGGCCATATATGAACTGGCCGATGTGAGAGTCAAGATCGATAAAAATATGACAAAAGCGATCACTCTGGGAAAAGCATCGGACGACCGCTATATCAAGCTCCTGCGCTACCTCCGCAGGGCCGGCATAAAGATAGACTCGGGATTGATAAAAGCGCTTGACCCTGCAAAACTGGAACATCCGGGATATGTTGAAGCTTTGATAAACCTCAGAAAAGCAAAGATCACGGTCAATGGGGAACTTGTGAACGCTCTTTCGACGGAAAAAGCTACCAACGTGCAGTACATTGATGCCTTGCAATC
Organism: uncultured bacterium; assembly: GCA_963699255.1. GTDB lineage: Bacteria > Margulisbacteria > WOR-1 > CAVSGV01 > CAVSGV01. The sequence goes on along the minus strand of OY969425.1, from coordinate 541,799 downwards.
GCTGCATAAGGGGCATATCGATGTGGGCGGCCGACTTGTGGCCGCGCTTGATATCGATAAGGCTTTGGATCCACAGTATATTTCAGCGTTAAAAGATCTGCATGGCTCCCATATCCATATCGACGGCTTATTCGTACGACTCCTCTCCAAAGAGAAGGCTGACAACATGCAATTCATCAGCGCGCTGAAAGACCTGAAAAAGGCCAAGATACTGGTAAGCGGCGACATTGCTGATGCCCTGTCGATCGAAAAAGCTTCCGATCCTGGGTTTCTTGACACATTGGTGACCTTGCACAAGGCGCACATAGATGTGGACGGAAGTCTGGTTTATTGCCTCAGCATTGAACAAGCCCATGATCAGAAATACATGGCGTTGATAATGGGGCTTGATAAGGAAGGTTTTGTAATAACCGGTTACTTCTTTAAATCCTTCACGGTGGAGATGTCCGAGAACGAAGAGTACTTGAAAGTGTTGCGCGGTTTCAATGAAATGGGATATTCCATCAATTATAAGTTTGTCGAAATAGTCACTCCTGAGAAAGCGAAAGACCCCGATTATATAGAGAATTTCGAAAGGGTCGCGGCGGACTGGGGCTACGTCCGCCAGGAACACCATAAACATAAATAGCAAACGCGCTGAATTTCCCCTCATTAAATTCCCTAAAAATCTATCATATAAACTGAAATTTTCGGGCAATACTGCCGATACATAATGGTAAATGTTATATAAATTATAAGGAGGAAATTAATATGGTTGATATGAAAATGCGTGTTGGTTATGCTCCCGTTGGCCGAACATGGGTGTTGTCGAAGAAAATAGTGTCGGAACAATTGAATCTTGTAACTGTCACGGGTGAGAAATATAAAATAATGCATAATACCGTGTCTGTCGGCCTGTTCAAGCAGTTCTTACAGAGCCAGAACCTGAGATCAAGATATGAGATCACAGGGAACAAGGCGGATCTGCTTTTGTCAGCGCTTAACAATCCGATGTGTGCCAGAGTTACAACGCCGTTCAGTTTGAATGATGCCAGGGCATTCGCTAGGTGGCTCAACGGAAAAACCGGCAGAAAATTCAGGATCGCGACCGTAGATGAGCTGGCGAAGGCGTACCAATTCACAGGAAGTCACGGACATCGGGAATGGACCGAGACTTCAAGATCAATGTATGCGAATGATCTTCTTTTTTCTCAGGATGGAGTGCACTTTGATCATTATTTGGATCTACCTGACAGCCGTTCCAACGGTATTTACGGCTATGCGTTCCGTTTAGTTGAGGACATAAAATAATATCAGGTTTTGCTTTTTTGTATTCTGCTCAATGTGTTTGCATAAAGCGCTTAGGTGATCTTATATGACAACAATATCGGCAACTGAATGTAAAAGGCACTGTTTCTTGACCGGAAGCACCCATCCGGTTCTGGCAGATAAGGTTGCTGGTCTAAGTGGGCTTCGGTTGACCCCTGTAAAGGTCACAAACTTCAAAGTTGGAGAGACCCATACTAAGATCCTGGAAAGCGTCAGGAATAAACATGCTTTTGTTCTGGCTACTGCCAATACCGGCCGCATCAATGATGATCTTATGGAGACCAAAATTCTTCTTCAAACATTGTCCCTGGCTTCCTGCGGGGACATAGATCTGCTGATGTTAGCGATGCCGTACTTGAGGCAGGATAGAAAAGACGAACCCCGTGTACCTATAACCGCTGTCCTGGCTTTACAGGAACTTTATCAGGCGGCCGGAGGGAAACTGCGGTCGCTGATCACTTTTGATCCGCACACTGTCGGCGCTGAAGCCATTATGAGAGCGGTCGGGATCACAGCCCCGGCGGCCTTAACGACCAAGGGACTTTTCGTGAATTACATAAAAAAGAATTTGCCGCTTGATGACCTGATCTTTGTGGCTACTGACAGCGGGCGCATAAAATGGGTCAGGTCATGGGCAAAGGCGATATATGGGCCCGAAGAGTACCTTCTTCACTATCTTCCGGCTGAAAAGATAGGGAGCGGCGATAATAGTATGGTGTCCATTTGCGAGAGGGAAATTTACAGGAAGAAATATATTGGGGCAAACCTGGTGAATCTGCCGGCCAAAGTCACCCTTCGGCGTAAATATGTGGTCATGGTGGATGACATGATCGATGGCGGAGGGACAATGGTAAGCACAGCCATGGAAGTGGCAAAATACAGCCCTGCTTATATATTCGCGGCGGGAGTGCATCCATATCTTAGCGGCGATGCGCCGGAAAAACTTCAGAAAAGTCCTATCGAAAAGGTGATCGTGGCCAATACGCTTAATATCCCTGAATGTTCAATATTCCCAAAACTTAAGATATTGGATTGCTCGCCTTTGATAGCCGAGATCATAAGCAGGATAGCAACAAATAAAAGCCTGGAAGGATACAGCCTCTCGATCTGATCCTCCTCCCGAATTAATCACTTTACTATTTTTCCATTTCCTATTATCATTTAACAAATGGAAGTCAAGCCTTTAGTGTTGATCATAATGGACGGCTGGGGAGAGCGTGACAGCGCGGACGCAAACGCAATAAAACTTTCAAAAAGCCAGATAGTCAATAATCTTTCCAAGCAATATCCATCGACATCACTTGGATGCTCCGGGGGATCCGTCGGGCTGCCGGAAGGGCAGATGGGGAATTCGGAAGTTGGGCACCTTAACATCGGCGCGGGAAGGGTCGTTTACCAGGAACTCACAAGGATAACCAAGTCGATAAAGGACGGCGATTTTTTCTCCAACAAGGTCCTGCTCGGCGCCGTCAATAATGTAAAAAAGAACAGGTCGAACCTCCACATAATGGGACTTGTCTCCGACGGAGGGGTACACAGCGACAACAAGCATCTTTACGCCCTTCTTGACCTGGCAAAACGTAATAATATCGATAATGTTTATGTCCACTGCTTCATGGATGGCAGGGACACGCCGCCTGAAAGCGGGAAAAGATATATCGAGGAGCTGCAGAAAGAGATAGGAGCTCGCGGGGTTGGAAAGATCGCGACGATAATCGGACGTTATTACGCAATGGACAGGGATAACAGATGGGAGAGAGTGGAAAAAGCTTATGATTCTCTGACAAGCGGCATCGGGATCGAAGAAAACGATGCCGTAAACGCGATGCAGAATGCTTATGACCGCAAAGAGACCGATGAATTCATTAAACCGATAATAATTAAAGGAAGCCCGAGAATATCCGACAATGATTCGTTGATCTTCTTCAATTTCAGGGGCGACAGAGCCAGGGAAATAACCCGATGTTTTACGGATAAGGACTTCAAGGGTTTTAAAAGAAAAACGCATCCAAAGGTCCATTTTGTGTGCCTGACCCAATATGATGTAACTATTGACGCGCCTGTTGCATATGCTCCGCAGGAATTAAAAAGTATTTTATCTGAGGTCCTGAGCAGGAACGGATTAAAACAGCTGCGCATCGCGGAAACGGAAAAATATGCTCACGTTACCTTCTTTTTCAACGGGGGAGTGGAAAAACCTTATCCGAATGAGGATAGGGTCCTGATCCCGTCCCCAAAAGTTGCTACTTATGACCTGAAACCGGAAATGAGCGCGTACGAAGTGACGGACAGAGTGCTGAAAGAAATAGAAAGCGGAAAATATGATGTCGTGATAATGAATTACGCGAACTGCGACATGGTGGGACATACCGGGATCCTGAATGCCGCGATCGCCGCGGTTACCGCGGTGAATATATCTGTCGGCAGGGTGGTGGACCTGGTCAGAAAGCTGGGAGGGGCAACGCTCATTACGGCTGACCACGGGAACGCCGAGCAGATGTACGATCCGGTAACTCACGGCCCCCATACCGCGCACACCTGCGACAGGGTGCCGTTCGTGCTGATATCCGATAAGAAGAACATCAAACTCCGGGGCGACGGGATCCTGGCCGATATAGCTCCGACAATGCTGGAAATGCTCGGGATAAAACAACCGACTGAAATGACAGGGAGGTCATTAATAATATGAGAAAGACAAGCAAAGGAATGACACTAATAGAAGTGCTTATAGTTATAGCTGTCATAGCCATCATTTATTTGATGGCGGCTGCGAAGGTGATAGGCATGCAGACGGAGGCAAAGATCGCCAGGGCAAAAGGAGACCTGAAAACGCTGAAGTTCGCCCTTGATTCATACCAGCAGGAGAATAAGATCTGCCCAAGAAAAGGGGATTATCAAAGGATCCTGTCGTACGCAAAGCCAACCGTGATCTTTTGCGATCTTTTTGATCCTTTCGGGAAGACAATGTGCAGCATGTACCCCTATGAGATCTCGGCTAACAAGGAGAGCTATGTCGTCTATTCGGTCGGTCCGAAACAGAACGGGAGAGCGACCGTCGGGAATGACGGCAGGGTATTGATCAAAGGGAGCCCGATATTCGAAACGAACGGATATGATTGATCGGTTCGCAGAGGCAAGCCCCGCAAGAATGCGGAGCATCTCTGCGGGCAAGCTCTGCTCTATGGAAAATGACATTCTAATGAATGCCTATTTAGCATCTCACATCTCACCTCTCTTTTTTATGCTTGACAAGCCGAAGTGCTGTGATAAACTTTCTGCCCAGTGAAAGGCTTTTTACTTTTTATCCAGGTGATCTCGGCGATATTACTTATTGCGGCGATACTTCTGCATTCGGCAAAGGGTGAAGGCCTCGGAGGGATCGGCGGTCAGGCCAGGTATCTTCGGCACACAAAAAGGCCTTGAGGAAGGGCTAGACAAAATAACTTATGCTTGCGCCGGGGTTTTTATGCTGGTATCATTAATACTGTCCTTGATATAAGGGGGTGGTACAGAACTAATCTTTCTCATGTTTTCAATTTCCCATTATCCAATGTCTAATTACGAGAGGGGAGTAAAATAATGAGTTTACAGGCTATCCTTAGTTCAGTTCTGGATGTTTCGAACATGATCTCTCCTTTGCTTATCAATCTTATAATTTCCCTGGTACTTCTTCTGATCGCCCTTCTTATCGCCAAAGGCCTGCAGATCATAGTTGTCTCCATATTAAAAGCGGTAATGCTCGATAAAGGCCTTTCCGCGATCGGGTTCACGCCGTTCCTGACCAGAGGGGAGATAAAGAATCTCCTTCCGATCTTCTTGGGGACATGGTTTATTGGATCGCGATCTTCATCTCGGTCACGGCTATAGCCATGGCCTTTGGCCCGTCAAATTCAAAGGACCTTTTGAACATGCTCCTTAATTATTCCGTTATGGTGGTCGCGGCCGCTTTTATCATGGCGCTTTCCCTTCTGCTGTCCGTTGTGATTGCGGGCGTGGTGACGGTCATAGCTAATAATGTGGGGCTGTCTAACACGAAGACTCTTGCTAAGATATCGCAGTATGCCGTCAATGTTTTCGGGTTTTTGAAAGCGCTGGAAATACTGGGCATATCTTCCGCGATCATCGTGGCGTCGTTCAGCGTCATAGTGGGAGCGGTAGGGCTTGCTTTCGCCATAGCATTCGGGCTTGGCTGCAAGGACATAGCCGCGGATTTTGTGACGAATCTGTTCAAAGGAAGATAAAGGGTGGCACTATAATTGATCTCGATCGATTATGGAAAGAATTAATCAATTTAAAATGAAAGGAGGTGAAAAAGAAATCCTGATTTTCGAGAGAAAATAAGGAGGAAAATTATGAAGAAATTATTAGTAACTTTAGTTGCATTATTGTTAGTTGCATCATCCAGCTTTGCGGGCGTCAGTTTCCTCACAGCGAACAGCGTTGGAGTGGGCAAATACGCAGTGCTTGGCATGTATGCGACAAATCATCAAGGCGATATCGGTAATGCCGGGGATCCCCAAGATTTTGATTCCACAAGTGTTGGCGTTAGGGGCGAATACGGCATTATGAAGGACATGGATCTGCTTGTTGCATATTCATTTGATAATCTTACACCAAATATAAGAGAGTTAGATGCAGTGCAGACGACAGGAAATACCCTGGGACTTGGAGTGAAGTATTCACTTGGCAAGGCCATGGATGTTGATACAGCAGTTGTCCTTGGGTATGAATCAGGGAATATCGGCCTGAAGCTTGATGCTGGAGGAAGTACAAGTGTAGCCTCAACGGTGATATCACTTGGCTACATCGTCAGCAAACAGATTAACAACTTTATGCCTTACGGAGCTGTTGCCTATAAGATGCTTTCACAGGATCCGGGCAAATCGCAAGGAGTTAAAGTTGATCCAACGAGCGGTACAGGGCTTGCGTTCAATATCGGCTGCATGATAGGGATTGCAGCGAATCAGGCAATAGCCATTGAGTATAATACTGAGAATCAGGCGTTTGCAGACACTAAGGTGCATGCACCAGCGCCGAATAATAAAACTGATGTAACATCAGTAAATGTGTCCGGTATCTCTCTTGGCTATGTGTATATGTTCTAGTATTTGAGGTCCTGATAAAGGCCTTAAAAGAAAACCCTTCGAGAGATCGAAGGGTTTTTCTTTGGCACCTCATTCCTAGCCCTTCTCCTATTTATAGAAGAAGGGGAACTATGGGATTTTGTTTTCCCTCTCCAAGCCTGTGGCGAGAGAGGGGCTAGGGGAGGGGAAAATATCCCTCTGACAAAGATTTTCTGATATAATAATTGTGTCATTCAGCATTATTATGGGAGCGATCGTTGAGGCCAATTATAGCAAAAACTATAACACACATATATAATATAAATGAAAGGAGTTGAAAAAGAGATCCTGATTTTCGAAAGAAAATAAGGATGAAAACTATGAAGAAAATATTAGTGACTTTAGTTGCGTTATTGTTGGTGGCCTCAGCAAGCTTTGCCGATGTCAGCTTCCAGACAGCGAAAAGCGTTGGAGCAGGCAAATGGGCAGTGCTTGGCATATATACAACAAACCATCAGGGTAATGCGGCGAATCTCAGCGATGCGGAGCCATCTGATTTTGATTCAAACAGCCTTGGCTTGAGAGCCGAATACGGGGTAATGCAGAACCTGGATGTGAATGCAGCCTATTTCTCAGATACATTCCCAAATTTTGGGAGGGTGGATGCAAAACAGTCATCAGGCAGTTCGATAGGTTTGGGCGTCAAATATACGCTTCCAGTATATATGCCTGCGGATTCCGCAGTCGTGCTCGGATATGAATCTTCCGATGCAGGCTTAAAGCTTGATGCGGGCGGGTCAGCAAGCATGAGCATGACAACAATGACCCTTGGTTATGTTGTCAGCAAACAAATGGGGATCTGCGTGCCGTACGGTGGTGTTTTTGTGAGATCACTCTCGCAGGCCAGCAGTAAAAAGCTGACTGGAGGGCTGGATTACGGCACCATTGGAGGATCCAGTTTGGCTTTCGATTTAGGATGCGCGATTGCTATTGCGGCTGACCAGGCTATTCTTGTTGAATATAATTTAGAGAATCAGTCATGGACGGGGGCAACAAAGAGTGGATTCCCGAAATTTGAAGAAAATACGGTCAACGTGTCCGGCATCTCCCTTGGCTATGCGTATATGTTCTAGTATTTGAGGTCCTGATAAAGGCCTTAAAAGAAAACCCTTCGAGAGATCGAAGGGTTTTTCTTTGGCATCCCTCCAGGTCATTCTTAGGCCGAAGGCGCTCAGAATCCGCCTTTAATAAACAGACGCTGAGTCCCCCGACATTATGTCGGGGTCTCATTGTGACAAATTGACATTAAGGCGAGGGGAAAAACTCCTTGACAAATTTCCTCAATGTTTTATAATTCCAAACAGTCGATCGAAATTTTATGAAGGGGGTAAAAATGAGAGCATCAAAGTATGTGTTCATGGCAATGGTCCTTATGTTCGTATTTCAGGCATCAGCGTTCGCGGGCGCGCCGGCCCCAACGACAGAGAGGCCTATACCGGTAGAGCAAGTGACGCCTCCGCCACCGCCTCCAGTGCAGCCGGCACCGGAAACGGCTAAACCTCTTGTGATAAGCAAGCACTTCACATTGGGACTTGGATTGGGCGGCAGCCCTATCATCGGGTTCGTTGACAAGGACGATTACGGCTATCCCAGGGATGAATACGGCTTGATCTCAGGCATCGGCTTTGGCATGACCTGGTTCAAGGGAAACCCCTCGCCGGATCAGATCAACGCGGCGGTCAAATCGGTGAAGACAAAGAACCCGAATATTAGCGACGCGGACCTTCCGTCAGCGGTAAGGACGGAACTCGGAGTAAACTGCTTGAGTTATGTCGGGCTTGGCATTCTGAACGCTGAAATGGGTTCCGAGTGGGTATTAGGAGACAATGTCAGGACCAGGCTCGGGATCGGTCTTCCGACATTAATATCGTTCGGCATAAACTTTGATTTCTAATTAACGCCTTTTGATCTATTAAACCCTCGTCTATCTTAGGGTAGACGGGGGTTTTTTATTTTGTTATAATTTCAGCCTATGAGTTTGGTAATAACTTTCTTTTTTGCGGCGATCGCCTGCTGGCTTATAAGCATCCCGATGATCTGGGTATTAAAGGTCTTCAGGATAGGACAGAATATCCGTCAGGAAGGCCCATCTTCGCATCTTATGAAGGCCGGCACGCCGACCATGGGCGGGATCCCGATCATTGTTACGATCCTGTTATTCGTTGTCATCCTGATCAATATCGACATAGACTTGAAATATTTTGCCCTGGTGCTGCTTTTTCTGGCATATGCCGCGCTTGGATTCGTTGACGATCTGATAAAGATACAGAAAAGGCAGAACGAAGGCTTAACAGGCAGGCAGAAATTATTCTGGCAGTTCTTGTTCGCGGCCCTGTTCGCTTCCATACTTGTCTGGAGAGGCCATAACGACAGTGTTGAGGGGATATTAAAGCTCATTTATTTCAACAATCCATGGGTTTACTTCCCGTTCACGTGCCTTATAGTGGTTGGAACGGCTAACGCGGTCAATCTGACTGACGGGCTGGATGGACTGGCCGCGGGCACTCTCGCCATAGCTTTTTCCGCTTTTGCGGTAATATCATACTGCATTCAAAGCAATGATCCCGGTATCATATGCGCCGCGTCCGCCGGCGCCGCGATCGCGTTCTTGCGGTTCAACATTTATCCCGCGGAGGTCTTTATGGGGGATGTGGGATCGCTCGGACTGGGAGCTTTGCTTGCCGGAGTCGCGATAATCCTTCATAAGGAACTTGCTCTCGCCGTTATAGGCGGGGTTTTCCTAATAGAAGCTCTTTCGGTAATGGCGCAGGTCTCCTTCTTCAGGATGTTCAAGAAGAGGATCTTCAGGATGACCCCTCTTCACCACCATTTCGAGCTTCTCGGAATGTCGGAGCCGCTTGTTGTGACCTTATTTGTGATACTGGGAGTGATTTTCGCGATAGCGGGTGTATGGTGTAGCACGGTTTTATAAAGTGAAAAATCCAGCGATTAATTTACCCCACCTGGGGAAGAACATAAGGAAAATAACTGTCTTTGGCGCAGGAAAAAGCGGGGTCGCAATAGCGGAAAAACTGGGCAGAGATCTTGTTTTCTTGACGGAAGAGAAAAGATCGATCGCCCCAAAGGCCCTCAGATCATTAAAGGAACTGAACATCCGGTTTGAACTCGGCGGTCATACGGAAAAAGCTCTTGAGAAAACCGATCTGATAGTGGTCAGCCCGGGCGTGCACCTGGATATCCCGATACTAAAAACCGCAAGGAAAAGAAACATCCCCATCATCGGCGAAATTGAGCTTGCCTGTGCTTTCATTAAAAAACCGATCATAGCCGTCACGGGGACCAATGGAAAGACAACGACCACAGCGTTGGTAGGGCGACTCTTGGGGGATTACGGCTATAATATAGCCGTTGCCGGCAATATCGGTTACCCTTTGATATCCGTGAACGATTCAAAGCTTGACTTTGTTGTTGCCGAGATCAGCAGTTATCAGCTGGAAACGGTCCAGAAATTCAGACCCTGGGTAAGCATCATCTTGAATATCACCGAAGATCACCTGACCAGGCACAAAACCATGGAAGAATATACAAAGGTGAAAACGGCCATATTCAGGAGTCAGGACCCAAACGACTATTTTATCTATAACTTTGACGATAAAAGAGTGAGTGGAATAGCGAGGTATGCAAAATGCAGAAAGATCGCTTTTAGCAGGGAAAAACCCCTGAATGACGGCGTGTCCGTAAAAGGCGGTTATATTTGTTGCGGGAACAAGAGGATATGTGCAATAGATGAAATACGGATCAAAGGCGACCATAACATAGAAAATGCTCTGGCCGCGGTATCGGCGGCTCTGCTGTGCAAAGTATCTCCCGCGTCCGTCAGGGAGACGCTAATGGACTTTAAGGGCGTTGAGCACAGGATAGAATTCGTAAAAACGACACGAGGTGTTTCTTTTTACAATGATTCCAAAGGCACGAACCCCGATTCGACGATCGTGGCGATAAAGACCCTTTATCCCGCCCATAAGATCGTTCTTATCCTTGGCGGCAGGGACAAGATGACCGACCTGACCGAGATGTGCGAAGAAGTCAAAAAACATGTTAAAGACGTTGTCTTGATAGGAGAGTCAAAAAAAAGGTTCAGGCAGAGCCTGGGAAAGGCGGGATTCAGGAAGATACATGAAGCGGAAAGTTTTAGTGAAGCGGTAAAGCGCTCATACAGGCTTGCCGGCCACGGGGACGCCGTACTGCTGTCTCCCGCGTGCGCGAGTTTTGATATGTTCTCGAATTTCGAAGAAAGAGGAAAGGTTTTTAAAAAGATTGTCGCAAACATATAGATCTCATCCGGACTATATTCTCTTATTTATCGTCACGGCACTGCTGTCGATCGGCATGCTTATGGTTTTTTCCGCGAGCCCAACAATGGCAATGAGGATAGGTGACAGTTTTTATTATCTAAAGAGACATTTTGCCGCGCTGCTTGTCGGATTCCTGGCTTTATACGCGGGTTTCAAAATGGATTACGGCGTTTTGAAGGACTGGGCGACGTATATCGTCGTGATCACGCTTTTTCTTCTGCTGATCGTTTTCATTCCGGGGGCGGGTATCGGGCTGGGCGGAGCCAGAAGGTGGGTTTATTTCGGCCTTTTCACTTTCCAGCCTGCGGAACTGGCAAAGATCGCTTTGATCATATTCCTTGCCAAAGAGCTATCGAGCAAAACTCTTGCCCGGGCTGTCTGGCCTTCTCTTGCGGCGACGCTCGCTGCCTTCCTGCTTATATTAAAAGAGCCGGACCTTGGAACGGCCTTGATAATCGCTATGATAGCTTTTGCTGTCTTTTATCTTGCCGGCACGCCGATCAGACATTTTGTTGCCGTCATTGTCGCTTCATTGTCCGGGTTGTTGTTCATAAGCTTAACGAGCGCGTACAGGATGAAAAGGCTTTTGGCGTACCTTAACCCCTGGTCGGACCCAAGGGGGGTCGGGTTTCACATCATTCAGTCGTTAATTGCCGTTGGGAGCGGAGGGATCTTCGGTCTGGGTTTGGGCGGAAGCAAGCAGAAATTCTTTTATCTGCCGCAGAATTATACGGATTTCATTTTTGCGATATTTTGCGAGGAAATGGGGCTTATAGGCGCTCTTGGCATAATATTGCTTTTCTTTTTGTTCATCGTAAGAGGGATCAGGATAGCGAGAAGCGCTCCGGACGCTTATTCCATGCTTCTAAGCGGAGGGATCGTCTCATGGATAGGTTTTCAAGCCATACTTAATATGAGCGTTGTGGTCGGCATCCTTCCAACGACCGGGATACCGCTTCCTTTTATAAGTTACGGAGGCACATCATTGATATCGACGCTTTTCGGCGTGGGATTATTGCTTAATATTTCCCGGTTCCGTCCTGTGCAGCGGGGCCCGGGGATCGAAGGAGAAAAAGTATAAAATGAAAGTAGTGATGGTCGGCGGCGGGACCGGAGGCCACGTATATCCCGCGATAGCGATCGCCGAAGCTATACAGGACAGGTTCCTGGACAGCCAGCTGCTTTTTATCGGCAGTGAAGGCGGCATAGAAGAAAAGATAGTTCCGGAGGCAAGGTTTTCTCTGGTGACCATCAAGGCAAGAGGGATGCTTAGGAAAATATCATATAAGGCCATAACCTCACCTTTCTTTGCCGTTGCCGGATTTTTTGCTTCTTTAAGGATCCTAAGGACGTTCGATCCCGACATCATCGTCGCCACGGGCGGGTTCGTTAGCCTGCCTGTGGTGATGGCGGCTTTTTTTCTACGGATCCCCGTCATCCTTCACGAGGGGAATGCGATCCCCGGACTTTCAACGAGGATATGCAAATGGTTCGCTTCGTGCGTGACCATCGCTTTTGAGTCCCAGAGGAAATATTTCAGATGGAGAAAGGTATACTGCATCGGAGGGCCCGTGAGGCGCGAAATAACGAAAACCGTCAAGGGCATCGCCATCCAGAACATGGGGCTTCACCAGGACCAGAAAATAATCCTTGTGCTTGGAGGAAGCCAGGGCGCCAGATCGATCAATAAGGTCATTATCGATGTCATTCCCGATCTTGCAAAATTGAACGTACAGCTTATTCATGTGTGCGGAGAAAGGGATTATGGCTGGGTAAAAGAGGCGGTCAAAGAGGATCATCAGTTCTACCATCTGCTCCCATATATGTACAACATATGGGACGGCCTTGCGGCCAGCGACCTCGTTGTGTCCCGTGCGGGAGCCACTGTGATATCAGAGATAATCGCGAGGCAGATCCCTTCGATCTTGATCCCTTTCCCGTATTCCGCGGAGGGTCACCAGGATCGCAACGCGAACATCCTGAAAGAAGCTGGCGCATCTATCGTTATTAAGGACGGCGACCTGAACAAAGAGGTACTGCTGCGGGAAATTAATCGAATATTAAAGGACAGGGAGCTGTATGACAGGATGCGCGCCGCGAACGCCACCATCGGAAAACCGGATGCGGCGTATGAATTCGTGAACATCATCGCTAACTCGCTGGGAATCGATCTATATGCAAAAAAAAGAAAAAAACGCGCTAACAAGTAGCCCTGACATGAATAAGATAAAAACGGTGCATTTCGTCGGCATCGGCGGATGCGGCATGAGCGCTATAGCCAAGATACTCGTAAAAATGGGCTACAAGGTGACAGGATCGGACATAAAGGAGTCCGCGAATACCATAAGACTCAGGGAGCTGGGGGTTCATGTTTATATTGGCCATGAAAGAACTAATGTCAGGGGCGCCGACCTGACCGTTATTTCCTCGGCGATACCGGTCGGCAACGCGGAGGTTAATGAGTCCATATCATCCGGCATACCGACAGTGAAAAGGGCTGTCATGCTTTCATGGATAATGGACCAGTTCAAGGTGCGGATCGCCGTTGCCGGCACGCACGGGAAGACCACGACAACATCGATGATCGCGGCTGTGCTCGCCAGTTGCGGAAAAGATCCCACGTTCCTTATCGGAGGAGAAGCGAATGATGTCGACGGCAATGCAAGACTGGGGACAGGGCCGTATGTTGTTGCCGAAGCCGATGAAAGCGACGCTTCTTTCCTGACCCTTCACCCGACGATCGCAGTGATAACGAATGTTGAAGCTGATCACATGGAGCATTACGGTTCCTTCAATAAGGTCGTGGAGGCTTTTACTGGATTTGCGCAGCTGGTGCCGGATGACGGTTTGGTCGTGATGGGTGAAGGCGCGGGCGTAGACGCCGTCAAAAAGAACATCACGAATAAAAAGGTTATTTCCTATGGTGTGTCGGCTAAAACTGACTTTCGGGCCGATAACTTCAAATTTGGCGAACGGATGACAAAGTTTGACGCCTATAAAGGCGATAAAGAATTGGGAGAGGTTACGCTCTCGGTGCCGGGAAGTCATAACATAGAAAATGCGCTTGCAACGATCGCCGTTGCTTCCTCCCTGAGCTGCGACTTTTCCGAGGTGTGCAGCGGTCTGCAGTCTTTCACCGGGGCAAAAAGGCGATTTCAGGTTATAGGAGAGATCAACGACATAATTATCGTGGATGATTACGGGCATCACCCGACCGAAGTTGCAAGGACACTTGAGGGCGCGAGACTAAGATACCCGGACAGAAGGATAATCTGTATCTTCCAGCCGCACAGGTTCACAAGGACCATGCATTTTTACGGGGAATTCGGGGAAGCTTTCGGCAATGCTGACATAACGATAATATCCGATGTTTACAGCGCGGGAGAAGCGCCGATAGCCGGTATTTCCGGGGAGACCATATTTAATGAGGTCAAAAAGCGCTCAAAGGACGCTGTTTATATGAAGAAAAAGGAGCAGATCGCGAACTATGTCATTGGCATTGCCCATCCAAGGGACATCATAATAACAATGGGCGCGGGAGATATCAATAATGTCGGGAAAGAAATATTCAGCAGGTTAAAAGAAAATGCCTGATTATAAGGATATATATAAGGAACTGAACAAGATAAGCTCGGCAAAGGTATTCAAGAACGAGCCTCTCAGCCGACACACCACGCTGAAGATCGGCGGGCCTGCTGACATTCTGGTCGTACCAAAAGATGTGGAAACCTTGCGGGAAGTTCTTCACAGAACGGAGGGCATAAAAAAATACGTTATCGGCAATGGATCGAACCTCCTCATTTCTGACGCGGGGCTCAGAGGCGTTGTTATAAAAATATCCGGAGGGCTCAACGATTTTGACTGCCAGGGCAGGACCGTGACGGCCGGAGGCGGAACGCTGATCCAGACGCTCATCAGAAAGCTTGCGGACTGCGGGCTTTCGGGCCTTGAATTTTCCGCGTGGGTGCCTGCGGCGGTCGGCGGTGCGGTCGTTATGAACATGGGTGCTTTCGGGGAGGAGATGGGGGATATTGTTGAATCTGTGGAAATCCTGGAGACGACGGGCAGGTTAAGGGTGCTGTCAAGGTCCGAACTGAAGTTCTCTTACAGGAAAAGCAATATCAGAAACTGCATTCTCACCTCGGCCAAGCTGAAGCTTGGCTACAGGCAAAAGAACATCATCAAGAAAAGGATCGATGAGATCTTATCCAAACGAAAAGAGCTTCAGCCGATATCCGTGCCAAGCGCAGGGTCCATCTTCAAGAACCCGAAGGATGTGCCGGCCGGCAAACTGATCGATATGGCGGGGTGCAAAGGCTTGAGGGTGGGGGGCGCTGAGGTCTCGAAAAAACACGCGAATTTCATCATCAATCTTGGCGACGCCAGGTCCTCGGACGTGAATGCGTTGATCCGCAAGGTAAAAAACACTGTAAAAGAAAAATTCAAGGTCAAGCTGGAGCTTGAACTCGTTGACAGCGGTAAACTTAACATGTTATTCTGAGGATAATAAATGGTCACATCAGAAAAAATAAAAGAGCTGGAAGGAAAAGCAAAAGTTATCAGACGCCACATCGTCGAGATGATCGGCCGATGCGGGTCCGGCCATCCGGGCGGGAGCCTCTCGGCTGCTGACATATTGACTGTTCTTTATTTCCATAAGTTAAGGATCGACCCTAAAAACCCGAAATGGGAGGACAGGGACAGGTTCGTGCTTTCAAAAGGCCATGCCGCTCCGGTGCTTTATTCCGTGCTGGCCGAAGCCGGTTATTTCCCGAAAAGCTACCTTAAAACATTAAGACAGATCGGCAGCTCACTGCAGGGTCACGTGGACATGATAAGTCTTCCCGGAATTGAGATGTCGACGGGCTCTCTGGGCCAGGGATTGTCTGCGGCCAATGGGATGGCTCTTGCGGGAAGAATGGACAATAAGAACTACAGGGTTTATGTGGTGATAGGGGATGGCGAATCCCAGGAGGGACAGATCTGGGAGGCGGCCATGACCTCGGGTCATTACAAACTTGATAATCTTACGGTCATACTTGATCACAATAAGTATCAGATCGACGGAAAGGTGGAAGATGTAAAGGGCATACAGCCGATCGCGGACAAATGGCGGGCTTTCAGGTTCAACGTGATAGATGGCGTGAACGGCCACGACATAAAGTCGATCATCAAAGCTCTTGATGACGCGACCGGCGCCAAAGGGCGGCCGACGATAATAATCGCGGAAACAGTGAAGGGAAAAGGGGTTTCTTTCATGGAAAACAACCCCAAGGACTTTCACGGCAAGGCGCCTACCAGGGAGGAAGTAATCAAAGCTTTGGAGGAACTTATCTAATGACAGTAACGCTCGCATCGACAAGGGATGCTTACGGAAAGACCCTGGTTGAACTGGGGAAGGCCCACAAAGACATAGTCGTTCTGGATGCCGATCTTTCCGCCTCGACAAAAACAAGCTTGTTCGCAAAGGAATTCCCCGACAGGTTCTTCGATATGGGAGTGGCGGAACAGGACATGATAAGCACCGCTGCCGGGTTCGCGGCCTGCGGGAAAATAGTTTTCGCAAGCACTTTTGCCGTCTTCGGCTCTGGTCGCGCATGGGATCAGGTAAGGGTCTCAATGGCTTACACGAGACTGAACGTTAAGCTGGTCGTCACGCACGGTGGCATCACCACAGGTGAAGACGGAGCTACCCATCAGGCGAATGAAGACATCGCTATAATGAGGGTCATCCCCAACATGACGGTAATTGTCCCGGCGGATGCCGTTGAAACCGTGAACGTCATAAAAAGCCTGGTTAAAGAATACGGCCCTTCATACGTCAGGCTTTCAAGACTGGCCTCTCCGGTCGTGCACGGCAACGGAAATTATGACTTCAGGATAGGAAAGGGGGTAGTGATGAAACCGGGCAGTGACATTACTATCATTGCGACAGGGATCATGGTCTATCAGGGGCTTATGGCCGCCCGGGAGCTGTCCAAAGAAGGTATTAACGCGAGAGTTGTGGATATGCATACAGTAAAACCTCTGGACAGGGAGCTTATCATCAGGTGTGCCGCGGAGACGGGGGCGATCGTAACCGCCGAGGAACATTCCATAATCGGCGGACTTGGCGGCGCGGTGTCGGAGGTCCTTGTTGAAAACAAGCCGGTCCCGATGGCAAGGGTCGGAATGAAAGACATGTTCGGAGAATCAGGAAAGCCCGATGAACTCCTTGAAAAGTACGGCCTGACCGCAAAAGATATCTTCTCGGCAGCCCACAACGTCCTCAAGAGGAAATAACAATGCGCCCTTCATGGGATGATTACTTCATGAAGATCACGAAAGACGTAGCTGTCAGATCGACCTGTCTAAAAAGAAAAGTCGGGGCGATAATAGTCAAAGAGTCCAGGGTGTTATCCACGGGATACAACGGCGCCCCTAAAAAGCTGAAACACTGCAGTGAAACAGGCTGTTTAAGGAAGGAACTGAACGTGCCTTCCGGCCAGCGCCACGAGCTTTGCAGGGGGCTTCACGCTGAACAGAATGCCATAATTCAGGCCGCGCTGCACGGCGTTAAGATCGAGGGTGCCACGATATATTCCACTTATCAACCCTGCATAATATGTGTTAAAATGATGATAAATGCGGGCATAAAGAAGCTTGTTTATGAGGGCCCTTACCCCGATAAACTGGCAAGACAAATGCTCAAGGAATCCGGGATGAAAGTTGTGCGGCTCGTGACCCGCGGAAGGGAATAAGGAGATAATCATGCTGAAAATAGGATATCTGGGGCCGGAAGGCACGTTTTCAGAAGAAGCAAGCGCGATATATCAAAAGAAGATCGGCGGCGCCAAGTTCATTCCGTATTCAACTATACATGACCTTCTTATTGATGTCGATAAAGGAAAGATAGATGAAGGCATTACTCCAATAGAGAACTCTGCCGAAGGCACCATCGGGCTTGTAATAGATGCTCTTGTGAACGAAGTGGACCTTAAGATCAAGCAGGAAATAGTCATTCCGGTCCGCCAATATCTTATGGCTAAGGTCAAAGTTGCGCCGCGTAAAATTACGGAGGTCATTTCCTATCCGCCGGTCATTGACCAGTGCAAGCAATACCTGAGAAAAAAACTTCCAAAGGCAAAAATACGGTTCGCTTTCAGCACCGCTGACGCGGCAAGACAGGTCGGAGAAGCCGAGGTCGTAAAAGGTTTGAATATGCCCGCGGCGATCGCCTCAAGAACGTCAGCGAAACTTTACGGTCTTTCAATAATCGATTCAAATATTAACGATTATCCGGACAACGCTACAAGGTTCGTTGTGCTCGCAAAAAACGATCACGCACGGACCGGATATGATAAGACATCTATCGTGTTCTCCATCTTAAAGGACAGGCCGGGAGGGCTGCATGATATACTCGGTGAATTCGCGAACAGGGACCTGAACCTGACAAAGATCGAATCGCGGCCCACAAAAAGAACGCTGGGGGATTACTTCTTCTTCATCGATATGCAGGGCCACCGTACGGATAAGGTCGTCTCGCAAGCTCTGACCAAAGTTAAGACAAAAGCTTCGTTCTTTAAGATGCTCGGCTCTTATCCGAGTTTTCGATAATAAGCAGTATAATTACGGCATTCGGACGAAGAGAACAGTAAAGGCGGATTGAATGATAAAGGTTATACTTAAAAAAACAGGCCTTTTAATTTTCATTCTGTTGTCTGTTACGCTTATTTCATCATATTCCAGCAGCGCCGATTACGTAAAAACAACCGCAGATCCCACGCTTATCGGTACCGGCGCAAGGGTCATAGGAATGGGAGGCTCATTTGTCGGGCTTTCTGATGATGTCAACGATGTATTCATGAACCCCGCCGGGCTTGCTGACCTTAAAACATGGCAGGTGCAAAGCATGACCACTCAGCTTTTAAATGTGATCAATTATGTCTCAGTTGCGGGAACATACAACACGGATTATGGAACGTTCGGCCTTGGTTATGTTGGCGCGACTTTAAGCGGCAGTTTCGTTACGACACTGGAACTGGGTGAAGGGCCCGGGGACATTATCATCCCTGTTCTCGCGGGAGAGACCATCGACTATACAAGCTCCGTGATACTTCTTTCTTACGGCAGCGAGGCAAAGAGGTTCCTGAGTTACGGCTGGTTGGATAAGGTTTCGTTGGGCGCAACAATCAAAATATTTTCACAGGGTCTTTCGGGCGGCGGTATCAGCGAAGGGCTATCGTCGGGAATGGACATGGACCTGGCTGTGATGTATAAGCCCTTGCCCTGGCTTTCTTTGGGGTGGAACCAGGTAGATGCTCTGCCGGCCAGTATGGGAGGCAAGCTGACATCTAATTCCGGAACGGTACAGGAGCTCCCGACGACAACAAAGCTTGGCATGGCCATGAAGGTTTTTGGGGACGATTCTATGTACGGGAATTCTCAACCTCTGGTATATTTACTTGATCTGGATTATTCGCCTGAACAAGCCAACTATCCTACTCTTGTTCGCACGGGTGTCGAATGGCAGCCGATCAGTTTTCTGTCCATACGGACAGGGTTTGATCAGGATGCCATCGGTCGGGATACATCGTCGATCGGATACAACGTAGAAACTAATTTGTGCGCCGGTGTCGGGATACAATACAACGGTTTTAAATTCGATTACGCCTATCATAAATACACTTTGTCGGACAATGACACCAGTTATCTCTCTGTGTCATATTCACCCCCTGTTGAGGTGCCGCTGCCTCCGCCGCCTCCGGTCAAAAAAGACTATCTGCAAGTGATATCTCCGCAGGATAGATCGATCACGTACGAAGAGAGCGCGGTCGTCACGGGTAAAATATTGGACCTTCAGGATGTAAGCAGATTGACCATTAATGATGCCAATGTCTCTTTTTCTCAGGACGGCACATTTGAAGCGGCTTACCCGCTGCTCATCGGCAAGAATGCTTTTGTGCTTAAGGTTTATGACATCAATGATCTGGAGCTTGCGTCACAAGAGGTCAGGATACTAAGATTAATGCAATTCAAGGATGTTCCCGATGGCTACTGGGCAAAAGATCAGGTCGAGCTGCTTGCGACCCTTGGGGTCATAGGCGGATATCCGGACGGGACCTTCAAACCGGACAAAACTATCACGAGAGCCGAGCTTACGACACTTCTTGTCAAGACGAACCTTACGACGACCCCTGAATCAATTGATACGATGTTTTCCGATGTAACGCACAAACACTGGGCTTCTTTCTATGTCAAAACCGCATCCGAAACCGGCATTGTTTTGGGATATCCCGATAAAACTTTCAGGCCCGCGCAGCCGCTGAACAGGGCGGAAGGAGTGATGTTGCTTACAAGATTTGCCGGTTTAAAACTTCCGGAGACACTGCTTGAACAACCTTATCCGGATGTACCAGGCAGGCATTGGGCCGCCCTGAGCATTTCAGCGGCGAGGAGCGCCGGAATGCTGCAGTTCCTTGGTGATAAGCCATTTGAACCTAAGAGGGTGCTGACAAGGTCTGAAGCGGCGGATGTCCTGTCCAAAACGCCGTTCGCGATCCAAAAAATAAACAACCTTAAAGATTTTGACAGCTACTGATAGACATGCAACAACAAATCAAGACACTAATAAAAAATGTTATTTCCACGACACTTGATATTGAAATAGAATCCCCCAAGAACGAACGATACGGCGATTATTCCACGAACATAGCGATCATAGCCTCCAAGCAGAACGGCGCCGCGCCTTTTGATACCGCGAATGAGATCGTTTCGGGCATGAAGAAGGTCGATAAGGGAAAAATGTTCGCGAGCATTGAAGCAACACCTCAGGGCTTCATTAACCTCAGGATCAATGGCACAACGCTGGAAAATAATCTTGCCGCCATTTTAAAGAAAGGTGAAAGGTACGGATGCTCAAATGCAGGCAGCCATAAAAAGGTGCTGCTTGAGTTCGTCAGCGCTAATCCTACCGGCCCTCTTCATATAGGCCACGGCAGATGGGCTGTTATAGGGGATTCGCTCGCAAATGTCCTGAAAGCATGCGGATATTCAGTTGATAAGGAATATTATGTGAATGATGTTGGAGAACAGATCAACTCTCTGGTTGAATCCGTAAAAGCGAGGATGGAGGGCAGGGCGGTTCCGGATGGAGGGTACGCCGGCCAGTATATTTATGAACTTGCTGATCAGATAAGGGATAAAAATCGCATCAAGGAAGAAGCCTTGAGATCCATACTTCATGCGCAACAAAAGACCCTGAATGATCTCGGCGTAAGCTTCGGCAAATGGTTCTATGAGCATGAGCTTCACAAGAAGGAGCTTGTAAAAAAATGCATTAAACGGCTTGAAGACAAAGGGCTTACATTTTATGAGGGTTCAACTTTATGGTTCAAGTCGAGCCAGTATGGGGACGACAAGAACAGGGTTTTGATAAAAGAGGACGGCCAGTCGACATATTTTGCCGCGGACATAGCTTACCATGTCAACAAATTCGACCGTGGATATGACAAGATAATCAATGTCTGGGGTACGGACCACCATGGATACGTGGCAAGGTTGAGGGCCGCTGTTACCGCTCTTGGTTATCCCGCTGAAAAACTTGAAATAATCATAGGCCAGCTTGTGGCCTTATACAGAGGGAAAGAACTTATCAGGATGAGCAAGCGGACCGGTGAAATGATCACCCTCCAGGAGGTAATAGATGAGATCGGCGCTCCCGCCACAAGATATTTTCTTGTCAGGAACAGCGCCAGCACTCATCTGGATTTTGATCTTGAGCTTGCCAAGTCAAAATCGCTCGAGAACCCCGTTTATTATGTAAGCTATGCCCACGCGAGGATCTGCAGCATATTGAATGAAGCGAAAAAGGCGGGTCTCTCCCCCGGATCCTCCGATCTGGCGCTTTTGAACACCGCTTCGGAGAGAAAACTCATGTTAAAGCTCCTGAAATACGAGGATGAAGTTGCCAGCGCCGCTGTCTTCATGCAGCCCCACAGGCTGACAGGTTACGCCGAATCCCTGGCCCAGATATTCCATAATTATTACCATCAGTGCAGAGTGATATCGGGGAACATTGAACTCTCCAAGGCAAGGCTTACTTTGGCTAAATCCACTTCTATAGTCCTGAGGAATGTGTTAAAATTATTGGGAATAACGGCTCCTGAACATATGTAGAATGCGAGGCGCTATATGAAAGAAGTATATTTACAAGGCAAATTCGTACCTTTCAAGGATGCAAAGATCGGCGTAATGACCCACGCGTTCAATTACGGCACAGGTGTGTTCGAGGGCATCCGCGGATACTGGAACGCCGGTCAGAAACAGCTTTATATCGTGAAGCTGAAGGAGCATTACGAGAGGTTGCTAAGGTCATGCAGGATACTGATGATCAAGCCAAAGCTGAGCTTGGATGAACTATGCGACCTGACCGTGGAGCTTGCAAAAAGGAACGGTTATAAGGAAGATATCTACATAAGGCCGATAGCGTATAAATCTTCCGAAAAGATCGGGCTTGGCCTGATCGGCCTGGAAGACGACTTTCTTATCTATTTATCCCCTTACGGCGAATATCTTGACCTGGAAAAGGGGATAAGGGCCTGCGTATCCACCTGGAACAGGATCAATGACAACATGATACCGGCGCGCGCAAAGATCACGGGAGTGTATGTGAATTCCTCTCTTGCCAGCGCTGAAGCGAAAATGAACGGTTATGACGAGGCAATCATGCTGTCTTCCGACGGGCATGTTGCTGAGGGCCCCGGCGAGAATATCTTTATCATCAGAAAAGACGAGATAATCACTCCTCCCCTGCATCATGACATACTGGAGGGGATCACAAGGGAATCTCTTATTACCCTGATCGAAGACGAGCTTAAGATACCGCTGGTAGAGCGGCCCCTCGATAGAACGGAACTTTATATCGCGGACGAGGTATTCTTTACAGGCACGGCCGCGGGAGTTTGTGCAGTGACGGAAGTGGACAGGAGGCCCGTGGGCAACGGCAAAGTAGGGGATGTCACAAAAAAGCTGCAGAAACTTTATTTTGATGCCGTGAAGGGCAATAATCCAAAATTCAAAGTCTGGTTAACGCCGGTCTTCTAGCTGTGCAAAAAGGCATAGGCATAGACATAATTGAGATCCAAAGGGTTAAGTCGGCTGTAAAACAGTTCCAGGACACATTCCTCAACAGGATCTTCACAGCAAGAGAGATCGATTACTGCACGAAGAAAAAAGCGCTTAAATTCCCGGAGCTTGCCGCAAGGTTCGCAGCCAAGGAGGCCTATTCGAAGGCGATAGGTACGGGCATTAGAGGCATTCACTGGAAAGAGATAGAGGTAATAAATAACAGTCAGGGAAGACCCCGCATATATATCAAACAAAAACTGAAAAAGAAAGCCATGGTCAGTCTTTCTCACAGCTTGAAATACGCGACCGCCGTTGTTATGGTGGATTAGGGGGGCACATGAAAGCGATAACTTCTGATGAAATGAGAACACTGGAGCGATTCGCTGTTGAGCTTGGGATCCCCACAAGGATCCTTATGGAGATCGCCGGCATGAGGGTCGCGAACGTTGCCGCCAATGAAATGAAACGGGCAAGCTCGGCCTGCGTATTGTGCGGGAGCGGCGGCAACGGCGGTGACGGCTTTGTAGCCGCAAGATATCTTCATAATGCCGGGATCAGAACCGACGTGTTTTTGATCTCTCCGGAAAGTAATATCTCATCTTCTGACAGTCTTGAGAACCTGAAGATCTTAAAAGGCCTGCAGGTAACGATCGTCGAGCTTGCCTCGGACGAAAGCTTCAAAAAACTGAAAAGCTCCATAATTGATTCGGACATAGTCATTGACGCAATGTACGGGATCGGCATGAGAGGCGAGATCAAGGATGTTGCTGCCAGGGCCGTGGATCTTGTTAATGATCTAAAAAAAGAGATCAAGGGAAAAAGGCCTTACATGGTGCTTTCTGTGGATGTCCCTTCCGGAACGGATGCCTCGACGGGTGAAGTTTCCAGGAAGTGCGTGGCCGCTGACATCACCGTTACTTTTGAATATCCGAAGATCGGCCTGCTTAGATATCCCGCAAGCAAATTTGCGGGAAAGATCATTACCGCCAGCATCGGCATACCTAAACCAAATCCTATTGAGACTCTGGTCCAGGGATCCCCGAAAAAGGAAATAAAACGAACGATCGAAGGGCCTGCCCTGAGCGAAGTCAAAGGGCTTGCCCTGAGCGGAGTCGAAGGGATACAGGTAACGGATTCAAGGTATGTTGCGGGCGTCATTCCCAGACGGAAAGTTGATTATCATAAGGGTAACTGCGGCAGAGTATTGGTCATTGCCGGATCGTCCGGGATGATGGGAGCTGCCGTATTGACCGCGAGCGCCGCTTTAAGGACCGGATCAGGGCTGGTCGCTCTTTGTGTTCCCGACGCTATCAAGGACATCGTCAATTCCATGTCCCTTGAAACGGTAGTTGCCGGTTTTGCCGATATGGATGAAAAACTGGAAGACTGCGATTGTATCGCCATTGGCCCCGGACTTTCAAAAGGAAAGAACATAACCAAAATCGTTGGCGGATTGATCCGCTCGAAAAAGATCAGGGTTCCTATGGTCATTGACGCGGACGGATTGAACGCGATAACTGATCCCTCGATCTTGATTTCAGCGGGAAAAGATATCATATTGACCCCTCATCCGGGCGAGCTCTCAAGGCTTTGCGGCAAGTCGATAAACGAGATTCAGCGTGACAGGATCATCAGCGCGAGCAGTTTTGCGGACAAGTTCGGCGTTACAATGGTTTTAAAAGGGGCTAACACTGTCATTGCGGCAAAGGGGAGAACGTTCATCAATCCGACGGGGAACCCCGGCATGGCTTCCGCCGGCGTCGGGGACGTTCTTACGGGCATTATCGCGAGCCTGATAGGCCAGGGAGTGGACGCTTTCAACGCGGCTGTCGCGGGGGCGTATATCCACGGCATGGCGGGGAACCTGGCTGCCTCAATAAAAGGTGAACACGGTCTCATAGCCAGTGACATAATTGATTCGATCCCTTATACTTTAGCGTCGATCCTTTAAAAGGTTGGTGATGAAAATGTTTGATGATCTTGGAAAGTGGATCATTGAAGTTCTGGAAGAGGTCGGGGATATAACTATCCTTTCCGCCCAAACATTGTTTTACGCGGTAAGAGGCACGTTCAATTTCAGGGACCTGCTTGCGCAAATGGTTAGGGTGGGGATAGATTCGCTCCCGGTTGCTGTGGTCACGGCGGCGTTCGTTGGAATGGTCTTTGCCGTCCAGATAGCCTCCGAATTCGTTAAGTTCGGCGCGGGGAACGTGGTCGGAGGGGTCATGGGCATTGCCGTAGCGAGGGAACTTGCACCCGCGCTTACAGCCGTTGTGATCGCGGGACGCGTGGGTTCGGCTTTTGCGGCGGAGATCGGAACAATGGCGGTAACGGAACAGATAGACGCCATCTATGCGATGGGGAGCGATCCGATAAAACATCTCGTTGTTCCAAGGTTCATTGCGAGCACTTTCATGCTTCCCATACTTACCATATTTGCCGATCTGATCGGGTTCTTCGGCGGGTATCTTGTGGCGGTATACGTTGTTGGTATCAATTCTTTCGGCTATATGGATTCGGCATCGTCCTTTCTGAGCTTGAGCGACATAACCGGAGGGATAATCAAGGCGGTCATTTTCGGGATGATAATCTCAATAATCGGCTGTTACATGGGCCTTAAGACAAAAGGAGGGGCAAGAGGGGTTGGAGAAGCCACCACCAATTCCGTGGTATATTCCCTTATGGCCATATTTGTTGCCAATTACTTCATGTCACTGATACTATTTAAAAGGTGATACTTGTTTGATCTATTAAAAATATTCAGGCGAAGCGTAAAAAGGATCGTAAGGGCCGTTTCAGAAAAAAAACCGGTCGAGAATGTCATCGAACTGAAGAACGTTTATAAAAGGTTTAACGGCAAAAAGGTCATTGACGGGGTGAGCATAAATGTCAAAAAAGGGGAAGTGCTGGCGATCATCGGCCCCTCCGGATGCGGCAAAAGCACGCTTTTGAGGCTCATCATAGGGCTTTTCCCCCCGACCTCCGGCGAGATCATAGTCAAGGGCAATAACATAGTGAACATGGAAAAAGATGAGCTGGTAGGTATCAGGAAGAATATCGGGATGGTGTTTCAATCCTCAGCTCTCTTTGATTCCCTCACCGTGGGCGAGAATGTGGCTTTCGGGCTCAGGGAACACACCGATTATCCGGATGCAAAGATCAAGAAGATCGTTTCGGAAAAGCTGGATATGGTCGGTCTTAAGGGCGTTGAGGATCTCATGCCTTCCGAGCTCTCCGGCGGGATGCAGAAAAGAGTGGGGCTTGCCAGGGCGCTGGCAACGGACCCTGAAATAATACTTTATGATGAGCCTACGACAGGCCTGGACCCTATTAGCACAACGTCTATCGAGGACCTCATACTTGACGTTCATCATAAGCTCGGAACATCCGCGGTCATCGTGACCCACCAGCTTCTCACGGTTTACAAGATTGCGGACAGGATCGTAATGCTTCATAATGGCAAAGCAATAGATGCGGGAACTCCCGACGAAACAAAAAGGTCGTCTAACCCGATAATAAAACAGTTCATTACCGGAACAGTATCATGATGAGGAGGTAGGTCATATGAAAATGTCCATGCAGGCCAAGGTCGGCATCATTGCTCTTGCGGCATTGGTGATACTTGGTACGATGATCGTATGGAAAGGTGACGTTTTCTTAAAAGCAAAGGGATATGAGCTTGTCGGATCGTTCAGCAATGCCGGAGGCGTGGTCACCGGAGCGGAGGTCAGATATCGCGGCTACAAGGTCGGTAAAGTTGAACGGATCGAACCGAGTCCCGAGGATGTCAAAGTTTATTTGATAATACAGCAAAGAATAAAAGTCCCGGAAGGATCTTCCCTGAGAGTCGCTTTTGACGGTTTGATCGGGCAAAAATATGTTGAAATAATCCCCGGCATATCCGAAACCATGCTTAAAGACAAAAGTGTTATCCCGGGTTACAGCACTTTGGGGATAGTCGATTTCATTGACATAGGGACGCAGAACCTGGAGGAAAGCAAGCGTATACTCCAGTCCGTAAGACAGATAACGGACGACCCTGTCATTCAAAGAGCGGCAAAGCAAACGCTCGTGAACATAGAAAAAACAACGTATGAGTTGAACAGCATAGCATCGGGGCTCTCAAAGTCGCTGGAGAAGGGCGGTTTCGAGGACCTGATTAAAAGCCTTAGCACCGCATCCGATACGGTCAACAGGGTGAGCAGGGAACTTGACGGCATTATCTCTGCGCTGAGCAAGCTGACCACTGATCCGGATTTCACATCCGATATAAAGGCGACCGCAAAGAACGCGAAGGAAGCTTTTGAGGAATTCAAGAAAGCATCTGCGGATGCAAGCAAGCTGATGAAAAAATACTCAAAATAAATCTTGATCGCAAAAAGATTACTTGTAGCGCTTTTTATTCTCTGCAATGGGTACAGCTACGCGGCCACCCTAAAGGTAACCGCCGATTACAAACATTACGATAAATACAGGGACGTTCTTATCGCCAAAGGGAACGTTGTCGTGGAAGGCCCTGATTTCAGGATAGAATCGCCCTATGTCATCAGATATTTCAGGGACGACAAGATAATGGCGATGGACAAGTTCGAATTCGAAAAGGAAGGATACAGGATATCGGGCAGTTCTCTCGAGTACTATTACTGGAAGAACGCCGGCAACGCGGAGAAAGTCAGGGTGAATTTCGGAAAAACGTTCATGGGTGCCAGGGAAATGGTCCTGGGCAAAGATAAGTCTGAAATGTATGATGCTTACTTCACCGGCTGCAACGAGCCGTCCTCGCACTACCATTTTTCCGCCCAGCATATGACACTTTATCCGAATACAGGGCTCATCGTGGCTTACTATGTGACCGGCTTCATATGGATCGTTCCGGTCTTACCTTTACCCACGTTCATTTATTCCGCGCCTGTTCCAAAGTCGAAATTCATCAAGAAAAAACAGATTGCGCCCGAAAAAACACGGGCCGAGGCGGTAGACGAGGGCATTAAAACGACCCAGCCTGTTCCGGAGATAGGTAATAACCCCGTTGACGGGACTTTTATAAGGCAGGGTTTCAACTGGTATTTCACCCCCAGGAAATACGCAAAACTGCTGTTAAGCTATATGGGGACAAATCATTTCGGTGTGGGCCTGACAGCCAATTACATATTGAGCGACCGCAATGAAGGCGAGCTGCATCTGGGAAGCAATGAGGGCGAAAAGTTCTTCTGGGGCCTGACCCACTATTTTTCTTTAGGGCCGAAGTTAATAAGCGCAGAAGATGAAGCTCAGCAAGTATATGACTTTTATCGCCCCGGAGGGAAATACAGCTACGAGCTGGAAGCAAAATATTCATTCAGGGAACGGATAAACCTTGATCAAAACGTCGGACCGTTCAGCAGGGTGAGCTTCACGCCAAAGATCACACTGAGATCCAACAGGAAGCCCGTGCCTTACCTGGGGGAGCATTTCACATATTTTGCCGAAGCAAGCTACGCGAATGTGTCAGAGGAGGTCTCGGAGTTCGAAACATCTTCTACCGAAGGTTTCACGCAGTCAAGCCCGCGGAGGAATTATTTCGCTGACATTACATATGCGGGTAGTTTCGGCCTGCTCGGGGACCTTAAAGCAATCGTTGATCTCAGCCTCTCGGATTACGGAAAGCTGGGATCATGGGATAATTCCCGCCAGCAAATATACCTGCAGCAGCATTTTTTCGACAGGCTCTCGCTCGAATACGGACACATCCATTATATAATGCAAAGAGGTTACAGCCCTTATGTTTTTGAAGGATATTATTATTCTCCATATGATCAGTTCGTCGGAGGCATGGCCATAAAGGCCTGGTATTCCACGTTCAAGTTCACTACTTCATATGACCTTCCAAGCTGGGACCTGTATAATGTCAAGTACGAATGGATCTTCGGGATGCACTGCTATAATCTTGTTTTTGAATACAACCTGAGGAACGCGGGCGATACGTTCAGGAGCGAATTCAATTTTTCATTTGAGCTTGTGCCGAGCAGGTGGTAAAATAGTGGCAACAGGAGGGAATAACATGAAAAAGATAGTTTTACTGTTTTCCTTGATAGTTCTGACTTCCAGCATGGCGTTTGCCGGCGGCCCCATTCCTGTCAAAAAAGTTGAGAGCGCCAAAATCATCGAAAAACCGTCAGAACAGCCGAAAATGGTCCCGATCGAGTACATTTCTAACGATTATTTCAAGATAAGCAAACACTTCACCTGCGGGCTCGGATTTGGCGGATCACCCATGATCGGTTTCGTTGAAAAGGACGGGTTCGGTTATCCGAAATGCGAATATGGGGTGACCTGGGTGCTTGGCTACGGATACACATGGATAACCGGCCAGCCGACGGAGAAACAGATAAAGACAGCCATTGATGCTATCAGGACCAAGAACGGCGCTTTGATCGACGAAAAAAAGATCCCTTCGGAGGTAAGAGATGAGATCGGGATAAATGATCTGAGATATGTCGAATTCGGCACATTCGCCGCGATAGTTCCTCTTAATCTTGAAATGGGCACAATGTGGATATTGAACGACAACACAAGGACAAGGCTTGGATTCGGGCTGCCGACGCTGATTTCTTTCGGGATCAATTTTGATTTCTAAGTGGGAAGCAAGGATGAGAAAGGCCGTCAGGGCCAACAAGTGAAAAAGGAAGAAGGTCAACAAGGCGAAATAATGGTTAAGTATTATAGCCTTTCTTATCTTTTTAGCCGTATTGCCTTAATCTCTTTTATTGCCCTGATGGTCTTAATGGCCTTGACGGCCTTATATTTTAGTGATGCATATTCTGAGACTGTCGAAGCTTCGGTTCCCTCAACATCTGAAGCAGCTGTAACAGCGGAAACCGCGGCGATATTGCCGCAGGTTTCCAGCGAAGTCAGTGCAAAGACCGGTTACGTTCTTTTTATTATCCCGCAGTATAATTTTGTTGATGACGAATATACCATCCCAAAAGTCATTATAAGCAGGGCAGGGTACACCGTTGAGGTCGCGTCAGCTTCCACGAGCGAGATAGCTCTGGGCACGGATATTATGAAGGTCAGGCCGAATTTGGCCGTTGAACAGATAAATGTTGACCGATATGACGCGGTCGTCTTTGTCGGCGGGTATCTCGCGAAGAAATTCTATGAAAACCCGGTCCTTATCGATAAAGCCAGGGAATTCAACGCGAAAGGCAAATTGATATGCGCGATGGATAATATTCCCGTTTATCTGGCCAAATGGGGCCTTTTAAAGGACATAAAGGCCACCGTTCATCCTTCATTGGCCAGAGATCTCAAGAAAATGGGCGTAAGCTACGTTGAAAAAGACATAGTTATAGATAAGAACTTCATTACGGTCGACATATACAGGTATTCCGATGCCTTTGCGGGTGAAGTGGTCGACGCATTGAATAAATGAGAAAACGCTTCTATTTGATCCTCGTACTCCTTATCGCGTTGGTTTGCTGCATGGTATCCTGTTCAACGACCCAACAAACCGGCGGAACTGTTCCAACATTAAAGATCACGGGAGATTATTCCGGCTGCGGCATCGGTGTATTTCTTCACGACGGCGAGCCTTCGGCTGAATCAATAACATATTATGAAGGCCTTATTTCCAGGGAAGTCGCCGTTGTCATGTGGTATCTGGATTTTGTCAGCCTTTTCCCGACCTCGGCCTGTGACATTGTCCATGACCACAACAGCATACCTATGCTTACCTGGGAGCCATGGAATTGGGGATCCAGCAGCGACACTTCATTTTCTCTTGATCATATTATTTCCGGTGACTGCGACAGCTATATTACGGCTTTCGCTATATCGGCGGAATCATGGGGAAAGCCGTTATTTTTAAGATTTGCTCATGAAATGAACGGCAACTGGTATCCATGGTCGGGAGCATTTAACGGCAGCGATGAAGCGGCGACCAGCAAGTATAAGGCCGCTTGGGAAAGGATACACGCTACATTTGAAGCCGTTGGGGCAAAAAACGTGACCTGGGTGTGGTGTCCGATGGATCACAGCAACCCTACGGACGATTGGAACATGGTCCAAAATTATTACCCCGGAGATACTTTTGTTGACTGGGTCGCATTTGACGGTTATTCGAATTCCGGGTCAACTTCTTCTGATGATGTTTTATTATTAGGTTATTCTTCATTTCCAAGCGCGATCCTCTCAAATAAACCGGTCATGGTAGGGGAAATGGCATGCGGAACTGCAGAACCAGCAACAAACAAGCCTCTCTGGATTGCCGATGCATTTAATAGTTTGAAGAATAACTATAAAAAGATCAAGCTTTACGTATGGTTCAATATGAAGAAAGAAAGCGATTGGAGGGTGGATTCATCATCTGACAGCTTAAATGCCTTCAGGGCTGCAATGACCAATGAAGCGTATTATTTGAGCAAAATACACTAAACAGCCGCTTTTCTTCATGTTTAACGTCGCATAATATATCTTATGTCAAGTAAGGCAAGCATCAAAAGGTGGCTTTGTAGCACAAAAATACTGATTTTTCACCCCCGGCAGTCCCACTCCATACCTATGTCATGAGATTTATCCCTGGCCAGTTGTTTACTCGGTTTTTCTGACAAAGTTTCTCATTCGATTTAGGATCTTCAGGCCGTATTGTGCCTTATATTTGCCTATTTTAAGCTGTTTTTCTCATAATTTAGCCATATGTATGTATATTTGTATAAATTTTGTTGTTTTTTGATGAATTTGTCATCGACTTTACATCTTACGGTATCTATCTACCTATTTTAGGGGTTCATTTTGATGTTTTTGGGGTTTATTTCAGTATTATTGAGTTGATCTTTGAGTTTTCGGGGCTGTAAATGGCTTATTTGGATTTCTGTCTGGCATATTCACGCATGTACACGATTAAACATAATAATGGCTTGTTTTTCGCATTGGGACGCCAAAAGTGATAATTAATAGTGGCGCATAATTGCCCATGATAATCGTCACCATTATTCGTCACCTTAGGAATTTATGTGGCAATATGGGATTTTGATGTTATTTATTGATTATTACGGCCATATCCGCCTGAGAAACGTTTGAATTTGATCTTTCTGGCTCTCTCCCCTTCCCTTTTTCGATCATTTTTGCGTGCGACAGCTTCGATCCCGCGATCAAATATCTTCATCTTCCGGTTTAATTGAAATTATCACGCGTTCTTATTGATATATACTTGAGGTGCAAGCTCAAATATAAGGAGTTATTCGGCATGTCGATCATTGCGAAAAGTTACTGGATAATGAAAAAAACCATGTATCAGATCATGGTCAAGGATAACTACTCAAAAGATATCCGCATAAGCAATTTTAAGAATATTGAACAGCGAATTCCGCAAATTGCAGGGCATAATATTGGAACCATATGGCTGTGCGGCGTGCTCCAGAACGGCGCGGAGATCGAATACGGCGGAAAAACTGAGATCAGAAGAGGTGCTGCGCCTTTTGCACTTACGGACCTATATCAGATCGAGGAAAGGTACGGGACAAAACGCGAATTAATAAGCCTTATCAAGACGATCCATGACAACGGAGTGAAAGTTATATGCGATTCGATACTGAACCATGTCTCAAGGATAAGCCCCTTATTGATCGATCATCCGGATTGGTTCCTGAAATATGATTCCGGATGGATCCAACACGGGACCGACCGCAACGGAAGCCATATTTTCGCGGATACCGCCCAGTTCGATTTTTTAAATCCCGAAGTGAAGAAATATCTTCTTGGATCCGTTGATCTTATGCACGAACTCGGTTTTGACGGGTTGAGGATCGACGCGGCGCCGGCGCTGCTGAAGAGAATAATGAAAGAAAACTGGTATCATGGAAGAGAATCAGAAGTTGACAAGCTGTATCCTGTAGATTTCCTGCAGGAGGTCATTACAAGAGCGAAAAAGCTTAATCCGAATGCCCAATTCCTGGCGGAAACAATGGATAAGTATGTTCATAACGAAATTTGGAATTGCGGGGCTGACCTTGTTCAGGACCAGGATTGCCCTTATTTTATTTATGACGCGTTCAAAGGCAGCATGGGCGTCAACGATTTTGATAACTATCTGCGCGCGTTGACCTGGGCGCAGGGCCCGCGTTCGGCTTTTTCAGCGGTCCATAATATCGACGGGCATGACGTAAGAGATGTATATTTTAACGGCCACACGATAGACAAGTTAAGGTACTTTGACAGGACGGAAAAAATGACCGCGACAGCTCTGATCGCGACGCTCCCCGGAGTGCCAATGTTCTATAACGGCGAGATCGAAGCGGTGATCGGATATGCCTACAACAGATATGCCGAGTCGTATATCGATTATAACAATGTCGATCCCGATATGGCCAGGTTCTATATCGCGCTTTCAAAGGTTTAGAGCAGGCCGCTGTTCAGGGCCGGGAAAATGCATTATCTTAACACCCATTCGGGATGGGATTCTGACGTAAGGGCTTTTGCAAGATCATATAAGGATCAAAAAGCGATCGTCGCAGTGAATCTTTCGAACAGAGCGGATGGTTCGGGAAAAAGATGGCGGAACTTTGATGTTACCCCGCTTTTGTCGCCCGGGATAAACAAATACCGTTTTCAGAATTTATTGGACCCCTCCATGTTCACGATAATGACAACGGAAGAATTAAAAAGATATGGTTTACCTGTGGGGATAGGGCCGAAGAAGGCGCAGATACTTGAAGTGTTCCCCTGTCAGGATTGACTCTCAGGCCTCAGCTCAATATCGATTCGAAGATGTATTTCCCGTCGATACCGCCCAGGATGGCCTCGGAACAGCGCTCCGGGTGGGGCATCATACCCAGGACATTGCGCTTCTTGTTGCAGATCCCGGCGATGTTCAGCATAGAGCCGTTCGGGTTCGATTCTTCCGTCGCCCTCCCCTTCTCATCGCAATACCTGAAAATGATCTGTTTGTTCTTTTCGAGTTCCTTAAGGGTGGCCTTATCGGCCGTGTAATTGCCCTCTCCGTGGGCGATAGGTATCCTTATGACCTGTCCCTTTTTCATCTTAGCTGTGAACGGGGTCTTATTGTTCTCGCACTTCAAATGAACGTTTTTGCAGATGAACTGAAGGCTTTTATTCCTCTGAAGCGCGCCCGGAAGAAGCCCGGCTTCGGTCAGTATCTGGAAGCCGTTGCAGATGCCTATCACCAGCCCGCCCTTTGACGCGAATTCCTTAACATCGGCCATTATATTGGCGAAGTGAGCTATTGCTCCGGTCCTGAGGTAATCTCCGTAGGAAAAACCGCCCGGAAGGATTATGCAGTCAAAGTGGTCTAGCTTTTTGTCCGCGTGCCATATGAACTCCACCGGCTCCTTCAGCACTCTTTTTACGGCATTGTAGCAGTCGTAATCGCAGTTGGATCCGGGGAATGTGACAACTCCAAAACGCATCTATGCTTCCTCTATCTCGCAGCTGTAGACCTCGATGACGGGATTGGCAAGAAGTTTTTTGCACATTTCTTCCGTCTTTTTGGCCGCTTCCGCCTTGTTCTTCGCGTCAAGCTGGATCTCGATGAACTTTCCGACCTTGACCTCTTTTACCTGTGAATAGCCCAGCGATTTCAGCGCCCCGCCTATAGCCGTCCCCTGGGGATCAAGAAGCCCTTTTTTCAGCCTTACAGTTACTTTCGCGTTAAACATAAATCACCTTTCTAATATTATTCATTAATTGGGATTTGTTAATTGGTCATTGTGATATTGTTCTTATATGCCGATCCTCTTGAATATGTCGTCAACGTTCCGCAGGTAATAGTTTATGTCAAAGGCCGACTCGACATCCTTCCTGCTCAGATATTTCGCGGCCACGGGATCGGCGAGCACCTCGTCCTTAAGGTTGCGCCTGCCGCGGGATTTCATGGCGTTCGACTGCACTATGCTGTACGCGTCCTCCCTTTTCAGGCCTTTGCTCACGAGCATCAGAAGGAGCCTCTGGGAGAAGATCAATCCCTGGGTCCTGTCCACGTTCTTTTTCATGTTCTCGGGATATACGACGATGTTGTCGATGATGCGCGTCAATGTCTGGAGCATGTAATCGATGAGTATCGAGCTGTCGGGGACGATTATCCTCTCCGTTGAAGAGTGTGTTATGTCCCTCTCATGCCACAGCGCCACGTTCTCAAGAGAGACGAGAGCATTGGACCTTAAGACCCTTGCAAGGCCGGCGATCCTCTCGCAGGTTATCGGGTTCCTCTTGTGAGGCATGGCTGACGAGCCTTTCTGCCCCTGCTTGAACGGCTCTTCCGCTTCCTGTATTTCCGTCCTCTGCAGGTTCCTTATCTCCGTCGCGATCTTTTCCAGGGTCGCGGCGACTATAGCGATGGTCGTAAGATATTCTGCGTGCCTGTCCCTCTGGATGACCTGCGTGGCGACTTCCACCCTCTTTATCCCGAGCTTTTTGCAGGCTATCTCTTCCACTTTCGGCTCGATATTTGAATATGTCCCGACGGCTCCGGAGAATTTACCAACGCTCACTATCTCCATCGCCCTTGTCATCCTGTCCAGGTTCCTCTTCATCTCCTCGTAATAAAGCGCCATCTTGAGGCCGAAGGTGGTCGGCTCCGCGTGTATCCCGTGGGTGCGCCCTATCATCAGCGTGCGCCTGTGCTCCTTCGCTTTCGCCTTCAGCGCCCTTATAAGGTCCTTTATGTCCGAAATGATGAGCTGCGCGGATTCCCTCATCAGGAGGGAAAGCGACGTGTCCACCACGTCGGAAGAGGTCATCCCCATATGGATGAACCTTGAATCCGGCCCCACATGCTCCGCCACGTTCGTCAGGAACGCTATGACGTCGTGATCGACGGTCTTCTCTATCTCTTTTATCCTCTTGATGGAGAACTTGGCGTCCTTTTTTATCCTTCTGAGAGAGGTTTCGGGGATCTTGCCCAGGGTCTTCCAAGCCTCGCAGGCGGCGAGCTCAACTTCAAGCCACTTCCTGAATTTGTTCTCCTCGCTCCATATGGATTTCATCTTCTCAAGAGAATATCTGTCTATCATTTTATCTTATGCACCTCTCTCATCAGTTCCCTGACCATTTCTTTTTCCGGGACCTTTTTCACGATCCTGCCGGCCCTGAATATAAGCCCCGTTCCTTTTCCGCCCGCGAGCCCCACATCAGCGTCGGATGCTTCTCCGGGACCGTTCACCGCACACCCCATTATAGCAATTTTTATCGGTTTTTTAACCATGAAGTTAGCGCCCCGCTTTACTTCATGGTTAACCCCCCTAGTTTTTTCCGCGACCGCTTTCGCTATTTCCTCGACATCTATCTCGCATCTTCCGCAGGTTGGGCATGAGATAATGGTCACTCCGCCTTTTATCAGATCAAGCGACTTCAGTATCTCCCTCGCGGCAAAGACCTCTGCCACGGGGTCGCCCGTAAGCGACACTCTTATCGTGTCCCCTATCCCCTCGGCCAGAAGGGTCCCTATGCCCACTGACGACTTTATGATCCCGGGAGTTGATATCCCCGCTTCGGTGATCCCGACATGCAGTGGATAGCTTACTTTTTTTGACAGAAGCCTGTACGCTTCTATCGTGGAAGGGACGCTCGTGGATTTTATCGAAACGACAATGTCATGGAAATTCAGTTCCTCAAGTATCCGGATATTCTTCAGCGCCGACGCGACAAGCGCTTCCGCAGTCGGATGCTTGTATCTTTTCAGTATCTCTTTTTCGAGCGACCCCGAATTGACGCCGATCCTGATGGGGATCTTTCTTTCTTTGCAGGCGGACACAACGGACCTGAGCCTGTCGAGTCCGCCGATGTTCCCGGGGTTTATCCGTATCTTGTCGGCGCCCGATTCGATCGCAATGAGCGCCAGCCTGTAATTGAAGTGGATATCGGCGACCAGCGGGATCGATATGTGCTTTTTTATCTGCCTGATGGCAAGGGCGTCTTTTTCTTCCGGCACCGCGCATCTTATGATCTGGCAGCCGGCATCCTGAAGTTCGCGGATCTGTTTTACGGTCGCTTTGATGTCATAGGTGTGGGTCTTTGTCATCGATTGGACGGCGACGGGATTGCTGCCGCCTATCCTGACGCGCCCTATGGATACTATTTTCGTGTGATTTCTTTTCATGTCAATAAATTCGATCTATGGGAGGACTTTCTTAATACCGGGTATCGCTGACGCTGAAAGAAGAGACCTTGTCCTCTTTAAAGCAAAAGTTGACCTTCTTTGACGGATAATACCAGCACTCGACCCCGCTTTTTTCGTAGGCCAGCTTTCTCTCCGGATCCCCGAACACTTTCTGCACGTCGGACTTGAACGATCCGCCCGTTATCCCCATGACGGAATATTGCGGGTTCTTGCCGATCACGATCACGGCCTCCACGCAGCCGGTCTTATCATTAAAGGCGACCAGTATCTCGCAGCCGTTCTTCTTGTAGGAAAAGTCGAAGTCGACCGGTGAATTCGGCTTGCCCATCACCTTAAGGACGTCTTTTTTGGGTATGCCGAGCGGGACAGTGTGGGTTATTTTTATCGAATAGTTTGAAGCTGGCATCGCCGCGGTTGAAAGATAAAAAGGCAGTAAAATGGACGCTACAGCCGCCGCGGCAAGCTTGAAACCATTTTTTCTCAGGACAGCATCCATCAACGATTATTATACAATCAGGGCGGTTAAATTCAAGCTGAAAATAACATCAAAAAAGGTGTATAATCCACGCAATGGAAGCTCAAAAAATATCACGCATCAGCATGATCATGCGCCGTCTTTTTGCGGCCCTTGTTGAGATAGCCCTGCCTCTCTGCCTCGCTTATTTTCTCATCCAGACGCTGCCCGCGCTTAGCAGGGACCCGTCGGTCGCCTTCGAAGAAGGCTCCTACTTCCTTTTCGTCATGCTCGTCTGGCTCGCAATATTTTTCTATGTTCTTTTCAAGGATGCTTTGTTCAACGGGCAGAGCGTCATGAAAAAAGTTCTCGGGCTTAGGGTCGTCGGTATAAAGTCGCAGATCAAATGCAGGTGGTACCAGGCGCTTATCAGGAACGTTATCCTCCTCATCCCCTTTGTCGTCATCATCGAACTCCTGATGGTGATCTTCAATCCAGGCGGAAGAAGGTTCGGGGACCTTTTAGCGGGAACAGCAGTGGTCGGGGCGGACCAGACTTTCCTGCCGAAGCCGAAGCCCCACAAAAAGATAAGGGAGCTGGGGTTGAAGATAGCGACCTGGGTTCTGGCGGCGGTGCTTATGCTTGTCATATTTTACATCGCGTATAATTCTATCGGCTCAGGGAACATATCGAACAGGCTGAAGTCGTCGTCCGATTCGGTCGTGACCATTTACACATATGACCGCAACAACAGGTTCATGGCTTTTGCGAGCGGGTTTTTCGTGAATTCTAACGGGTATGTCGTTACAAGCCATCATGTTGTGGACGGCGCGGCAAGGATGATCGCGGTATTCAAGCAGAACGAAAACCTGGCCGTGGACCAGCTGGTCGCCAATGATGTCGAAAAGGACATAGCCATCCTGAAGGTGCGGGCGGTGGACACTCCGTATCTGCGGCTGGGGAATTCGAATGACATTGATATCGGCAACGAGATATACACGATCGGGGCGCCTCAGGGGCTGATGAATACGGTTTCGAAGGGGATCATAAGCCAGATAAGGTACGCGAAGGGGGCGAAGGTTATTCAGACTGACGCGCCGGTGTCTCCCGGCAACAGCGGCGGTCCGGTCCTTGATAAAAAGCTTGAGGTGATCGCGGTGATCTTCGGGTATTCCAAGGAAGGCCAGAACCTGAACTTTG
Organism: uncultured bacterium; assembly: GCA_963699255.1. GTDB lineage: Bacteria > Margulisbacteria > WOR-1 > CAVSGV01 > CAVSGV01. The sequence continues at coordinate 503,177 of OY969425.1, read as the reverse complement.
CCACTCCTGTTAATTACATTAAAGCTCTGCTCAGGAAGGCGAAAGTTAGTTATAAGTAGAGCTCTAGGGACTAGAGCGTAGAGTCTAGAGAAACTATAAGCGTAAACATATACATCATGTTCCCTTCCATGCAAAAATAAATTTAATTGGAATTGAAATAATATCCATTAATAATCCCCCAACAACAGACATCGGGCTTGGCTCTTCATGTAATGATTGTTTTTCGCTTTCCTTTACCGATATATTTAAAGCTAAAATGTTTATCTCTACGCTTCCAGTCCAAATGACTGTGGTGTCCTGCTCATGAATGCTATATTGAATGACAAAATCCCCTTCCTGTGTCGGAGAATTTGCTATAATTGCATAAGCTTCATTGGTAATTTGAAAGTTGATCATGCCCTTGTTGAATTGCTCAGGGAAGACTATCTGAAAAGAATATTTGCCAGTTGAATATGTGTCCTTGTCGAAAGTAATCTTGATTTGAAATGATTTTCCTGCGTCAACATAGTCTGGGGCCGAAATTCGAGGTGGAGTTATCTTGCTTGCCTCTCCCCATGCTGACCCAACAATGCAGACTGAACAAAAGATAGCGAACATTACGAGGGCGACACTCTTTAACATTTTACTCATTCAAAACACTTCCTTTCTATCGAGAGCATAGGGAATAGAGCATAGAGCCTAGAAAAAGTATAGGCGAAGACTCTTCCAGCCAAACCAAGCCCACCTTCTGAGACAGGATTTTCCAGATACTCTTTGAGCCCCCCGTAATTTCTGTCCGAGAAAATTGTCCCGTCGCTCTTAATCCCATGAACCAATACGAATATATAATTATCATATGTATTTGTTCCCTCGATGAGTGATGCATAATTATTGCTTGAGCAAAAAAATGCCAGCAATAGCAATGCGATAAAAATATTCAGGTAAAATCTCGGCCTAGCCATACATTAATGCATCCCCGCAATTCCCGGAGCAATCAAATTTGCCAAAAAAGATAGCCCGCCCAAAAACACTGCTAACGTAACAACCCCTACTGCAACAATTGGGTTTAAATCAACTGCTTTATATGCTCTAACTTGAATGATCTTGTGTGAAATTATTACCTTATTTTCCATTACTGCGATTCTAATGGTTGCTGTACTTTCTTGCGTAGGGGCTTTAAATGTGAGCTGGTAACTTTCTTGCGTGATCATGGCGTTGCTCGTCGATGAGATGAAACCATCGGAATAAACAATATCCAAATTCAAACTTCTATTTTCTATCTCAGCTTTGGAAAATGCAATATTAACGTCGATATTCTTATTAACCTCAACATTTTCAGGGGCTTTTACAGTAATAGAAAAATCCTCACCCCAAACCGGGCCAACAATGCAGACTGAACAGAAAAACACCAGCATAACCGGAGCAAGAGTCTTTAACAGTTTATTCATTTAGTTATCCCCTTTCTGTTATTATGGCTATCAACGAATCCCAGCGAATCAACGAATAAAGTCCTTATCTTTTACTACATCCATTCGTTTATTCGTTACCTCATTCGTTGATAGCATTTTATCACAACACTATCTCCAAACTTCCCATTAATTCTGTAGATTTGTAATCCGGCTCGACGCTTATCTCCCGCGTTCCGCGAAGGTTTATGTGAACATACTGGTTGGGATCGTATTTGGTATTGAACGAATAAGTGTCCACCTGAGCGGATGACGCTGCAAAAGACTGGGATCTGGTATATTGCGCGTCGACCCTCAGGATATCCCCTATCTTGTATGTTCCACCCAGTCCCGGCGCTACCGTATACGTCAGGTCATTATCCGTTAAAAGCCGGTTCACGGATTCCGAATAGGAATAACTGGCGAACACAGACCAGTACTGATCGATGTTCCACACCCCTTTAAGGGTTACCGTCTGGGTAAGCGAATCTATATCTTCCGATGTGCTGGTGCTCGACTGGAACTGGTTCTGGTAAGAATAACTCGAATCGATCGAGAATTGTTCCGAAAGCGACGTCTTTGCGCTGAGGTTGTACGTTTTTGTGTTCCCGATCGCCTTGTCATAAGCTGTTGCGCCTGCAGTTGTCTGCTCAGTAAGGAACAGGTCGCTGGTCAGATAGCTTAGTTCAAGAGATAAGAACCTGAGTGGAGCCGAATTAACAAGCAGGGTCGTATCATAAGTGTTCTTATGGTTGGCTTCCCTTTTAAAACTCATGTCGGTCCTATCGATATTCATCAGGTCTTCCGTCTTATAAACAAGCCCTGTTGAAAGCTCCCTCAGCGGGGCATAATAAACTTCAGCCTGGTTAACGTCGTCGTTGAAGCTAAAAGCGTTGGCGCTCTCTACCCGTGTGAAATTAGGCTTGTAATAATACCTTAGCTTTATGAGATCTTCCGGCCTGTAATCGAAACGGAAAGATCCCGTCTGCTTTGAAACTGCTTCCGGCGTTCCGTTAAAATCTTCCTGAACGGAAGATATCGTATATTTTCCGTCGGTCGAGAAATTGTTCGTGGGAGACGCTCTGTAGTTAAGGTCCGTCACGTTCGTTGTCCCCTGGACGGAATCGTCGATAATCTGGAGCGAAAGCGATCCGAAATAGTCTTTGGTCGGCGTTGCGGAAACAAGCGCGCTGTATGTTTTGGTGAAAGGATTCGTTTTATCGGGGAGCTGCGTATCCTTTAATTCGATGTTCCCGGATGCTGATATCTTATCAAGGCCGTAAGTGGCTGTGCCAAAATTGACGGTTTTATAAGTCGTCACCTCCAGCGAGGGCTCACTGTTCCTTCTCTCTTCGATCCCGCCTTGCAACGTCGAGACTAAAAATCCCGCGTATTTATAGCTTGAATCCACATTATTCTGCGTCGTCAAACGATCGATCTGCGCTCCCGTTACCGGGTCGTTCGAATCCTCCATCTCCCTGTAAAGATAATTCAAAGAAGGGATATCCTCCGGAGTGAACTTTGATTTGAATCCTTTGTCGGTCGTAAGGTATTGCGTGCCAAGAAGCATGTATTTATCGTAGTCATAAGTTGTCTCCAAATAATATATATTGCTCGGCCTGAAACCGAACAAACCGCCGTACTGGTCCACATCCTGCTGCGGCGCGGCGTCCCCGATAGCGCTGAATCCTGCCCCTACCCTTTTATAGTTGGTTAACAGATTGAACGGCCCCTGCGCGGTAGTCGTGTCCATCTTGAACGCTTTGCCTATCTCCATGCTTTTGTTGGGCTCAAGCAGGTTAAGATCAATATTCGAATACGCGAGCTCGGAATTGATCAATGTATTGCCGAACAGTTTTGTTGACCCGTCAATGCCGACGACATAGTGGCTTGTCGGCTCAATGGTAGCTGAGAGCGAATCTCTTATTTCTGAAGCTTTATACAAACTGTCCGAATCGTTAATATACGTGAAGCCGAGCTTAAGGTCATCGCTGATGTTCTGCCTGTATCTTAATCCGACGGTCGAGTGCTGATAAAGGGTCTCGCTCCAGTCAAAATAGGCTTCTATTATCGATGTGCTTATGACCACTCCATTTTTAAATGTGATCGTGCCCGCCTGATAATCGATAGTATAATCGCTGCCGCGTCTCTGGAGCGCCCCGTCAAGGTAAACCTTATCGCTGTCCACGACGACCGGCGAAGCACCAAGCGAGTAAGGGCCCTGAGTTCCGTTTCCGTAGGCCCTGTAATACTTCGCGTCACCGCGGGGAGTCGCATAGAGCGCCTTGAAACCCCATTTATCATAGTTGCCGGAGATCTTGACGCCGGACAGGCTCTTATTAAGCCGAGCGAACTCGGTATCATTAAAATCACCTATGAAATCCCCAAGGTAAGCTTCTGTGCTGGCTCTTTTAACTAGGATCGATATTTTGTCATCGTTCTGAGTAAGGGCTGTCGTGCCCGATGTGGAAGTTGAAATGAAACTGGCCTCCACTTCCGTTCCATCCTTGCCGGCGCCGGAAACATTTATCCTGAGCTCTTCATCTCTGGTCAGCCCGGGAACAAAACCTTCCTTGCTGCCTTCGATCGACCTGCTCACAAAATTGACAGATTTCGTCCCTTTTATCTTAAATGAGAACGCTTCTCCGGTCGATGCTGTCTCTGATGTCGCCGCGGCTTCAGGCGTTAAAAGCGATCCAGTGGAAGGCGGAACTTTTAAGGGCGCTGCTTCAAGTGTTGGAACCGCTTCATAGGAGGTGATAATTTTTAAGGGCATAGCTTCAGGCGTTGAAATCGCTTCAATGGAAGTTTTGCCTGTAATGATCGGAACCATTTCAACAGAAGGCGTAACATTAAAGAGCATAGCTTCCGGTGTTGAAACCGCTTCAAAGGAAGTCATAAGTTTGGGCTTAACGCTTATCAATCGGCCCTCAGGAATCCTGTAAGCTTTTATCCAGATCTTGCCTTCGAACATTATGTGATCGCTGTATTGGGTCAGCCTGACGCCGGCGAAAAGTTTTTTAAAGAACGACAGCAGCTTTTGCGCTGCCGCGCGGTCGATATCAGACCTCTTGTATTTGATGTAAACAAAAGAAAGATTCCACCCCTCCGCGTAGTTATCCGGCGATCTTATGACGCCTCTCCAGTAGTTCCCGGCCTTGCCGAGCGTGTATTTGGTGTTCATATCAAGAACGAAAACGACTTTTTGCGGATCGCGCGGGATAAAAACCCTGATCCCGACATCCTTGCCGATAGGTATCGGATAGGGGTTAAGAAGGATATCGTATGCCTCCGTGCTTGCGCCCTTATAATGGCGGAACTCGGAACCGGGTTTTGAAACAGCAAATGCGAAAGAACTGAAAAGAAAGATCAAAATGATCGCGGCCAAAAGAAAATATCCCGAGGGAAATAGCCCCGGCACTGCATTGTATTTCGCATTAAATCCTGTTTTAGTTACACCCATATCGTATATTCCCTTAGATCCGAATTGCAGATTCAGAACCGTCCCGGCAAATAGGGGCAAGTTCTAATGTCGGTTAGAAACTTATCCTGAATTCCTGCACGCGATGGTTATTGGTGTCAGCAATAAAAAGCTGTCCGGGTTTGCCGACCGATATGCCGGTCGGATCGTTGAACTCGCCGTTCTTAGATCCTGTCGATCCGAATTTCGCGAGAAAAACTCCGCTCCTGTTAAAGACCTGAACTCTGTTATTCCCGCTGTCGCTCACATAGATGAATTTATCATCGACCGCGATCCCTGAGGGACTGTGGAACTCGCCGTCAGCGCTGCCGGATTTTCCGAACGAGAGGATAAGTTTCCCGAATTCATCAAGTTTCTGGACCCTGTCGTTCTTCGTATCCGCAACATAGATATTCTTGTCTTTGTCTATTGCGACATCGCGAGGCGTGTCAAAGAAACCATCACCCCAACCGAATGACCCTATTGAAGCGAGAAAAGAAGTCGTTGTATCAAATTCTTGTATCCTATTGTTCCCCGTGTCAGCAACAAATATCCTCCCCCAGGAATCAACAGCTAATCCGCAAGGATCGCTGAATTGCCCGGAGTCCGACCCAAAAGATCCGAATTCGGATAAATAATTGCCTCTAATGTCGAATTTCTGCACCCTGCTGTTCTCCCTGTCCATAACATAGATACTGAAATTGAAATCGACCACTACATTTGACGGCGAATTGAACTTTCCTGTGTCGCTTCCAAAGCTCCCGAACTGGAACAAAAAATCCCCGCCGCTGTCAAAAACCTGGATCCTGTTATTTCCCGTATCCGCGACAAAGATATTACCAAGGCCGGTTGAGAGGTCCCCGTATGCTCCGACACAAACATCACGAGGATAAAGGAATTGGCCGTTGCCTGAACCGGCGCTGCCTATCGATCTCACGAACGCAACGGAAGGAGCAACTGCTGTCTCACTTGTCGGCGGCATGGTTCCCATGGAAAATGCGATCGAGCTGGAAAATATAATTGCAAATATAACCAAGAATATTTTTTTCATATTGCCTCCCTAAATTCCTGTCAACGGATATCACACGGATCCACGGATAAAAGAACTAATGCAATACACATGTCACTTGTTGATCTTTATTGAGCATATTCCCTCTGAATCCCGGGTTCTTGAACCTCACTGCGAAACGCCAATCATTTTGATCGAATTCCGTCATTTTCTTTGGCGGGAAAACCCTTCTGTATTCCAGGTATTTTCTTCCAAAATTGATCAATAGGCCGATCTCGCTGCCGCTGGCTTTTAAGTATGTAATAACCTGCGCAAGTTCATTCTTTGTTAATTGCTGAGATAATGCTTTAAGTTCCACTACGATTGAATTCTCGACGAATATATCAAGGAATAACAGGCCCACCAGAGTTTTTTCAAAATAAACCCCTATCTGTTTTTGCTCATCAAAATTCACATTGAGCGACAATAGGGCTTCTGTCATAGCTTTCTGATAGTGTATTTCTTTCAGTCCAGAGCCTAATCTGCCATGCACAGCCATTGCTGCCCCGATTATCTTATAAGTGATCTCGTCATATTTTGTTTTAACTAACTTATCCATTTCCTCTTCCCTTAATTCATTTATCCGTTGCTCCGTGGCCACATCCGTTGACAGTTTCATCCGTTGGTCCGTTTTTTAATCCGTTGATAGCTCCCTTACCATTTCCCGGTCAAACTGACCCTATGCACGTTATCTTTCGTCAAACTTGTCTGTGTGACATAAGCATAATCGATGGCGATATGCTCCGCTTCAAACCCTGCTCCTCCGCTCATTGCCTGGTCGCTATATCCGACCCGAAAAGCTATCTGACCGAATTTAACTTCGGCACCCGCGCTTCCTTCTGGAACATATCCAGCTTTATTTATCTGGCTGATATCGCCTGATAATAGCAGCGGGTTGCCGATTATGGGAACCCGTGTGCCGAATGCTATCCCGAGCCTGTATTTTGACGGAACAATCTCTTCCGTATCCGTCCCCCACTTCTGATAATTGATCAGTTCATCGATCTTAAGGCCGATGGAAAGGTCTTTTGTCGGTTTGTAGAGCAGTCCTGGCGTGATTGAATATCCATAAGCGCTGGCTCCTTCGACCGATACCAATCCCGGCATGTCGGATGTAAGATATTTGGCGGTGATGCCGAAGCTCAAGTTATCGGTAATGTTCCTTCCATAAGCGAGAAGATAGGCATTAGAAAAGTAACTGAATATGCCAAGATTCTCAACCTCGTTATATTCGCCTGTGGAGCTACCGGTCTGGGTTATCGAGCTCATTCCCACCTGTATCCAGCTTATACCCAAACCCCCGCCAAACAGCGGCGTGACATAGCTCACATAATAATGGTCTGCATCGGTGGACAACTTTGTTTGCATCGCCGTTATCTCATTGTTCTTTATTTGAGAAAGACCCGCGGGGTTCCAGAATGGCGCGTCGGCGTTGTCCGCTACTGCAGTAAACGCGCTTCCCATACCCAAAGCCCTGGCTCCAACACCGGCTTCGAGAACAGCGATATCGAGACCGGCTTGACCAGTAATCCCATAGGAACAAGTTAAAAGTGTACAGTTTAAAGTGAACAGGAATAAGACACAAATTAATGCTTTTTTCATTTATATTGCCTCACTGATCCAATCAATCCTCTTAACATGCTTGTAATCTCTACTATAATTCGACGAAATTGGGCATAATCATTTTGATTGATGATTCGTTCCTCGAAAAGAATCGTTAACATAGGGACGCATTCTCTGGCAGAATGAAGAGCCGTGGAATAAAAATACGCTTTTTCTTTTTTCGATTCTTTTCCGCTTCCCTCAGCTATGTTATTTGATATGGAGAGAGCCGCTCTTCTCAATTGATCCGCCAATGAAAACTGCAGATCTCTCGGCAAGGATTTAGTGAGAGCTAAAATACTTCGAAAATTCAATATTGATGTTCTATAAACATTCAATCTTTCAAAGTCGAACTCAAACTCTTTTGATACAGTACTTTCACTTCCCACTGTTAACTGTCCACTGTTCATTTTAACACCACCATCTTTCCCCGCCCGCTGACTGACTTATCACCGTAATTGACGGTTATCTCGAACGGATACACTCCATTTAGCACCATGTCTCCCCTGCCGTTCCTTCCATCCCACTCGACATCGTTATATTTGTTCCAAATGCTGGCCCCTTCGGGATTCGTTGTTCCGTCAAACTCTTTAACTAATGCTCCGGTGATGTCATATATTCTGATCGTGACCGAATTGGGTTCTCGGCCAAGCCTATAACGGATCTTTGTTCTTTCCTTGTTGGGATCGAACGGATTTGGCCAGTTAGTAACGCCTGACAAGCTTGCTGGCAGTTCAATTCTGAAAGAGCCGACTTCTGACGTTGACGCTTCCGAGGTGATCGTCTGTACTCTCCAGTACCAGAAAGGATGGTTTGGGGCGCTTTCATCAAGGCCCATGAGGTGTTCGTTCTGGGTAAATTCGCATATGGGTTTGGCGCCTGATACATCGGAGATCGTTGCCGTGAAATAATCCATCGAAGTGGCAAGCGATGATTCGTCCGATGATGTTGCGCATTCTATTCGATAATCTGTAACATTTTGTACCCCATACCATTTGAATGTTGGTCGAAGTGTGTTATCTGTTGCTCCGCCGATCGGAGATATAAGCTCCGGGGTGCTTGATACGGATTGAATGACCATTTGCGTTTGAATGACAGGCTTATCATTCGGCATGGACATTGTTGTCATGCCTGAGCCGGAGAATGGCGCGAAGTTGGAAGGTACTTTCTGGGAGAATATTTCGGAGGTTCCTGTCCTTGTGTCTTCCCATGCGACATAGGCATTGCCGGACGTGTCGCAGACGATCGATGGCTTGGAAGCTTCACAGCTTGAAAACTCATACCTGGTTATGCGGACAGGATTGTTATTCCATGTAACATTACTTCCACTGATCGTCCCTTTTTTTACCCACAATTCGTTATGGCTGTTAACTTGTTTTATGAATGCGACATAAATGTATGCATTCCCTTGATCGACAGCAATTGACGGCAGCATACAGGCATCTGAAGAAGAAATTAGCTGGGTATCATTAGAAGGCCAAGTTTCGCCGGAAGTTACAGATTGCTTGTAATATATCTCCGCTTTTCCGTTGCGATAATCTTCCCAGACAACATAGACTTTATAACCGGTTGAATCACAGGCAACTGATGGGTTTATGGAGTCGCCGGCTGCAGTTGTTATCCTTGTTTCTATCGGAAAATCACATCTGGGCCAGAACTCATTATCCCAATTACCAGTGGACTTCCAATTACCATTTATTTTTTTACTATACACAATTTCTTTGTTACCGAAATTATATAAATTTGACCATCCCTCAGACCAACTGGGTTGATAATATATATATCCCATAAATGTCGATGGCCAAACATAATGCTGAATAGACCCAGAAGAATTTGATGCAGAAGGATCCGCTTCTTTTACTTCAGAGGAACAAAGATCATGCCAGATATCAGATGATATAGCCAATGATTTGGTCTGAATGATATTATACATTGGTTGATCTATTGTTGCGTGTATGAGTCCTCCTCCCGCCCAAGTATAGAAGAAAGCCCGATATCGAATTCCCTGATTAACATCCGCTGTCTTAGAACCACTACCGGATGTATAACTTCTCCAAAGATAACTGCCGTTCGCGCCTAATATTTCATATAAATAACTTCCCCCAGTAGGAGAAGCCTCTCCAGTAAAAAGAGCATTTTGGTCTCTTTGCGCGGTAAAATCAATACATGCGCCCACACCACTATAGCTGGGATCACCCACCCAATTAGGTAAAGAAATTGTGCTTTTGCCCCAACTCTCTCCACTAATGAGCTTCACCTTCAAAATAGTGCCTGATAAAGTTAAATTCGGATCATGCGAAAATAAGCTGCCTTTTCCTGTGGTTAATTGCTGGTCATCGGCAAGATTAATCTGATATTCCGAAGTGGAAATATTCCCAAGGCCGTCAATAGCATGCAGTTTGACGGTATAAACACCCTCGTTCACATAATCACCTGATGCATTCAAGCCATCCCAATTAAACCCATGTGTTTCTGTAGTTGAATAATATAGCTGGCTGCCCAGTCCCTTGATAAACGTTTCGCCAAGCCAAACTTCGGCAGAAACCGATAATGGAGACAGGGAGCCTGGATGAGGATATATGGATGGATCGTATGAATTATCAAAAACATTAGCTATTATCTCGATCTCACTTTGATCAATATATGGATTAAAATAATTTTGCATTGATGTGCCGACTTCACTTGTAATATATGTGAACACCGGAGGAGTGTTATCGATATACAATTCTCTTGAAACAGGAGTGGCAGGATTGCCAGCCGCGTCAGTAGCGACAAGAGAGACGACAATATCTCCATCATGAGTGCCGACATAAAGGGAGCCAAGCAGCTGATCTGATATGTTCCCTGTGCCGGATCCGATAATCCCGCCTGCATAATAAAGTGTCCATGTTCCGGGATGAGGATCCTGAACGGATCCATCAATAGACACCGATCCTTTTAGCCATGTTTGACCGGCTGGCGATTCGATCGATATGACGGGAGGAGTATTATCTATTGATACTGTCTCAATAGTTGTCCGAGTATTCCCGGCATCGTCAGTAGCTGTTATAACAAAATTATAGCTTCCGTCACCCGAAGATGTATGCGGAGGCTCCCAGATGAAAACCTCATTTACTGTATTTCCTTCAACACTTCCGGACTCGGTGCTCCCGGCAATAATCACATTCCAATATATATGGTCATTCATGTCACTTATGCTCATCTCAAGCGTTGTTATCTGTCCCATGTTGCCGCTTAAGAATTCCGGGCTTGCTGAAGCGGTTATAACAGGAGCAACGGTGTCGGTCGTAATAACTCTGGTGGTCTGATAGACATTCCCCGCCGCATCAAAAGCACTTATGACGCAATTATAAATTCCGTCCCCCTCATAGCTTACTATACCGTTCATCCCGTTCCAGGTGCAGCTGACCGATGTTCCGGAGCCGAAGGAAATTACAGGATTTGCTCCAGTCTCTATCTTCACTTCCCATGTCACTGAGCTTTCATCGGTTATACTCGCAGTTATGTTTGAGTTTGGCTTGGCTCCTCCGGGGCTGAACGGACTCGGAGAAATTGAAATATTCGTTATATCAGGATCGATAGTATCGACATAAACCGCCTGCGAAACTTCCGCGGTATTGCCCGCCACATCGACCGCTGAAATCTTTATAGTGTATTCCCCGTCCGGTTCATTACTTGCGGAATTGCCCGTGCCTACATATCCCCCGATGTTCCTAGTCCCGTCCCAGAGATCGGCGGAAACCGAACCTGAATCTTTTGTAACGCCGTCTGTAATGGTTTTAGTCAGAACATCATTATTATAGACCTTGATCGTGGCTTTGACTTTGTTGGCAACATCGGTCGTGAGCGCCGAGAGATTATCGGAAACGGAATAGTTAATTGATACATCATTGATGCCCGGGCTGAAACAACTTCTGCTGATGGAAACGCCCGAAATTACCGGAGGGGTTTTATCGAGATAAGTTACACCGCTGATACTCTGGGCCGCGGGGACTCCCGTCAAGTCTTCCGCCGAAGCTATTATCGTATATTTGTCCTCCGACGCGCCGGAGCCATCCCATGAAACCGTTTTTGTCCCGTTATTATCGTAAACCTGCTTATTCGCAAGAGTAGCCGCAAGGTTACCGGCATGATCATAGACTTTAACTGTGACCCGCCCCACATCATATATACCCGCCGCCTTTATCTTCATTCCGGATATCGTAAATTTTTCCGGTTCCTGTGCTTCTCCTTCAAGGCTTTGAGAAAGCGTAAAAGCGAAATTGATGTTGCTTCCATTTGATCCTAAAACTTTCGGAGTGGGGTTCTCGATCAAAGACGGAGCGTTTATGTTCAAAGGAACATCCTGAACCCAGACCGTGGCGCCTTGCTTTGGCGATATGTTGCCGAATTGGTCCGTAGTTTCAAGGGCGAAAACATATTCGCCTTTATTCACGAAACCGTTCCCGTCGGTATCTCCCGGCCCGTCCGTTGAGCCGTCCCATATGACTTCCTGTGTCCCGGCCGGCGTCAGGACATTATCAACAAGGGTTTTCACAAGGTTTGTTGCGTCATAAGATGCTGTCGCGCTGAACGTATGGACTTTTACCGTGACATAACTTGGCTCGTCAATGGAATAGATGAATGCGCATGTGTCACTCTGTCCGTCTCCATTCGGAGTGAACCCGTTATTATAAATGAAGCCTGTTTCTGGTAGTGCCGAGCCGGCTTTCATATCAGCTTTTATAGGCACAATATTTGAATAGATCACCGAGCCCGCGGGATCGGTCATTTTTATGACCGCATTGAACTGCCCATCATAAGCCCCCTGCCCGTTCCATATATGCGAGTACGTGCCCTGAGTATGATGGTCTGAATACGTATAAATCGAATTTCCGCTGCCATCCAGGACGTCGAGTTGAATATATGCCTCGCCCGTCAACTGCCAGTAGTAATCGACAGAGTAAGTGAAAGTCGCTGTATCAGCGACGCCATCGCCGTTCGGAGAGAAGACTTCCGGGGTCACGGAAAGGACGCATGACGAATTTGCAGCCACAATAACAGGGACCTGCACACTCGCTTTATTGCCAAGGGGATCGACCGCTGAAATATCAATTGTATAATTTCCCGCAGTAACGGTTTTGCCCGTCAGGTCATCGCCGTACCAGAAGATCGAATATGATCCCGGCGTCTGATATTCGCCGTCCGTCAAACGCTTCACAGTAGCTCCGGCATCCGTCAGTACTTTAATGGTTACCTGGGATTGATCGGCTTTTGAAGACAGCCGGTATTTTATTGTCGTATATTTGTTTATTATTTCGCTGTTCGGATTGAATATCGCGGGAGCCGAGGAAACACCGGATATTTCCAGCGGGCCGGGCAAACTGAATGTTGCGCTTTGTTTTTCGTCGGTATTTAACGCTTTATCCTCAGCTGAGATCTTGAATGAATACTGCGCACCGGGTTCCGTATTCCCCGAATCGAAATTCCAGACGGGCTCGTATTGTCCCGCTGTCTGCGTTTCACCGGTCACAATGGTTTCAACTGCCGTCCCGTTCTGATCAACAACATTCACCGTTACCTTCGCATCTTCAGGTATCGAATAAACCACTTCACAGCTTGTATCTCCCACATTGCAACTTTTGATGATCACTGTTGGAGGTTCATTATCGATCACAAGATTTCCCGTAACCTCACATGAAGCCGAACCGTCCACGCTCAACGCCTTCACTCTGAAACCGTATGTCCCATCGATCGCTCCTTCGCCGTTCCATGAAACCTGATGCTCCCCCGAGTTTTCCACCTGTTCGTCAAGCGGAGTTGCGATCACTTTGCCCGTTCCGTTAAATATCTCGACGGTCACTTTGACATCATCCCTTGAAAGAGAATACTTGACGTTCGTCATATTGTTTTTAGGGTTCTTCGGAGCAAAGTAATAAGGATCGCAGTAAGCGTACTGGACCAGATAAGGCTCCCTATCAACAAATATCGTTCCTGTTTCAGAAGTCGACATGTTCCCGACGGAGTCCTCGGCTTCCACATAATACGTATAACTTCCGCCGATCAGTTCGTTATGGTCTCCGCTGCCGTCCCAGGTAAAGCAGGGAATAGAGCTTAGAGCATCGGGAATAGAAAACCCATAAGACCTGAAAAGTTCGCCGCCGCGGAAGATCTTGACGGTAGCGTAACTGGGTTCATTGACCTCGAACGAGATCGTGGTCGTATCGTTAACTTGATCATCATTCGGCGAAAAAGGATTCGGGCTGGCGGTCAGTCCGGATATCTTCGGCGCGACACGATCGACTATCGTTTTCCCAACGATATTATTTGATATGTTGCCTGATTCATCTATCGCGAAGACAATATATGCATATTCGCCGTCTTCCCGGACAGGCGCTTCTCCCAGAATGACCTTATCGGCTCCCAGGTACATATACAGCTGGCTTCCATCCCAGTATATCTTTATTTCTTCATCAGCTTCGCATGATAGTTCATTATTGATTATCGTGTCCCCATTTGTCCCCTGCAAAGTGAAATACAATTTTCCGTCTTCATTCGACTTGACCTTGTAGGTGACAATGTCGAATTTGCCGTCCCCGTTCGGTGAGTACGCGGGAATATCCGCTGCTACTTCCACGGTTGGGGGTGTTAAGTCATAATTGACCCTGATATCCGATAATGTTCTTGCTCCTCCTTGTGTTGAAGTGACGAAGATGTAATTATCGCCTTCGGCGGCAAGCGGAATTCTGTCAAATCTGAATTCCGCTATTCCTGAATCATTTTTGGGAAGGTCAAGCGAGGCGATTGATCCAAGAGATGAAATATCAACTTCTTTTGACGGGCTCACATAAACGTTCAGAACCGAATCAGCCGGCGCCGTGCCGTAAACCGTTATCGGCGAAAAGTTCACGTTATACCTGTCGGTTTGGATTATCGGGGCTATAAGGTTGTATTTCCCCCTTATCAGAGCGTATTCTGAGAAATGGTCGAGCGGTCCTTCGAACGCGTAGATGCCGTCGTTATAGCTCTGCTTATTATCCGAAATGACCTGTAGATCGCCGTTCTGAGTGATCTGATGTATATTGAGTCCCAGGCTTGCCACTTCCAAAGTGCCGTTCACCTCTTTAAGGTCCGGGTACATTTCTAACAGATCCTCTTTAGTATATTTGAACACTAAAGTTGGACGATAGTCCTCTGATTCAGTTGAACCGCAGCTGAAATAGTAGGGCGAAGGTTTGACTTCCACTATCGGGCCAACGGTCGGGATCAGTGGCCTGTTCGAGATATCTATTTCGTCCATTTTGACCGGAGTAACGGTCACAAGTTGGTCCTTATCAAAAGCGCCGGGTTTGAAGGTGACCTCTGCCCTCTTATAAGGGCTTGAAACGGTCGTGACATGATCATTCTTCACGATGCTCCCGATCAAAACATCCTGAGAAGAGATAATGTCGCTTCCTGCAAGCTTGAGGACGACCGTGTATTTCCCGTTGAGCCTGGATACATTCCACCATCCAAGCATTCCATTGGCGCCTTTCAGGGAATGTCCTATTTGGTTCCATGAGTTGCCGTCGAAATACATGAGATAGTATTCTCCGGAAGCGTATCCTGTTATGTCGATATATTTCTTCTCTGCCGAATCCAGCCTCAGCTTGACCTTGAATTGATCTTTTAAATGGTCGCTGCTGTCCATTTCAGGCGTTACGGCGGCAAGATCCGTGTTTTCGCCCCCGCTCAGGTCTTTAAGATCTATGCTCCAATTGTCATAGGTCAGGTATTGGTTGTCAACGGGGTTAAAAGCGTCAATAGAAGATATAGCAGGGTCATATTTCCAGAAAGTATATTTAGTCATGTCCGGCGAGTTCATATTCTGCAAATTAACTACATTTTTAATGTACGGATCGGATATATTTATAAATTGCGAATATCCGCTGAAACCGTCCCTGTTGAATATTTCACGGCTGGCAATGCATCCGCCGAAAGCCGAAAGCATAGGGTCATCGGCGGTGGCCCACATCTGACCGCTCGCGCCCTGAATAGACCCGATCAAGCAGGAGTTTGTTGAAAACTCGCCGGTTCCCGTTTGGTCGGTATCAAGCGATATGGATTGGTCCGAAATATCATCGATCGAATATCGGATATCTGTCGCATTGGGATAATTGTTCGAATTCCATCCCCAGAGACTGCCAAGCGTATCCGATTTATAATAATATCCGTTGCTGCCGTATTTGATGGACTGACCAAGTTTTGTCACAGCTTCGATCGACCGTGTGACCGAGGTTATATCAAGCTCATGCGGAGAAGATGCGCTTATTCCCGTCCAAAGCGAAGGCGATCTTTTGAACTTATCGAGAAGCGCGTCATTATTGCTCTGGAACTGCTGTATCTCCGCTTCAGAGGCAGGGAAATTGAAGGAGAAAAATGGCAGATGATTGGTATTATCGTAAGCGCTTGTATAATCGGTTTTGGCGCCCACCTGTAGGCCTTGAATTTCGATCGTTCCACCGCCGGTATAATACTTGTTGGGTGTTTTTTCGGAAATAAGTATCGGCTGTTCACCGTCCGGGACGGTTATCGGGATGATCTCTGTTCCCGGCAATATATCCCCGAACTCGCCGGAAATCGGGTCAGTGAGATAATACTCAAAGCTGGCTGTGCATGTTGGAGCTGTTAACGTTCCGATATAATTCTTTTGGATGCTCAAATCGCTCAAAGCTTTAATCAGATCTGCTTTAGACATGTTCTGCCTTGCCGCAGCGGAAGCAAGCATTTCGTCGTACTCATTATACGGCTTTGCATTCGATTTATTGAAGAACTCATCTCCAGGGAAACCTAGTTGGTCTATATTGTAATTAGCTCCCGCCAAAGATTCTGAAGTTGACACATTCCTATTTACAAAGCCAAAAAAGGGAATAAACCTGTTGGTCAATCGCGAATACTGGACGGGCGCCTCAAGCATGACCCTGGCGCGGCACCAGAAATCCGATCCGTTATTCCCGATTGGCGGCTGGATAGTAGCTACCCTCCTGCGGGGAGAAAAAATGAATCCACTGGATGACGCGGCATCTGTATGTTTATTTATCTTGAAATCGTCATAATTTATCTCGACCTTGAACATCCCTTTTGTGCTCGGGTAGTCCAGGGTCATTTTACTCATCATATTTTCCAATATTCCTTTTATATAATCATTTTCTTTTGCGTCTCCCTGGCTTTCCACGGTCGGAGGAATGTTTATATCAAATTGTTCCATAACCGGGATATTGTCAATATTATCCAGGAAATAACCGGGATCCCCCCTACCTGTATTAAAAGTCAAAGAAAGATACGGGCTGCCGTAGAATTTTGTCGTTGCGCCGGCATTCCTGCCCGCATATATGCTATTCACACTTTTGCCGCGCAAATAAATTGCATAAGGGCCTCTTTGTGCGGCCGCGTTCATTTCTTCTTTATCGCTCCTGAAACCCCACGCCATCTCATCAAGCCCGACACGAAACCCTTCTGTATGTATCTGTTCGCTTGCGCCAGCTGATCCCTCTGTAAAATGCTCCCTTATTGCACCGCTCAGCTCCCCGCGCATTTTTACATCCACCTGCTTATATCCCCTATGGATCAACGCTGCGAAGGGAACATAAGGATAAGTAGTGACAGTTTGTCTTCCGTAGGGAGCGATGTTGAAGCTGAATTCCTTTGGTGGATACAGGCGCCCCGTTCCGCGGGCTTCAAAGAAATAATCCGATGAGCCGTTCGCTATCCTGGAAGGAACGCCGTTGAACATAACCTCATCCCCTATCGGATCGAGGCTTGCAAGGCTTGAGTCGGTCCTTGTTCCTGCAATACTTATGCCGTCGATATTGATCTCTTTACTGCCGGAGCCGTCAGCCGCAGTCGCGATGATCTTTATATTGAACCCGCCGCCGCTGAAGAACTGGGTGGAATCAGAGTTCGGATAATTGCCGCGCCAGTTAATAACATGCTTATGGTTCGGGTTCATATTTCCTGATACGAAGGCCTCGCTGGTTATGGTTGCGGCAGGCGTACCGCTGCCGTCCTGATAGACATAGGCCGTGATATATGAATCTTTTGAAACATTGTAATAGATCGACACTCTATCGGGAGCGCCTACCGGCGAGAAGCTGTTATTGACAGTCTCAACGTTTGACACATCGTAGTCCGTTTCAACCTCTACCTGAGCTTCGTCCGTTGCAAGCCCGACCCCGTCCGCGCCTTCGGAACGCACTCGGACGGTATATACGCCGGAATCAACATATCCTCCGGTATCAAGCTTCCCGTCCCAATTGACAACTGCCGGCGCGACACCTTCCATTGAAGTGTTTATCATGATGGGTAAATATGCCTGTGTCGCTTTTGTCATGCCTAAATATATGTTTGAAGCATTAAAAGTGGGTACATTTGGATCTTCGTCGATCTTCGGAGTAATTATGATCATTCCGCCGCTGTTCGCGGTAAAGTCAATGCCGGATTCGCCATTTGACATATTCGTATCCCAGTTAACAAAGCCCTGTACCTGTCCTGACGGAGTCCAATTGAAGGTTTGGATATCCGTAATTCCTGACCCCATCAAACTGCCCGTGAAATGGTGGTTTGTCCCGTCCGATGACCAGCGGATGTGCCATCCGGTCTCGTCGGTCCAGAGGTAATAGCCTAGATCTTTACCGGGTATATATTGCGGTTTGCCTGTGTACTGATTGCCGATGATGTCCGGCTGGAATTTATAAAATACAATACCTTCATTGGTCATTGTGGAATTGTGTAATTGTGCTATTTCAATATTGACGTTCGATTCCTTGATCCCATTCATGAACGAGATCGGAAGAGTAACTTTTCCGTCAGACGTGAAATGGACTTTTTGGGGAAGCGGGTCAAGTTTCACCACAGGAACATTCGTTGACGTTATCATAGGATCGTTGCTGACCCGGATGACCCTTGTGCAGGCCGACGTTGTGCCTCCGTCCTCTTCCGCGATAAGCAGTAAAGTGTAAGTTCCATTGTCAAGCCCATTAGAGTAGAGATAAGCGAGTGTGGAATCATTCTGCAAAGGCCTTATTGATAGATTCCTGATACCGGATGCCGGATCGCGGTCAACATCCGGGACTTCGATAACGTCGGATCTCCACACAGACGGATCCGGATCCTGCCCACTGCCCCCTGTCCACTGCACATTTCCATTAGCATAGTATATTTTGTAATCTTTGAACGGCAGGTTGTTCGTCCAGTCGGGGTCTACTGCGGTGCCGCGAATAGCGATAGTTCCGGATACGGTTCCGTTATTTGCCGGAAATGAAATTACAGGAGCGATGCCGTTCTTGACGCAGGAAGAATACGCGGTAGAAGAATTGCCGGATGCATCCGTAGCGGTTATCGCGAATTTATAAGACCCGTTGCCGTACTGGGTCGAATCCCCATTCCAGTTTATCGAGTTCACTTCGCCGATATTCGCCGGCGCATTGTCCCATGTCTTGATCAGCTCGCCTGAGTTCTCATTAAATAAACTGACGGTTACATTACAGCTCTCATCCTGGTTCTCAGGTTTGTCATTTGATTCCGATACCTGATAACTGAGAGTTGTTGTGTATGGATCGTTGCCGACATTTGCAAGCACATAAGGCAGGCATGCGTTCGAGAATATGAACGGCGGAGTTCGGTCGATCTTAACATTATCGATAACATACGGATCGGAAACGTTGCCGGCCTGGTCCTGGGCGGTGATCTCCAGCCTGTATATTCCGTCGTCGGGGCCGTTGGAGCCGAATTGATTATTGTAGCTCCAGGAATAGGAAGCTGTTGCACTCTCTTCACTTCCCGCTCTTTGCGCCTGTGTTATATAAGCAGAAGCTACATTTGTCGCTTTATTTATCATCTTTATCGTGACTATCGAATTTTCCGAAAGCTGGGAGCTAAAGTTTAGAGAATCTGAATTAGAGGTCATAGGTTTCGGGTTGACATCAGCCTGGATTATTGATGGCGGGGTCGAGTCGATTACTAAAGCAACAGATTCGGTGGTGACATTGCCGGCCTGATCATACGCTTTTATTTTGATCGAATAATTACCGTCAGGGATCAAAGAACCGTTTACAGTTAACTGTGTACTGTTTACAGGAATAAAGTTTTCGCCAACAGCTTGTGTATCAAATGTAGCTAATTCAGTAATAAAGTTATTATTCGAGTCGTAGAGTCTGGCTGTAATGCTTCTGAGAAATGTCGAGAGGTTGTCTGTTGTGGTGTATCGGATCGATATGTTGTTCGCCTCGCCGGTCCCGGGAGCGCGCGGCGAGAAAGGAGACAATGCCTCGATCGATATAGTCGGCGGCTGGGTATCGACAAAGAATGCCCAGATGGCTTGAGATACGCCGACGTCCGACTTTGCGCTGACGACGATCGCGTGTTCGCCGTCGGACAACGGCGTTTTGGGCGTATAATTCACTCTTGCATAGGGATGGTAGGCTCCGTCGATCTCGGAAGTTATATTGGCGTTGCTGAGCATTGGCGTTCCATCCACTTCGAATGAGACGATCTGAATTTTCCCCGCTTCGTCTTCGTAGTAAGTGGATTTATTGAATTCAACACTTATGGGCTGATAGACATTATTGGTCATAAAATTCGATTCAGGCTGATATTTAGAGGCTTGCATGGGGATGGTATTTTGTATCACCTTCAAAACCTGATTCGAGCTGTATTTGGCCCTGTTTGTCAGCTTGAATCCGATCAGATTCTGTCCCTCGGCAAAGTTAAGACCCGATATCGTGTATTTTCCCCATTCGTCCATATGAAGATGAAATTTATTCGCGTCAACATCGATATATTTAAACCCCTGAGGATCTGTATGCGTCGAGCAGGTGTTCGGATGAAATTCCTGCCATGCCGCAAAGTTTTCACTTATCTGGAAGCTTTGAAGCATCAAGGGTTTAAAGTCATGGATTACTCCTGATATTTGAGTGACGGGGGCCTTCACAAGCATGGATGATGTATATTTCTCTACTTCATTAGTTGTTCCTTCATTGAAGATGAGGGAAACAGAACGATCGGCTGCATAAGGCGGGGTATCGCTGGCTTCGGAAGTATTTAGGATCTCGACAGGCTGAATTGTGCCAGTATGAACGATCTTCTGGCTGATATTGTATTCTTCAGTCGAGACATCGGTGTCAAGATGAGTGACGGTGGCCATGGGGGTGTCGAACAAACATTGATCTATGATGTTGGGGGAGCCTTCGGAGTAAACCTTTTCAACAAGATGATGATGTGCAAAAGCATTATATATAAGACTATCTTCCTTTTCGCCACCAATCTTAATAGTCCCAATATCAATTGCTGTGCCAAGATTAGTAGCTATTACACTCCCCATATCAGCGATAGGAATAAGATCCAGACAATTTAAGGCTGGATTGAAGCCAGATAGGGCTTGGACTGCATGAATATCATTGTACTCATTGTTTATTTGGACATTCAGAAATTCTTCGACCGGTTCATTATAAAAGAGATAGTCATATCTTTTTGTATTTTGACTAAACAACGACACTCCATGTCCATACGCGCTATCAATATCTACAACAATGCTCCCATCTTTTGTAAAGGTGCCTCCGGAAATTGCAACTGCTGCTGCCACACTTTCAACCTTAGCTTGTGTGGTAGGAAGATCCCAATATCTGCTGTCAAAAGGGGTTGCAATGGCATTAATTAGAGGAATTCCTTTAAGCAAATAAAAGCTTTTAATCCCTTCTATATCCGGAGATGGAAAGCCATGCGCAGAAACCAATCGGTATTCAATCGGCGATTTATTTGGGAGGACTTCAGCACCTTTCAAATGCTTAATAAAATCCCCTTCCGGGTCCATCTCATCTAGGGCAGGATCGCCCCATTTTGCAACAAAATCTTTTAAAATGAACTGCTCTGTTGGCGATACAATCCCTGCAAATATCGCGCCATCAAAATATATATCCGCAAAGGAAGCTGTATGTGCCTGCATTTGCAATATTATGTATCCCAAGCCAACACCAGCATATGCCATAGTCATGGCAACATTCTCCGGTGTATATAGTAGCTTTTTGTAAGTTACCGCATCTGAGCCTAGATGAGGGGTATCCAATGTGATGAGCTTTCTTACATTATCATGATAATAATTGGAAGTCAGGTACACTCTGGAAGCTAGGCCGCCCTCACTCTTGGCTATTAAAACGACTTTTTGAGGGATAACATTTTGCGGGATATCATTAACTGCTATGTGGTTTTTACTGGCATACCATGCTTTAAAATCATTTAATGCCCGAGGGATAAACTGATTGCCTAGTTCATCTGCGGCGACAACATTTGATCCTTTGTTATCATTAAAATCGTAAGCATAGACATAGCCTGGAAGACTTAGGGAATCTTCTAGATAAGGTTTTAGATGACCGCTACCATCATCATCAAATATATCGCTGGTTTCAGCTATACCGTGAACCAAAATTACTAAATAATTGGGTGAGGGTTTGATTACTGATTCTACGCCATAACAACTAAAAAATGCTTTGCTTAAAAACAGCAGCATAAACATCATTAATAATAAAGTTAATTTTGTTTTCATTTTATTATAAAAGAATCGCAAAACACTTTTAAGCCGATCAACAGTAATATTACCACTCCAAAACCTATCGCTAATTGCATATAGTATGATCCTGGATTAACAACTTTGATCTTATAGCCGAATCTCAAAGGGGCTTCTTTTTGATTGTCGAATATTAATGTGATGGGATACTCTTTTTCATTTATTGGGGCAACTATCTGATATATGTGTTGTCCTTCGTTGGTGGTTGAAATTGTTTCGCTTCGAACATTGAATCCATCAGGAACCTCAATCCTAATGGCGTTGTTTTCTAAGATTGGATTCTTCATACCCGAAGCATCTTCTCGGAATAAGCTCGCTTTCATTACAAATATTGTGCCTTGATCAACTCCGCCTTGCATCTCAACCTTTGCCGTTATATCTCCTTCTTTTGCCCAGCATGGACAAACAAAGACGGAAACAAACAAGACTAGCACAACCGGGGTGATCGATCGGATCAGTTTATTCATTTAGAATACTTCCTTTCATAATATAATCGAAAATATGAAGAAACGTTAATCATATTCATATGCTCCCATCGAATATGGATATGTTCTTGTATGCCCATCATAGTCACAAGCTGGGCAACCCTCTTGTGTGCCACCCTGCGTTGCAATTGCAGGGGAACTGCTTGTTAAATGAAAATCGGAACCTGATGAAAAACAGGGATCTGCATCAACATTGCCAACGCCTGTATAGCCACCTTGGACATCACAATTATTAACTGTTAATGTTCCATATGGATCACCATAATTATCAGTCGCGACGCTAATTTGAGATACATTACCCCAAATTATACAATTAATTATTTTACTTAAACTATAATAAGAATAAACACCTCTTCCTGGAGTATAACTACCTTGTGATTCATTTGATGCAATTGTACAATTAACAACATCGACACTCATCCCATAATAATCGAAAAGAGATATCCCACCCGCGATATTATTGGTTATCAAACAATTTGATATTTTGCCATTATATAAACATACAACACCCCCACCGAACCCTCCTGTGTTGCCAGAAACCTCACACTTTGATAGATTTAGAATGCCCTCGCACAATATCCCACCTACTCCGTAATAGAGATCACTATTATTATTTATTATTTTGCAATTTGTTGCTTCTAAAAGAGTTGGCCAATCAAAAATAGCAATTCCCCCTCCATTGGGATAGCCTTCTGCTGAGCAATCCTTAATAATGCAATTATTTAGATATAATGTCATCGCATTCCCATGTAGGCATATTCCACCTCCTTTATTAACTGCATGTCCTTTCATGATAGTAAAACTCTCTATAGTCGCTGTTTTAACATTTGACGTGTTGTAGATATTCACACACATTCCTGAAAAGTTACCATCGATGCTTGTTGTTTCATAAGATGCTCCTCTAAGGGTAACATTTGCATTGGCACACCATGTAATATTTTCAGTGTATATCCCAGCCTCTACACTTACCAAGCCTCCTGAAGCAACTTTCATAAGGCCCTTTTGAATTGTTTTATAAGGCAACTCTGACGTCCCAGTGCCAGTTTCATCACTTCCAGTGGTAGAGACATATACTAATGGCAACCCACTATTGGGAACACTCCTTCCTCCGCCTCCCCCTCCCGTCGGATTAGATCCGCAACCGGATAAAAGCCATATGGCGCTGGAAACCATTAATATCGTTAACACTGTGAAAATCAATCTTTTCATATTATTACCTTTTATTACGGACATTTTTGATCTTAAAAATTAATAAACGGCAATATCCTGTTCTTATTAATATTTATCAAACCGATTTGAATTCCATTGATCTCCTCAGTGTAATTTATCGCGCCGAACTGGATGCCGTGAAGTTCTTTTGCCCTGTTAAGAAGCCACGAGTTCTGCAAACCGCTCATTTTCTTCGCGTTATTGATCGCAAGTCCGGATTGCCATCCGATCATTTCATTATTCACGGTATTCGAGAAGCCCCCCTGATATCCGGATAAGTTCTCGGAAATATTAGCAAGAAACGCAGATTGCCAGAAACACACGTCTTGCGCGTTATTGACTATAAAAGCGATCTGAATTCCGGACACGTTTTTTGCAACATTGAAGATCGGTATTCCCTGGAATCCAGTAATATTATCGGAATAATTACATATGTAAGACAATTGCAGGCCTGCGAAATCGCGCGAAACATTTATGCAGGGGAACACGGAAAACGGCATAGCAATACCTTCCATCGTTCCTGAAATATTTGCAAGCATACCCATCTGGAACCCGGTCGTCCTTTCAGAATGCTGGATCACTCCCGCATCAAAGCCGATCACTCTTTTATTCCAGCCGTATATAAGATTCCCTCTTGCTCCATATACATTATCAGTCATCGGGGGCAATGCTATCGGGGAAATTAGCGACGCTTGGACAGGCGTCCAGGGAAGCCATGCTTCATTGGTGCCTGCATAAACTGACGGAACAAGGAGCAAACAGAAGCAGAGGGACAATAGAAACTTTTTCATACTTTTTCCTCCTTCAATTACAGCTATCATCGAATCCAAACGAATCAACGAATAGTAAGAGATTTACCTCCATTCATATATTTTTTGAGTCATTCGTTGATTGCTATTGCGCTTCAAACACGTCATCCTCGATCCCCTGATTCACCTGAATATTCTCATACTCCATTTCCGTATTTATCGATCCCATCTGCATTGTTACAACGGACTTGATCCTCTTTGGCACATATACTGTCTCGCCTGTTGATACTTCTATCGGTTCATACTCCATCTCCGAAAGCGACATAAGAGCACCCTGCGGCGTATACATCGCGATGCGGATCGGAATATATTTTTCGGCATCAATGAAGAAATCCATCCTGCCAAGGAATTGATTCGCCTCTTTCGGCGTGCCGGATATCACATACACTTTTGCTTCCCCAGTTCCAGCCTCGTTAGTGCTTACCGTCAAATTAAAATAATCCAACGCCTTGGTAGCATCCATCCCCTGTCCCCCAGCCCCTAACCCCTTGCTCAAATCTTGCGTCACTTTTTGTCCCGTATCCGGGCTGATCATCGTCATGATCGAACCCTTGGTGATAGTGATCTGCTTCATTGGACTTGTTATCTCAACCTTCGACTTGTCACTGCCCTTCTGCCAGATATGGCCAATTTGTGTTACCGTCTGTGGCCCTTTTGACGGCGCTCCGGGAATTGAGATGTTTGAAGTAATTGTTGTTTTGGTATCCGCCTGGAGGTCAAGAATGAGAGCTCGTGTATCCTTCAATTTAGCTATCAGCCCCTCAGCGGAAATGTCTGCGGCATACACGACAGAAGGAATAAGTATAACAATTAATAAAACTAAAGCTTTTTTAATAAACATAGTTTACATCCTTTCTAATAGTTTTACCTCAAAAACCATGCTAATTTTGTATGACATTACTTTTATCATCGTTTTATCCTTGTTTAGATATTTACATTCTAATTCCAAACGATACTCTATGTGCTTCCCCAAGATCCCCATAAGGAGCATAGGCATAATCAACAGCCAATCCATTCCAAATGAGGCCCAATCCGACGCCTAGATTTCCGCCTGAACCATCGTCCTTTCTTGTATTGCATCCGATCCTCAACGCGAACCATTCGACAATATTGTATTCGCATCCAATGTGAATGGACATTTGATCGTCATTCGGGAAATTTACATCGCAAGCCAGCAAGAGGTTCTTTCTATTAAGTAATTTATATGCCAACCCTAAACCAATATTGACTGGCAAAGGAGAATCAACTCCGGATAAACCGCCAATATTCCTTATTGACAGCCCCATATTCAGGTCTTTAAAAGGAGTGGAATATAGCGTTCCCAGATCAAATGCGTATCCAGTAACATTTGATTTGTCTATCGTATCGCTGATGTACTTAACATTTATGCCGATCGAGAAGACAGGTGATAACTTTCTTGCGTAAGAAGTAACAGCTATCATATCCGAAGGTGAGAAACTTCTGCCAGACCCATCAGGGTTCGCAAGTGTTGTTTCTTCGATTTCGCCCATATTTAATAGCGTGAGCGACATGCCGGCATAATCACTATCCCACAGGTGCTTTGATGCGCTGATATTCGTAAGAGAAATGTCCTGAAACCATTTGGTATATGCTGAACAAAGCTCAATTGCATCATTCTGCACTAGACCGGCCGGGTTCCAATATATCGCACTTGAATCGTCAGATACCGCAATAAAGGCATCCCCCATCCCTGCCGCACGCACACCACCGGATATTTTTAAATAGTTTGCTGCGGTAGTTCCGGTGGAATCGCTTGCAGCCAGAACTGGGATAGTTGTAAACATAAAAACCAAAGAATAAATAATCATTTTTTGAATCATGCTATTATCCTTTATTGATAATCGCGATTTTCCCTGTGCGCTTATCGCCGTCGGGATTTGAAATGATGAACGGGTAGATCCCTCTCGCGCATAATTGGCCGCTGTCGTTCTTGATATTCCATGTCCATGAAGCCCCTGAAACATTTTGCGATCTCACAAGTTCCCCTGAGATAGTGTATATTCTGATGGTTTCATTGCCCGCTAACTGGTCAAAGATAACACCGTTCGGAGGGTCGCCTATCTTATAAGGACTTGGGTATACCCTTACACCCGAAAGTAATCCAGTTACGCCAAATATCGCGTAAATCGAAAGATGATTAGTGGTAAAAGTAATTGAAGAATTGGTCTTACTTGTTACGCTCAACCCGCTGTTTTTCCATGAGCTTGTTCCATTGTCCCAATAATATGGGATGGGATTAGCAACCCCGCCTGAAAGAGGCATAGTGATATATATTGGCAATGAAAAACTCGACACATTTGAAATGAAATCGATCGCGTTGCCAAACAGTAAAACCCCTGATGGCGGCGGCCCGGGCAAATCATTTGCGGAACTCGCAAATACGGTCGCAGAGATTGTCGGCTCTATGGTAGAAGCGCCGATTGGGATCATCGTAGAAGTCCCTGTTCCCGGGGAGGAAAAGCTCAAACCCTGAAGCAATATCGACAAATTAAGCGGATCGCTCTCGTTAGAAGCAATGTCCACAGCCTGAAAGCTGAAATCATTGACGCCGCTTGAAAGTGACGCATTATATTCCCATGTGCAACTTGATAGCCATGTTTCAACCCCAGAGGTTGACCCGTTAACTTTAACTGCAAGGGTATAAGCAGACATGGTCCCTGTGATAGTATGATGAATTATATTCGTAGGAGATGTAACTGGATTAACATAAGGTTTACAAGGCGAAATCGTAAAGCTTGCGTCGCTTTCATCTGAGGCAATATTGCCTAAAAGATTTTCCGCAACGATCTTTATCCGCACATTAGTTGCTTTTATATGGGGGACAAACCAGGAATAGCTTCCACTATTCGCGTATTCGGAAGTGATCACATTAAGATAACTTGCTCCTTCATTAGTTGAATAATATATTGAGATCGGCTCAGAAGTGAAACCATTCGGATCGGTACAACTCCAAATAATATTATAATTGTTCCCGCCTGATAGAGCTTCTCCTCCGTTAGGCAGTATCAGTGAGATGGCAGGGGCAGTATTGACCACAACTGAAACCGCTTTAACAACGTCTTTTCTTTGAGTGTCATTTGATGAGGTGAGTGTGATCATGACATCTTCAGTAGAAATGCCGCTTCCACTGGGTACAATTTCAACCCTGATCTCTCTGCTAACTCCGGAGGCCAAATCACCAGATGACCATCCGCCGCTTGTGACCTGTGAGGTTATTTCGGTTGAAGATGATTTTCCGTCAAAGTATTTTACATCCCATCCGCTTGCTCCCGATTCTCCCGTAACAATTAAATCATCGGTTAAAGCTCCCGAATTATTGAGCAAAACATAAAATATATTCTTCTGATTAGCATAAGAATACTGAACCATTGTTTGACCTTCCCCGCTTGGATCGGAAATATTCTCACCAATGTAATCGGATCCCGATTCCAAAGTAGCGATAGCCAGATCTGGGCGATAGGTAAATACAGCTGTGACAACCGGCTTGTTTTGAGAGAATACCGAAGTGTTTCCCATGTTATCGGTTGCTGTAGAAGTGACCTCATCACTGGGCGTTAGTCCGCTTACCGCTATCGACCAGCTCCCATTGGATTCAGCTGTGGTTGATCCAAGAAAAACTTTTCCTTCCCCTGATCCCGAAGGATCCGGCTCAGCCTTAAATATCTCTATAATATTATTGATGCTAGCAGTCCCGCAAACTGTTGTTTGATCCGTGAGTTCACTATATTCGGCAGAAACAATTGATGGATAATTTATATTCTGATTTGCAGAGTTATTAAGCGCTATACCAAGCCCGCTGTTTGAAAAAATCGAGTTTGAAGAGATTTTATTGAAAGCATCATTGTTTGTGCCATCTATGCATATGCCGTTACATCCCGGCGCAGCTTTGCCGTTAAAAGCAATTGTGTTGCCTACTCCGGATCCACCAATGGTATTATAGCTTGAAGGATTAATAATCCATCCGGGATCACCGATATATATTCCGTGATAACTATTCCCTAAATTACCTGTTCCAAATTTGTCAGTGCCAATATAGTTTGAAACGATCTGATTGTAATTTATTCTGTCATAAAAACGTATCCCATAAGACCCGTTATCTGAAACAACATTCCCTTTAATTAAATTATGATTAGGCCCATGGTAAAATGAAATGCCTGTGTTATTATTGCCAAGTTCAAGGGTGCCGTTCTTATCCGTTCCAATATAATTATTTAAAATAACGTTATTGTTAACATATAGGTCGCTATGATTTCCATCAGCCCATATCCCGTCACCATTCCCAGAAATAATATTGCTCTCAATTGTATTGTTTATTGTTGGGACTGTACAAATATCGATATTTATTCCAATCGCATTTCCTATTTTAGCTGTTCCCAAATGATCAACTCCGATATAATTTCCGACAATCTCATTGCTAGATGTGCCGTACATGTAAATACCATCCCAATTATTACCTGAAATAACATTATTATTTATTCTGTTATAAGCGCAAGATAGTCCAATACCCTGCCTGTTAGGATCAGCCCTGTCCCCTTTTGGTGAAATGCCAATATAATTATTATATATATGGCTATAATTCCCGTTAATTGATATGCCCTGTCTTGGAAAGTTTGTGATCGTAAATCCTTCGATAGTAACGTGGTCCGCATTGAATGAAAATCCATACCAACATGTATTCGTTGCAGTTGTAGTAAGCTCTATTTCTGGGCCAAAAGTATTAGTATCCCCTTGATTAGAAGTTTGTGAAGAACCTAATACTGAAACACCGCCATTTACTCCTAAATAGGAGGAGCTTTGATTTTTTATTCTCCACCAGCTGGCGCCTGATTCTGTTGTATAGCCCGGATCTGTTGTTGGGATATTAAATTCTACGGTATCGCCTGAAACTGCTGCACTTAGCGCGCTTCTAAGGGATCCTGCTCCTGAATCCGCAGTATTTGTGACTGTACGTGTTTCAGCAAAGCAGGTTATAGAAATCGAAATTATAATCAATATAAACAATACCATTCGTTTTGCCATGTTATATTCTCCAATCCTTAAAATGCAGATTTAAAAGCATTAGTCCCTCCACAAACAACAAATAATACATATATATCTAAATAGCAATATTCTTACCAATTCAATTAATAATTATTTGCTTCTATCACAACAAAAACATTATCTTGGCATTTGCATTTTTGTGAAAGTGTCGTCGAAATCGACAGTATGTGTCGATAAAGTCGACAACCATATATTTATATTTGTATCCCCATTCGTTGATTCGTTCTTAATTCGTTGATAGCGTTCCTATCCGTTGGTCCGTTTTCCATATCCGTTGATAGCTTATCTAACCGGTACCATTACGGTAAACTTCGTCCATTTCCCTGCTTCGGACTCAACCTCGATCTTTCCATGATGGTCAAGTATTATCTTACGGGTTACGGAGAGTCCCAAACCTGATCCTCCCGATTTTGTGGTAAAGAAGGGGTCAAAAATACGCGACAGCTTGTCCTTTGAGATGCCGACTCCGTTATCGATGAACTCGACAAGGATACTATCTGTGCCGACGGATTTCGTTCTGATCTCCAACGCTCCGCCATCCGGCATAGCTTGTATCGCATTCAGTATCAGATTAAGAAATGCCTGGGTAAGCTGCTGAGGATCGGCCAGAGTCTGCGGGATATCACCAAAGGTTTTTATGATTTGCACTTTTTGTTTCAACGCCTGCTTCTCAACAAGTCGAATAATGTCAGTAAGCAGCTTATTGATGTCAACCTTGGTCTTCACAAGGCTCTGCGGCTTGCTTAGCGTTAGGAGTTTTTCAACAATTTCATTGATACGGTCAAGCTGTCTTGGGACAACTTCCTTGAAATCATTCAGTGTTTCCTGGTCGTTTTCCTTGACCGCCCTATCAATGACCTGCGTAAAGCCTTTGATGGCCGCGATGGGGTTTTTTATCTCATGGGCCAGCCCTGCAGCCAGCGCGCCGACGGTCGCAAGTTTATCCGCCTGATATAAGTGCTTCTGGGCTTCCATGGCATCTTCGTAAAGCATAGCGTTTTCGATAGACACGCCCATCTGGTTGCAGAGCGTTGTAAGCAGATCGATATCTTCGTTGCTGTAGACCTCTCCGGAAAGCTTTTCTCCGAGGCAGAGGAAGCCGACGAGTTCATCTTTCGCTATCATCGGAAATACTATTGCCGCGCCTGTGTCTCTCATGAAACTTCCGACATTCCCGGAAGTTTTTGATGTTTCGTCATACATGATAGCTTCTTTCCTTGATATGAGCTGCCTGATGATATCGTCGTTTTGGGATAGACCAGATCTTCTTATATCGATCCCGATCGATTTCCTGACTATGTACTGCCCTGCCCTTTTGTCCTCCATATAGATGGAGGCATTCTTTAGCTTAATGATGCTTACGATGGCGGTTAAAATTTTATCGAACAATTCATCAATTCCAGCAATTGATCTGGCGGCAAGGCTCAATTCTTTAAGCGTTTTCTGGTAATCGTATTTGCCTCGAAAAAACACCTTATCGATAAATTCCTGTATTTTGTCGCGGAGGGGCTGGAAGGTGATCGCGAAAAAGATAATTAGTAATGCCGAAAAATAGATCGATGTTCTGGCTCCGATCCCGCCAAGAAGGCTGCTGAAAATGTAGAGCATAAGGATATAAAGTCCGGTAAAAAAGCCGATAAGGACGGAATATATTAATCCTTTGCGGATGACTATGGTAATGTCCATTAATCGGTGTCGAAGGATCGCGTAGCCGATCGTCACACCATAAGCAATATTCAGCATTTCATCAAATGGAGTAAAAACAACATTGTAAATGAGCAAATTGGAGAAAAACACGGCAATAATAATTAAACTGCCGGCTAATAACAAATAATCCAACTGTATCTTATAATACCCTGATGCTTGCCGCCTAACTGTCAGAAGCCCTGACAAAGAAAAATAGGAATTAATTATGATTGACAGCGGAAAAAGGAAAAACAATGGCCCTGGGGCGGTTAAATATCTTGCTCCAAAATTATATGAAACACCCATTAAAAACAATTTGGTGCATGATAAAACACATATAAGACCAGCAAATAGATAGCTGAACAATATAAGACGTTTTTGTTTTATATGCAATATTTCATAAAAAGTGTGCAGAAATAATGCTGGAGTAAACACATAAAACTTGCTAACGATCTTTTCTGTTATAAGTGCTATAAAAGTATCTTTTATTACCGTTTGAATACAGCATCCAACGATCCAAACGAAAATAAATAAACTTAATAGTGAAAATACCCTATTAAGAGGCTTGCGCGGGTTGTTTAAAAAAACGAATATCCCTAAGACGAAATGCAGGATCATTGCACTAAAAGCCGCAATAATATACACGATCTTTAATGGCGGCTGAACAAGGCCTCCGACAATCAGCAAATTAGAATATCGGAGCAATATGAAATAAAGCGAAACGAAAACCGCTGTTATAACTGAATATATCAGGCCTTTTCGAAGAATAACTTCGATACCCATGAGATGATGCTTGAGTATTGTATAAGCTACAACAATTGCATAAACCGAAACAAATAAATTTAAGAAAGGTGGAATATTTATATCATACCATAATGGAAAACTTAAAGATCCCCCTATTGTAGCAAGAAGAGCGCCGAAAATAAAATATGTGAGCTTATTTCTTTCTTGGCCGCTCGATTTGAAGTATGCACGCATCAAAAGAAAGAAAGAAGTCAAAACACCATAATAAAAATATATAAGATAATAAACAAAATATCTTCCGGCGTCCGGCCAAAACCTAAAAGCCATTTTTGGCTTCATTGCGTCGAAAAAGAGGTTTTGCCAAACCAAAACAATACAAATGAAAGCCAGGCAATATGTAACAGGTAAGATTATATCTCTGTACTTTTTAATATTTAGAAAGTTAAATACAAAATGCAGTAATGTTACAGGAATTATCGCGGCAAATATCATTAGCCATTTAAGATACATGAAAGCAGAATCATAATCAGAGGAAGTGAGCCAAAACACATAAAATAACCCCCAAAATGCCAAGCTAAAGTTAACTAAAGCGTATGTTTGATTTATCCGGTTTCTGTGGTCATAAAAGAAGACAAATAATCCTAACCCCATAAGCGCAAAAAAATTGATCAGTTGAGCAATTGAATAATAATTCATAAATTTATAATACCTGCTTTGATTAACATTTGGCTGTGATTTTATCACTAAAGCATATTAAGAACAAACCTTGTCCACTGGAGTTGATTTTTTCGACAGGCACAGGAAGAATTGACAGTGATTTAAGGGTATGGGATAATAAATCAACGAACAAAAATTGGGGGTAATTATTTTGCGTATCGCTATAACCGGAGCAACTGGATTACTCGGGAGAAATTTAGTTTTCGAAATCCTCAAGGAAAACATAAAAAATCTGGGCAATATTCAGATTCTCATTCTTGGCAGGTCTCATAAAACAGTGTCACTTTACGAGCGAATCAAAAACATACTTTCTGATGAGGGCTATGAATACATTGGAATAAACCCAAAAAGTTCAAAGGATATTATTAGCAAAATTGATAAATGCATTGTTCCAATCTCTTTTGACTTGGCTAAAGAAGATCCTGGATATTTCTCAAGATAGTATGAATATATTAAAGTCTAAAAAGATAGATTATTTCTTTCACTTCGCTTCTTTGTCAGACTTCCGGCTGGATAATCAAACAAAAAAGAAGCTTGAGAATATTAACATTGAGGGCACCAATCGAATTCTTAAATTAATCGATAAATTAGATACAAATGAGGCGATCTATACTGGATCTGCATATTCATTTGGGGGAACTTTAAAAGAAATCTATCCGGACGATATTATTACTAAAGGCAATTTCAGAAATTATTACGAGGAATCCAAACTTCTTGCGGAGATTAATTTCCGAAGATTTCTTTCATTTAAAAAAGTTAAATATAGAATCTTTAGGCCGGTTGGGATTTGCGGGCGATTAATTGAAAAGCCAATAGGAAGCATTAACAAATTCCATGATCTGTTCTATGGCTGGGCAACATTCTTCTTAAAAGAAAAAATGAATAAAACTAATGATTTTGCTGCATTATATAAAACCCATGTTGAGCTAAATATAAGAGTGACCTGCAATCTAAAAACGGGGCTAAATATCGTGCCAGCCGATTATGCGGCCAAATTCATCTGTTCAGTATGTTTTAACAATGCACCAGGAGAGAGTTATCATATAGCTAACAAAAGCACATTCGCTCACACAAAATATCTATCATTAATATTAAACGAGTTGAATATTTCAGGATACAGTTTCACAGAAAAGGAACCAACCGACCAAAACAAACTTGAAAAAATATATTATAAGAGCGTTGGAAAAATATATACACCTTATCTTGTAATGGACGATATTTCTTTTGCGAATAAAAATATGTCAAATATCGAAAAACCCTATCTTCCATCTTGCCCAGAAATAAATACAGGCAATTTCTTAAAATTGATTCGATACGCAAAAACAAGGCATTTTGGCTTGATTAATAAAGGGGATGTAAAACAATAAAATGATTTTTACATTATATTCTCTTTCCTCGTTGATAGCATGGCTGACAGTATTATGTGTCGGGGTTTTTGTGTTTTTTTATAATTGGAAATCACCAATCAATAGAGTATTTCTTTGGCTAAGCATAACAATTGCTGTTTGGGTGTCTGGCTGTTTTATGGAAAGCACTTTTACAGACGCTGGGACTAACATATTAATTGATAAATTCTTATATCTTGGGGCTGCGTTTGCACCATCATCTTTTTTACATTCAATTTTAATAATAATAAATAGAGCGAAACAATTAAAGTACAGAATATATAGTTCATATTTTTGTTCGTTTTTTTTCGTTATCTTAAATCTCTTTTTTAGATCAATCTACATTCCCGAAGTCACACACAAGATTTCATTTAGGTATATAGCATCCCCAGGGCCATTTTGGTATATTTATATTCTTTTCTTTACTATTGCCTCATTTTATGGGTTATATGAATTATATAAAGCTAGAAAACAATCCGAAGGATTTAAAAAAGTACAGTTGACGTACTTATTGATAGCATATTCAACCGTAATAATAGGCGCGCTTTTCTATTTACTTTTAGTGTTTAAGATTGAAACTCCCCCAATAGATAATTTTTTAGTCGTTGTTTACAGTATTATGATGGGTTATGCCATTGTCCGTCACCGCCTCATGGACATAGAAGTTGTCATCAAAAAAGGCATTATCTATTCAACCCTCATGGCGGCTATTGTCGGCGTTTATTCTTTCTTGATATTCCTGGGTCAAAATCTATTCCAGTCGACTCTTGGTATAAACCAGTGGGTTGCTACTATCATCACCGCTTTTGCGATCGCGGTCGGCTATAAACCCCTTGAAAGTTTTATTACCGAGATCACCAACGAATATTTCTTCAAGAAAAAAGTCGATTATCAAAACACCTTGAAGAAATCAAGCGAGGCGTTAAGCTTGTTGACCGATATCGACCGGCTGATCAGGCTGTCAACAAGGATACTTGCCAGAGACATGTTCCTGGAGGAGGCCTCAGCATTGATTTATGAAGAAGCGGGCCACCGTTACGTTGTAAAAGCGTTCGCGGGAAAAAGCAAGGAACTGCTCGGGCTTGCCTTGAGCGATAACCATGAATTATTCAAGCACCTGTTCGCAGCCAAGAGAATACTCCTTAAGGACGAAATAAAGCACACCCTTGAAAATAAAATGATCCTGCCTGAAGAAAGAAAACGGCTGAACGCCATCAAAAAGGAAATGGAACAGCTCCACGCCCAAATATGCGTCCCCTCTATCAGCAGGGGCAAGTATATAGGGAACAAGCTTGTAGCCGTGTTCTGCATCGGCGAGAAAAAATCGGGCGACATGTACACGAACGAGGACATCCAGCTCCTCTCCACCCTGTCCAACCAGGCCGCGGTCGCGGTGGAGAACGCCATAATGTACAGCGACCTGATGAAACAATTCCAGGAGCTGAAAGAGACAAAGGACCAGCTGGTGCAGTCGGAAAAGCTAGCCGCTCTGGGGACAATGGCCGCGGGAATAGCGCACGAGATCAGGAACCCCCTCACATCGCTTCAGCTATTCGTCCAGATGATGGCGGAGCGCTACGATGACCGCGAGTTCAGGGAGAAGTTCACGCAGATAGTGCCTCCTGAGATTGATCGGCTTAACAGGATAGTCAATGACCTTGTTTCCTTCGCCAAGCCCGCAAAGCTCATCAAGGAACCTCTGCAGATAAACGACATCCTTGATAAGACCATAAGGCTATCCGAGATATCCTTCAAGAAGCTTAACGTGAAGGTCGTCAAGGAATTCAGCGAGGTCCCGATGGTGACCGTGGATCCCCAGCAGATGATGCAGATATTCCTTAACCTGATAATGAACGGCGCCCAGGCAATGCCGAACGGCGGCACCCTTACCGTTAAGACCTATTACGTGGACGACTTCATTAAAAAAGTGTGCATCGACATCAAGGACACGGGGGTCGGGATCTCCGAAGAGAACCTGAAGAAGCTCTTCGCGCCTTTCTTCACGACAAAGGAAGGCGGCACCGGACTGGGGCTCGCAATAACGCGCAGGATCGTCGAGGAGCATAAAGGGGAAGTCAAGATAAAGTCCAAGGTCGGCGAGGGAACGACTTTCACAGTAGAGCTGCCGGCGACGCAATAAAGAACGCGTGAATCCCCCCTTCCCCCTTTATTAAAGGGGGTGCGAGTGAAGCGAGCGGGGGATTAATAATTTTGCTTTTTCAATATCTTTTCTGATCTGATATTTCAGCTTTTCAACATCCGCGAAATGTATCTCATCTCTAAGTCTCTTGAACAAGTCCACCTGGACCACTTTTCCCCTCAGGTCGCCGTGAAAGCCGGGGATGTGGACCTCTATCGCGAACTTCTCCTCGGCGAAAGTGGGCCGCGAACCGATATTAACAAGGCACATGCGTCTGCCGACATGCCCCACATATACTCCCTGGGCGGGCACCAGCTTGTCCGGTGCGATGCTAAGGTTGGCCGTGGGGAACCCCAGTGCCCTTCCCCTCCCCCTGCCCCTTACGACCAGGCCGGTCATCGTGTAAGGATGTCCCAGAAGCTTGACCGCCTTGCTGAAGTCGCCGCGGGAAAGCATGTCGCGTATTGTGGAACTTTTTACGAGATGGCCGTGCGTCATCACGGGCTTGACAGCGCTGACCGCAAAACCGTATTTATCCCCGAGCTTCTTCAGGGTGGATATGGTCCCGGACCTCTTGTGGCCGAACGCAAAATCATAGCCTATGAATACTTTCCTGGCCTTAAGGTGTTTCACCAGGAAATCATATATGAACTTTTCAGGCGGCAGCTTTGATATCTTCTCGCTGAATTCCTTGACCATGACCCCGTCAACGCCCAGACCTCGCATCAGGCCGATCCTTTCGGATAAAGTGGTCAGCAGACAAAGCCCCCGTCCCGGATCGACCACTTCCTGGGGATGCGGATCGAAAGTCATCGCGAAACACGGAAGCTTTTTCCTTCTGGCAAATCTTAGCGCCTCAAGGATCAGTTTTTGATGGCCTGCGTGGACGCCGTCAAAGTTGCCAAGGGCTAAAACGATCGATCTGGTTTTTATATGTTCATTAAATTTGATTATCTTCATTTAATTAATAATTTCACAATTAACAATTAACAACAAAGTGTCGCTCCGCGACATCATCAAAATTATTACTCTTTAACAATTATTTTTATCCTTCTTTTCAAAAATCGTAAATAAGATCCTGCTTAATTCAATAGCTTCGTTGCGCAAAGCTTCAGCCTCTTTTATATTTGATTGGTTCTTAAGCAGTTCTGCTTCAAGGATCAAGTCAAGCCAATATCTTGTTTCTTTCGCTTCTTTATAAGAAATCGATACTTTATGGAAGAAATCTTTTCGCGAAGAAGCAGCATCTGCCTCTTCAAGATTAGCGCCTATCGAGCAGGCAGATCTGACCAACTGATGCGCGATCTCCTGTAAAGCCAGTTCCTTTGAGAACTTATTAATAAGTTTAATTACTCTTATAGCGAACTTTTTAGATCTGTCTCTAATGTCGAATTTCATAGTTGATTGTGCATTATTATATATTAACCGCCGAGCGTAAGCGAGGCAACATTGTTGTTCATTGTGTCATTGTGAATTGCTATTTTTTCTATTGCCCGAACATCCTCTTAACGAGCAGGGTAACGTTCATTATATAATCGGATGCCGGCAGGAATATGAGCTGCGAGATCATAAGGGTCCCGAGCAATCTGCCCGCGATGATGTAAAAGACCATTGTCCTTACGTCGTCCTCTTTCCTTTTCCCCTTTATCGCCTGGTCCGTTAAAAGGGCGCAGGTGGGGTCCACCAGCAGGGTCAGAAGTATCGTCGCGATGCCGTTGACTATCCCTGAAAGCTGCGTGGCCGTTACCCTGTACTCGGGAACTCTCGCTCCGGCATAGAGCGACGCAAGCACTCCGATGGCGTATATCGAGACCATAAGGAGGTTCCAGAAGATGAACCATTTCGGCAGGTTGTGAAGGCTAAGCCTTGAGAATGTCTTCTTTGACGGCAGCCTGAATTTCTTCGCCATGGAAGCGATGTTCTTAGGATGAAAGGTCCCCAGCAAAAGCCTTGGAAGCGACCCGATCTTCTCGAATTCTGCTATGCCCTCCGTGAAGACCGAGACGAAGAACGGGACAAGCGCCGCCCCGACCAGATTGCCGATGAACGCCGCGAACACCACCATCCTGAACTGGCTGAGAAGAATTGAGGTGTCGTGCTTCAGTATCGCAGAATCCACCATCCCTCCAAGAATGGGGGCCTGGAGCATGTTCGAGAGCCTTGATACGAGAAGCGTGGCGTTGACGAACGAAAGCGATGTGGCGATGTTCTTTGTCCGCACCCCCGCAAGCCTCATCGAGGACGCGATCGTCTCGATGAAATGTATTATTCCCGTGAATACACAGACAAATATCAACGGATTCATATTTAATTTCCTATGAGCCTGAGGCTAAACGCCTCGGCTCCTTTATATCTTCATGGGTTCTGCTAATACTGTTCATACCGATATGATTATTTGGAACCGCGACGTTTAGTCGCGGGTTCCTTAACAATTTCCCTGAATCCCCTTTCACGCAGCCTGCAGCTGTCGCACACGCCGCACGGCCGCCTTCCGCCCCTGTAGCATGACCATGTCAGGTCGAGAGGCGCGCCGAGCCTAAGTCCGAGCTTTATTATCTGCGATTTCTTCAATTTAATCAACGGCGTTATGATCCTTATGTTCTTTGCTTTCGTCCCTTTGCCGATAACGCTCCGGAAAGCCCTGTAATATCCCGGCCTGCAATCAGGATATCCGCTGAAATCTATCGCGTTCGCGCCGATAAAGATAGCTTTCGCGCCGATAGCTTCTGCATAAGAAACCGCGAAACTCAGAAAGATCGTATTTCTGCCGGGAACATATGTCGAAGGTATCCCTTTGCCGATTTTTTTCAATGATCGTTCTGGCATCCTGTATCCGGCATCAAGAAGCGCCGATCCCCTCCAGGGCAGCTTGATCTTTAATATCTGATACGGTATATAGGCGCGCTTCGCCACCGCAACCGCTGAACGGATCTCCCGTTTATGCCTCTGGCCGTAATCGAATATCAGCGCGCGGCATTCATATCCTTTGCTCTTTGCGTAATAGAGGGTGGTCGTTGAGTCAAGCCCGCCTGAGAGCAGTACAATGGCTTTCTTAATCATATTTTTATCCGATCAAAATTATTACTAAGGAAATATGGAAGGACAGGAATAGAGGAAATGAGTTTAGGGAAAAGGGGATATGGAAAATGGGTAACCAATTTCCCGTTTTCCTGTATTCCTAAACTTTGTTCCAAATTTCCTAATTCCCCAATTTCCTAGACTTTAATGATCTGTCCCCGCTCCGCGCCTGTGGATATAAGCGATATCTTCGCCCCGGCTATCTCGGACAGCTTTTCAAGGTATCTCTTCGCGTTCTTCGGCATATCGCTGAAACTTTTCACTTCGGCCAGGCTCTGTTTCCAGCCGGGATACTCTTCGTATATCGGAGTGCACTTCTCAAGTTTTGTAAGGTCGGACGGAAAATCATTGATCTTCCTTCCTTCATATTCATAAGCGGTGCAGATATTGATCCTGTCAATTTGATCAAGCACGTCTATCTTTGTGACAGCCAGGCTTGTGAGTCCGTTGACGCGGGCAGCGTGCCTCATCACGACGCCGTCGAACCAGCCGCAGCGCCTCGGCCTTCCGGTGGTAGATCCGTATTCTTTCCCCTTTTCACGGAGAAGATCGCCGATCTCCCCGGATATCTCCGTCGGGAACGGTCCCCCGCCCACGCGCGTGACGTAAGCTTTGACAACTCCGAGGACTTCATCGATCCTGTTCGGGCCGATGCCCGCTCCGGTGCATGCCCCTCCGGCGACGGGATTGGAAGATGTGACATAAGGATAAGTGCCGAGGTCGACATCGAGCATCGTTCCCTGCGCGCCTTCAAGAAGTATCCTTTTCTTCGCTTTTACGGCTTCATCGATCAGCGCCGATGAATTGTCCACAACAAGTTTTTTTATCGCGTGGGCGTATCCCAGATATTCGGAGAAGATCTTTGATGCGTCGAGGTCAGCCCTCATCTTGTAGAAGTTCTCAATGAAATGCTTTTTCTCTGAAACGTTCCACTCGAGTTTTTCCATCAGGACCCTTTCATTGAAAAGGTCCTCTATCCTTATGCCTCTCCTGTTGAACTTGTCCACATAGCACGGGCCTATGCCCCTGCATGTCGTCCCTATGCGGCCGGCTTCCCTTTTTTCTTCCTGTGCCTTATCGAGAAGCTTGTGGTAAGGGAATATCACGTGCGCCTGGCTGCTTATCCTCAGGTTCCCGCAGTCGTATCCCTGCG
The DNA here is from genome assembly GCA_963699255.1 of uncultured bacterium. Lineage (GTDB taxonomy): Bacteria > Margulisbacteria > WOR-1 > CAVSGV01 > CAVSGV01. The sequence continues at coordinate 462,601 of OY969425.1, read as the reverse complement.
CCTGAAGCGTTTCGATCTCTCCTATCAGTACGGCAGGGTCTATCACGACTCCGTTGCCTATTATGCAGGTGACTTTCTTGTAGAATATCCCGGAGGGTATCAGGTGCAGCTTAAAAGTATTTTCCCCGATGACGACAGTGTGTCCGGCATTGTTGCCGCCTTGGTAGCGGACGACCATGTCAAGGTCCTTCGCCAGAAGGTCCGTTATCTTGCCCTTCCCCTCGTCGCCCCATTGAGTCCCCACTATTACTGTTACCGGCATTCCTTGATTATATTATTTTTGAGGGAGACTTGCAAGAAAGCAAATAATCGCTTCAAACTTCGAAAGTAACGCCCTTTGTCACGTCTAATCTGGCCCTCTTAACATACGCGTCAGGGAGGTCCTTTATTTCATTTAGCAGCTGTTTGTATTTTTCATCGTTGAATTTACCGGGGAACTTTACCATAAAATCAGCCGAGGCGCTGGTTCCCGGCGCCGTTTCGCCGGATTCGAACGAGGATATATAACAACTATTCTTGCATAATAACAAATATACCTTGTAGATCATTCCCGGTTCATCGCTTTTGAACGTGATCTTCAGCTTCTTATCAATGACGGTTTTTGCGGGCAGGTTATTATATAGCTTTCTGACGTTGCCTGTTTTTTTCAGATACTCCGTCAATTTCATAAGGTCCTCTTTTGAGAAGTTGTCCAATTCGGCGGTGAAGATCATCTTATCCCCGTCAGGGGACTGGCGCACGGATCTCATGCTGCGGTTCGTGTCGGCTAAATACCTCATGATGGCCCTTACAAAGAGCGAGTCGTTATGCCCGCTAAAAGTGATCTTCCCCTTTTCAGCATCAAACGTATAATTTAGCAGATATTTGTTTTTTTCATTTTTTAGTTTCTCGCGAAAAGTCTCATTTTTGCCAATATAAAAATAAGCGGTGACAATATCATTATATTTTAATTCGTCAAGAAAATGATTTTCAAGGAAAACAACGTTTGATCCGCCATTTGTTCCGTTTTCCCGGCCGTTGCTCCCATTGCTGATCAAATTGTCAAGGAAAGTTTTTCCGTTCCTTTCCATGGCCAGGATTTCACTTTCCTTCAAGGCTTTGCTGTCCAAATTAAATCGAGCCGCGTTCTTTCCGGTCTCCGTACCGTAAAGTTTTTCGATCCTTCCCATTCCTGGATTGGCTTTTCCCTTACCCCCTATAACAGATCCATTCCTGACCCTGTCATCACTTTTTATGAGTGATTCCCTGCCCTGCTGATATATATAAAAACGCTGCGAGTCGTAAGAATTAATGTGGGAAAGCAAGTCAAGCGGCATCCCATAGGAATTTTCTTTCGGGCATAACTCATATGGCCCGGATATGTCATTTTCTTCTTTGACGAACGCGTAAACATTAGGTGAGAGGTCGTTTTGGATCTCGTCAAACATCTTATTTGTCTCATTTGGCGCATAATCCCCTTTTAGCCCCTCTCCTCCCTTGTATTCATCGTGGCTTGCTATCGTGTTGTTATAGTGGTACATCTGATCCGTGAGAAGCTGGATCTCGACCGTGATGGCATTATTCCCTATTTTGATCTGATAATTATCGTGCAATGCCTGATATCCGTTTTCCTTGTGTTTCGCCACATAATTATCAGATTCTTTTTTATTTATTATCCAACCATTCTTTTGAGCGTAAGAGTATATTGCTGATCTTAGATAATAAAGCTGATCAGAGCTTTCCTTATAGAGTCTTTTTATTTCACTTTTTTGTTCATCTATTTTAGCCGCCTTTAGCGCTTCCTCAAGTGCCCTGATCTGGCTTGGACCATGCGGGCAATGAACGATCACTTTGAGGCCCAGAATATCAAGGACCTTTTTACCTTTTTTCTTTTCCATTTTGTCCACTATGCTCTGGCGCGCTTTCAGCCTTCCTTTAACCTCGAAACTGAAACCCTCCTGATATTGAAATACTTCCGTGCATTTATTACTTAGTTCGGCCAGCAATTCATCCTTTTTTTTCAGCAAAACGAACTCCGGTATATCATTGTAACCATGTTCTTCCGCAAATTTGTATAAGTCGGGGTTGATTATGTTAAGTGCCGCGTCTTTCAACTGGCAAGCTTCGAGATCTTTTTGAAACCGGTTCAAAAGCTTTGCCGTGGAAAGCGCCATTTGCGACAGTATGAGCGGATCCCTGTAAAAGAGCTCGATCACCGGTATCCCTTTTTTTAGGGTGCTTTGCATCATGCCGAACATCAAAAAATGGGCGCTTAAAAGGTCTTCTCCGGAAAACTTTCCTCTCAGTAACGGATCAGCAATAAGCATTTTGTAGTGATTATTTATAATAGACGCGTCAGGTTTGGTCGGGACGGTGAAATCCATCATCTTGTCATATGCTGTTATGATGGAATACAGGGATTGGTCGATTTCCTTGATCTTATTTCTTTCAACGGGCATCAGCAATGCGGCTACAACTGCTTTATGGTTACCAAAGGCATCATAAAGGAATTTGGCGGCGTTCGAGCTAATGTTCCATATTTGGTGTTCCTTGTTCATCACAGGATCATTTATATGCTGTGTTTTGAATTTTTTGTATTCCGTCCTGTTAAGGGAAAGGGCTTGTCTTATCAACGCTCTGTTAGTTATTAGCGGTTCCGCGGTGCTCACTGTTATAAATCCCCTCTAATTAATATATCGTCAAAAAAGCATGTAAATTTCACGGTTATGGAGACTTGAACAGGCCCGGATTTGAGCTTTGGAGAGCTAAATAGCAGGATATGATATGGATCGTCTACCTTATGCTTTCCGTGGTGCGGAAACCGGTGCCGTTGTCGCGGGTCTCGGCATTATTGAAGAACCGGAATGCTCCGCGCATATAAACAGGAACATCAATATACCAAGCGCAGCCGCGTAGAACTATATTGTAGCCGTCCAAAGAACCTTTTGGGTCTTTCAGGTTCATAGGCTCATACTTACCATACCTGTCGGATGTATACTGCCAAATATTGCCTACCATATCTACGACACCAAAAGGGCTGGCCCCTTCAGGATGGGCATCTACCGGATGAGTCCCATACATTTTGTCAGGAGTTATCTTTGAAGGATCCCATGTATTCCCCCACGGGTATTCAAATCCCTTTGGGCCTCTGGCAGCGTATTCCCACTGCGCTTCCGTTGGAAGCTGCATTGCCAGCCATCTCACATATGCTTCACAGTCATTTTTGTCAACTCCAACCACAGGATTGTTGGGCTTCCCCTTTCCGAATTCCGGATTGTTCCAAAAAAGCGGTTCTTTATACCCTGTTTGATCCATGAATATCCCGTACTGCGCGTTGGTCACTGGATATTTTCCCACCAAAAAACCTGAAAGCGATACCTGCCTTACGGGATGTTCGTTGCCGTAGCACAGGCTTCCCATTTTGAATGTTCCCGCGGGGATTTCCACCATCTCATGATTGATCTTCGGCAACAGGGTCATCAATTCAGCTTCCTTGAAAACGAACTGCTTTTTGGGGTATGCATCTATTATCTTGCTCATCAGAGCTCTGCGGACCAAAACGTTCGTGGTCTTTTCAATGAGCTCTCCCGCGGTTTCCATCCACTTTTCGCTTAAACTCGCGCGCGCGATCACTTTTTCAGGCGACAGAGCGGATAATTTATTCCATGCATTCATTCGCAGCCTGGTGTCTGCCAGATATTTGCTCAATAACGATATCCCGGCAGCCTGTTTTTCTTTTACCTTTCCGGGCGTGGCCGCGTGAGCCTGTATCATTGCGCCTGCCAGCATTTTTCCGGAAACAAAAGTCCTGCCATACATCTTAAATAATGCCAATATAATCTTCCTCTCAATATCAATAATATGTTCGCCTATATCCGCTTGTTTATCGGCGATATTTCCCAAGAATTTCACTTCTCATCTCACATCTCCCGTCTCTCATCTCAAGTGTTTTTCCTGTTTTGACCTTTATTTCTTTTTGATATATGATACCGCCATGGAAAAGAAGTACTGTCTGGGCAATATTAATGACGACAAAGTGATCGATGAATTGGCAAGAAAATACGGGAACAGCGAAACCACAGAGTTCTACCGCCAGATGTTCACTACGATCTGCAAGCTTTCCGGCGACCTGAGGGATGTCGGGGACATCAAGATCCTTAATTCGACCCTGAAAGAGCTGAGATATGCGTTCAAGGTCTTCTCCCCTTACCGCAGCATCCGAAAGGTCGTCATCTTCGGGTCACACAAAATAAGCGCCAAGTCCTCTGAATATAAAATGGCGGAGAGTTTCGCGAAACAGGTCTCTGAAATGGGATGGATGGTAATAACCGGCGGCGGCGGCGGCATCATGGAAGCCGGGAACAAAGGAGCAAGGCCGGGCAAGAGTTTTGCCGTAAACATCAAGCTCCCGACCGAGCAGGTACCTAATCCATACATAAGGGGCGAGAAGCTTGTTACACTTAAATATTTCTTCAACAGAAAACTGGTTTTCATCAAGGAATCGGATGCGACGGTACTTTTTCCAGGCGGTTTCGGCACACACGATGAAGCTTTTGAAGTGCTGACCCTTCTGCAGACGGGAAAGACATCTCCCCGCCCTCTTGTTTTTGTTGACACCCTGTTCGGCTCATACTGGAAGAGCTGGCTTAGATTCGTCAAGGACGCGATGATGAAGAAGAACCTCCTGTACAAGGATGACCTAAATTTATTCAGGGTCGTCAATACCGTCCGCGACGCTGTAAATGAGATCACGGATTTCTATAAGGTCTATAACTCTCTCAGATATGTCGGGGACACCACTATCATAAGATTGAACAAGGAACTTTCCGCGCATCAGATCGAAAAGCTCAACAAGAAGTACAAGGACATACTGCTGTCAGGGAAGATCGAATGCTGCAAACCGGTAAAAGAAGAAATAAAGACCGATGATAAACTGGACCTTTTCAGGCTCAGCCTGAAATTTGACAGGAATAGTTATGGAAAATTTACCGGTCTTATCCGCGAGATCAACAAGCTTTAAGCCAGTTTTATGTGAACATCCTTCAGCTGTCTTGGATCCACAGCATCAGGCGCGTTCGTCATGGGGCATACAGCTGATTGGTTCTTCGGAAATGCGATAACGTCCCTTATTGAATCCATCCCGGCAAGCATCATGACAAGCCTGTCCAGACCCAAAGCTATCCCGCCGTGCGGAGGAGCGCCGTATTCGAACGCTTCCAGCAGGAATCCGAATCTCAGATTGGCCTCTTCTTCCGTCATCCTCAAGATCTTGAATATCTTGGCCTGGATGTCAGGCCTGTGGATCCTTATTGACCCGCCGCCTATCTCGACGCCGTTAAGGACAAAATCATACGCTTGCGCTTTTATAGATGCCGGATCTTTCACGAACCTTTCTTCTATGTCATCCCAGCTGCCCTGCGGCGCTGTGAACGGATGATGCCTGGAAACCCATCGCTTGTCATTCTCGCTGTATTCCATAAGCGGGAAATCGGTCACCCAGACATAATTGAATTTTGCCTTGTCGATCAAATTCAGCTTCTTTCCCAGTTCAAGCCTTATCTGTCCCAGAACGGAGTTAGCGGTATCCGGCTTGTCGGCAACAAAGAAAAGGATATCCCCTGTTTCCCCTTTGAGCCTGCTTACGATCGCATCTATCTCTTCTTTCTTCAGGAATTTGGCTATCGGCGATTTGATGCCGTCCGCCGCGATCACGATGTATGCCAATCCTTTTGCTCCGAGTTTTTTCGCTTCAGCCTCAAGGTTGTCGAGCTCGTTCCTGGAGAATTTCGCGCAGCCCTTTCCGTTAAGCCCTTTAACAAGCCCTCCTGCATTCGCCGTCGAAGAAAACACCTTGAATTCCGACCCCTTTGCGATATCGGTAACGTCCACCAGCTCAAGCCCGAACCGCGTATCCGGTTTGTCCGTTCCGTATCTCGACATTGCTTCGTCCCAGGTCAATCTTGGTATAGGAAGCTTGAAATCCGGTATCTTTTTATGGATAAAATACTTTTCCTCATCCTCTTTGACCTGCTTCATTATGTGGACCATCATCCGCTCAATGACCTCTATAACGTCATCGCGCTCGATGAAGCTCATTTCCATGTCTATCTGGGTGAATTCCGGCTGCCTGTCCGCCCTAAGGTCCTCATCCCGGAAGCATCTGACGACCTGGAAATATTTTTCCATGCCAGCAACCATCAGGATCTGCTTGAAAAGCTGAGGCGACTGTGGAAGAGCGTAGAATTTGCCCGGATTCACCCTTGACGGCACAAGGTAATCCCTGGCCCCTTCAGGGGTGGATTTGGTCAAAAACGGCGTTTCTATCTCAAGGAAGCCTTCTTTATCAAGGAAGTCCCTTGAAGACTTAATGATCTTGTGGCGGAATACCAGATTTTCCCTCATTTCATCCTTGCGAAGGTCGAGATATCTGTATTTCATCCTGACATTTTCGTCGATCTCCTGGCTAGGATCGGCTATCTCGAACGGCGGGGTCTTGGCTTTGTTCAATATTTCCATATGGGAAGCGATGACCTCTATGTCACCGGTCGGAAGTTTTGAGTTCACGGTCTCTTTTGAGCGTTCCACAACGGTCCCTTTTACCATGGTGACGAATTCAGACCTCAATTGTTCCCCTATTTGATGCAGATCCTTGTTCGTCACATTAATCGTCACCTGGCATAAACCCGACCTGTCTCGAAGGTCTATGAAGATCAGCCCCCCATGGTCGCGCCTTCTGTGCACCCATCCGGCCAGTACAACCTCTTTGTTAACATCTTTCTTTCTCAGCTCTCCGCAACTATGTGTCCGTTTCATTTAAATCTCCTTAATATATCGTCAAATTTAGCCGTTTCCTGCGTTTTATCGTCCATAGATCGTATCAGCGCGATCTCGTTTTTAAGCTCATCATCCCCTATTATTATGGCATATTGCGCCTTTAGTGTATCAGCTGTTCTTAATTGTGAGTTCAGACTCCTGCTTTGATAGTCCATATCAGACCTTATCCCCATGTTCCTGAGGTTCCTTAAGACTTCAAAACCCTTTTGCCTGGCGGCATCTCCCAATGTGACGACATAAGCCTGCAGCCTGAGGCCTTTGGAAACGTTGATCTTCTGTTCTTCCAGCGCAAGAACAAGCCTGTCAAGGCCGATGGCAAACCCTATAGCCGGCGTTTCCTTGCCGCCAAGTTCCTGGACAAGAGTATCGTATCTGCCGCCTCCGCAGACGGCGTTCTGGGCCCCAAGCGACCCTGAAATGATCTCAAATGTGGTCTTTGTGTAGTAATCCAGCCCTCTTACAAGGCGTTTGTTGTGCTTATACGGGATCTTGAACCGGTCCAGGTTATAAATAACTTTGTCAAAATGCGTCCCGCATTCTTCACACAGGAAATCGGTCGATGAAGGGGCATGATCTATCAGCTTCTGGCACTTCGCATCTTTGCAATCAAGCACCCTTAAAGGGTTCCTGTCCAGGCGGCCGCGGCATGTATCGCACATGTCAGCGGAGCTTCCCTTGAAATATTTGATCAGTTCTTCTTTGTATTTCGGCCTGCAGGTATTGCATCCTACGCTGTTAACATTGACCTCAAGCTCTTTTAAGCCGATCTCCATGAAATACCTGAGACCCAGTTCTATCACTTCAACATCTATAAGTGGATCCGAAGATCCGAAAACTTCAACGCCGGCCTGATGGAACTGCCTGAATCTTCCCGCTTGCGGCCTCTCATACCTGAACATCGGTCCCAAATAATAAAGTTTTACGACATCGTTCTTGCCCAGCAGATTATTCTCTATTGCGGCCCTTACGACAGGGGCTGTTTCTTCCGGCCTGAGAGTGATGGAACGCTCGCCTTTGTCGGTGAAGGTGTACATTTCTTTCCCGACGATATCGGTATCCTCGCCGATGCTGCGGGTGAATACTTCCGTCTGCTCGAATATGGGGGTCCTTATTTCCGCGTAATTGTAGTTCTCAAAAACAGCCCGGACCTTTTCTTCCAGGAACTGCCAGGTCTTTATTTCGCCCGGCAGGATATCACGGGTGCCTCTTTGTCTTGTGTATTTCATACGCGGGGATTATAGCATAATGAGATGTGAGGTGCGAGACGTGAGACGAGAAAAAATTTAAATATTTACTCGAAAAATTGTTTGAACTTGCTATTAAAGAGATTGGGGAAAAGTTCATCCTTATCGGAACAAGAGACAATGTTCAAAAAATCCCACTTGGCTTTAGGATCGTTAAGCTTTGTTGATAATTGCACAGCCAACCCGGCCAGTCTTGTGCCGATCTTGTATGTTTTTTCTTTTTCAACCTTGAAATGCAATTTTTCCGCAAGGAGCGTTCTAGCGTCCATTAATAATCCTTTTTCATACGCCTCGGTTTTTCCAAATACTTTTCCATAAGTTCTCACCTGCATAAGAGATTCATATGAACTGGCAGTTATCTCGTTTTTTAATATACCTATATCCTTTAAGAAGTGAACGTATTCATGTGTAGGGACTTTGGAATCGGCAGCTTCTTGTGAAAAATTACATTTAATTTGATTTTTGTGATATGTGCCGACCCCTTTACTTGAAGCTAGAATATGTGCGCATAACATAAGCAGACCAGATGCGAAGTTTATTAGTGAGAGATGCTTAAAAAGAGATGCGTGAGCCCCCCCTTTCAAATAAGCATATAAAAAATAAACGCTACAGAAAATGTTTAGCGATATAATGCCCAAAGAATGATACTTGTGATCGTTGGGAACAACTGATAACGCCATGCTATTGTCTGGTTCAATATCCAAGATGGCGTTCATCAACATTATTTGAGAATGTATCTCTGATCTAGCTTCTTCATTGAATTCGTCAGATATCCTGATCCCCCATCTTTCGGGTTTCAGATAGATATCCTTTAAAAATGTTCGCATTCCCCGTTCTGTCGTAAGCGGAGTCCTGACCGTCATGCCGCCCATATCCTTGCCGATCTTTAATAGCGGATCGCTAGCGATAATTTCGCCATTTTCCCTGAAGACCCTTCCCCCAAAAAACAGGATCTTTTCACCCGTGGAAATATTAGATGAAAGTTGACGGGCCAATTCATTTATCGCAGTTCTTAGGCTCGGCTGTTTTATTTCAGGCAATATTGAGTTAGGGTAGAATGTTTTTGTCAGCACATATTTTGTCGCCTGCGCCGTTTCCTTGAATTCCATTCGTACGCTTTTCAATGTTTTTTTGAAAGCTGTTTTAGGGCTTTGAAACCTTTCGATCATACTTGCTGACACGCAAATGGCTCCTTTTCCGCAGTATTGGAATGTAACTATATAATTCCCCTCTGTACTATATATCGCCAATTTTGGTCGGAAATTTCAGGATTACATACGAACTTTCCCTCTTGCCCCTCTCATTTTCAGGTGGTATCATTGGAAAAATGAGATGGAAAGGTTTAATAGATAAATACAGAGAATATCTGCCGGTTACCGACAAAACCCCCGTTGTTACGCTGAACGAAGGCAATACGCCGCTGATATACGCTGAAAAACTCAGTAAGCTCACGAAATGCAAAGTGTATCTGAAATATGAGGGACTGAACCCCACCGGTTCGTTCAAGGACCGCGGCATGACAATGGCAATAAGCAAAGCGGTTGAAAAGAAGTTCAAAGCCGTCATCTGCGCCTCAACAGGCAATACCTCTGCATCGGCGGCTGCTTATTCAGGAAGAGCCGGGCTCGACTGCATAGTGATAATCCCCAGCGGGAAAATAGCCCTTGGAAAACTTGCCCAGGCGATGATGCACGGAGCAAAGGTCTTTGCAGTCCAGGGGAATTTCGATGAAGCCCTGAACCTTGTCAGAGAACTCGGCGAAAAATATCCCATCGAGATCGTGAACTCTATTAATCCTTTCAGGATAGAGGGCCAAAAAACAGCGGCATTCGAGGTCTGCGAGCAGCTTGAATCCGTCCCTGATTTCCTTGCGATCCCTGTCGGCAATGCGGGAAATATCACCGCTTACTGGAAAGGATTCAAGGAATATTATGACAAGAAAAAAATATCAAAGCTGCCGAAGATGGTGGGTTTTCAGGCTGAAGGCGCGGCTCCCATAGTAATGGGGCATCCGATAGAAAAACCGGAAACTGTTGCGACCGCCATAAGGATAGGAAACCCGGCGAGCTGGAAAACAGCCGTTGCTGCGGCGGAAGAATCAGCAGGTTCTATATCGATCGTCACAGATGATGAAATACTGGAAGCATACAGGCTGGTCGCGAAATTAGAGGGGGTCTTCTGCGAACCGGCGTCCGCCGCATCGATAGCCGGAATGATGAAACTTGCCAAAAAACGGATAATTCCTGACGGCTCTGTCGTAGTATGCGTTCTTACCGGACACGGCCTTAAGGATCCCGATAACGCGGTCAAACAGGGAGCCAAGCCCACAGAGATCCCGTGTAAAGTCTCCGCCGTAATTAAGGAACTTGGATACTGACAATTAAAAAAAGGAGGCTCCAATGTCTGCTAAACTGCTCAAGCCAAAAGTCGTTATACTAGCCGGCGGCATGGGAATGAGGCTGAGGGAAGAAACTGAATACAAGCCGAAGCCCATGGTCCAGATCGGCCCCTACCCTATCTTATGGCACATAATGAAAATATACATGAGCCACGGTTTCAATGATTTCATTATTTGCCTGGGGTATAAAGGTGACATGATAAAAGAGTATTTCCTGAATTACGAGGCGCTGAACAACGACCTTACTCTTCAGTTCGGCTCTAGCGCGAAGGTCACCATACACAAAAAATCCGACCGTGAAAAATTCAATGTCACGCTTGTTGATACTGGGCAGAACACGATGACCGGAGGAAGGATAAAGAAGATCGAAAAGTACGTCGATACCGATGATTTTATGCTCACATACGGCGATGGCGTATCTGATATAGACATAAAAAAGCTTTATGACTTCCATCTCAGGTCTGGCAAGATCGCGACACTTACGGGAATTCATGCCGAATCCCGTTTCGGCGAGCTTATCATAAAGGACGGCCTTGTATCGGATTTCCATGAAAAGCCTCAGGTCACTGATGCTTACATAAACGGCGGTTTCTTCGCGTTAAAAAAAGAAAGCTTTGATTATATCGGCGATAAAGATTGTTTCTTTGAAAGAGAGCCTATAAAGAAGCTTACAAAAGAACGTGAGTTGAATGTTTTCAGCCACGACGGATTCTGGCACTGCATGGATACCATGAGGGACGTAAATCACCTGAATGAATTGTGGAATTCCAATAAAGCTCCCTGGAAAGTCTGGAAATGAACTTCTGGAAGAACAAGAAGGTCTTCATTACCGGCCACACTGGATTCAAAGGCTCCTGGCTTTGTCTCTGGCTGAATCTATTGGGAGCGAAAGTGACCGGATACGCCCTTAAACCTCCAACAAAGCCCAGTCTATTTGAAATTTGCAAGATGGACGATCTTGTCAGGTCAATAACAGCCGATATCCGGGATCTTGGATCATTGAAAAAAACTATTATGGCGGCAAAGCCGGAGATCGTTATCCATATGGCTGCCCAGCCTCTGGTCAGGAGGTCTTACAAGGACCCCGTTGAAACCTACGCCGTGAACATTATGGGAACGGTCAATCTCCTCGAGTCGATCAGAAGCTGTCCAAGCGTAAGAGCCGTCATTAACGTGACGACCGACAAGATATATGAGAACAAGGAAAAGACGACCGGCTACAGAGAGACCGAGCCGCTCGGAGGATATGACCCTTATTCAAGCAGCAAGGCTTGTTCCGAACTCGTAACCTCCGCTTACAGGGATTCTTTCTTGAAAAACGGCATTGCTGTGGCAACAGCAAGGGCCGGCAACGTCATCGGCGGCGGCGACTGGGGAGTTGACAGGCTGGTGCCCGATTTCATCAGGGCCATACTTAAAGGCGAAAAGATCCACATAAGGAACCCAAAAGCGATCAGGCCGTGGCAGTATGTCCTGGATCCTCTAAACGGATACCTGATCCTGGCGCGCAAGCTTTATGAGGGCGGGCAGAGATACGCCGAAGCCTGGAACTTTGGCCCAGCTGATAAGGATGCGAAGACCGTTGAATGGCTTGTCAGAACGCTCTGCTCTAAATGGGGGAAAGATGCTTCATATGTGGTGGACAAGAAGGAACATCCGCATGAAACCCGATTATTGATGCTCGACAGTTCAAAGGCAAAAGATGCCCTTAAATGGAGCCCTAAAGTGGATATCGAAAGCGCCATCGATAATATCACACAATGGACGCGCGCTTACAAAGGGAAAAAAGACATGAGAAAAGTATGCATCGATCAAATATCGGAGTATATGGAAGCGTGAAAAAAGGAAAAGATCAGTAATGCCCTGGCTATTCAACATTTCTGTTCAACTCATTAAATTCGCGATCATCGGCGCAGCTAATACCGTCATCGGATATGGCATATATTATCTGCTCCTGTATCTTAAGTTCCACTATTTTATCGCTCTGCTGATCTCATTCTTCATCGGGCTTCTCAATAGCTATTTCTGGAACAAATACTGGGTCTTCACGTCCGAGCATCACTTCAAAAGAGAACTTCCGAGGTTCATAATCGTCTATGCGGCGACCCTTGTGATAAACGCGGCGCTTCTCCCGGTCTTCGTTGAGATTTTGAAGATCGACCCGAGGATCGCCCAGTTGTTCTTTATCTTTTTCCTCCCGTTATTCACCTTTTTTGGGCTAAAATTCTGGAGCTTTGCATGAAAATAATATTTCTGGGGACTAACGGCTGGTATGATTCAAATACAGGCAATACAATATGCACGCTTATTGACGCAAAAAAATGCTACATCATACTTGACGCGGGCAACGGCATCTATAAAGCCGACAGATACATCAAAGAGAACAAACCGGTCTATCTTTTTTTAAGCCATTTCCATCTTGATCATATTGAAGGGCTGCATGTTCTCGCAAAGTTCAACTTCAAAAGGCTCGATATTTTCGGCCAGCCGGGCACCAGGAGAACGATCACGAATTTCCTGGGCAGGAAATTCTCCATTCCGCCGAACAGGCTGTCATATCCCTGCAGGATCCATGATATCAGCATCGGCTGGAATTCAAATCCTGTAACATTCAGGTGCTTAAAGCTTAAGCATGCCTCTGACTGCTATGGCTACAGGTTCAAAATTGATGATAAAATAATAAGCTATTGTACCGATACGGGATACTGCAAGGCGTCCGTCGATCTTTCAAAAAATGCCGATCTTCTGATATCGGAATGCTCGTTGGCGCCGGGACGCACTTCACCGAACTGGCCTCACATGAACCCGCAGCTTGCGGCAAAGCTCGCGGTCAATTCAAGCTCAAGAAAACTCGCCCTTACGCATTTCGACGCATATGAATATCAAACGATCAGGGAGAGAGAGACGGCTCAGATACAGGCGAGAAAGATATTTGCCGATTCTACCGCCGCGCTTGATGGGCTAAAAATCAGATTATGACCAATAAAATAATAAACAATGCTTACATCGTGATTGATCCCAAAGACAATGTGGGAGTTGTTATCGCTAGGCATAAGACCGTTCCCGCAGGACATAAGATCGCACTCAGGCCCATCGGTTCAGGAAAACCGGTAATAAAGCTCGGACAGCCGATAGGCCTTGCCACAAGGAACATCAAGCCCGGCGAACACGTGCATGTTCACAACATGGCCTTTTCTGACAAGCTGAGTTTTTCAATGCCCAAACCCGGGCCCGTAAAAAAAGGGAATGCCCTGCCCTCTCATTTCCAGGGGTATCTTCGAAAAGACGGCCGCGCGGGCACGCGAAATTACATTATCATAGTATCATCGGTTAACTGCTCCGCAAGTGTTGTCAGAGAAGTTGCCCGCTGCTTTGAAAAAAGGGACCTTTCAAAGATAAATGTAGACGGCATAATACCGGTAACGCACGGCAGCGGATGCGCACAGGCGATCGGCGGTCTATCGGACAGGTTGCTGAACAGGACCCTTGCCGGATGGATCTATCATCCGAATGTCGTCGGGGCGCTGGTCATCGGTCTGGGATGCGAGGATATAACGATAAAAAGCATAAATTCATGCTTGAGCGCAAAAGAGAGGTCAGGACGACCCATTATTGAATCTTTCAATATTCAGGATGCGGGCGGAACAAAAAAAGCTGTCGAACTCGGGATGGCCAGATTGAACAGGATAATTTCCATGCTTCCGAAACTCAAAAGGACCGCCCTGCCCGTTTCCATGCTTACTGTCGCACTTAACTGCGGAGGCAGCGACGCATTCTCCGCGATAACGGCCAATCAGGCCCTTGGAATGGCCGGGGATATTCTTGTCTCCAAAGGCGGGACTATTGTCCTGGGGGAAACGCCGGAGTGTTTCGGAGCCGAAAAATATCTCGCTCGGCGCTGCGTAAGAGACAGTGACAGGCGCAGGCTGATGAAAAAATTTTCGTGGTGGAACGAATGGGCCGAAAAGAACAGCTTCAGCATGAACAATAACCTAGCTCCGGGCAACCTGGAGGGAGGGATCACGACAATACTGGAAAAAAGTCTTGGCGCGATCAAAAAAGGCGGCTCGTCCCCTATCGAACAGGTTATCGATTACGGAGAGCGCATCACCAGGAAAGGCCTTGTTTTCATGGACACGCCCGGTTTCGATCCGGTGTCGGTAACGGGAATGGCGGCGGGCGGCTGCAACCTTATCGCCTTCACGACCGGGAGAGGCTCGATGTTCGGCTGCCCTATCGCGCCCACGATAAAGATAGCCTCTACCTCGGAACTTTATAACAGGCTAAAGAACGATATGGACATCGACGCCGGAAGATCCCTGCACCAAAACAACCTTGCTGAAGCAGGGCGCGAGATATATAATTTTTTCCTGAAGACAGCTAACGGAACAAAGACCTCTAATGAATCTCAAGGGCTGGACAGAGAAGAATTCGTTCCCTGGCAGCTGGGGGAAAACCTTTAATAACATGAAAGAAATCATCATTCTCGGCGCCGGGGCGATCGGTAGAGGCTACCTCCCTTGGATATTTGAAAAAGGACAGTATGAATTCATTTTCGTCGATGCCAACAGGGATCTGGTGAAAAGCCTCAACGAACGGAAAAAATACCACTCTTATAAGGCAAAGAACAACAAGCTTGAAGAACTGATTGTGAACGTAAAAGCCGCTTATCACCATTCTGAGTTCCGGATGTCCGACCATACTAGAGCCGAGGCCGTTTTCATGAACGTGGGTCCGCGTAACGCGCTTTCCGCCGCCGCCTGCCTTACCGGCGTGAAATGTCCCGTCATACTCAGCGAGAACGATCCCCAGACCGTCACGCTGGTCCGGAACGCATTGAACTATGAAAGGGTGTATTTTGCGGTGCCCGACGTAATCACGTCCAACACGGCATCCGCCGAGTTACTGGCCAAAGACCCTCTTTCAATAATAACCGAGGACGGAGTAATGTTCATTGATGAAGGGGCAAAGGGCATAAAAGGAAATATGAATTTCTGCACTCAGGCGGAGCTGAACAAACAATGGACCGCAAAGCTGTACCTGCATAACACGCCTCACTGCATAACGGCATATCTGGGAGCGCTGGTGGGAGCGACTTACATACACGAATCAATGAATTATCCCGACAACAGGAAAATAGTTTCCGGAGCTATGAAGGAGATGCTGACGGCTCTCAAGCTGAAATGGGACATCCCCCACTCGTTCCTTGACTGGTACGCGGAAAAAGAGCTCCAGAGGTTCTCGAACGTCCTTCTGCACGATCCCATATCCCGTGTGGCAAGGGAACCTCTCAGGAAGCTTGATCTGGAAGGCAGATTGATCGGGGCCGCGCAGATATGTCTTTCTCTCGGATTCACGCCGCGGAACATCCTGACCGGCATTACGAGTGCGCTTCTCTTTGAGAACGAGGCTGACGAAGACAGACACCTGAGCTTCTTAAGAAAGACCTTATCTCCAAAATTTCTCTTGACCTATATCCTCGGTTTAAGAAAAGGCGAAGCCCTTGAGATAGTAATGAGGGAGAGGCTGCCGAAGATCGTATCAGAGCTTGAGGCCCTGATAGAGAGATCAAGAAAGTGATGAAAATGGATTTCAAATGGATGAATGAATCAGAGCTCGCGCTGAAAGCCGTCTCCACCAGCGCGGACATAATAGAAGAAACGCACACGGAAGGACTGGCCGTCTCGACGAAAAGCAGCTACAGGGACATTGTAACGGAGCTGGACATCGCCATAGAACAACACATTAAAAAGATCCTTTCAGTCTCAAAATACGGCATAGTGGGAGAAGAATCGACAAAGGGCGATGCCCTTGTTCTCCCCGCTCATGCTCCGGTTTGGATGGTAGATCCTATTGACGGCACGACGAATTTCATATCCTCGATCCCCTTTTATTCCTCTTCTGTCGGGCTGATAGAGGGGAACAAATTCCTCGTTGGAGCCGTGGCCCTGCCGGCATTGAAAGAAATATATTTCACGATGGGAGATGAAGGCGCTTACAAGAACGGTAAAAGACTGCGGCTGTCCCCTGCCAGGCTCAAAGACTCGCTTGTCGTCGCGAGTTTCTCGGGGAACCACTCGGATGACGATAAAAGAAGGAACGAATATAAGTTTTTCGGAAACGTGAACGACGCCAGCCGCGGTTGCCTCAGGCTTGGTTCGGCATCCGTTAACATATGCTACGTCGCGTCCGGCAGGCTTCAGGCCGCCTACGGCATAGCGAACAGGGTCTGGGATGTGGCGGGAGCCATTTCTGTAGCTAAAAGGGCAGGAGCAAAGGTATACTATGAATGCCTGGAGGGTTCAAGCAAGGTGAATTTTGCCGTTGGATGTCCGGATGCCATCGATGAACTCGCTGAAATGTTGAGGAACGCCGGACTCGCAGATCTTAAACCCCTGAACTGAAGGAGGACGTATGAGCGAAGGACTTGATAAGATGATAAAAGAAATGCCCGTTGTGATATTGGCGGGAGGAAGAGGCATAAACCTGGGCCCCAACGGCAAGGTGATCCCGAAGCCGATGGTGGAAATGAACGGCACTCCGATACTTAAATATATATTCCGGCATTATGCCGACGCGGGTTTTCGAAAATTCATCCTCTGCACCGGCTTCGGCGGCGAAATGATAAAAAAATATATATCATCTCTGCCGAAAGAATGGGACATCAAGACCGTTGATACCGGAACAGATAACCTGACGGGTTCACGCCTTGCGCAGGTCAAAGACCTTATTTCTGCTCCGACATTCTGCATGACATACGGCGACACTTTTTCCGATGTGGACCTGAAGGAAGAGCTTGCTTTCCACCTTTCGCACGGCAAGACCGCTACCCTCCTTGCCGTACACAATCCCACCAGGTTCAGGATATTGGGGCTTGTTGACGACGAGGATATCGTCAAAGGGCTGTCTGAAAAACCGATACTCGAAAAGGATTACATAAACGGAGGTTTTTACTTCCTCAATTCGACCATATTCAGATCGAACAAGCTTTCGGGCTCTCCTTCCTGCGTGTTCGAAAAAGACGTTCTTGAGGACCTCGTCGCCAGGAAGGAACTTTTTGCTTTCCGATTCAACGGCATATGGCGTCCCCTGGACAACAGCAGGGACCAGGCAACGATCTCAAAAATACTGGAGAAACAAAAATGATGAGGGTCGCGGATTACATCGCTGACCGTATATATAAGCTCGGGGTTAAAGAAGTGTTCATGGTCTCGGGCGGAGGAATGATGTTCCTTTCGGACGGCATAGCAAAACATCCGCATCTGAAAGCCATATGCAATCACCACGAACAGGCATCCGCGATGGCAGCCGAATCTTACGCTAAATATAACGGGAACTTCGGCGTTGCCTATGTCACCACAGGCTGCGGCGCGACGAACGCCATAACCGGCCTCCTGGGCGCGTGGCAGGATAATGTCCCCTGCATGTTCATCTCCGGACAATGCAAAAGGAAAGAGACGATAATGAATTCGGGCCTTCCGTTGAGGCAGCTCGGAGTGCAGGAAGCGGACATAGTCTCGATCGTCAGGCCGATCACGAAATACGCCGAAATGGTGAACGATCCGAAACAGATCGCCTATCACATAGATAAGGCAGTCTATCTGGCCAGGTCCGGCAGGCCGGGCCCCGTGTGGCTGGATATCCCTCTTGATGTCCAGGGCGCTGTCATTGATGAGGACGAACTGCCGAGATTCTCGGAAAAACAGATCAAAAAAGATTATAAGGAAGACCCCACCGACGACGAAATGAACAAAGTTTCTGAATTAATAGCGAAATCAAAAAGGCCTGTAATTTTGGCGGGGGGCGGGATACGGCTCGCTGGTGCCATAAAGGAATTCTCCCGTTATGTGGAAACCTCCGGCATCCCCGTCGTAGCATCAAGGCTGGGGATCGGACTTATTCCCACCGCCCATCCCCTGTTCATCGGAAAGATCGGCAACAAGGGCGACCGCGCCGGGAATTTCGCCGTCCAGAACGCGGACCTGGTCATTGCTATCGGCAGCAGGCTGAGCGTCAGCTCTACCGGCCATGAATACGAGACGTTCGCCAGGGAAGCAAAAATCGTCGTCGTGGACATAGATCCAGTTGAACACAAAAAAAATACCGTCCGCATAGACATCTTCATTAACGCCGACGCTAAACGATTCATTGATAAACTGAAGATCGCCGATAAGCCCGAATTGAAAAAATGGTCGGATAAATGCTCAAGCTGGAAAAAGAAATGGCCCGTCTACCAGACCTCATATAAAAATGACAGGAAAGGGATAAATACTTATTATTTCATTGAAACCCTGTCAAATCTCTTAAAAAAGGATTCGGTGGTCATCGCCGACGCGGGATCGACATCCTACGTCATAGCTCAGGGCATTAAACTGAAGAACGATCAAAGATATATCACCTCAAGCGCGCAGGGAGAGATGGGATACACAGTCCCTGCGTGCATCGGCGTTTGTTTCGCAAAGACCAGGCGTGAAGTGTTCGGGATAACCGGGGACGGATCCTTTCAGATGAACATCCAGGAGCTTCAGACCATAGTACACCATAAACTCCCCATAAAACTTTTCATATGGAACAACGACGGCTATCTTTCGATCAGGGCGACTCAGACCAAGTTCTTCGATGGAAGGCTTATCGGCACAGATAGCTCCTCAGGCGTGTCTTTTCCCAGCACAAAAAAGATCGTCCAGGCATACGGGATAAAGTATTTATCCGTAAGAACGTCCGGCGAACTCGAAAAAACCATAAAAATGATGATAAAATACGACTCACCGGTGATATGCGAGGTCTTCTGTGACAGGGATCAGGAAGTCATCCCGACGGTGTCCAGCCGCAGGAAAGACGACGGGACCATGGTCTCAATGCCCCTGGAAGACATGTATCCGTTCCTTCCGAGGGAAGAGTTCAGGAAAGAAATGATCATTCATCCAATCAAGGAATAAAAGGAGATAAAAATGAAATCAATCAGCGTGGTAACATACTGTTATAATGAAGAGGCGAACGTAAGGGACGTATATATGAAGGTGAAAGAGGTATTCACGGGGCTTAAGAACTATTCATACGAGCACATCTTCATAGATAACGCTTCCACCGACAGGACCGTGCCGATATTAAAAGAACTGGCGGCAAAGGACAAGAACCTTAAGATAATAGTCAACGCCCGCAATTTCGGGCACATACGCTCCCCGTTCTACGGCATCCTTCAGGGCAGCGGCGACGCGGTCATCGGCATGGCCTCGGACCTTCAGGACCCCCCTGCCCTTATCCCTGAATTTATTAAGAAATGGGAAGAAGGATATAAGGTGGTAGTGGGGATCAAAAAAAGGAGCAACGAATTCCCTCTCATGTTCGCTTTTCGCAGGTTCTTTTACCGGCTCATCAGCAGACTATCGGAGATCGACCAGATACAGAATTTCACGGGATTCGGCCTTTATGATAAAAAAGTGATAGAGATACTGAGGGAGATAGACGATCCATACCCTTATTTCAGGGGATTGATCGCGGACATAGGTTTTGATGTGGCGAAAGTCGAGTTCACCCAGCCGGTCAGGAAGAAAGGGTCCACAAAGAACAACTTCTACATACTTTACGACATGGCGATCCTTGGCATTACCAATCATTCAAAAGTCCCGTTGAGGATAGCCACAATGGTCGGCTTCCTGTCGTCCATTACCTGCATATTGGTGAGCTTCTGTTATCTTATATACAAGTTAATCTTCTGGAGCAGTTTTTCCGTGGGTATCGCGCCGCTGGTCATAGGGTTCTTCCTGTTCGCGTCCGTCCAGCTTTTCTTTATAGGCATCCTGGGCGAATATATCGGATCGATACACACCCAGGTGCTAAAGAGGCCCCTGGTGATCGAAAAGGAAAGAATAAACTTTTAAGGCATAAAATGAGCGAAAAGAAACTGAACCTTTTCATAACGGGCGCCCGCGGATTCGTGGGCAGGAACCTGGTGGAATATCTAGGCCAGTTCCAGTCAAAATATGCATTATTTTATCCTTATCACAAAGACCTGGAGCTGGCTGACCCCGACAAAGTCTCAAGTTTCATAAAAAAATGCAATATCGACGTCATCATCCACTGCGCCAGCGTCGGCGGCTCAAGAAAAACCGGTTATGACGCCGGCAAAACGGACATTGTTTCATCCAACCTGCGCATGTTCTTCGATCTTGTCCAGGCTATGGATAATGACCGGCGCCTGATCTTTTTCGGGAGCGGCGCGGAGTATGACAGGCAGAATTACAAACCGGGCATGAGCGAGGATTACTTCGGCAACCACATCCCTGCTGATGATTACAGCTTTTCCAAATATGTCTGCTCAAAGTTCGCGGAGAAGTCAAAGAACATATTCAACCTTCGCATATTCGGGATGTTCGGCAGATATGAGGACTACGAATATAAATTCATATCGAACGCGATAGTAAAGAACCTTTTAAAGCTTCCAATAGTGATAAATCAAAACGTCAGATTCGATTACATGTACATCAATGACGCTGTAAAGATAGTCGAGCGTTTCCTGTCGAACTCGCCGAAATTCAATATATATAACCTGACGACCGGGGCCACCGTCGACCTTAAGACGATCGCGAACAAGATCAATGAAATATCGGGCTTCAGGTCCGAAATAATCGTGAAGAACCCCGGACTGGGCAAGGAGTACAGCGGCAGCAATTCCAGGCTTCAAAAGGAGATCAGCTTTAAATTCACTCCGCTGGACAGCGCCTTGAAAGAACTGTTCCAATATTACAGCTCGATCCTGCCCGACATAGACAGAAAAACGATCGAAAAAGATGAATACATGAAGTACTGCAAAACGACCAAGTGCGATGAATGAAAGGCGGATAGCGTGAACTCTGAGAAAAAACTGCGCGAAGAGATATTTGAGAAGGTAAAAAGGCTGCATAGGGAGAGAAAAATCGGGGAGAAATTCCTGCCGGGCAAAACGATGATAAATTACTCAGGCCGGGTTTATGACGAAAAAGAAATGATTAATCTTGTCGATTCATCGCTCGATTTCTGGCTCACGGCCGGAAGGTTCGCCGCCGAATTCGAAAAGAAACTCGCCCGTTTACTCGGCGTCAAATACTGCATGCTTGTCAATTCCGGCTCATCGGCGAATCTCCTAGCTATGTCAGCATTAACTTCTCCGAAGCTTGGCAAAAGAAGGCTCGTTCCCGGCGATGAGGTAATAACCGTTGCCTGCGGTTTTCCTACAACACTGAACCCGATCCTTCAAAATAATCTTGTCCCTGTTTTCGTTGACGTTGAGCTTGGCACATACAACATTGACGCGGACATCATTGAAAAATCCATCTCTAAAAAAACAAAGGCGATATTCGTCGCCCACACTCTCGGAAATCCGGTCGATCTCGATAAGATAATGAAGGTCGCAAAAAAGCATAGGCTCTGGGTCATAGAAGACAACTGCGATGCACTTGGCTCAAAATACAGGGGCAGATATACCGGCACTTTCGGGCATCTGGCGACCTGCAGTTTCTATCCGCCCCATCACATCACGACGGGAGAAGGAGGGGCTGTGCTCACGAACGATCCCCTTCTAAAAAAGATAGTGATGTCTTTCCGCGACTGGGGACGTGACTGCTGGTGCGAGCCGGGCCATGACGATACCTGCGGGAAGCGATTCTCCCAGCAATTCGGAAAACTTCCTTTCGGTTATGACCATAAATACGTTTATTCTCACATAGGATATAATTTTAAGATCACCGATATGCAGGCTGCGATAGGAGTAGCGCAGCTTGAGAAGCTTCCGGGATTCATAAAAGCTAGGAAGAATAACTTCAGATCTCTGATCTCAAGTCTCAAATCTCGAGGATATGATAAATATCTCCTTCTTCCCCACCCCGAAGAACACTCCGAACCAAGCTGGTTCGGATTCCCGATACTCGTGAAAAAGAATGCTCCTTTCACGAGAGCGGATATAGTAAACTTTCTTGAGAGCAGAAAGATCGCGACAAGGATGATGTTCGGCGGGAACCTGACCAAACAGCCGGCATACCTTGACATTAAATGCAGGATCTCGGGCGGTCTGAAGAATACGGACACGGTGATGAACGCTCTTTTCTGGATAGGCGTTTACCCGGGGATCACAGAACAAAAGCTGCGGTACATCGTCAAAGTTTTTGATGAGTTCATGGCAGACTTTGGAACCTGAGAGTGAAACTCTCGGTTCCAAGTGTTTTTACATGGAACCGCGACTTTTAGTCGCGGGTTCCAATGATTTCATGAAAGGAAAATGAAAGATTGAAGCTTCAAAGCCTTTCCGATAAACCGTACCAGAGAGCCTGCCTCACGCCCGTGGAAGAAGAGCTGAAAAAGCGCGGACATGCGATACTTCAGGGCGAGAGGACGCCTTTTCCGAAAAATGAGATCGACGGAACGCTGATAGCAAGCGTCCTCTATATGAATCCGGGGATAATCCAGAAGCTCAAAAGGCCGATATTTTTCATGCCGCACGGTGTCGCCGTTGTAAAGACCACCCTCTACCAGATCCATACCAAGACCGATTTCATGCTGATGACCGGCCCGATATGGAAGGAAAGGATGGAACATGTTTTTCCCCGGTTCAAAAACAACATCGAGATCGGATTCCCGAAAAGCGATGAGCTGGTGAACGGGAAAAGCACCAGAGATCAGGTGATCAATGAACTGGGGCTGGATCCCAAAGAACCCATCGTGATATTCGCTCCTTCCTGGGACGATAAGGATGCAAAAAGAAAAGGCAGCATCGATGCCCTTCCGGAGGTTGAAGCCCTTGGCTTCAAGAACCTCCTGTTATGCCTCCATGAATACGACAAGATGTTCCATAAACTTGAGGGTAAAAAAGTGATAAAGCAGCCGAACAAGAACAAATATTTGCTGGCGGCGGACTTATTGATAGGAGATATTTCATCGATCATGATCGAATTCGCCATCCTTGATAAACCAATGGTCCAGATAGACATGACCGGGGACAGGCAGCAATACGGCATATGGGAAGAGCCCGCGAGCCATTACGGGATATTCCAGATCGGGGAATTCGCTACCCGGGGAACTTTGCCCCGAGCCGTGAAAAAAGCTTTGAACGAACCCGATAAATACAAATTCTTGAGGGATTACTGGAAATGGAGATCTTTTTACAACCTCGGCTACGCCACGAGATCCGCGGCTGATGCAATAGAAAAGCTTGCCGGTTCATATGAAATGAAAAGGCGGTTCTTTTTCTTCTGATGCCAAAAGTCGCCATCGTAAAATGCGGTGATTATTCGCCACAAAGCGTCGCCTCATCTATCGAGCGGATATTCGAGCTCCTGGATTTATCCGGCCTGATAAGCCCCGGGCAAAAAGTCCTCCTGAAGGCCAACCTGCTTACGGATCTCCCTCCCGAACGGGGAGCAACGACGCACCCGGCGATAGTGAAAGCAATAGCCGATGAGGTAAAAAAACTCGGCGCCTCCCCTTTTATCGGCGACAGCCCCGGAGGGGCCAACCTTTTATATGATAAGGTATTGAAAGCGACCGGAATGCGGGCTCTTGGTATCCCCATCGTTAACTTTGAAGAGAAAGGAATGCGGAAATTCGAGAACCCCGGCGGGAAAATAAACCCCATATATATCTCGAACACCGCGCTGTCGTTCGACCTGATCATCAATATCCCCAAGCTAAAGACCCATGAACTGACCCTGTTCACATGCGGAATAAAGAACATGTTCGGCTGCGTCCCCGGATTGCACAAGGTGAATTACCACCTTGAAACTCCCTCGAGGGAAGAATTCTCGGAAGCGCTGGTCGACCTTTTTGAAAGGATCAGGCCGGCCGTGACGATAGCCGATGCTGTCACGGCAATGGAAGGGCAAGGTCCCGCGAACGGCAAATTAAGGGATCTTGGGCTCATTATAGCCTCGACCGATACTATAGCCCTTGACGCTGTCTGTTCAAAAATCATGAATTTTGAACCCCTTGATATCCCGACCACAAGGATCGCGTACCAGAGAAGGCTTGGCGAAGCTGATATCGACAAGATCGATCTGCTGGGCGAAAAGCTCCCGGAGTACAAGGATTTTGAACATCCCACCAAGGTATCCGCCATCCTGAACATAATGCCCGCAATATTTAAATTTATATTGAAACCGATAATAAACATGATAAAGGTCCGGCCGAAGATCAACGGCAAAAAGTGCGTCAAATGCATGATGTGCGTCAGGTCATGCCCCGCAAAAGCGATCGACGGTAAATCGTTCAAAATCAACAAAAATAAGTGTATAATGTGTTTTTGTTGTCGAGAGCTGTGCAAATATAATGCTGTCGACCTGAAAGAAAGTTTACTATGGAAAGCTCTTTCCGGAACAAGGAAAACCCCGACGTAGTCATACTGGTCAACGGACCCGGTGAGCTGTCCTCATATGTGAAGCCCACCGTTGACGCGCTTCATGAAAGATATCCGCAATTCGGGATAACGATCGTTTTTACCCCCTGCCCCTACTCCACCGGCAAGGAGACCGAAATAGCAAAGTCTCTTCCTGGAGTAACAAAGGTCATAAGCGCAAATGAATTCTTCATGTGGATGCTGAGGGGGAGATTGCCGGAGGGGATAAAATTCAGCAGTACCGGTGCTGTCGTTTTCATGGGCGGAGACGTCCTTTACGGCAAAATGATCGCAAAAAGGCTTAAATATCCCGCCGTTGCATATTCGGAAGCTTATGCCAAATGGCCGAAGATATATAAAAAATTCCTTGTCCCCGACCGGCTTATTTACGAGAAATTCAAAAAGCAGGGCTATCCGGAAGATCAGATAAAGATCGTCGGCAATCTTATGGTGGAAAGCGTAAAAGCTGTAAAAGGGAAGGATCAGGTGTTCAGCGAACTGGGCCTGGATAAAGGCAAAAAACTTGTCGCGTTCCTTCCCGGCAGCAGGGAATTCCAGATACAATACACCCTTTCCTTTTTTTCGGAGGTCGCAAGCAATATAGAGGCTTTAAACAAGGATTGTCAGTTCGTTTTCATCATCTCCCCTTTTTTAAAGCAGGATCTGCTTAAGAAACACCTGAGCAAAGCCGGACTTCAAAACATCAATGACCGGATCAAATATAATGGGACTTCGATCAAGCTTATTTTCAGCGGCCAGCACGACGTTATCGCCGCCTCTGACCTTGCCATAACGATCCCGGGAACGAATACCGCGGAAGTGGCGGTGCTGGGCACTCCCATGATCGTGGTATTCCCGGAGAAAAGCTCCGAGCTGATCCCCCTTGAAGGGATATACGAGATCATTGGGAAGATCCCCCTCATCGGCTATATTTTCAAGAAAATTTATGTTAAAATACTTCTTCTTAAGACGAGATTTTTTGCCATTCCGAACATAAAATGCGGAAGAGAGATCGTCCCGGAATTTAAAGGCGATGTTCAGCCGAAAACCCTGGCGGAGACTGCCGTTTTATTGCTTAGTGACGCAAAAAAACTGGATGAGATGAGTCACCTGCTCAGATCCTCCCTCGGGGATCCAGGCGCGGCAAAACGCATTACTGAGGAGATAAATGAAGTTATACCTTAGGCTTATTAAATACATTAAAGCGATGTCGGCGAATATCTTTGCCGCGCTGATATGCATTGTTCTCCTCTCCGCCTGCAACATCGCCCTTATACCCATTGCAAGCGGCCTTACAAAAGCGATAGCCGAAAAGAATTTCCATCTGCTTAACATGATCGCTTTTGCAGCCGTGGCCATTTATTTCTTTAAAAGCCTCTTAAGCTACGGGCAGGTTTATCTCATGTCCTTTGCCGGACAGAGAATGATCATTGACCTGAGAAAAGACATATACAGCCATATCCAGACCTTGTCTTTTGACTTCTTTTCCAAGTGGCGTGTCGGCGACGTCATGGCAAGGATAGTCAATGACACCGGATCCCTTCAGAACGCCATGATGCTCAGCGTCACGGAGATACTTCCGAATATCCTGACACTGACCGGCGCGCTGATCTATTTGATAAGGCTGAATTGGCGCCTTACCGTTCTGACCCTTCTGGTGGCGCCGGTGATCACATTCACGATATCAAGGTTTTCCTCCCTGATAAGAGAAGCGGCCCGTCAGACCCAGAAAAAGGCCGGAGACATCTATTCGATCCTCGCAGAAAAGGTCGCCGGCATCAGGGTCATTAAATCCTTTACCACCGAAAAGTACGAGGTGCAGAAGTTCGGCGATGAGATGGAAAAAAGCTTCTGGCTTACCATGAGAGAGATACAGATCGACGCCACGCAGAAACCTCTGCTTGAACTGATCCAGGCCATTGCGGTAGTAATTGTAATATGGTACGGCGCGTATGAGGTCGTCGCGGGCCAGCTGAAGATAAATGATCTGATAGCTTTCTTCGTCGGCATAGGACTTATTGCCACCCCCATTTCAACGCTTGGGAAGATAACCATCGCGATACAGCGGTCCCTGTCGGCCGCCGAAAGGATATTTGAGATTCTTGACACAAAACCCGCGATCACCGACGCAAAGGACGCGGTCGAACTTCCGCCGATTAAAGGGACCGTTGAATTCAAGTCCGTTGATTTTCATTATGTAAAAAGCACTCCCATACTGAAGAATATAAATTTAAGAACAAAGCCCGGGGAGATCATCGCCCTGGTCGGACGCTCCGGAGCGGGCAAGACGACCTTTGTGAACCTTATCCCAAGGTTTTATGACGCCGTTTCGGGCTCTGTTTCCATTGACGGCGTTGACGTAAAAAAATGCAAGCTGTATTCCCTGAGGAAGCAGATAGGCATAGTCCATCAGGACACGGTGCTTTTCCTGGGGACTATAAAAGAGAACATTTCCTACGGCAGCTTTGACGCG
Organism: uncultured bacterium; assembly: GCA_963699255.1. Taxonomy (GTDB): domain Bacteria; phylum Margulisbacteria; class WOR-1; order CAVSGV01; family CAVSGV01. The sequence continues at coordinate 435,311 of OY969425.1, read as the reverse complement.
CCCGACAACGAAATAATAAGCGCGGCAAAAGCGGCGAACATACACGATTTCATCATGGGTCTGCCGAACAAATACGACACGCTGGTCGGCGAGAGAGGAGCACTTCTCTCCGGAGGCGAAAAACAGAGGGTCTCCATCGCAAGGGCGATACTGAGGGATCCCAGGATCCTTATCCTGGATGAAGCTACTTCCTCACTTGACACGGAATCGGAACGGCTTGTCCAGGACGCGCTGGAAAAACTTATCGTAGGCCGCACAACGTTCATCATCGCGCACAGGCTCTCAACCGTGCAGATAGCCGGCAGGATACTTGTTTTCGACAAGGGCCGCATCATCGAAGAGGGTTCCCACAAAGAACTCCTGGCAAAAGGCGGGAAATACAAGACATTATATGATATGCAGTTCAGAGATGAGGAATAATTCAGGAGATGAGAGACGCGAGACGAGAGATGTGAAATCGCATCTCGCATCTCACATCTCACATCTCGAGGAGTTTTAGTGCAGGCGATAATACTGGCGGCGGGAATAGGAAAACGGCTCAAGGATCTTACGGAAGGACTGCCGAAGTGCTTCCTGAAGATCGGCGGCAAGACCATCATTGAGCGGCAGCTTGAAGCGCTGACGGGTTTCGACGTGGTCATGGTGGTGGGATTCAAAGCCGACATTATAAAAAAAAGGTATCCGGGCCTGAAATATGTTCACAATCCCGATTATGAGACAACGAACACGATCCATTCTCTCGGCCTCGCATTGAACGGGAAAGACACACTCGTTCTGAACGGGGACGTTGTCTTTGACAAAAAGATAATCGGGCTCATGGACAAGCCGTCGTGCGCGGCCGTTGAATTCAAGAACGTGCACCCGGAAGAGATCCAGGTCACGCTTGAAGGCAAAGATGACATCGTCAGGATTGGAAAGAACATCAGCGGACAAGGAGAAGCTATTGGCATATACAGGTTCTCCGGAAAGTTCTGCGGGAAGCTGAAAGACCAGATAAACGGAATGGACAAAATGCTTTATTATGAGGACGCTATAGACAAGATATTGCCGATGGATTTCAAGGCCGTGGACATAGGCGACCTGGCGGCCAAAGAGATAGATTTCAAGGAAGACCTCGACCAGGCCAAAGCATTAAAGATCGATTGAGTTTGAAAACCCGAGACTAAACTCCAACCAGAGTGTTGGAGTAAAGTCTCGGATAATTTTACCGCGACTTCCCTGACCGCCTCTGGCGGGAGTCGCAGGATTATATTAAAGGAGGGGAAAATGAATCTGAACAATAAATCGATACTTATTACGGGAGGAACGGGCTCTTTCGGTAAAAAATTCATGGAAACGGTGCTGAAAAGGTTCAAACCCAAAAAGCTGGTCGTTTACTCAAGGGACGAACTTAAGCAGTATGAGATGCAGAAGGACCCGTTCTTTAAAAAACATGCCAAGACCATCAGGTATTTGATCGGCGATGTCAGGGATGCGGAGCGCCTTCACAGGGCTTTTCATGACATAGAGATAGTCGTTCATGCCGCCGCTCTTAAACAGGTCCCCGCAATGGAATATAATCCGTTCGAAGCGATAAAAACAAACGTCATCGGTGCCGAGAACATCATTAACGCTTCTATCGATCAGGGCATCGACAGGGTCATTGCACTTTCAACCGATAAAGCCGCCAATCCGATCAGTCTTTACGGCGCCACAAAACTCTGTTCCGATAAACTTTTCATACGGGCGAACACATATACAGGGAAGGGAAAGACGAAATTCGCCTGCGTCCGCTACGGGAACGTCATGGGGAGCCGCGGCAGCGTCATCCCCATTTTCCAGGAACAGATAAAGACCGGCACGCTTACCATAACCGACGAGCGCATGACAAGGTTCTGGATAACTCTTCAGCAGGGAGTCGATTTCGTCATAAAAAGCCTCGGGGCAATGAAAGGCGGGGAGATCTTCGTGCCGAAGATCCCGAGCATGAAAGTGATAGACCTTGCACGCGCCATGGCGCCGAAGGCAAAACTGAAGATCATCGGCATAAGGGTCGGGGAAAAACTTCACGAAGCCATGATACTTGAGGATGATGCCCGGATCACAAAAGAATTTAATGATCTTTTCATAATAGATAACCTCCATAAGCACAAGGGCGGAAAAACCCTGCGCGAAGGGTTCAAATATACTAGCGACAACAACACGGAATGGATGACAGCCGCACAGTTAAGGAAGGTGCTGTCAAGCAAGGTATAATGAAAAGAAGATATATCCCCTACTCCACACAATCTATAGACGCGGACGACATAAAAGCCGTCGCCGCTGCGCTGAGGTCCGATTTTCTGACCCAGGGCCCTAGAGTTGAACTGTTCGAGAGCAAAGTCGCCGAATATTGCGGAACTAAATACGCGGTTGCCTTTAATTCCGGCACATCCGCCCTTCACGGCGCGTGTTTTGCGGCAGGTATCACTCCGGGAGATGAGGTCATAACGTCCCCTACCACGTTCGTCGCGTCCGCGAACTGCGTTATCTATTGCGGCGGAACCCCGGTTTTTGCGGATATCGATCCCGACACCGCTCTGATCTCCATAGAACAGATAAAATGGAAGGTAAATTCAAAAACAAAGGCGATAATCCCTGTCGACTACGCCGGGCATCCATGCGATATGGATGAAATGAACAAGATAGCTAAAAAAAACGGCCTTATCGTAATCGAAGACGCCGCCCATTCCCTGGGAGCAAAATATAAAGGCAAAAAGATCGGCGTCCTTGCGGACATGACCGTTCTGTCCTTTCATGCGGTCAAGCACATCACTACCGGCGAGGGCGGGATGGTCCTGACGGACAATAAGGACTTCTATGAAAAGATGCTGAAATTCAGGACCCACGGCATAACTCGGGACATTGTCGGCGACGGACCCTGGTATTATGAAATGCGGGACCTAGGATACAACTACCGGCTGACGGACATGCAATGCGCGCTGGGAATTTCACAGCTTAAAAAACTCGACAGGTTCGTCAAGACAAGAAGGCACATCGCGGACAGGTACAACAAGAGCTTTGCCGGCATGGAAGAGATCGGCACTCCCGTTGAAAAAGCATACGCGCGGTCGTCATATCATCTTTATCCGATAAGGCTCCGCGGAAATCTGATCGGAAGAAAAAGGCAGATTCTTCGAGGGACTCAGGAAGCTGGGCGTAGGTGTGAACGTACACTATATCCCCGTTCCGCTACAGCCTTATTACAGAAATAAATTCGGATACAAAAAGGGCGATTTCCCAATTGCCGAATCTTTCTATGAAAGCGAGATATCCCTTCCGATCCACCAGAAAATGACGGAAAACGACATCGGACGCGTGACAGGATCGGTCAAAGACACGATCGATAAATGGAGGAACAAATGAGAGCCCTTGTGACCGGCGCCGCGGGGTTTATCGGGTCGCATCTTTCCCAAAGACTTCTGAAGGACGGCTTTGAAGTTACCGGGATAGACTGCTTCACGGATTATTATTCAAAAGTAATCAAGGAAAAGAATATTTCCGGGATCGTCGGCCGCAAAGGATTCAAACTTGTGAAGGAAAACCTTCTTGACAGCGACCTCGAAAGATTATTGGACGGAACGGACTTTGTGTTCCACGAAGCAGCCCAGCCCGGCGTCAGGGCAAGCTGGGGAAAAAGCTTTTCGGTATACGTCGAGGACAATATACTTGCCACCCAGAGGCTGCTTGAAGCCCTGAAGGACAAAAAGATAAAAAAAATGGTCTTTGCATCATCTTCCTCCATTTACGGTGACTCGGAAAAGCTTCCGACGAAAGAGAGTTTCGCCCCCAGGCCAGTCTCCCCGTACGGCGTCACAAAGCTCGCGGCGGAATCCCTGTGCTACCTTTATTCAAAAAATCACGGGATCCCCGTGGTATCTTTAAGATACTTTTCAGTTTACGGCCCCAGGCAGCGTCCGGACATGGGGTTTAACAGGTTCATCAGGGCCATTATCAACGGCGATGACATAACGGTATACGGCAACGGCAGGCAGACAAGGGATTTTACTTTCGTTTCTGACGTAGTGGACGCGAACATGAAGGCGGCGAACTGCGGCTGCGCGCCCGGGGAAATCTTCAATATAGGCGGAGGCTCAAGGATCTCGGTGAACGACACGATCAAGCTGATCGAGGACATTTCCGGTAAAAAGGCGAAAGTAAAATACCTGGAAAATCAAAAAGGCGACGTCGCCCACACCTCGGCCGATATTACAAAGGCAAAACGGGTCTTAGGCTACGGGCCAAAGATAGATATCAAGAAAGGATTAAGGGAGGAATACGAATGGCTAAAGAGCCTTTAAAGATCGCCGCAATAATACAGGCAAGGATGACATCCTCCAGGCTTCCGGGAAAGGTCATGCTTCCCCTGCCCTACGGATCCAAAACACCCGCCTTAGAGCAGATGATAAGAAGGATAAAAAGAAGCAAAATGGTCGATCAGATCATAATCGCGACAACAACGAACCGAGCTGATGACGTGATCTACCGGCTCTCACGCAAGTTGCACATCGGATGCTTCCGGGGCAGCGAGGAGAACGTGCTTTCCAGGTATTACTTTGCAGCAAAAGAGAACGGCTCCGACATCGTCTTGAGACTGACAAGCGACTGCCCTTTCATAGATCCCGGCATCATAGACAGGACCATAAAGATGCACATCAGGGATAAAAACGATTATTCGGCCTGCGGCTCATATCCCGTCGGCATGAGCGTGGAGATAATGTCCTATGACACCCTGAAAGAAACGTTCATGAACGCGAAAAAAGTGGAAGAAACGGAACACGTCACCCCGTACATTTATTGGTCTCATCCGGAAAAGTTCGAGATCGGAGTACTGAAGGTCCCCAAAGAACTGAACAGGCGCGATATCAGGGTAACCCTGGACACGCCCGAAGACTACGCCCTCATCTGCATGGTGTTCGATGAACTGTATAAAACAAATAAGGCTTTTTCCGTTTCCGATATCGTTCGGCTCTTCAACAAAAAACCATATCTGCTGCTCGTGAACAAGAATATAATCCAGAAAAAGATATTCAAGGACCTAAAGGAAGAGTTGAAAGAAGCGATCGACATGCTGGATACGCAGGACATGAGAAGAGCCAGGGATTATGTCGCGTCAAAAGTTAAGGGGATGGAATGAAGACAATCAGAATAACGGATAAGCTTTCGATCGGTGAAGGGCGCCCTGTATTCATCATTGCCGAAGCCGGCATCAATCACAACGGCAGGGTCAAAATGGCGAAGAGGATGATCGATACGGCTAAACAGTGCGGCGCCGACGCGGTAAAGTTCCAGACGTTCAAAGCCGAGGAATTCATTTCAAGCCCCGCACAGACCATCACATACAGATCGCAGGGGAAAAAGATCACCGAATCGGCGATCGGAATGTTCAGGAGATACCAGTTCAGCGAGCCGGAATGGAAGGATATATGCTCTTACTGTAAAAAGAAAAGGATGATTTTCTTCTCCACTCCCCAGAACCCATCAGACCTGGACATGCTGCTAAGGATAACGGACATGCCTATAATCAAAGTGGGCTCAGATGACCTGACAAACCTGGAGCTCATGAAATATTACGCTTCGAAGAACAAGCCGATGATCATTTCCGCCGGCATGGCGTATCAGTCCGAGATCGCCGACGCCGTCTACACGATCAGAAGAACCGGCAACGATAAACTGGCTGTTCTCCACTGCGTCGCGTCTTATCCCGCAAAACCGGAGCAGGTCAATATGAGGAAAATGAACTCTATAAAAGACAGGTTCAAGATCGTGACCGGATTTTCCGACCACACGGAAGGCATAGAAGCGTGCGTTGTGGCCGCGGCAATGGGTGCAAAGATCATCGAAAAGCACTTTACCCTTGACCGTAACCTGCCCGGACCCGACCACTGGTTCTCATCGGACCCGGAAGAACTGAAGGCGCTTGTAAGCGCTGTAAGAAAAGCCGAGGTGATGCTGGGGACCTCAAAGCTTGAGCCCACAAAGATGGAGATCCGCACCAGAATGGACGCGAGGAGAAGCATCGTCGCGAAGGTCAAAATAAAGCGAGGCGATAAGATAACGCCCCAAAATATCGAATTCAAAAGGCCGGGCACGGGCCTTGCGCCGAAGATGAAAGATAAGATATTGAACATGACGGCAAAAAGGAACATAGAAAAAGGCCAGATGATAACAATGGGAGCTATACGTTGATCTTAACCGCGCATCAACCCGCTTATCTGCCGTGGCTCGGACTTTTCCATAAGATAGCGATAAGTGATGATTTTGTGATGCTCGATGATGTCCAGTTCGAAAAGAACAGCTTCACGAACAGGAACAAGATCAAGACGCCCCAGGGCCCTATCTGGCTTACCGTTCCGATCCTGATCTCAGGACACACGGATAAGCGCATAAAAGACATGGAGATCAACAATAGGGAGGACTGGCGGTCCAAACACTGGAAGAGCCTTTACATGAACTACAAAAAAGCGCCCTGCTTCCACCTTTACAGCGATTTTTTCGAGGACCTGTACAAGAAAGATTGGGACAGGCTGTTCCCGCTTCTCAAATATACCATGGACTATTTTCTTAAAGAACTTAAGACCCAGACAAAAGTTCACGTGCAAAGCGAACTGAAAATAACGAACAAAAAAGAACAGCTCATCCTGGACCTCTGCGAACATTTTAAGGCGAAGATGTTCGTTTTCGGCGCTCTCGGCAAAGATTACGCGGATAAAGCGTCCTTTGAAAGCAAAGGGATAAAGCTGCTTTTTCAGGAATACGAACACCCTTCATATCCTCAAATGTGGGGGGAATTCCAGCCGAGTATGGCCATAGTTGACCTGTTGTTCAATGCCGGACCAGATAAAGCTTTTGATGTTATAATGTCAAAGAACGTGGATAAAAATAAGATAAAGGAGATGCTGTCATGAAAACGAAAAAAATATTGATCGTAGCGGCCCATCCGGATGACGAGGTACTCGGCTGCGGGGGAACAATGGCCCGCCTCGCGCGCGAGGGACACGAGGTCTACGCTCTCATCCTCGGAGAAGGGATAACGTCCAGATACATGAAGAGAGAAGGCGGTCTCGGAAGCAAGGCGATCAAGGACCTGAAAGGGTATACTTCTAACGCCGCGAAACTGCTGAAGATAAGACAAATTTTCACAAAAGACCTTCCTGACAACAGGTTCGACGCGTGTGAATTCCTCGACATAGTCAAGATCGTCGAGGAGATCAAGGCAAAGGTAAGACCCGATGTCATTTACACTCATCACAGAGCCGATCTTAACATCGATCACAGGATAACGTTCGAGGCCGTATTGACCGCGTGCCGCCCTCTTCCGGGAGAAACGGTAAAAAAGATCATTTCTTTCGAGGTCCCCTCCTCCACCGAGTGGAACTATCCGTGTTCTTTCCAGCCGAACGTTTACATGGATATTTCCGGCACATTAAAAACAAAGATCGCCGCAATGAAAGCATACAAAAGCGAGATAAGAAAATGGCCGCATCCAAGGTCCGTCGAGGCAATAACCATCCTCGCGAAGAAGCGTGGCGTCGACAGCGGGCTTAAAGCAGCCGAGGCCTTTGAGCTGGTGCGCCTTGTAAAATGATCAACTGCGATTATTTGTTCTTCATCAAAGCCGGTTCCGAGGCCGGTTATGGTCATCTGAGGCGTTCTATCGCTATCGCTTCCGGGCTGAGAGCAAAAGGTAAAAAGATTCGCTTTCTCGTCAACGGTGATAATGCACCGATCAAAATGTTGAAGGACAAAGGCTTTAAGGCTTTTCTGCTCTCAAGCTCCCCGATCAAACTTTTTAATCCGGGAGTGACCGTCATAGACCAGAAGGGCGACGTATCCGCGCAGATAAAAGAGCTAAGATCGAAGAGCTCAAAAATATGCCTGATCGATAACGCGAGCAAGGCTAGGCTCATCTCGGATATCGTGATATTCCCGGTATCTCATTTCAGGGACAACTTGAGATGGAAAGGGTTTAAGGGGAAGAAATATATCGGCGCTGAATACTTCCCGCTGAATCCCGAATTCCTTAAATCAAAGAGGATCCGTCACGGCAGGTTCACGATACTAGTTACGATGGGAGGGTCGGACCCGAACAGGCTCACGCAGAAGGTCTGCAAGGCACTTAAACATCTCAAATGGGATTTCAAGGCTGTTATTGTTCTGGGGGCCGCATTCAAAGAACAGCACATTCCGTCAGACCGCAGGTTCACGGTCATTAAGAACCCGAAGAACATAGCAAAACTTATGGCCTCATCGGACCTTGCGATAACGGCGTTCGGAACTACCCTGTATGAGCTTGCTTACATGGGAGTTCCTGCGTTTATTATGAGCAATTACATGAGGGAGAAAGATGAGATCCGCACTTTTGAAAAACTTGGAACTTCTATCTCTCTGGGATACTTCAAGGATGTTTCTGAAGCATCCATATTGAACGTTGTGGATCGCCTGAAGCACGATCAAAAGAGATCGCTGAAATTATCAAATGGCGGCAAAAAGCTGGTCGATGGAAAAGGCGTCCAAAGGATCATTAAGCTGTTGAGGGGACTTGAAAAGTAATGACAAAAGACACTGTGCTTTTCATCGGCGGCGGAGCATCACAGATCAAATATATAGAACGGATCAAAGCCCTCGGATACCGCATTATCGCGACGGATATCAATCCGGACGCCCCGGCAAGGGACATCGTTGACGGATTTATTAACGTAAGCACATATGACGCCGCGGGAACATGGAAAGGCCTGCAGATAGGGTTCAAAGATGAGATCAAACAGATCAAACAAGTCATGACGGCATGCACGGGAGAGCCTTTCAGGACGGTTGAAACCCTGAAGGCAAAGCTTGGAATAAAACATATCGACAAAAGAACGATGAATATACTACTCAATAAGAACCTGTTAAGGAAGGCATTCAACAAAGCAAAGCTTTCTTCCATAAGGACATGGAAAGACATTAAAAGTGTCCGTGAGCGGGACCTTCCCGTTGTCATAAAGCCCGCGACAAGCGGATTGGGAGGAAAAGGCGTCAACTTTGTTTCTCATCTGGATCAGCTAAAACCTGCCTTCGCCGATGCGGTCAAACACAGCCTGAAAAAGGACGCCGTCATCGAAACATTCGTCAATGGACCCGAGATCGCTGTCGACGCCATATGGAACGGCAAAAAAGTGATCTTTTTAAGCCCCGGATGGACATTATATGACAACGAACTGGGAGAAATAACGGGATCCACCGCTGAAGCGGATGATACGCTGACACAACTTCGAGGAAAGATCATCCGGATGATCGAAGCTCTCTGCGGAGTGTTCAGGTTCGGCCCGCTCGCTCTCAACTGTGATATAATATTATCCAATAATATGGATTTAAATCTGATAGAGGCTGAATTTCTGCCTGTTCATGGGATTTATTTGTGCAAGGAATCTTACGGATACGATCTGCTGGGAAATTATGTGAACGTCCATTTGAACCTCCCCGTAGACCCTCAGCCGCCGTTCAAAGGCAGTTCAGCGCTGTTCTATGACGTGAACGTCCCGGCAAAACGCGGTAAACTTAAATATATAAAGCTCCTCGAACCCTGGACGCTTGGCTCAAAGAAGGGAAAAATGAAAGTGAAAGGATACAATCTGCTCGTGAATTCGAAAAAACAGATACTTGGGGCAGTTACCGGGCTTTTCCCGCATCTGTCTGACAGGAGAACTATAAGTGGTTAAGAAGGATCGCATACTTTTCATCGGGATGGGCGACCTTAACACGCCCCAGCTGAAGATCGCCAAAGGGAAAGGCTTAAAGACCATCGTAACGAACCGCGATCCAAAAGCCAAAGCGCTGTCACAATGCGACATACCCGTCGTTATTGACGGCCGCGACGCGTTCGGCATCCTTTCATACCTGTACAGCAACAAGCTGGATGACAGGATCCTGACGGTCTACACAGGCACCGAGCTGTTCCTTTCCGCAGCCATAGTGGCCGGCGCTCTCGGTATAAAGTGGCACTCGACAAAAGCTTCATATATATGCGAACACAAGGGCCTGATGAAAGATGTTTTCCTTCATCACCGGATCCCCTCCCCCTTCAGCATACCGGTGAGATCATATCAAGACGTTAAAAAAGAACTCGCGAGACACGGAGGCAAACTTATCCTGAAACCTGCCGACAGTTCCAGCTGCCTGGGAGTGACGGTAGTGGACAACCCGTCACATATCAAAGACGCATTTGACCGGGCGATGAAGCATTCATACACGAAACAGGTGGTCTGCGAAAAATATATTGAGGATGCCACTCTTCACGACGTGAACGGCATCATGAATAAGGGCAAGCTGATAAGGCTGGGCATCAGCGACAAGACCTCCAGCAAACTCCCCTATGCCGTCGTTATCGAGGGACGATGCCCTTCGATATTACCGCTGGCCGAACAGGAACGCGTCTATAAGATATTCGAAAAAGCATGTGGGGCGATCGGCTTGACCCACGGACCGGTAAAGGGAGATTCTGATAAGGGACAAGAACGGAAAACTTATGATAATGGAAGTGGCGCCCAGGTTCCATGGGATACTTTTGTCGCTTTACATCGTTCCCAGCGGCCTTAACATCTCGCCATTTGAAGAGCTTATAAATTTCAGCCTGAACAGTAAAGTGAAAAATCATCGATTATCTTATAAGTCGCGCGTCATAAGCCGTTTCACGGCGGAGGATGACATGAAAAAAGCCAGGGAACACAAAGGCCTTGTCAGCATACTTGTGCAAAACGGGATATACGACAGGAAAAAATGGAAGTCCAATTACGATGTCCCGATCTACGTGATAACGAATTAAAAGTCCGGCTAATAATAGGAGGAAGCATTTATGAATCCATTTGACTTGAGTTCAAAAATGGCCCTTGTCATAGGCGGCAGTGGAAGTATCGGAAAGGATATTGCCAGAGGATTAAAAGATTTCGGCGCGTCCGTCATCATATCCTCAAGGTCCGGACGGGAGAATCTCTCAACATATGAATCTCTCGGGGTCCCTTCTGATAAAAGGGTGATCTGTCCGGTGGATGTTACCAGCGAAAAAAGCCTGACTGCCCTCTCAAAAAAGATCGTTTCAAAATTCAAGAGGATCGACGTTGTGGTGAATTGCGCGGGCACACATCAGAAAAAAGATAGTTTCCTGGTCTCGGAAAAAGAATGGGACAAGGTCATCGACGTTAACCTGAAAGGCACATTCCTGGTCTGCAAGGTTTTCGGCGAACAGATGAAAAAACAGGGCTCAGGCAAAATAATAAACATCGCTTCGCTCGGGTCGCACGTCAGTTTGACAGAGGCCGCCGCTTACTGCGCCAGCAAAGGCGGAGTTCTGGCGCTTACTAGAACTCTCGCCTGCGAATGGGCAAGATACAATATCAATGTCAACGCGATAACACCGGGCGTGTTCAGGACCGAACTGAACAAAAAAGCGCTTTCGGATAAAGCCCGCCTGAACAGGATCCTGGACAGAACGCCCATGAGAAGGCTCGGCAACACGAAAGACCTTATAGGCGCGGCCCTTCTCCTGGCCAGCAGCGCGGGTGATTTCATCACAGGCGAAACGATCTGCGTTGACGGAGGGTTCTTATCATACGGAATATGAGATCTATAATCATCGTCAGCGCGGGATTGATGCAGGTACCGGCGATACTGACCGCGAAAAAAATGGGACTTAACGTTATCGCCACCGACCGCGACTCGAAGGCTCCCGGCTTCAGGCACGCGGACGTCAGGGTCGTGATGGACACGAAGAACGTGGAAGGACATGTCAGGTTCGCCCTGAAAAACAAAGGGAAATACAATATCATAGGGGCTTTTGCCGGGGCTGACGTCGCGGTGACCGTCGCGGCTGTAACAAACGCATTAGGTCTTCCCGGCATACCGATGAACGTGGCCGTAAGAAGCAACAATAAAGCTCTGATGAAGAAGAAATGGCTCGAGGACAGCGTTCCCACGGCCATGTCCTTTGAAGTAAAGGATCTTAACGGCGCAGCAAGAGCGGTGGAAAAGATCGGACGATTCCCCGTGATGGTAAAAGCTGTCGACAGCGCCGCCTCAAGAGGCTCCAGGAAGATCGTTTCGGCGGATGAGCTTAAGGAAGCTCTGATCGATGCGCAAAAATATTCCACCACCAAAACGGCCCTGATCGAAGAACATCTCGAGGGTACGGAACAAAGCGTTGAAACCATCGTTTACAGGAACGTTCATCACAGGTTCGGGATCGTTGACAGGATATACGACTTCGACCCGTACAAGATCGAGATCGGACATTCAAATCCGACAAGACTGCCGAAAAATATACAGGAAGATATATATAAGGTGGTGGAAAAAGCCGCCAGATCGTTGGGCATCACTTTCGGCCCGGCCAAGGCAGACATGATACTGACCAATGACGGCCCTAAGATAATCGAAATGCCCGCAAGATTGAGCGGCGGCTTCCATTCCCAATACACGACCCCTCTGGCAACAGGAATGGATCCGATAAAGGCAGCCCTGACAATAGCCATAGGCAAACCTATGCCGGAATCCGCAACTAAATCCAAATGGGACAGGGTCTCCATCTGCAAATGCATATTCCCAAAACCGGGGAAAGTCATGAGCATTACCGGCGTTGAAAAAGCGAAGAAGATCAAAGGCGTCAAACAGGTAATAATGTATACGAAAAAAGGCGACCTGATATCACCTTACAAGAGCTGCGCGGATATCGTGTGCTATATAATCGTTGTCGGAAAGGACTATGAGGAAACCAACAAGATATTTGACAAGGCCGCTTCGACCGTAAAGATCGATACTTCGGAGGTGTGAACATGGGACTTAAAAAGATTTTATTCGAATTACTGCGCCTGAAAAAAGGTCAAAAGCATGAGATCGATTCCGGCAACCGTGAGATCGCGCTGGTGCTGCTTGACGGTCTATGCAGCCTGATAGTCGATAACAGTCCTCTGGGCAAAATGGGCAGAAGAAGGTCCGTATTCAAAGATAAGGCCCACGCGGCATATATCCCGATCGATTCGCAGTGTTCAATAAAAGCTCTTGCGCCGACCACAATAGCCGTCTGCAGGGTCAAAGCTTCAAGGAAATTCGCCCCGAAGCTGATTACCCCGAGCATGGTAAAAGTAAAGCGCGTGGGAAAAGGCAACTGGGAAAGAAAGGTTTTCAATATTATTGATGGGGATACGGACGCCGATCACATGCTGGTTGGAGAAACGATCAATCCTCCCGGGAACTGGTCCAGCAGCCCGCCCCATAAGCACGACATGAACAGGCCTCCCAAAGAGGTGAAAATGGAGGAGCTGTATTATTTCCGCATTTCTCCGCCGCAGGGTTTCGGTCTTCAGAGGATATACGGGAAAGGCTTCGATAGAACGTTCACTATCAGGAACGATGACATAATAATGATCCCGAAAGGATACCATCCCGTCGTCGCGGCGCCCGGATACAGCCTTTATTACCTGTGGATCCTGGCGGGCGACAAAAGGAAGCTGTCCCCTTTTGACGACCCGGATCACGCGTGGATAAAAAAACGGATTGCATAGCGACAACGGAATCGAATAATTATAGAATATACTGAATGAGCAAACTTTATTTATATACGTTCTTTCACGCCAACCTGCAATTCTCAAGCATCCCGGAATTCCAGTACCCGGCGATGATCGAGAAATGCTACTGGCCCGTCCTTAAAATGCTGGACAAATATGATGTCGCCCTCGGCCTGGAATTCCCCGCTTACACCATGGAAAAGATAGCATCGCTGGACAAAGGCTTCATCACGGGACTCAAATCCAGATGCGCTCAAGGAAAATGCGAGGTTATCGGCTCCGGCTATTCGCAGAACATCATGCCGCTGATACCGGCGGAGGTGAATCAGCATAACATCGAGATGGGCAACCGCGTTTATAAAAAGATACTCGGTTTCATCCCGGAAATCTTCTATCTCAACGAACAGGTTTACTCAAAAGGCCTTGTAAAAGTAATCAAAAAAGGCGGATACGGGGCCACTGTGCTTGACTGGGATAACTCACAGGAGTTCGGCAACTTTCCCGCGGAATTCAAATACTCCCCTCTCCTTCTCAAAGGCACCGACGACCAGAAGATCCGTCTAATCTGGAACAGCTCGATAGCCTTCCAGAAGTTCCAACGCTACATAAAGAACGAAATCACTCTTGATGATTACATTGAATATCTTAACGCTCAAAGATCAAATGCTCAAGACAGAGCTTTTCCGCTATACGGGTCCGACTGGGAGATATTCAATTATTCTCCCGGAAGCTCCGACTTTTTATACAAGCCGTTCGACTATCAGGGCGACCTCAAGAGACTAGAAGATCTTTTCGCCGGGCTCGAAAAGACCAAAGGTATCGAAGTTGTAACGCCTTCAACGGCCATCAAAAAGATACCTCCCAAAAAAGAGGTCGAGGTCGGCTTTCCCCAGTATCCCGTTGTCGTGAAAAAACAGGCGAAATATAACGTGACAAGATGGGCTGTCTGCGGCAGGGATAACACCAGAGTGAACACCCAGTGCTTCAAACTGTATGAAAGGCTATCAAATGCGGGTAAAAAGGCCACCAGGGAGATGTGGGATAAGCTATGCTATCTTTTTGCTAGCGACTTCAGGACGTTCACCACGGATGAAAAATATACGGAGCTCCGGAATAAGCTCGGGTATCTGGATAACATCACTGCGAAGTTCGACAAGACCGCTCCCGCGGTGATCAGGGCTTCAAAAGGCGGCGTCAAAATCGAAGGCGAAACGATCATCACCCCGCATGTCAGGATCGAGCTCATGAGCAGGCGGGGCGGCGCCATAAAGAAACTCACATTCCCGAAGATACATGATACACATATGGCCGGCACCATCCCGCATGATTATTACGACCAGATAAGCTTCTCTACCGACCAGTACACCGGGCACACGATCATACAGGAAGACGGGAACAAGAAATCGACGGACCTGGAACAGACACAGCTGATATTGCCTGAAGATCTTTCCAAACATGCCGGTAGGGTACCTGTCACATGCAAGATACCGATCGCCGGAGGCGACCTCTGGAAGACAATTTACGTTCACGTGAACGAACCGAGGGTTGACATAGAATACGATTTCAGGTTCCGCGACCTTCTCCCCTACTTTTTCAGGTGCGGCATGCTGACCTTGAACCCTGAGGCTTTTGAAAAGGAGACGCTGAGATATTCCACCGTTAACGGGGGCTATGACATTGAAACCTATTTCGTTAAAGGGATAAAGATCAATGAGACCCAGACCGACGATCCAAGGGTATCCTCAAGCCACTGCCTCGGAGCCACCGGGGGTTGGGTGGATATTTCCGACAAGGACAAGGGTATTACGCTGGTTACCGACAAATCAAAGCTCTACTCCGCGCAGCTGCTCCATTATGAGGAGACAAAAAGCTCGTATTATTTCAGGATCTACAATTCGCTCTGCGAAACCGACGACACGACAAAACAGCTCTGGAGGGGACATTCAAAGTTCGTTGTAAGCTATATTGGCCATAAAGGATCTAAACCCGCGACCGATGCTTGAAACAATCCCTTTTATCAATAAAAGGCCTGA
The DNA here is from genome assembly GCA_963699255.1 of uncultured bacterium. Lineage (GTDB taxonomy): Bacteria > Margulisbacteria > WOR-1 > CAVSGV01 > CAVSGV01. The sequence goes on along the minus strand of OY969425.1, from coordinate 419,725 downwards.
TGCCTTCAGCAACCCGAGGATATTCTTAACTAACAGGGGCGGCGTGATGGACAGGATCAAGCCGTACTTCCTTACTACAAGCCTGAAAAAAGCCCGAGTCGCCGTTCTTTTCCAGGATGTGGTCGGGAACGGCCTGAGATTCGCATCAGAGGCAAAAGAAAGAGCCATCCCCATAGTAGTAGTTCAACACGGCAGAGGAGCGATCCAGGATTATTTGCGGCCTATCAGCTTTAAGATGCTGGCGGACAAGATCTGCGTCTGGGGTACGCGAGATCATGAAAGGATGATACAGGGAGGTTTTCCCCCTGAAAGAGTAGTCTTGACAGGCTGCCCTTTTTTTGACGGTCTCAAAAATGAAAGGATCCGTCACAAAGGTGTGAATATCCTTTTTGCGCCGGCGCATTCCATCGGAGATCACGCATACAACGATCCGAGCAATGCAGAAATAATGGAGAACCTGCGTTCGATCAAAGATATAAATATCCTTGTCAAACTTTTAACCACGCACAAGAACAGGAAGGAATACGGGAACAACATTATTTTGTCGAACAGTTTTGACAATGACCACATTAAAAAATGCATTGATGCGGTAAGAAGATCGGATATATTGGTCTCGAACCAGCCGGGAACGATCGAATTGATAGCCATGTATTTTAATGTGCCGGTAATATTCATTAAAGGCCCCAATCCAAAAATGAATGAAATACTTTCCGCGCGGTTCAACGCCAGATCCCCGATCCCAAACGGGGCAAAAGCCTTTGGCGCGTATTTCTTTGATAGCGCCGGAATGCTGTCCGGAGCTATTGAAGAGTTAACGCGCAACCCGGCCATTCTGGAACAAAGCAGGAAAGAGGAGCTGATGGCATCAGCCGGCGTGGGACTTACCGGCTCCCCTACCCTTAAGATCGTTGAAACGATAAAAGGAATGTTGCAATGAAAAAAATTCTTTTCATCACGAACGGACACGGCGAGGACATTGTCGCAGCCAGGATAATCCGGGATCTGAGACTGAAAAAAAACCTGATCGATGTTATGCCCGTTATTGGCAAGGGAGATGCTTTCAAGAGCCTTGGCGTAAATTTGATAGGCCCCAAAAATACCCTGCCCGGCGGTGGGTTCGGGCTGAGGAATTTCTCATATCTTATGAAAGACCTCTTCTCGGGCATTATAGGCAAGATAACCGCGCAGATCCGGGCACTTAATAAGAACAAATGGGAATATGCTCTTGTTATCGGCATCGGCGATATAGTCCCCATCGTCTATTCGATAATTTCCGGATGCAAATTTGTTTTCGTAGGCGTCAACAAGTCCGAACACTACAAGAAACTGGCCTTCAATTACACATGGCTTGAAAAGCATCTTCTCAAAAAATACAGCATGCTGGTCTTCGCAAGGGATAAGAAGACCGCTGATGTCCTGCAACGATCCGGGATCAGAACAACGTATGCCGGTAATCCTATGATGGATCTAATAAAAAGAGACGCGAGACCCCGACACTTAGGTCGGGGCAAGCGTGAGATGCGAGGTGCGAGAAAAGGCGGAAAAAGTGTCATAGGATTTCTGCCTGGTACCAGGGAAGACGCTTATAAGAACATAGAGGGTTTTTATAGGATCGCCGGGCAGATCCACAATATAGACAAGAAGGTCAAATTCGCGCTGTCAGTGCCGGAAACCCTGGATATGGGACAAATATCAAAGATAAAAGCGCCTGTTAAGATAAAACTGGTCAATAACTTTCGGAGTGTGCTTTCAGCATCAAGCATAATCATCGGGCTCTCCGGGACCGGGAATGAGCAGGCCGCCGGCCTTGGCAGGCCCGTTATTTCTTTCCCGGGAAGAGGCGCGCAGTATAACCGCAAATTCGCGTCAGCCCAGAAAGAACTTCTCGGAGAGGCTTTAATGCTTCTGCCAAGAAGCTCCAGCGTTATCGCCGGCGAAGCATTGTCCCTTTTGCGGAACAAAAAGAAGATGAAGAGAATGGCCGCTGCGGGAATGGAAAGAATGGGCAAGCCGGGAGCATCAAAAATAATCGCGAACCTTATTGATTCTTATCTCCAGAGCCGGATATAATTAAGCTGCTCATTATCTTTCATGTAGTTTTCAGGCACCGGTATCAACACTAGCTTTCTCTTCAAGTCCTCTTCCGGAAGAAGAGGATCGACCGATGACGGAAAGAAGTCCTTGATCAAAGAGTATTCTTCCTCATAACGCTCGGCAGGGAAAACACGGACATATTTTCCCCTTCGTTTTCTGTACAAAGGATTAAGGATATACTTCCCGAATTCACGGGGAAGATCAAAATAACTCCCGTATTTCTTGAAATATCTTCCATCCCGCGATCCGACGAACGCTATGGCTTCCGAAGCGTTGACCTTATCCATAGGGTTGCTGGCCTGCACGTCCACTCCTCTTCCGGAGAACATATTGCGCATCAATCCGACCTCCGTGAAAAAGCGAAAAGTGTAATCAGCAGGGAACAGCGCGCGGTAACCATCTGGTGTTAGAGGCCTGCCCGCCGCTATGCCCGGGACCAGCTTGTTGTGGATATGCACGAAAAGCATGAGCCCGTCCTTCATCATCACCCTGTCAAGTTCTTTGGCGCACAGCTCCTTTTCCTCGATATATTGAAGCGCATCCATTGAAACTATGACCTTAAAGGAACTGTCGGTAAAAGGAAGCTTCTCTTTTGCATCCAGAAGAATGCAGCTTGCCTCCTTCCCCGCCATGAACCTTTTTGTAAAATAAAGCCCCCGAAAACTTATATCGACGCAAAACAGGTCCTTTGATCCAAAATGCCCGGAAATGAGATACGATAGATGCCCCATTCCCGATCCAAGGTCAAGGATCCTTCCGCCGCCGGGCAGAGCTTCCTTTATTAGCGGGAAGAAAGGCATCGCAGATATCAGGCTTGGGCAGGAAAAACGGTACTTTGCGTAAGTCGCGAATGGGCTGTTCTCTATGAAGGTGGCTAGCTTCCAGAAGCTCATGCCGGATCTTTTACCGAACAACTTATGGAAAAATGATTCCAGGTTAAGCGCGAAGTTGACGAATCTTTCACCCATGAACAACATGACAGTCTTCTCAAGATCACGGTCCGTTCCAGCCTTTTTTATTGCATCAATAGCGGCCCTGGACGGCTTCATGTCCTTGTATATCAGTATCCCGCTTACAATAGGATATTCGCGGCACTTGCATGCGGCAACGCCGAACATAACCTCCCGGCCTTCCCGCGCGGATACAAGATCGGGCACATAGGAAACATCCAGTCCCGCGCCGCACGATGGACAGAATAACGATGTGATAACTTCCGGTCTCATTTTCCCTCCATTAAATCATTTTATCCGAACAATGATAAAGCCGTCAAGGCGTGAATTAGCAATTATTCAGTCTACCAGGAACCTGCGACTGAAAGTCGCGGTTCCTTTCTTATCAGGAAATATTATTTATAAGGAACCGAGAGTTTTACTCTCAGGTTCCTTAACTTTGAATACTTGCGTGAATTCCCTCTTTCATAATGGTCACGATTATTATAAAATCATTGGAACACATGAAAACCTTATGGGATAGGAAATGGGAAAAGTTCAAGAACGATAAACGATCGCATTCCAACCTCGACCCTGTCACGAGAGCAATAATAAGATTCATGATGAGGCACATACCACCTGATGTTAAAACAATAATTGAAACCGGCTGCGGTACAGGCCGGATATGCTTTGCTCTAGCACGAACATTTCCAAAGGCAAAGATCATCGGCACCGATATCTCCAGTGATTCAATAGACCTGTGTAACAAGGGGAGATCAAAAAAGAAAATAGAAAATACGCTTTTCAAACCGATGGATATCAACAAACTTGGATTTTCTAACAACCACTTTGATGTCGCGGTTTGCGAAGGGGTGTTGCAGCACATCCCCAGCGACATTTCCGGCCTCAAAGAAATGGTCAGGGTAACAAAACCCGGCGGCCTTGTTTTTTCATCAGTAGTGAACCTGAAATGCCTGCCCCATACGATCTACAAAACGGTCAGAGGGAAAAAGTATGAACACTACCCCGAGAGATCATATACCCACGAGAGCTTGAAAAAACTTTTTACGAAAGCGGGATTGAAGAACATCGAAGTATACGGCGTATATCCCAGTTACGGCATGCAAAGGATCGAGGGATATCTTCCGATCCTCGGCCCGATAATAACGCAGTTCATCAAATTGACGGCGTTCCTTGTTGATAAGCCAACGAACAATTGGTTCTCCGATCAGTTCGGAATACAGATCGTCGCCAAGGGCACTAAATGAAAAAGATAGCCCATCTTACGGTAAAATATCTTAATTTCTCCGAGACGTTCATCTACGAGCAGATAAGGAACATGAAGGTATTTGAGCCGGTGGTATTCACCCTTACAACGAACAAGAATACCGATAAATTCCCCGTCAAGAACCTGTATTCGGTCTCCTCTCTCCCCTATTTAAGGCAAAAAGGAGAATCAATTAGAAGTATCTTTGGAAGGTCAGATTATTTTCGCAAATTGATAAAGGAACTTGATATCAAACTGATCCACGCGCATTTCGCATACATGGGCAACTACGCGCTGCAGTTCAAGAAATATTTTAACATCCCCATAATCACGAGCTTCTACGGGCTAGATATATATCAGCTCACGAAAAACCCGCTGTATCGGATGCAGCTGAAACGATTGTTCAAGCGCGGCGACCTTTTCACCGGTTACTCGAGCGTCATGAGACAGCGCGCGATCGAGCTGGGATGCCCTCCTGAAAAAGTGATCACTTTTACCGTGGGAATAGACCTGAACAAGTTCAAATTCAAGAAAAGAACGCCCGGAGATGAGATAAACTTCCTTTACATAGGCAGGCTTGTCGAAAAAAAAGGCGTGATATACGGCATAAGGGCATTTGCGAAAAGCTGTCAAAAACACAGCAACATAAGGATGACCATCATAGGCGACGGGCCGTTGTATAGCGAAATCGACACCGAAATTAAAAAGCTCGGAATGACATCAAAGATAAAGATGCTCGGATACGTGCCTGACATCTCAGCCGAACTGGATAAAGCCCATGTATTTATTTCTCCCAGCGTAGTCGCAAAAAGCGGCGATGCTGAGGGAGGCATTAATGTCACTGTTATTGAGGCCCTGGCTTCGGGTATGCCGGCCCTCGTAACGCGACAGACCCAAAGCGACCTGATATTTGACGGAAAAACGGGATTTGTTGCCAGAGAGCGCGATGCCGACGATCTGAGCCAAAAGATGAATCTACTCATAGAAAACCCTGACTTAATACAGAAATTTGGTATAATGGGGAGAGAAATGGTGGAAAAACTGGACTCAAGAACCCAGACAGCAAAACTTGAGAATATCTATAAGGAACTGATTGAAAAACATGAAAGAACATGACCTAAGAGGAAAGAAAGTAATGGTTACCGGGGGCGCCGGCTTCATCGGTTCAACCCTTGTGCGTGAACTGGCAAAGGAAGGCGCAAAGGTCATTGTTTTTGATGTTTTCAGCTCGGGCGACATGCAGAACCTTAAGGGCCTGGAGGACAGGATCAAGGTCATAAGAGGCGACATTACAGGCAAGAACTTCCGCAGCATACTTGAGAAGAGCGGCGCGGAATATGTGTTCAATCTTGCCGCGGAACCGTATATACCGCACTGCTACAACCGCCCCCTCCGGTTCTTTGAGGTTAACGCGAACGGAGCCCTTAACGTCCTTTTTGCAAGCAAACATGTGGGGGTAAAGAAGATCATCCAATATTCAACTTCCGAAGTTTACGGGTCGGCAAAATACGTGCCCATGGACGAAGACCATCCCACCCTTCCGCTTTCCACCTATGCGGTCAGCAAACTTGCCACGGACAGGTTGTGCTACACACTCCACCACGAACAGAATATCCCCGTGGTCATACTGAGGCAGTTCAATGTTTTCGGCCCCCGAGAAACCCAGCCGTACATAATCCCCGAGCTGATTTCTCAATTGAGCAGGAGCAATAAACTAAAACTTGGAAATATCAAAGCAAGGCGTGATTTCACGTTCGTCGAGGATGCGGCAAGAGGAGCGATAGCCCTTATGAAAGCCAAAGGAACCGAGGGCCAGGTCTTCAATATGGGAACAGGAAAGGACTGGAGCGTAAAGCAGATGGCGGAGATAATCGGCCGTCTTATGGGGCATGATAAAATAAAGATCGAAATTGATAAGGCCAGATTAAGGCCGTTGGACGTGTCCATTCTGAACTGTAATTTCTCCAAGATGCGCAAGCTGACAGGATGGAAGCCGACCGTCTCATTTGAAGACGGCCTGAAAAGCACGATAGATGATTTTGAGTCCCACGGTCGGGTCTGGCTTTGGGAGAGAAAAATATCATCGGAGAAGGATGTGTGGATCGACAAAAAGGATCCGCACCGCAGGGTCGAGATAGATGATTAACAAACCGAAAACGCTCCTGCCGCTGCCTGAACCACAGCTGAAAACTTTCAAGGGAATGGACATCCACGTATGCGAACCTACCCAGATGGGCAATGAAAAAAAATATGTCAAACGATGTATGGACACCAACTGGATATCTTCACAGGGCGAATATATCCACAAGTTCGAATCCCTTTTCGCAAAGAAAATGGGCGCAAGGTACGGCGTTACCGCGAACAACGGCACCACCGCCCTTCATCTGGCCGTAGCGGCGCTTGATATAGGGCCCGGCGATGAAGTGATCATCCCTACCCATACGATGATCGCCACGGCAAATGCGGTCCGTTATACCGGAGCAAACCCCGTGCTTGTTGATTCGGAACTGAAGACCTGGAATATGGACCCGGATCAGATAGAAAGCAAGATCACAAAAAAGACCAGGGCCATCATGCCGGTCCATACATACGGCCATCCATGCGACATGGACAAGATAATGCGCATAGCGAAAAAGCATGGCCTTTATGTGATCGAGGATGCCGCTGAAGCTCATGGAGCTGTATATAAGGGAAGAAAGATAGGCTCGATAGGCCATGCCGCCAGTTTCAGTTTTTATGCGAACAAGATCATTACGTGCGGAGAAGGCGGCATGGTTACAACGAATGACAGGAAACTCGCCGAGAAAATGCAGCTAATGAAGAACCATGCGTTCTCCCATGAGAGACATTTCTGGCACAAGCTTCTGGGCTTCAACTACAGGATGACGAACATCCAGGCAGCGATAGGCCTTGCCCAGACCGAAAACATCGAGAAGCTAGCAGCAGCCAGGATAAAGCACGCCATGTTCTACAATTCACTGCTTAAAGATATCGATGAGATACAGCTTCCCCCTTCCACACCCGGCATCAAAAATGTTTACTGGATGTACGGCATACTGCTGAAGAACTGGAGCAAAGTAACAAGGGACACCCTGAGATACGAACTTGCGGCAAGAGGTATCGAGACAAGAACTTTCTTTATACCTATGCATCTGCAACCCGTATTTAAAGGCTGGTTCAAAGGAAGCTTCCCGAACGCGGAATACCTTTGTACGAACGGCTTATATCTTCCCTCTTCCTCATCCCTTTCTGAAAAAGAGATCCGCTACATCGCAAGAACGGTAAAAGAAGTTTTCTCCGGGCGAAAATGATCCCAGCTGCAACCTTATTGCCGGAAGGCTCATATCATCCGCACCCGCGCCAGGGAGCCATTCAAACAGGCGTTGAAGAGGTCACAAAAAGGTTCAAAAAGTATGCGCCGTACGTCTTTTCATCCTATATGAAAGAAAGACCCGAGGAAGAATTGCTTGACGGGGTCTGGCAATACAGGATAAAAGCCGAGCCCCTTGATAAATTCCTGTTCCCTTTTTACGCGCTGAAATCTCCGTATCACTACTACGCGTATAAAGCCTCGCAGATCATAAACAAACTGGGCATTAAGATAGTACACGTAAGGAACAGGCCTCTTTATATGCCTTTTCTGCGATCCATGCTCGGCAATAAAGTGAAGCTGATCCTTCATGAACACAACCAGAACATAGCCGATACCTTATCCCCGCAGGAAGCCAACGAAGTCCTTGCGTCCATTGACGCTTACGTCGCGGTCAGCAGGTTCACATATAATTTTGAGATCACAGAAAGATATCCCCGCTACAAAGACAAGGCCTATGTGATACTGAACGGCGTGAACCTGGACAAGTTCAGGCCCATTTGGGAGCAACAGGAAAAGGCTTTCTCCTTAAGGAAAAAATATGGTCTCGAAGGATCGAAAGTGGTCCTTTTTTCCGGAGCATTAAGGGAAAGAAAAGGGATCCATTTCCTTATTGATGCTTTCAAGTTGGTCGCGGCGAAGCATCCTGAAGCCAGGCTTGTTATAGCGGGCGGAGACAAGGACAATCTTGAAGCAAAAGATAAATATGCGAAGCAATTGAAGGAGAGCGCGGCCTCTCTGGGGAGTAAGGTCGTATTTACGGGCTTCATCCCTCAGACGGAAGCAAGCGACATTTACCTTCTCGGAGATATTTTTTGCGGGACATCGCTTTGGGATGAGGCTTTCGGCCTTGTCTTTGCGGAGGCATCGGCTACCGGGCTGGCAGTGATCGGGAGCAAACGGGGCGGGATCCCTGAAATTATAAAGGACGGCCAGACCGGCCTCCTTGTGAATAAGCCGGAAGATCCGGAAGAGATCGCTCAAAAAATAATAAGCCTCATCGAATCTCCGCAGGATCGCCGGAGACTCGGAGAAGCCGCAAGAAAATATATGGAAGATAAATTTTCCTGGGACAGGGTGGCGAACGAGATCGAAGCTCTTTACGATAAATTACTGAAATGAACAAAATAGATATCATCATATTGAACTATAACGGCGCGGAGATACTTCCGCAGTGCCTTCCGTCGATAGTTGAGGCGGCAAAAAGGTCGCCCCTCCCCTGCCATGTTATAGTCATGGACAACAGGAGCACCGATAACAGCGTCGAATATCTCCGCAGGAATTTTCCTCAAGTCAAGATAGTGGTTTCAGATAAGAACAAAGTGCTTTTTTCGTATAACGACCTGATCCCTCAGCTGGACAGCGACATAGTCATCCTGCTCAATAATGATGTGAGAGTTGCTGCTGATTTTATCTCGCCTCTCATCTCCCGCTTCTCATCTCCCGGTGTTTTTGCCGTCGCCCCGAAACAGCTCAGTTTCAGCGGGAAAACGCATGAAGGCGGCAAGAACAGGATCGAATTCCGGTTCGGCCTCATGTATTCAGGGCCTTTTTATGGAGAAGATCCGGTCATGGAGAAACCCGGCTATACTTTCTACGAAGCGAACAGCGCCTATGACAGGAAAAAGCTGCTTGAACTGGGCGGATTCGATGATATTTACGCGCCTTATCTCTGGGAAGATGCCGATATGGGATACAGGGCATGGAAAGCAGGATATAAATTCATTTATGAGCCCAAAAGCGTGATCTTTCATCAGGAAAGCTACACCTTTGACCGGGAAAAGAAAAAGATACGGGGCAGAAGGATCATTTCGAGACGCAATTCTTTCATATTCACATGGAAGAACATCACGGACCTTAAATTGATGTTCACACATTTATTATTGCTCCCCATGAACTTATTGTTAAGCCTGTTTTATGATTGGGCGCGGATCGCAGCGTTTTTTGAGGCCATAGGGAAACTTCCTTCTATAATCGCGAAAAGATCATTGGCGAAGCGGATCGCAAAGGTCAAGGACAGGGATATTTTCGAGGAGCTTGGATGAAAGAAAACGGCATTTCAATGAAAATACTGTACTTCATGTTGATAATATATCTTATCGGCGCGCTGCAATTCGTGTTCAGGGAAACCAAAGTGATCCTCGATCTTTTCCCGTTATCTTACGGCCAGAAGGTCGACTTCCTGGACGGTCCGTTCTACAGGAACGTGTATTATAAATATTACGCCTGGCTGGACCAGCTCCTGCCGAAGAACAGATCTTTTTCGATCCTTTATGATGACGCGAGCAAGGAGATATACACACGCTATTTAAGAAAAATGCATTATTATTTTTATCCGCGGCACCTTCTGCTTAACGGCGTGGACCTTTATGCATACCACAAAAAAGGCAGCTCTTTGCTGAGCAAGATGATCTATCCTGAATTCGTCCTTGCATTAAAAAAAGAGAGTGTGCCGTTCAAGAATCCTTTCGGGATCAAATACGCTGTGCTGAATCACAGACCATATTTCGCGGTCTCCGCCCTTGACGACAAGACGCTTCTGGTTGAAAAACGCTATTTGCTTGAGCATTTCCCCTCCCTGGCAGGAACATTCAAGGCCCCGTTCAATTCAATGTATGGGATCAAATTGCGGAAAGGGTTGTTCTGATGGGTGGATTTTGGGGCACAGTGATCTCATTATTGGTCATCCTTTCGGCCGGCAGGCTGTTGTTCGAGATAAAATATATCTCGATCAGGGACCAGCATCCAGGGATCAAACTCCCCGTTTATTTCATGGCCGGTTCAGCCGTGATAAGTGCTTATATGTTCGCGTTATTTCTAGCACACGTCAATTATTCGGTTTTATCCATCGGTTCACCGTTCTTCTTGTATTTGATCTATTATTTCTGTGCAAGATATGGGACCTTTGCCGCGCATGCCCGGGCTGCGGCGGCCTATTTTTCCGGGCTGGCAAATGAGGCAAAGTTGCGGGAAAACCGACTTTTCATCTTGATCTGCGCCTTTTTTGCGCTTGTCATAGCCGTCATCACGGTCGAGAATCTGATAATGCCCGTATATCTGGGCGACGCTTACATCCACTGGTTCTTCAAGGCAAAGGCGCTTTTTTCCGCGAGAACCATCCCCCTTAATATTCTTACCGATAATATCTATTATTATTCCGCGTTGGATTATCCCCTGCTCATATCTTCCAACATAGCATGGATGAGCCTTTGCATTGGGAAATGGATAGACACATATACCAAGACCCTGTTCACTTTGCAGTATGTCGCGGCCGCAACATTCTTCTACTTTTCACTAAAGCAGATCTTCAAACTCGATAAGGTATCATATATGGCCATCACTTTCATTGTGTTCACGGTCCCACACGTGATCGGCGACATAACGACCGGTTATGTGGATGTCAGCATGGGTTTTTACGTTCTATTCGCCATGACATTCTTTTATAGATGGCTGGAAAATAAAAGTTCCGTGAATTTTCTGTGCATTTCCGCCCTGTTCATCGGCGCCGCCGCCAATACAAAAAATGACGGAATCCTTCTCTTGCTTGCAATGGCTCTGACTTTTACAGCCGCGATAGTTATGTCCATCGCCGCGAAGAAGCTTGCTTTAGATAAAGCGGTAATGCTGTTTTTTATCTTTGCCGTGATCGCCGCCGTGGTTTTTCTCCCTTTTAAAATGTGGGTGGTCTCGCACAAGATCGAGAACCACATGATAGTTTCGGCATCTCAACTCCTGAACATCTCTGACAGCCTGAGACGCATCCCTATCATATTCAAGTTCTATCTGTACGAGCTGTTCCTTGATACTTATCAATGGATGTATTTTTGGATCTTTTCGGCGGTATTGATCATTTTGAACTGGAAAACCATGTCTCGTTCCAACGCCGGATACCTCTTCATGTTCGTGATCCTTTCGATCGTGGGATATTTTTGCGTGTATATGGTCACCGCTCTTGGCAATACTCCGGCACGTCTAATGGATAACCTGGAGCTTTCATTCGACCGGGTCTTGCTGGGGATAGCGCCTACCGCGGGATTGCTGCTTGCGGATTTTGCAAGGAAAAAGTAAGATTTATCGTCTTTTCCCTTATCAGCACAATAAATTTATGATATAATCTATTGTTTATGATACCTGTATTCAAACCGTCTATCGGAAAAGAAGAACTGGACGCCCTCAAAGCGATCTTCAAAACGGGCTGGATCGGGCTTGGGCCTAAAACCGCCGAATTTGAAGAAAAGTTCGCGAAATATACGGGCACAAAATACGCTGTCGCGCTGAATTCCTGCACCGCGGCGCTTCACCTTGCGATGAAGGTCATGGATATCGAAGGCGGAGAGGTCATAACCACCCCGATGACATTTATCTCCACGAATCACGCGATCCTATACAATAACGCCAGGCCGGTGTTCGCCGACATTGAAAAAGACACCTTGAATATCGACCCGTCTGACATCGAAAAAAAGGTCACTGGCAAAACAAGAGCGATAGTCGTCGTCCACTATGGCGGACACGCTTGCGACATGGACCGCATTATGGCGATAGCGAAAAAACACGGACTCAAGGTCATTGAGGACTGCGCGCACGGCTGCGGCGGGGAACATAATGGCAGAAAACTCGGCTCTATCGGGGACATTGCCTGCTTCAGTTTCCACGCGGTAAAGAACCTTGCCACAGGCGAAGGCGGAATGATCACGCTGAATGACAGGAAACTGGCGGAGAGGCTGAAAAGATTAAGGTGGCTCGGCATCAGCAGGGACACTTTCAGCAGGAACCTCCCGAACAAGGGATATTCATGGTATTACAACGTCGAAGAACTTGGATTTAAGTACCACATGAACGATATTCCCGCGGTAATAGGCCTTGTTCAATTGAAAAAACTTGGCAAAACGAACAGGAAAAGGGAGAAGCTCTATCTGAATTACAACAGGCACCTGTCAAAAATAAGAGACATTGAAATTCCGGTGATCAAACCTTACGCCAAGAACGCTTATCACAACTATGTGATCAAGGCGCGGTCAAGGGACGATCTGATCGAATACTTAAAAGAGAACGGTATATCAACGGGCGTTCACTATATACCCAATCACCTTTATGACGTCTACAAGGATTTCAGGGTCAGTCTTCCTGTGGCCGAAAAGGTATGGAAGAAGCTCGTCACTCTGCCGCTTTTCCCCGATCTGACAGCCAGGGACCAGGAAAAGGTCATTAATTCGATCAAGTCTTTTTATAAATAAATGAAAGTCCTATTTTTACCAGTCGACGACGAAACCCGCGCAAGCAGCAGGACCAGAGTCTACCAGTTCCTGCCCTACCTCGAACAGCACGGTATCGAATATGACATCGTTGCATGGAACGGCAAGGCAATAAGGCCCCGGTTCAAAGACAATAATAATCCTATCCTGAAAATTTATGACTTCATAATGAGCGAGCTGGTCAATTACTTCGTCATGACATCAAAAATAATATGGTCGCTGCTTAACATAAAAAGATATGACGTGGTTTTCGCGCAAAAGATCACGCTGATGAGGCTGCTTTATTTATTAAGGGCCCTCAAGATCAAATATGTCTACGACATCGATGACGCGATATACACGCTGCATTCGGCTGAGCTGGCCAAAGTCAAACAAACGGTGCGCGTGAACGCCGCGATAGAATACATGAAAACCGCAAGGCACATGATAGTTGAACTCCCCTCCACCGAAGCTGTGGCAAAAGAGAACTGCAGTAACGTAACGACCATCCTTGGGCCTATCGATACGAACCGCTACCGTCCCTCTTCAAAGGAGGGCCGCAAGGCCGTAACGGTAGGATGGATCGGGAGCCACAGCAATACCTATTATCTTTTTGAAATAAAAGATGCTCTCGAGAAGATATGCGAGAAATATCCGAACGCGGAGGTTAAGCTGATAGGCACGAGGGGTTTTGTATCTTCCCAGCCAAAGATAAAGCTGGTCGAATGGAGCCTGAAAACTGAACTCGATGAGCTTGCCTCGTTCGATATCGGTATAATGCCTCTTACCGACGACGAATGGTCCCGCGGCAAGGGAAGCTACAAGCTGCTCCAGTACATGGCTCTGGGCATACCCTCCGTGGCTAGCCCCGTGGGAATAAACACTACTCTTCTGAAGGATGAGAAATGCGGATATCTAGCGAAAACCAACAAGGATTGGGAGGATAAGCTTTCAAAGCTCATCGAGAACAAAGATATGAGAGTGGAAATGGGAAGGTCAGCCAGGAAGAACGCGATGGAGTTTTACTCGCTCGAGACAGCGGTAGAAAAGTTCGTCTCAGCCATAAAGCAGGCCGCCAATGATTGACCTGTCAATCTGCATAGTTAACTGGAACGTCAAAGATCTTCTGAAGGCATGCCTCGGATCAATATATATGAACACAAAAGACATTTCGTTCGAAGTGATCGTTGTAGACAACAGATCGTCCGATGAGAGCGTCCGGATGGTAAAAAAAGATTTCCCTCAAGTTGTGCTCATCGAGAACAAGACCAATGCAGGGTTCACCATAGCGAACAATCAGGCAATAAATGTCGCACAGGGACGATATATAATGCTTTTAAACCCGGATACCGAGATCCTGGACAACGCGTTAAATACAATGTTGCGGTTCATGGAAAGCAGGCGCGATTGCGGGGCGCTGGGCTGTAAGCTTTTGAATACCGACGGAATCCTCCAGAGGTCATGCAGAACATTTCCGAACCTTGAGCTAATGCTGTACAGCGCGCTGTTCCTCGATTCACTGTTCCCCAAAAGCAGGTTGTTCGGGAAATACTTCATGACATGGTGGGATTTCAACGAGACAAGAGAGGTTGACCAGCCCATGGGATCGGCCCTTATGATAAAAAAAGAGGTACTGGATGCTGTAGGGCTGTTCGATCAGAACATCTTCATCTGGTTCGATGAGGTGGACCTTTTATATAGAATTAAAAAAGCGGGATGGAAAATATTCTTCACGCCGGAAGCCCGGATAAAGCATCACCTGAGCCAGAGTTTTAAACAATGGAAGAGCATTCCGCAGATATTAAAAGGTATGGTCACATGGAGAAAAAGCAGGAATTACTTTTTCAAAAAACACAAAGGCGTGTTGAGCGTTTTTGCGCTGTGGGGTCTTGATATCCTTCAGGTCGTTCTGGCCCTTGGAGTGACAGCACTATTGTTCGCCGCGGTCGTCAAATCCGTGCTTCATATAATAGGATAATCATGAAACTAAGCGTAATAATACCAACATATAACAGGAAAGAGACCCTCAGAACGACGCTTCTCTCCTTAAATGACCAGACTTTCAAGGATTTCGAAGTTATAGTCGCGGATGACGGCGGCTCTGACGGCACTAAACAAGCGGTTAAAGCGCTAAAACTCTCCTACCCTATCAAACATGTGTGGCAGAAAAACTCCGGCAGGTCCGCGGCGAGGAACATGGGCCTTGAACATGCAGCCGGCGAGATAATCCTTTTCATCGATGACCACATAGTTGTGGACAGGCGGCTCATTGAAGAGCACATAAAATATCACGGCAAATACGGCGTAGAAGTCGTAAGAGGTCGTGTGGAATTCGTTGAACAGGCTAAGGACGCGCCGAAGGAAACGGAATATATTGATGAAGGCCAGATCAAAGCCCCGGGATATGAACAGCAGCCCTTCAGGATATTCATAACCAACAACATTTCGATAAAAAAACGCGCTTTAATGTCCGTGTTCGGCTTTGACGAGGATTTCAGGGAATACGGCCTGCAGGATGCGGAGATGGGCTGGAGGCTTAAGGAATCGGGATGCAGGTTCAAGGTGGATCCCAACGCCGTCGGCTACATATTCGGTGTCGGATGGACCTATGAGGAAAGGTGCTTCAGGAGAAGGCAGGTCGGCAGGTCTTCGGTCCTTTTTTACAAAAAGCATCCCTCCCTTTTAGTTAAGATAAATCTAAGCGCCCACTTGCTGACAATATTGATCCAAAAAGTATTGTCCGTTTTTGAAAAACGTCTCCCAAAGGAACTTTTGATGTTCTATAACTTTTCAACGGGCATAAAAGAAGGTTTCGAGAAATACAAAGACAAACATTTCTCTAAAATGCACAGCAGGTTCAAAGGCAACAAACAAAGCATTTTGTTCGTCTCACACATTTCCGCTCTTTCCGGAGCTCCTATCAGCCTCACTCTTCTGGTCAAAAACCTGAATAGGGAAAAATATCATCCCATTGTCGCTCTTTCGGATCCGGGGCCGATCAGGGCAAAACTCGACGCTTCAAATATTCCCTATCAGGTCTATATGGACAATTTATTCCACAAGATATTCCCTTCTTACAAAATATACAGAATATTGAAAGAAAGGCAGATCGATCTGCTCTATCTGAACACCTCAGCCACTATCTGGGCTGCAAAATCGGCCAGGCTTCTCGGCATCCCGGTAATATCCCACATAAGGGAAGACCTGCGAGGCTTGAACAATCTTGTTATAAGATCAAAGATCAGGCTCTGGTCGGATAAGATTATCTTGATATCAAACTGGATGAAAAGCTTTATTAGATCGGAAAAAGCGGCGGTCGTTCACAATGCGATAGATCTCTCTGATTTTCAAAGACTGGACCCAGACAGGATAAGGCTGGAATTCGACCTGAAAGGCAAAATAATCGTATTTGTGGGCTCTCTTGAAGAAAGAAAAGGCATCAGGCACCTTATTAAAGCCTTCCCCGCGATCAGATCGTCCGTGCCGGAGGCCAAATTGCTTATCATAGGAAAGCCTCTTCCGGGACAGAAAAACTATCTCAATAAGCTAAGATCCATGGCAAAGGGCGGGAATATCATCTTTATGGGCACGAGGCCGGATGTCTATGACGTAATGGCCGCTGGAGATCTCCTGGTCGCGCCCTCACTCTCAGAACCGTTCGGCAGGATCATAATCGAGGCAATGGGCTGCGGCAAGCCGGTGATAGCTACGAACGTCGGCGGGATCCCCGAGATCATCGAAGACGGAAGAACGGGACTGCTCGTGCCTCCCGGGGACGAAAAAAGCCTGGCTGATGCGGCCATAAAGCTGTTAACGAACAAACCTCTTGCTGATTCTCTGGCAGCAGCCGGACGAAAACGAGCAGAAAAGCACTTTGATATCGGTATCCAGGTCAAAGAGATCGAGGAGATAATAGATGAATATCTTGAAAAATGAAAAATATTATTTGATCATCCTTGCTCTCGTTACATTCGTCCTATTTTTCTGGAATATTCACGTTATCCCCCTGACCGATGGTGATTCAGCTTTTTACGCGAAGATAGCCAAGAATATCGTCGATAGCGGCGACTGGCTCACGATGCATTACGGTGACGCGTCCTCGATCATCGATAAACCACCGCTCGTGATGTGGATGACGGCGGCATCGTTCAAGGTCTTCGGCTTTAACGACTTCGCGGCTAGTTTCTGGCACAGCATTTGCGCGCTCCTTATCGTGATATTCACTTATAAGCTTGCAAAAGAGTTATTTGATGCCCAGACCGCATTCATATCCTCTTTAGTTCTTGCGACGTCCGCGCAGTTCTTTTATCAGGCGAGGTCGCCCCTTCAGGATATCCCCCTTACGCTGTTCGTCCTTCTGTCCGTTTACGCATTTTTACTTTTCGAGAAAAGAGGAAAACTTATTTATTTTTATTTCATCCCGGTCTTTGTAGCCCTTGCTGTCATGACAAAAGGCCCGGTAGGGCTTGTTCTGCCGGGGTTAGCGCTGTTCGTATATTGGATCATCAAAAGGGCAAAACTCCCCGGAATAATCCACATAATATCCGCGGCTGCGCTTTTCCTGCTTATGACTCTTCCCTGGTTTATTATCGAATACAGGATCTTGGGTCAACGGTTCACGGACATATTCATCGGACATAATTTTGGAAGGTATTTAAAGCCCGTCGACACTATCGGAAATGAAGTCGATAAATATAAAGCCATCAAGCCCCAATATGATTTTTACTCCTATTTCCTGCAGCTGCTTATTCTCGCGATACCGTGGTCGGCGTTCGTTTATCCGGCGGTATATTACAACATAAAAAGAAGATCGAACCTTCTTCCCGTGATATTCGCGTTATCGATCATATTGTTCTTCTCCCTGTCGCTTAACTACAAGATCTCAAGGTACATCCTACCCGCCTTCCCTGCCCTGTCGATCATCGTGGGAAGGATGCTGGCGGATGCCGTCCGGGACAAGGAAGCTGCACGACTGCATAAATGGTCTTCCTGGTTCACTCTCATCGCCATCCTGCCAGTGCTGCTGATATCGTCGGTCCTGCTCTATGCCAACAATTCAAAAATAGGTCCGTATTACCTTCCCCTGCTTCTTCCTTTTTTGGTCTTTATGTGTTTATGCCTGCTTGTGGGATCTGTTCTCGGAGCATTGAAGAAGCCGGCCGCTTCGATCCTCTCATTTGCCGCGATATCCATTCTGGCATACCTGGCCCTGATACTCAGCATGTCCGTTTATTACCCCAGGATCAATCCGATAAGAGCCTTCTGCGGCAAGATCAACGCGGTCGCCAGACCCTCCGACATCGTATGCCAATATAAAGGAACGGACGCACATTTTATGATATACTACGCTAAAAATAACGTGATCTTCACCAGAAAAGAAAAGGAAATTGAACGATTGCTGCTCTCAAAGAACAAGGTATATTGCATCTCGGAAAATGAGGCCGCAGTAAAGGAGCTCCAATCGTCATTGAAAGGAAAGATCAAAGTATTGGACAAAAGCGCCAATTACTCCCTGTTCTCTAATTGATCATGAAACTATCGGTAATAATACCCGTTTATAACGAAAAGAACACCATCGAGCAGATACTTGAAAAAGTCCTTGCCGTTCCCCTTGAGAAAGAAGTCATCCTTGTGGACGACTGTTCCAAGGATGGATCGCGCGAGATCCTGAAAAACATCAATAAAAGCGGAGTCGTGACCATTTTCCATGACGTTAACAAAGGCAAGGGGGCGGCCATACGCACAGGCCTTCAATATGTGACCGGCGATGTTGTAATAATCCAGGATGCGGACCTTGAATACGACCCCAACGAATACCTGAAGCTTATCGAGCCCATCAGGTCAGGGGCCGCCGACGTCGTTTACGGATCAAGGTTCGCCGGAAAAACAGAAAAGATGTCATTCGCGCACCTGGTAGGGAATAAAATGCTCACTATAGCCACGAACATACTTTACGGAACAAAGCTGACCGACATGGAAACCTGCTATAAAATGGTCAAAGCGCCGATATTCAAAGCCATGAAGCTTAGAGCGAACCGTTTCGATTTTGAGCCCGAGATTACCGCAAAGCTGCTCAAAAGCGGGAAGAGGATAATCGAGATACCCATCTCCTATCAGGGTCGCCAATGGACCGAGGGGAAAAAAATCACATGGAGGGACGGGATAACAGCGCTGTGGAGCATAATCAAATACAGATTCGTTGATTAATATGGACCTTTCCATAATTATTATCACGCTGAACAATAACAATATCCTTGAAGAATGCATTAATTCGATCAAGAAATTCACAAAAACCATCTCATACGAGATCATAGTCGTGGACAACAATTCAAGCGACGGGACTCAAGCCCTTATCAGATCAAAAGCCCCCGACGTTACGCTGATCGAAAATAAAAGCAATCTTGGTTTTTCGGGGGCCAATAACAAGGGGCTGAAGATCGCCAGGGGAAGATATTCAGTTCTATTAAACGATGACACATACATAAAAGATGACGCGTTCGGGAAAATGACGGCGTACATGGACAATGAAACCGACACGGGAATATGCGGACCAAGACTTCTGAACGTGGACGGCTCGATACAGCGGCAGGGAAGCATATTATCCGCCCGCAAATGGCGTTCAAAAGTCCCCGTAGAAGTGAGTTTTGTATTAGGTGCCTGCATGTTCATAAGGACATCCATCCTTAACAAGATCGGCCTTCTGGATGAAAACCTTTTCTTCTATAACGACGACCTTGATCTCTGCAAAAGAGCACATGGAGCCTCCATCAAGGTGGTTTATTACCCTCTCGCTGAAGTAGTCCATTACGGCGGCTTCAGCAGCAAAAAATCCCCGGGGAAGAAACTGCTCGTTGAAGGCTTCAGGGGCGGATTATACTATTGCCGGAAGCATTACGGCCCCGTGATATATTCCCTTTACAGAGCTTTGCTTCTGCTTTTCACTCTGGGAATGATCGTTTTTTCATCGTTCAACAAAGAGAAGCTGAACGCATACATTGATATAATGAAAATAATAATCAAGCAACAGATCGTATTTAAAACGGAGGGTTTGTGATAAAATTACAAAAACGGTCGGTAATCTGGAAACCTGCGACTAAACGTCGCGGTTTCCAGTGCAAGGACCCGCGAAGTTCATTCGCAGGTTCCGAGCCCGACTTCAAAGTGAGCCAAATAATGCGCCTAATCAAAAGATCGATAATTTTATTCATATTGTTGGTAGCTTTGTTTGTCACAGCCAAATATTCCGCTTATTCTTTTGAACGAACAAAAGAACTAAAGGACGAGATCAGCGACAAACAGTGGCTGGTAAAAGTCCATCCGAACGACCCCCAATTTCACTTCGAGCTCGCGATAACCTACGCTTATTCCAACATGATCGAGGATGGGCTGAACGAACTGAAGAAAGTCGACGAGATGGACAAGACTTTCGCCCCGAAAGCGCTAAAAATCTATTCGAAAAAAGCAAGGCTCTTCCCAAATGACTGGAAAGTAAGGTTCAGGTACGCATTTGCATTATATTTTAACAATAAAAGGAACGAAGCCATCATTGAATTCAAAAAGATCATAAAAATGCAGCCGAAAAACGTATTTGCATACGGATATATCGCGACGATATACGGTGAGATGAACGAGGTCGACAAAGCCATTGAGTACGCAAAAAAAGCTCTGGACATCGATTCGAACGTGGCCGCGATACATCTGCTCCTTGGATCGGCATATTACAAAAACGGACAGTCAGGACTGGGCCTGCAGGAAACACTTGAGGCATTAAGGCTTCGAGCGCTGGGATATTAAATGGATAGGCGCAAATACATCTTAACCGCTATATTTGTCATCGTCCTGATCGGATTCTTTGTCTGGGCTTTGCTCCCAAAAGACAACTTTTCAGATAAGATCTCGGAAACCTTGAAAAAGGACAAACAAAAAGCGGATGTAGTGTTCAAAGACGCGACTTTTTCCGAGGTTTATGACGGGGTCAAATACTGGGAACTTATTGCCAAAACAGCTGTCATTAATCAATCCCTCGGCATGGCCAATCTTTCGGTGGTTGACGGCCTCTTCTTTGACAAGGGGCATCCGACCATCAAGTTCCTTGCCCCATCGGCGATATGGCAGATAAACAAGAACGATATCCTTTTGAACGATCCAATAGGATACGACGTAAAATTCGAAAATTCATAAAGGATGCGCTCGCAAAAACAAAAGACCTCACGAACCTTCGTTCCATCTTTCATCTCCCCGAAAAAGCCGGAGAAAAATATGAGGGGTTCTGGTTCTCCGCAAAGAACCTGAACTGGAAGCTTTCCAACAAGAAACTGATCTGCTCGGGAGCGATATCGCTTACGAAAGGCGACGTCGTGATCGATTCTGAAAAACTTGACGCAGATGTGGGGCTGGAAAAGGTCCTGCTGACCGGACATCCCTCAGGCAGGATCTTCGCTGACAGCAAAAAGATCGATATCACCGCCGATAAATTCATGGTGGACAGCGCCCAGGATATTATGATCGCTGATCAAAATGTGATAATTACAAGGAATGGTTCGAGAATCGCGGCAACCAAGGCCGTTTACGATCAAAAACAGGGCGTATTCAAACTTTACGGCGACGTCTTCCTTACGGACGGCAAAATAACCGCATACTCAAAGAACGCTTCTTATGATACGAAAAACAATAAGATCATCTTGACCGAAGGTGCAAAAGCCAAAAGAGATGAAAATGAAGTGTATGGCGACAAGATGTCGATACTTCTGGGCCAGAACAAGATAATCATGGAAGGGCGTTCAAAGGCAAGAATAAAAGAAAAGGAAATACAATAATGCCGACCGTAAAACTCGAACCAAAAGTTAAAGCAATAATCAAGGAAGGGATTTCCCCTTTCGATCTGATCATAATCGGCGGCGGGCCGGCAGGACTCTCCGCGGGAATATACGCAAAAAGGGCCGAGATCGACACGCTTCTCATTGAAAAAGCCGTGCCCGGAGGGCTGATCACAACGACCGATATCATTGAAAACTACCCTGGTTTCCCCGAAGGTATCTCGGGGATGGAACTCGGCCAGAGGTTCGAGGATCAGGCTAAAAAGTACGGGCTGGACATCGTCTTCGGCAAAGTCGTCAAGCTGGAAGTAAAGAACTCGATAATAAATGCTTATACGGAAGAACACCCCTACTCAAGTAAAGCGGTGATCATGGCTGCCGGAAGCGAGCCGAAAAAACTCGGCATAACGGGAGAGGAAAGCTTTATAGGTAAAGGAGTTTCATATTGCGCGACCTGCGACGGGCCTTTTTACAAGGACAAAAACGTGGCCGTGATCGGCGGAGGTAACGGCGCGCTTGAAGAAGCGATATTTTTGACAAGATTCGCCAAGCTGGTTACGATAATACACCGCAGAAATGATCTCAGGGCGGATAAGGTCCTCCAGGAAAAAGCCGCCTCCAATCCGAAGATATTTTTCAAGCTTAACTCGATAGTTGAAGAGATAAAAGGCGATGAAAAGGTCAGATCATTGAAGCTTGTCGACACTCAAAGCAATAAAAAATCATCTATCAATATTGACGGTGTTTTCATCTACGCCGGCCTCAAGCCGAACACCGATTTTCTTAAAGATATCATCAAATTGGACGATTCCGGCCATATTATAACTGATGAAAAATTAGCTACGAATGTCCCGGGTATCTTTGCCGCAGGAGACGTAAGAAAGAAAATGCTCAGGCAGGTCGTTACATCTGTCGCTGACGGCGCCATAGCGGTAAGCAGCGTCAAGGAATATCTGGCAAAACAGAGCTGAACACCCTATTGTTTTTTTCTCTTATTCGTACCTTAAAGCTTCAACGGGGTCAAGCTGGGCGGCCCTCATGGCGGGATAAACACCGGAAACCACGCCAACGAATATTGAAACAAAATATGCAAGGCTTGCTGACCAAATGGATACTGTCGGGGTAATTCCCAGCGCCTGCATTATCGCCATTGAAGCGCCCACCCCAAGGACTATGCCGACAGAGCCCCCTACCATGCTGATGACCACGGATTCGATCAGGAACTGTATGAAAATATCCCGCCTTGTTGCTCCAACAGATTTCCTGATGCCGATCTCTCTTATCCTTTCGTTTACAGAAACGAGCATTATGTTCATTATGCCGATCCCGCCAACAAGAAGCGATATGGAGGCAATCCCCCCGATAGCAAGCGTGAGAAAGCCAAGTATATTGTTAATAAGTGAAAGTTGTTCTTCCGTCGTGTCCAGCCTGAAGTCCTCCTTCTTGTGGCGTTTTATCAGCAGCTGCCTTACCTCTTCCTTTGCCTTGTAAATAAGATCGGCGCTCTTTGCGGAGATGCCTACCTCCATGATCCTGTTGGTATCAAGAAGCTTTTGCGCTGTGGTGATCGGGATAGCAACTATGTCATCGTAATCAAAGCCCATCATAAGGCCTTTTTTCTCAAATACGCCCACCACCAAAAAACTCTTGCCATTGATCTTCATCTTCTCCCCTATCGGGTTAAAACCGGAGAAAAGCTTTTCAACCACCTTTTGCCCGATAACGGCCACTTTTTTCCTGCCGTCCTGTTCAGATTTCGTATAAAAACGGCCCTGCACCACTTCATGCTTAAGGACTTTAGGGTAGTTGTACGACACTCCCATGCCTAATTGGATGGTCTCTTTCTGCTTGCCGTATTTAAGATCTAAACTGCCCATAGTACGCGGATCAACGGCTGCCACAGACGGGCAATCCCTCTCAATTGCTTCTGTGTCACGGTAAGTGAGCTTTTCTGTCAGCATCGAAGGCCCCTGTTCCTTTCCGGGATGCAACTCCATATAATTTGAGCCCATTCCGAATTGTGATACCTCTTCGTAAATATAAGTTTTTGCGCCTTCTCCTATCGCGACAAGCGTAATAACGGCAAAAACCCCTATTACAACCCCGAGCATTGTAAGGAAAGACCTCATTTTATTCGACATCAATGTCTCTACGGCGAGATAGAAAGATTCGATTGTGTTAGTTAGCAGTTCCCTCATATGAGCACCTGCTCTACCGGTTCATCTCCGATAATATGGCCGTCCTTGAGCTTGATCACGCGCTTGGCATAACGGACTATGTCGGGCTCGTGAGTTACCACAACTATTGTGGCGCCTTTTTTATTGATATCCTGGAATATACGCATGATATCGATGCTGGTCTTTGAGTCCAGGTTGCCGGTCGGTTCATCGGCCAGCATGATGGCGGGATCATTGATAAGCGCCCGAGCTATGGCGATACGCTGCCTCTCGCCGCCTGACATCTCCGCTGGTTTATGATGAACTCTTTTCTCCAGTCCCACCTGTTCCAGCATCGCGTGTGCCCTGTTGTCCCGCTCTTCGGTCCTGACGTCAGCATAATATAGCGGCAGGGCAACGTTCTTTTCTGCGTTCATCCTTGGAAGAAGGTTGAAGGACTGGAAAACAAATCCGATCTTCTTGTTTCGTATCTTTGCAAGCTGGTTGTCATCAAGGTCTGCGACCTTATCGCCGTCAAGATATATCTGTCCGCTCGTTGGCCTGTCCAGGCAGCCGATAAGGTGCATGAATGTGGATTTGCCGCAGCCGGAAGGGCCTGTTATAGCAACGAATTCTCCCCTCTTTACCTCGCAGGAGACGCCGCAGACCGCCGGGACTTCGATCGGCCCAAGCTTATATGTCTTGCATAGATCGACAACCTTTAGAGCAAGGTCATTTGCGTTCAATTTTTATTCTTGTCCCGTTCTTCAGCTTAACGATGTTTGACATGGCCACTGCCGTTCCGGGCCTTATACCGTCGGATATCTCCACATTATTATTGTCCTTAAGCCCTATCTTAACCTCTTTTTTCTCCACGTGGCCCCACTTAACGATATATATGTAATACTTTTCGTTCTCACTGGCAACAGCCTCCCTTGGGACAATGAGGACATCATTTATCCTCTGCACAACTATCTCAGTGTCCACGCTCATATTGGAGAACAGCTTGGTGGTCTCTTTGTCCAGCTTGACCTTTCCCCTGAATACCTTGTCCTCTTCATCCGTGCTTGGGACACCGCCTATCATCTTCTGCTCCGCTTCGGTATTGAGGAACTCCAGCTTGCCCAGGAACGTTTCATCGGGGTACGCGTCCGCATTCACCATGACATCGGCGCCCTTCTTCACCTGCCCAATGTCCGCCTGGTCTATCTGGATCTCGATGGTCAGGTCCTTCGGGTTTATCACGGTGATGAGCGGAACGCCCGGCGTCGCTGTTTCCCCCTCATCAACGGCTACATTTGAAACAATACCTTCCATAGGCGATTTGATCGAAGCCCCGTCAAGATTAAATCTTGCCGCTTCCAGCTGTTGCGAAGTTGAATAACCCTTGTTGTATAGCCTCTTTACCCTGTGATACTCGGTAAAGGCGTTCTCATAGCTGTCGAGCTTGAGAAGTAAATCGCCTTTGCTAACTTTTTGCCCTTCCGTGACGAGTATTTCCTTTATTACGCCCGACAGCCTTACCCCGAGTTTAGACTGAGTCACCTTTACATATCCGGTCGCTGATACCGTGGGCACTATATCGCCCATTTTTGCCGTATCAACCTTTATCGGCAACCTGCTTCTCTGGACCGAGCTAAAATCCAGCAGTACGAATATCAACAGGATCCCCATGATCGTAAAGAAAAGCCTCTTGTTCTTGATAATCCCGTCCACCCAGCCTTTGAACCTCATTAAGATTGCCATGCGATCCCTCCTACTCCAGTTTTTTCTTGAACCTTGCGACGCTCAGCCATAATATGACCGCACTGAATATGAGCATCGGCCATACCTCGCTCCACAAATATTTCATCCCTATTCCCTTTATGAATATTCCCCTGACAATTATAAGGAAATACCTCAGAGGTATCAAATGGGTTAATGCCTGTATTATAATAGGCATGCTGGCAATTGGAAAGATGAAACCCGACAATATGAACTGCGGCGACATAAAAAGGGTGTTGGTCATTATAGCCTGACGCTGGTTCCTTGAAACCGTTGATATGAGCAATCCTATTCCAAGCCCGGTCAAAGAAAAGATCAGTCCGAGAACGAATAACAGCAAAGCACTTCCATGGATCGGGACCCTGAACCAGAAGATCGCGACAAGGAACGCGAAGATCGAATCAAGGAACGCCACCGTAACAGGTGGTATCAGCTTTCCAAGTATCAATTCATAGGGCATAAGCGGCGTGACCATAAGCTGTTCGATCGTGCCTTTTTCCTTTTCCTTTACTACAGAGAACATGGTCAGCATCATGCTTATCATCATGAGGATCTGCGCAAATATAGCCGGGACCATAAAATACAGGCTCTTCAGTTCCGGGTTGTACCAAACACGCGTTTGAAGTTCTAAAGGCGAAAATCCGCCCGCATTGATGCCTGCCTTGTTAAGTCTATCTTTCAATATAGCGTTAGAATTTATGAAATTTATTTGGTCCATATAACCAAGAATGATCGTGGCATTTGAAGAGTTGCTGCCGTCTATTATTGTCTGGACGTCCGCGGAATCGCCGGATATCAGGTTTTTCTTAAAATCTTTTGGTATACGTACGACCAGCGCCGCCCTGCCGCTGTCAAGTAAAGCGGTAAATTCCTTTTCATTCTTCACATAATATTTTAGTTCGAAATTGCCAGTATTCTTTATGCTTTGTATATAGGTCCTGCTTAAACTTGTCCTGTCCTCGTCAAAGATCGCCGTCGGGATGTTTTTGATATCCGTACTGGCTATATAACCGAACATTAAAAGCTGTATTACAGGCATGATCATGACCGTCCTCAGCATCCTTACGTCCCTGAAAAGCTGTCTGTATTCTTTAATGATAAAATGAAATAAACGGCTATCCATTAATTATTCAACCCTTTTCTTGAAAGCCCGAATGCATAACCACATCATTATGAGCGAATATATCGTAAGAGGGATGATATCACCCCAGAGATAAGAAACCCCTACACCCTTCAGGAATATCCCCCGCATTATCCTTAAGAAATATCTTGCCGGCACAAGATACGTGACGAACTGGATCACTCGCGGCATGTTCTCGATCGGAAAGGTCATACCCGAAAGCAGCATGGAAGGCATCATCGTGGTAAGCAGAGCCAGCTGCATCGCTTCCTGGCTTGTTTTTGCTATGGTCGAGAACAACAACCCGATCGCAAGCGCTCCTGTAAGGAATATACAGGAACAAAATAGCATAAGGATCAAACTTCCCTTTAAAGGCACCATGAACCAGAACCGTCCAATAGCCGTCACAAATACCACATCCCAGAAAGCGATGATAACATATGGCAGTATCTTCCCTATCATCAGCTCGTTCTTTCTTATCGGACTCGCGATCAGAGCTTCCATTGTGCCCATTTCCTTCTCGGAAACGATCGTCAATGAGGTAAGAGTTGCTGCCAGCATCATCAATATCGAGCTTATCAGTCCAGGAATATAGAAATTAAGGCTTCTCAGATTCTCGTTATACCAGACCCTCGCGACAAGATTGATGGGGCTGGAGCTTTTCATCCTATTCAACATGGACCTTTTTACAATAAGTCCTCCGATGTATTGCTGAGCTATCCCGTTTATGTAGCTTAAAGCAGAGGATGCTGCTACCGGATCAGAACCGTCAAGCAGGACCTGAATGACCGCTTTCTTATTAGAGAGAAGGTCCTTTGTGAAATCTGACGGGATATTTATTACGACCTTAGCTCTTCCGCTGTCCAGCACATCTTGAAATTTAAGCTCGCTTCTTAAGTCCGCCGTTATAGTGAAATACCCTGTCTGGACGAACTTTTCGATAAGCTGTCGGCTTTGGGCGGTCTTCGAGTTATCCAATACAGCCATTTGCAGGTTCTTCACGTCAAAGGAGACGGAATATCCGTAAATGAACAAAAGAATGACAGGTAAAAAGATGGATATTACAAGGCTTCTGGGATCCCTTATAAGATGTAAGAATTCTTTGCGCATTATCGCATAAATATGCTTGATCATTTATTTCCCGCGCTCTTTTGACGGATCTGAGCTTCGACAAGCGACACAAAAACATCCTCAAGCGACGGAATGGTTTTCTCCATCCTTTTGATCTCAATAAAGTTAGACTTTAAGGCGCTTTTTATATCTTCCGCATATTTTTCGTCTTCTACGACCGCGTGAAGATAAATGCCATATAACGCGATCTCCCTTATAAAGGATAGTTTCCTCAACAATTCAAGCGCCTTCATGACCTTGTCGCATTCTATCTCATAAAGGAAACCCTTCATTTCATTGGTCTTAAGGTTCTCCGGGGAATCGCACGCGATAACAACGCCATCGCTTATGAACGCTATACGATCGCAGTTTTCGGCCTCATCCATGTAATGAGTGGTGACCAATACTGTTACGCCGGCTTTAGCCAGCATCTTTATGATGTTCCAGAATTTCTTTCTGGCCAGCGGATCCACACCAGCGGTAGGTTCGTCAAGGAAAATGACGCGGGGATCATTGATCAAAGCGCACCCGAGAGCCAGATGTTGTTTTAAAGCTGAGGCGAGTTCCCCCGCCAGGACATTCTCCTTGCCGAACAGTTCCGAGATCTTGATTATCTCCTGTTTCTTATGTTCCCTGTTATACTTAGGCGTCTGATATATACCGGCAAAAAAATCGATATTCTCAGCTACGGTCAGGTCATCATAAAGAGAGAACTTTTGCGACATATATCCGATGATCTTTTTAATGTCTTCCTGCTGATCCGATATCCTGAACCCGCCAACAGTCGCGTCACCTGAAGTGGGGTCGATCAATCCGCAAAGCATCCTGATCGTAGTGGTCTTACCCGCCCCGTTCGGCCCCAAAAACCCGAAGATCTCACCTTTCCTTATTTCAAAGTTAATGTTATTGACGGCAACAAAATCGCCGAATTTCTTTGTTAGATCTTTTACTGCAATTGATACTTCTGACATACTACACTTCACATCCTGGCGTTCTGGCGCACATGATCAGATTTATAAAAGCTTTCTCAAGCGTCGGCTCATTGGTCCGTAGTTTGATCTGAGCCGGAGTATCGCAGGTAAGCAGAACGCCTTCGCGGATCAACCCTATCCTGTTGCATCGCTCCGCCTCATCCATATACGGGGTGGTTACAAAGATAGTCACGTCATTTAAGCCGTACAAAAGCCTCCAGAACTCCCGCCGGGAAAGTGGATCTACCCCCAGTGTGGGCTCGTCAAGAAAAAGTATCTCCGGAGCGTGAAGGATAACTGTCGCGAGAGCGAGCTTTTTCTGCATTCCTCCGGACAGCTGGCGAGCATATCTGTTCCTGTAAGGCGCCAGCTTAGTGAATTCGAGGGTTTTCTCCCTTACAGCATCCAGGTCTTCCCTTTTCACATCATAAATGTCAGCAAAGAATTCTATGTTCTCATCCACCGTCAGGTCGCCGTAGAGGTTGAATTTCTGAGGCATGTAACCTATGCGCCGCCTTATCTTATCCTCATCCTTCTTGATATCCATTCCCAGGACGGTCGCCTCTCCGCTTGTAGGCAGCATTACGGTGGAGAGCATCCTCATGATGGTTGATTTTCCAGCCCCGTCAGGGCCAAGAAGACCGAAAATCTCTCCTTTATTTATGGTGAGATCAAGGGAGGATACAGCGGTGTGCTCTTTGAATTTTTTCGTCAGCTTATTGACGGTGATAACTGCATTATCCACAGGGTTACTTGCTTAAATAAATGACCGCGTCAGCAGGCATACCCGGCTTTAATTTGTTTTCCGGATTCGGGATATCGATCTTTATCCCGAAAACCTGGGTCACCCTTTCCTCTTTCGTCTGGATGTTCTTCGGGGTGAACTCCGCCGTATTCGAGATATATACGACCTTTCCGCTGAACTTATCGCGCGGGAAAGAATCTACCATCACGTCCACACTGTCTCCGATTGCTATCCTTCCATATTTTCCCTCGGAAACATAAAGCATAATCTCAAGCATGGATAGATCGGCCATGGTCACCACCGTTGAGTAAGGCGAAAGCAGATCTCCTATTTCTACAGCCCTTGAGAGAATGGTCCCGGAAATAGGCGCTCTGATATTGGCTTCATTATAAGATATCTCCGCGACCGCCCTGGAAGCAGATGACCTGCTTAGCTCAGCCTCCGCAGCCTCATAATTGCTCGTCACGGCATCGAAATCCTGGGCGCTTATCATGTTCTTTCTTCTCAATGCTTTGGCCCTTGTGTAATTTCTTTTGGCGTTGTCGTATCTGATCTGCGCGGATTGTTCTACCGCCACTGTTTGCTTAAAGCCCGCATAAAGTTCGGAGGTTTCAAGTGAAGCTATAACAGAGCCTTTCTGCACATTGTCGCCTTCATCAGCGAGAAAACTAATGACCCTTCCAGACACTTTGGTGGCAACGTCTGTCTCAACAGCCTCTATCGTGCCGGAAGCAAATATTTTATCCCTGTTAAAATAATTTATCGCGTACTGAGCAGCAAAATAAACAGCGGCTACTATAATAACGATAATGATCGCCATATTTATGATATCTTTCCTTTTCATGCCCCTAAGCTTATTAAGCGCATCAGTTATTCCCATATGTTCCTCCTTCTCTATTTGCTGCCGGGAACTTTCGTCCCGCCAAGCGTTCTCATGACCTTTTGCATGAACGTATTCATCGATCTCATCTTAAAAAAAACAATGGAACTTCCCATAGGCCCTTCCAGAGCGATCAGTTTGTCCCCGGCTTTAATACCGAGTGCTTTTCTCGCATTCGAAGGAATAACTACCTGTCCTCGCTCTCCCACCGTCGCCACATCGTAGAAACGATGTTCAAAATCCTTTACACCCTTTTCCATTTTCATTCCTCCTTATTAAAATACGTAAACTTCTTCCCCTATGGCCTGGTTCAACTTTGCCTTTGCTATTTGATAATCAAATTGCGCCTGATAAAAGTCAGTTTTCGCTTCTTTAAGAGCGGTCTGGGCGTCTATCATCTCAAGGTTCGAGCCGATACCGCTCCTGTACTTTTCCTTTGAAATGCGGTAATTTTCATCCGCCGATTCAACAGCCTTGCCGGCGCTCTTAATGACCTCTATGGCGCTGGTAAGATTGAGACAGGTGTCTTTCACTTCCAAAATAATGCCGTTCTTTACAGAATCTTCATTGGCCCTTATGGCCTCAAGATTCGCGTTGGCTTCCTTGATTCTTGACTGAGTAGCAAGCCCGTCAAAAAGCGTCCAGGAAGCATTTGCGGCAACGGTCCATGAATTGATATCGGTGTTCAGCAGATCGTTCTTGGTATACTCCATCTTATTCTCGCCGATCGAACCGATAAGCGATAAAACCGGAAAATACCCGCTCACCGCGATATCCACGCTCTTCTCGTTAATCTTTTTATTCAGCTGAAAGATCAGCCAGTCGGCTCTGCTGTCAAAAGCGGTCGCCACACATTCCTTATATGTTTTAGGCTGAACGATTTCCTGCACGATCTCTTTTTCGCTCAACGCCACCGATTCATCCAGGTCTCTACCAAGAACATTATTAAAAGCGTCTTTAGCAAGCGCCAGTCCGTTACTGGCTTTTGTAAGAGACACCTCCATGTTCGCCACCTCCACTTCCGAGCGCAGCACATCAGCTTTTGTGGCGGTCCCCGCAAGATACATGGCTTTCACCTGGTCCCTGTGCGATCTGGCCATATCAAGGGACTCATTAGAGAGGTCATAAAGTTTGGTCGCCCTGAGAACCCCGTAATAAGAATTGACAACGTTATATTTAAGGTCAAATTCCGATTTTCTCAGGTTTTCCTTCGCGATATTATACCCGTTCTGAGCTATATCCAGCGCGGGGAAAAGCGCCCCCGCATAAATAGGCTGCGACAAAGTCAGGTTATATCCGTACACTAACGCCGTTTCATCGGCCCCCTGGGTGATGGAAACCGGCGTTTCCGTAGTGCCGAACGTTATCATATCATTGATATCGTACGGTTTTGTGTAGCTGGAACCATATTTCCCGGATAATGACAGATTTGGGAGGATTGCCCCGAAGGCCTGCCCGAGTTTCCCGTCCGCCGCGACCACACCCTGCCTCGCATATATTATCGCCGGACTTTTTTCCATGGCCATATCAATGCTGTTCTTTAACGTTAATTCATCCGCAAAAACAAATGACGATGAAAGCAACAGAACCATAAACAATAAGATCTTTTTCACTCGCTCAACCTCCCTTTAAATAATCATATAGATATGATATGTATGATATGCAGTACATACTATACTTGAGACAAAAGTCTGTCAAGAGGAAAATATCCTTAGAAGGTTTCTACGCCTGAATCCATGCGCTTTACGACATGGTGGACCGCGTTTATCTTGCTCACGGTTTCCGAATATTTTTCCGCGTCAGAAAGGTCCCTTAATTCAATGTAAAGAGTGGGGCCGGAACCCGACATTTTCCAGTCTTGTTTCGTTTCGCAGACCAGTATTTCCCTCATCTCGCTTATCTCAGGGAACAGCGCTACGGCAGCTTTCTCAAGTTCATTCTCCGAAGGACCTCTTCCCACCTCATCGAATTTATCATAAACAATCTTGGTCGGGACCTCTATATTCGGTATGACCAGCATGAACACGGCTCCCGTTTGAGGGTTCTCTTTTGCCACTATATCTCCCCTGCCGGTGCATCGAGCGGTCCCGCCGACAAGGCAAAACGGCACATCCGAGCCTATTTTTGCGGCGAGCTCCAACAGTTTTTCCCTGTGCAAGTTCAGATCGAACAATTTGTTTAGACCTATCAAAGTAGCAGCGGCATCCGCCGACCCCCCGCCCAAACCCGCCGACACAGGGATGTTCTTCTTG
The DNA here is from genome assembly GCA_963699255.1 of uncultured bacterium. Taxonomy (GTDB): domain Bacteria; phylum Margulisbacteria; class WOR-1; order CAVSGV01; family CAVSGV01. The sequence goes on along the minus strand of OY969425.1, from coordinate 387,020 downwards.
ATCTGTATGCTGACGCCTGATTTTATCTTTGCTTCAGCAAGCAAGAGTTCCGCTGCTTTTTGCGCCGTATTATCTTCGATGTCGGGAATTGAGCATTTGACCTTTATTCCGGATTCAATTGCTTTCAGATCAACCTCATCATGCAGGGATACGGACTGCATCATCGAGTCAATGTCATGGTAGCCATCCGGACGTTTTCCGATGATGCTGAGCGAAAGATTTAGTTTGGCATATGCCCTTAACTTTATCGAGTTATTTTTTTGAGATGGCATTTAATTTCTTCATCAGCCTTGATTTTTTTCTGGCGGCTGTATTCTTGTGAAGTATCCCGTTCTCCGCGGCCTTATCGATAGCGCTAATAACAGCTTTAACGGCTTCCGCGGCGCCCTTGTCCTTCAACGATATCAGTTTCAAAGCCTCTTTTAACAGCTTTTTGATCTTGCCTTTTACCGCAAGGTTCCTTGCCCTGTTCTTTCTGGATTTCCTTATATATTTAATAGCAGCTTTTATATTAGCCATCGAAACTCTCCTTTTCAATCTCACATTTGTGCTGTATAATAACACACGTTTTCTATGAAATCAATAAATGAATGGTTCTCAAAGAAAAAAGAAGAGAAAGAACTTGCGGCAAAATCCGATAAGCTTGATATCCCTGGCCATTTATGGGTAAAGTGCCCCAAATGCAAGGCCACGATCTACAGCAAGGATCTGGAAGCAAATTTGAAGGTTTGCCCTAAATGCGGACACCACTTCAGGCTAACGTGCGCCGAAAGAATGAAGATAACGGCGGACGACGGTTCATTCATCGAATATGACAACCTTGTCTTTTCAAAGGACTTCCTCAAATTCACCGATACAATGCCCTACTCAAAGCGGCTCGAAGATGCAAAGAAAAAGTCCGGCTTGAACGAGGCGATCACAACGGGTGAAGCGAAGATTGGCGGGTTAAGGACGGGTTTGGGCATAATGGATTTCAGCTTCATAGGCGGGAGTTTAGGCTCTGTCGTTGGTGAAAAAGTTACCCGCCTTATTGAACATTCCATAGAGAACAAAATGCCGGTGATAATATTCAACGCATCGGGAGGAGCAAGGATGCAGGAAGCCATCATGAGCCTTATGCAGATGGCAAAGACATCTGCTGCCCTTGGCAAGCTGAAAAAAGCGCGACTGCCTTACATATCTGTCTGCACCGACCCCACAATGGCCGGCGTCTCCGCAAGCTATGCTATGCTCGGCGATATAATCATGTCAGAGCCGGGCGCCCTGGTAGGGTTCGCAGGTCCCAGGGTAATTGAGCAGACCATAAAACAAAAACTGCCCGATGACTTCCAGAGGGCTGAATTTCTGGTCGAACACGGATTCATTGATATGGTCGTTGAAAGAAAGAACATGAAAGACACTCTAATGAAAATGATCAATTTCTTTATGGAGAAATAAAATGGCCGGCATACCAAAGGGATTGCTTGAATTTGAAAAACCTCTGATCGAAGTGTATAAAAAGATAGAGGACCTAACTAGGATCTCAAAACACAACAAGATAGACCTTTCGTCCGAGATACAGGCCCTTGAGAAAAGGATCGAACAACAAAAAAAAGAGCTGTTTACGAATCTTACTCCAACACAGATAGTATCGATCGCGCGGCATGTGTTAAGGCCGTCAACCCTTGACCTTATCAAGCACATTTTCACGGATTTCTACGAACTGCACGGCGACCGGTACTTCGCCGACGACCCCGCGCTGATCGGGGGCATCGCAAAACTTGAAGGGCAATCCGTTGTGATCGTCGGCAACCAGAAAGGAAGCTCCACAAAGGAGAACATCTACAGGCGCTGGGGGATGGCTAATCCCGAAGGGTACAGGAAAGCGCTGCGGCTTATGCAGATGGCGGACAACTTTAAGAAACCAATAGTCACTTTTATTGACACTCCGGGAGCTTATCCTGGTATCGCAGGAGAAGAAAGGTCCGTTGCCGAAGCCATTGCAAGGAATCTACGGGAGATGTCCCAGTTCGAGGTCCCTATCATAGTCATCATCACAGGTGAGGGAGGAAGCGGCGGGGCGCTGGGCATCGGAGTCGGCAATAAAGTGCTTATGCTCGAATATTCGATCTATTCGGTAATATCTCCGGAAGGCTGCGCGTCGATCCTGTACAGGAACGCGGCCAAAGCAAAGGACGCGGCGGAATCGTTAAAGATCACGGCGCCCGATCTCCTGGAATTAAAGGTCATTGATGAGATCATTAAAGAACCTATCGGCGGCGCGCATACCAACGCGGAACAGACCGCAAAGAACATTAAAGCCTCTCTCTTAAGGAATCTCGCGGAATTACAAAAACTGTCGGGACCTGAACTTGTTGAAGCCCGATACAAAAAATTCAAGTCATTGGGGATATTCGAGGAGCTTGGTGCCCTATGAGCTGTGGCATAATAATATTATGCTGTCATCCTGAACCTGTTTCAGGATCTCAAATGCAAATTCAGATGCCGAAACAAGTTCGGCATGACAAGTGCCGCTGTGGCGGAACTGGCAGACGCGCGTGACTCAAAATCACGTGAGGTTTACCTCATGTCGGTTCGACTCCGACCAGCGGCATTAAAAAATCATCGGGATCAATTGAGTTCGTCGAAGCGCCGCGGTGGTGGAATTGGTAGACACGTACGCTTCAGGAGCGTATGCCTAAACAGCATGGAGGTTCGAGTCCTCTCCGCGGCAGTTACTTAGTTCAATCCAACCTGTTGAATTCTATTACAGCTATACCGAGCATCACGACCGCGAACAAGCCTATTGTAAGGACATCAACTGTCAAAGGAAAAGCATGAACATTTATCATTGTCCCTCTCAGGAGATCTACGCCATAGGTCAACGGGTCGATTCGCGTTAAAAACGTCAGCCACGCCGGCAAACGGTCAAGCGGGAACAGCGCTCCCGAAAGAAAAAATATCGGCATGATCAGAAAGTTGACGATCACCTGGAATCCTTCCATTTCCTTTATCCTTGCGGCTATCATTATCCCGAAAGATGACATCGCGAATGCTATCATATACATAATAACAAGACTTAATATGAGCGCCGTTATTGAAAGCCGGACGCCCACAAAAAGAGAAAGCGTGAGCATGATCACCCCCTGGATGAATGCGACGCTCGCTCCCCCGAACGCCTTCCCTATCGATATCGCCCACCGCGAAACCGGGGCCACCATCACCTCTTTAAGGAAGCCGAACTCGCGATCCCATACGATCGACATACCGGAAAAGACAGACGTGAAAAGTATGGTCATGCATAATATACCGGGAAAAATGAATTCCGTGAAGGTGACGCCTTTCGGCCCCTGGAAGGAAGGTGAAAGCGCAGAACCAAGCACGAACAAGAACAGCAGCGGCTGTCCCAGTGACGCGACAATTCGCGGCTTATCATACCAGTATCTTTTGAGGTCGCGCAGCCACAGTATGAAAATCGCGCCTATATCTTCCAGCACTATCATCTCCTCCACCGCCGTCCGCTGAACCCGCTTTCCTGAGGCCTGATCTGTCTTCCGGTCAGCCTCAGGAATACGTCCTCAAGCGTTTTTTCATTGTATGTTTCCTTAAGCTTTGCCGGTGAATCCAGTGCGACTATGTTGCCATGATCTATTATGGCGATGCGGTCGCAAACCTCCGCTTCCTGCATGTAATGAGTTGTCATGAATATCGTCAGCCCGGTTTCCCTGCGCATCTTCAGGATGTATTCCCATATGTGCGCCCTTGTCTGCGGGTCAAGCCCGATAGTGGGCTCATCCAGGAACAGTATCTTCGGCCTGTGCATGAGACCGCGCGCGATCTCTAGCCGCCTCTTCATTCCGCCCGAGAATTTCTTCACGATCTCCCCGCGCCTGTCGCCGAGCTCGACCAATTCGAGGACCTCCGGGATGCGTTCCTCTATCATCTCTCTTTTCATGTGATAAAGATAACCGTGGAACCTCAGATTGTCATCGGCGGTCAATCGATCGTCAAGGGAGGGGTCCTGAAAGATGATGCCTATCTCTCTCCTCACTTTGTTCGGCTCTTTCGAGACATCACAGCATCCGACCTGCGCGATGCCAGAGGTCGGTTTCAGCAGAGTGCAGAGCATGTTTATGGTCGTGGTTTTCCCTGCGCCGTTGGGCCCCAGAAAACCGAAGACCTCGCCCTGCTCCACCGAAAAAGAGATGGAATCAACGGCAACCAGGCCGTTATATCTGCGGGTCAAGTGATCAACCTTTATTGCTTCCATTTATGTATTATATCATCTTTGCGTTAAACCTTGAAGTATCGCTAAGATCAAAAAGAATTTTCAAAAAATTTGAAATTTTCCTTGATATTGGCCGATAAAGAAGCGTATAACAAAACGAATCCCAAATGAAAAAGCAGTTCATCTGCTATTCGCGATCGTTTTAAGGGGAAAAATATCATGGAGCGTACGGACAGCATACATTCGCTGCGCATCTATAATTTACATTTAGGGCCAAAGCTGGGTTTAGGACGATGCTCCATGATCTTTGAAGATGTGAAAACAAAGGGTTTTAATACTGTCCTGCTATCGCCGTGTCTTAAACAAAAGCCTTTCAATCCCGAGGCGATCATCGATCATTTCGCCATATCTTCCTCTGTCCTTGAAACCCCGGAAAACAACGTCACAGTTCTTTCTGATGAATTACAGCTTAAAGAGGTAACAAATCAAGCCTCTATCAAAGGTTTAACGCCCATAATGGAGCTGCCTTGGAGATATGCCTCCACGCACCATCCCTTCACTAAAGAAAATAAATACTATGATTGGTTTTTGCGGGATAAGGAGAGGAACTTGATCCATCCGGTACGGCCAATAAAAGAAAGAAAAGTAAGAACAGATGTTATCCTCTGGAACTATAATAATGAAAAAGTATGGAATTTTATGATAAAAATCATGATGCATTATACACATCTCGGGGCAAAGGGGTTTTCCTTCGACAACCCCATCCTCGTTGATGATCCAAATTCGCCTCCGCTTTCCTTCTGGCAGAAAGCCATAAGTCACATCAGAAAACCATATCCTTCTACTATCTTTTTGGCGAATACTCGGAACAGGAACGGGGATATCATGAATGTTAAGTTCCGGGACAAAGACATCAATGATTTAAATGAAGCCGGATTTGACGCATATTTCAACAATACCAAATATTGGAATTTACGTGATGATACGGCCCATTACACTGTTTCGCCCTTAAACATGAGGGAAATGGATTCCGTAAGTTTTGCGGAAACCCATAAAACCTACAAAGTGACCAACGACCCCACTTTCAAAGAATATAAAGACAATAATGAGGCCTGGAAATTGCGCACCGCTCTGGCGGCAATGCTATCAAAACATTTCCTGCTGCCCTCCGGTAGTGATATTAACAATACCGATTTCATCACAAAATTAATGGAACTCAAAAAACTTTACCTGTGTTTCGCGGAAGAAGGACACATCATTCATCCGCTCCCCCATACCAACAATAAGATATTATTTTTTGAAAAAGGATGCAGCCAGGATCAAAGAGCATATATCATCGCCAACACGGATGTTGAGAATGAACAAAAATTTGACCTTACTGACCTTATGGGCATCTTTTTTGACCAGGGCCTTTACGATAATGAAATATCCAAATTGATCGATGTCTCCCCTGAAAAAGAATCACACAAGAACATTGATCTCAGCACAGCGATGTCGATCACCCTTGCGCCGGGACACTTATGGGCTTTATTGCACGGAGACCCGGATGCCAAGCCGGAAGAGCCCAAGGTCTACACTGAACAGGAACACAACCTTGCAAGATTTATTGCAGGAATAGGCCACGACATTCGAAGTCCCCTTAATGCGGCAGGCTTCGTACCGCTCATGCTAGAGGCCCTTGATGAAATGCTTAATAAAACGCCTCATTTGAAAAATAGCAAATATTATGCCAATATGATTTATTATGCGAATATTATTGAAAAAAGCTTTCATCGCGCAATTGCGCAACTCGCTCTTTTAAAAGACGCCGTTGATTATTCCAAAACCCTTCAAATAAAAATCAACCGCCAGCCTTTTTCATTGAAAAACGCCATCATTGACACAAAAGAACTGTTAAGCGGGCCGGCTGAAAAAGCAAATATTGAAATAATCGTGGATCCGGATATGGATAAGGACCTTAAGGACATCAGGATCCACGCCGACCGGGAATCGATGAGACGCGTTCTGGAAAATTTGTTCGGCAATGCCATCAAATACAATAAAAGGGAAGGCAGAAAAGAAAAGGGATATATAAGGATATCCGGCGAAATAATAAACGAGGACGGCAAAGATTATTACAAAGTATCCGTAGCTGATAACGGAAAAGGCATCCCCCACGATAATCTGCAAAACATCTACAGATTCAATCATCGCGGCGCTGAAGATGAGACCCAGACACAACAAGCACCGGGAATCGGAGAAAACAAAGGTATCGGGCTGTGGAATGTCAAGTTATTTGTGGAAGCCCACGGCGGCGAGGTGGGGGTTAATAGCGAATTTGGCAAAGGCAGCACTTTTACTTTTACCCTGCCGATCCAAATTCCTGACTAAAAGGCGTACCCGCAACCTCTGAAGTTGAAATCATCCCACGCTCACTTACCAGAGTTCCTTGTCTCTGCTATAATACGCTCATGAAAACCCACGAAACCAAGTTGATCGTCCGGTACTCCGAAACCGACCAGATGGGAAGGGTCTATTATTCCAGGTACCTTGAATGGTTCGAGCTAGGACGCGCAGAGCACCTCAAATCCGCAGGCTTCCCTTACTCAGAGATGGAAAAACAGGGGCTTTACCTTGTTGTAGCGGATACTTACGTCAAATACATTAAGCCGGCAAAATATGAGGAACCAATAATTGTTAAAACGATCATTAAAGAGGTCAATAAAGCCAGCGTGATATTTGAATATGAGATTACTGATGAAAAGACCAAAGAACTGCTCGCCACCGGCAATTCAAAGCTCGTTTCCGTCACAAAAGAGGGAAAAGTCACTTCGATCCCCGACACCATTAGAAAGCTTTTATGAACACGGATGATCGAGTTTTTAAATGTGATTTCCTGATAATCGGCGGAGGAATAGCCGGCCTTTCAGCCGCGATCGAAGCAAGCCACCACGGGACAGTGATCCTCCTCACAAAAGGGAAAACAGGAGAGACCGCGACCGAGTACGCACAGGGAGGCATAGCAGCAGCTGTCGATGAACAAAAGGACTCCCCTCTTTTCCATATGCAGGACACGCTTGATGTAGGAGCGGGACTCAGCGATGAAAACGCGGTCAAAGTGCTTGTCAACGACGGTGTCAAAAGAGTTCATGAACTGATCAATATGGGGGTGAAATTCGACAAGATCGGCGACGTTTATGAACTGGCGCTCGAGGGGGCCCACAGCCACAGGAGGATACTTCACGCAGGCGACGCCACAGGATCCGAGATAGAGAGAGGCCTCGCGGCGACCCTCCTGAAGGAAAAACTCGTGGATGTCCGCAATTTCATATACGGAAAAGACCTGCTGATCAAGAACGGCAGATGTATTGGGGCTGAAGCTATAGATATCCAGAACAACAGGAAGCTGATATTTCTGGCGCGCTCAACGATGCTGGCGACAGGAGGTCTCGGACAAGTATATCTGCACAATACGAACCCGTCCTTCGCGACCGGCGACGGAATAGCAATGGCTTACAGGGCTGGCGCGGAGGTCTCGGACATGGAATTCGAACAATTCCACCCCACCACCCTTTTTATCAGAAATATCGTTGAGACAAGATTCCTTATTTCCGAGGCCGTAAGGGGCGAAGGCGCGGTACTTGAGAACGTCAACGGGGAAAGGTTCATGCCAAAATATCACCTTCTCAAGGACCTGGCTCCGCGGGATATCGTGTCAAGATCGATACTTGAGGAAATGAACAGGACGAACTCGGATCATGTTTATCTGAACCTGGCTCCGATCGGCGCGGAAAGGATCAGCAAACGGTTCCCCAAAATATATCAGGAATGCCTAAAATATAATATTGATATCACAAAAGACAAGGTCCCTGTTACCCCCGCCGCTCATTATTTCATGGGCGGCGTAAAGATCGACACGGACGGAAAGGCCAGCATCCCCGGCCTGTACGCGGCAGGGGAAGTTTCTTCAGCGGGTGTACACGGGGCAAATCGTCTGGCCAGCAATTCCCTGCTGGACGGTCTTGTTTTCGGGTACAGAGCCGCTATAAACGCCGAGAGCTACAACAAGTCCCCTGAAATCGACAAAGCCATTAACAGTTTCAATCCTGAATTAACGGAACATGTCCCGCCCAAGTTAACGCCTGAAGAGATCAAACACAAAAAACAGGAGCTCAAAACGATAATGTGGGAAAAGGTCGGGATCGTCCGCACGGAAAAAGACCTGAAATTTGCCTTATCCGAACTAAAAAAGATCTACCATAAAACAAACTATATTCCCGACAATAAGGATGAGCTGGAACTGAAGAACATGGCCACAACCTCGATACTGATCGCACAGGCCGCCCTTAACAGAAAGGAATCAAGAGGAGCGCATTTCAGGTCGGATTATCCCCTGCAAGACGACATTCACTGGAGAAGACACCAGGTCTTCAAAAAACGGAAGCTATTTTTTCTGCCGTAAGGCCGTATAGATCGAGTATCTGTGCCCTCGTTCCGTGTTCAATGAACTTTGATGGCAGCCCTATCCGCTTTAATGGCTTCTCAATGTCCTTATCGGCCAGCAACTCCGCCACCGCACTGCCGAAACCGCCATCCAAAACCCCTTCTTCGACAGTGATGACCTTGTCCGATCCTTTTGCCAACCGTATTATGAGCTCAGCATCCAGCGGCTTCACAAATCTCGCATTAACGACCGTCGAGCTTACTCCTTTTGCTTCACCCAGCTTAGCGGCTTCAATCGCCGGATAAACCATCGAACCTAAAGCAAAAATTACGAGATGAGAGATGGGAGCCCCCGCGACTCCCGACACTGCGGTCGGGACAAGTCCGCGCGGAGCAAGTGGGAGATGAGATGTGTATACAATTTCCGATTTGCCGATCGGCAGCTCTTTAAGCATGTCATCCATGGAAACACCAATAGCCGTTCCTCTGGGGTATCGTATAGCAACAGGTCCGGCATGGCGCAGAGCCGTATAAAGCATGTTCTGAAGCTCATTGCCGTCTTTCGGAGCCATAAATACGATATTCGGGATATGACGCAAGAAAGCGATGTCAAATATCCCGTTATGCGTCGCTCCATCTTCGCCGACGATGCCCGCCCGGTCTATGGCAAAAACAACCGGCAGGTTCTGGAGGCACACGTCATGAACTATCTCATCATAAGCGCGCTGAAGAAAAGTTGAATATATCGCCACGACCGGCTTTAAACCCGCTTTCGCAAGTCCGGCGGAAAAAGTAACGGCGTGCTCTTCCGCAATGCCGACATCAAAAAATTTCTCCGGATAGAGCCTCGCGAATTCTTCAAGACCCGTTCCGTCAAGCATGGCAGCGGTTATTGCCACGATCTTATCATCCGCCTGCGCCAGCTTAACGATCGTTTTTCCGAAAATGGACGTATAGGTCGGGGCATCGCTCTTTGATATCAGCTCTCCTGTATCGATCTTAAAAGGCGCGATCCCATGGAACCTGGTCGGGTCAGCTTCCGACGGTTTATATCCCTTTCCTTTTGTTGTATGAATGTGAACAACTATCGGCCCCTTCACTTCTTTCGCATATTGCAAGGTCCCCATTATCAGGGGAATATTATGACCGTCTATCGGACCGAGGTATCTTATTCCCAGTTCCTCTATGATCACGCCGACATTGAAGTCAACAACAAAGTGCTTCAGCCTGTTCTTCATGTTCTCTGCCTTCTGTACCAGCGCAACCCCGATCCTTGGGATCCTCTTGACCATCTTCTCAACGCGGTCCCTGAATTTGACATAAGCGCCGCTCGTCCTGAGCTTTGTAAAATAATTGGCGAGCCCTCCGACATTTTTTGATATGGAAAGCTGGTTATCGTTCAGAACGATCACAAGATTATCTTTTAATCCGATAAGATTGTTCATCCCCTCGAGCGCGAGTCCGCCGGAAAGCGCTCCGTCGCCTATCACGCACACTATGTGGAAGTTTTCCTTTAAAATATCCCTTGCCTTCGCCAGTCCAAGCGCTAAAGATATTGAATTGCTCGCGTGTCCGACGGTGAATTGGTCATGCTGGGATTCATCTTTGTTCGGGAAACCAGAGATGCCCCCGTATTGGCGAAGTGTCCGGAAGCTGGAGCTCCTGCTCGTCAATATCTTGTGCGCATAGGCCTGGTGGCCGACATCCCAAAGGATCTTGTCTTTAGGCGAATCATAGACCGCATGGAGCGCAACAGCCAGCTCAACCGTTCCAAGGGAAGAAGAAAGATGCCCTCCAACATGAGATGTTGTATCAATTATCAAAGTCCTGATCTCGGTCGCGAGGTCCTCAAGCTCAGAACAGGAAAGTTTTTTTAAATCATAAGGAAGATTTAACCTGGAAAGTAATTCTGACACCTTACCCCCTGAAAATATTGAAATGTAAGATCAAAGCAACGATAATGCCGATAAGCCCACCCGCCGAAACTTCGATCAGCGTGTGCTCCACCTCTTCCGCCCTTATTACGATCGCATCATACATGACGATCGCGGCAAAAATAATGACCGCAGCGAAAAGGGTGGAATCAAAGCCTTCTTTTAAACCCACCATCATGGAGAGCGCGCATACCGAAGCCGAGTGCGAAGAAGGCATCCCGCCTGCCTCAAAACAATGCAGCCAATTGATCTTTCTTTCAACGATCGAATAGTATATTATCTTGATCACCTGGGCCAGTAACATGGAAACAAGAGCTGTTATTAGAGCTGCATTTGTAAGAGATCCTGTGATAATTTCTTTTATCATATGTTCATTCCTTTCTTTCGGCCAAAAAGAGAGCGATACCCCTTAAATAGCTGTAGTTTGCGCCTCCGGGCAAAGCCCTGACCGCTTTTTCTATTCCGGTCTTAGCTTGAGACTCTGAACTCTTCATTCCAAGGAGCGCCGGGTAATTGTTTTTCGATCCGGTCTTATAATCCAATATATCATCTATTATCTGAAACGCAAGGCCGATGCTCATTGCGTATTCGGTCAGCTTCGAGATCTCGCTGCGGGTGGCTCCTCCTGCGATCGCTCCGCACCTGACACTTGCGATAAAAAGGCATGCCGTCTTATGTATGCTTATGAACCTAAGCTCGCTCATGGCGATCCTTTTGTCCTTCGATTTCAGATCGGCAAGCTGTCCCCCAACAACCCCATTGATGCCCAGTGCTTTTGAAAGTTCCGAAATGATAAGAGCGGATCTTTCGCCGTAGTTATCCGCGATTATCTCGAAAGCCAGCGTGTTCAGCATGTCCCCCGCGAGAATGGCAACATCCTCCCCGAAAACACGGTGGCAGGTCGGTTTTCCGCGCCTGATATCGTCATTGTCCATTGCCGGCAGATCATCATGGATCAGCGTATATGTGTGGATCATCTCGATGGCCACGGCCAGCGGCATGGCTTTTTTATAGCCTCCCGATACCGCTTCGCAGGCGGCAAGCGTCAGTATGGGCCTTATTCTTTTGCCTCCCGACATAAGTGAATATCTGACGGCATCACGCAATGTTTTTGCGTATCTATCTCCTCTAGGGATATATTCAGATAGGGCTTTGTTAACAACGCTCTTTCGGTTAGAGAGGTATATTTCGATGTCCATATTAAAGCCTTACGGGGATCCCTTTCCTGGTCAAAAATTCCTTCAGCTCCTTTATGCGGAATTCGCCGTAGTGGAGGAGCGAAGCAAGAAGGGCCGCGTCAGCGCCGCCGCGAGTTAAAGCCTCATAAACATGCTCCTTTGTGCCGGCGCCGCCCGAGGCGATAACGGGGACATTAACGCTGCTGGATATGGCTTTTGTAAGTTCAATATCATATCCCTCTTTGGTGCCGTCCCTGTCCATGCTCGTTAAAAGTATCTCTCCCGCGCCGAGGCTTTCGGCCCGCTTCGCCCACTCCACTGCGTCAACTCCGGTAGGAGTTCTGCCACCATTGATGTAAACCTCCCAGGAAGAGCCACTCGAATTCCTTTTGGCGTCAATAGCCACCACGATGCACTGGCTCCCGAATTTATCTGAAGCCTTTTTTATGAAGTCGGGGTTCTTGATCGCAGCCGTATTTATGGATACCTTATCGGCGCCGGACTTCAGGATCTCCTTGATCATGTCAACATCCGAGATCCCGCCCCCTACCGTGAAAGGTATGAAAACTTTCTCCGCGACCTTGCGAACAACATCGATTATGATGTAGCGTTTTTGTGAGGAAGCGGTGATATCCAGGAAAGTGAGCTCGTCGGCGCCCTCATTATCATAAAAGGACGCCAGCTCCACAGGATCTCCAGCATCCCGGAGCTGAACGAACTTTATTCCTTTTACGACCCGTCCCTCCGAAACGTCGAGGCAGGGTATGATACGCCTTGCAAGCATCAGATCTTCTCCTCGAGAATATCGCTTATGGTAACGAAGCCATATCCTTTCTTCTTTAATTCGGTGAGAATGAACGGCAGAGCCAGTACGGTCTGCTCGCTCCCATTATGTAACAATATTATAGTCCCAGGAGTTACTTTGTCCACAATGCGCTTTGTAAGCGCTTTTGCCATGGCCTGATAGTCGTCAGGCACTTCATATCCCGGCGTCATATCGTCGCTATAGTCGGCAGCATTCAAGGACCAGTACACCGTTGTAAGCCCCATCTTGTTCAATCCGTTCAATATGCCGGAATTATATTCCCCTCCGGGCGGACGGAAATACTTTGGCTGTTTGCCGGTTATGTTATAAATGACCTCGCTGCATCTCTGGATATCTTCCAGCGCTTCCCCCACAGGCTTGTCCTTAAGAGGCATGTGCGAATATGTGTGGTTGCCTATCTCGTGTCCGCTGTCTTCCATTCTCATTATCAGATCGGGACTGTCCTCCGCTTCCTGTCCGACCACAAAAAAAGTTGCTTTCGCGCCGAACCTGTCCAGAATGTCAAGAATGTGCGCGCAAAACTCCGGTTTTGGCCCGTCATCGAAAGTAAGAGCAACAACATTCCTGGTACGGTCACCGTTCCAGACGGACCTTGCTTCACAAGCTCCGGACATAAATGACCAAAACCCGATCACCAATGACAAATAAATGACCAATGGCCAATGACCGAATTTGGAATTTGAGGTGTTCAATGTAAACTGCCCTCTATTTTTAATAACAAACTTTTCATCTGCGGCCCGTCCGCAAATCCACCGATATCCCCGTCCTTCTTAGTTACCCTGTGGCAAGGTATGATGATCGGAAGTCTGTTGCACGCAAGGGCTCTACCAACAGCTCTGTATGCACCCGGCTGACCTATTGACCGCGCCACCCAATCATAAGATCGAACCTGTCCCCAGGGAATGGCAGCCGCCATTGACCAAACGCGCTTTTCAAAATCGGAGGCTCCTTCAACATCTATGAGATCGTCAAAACTTACGTTCTTTCCTGAAAAATATTCCGATGTTTTACTGTAAAATGAACTGAAACTTGATCCATCTTCAATGATGTCCTGACCAAGCCTTTCCTTAAGTATCCCCTCAACTTCATCCGCGCGTCTTTTCGGCAATATGACCGTGTGCATCCCCAAACGCGTTCTCGCAGCGCCCATATGGCCAAAGGGTGTCTTAAAAACCATATACGTGAACGTCTCTAATGATTGTTGCCGCATATTCTGGAACCGCAGACATTATTTCAGCTTCCTGTAAAAACAGCTCCTGTTGCCGGTATGGCAGGCAACCCCGACCTGATCAACTATCAGGAGAAGAGCGTCCATATCGCAATCATAAAATATTGCCTTAACTTTCTGGAAATTGCCGGATGTCTCGCCTTTTGTCCAGAGTTTCTTCCTTGACCTGCTCCAGTAACAAGCTTTGCCTTCCTTTATTGTTTTCTCAAGAGATTCCCTGTTCATATAAGCCACCATCAATACATCCTTTGTCTTTTCATCCTGGACTATCGCCGGAATAAGGCCGGAACCGTCGAACTTCATTTCATCAATAATCGACATTTTTATCTCCCCTTCCATTTTTCATTCATTGGCTGTCAACCCACGCCGAATCTCTTCCAAGCAATTCCTCAACCTGCGAAACCACTGAGGGATCGATCGAAATATAATGCTCCTCCCCCACTTTTATCACCTTTCCATCCATGTGGAGGTAAACCGGGTCCTTCCCCTTGTATGAACTGAAGAGGCTTTTCAGCTCCGGCAGGGAACTGAATCTCTCCTTGTCCACCCTGACATGAAATACCCTGCGTCCGTTCTTTTCCTTTGAGAGAGGCTTCACGATGTCACATAAGATCTTTTTCTCGTCATTCATGGAGTCGATGTTGACCTTGCCTTTTATTATGACAATGGCATCGTCAGAAAGCATTGAAGCGTATTTCTCATAAGCCCTCGGGAATATCACCACAGGTATCGTGCCGGACATGTCCTCGATGTTCGCGACCATCATAAGCTCTTTTCTTCTTGTGGTCAGTTTTCTGCAGGATGAAAGGATCCCACCCACAACGACCTGTTCGCCTTCCTTTCTTTCTGCAAGCTCAAATGCGTTAGTGTCGATCTGCTCCTTTAGAAGTTCATTGACCGAAGAGAGCGGATGCCCCGATATGTAAAGCCCCAGCATTTCCTTCTCCATCTTTAGCAGCTCGTCCGGGCTGAATTCCGCCGCATCATCGGCATCGGGTTCGCCCGGCGCAGCCGCCTTTCTTTCCACCTGGAACAAAGCGCCCTGCCCGTTCGCCGTTTCTTTTTGGGTAAGAGCCGCCTTATCGATTGTGCCCTCGAGCTTTTTAAGCAGCGCGGCGCGCCTGCCGAGGCTGTCAAAAGCCCCGCTCTTGATGAGGCTTTCTATTACCCTCTTATTAACGGAGCGCAAGTCGACCCTTTCGCAAAAACTGAGAAGCGATGTGAATTTTCCGTCCTTTTCTTTCACGGAGAGTATGTTCTCGACCGCAGCCAGTCCCACATTTTTTATGGCGACCAGACCGAACCTTATGCCGTCGCCAACGACAGTGAAATTTTTCAAGCTCTCATTGACGTCGGGCGGCATTACTTTTACTTTCATTTTCTGACATTCGGCAATATATAAGCTCACTTTATCTGAATCGCCTGTAACGGAAGTAAGCAGCGCCGCCATGAAATCCACGGGATAATTCGCTTTAAGGTAAGCCGTCTGGTACGAGATGATCGAATATGACGCGGAATGGCTCTTGTTGAACCCGTACCCCGCGAACTTCGAACAAAGATTGAACAGGTGCACGGCCTTGTTCTCCGAATGGTTCTTTTTTACTCCCGCTATGAAGCGCTCTCTTTCCGCGTGCATCTCTTTTACTTTTTTCTTGCCCATAGCGGCGCGCAGAACGTCCGCCTGGGCAAAAGAGTAGCCAGCTATTTTGCTCGCTATCTCCATGACCTGTTCCTGGTAAAGAATGACGCCGTACGTTTCCCGCAATATTGGCTCAAGCTCCGGCATCTCATATTTAACTTCCACCTGCTTGTGTTTCCTTTTAACAAAGTCCTCCACCATTCCGCTCTCTATGGGGCCCGGCCTGTAAAGCGCAATAAGAGGGATTATTTCCTCGAAAGAAGTCGGCTTAAGATCTTTTATTAGCGACCTCATCCCCCTGCTTTCAAGCTGAAATATGCCGATCGTATTGCCGCTGCAAAGCAGTTGGTATGTTTCAGTATCATCAAGCGGCAGTGTTTTTATGTTCAAATCAATCCCCTTTGTATGCCGGATGATATTAACGGCATGCGCTATCATCGTGAGGTTGCGCAGACCCAAAAAGTCCATTTTCAAGATCCCGATCTCCTTCAGGTCATCCATGTCGTACTGGGACATCACCTGAGTATCGTTCACTGTCTGTACCGGGACGATGTTCGTAAGCTCCTCCCTGGAAATGACGACTCCCGCGGCGTGCATCGACGCATGCCTCACCAGGCCTTCAATCCTCTTCGCGTCATCAATGAGCGCCTTGATCTTTGCATCCTTATCGTATATGGCCTTCAGTTCCTTTATCTCCGAAACAGCCTTATCTATTGTCATGTCCTTTACCATCGGGACCATTTTCGCGATCTTGTCGACCTCCGATAGAGGGACCTGTTCAACTCGGCCTACATCCCTTATCGCGGCCCTTGCGGCCATCGTTCCGAAAGTTATTATCTGCGCAACCCTGCTCGCGCCGTATTTCCTGACGACGTAATCTATGACCTCCTGCCGCCTCTCGATACAGAAGTCTATGTCGATATCAGGCATGGATATCCTCTCCGGATTCAGGAATCTCTCGAATATGAGCCCGTATTTTAGCGGGTCGAGGCTGGTTATTCCCAGAGAGTAAGAAACTATGCTTCCGGCCGCAGATCCTCTCCCCGGGCCCACCTGAATCCCCGCGGACCTGGCGAAATTTATGAAATCGTTAACTATCAGAAAATAAGACGCGAACCCGGTTTGTTTTATGACGCTGAGCTCGTATTTAACCCTTTCATTCACTTCGGGAGGCACCACGACAACTTCCTTCCCGCGGTCCTCCGCATTAACACCGTACTTTTGCTTTATACCTTCAAAGCTGAGCTTCTCAAGGAAAGAATCGGGAGTTTCGCCTTCCGGAACCGGGAAATCCGGAATAAGGTTGCGCCCGATATCCAATTCGAGGTCGCACTTATCCAGTACATCCATGGTATTCCCCAGCGCTTCTTCGTTATGGGAGAAATTGCTCTTCATTTCCGCATGGGATTTAATGAAGAATTCGTCGGAAGAGAATTTCATCCTGTCGGCGTCATCCAGGAAAGCCCCCGTCTGAATGCAAAGCATTATGTCCTGGGTTCTCGCGTCCTCACGCCTCGTGTAATGGCTGTCATTGGTGGCGACGCACGGGATGCCCATTTCCTTGCCGAGTTTTTCAAGATACTCGTTCACCTTTTTTTGTTCCGGAAGGCCGTGATACATCATCTCTAAGTAAAAATCATCCTTGAACAGTTCCTTGTAGAATGACGCAAGTTCTTTTGCCTTTTGCTCCTCGTTCGCGACGATCTTTTTGGCTATCTCCCCTTTAAGGCAGCCGGACAGAACTATCAGTCCCTCCCTGTGCTTTTCCAGGAGCTCTTTGTCGACCCTCGGTTTGGAATAAAATCCCTCTATGTTTCCCTTGGACACGAGTGTGACCAGGTTCTTATATCCGGCCTTGTTTTTCGCCAGAACGGTCAAATGGAACGGCGACCTGTCTTCCGCAGTGATCTTGTTGAACCTTCCGTTGGGGGCGATATAAAGCTCGCTGCCGATGATCGGTTTGATGCCGGCTTCTTTCATGTTGAGGTAGAACTTTACCGCGGCATACATGCTGCCGTGGTCGGTGATGGCCATCCCCTTCATGCCGAGCTCGTGCGCCCTTTTGGCCAGGTCCTCTACGCGGCTTGCACCATCAAGGAGGCTGTACTCAGAATGCACATGAAGATGTATGAACCCTCGGGGCATAATGGGACCATTTTAGCATAAAATGAAGATGTCGTCATTAAGAGCGGATGCAACCAAAGCGGTGTTATTTCTTATCTGATTGCGATATGTGCGTTATGCGTTGAAGGACGATCTGTCCTAAAGCCGTGTTATAATTATCCATGTAGAGCCTTGTCAAACTATCAAGATTATTGACCTCGGAATTGATCTCTTCTTCTTTTTTCCCTTTTGCATGCTCCATAAAATATTTCTTTATATAATCCATATCAGCCCTGTTAAAATCACCCTTGTCCTCTATCAGCAAATGACGATAGCCCGGGTCTTTTGCTGTCTCACGAGCAAGATGAATGACCATTGATGCGGATATCTCAACTCCGCCTTTCTTTATCTCTATTAATGCGCTTATATAATCCTTATCCTGGCCTTTATCCAAAGAAAGAGAATCAATAAGTAAGCCGTTGACCTTAATCCCTGACTTCTGCAATTCTATTAATGCGCCAATATAATCCGGGTCTTTGGCTTTATCTGTAATAAGATTTTCCTTAATCCAATCATCAATAACGATCCCTGACTTTTGCATCCCCCAAAGAGCAAATTCCTTGTCTAAGTAGTCATCAAGTGGAATTATCTCATTTTTATCAAATACTTTATCGACGCCTGCAATTTTCTCTAACGCTTCTATAGTAACGCTTTTTATTCCCAAACACGCAAGCTGTGCTCCAAGCACTTTCGCAGTGGTCGTGCCAGGAATAATGGTTACAGAGAACTGGTCAAGATCATTCTCTTTCTGTTTAGCCAGTTTTTCAACGGAGGTTTTTGTCCCCCCAATAGTTGTCACCAGGCCATTATGAATATTATTAATACCTGTCAATGAATTTATCTCCTTTTCTACCTATATATATTTATCGAGATAAATCGGCAAATACTTGCATGTTTTGGGTGGTGTTAATTGAATTATTAGAAATCAAGCTTTTTGCGGATATTACTACAACTTTTCGCTTTTTACTTCGATTTGCGAAGCGCTGCTTTTTCCTAATCCCCTGCTCTCCGCAAGTTTAATGTAACCTATCCTATCCGGATCAAGCTTCAGCATCCTCAGAGCAACGCTGTCGGTGGAAACGGGGTTATCGCCGGCAATTATCATGTTGCCATAATCCGTTCCGTCGATCACCACAAGGTCGCTTTGCCTTACCGAGTTCATGTCAACTATGAGATCATCCAGCGCTTCCGCTGTAGGGAGACGCCTCTTTACCCATCTATCAGACATGATCCCCAAAAGGTTCTTCAAAGAGAGCGAGGGGGAAGCCTCATCAGCAAGCTTGACGACAGGAACATTTATGAACACTTCACAGTTAAGGACCATTAAAGATACGCTGTATTTTTTATATTGATAGTCACCTTCGGGAAGCCACGCCCTCCATATATAGTCCGAGTTCATATCCTTAAGGACAACGCCTTCTTCTTTCGCCATTTTATCGTACCCGGCGGCTTCGAACGCTTTCCAGGTGTTGGCCTTTAGAGAGCCGTCCGCGATAGTGATCCGCCTTGCCCCAGCTTCCTTGACGATCTTTACGATCGCCCTTACCACTTCAACGTTGGTGACAAGACCCGATCCGGAAGGTTTTGCTTCATCAAGCGAGACCTTGATTATGACCCTGTCATTTTTCTTTACCTTGCCGGACATGCCGCCGATAAGATCGATCGCTTTTCTTACTGATGCTTCGATGCTTGTGCCCTTAACGACAGAAACTAACGGCTTATCAGCGGCAAACGCGGCGTTTGATATTACCGTTAAAGAAACAAACACCAAAAACCATTTAATAAACTTAGCCATTTATATTTTAACCACCTCATCGGTTATTTTAGATCCGTCGACTGTAACCTTTACATAATGGAAGTATCCGCCGCCAAAGGACGGCAAATAAAGCGGAGCTCCGGCGCCGGCGGTGACGACATATATCACCCCATCCTTCTCCTCCCTGCCATAGCCGTGAATATGGCCGGCAAACAAATAACTTACTCGTTCTTTTACCAACAATTTTTCCAGTTCTTTATTCTCCGTCCAAGGCGTCATTACGTGCGCCGGATACGTGCCCGTAGGATCGAACAGCGGCTTATGGATAAATACCAGCTTTGTTTTTTTTGTATCCAGGATCCCTTTAAGCCAATCGAATTGCTTTTTGCCCATGCCTATTGTTCTGGAATTGTCGAGAATAATGAATCTAACGTTGTCGCGATCAAAATAATAATAAGTCTCCCCGTATTTCTTCTTGAAGATATTCAGCCCGCCGCTTAAAAAACCAAGGTCATGGTTGCCGATGACATCATATATCTTTACACGGCAGGATCTGCACATCTGCCAGTATTTATCGTATTCAGAATTTGAGCCGTTAGGGGTCAAGTCACCCGTGTTGATCGCGAATTTAATATCACTGTCATTGTTCACCATTTGTATGATCTTCATGAAGGAGGCATCTCCGTCCCTGTTGTCCCCGAAAACAGCGAAAGAGAACCTGGCAGAGTAACATGTTATCTGTAATGAAACAAAGAATATTACGAATAAGGATAATACTCTTTTCATTCTTTAAGTGCCTCTATCGCCGATCTGAACTCCTTGGTTACGGCTTTCAGTGAGGCGGGCGTCCCACCTGTTACAGTTTCCCCTATCATTATCCCCTTCGCACCGGTATCCCATATAATGGGTACTTCGCTCGCCCTTATGGTCTTTTGGGTGGGGACTATGACGGGAAGCGTGGTCGACATAGTGATCGTGATCAGCTGTTGAATATCGCCAACTGTAAGGGCCTTTCCCCATTCTTCTTTCAGGGTTATCGCGGCATCCAAGCCGTCGATCGGTTTATCCGATAATCTGGTCAGGTCAAGAGCGTCGTAATCCGGGCCGAGAACCAGGATCCTCCCGAAACCGCCCGACTTAAGCACGCTCTCCGGGATGCCTCCCAAAGGAAAATCAATGAAATCAAGACCGATCTTCTGAAATTGTTTAATGTCAGCATCTGTTAAAGCATTTTCTTCCACCGATATCCCGACGGGAACCTTCACCGATCCAATTATTTGTTCGACCGTATCCTTACCCCCTGAAAAATCAGCGCAAACGGCATCAGCCCCGCCTTCTTCAGCAGCTCTTGCCATTTCCACCGAAGTATCGGAAAGCCTTACAATGAGGGTCAAAGGCTCCTTACATAGAAGCGACAGCAACTTGCTCATTTTTGATCTCCTTGCTAATATAACAGCCGCAATATCTCTGCCTGTAAAGCCCCATAGCTTTTGATATCCTGATCGACTCCTGGTAAAAAGGTGTCATATCTCTGTAATAAAATTCCATCCCATATTGTTTTGATACCTCTTCGCCGGCAGCCCTCACCAAATCGTGTTTCTGATAGGGACTGATCAAGAGCGTGGTGGAAAAACAATCGAACCCATTCCGGCCGGCATAATCAGCGGCCGCGTTAAGACGAAATCTGTAACAGTTAAAGCACCTCTCGCCAGCCCGATCGACAACATCACTTTTGAATAATTCAAGGTCATAGCTGTCTATGATTATCGCATTGAACTTCTTTATATCCGAATAAATGCGCAAAGCTTCAATACGTTTATCAAGCTCGACCTTCGGATGAATGTTCGGATTGTAAAAATATCCGGTCACATCAAGATCTTCTTTCGCGAAAGCCTGATTTGCTCCAGATAAGCACGGGGCGCAACAGGTGTGAAGAAGGACCTTTTTCATATAAGCTTTAGGTCTTTTAAAACCTGCCTGATCTGCGCCTTTTCGGATTCGTTCGCCTCGATCAGAGGCAGACGAAGGCCTCCCACAGGCTGGCCTATCATCGCAAGCGCGGCTTTTACAGGAGTCGGGTTAGACGTTATGAAAAGCACTTTGAACAAAGGAGAAAGCCTTGCGTTTATTTTTTCGGCCTCATCGATCCTGCCCGACCGGTAAGCCTCGCACATTTTTTTTATCTCTTTGCCGGCAATGTGGGAAGCTACGCTTATGATCCCGCATCCACCCCTTTTCATTATTTCCATTGTTTTATCGTCGTCCCCGCTGTATATCATGAACTCTTTCGGGGTTTTCTGCCTGATCTCCGAGACCTGTTCCATTATCCCGCTTGCCTCTTTTATTCCGGCGATGTTTTTTATTTCTGCAAGTCGCGCCACGGTATCGGCCGTCATATTAACACCGGTCCGCCCAATGATATTATAAATAATGATCGGCAGGCCGGTTGACCGCGCAACGGCTTTGAAATGCTGGTACATCCCTTCCTGCGACGGTTTATTGTAATAAGGGACAACTATCATCAGCCCGTCCACGCCTATTTTCTCGGCTTCCCTGGTCGATTTGATGGAGGTCGCGGTTGAATTCGATCCTGTTCCGGCGATCACTTTGATCTTTCCGCCGACGGCTTTTTTCACGACCCGGTAAAGCTCGTACTCTTCTTCATGAGTAAGGGTCGGAGATTCCCCTGTAGTGCCATGAACAACAACGCCATCTGAACCGTTCTCAGCCAGGTAATTGGCCAGCTCCGCGGCCCTTTTATAGTCCATTGAGCCGTCCGGCTTAAATGGCGAAACCATTGCCGTTATAACCATTCCAAAATCGGTCATTTAAATGCCTCCTTCAACGCGGATATCTTGTCCCTTATCTCCGCCGCTCTCTCGAACTCAAGCGCCGT
Source organism: uncultured bacterium (assembly GCA_963699255.1). Lineage (GTDB taxonomy): Bacteria > Margulisbacteria > WOR-1 > CAVSGV01 > CAVSGV01. Next base: position 364,771 of record OY969425.1, on the reverse strand, counting down.
AGCGGCAGCCAGCATGTCCTCTTCCATTATCCTTATCAGTCCGGGCAGCTCATCCTTCGGAACGAACTGCTTAAGTTTATTGATTTCTTCCTTCTTCACAAGTCTGATATTCTCGTTTATGTCCTTGATATCTTTCACGATGGTCTTGGGCTTGATCCCATGCTTCTTATTGTATTCAAGCTGGATCTTTCTGCGCCTGTTCGTCTCGAGCAGGGCCTTGCTCATCGATCGTGTGATCTCATCGCCGTAAAGAATGACCCTTCCCGATATATTCCTCGCGGCCCTGCCGATCGTCTGTATCAGGGACGTTTCAGCCCTGAGAAACCCTTCTTTATCCGCATCAAGTATAGCAACAAGGGAAACTTCTGGCAAATCAAGTCCTTCGCGGAGAAGGTTTATCCCCACAAGGACGTCGAATTCCCCAAGCCTTAGCCCTCTCAGGATATCGATCCTGTCGAGCGTTTCCACATCCGAGTGCAGGTATCTTACCTTCAACCCTTTCTCGCTCATGAATTCCGCGATGTCCTCAGCCATCCTTTTCGTAAGCGTCGTGACAAGCACCCTTTCTTTCCTTTTTATCACGGTCTTTATCTCCGCAAGCAGGTCATCCATCTGCCCCTTTGTGGGCTTTACAACGACCTCCGGATCGATAAGTCCCGTCGGCCTGATTATCTGTTCAACGACCCTTGACGACCTCTGGATCTCATAAGGAGAGGGCGTAGCGGAAACATATATGACCTGGTTTATGTGCCGGCTGAATTCATTAAAGTTAAGCGGCCTGTTGTCCAAAGCTGAGGGCAGCCTGAAACCATATTCAACAAGGACTTTCTTCCTCGCCTTGTCCCCTTCGTACATTCCCCTGACCTGTGGAAGCGTAACGTGGGACTCGTCAATTATCATCAGAAAGTCCTTTGGAAAATAATCAAGAAGCGTCCCCGGCGGCTGCCCCGGAGCCCTTCCGTCAAGGTGCCTGGAATAGTTCTCAATGCCGCTGCAGTATCCCATCTCCGTTATCATTTCAATGTCATACTTTGTCCTCTGTTCAAGTCTCTGAGCCTCCAGAAGCTTATTCTGGGCGTTCAGCTCGGCCAGGCGCAGCTCAAGCTCCTTCTTGATTGACTCGATGGTGCCGTCAAGCCTGTCCCTGAACGTAACGTAATGGGTCCCGGGATATATTCCGATGCTTTCTTTTTTGCTGAGCACCTCGCCAGTCACAGGGTCCAGCTCATATATCTTTTCAAGAACATCTTCGAATATTTCGAGCCGTAGGATGTTTTTCTCGTATGCGGGACAGATCTCAACCACATTTCCCCTCACCCTGAAACGCCCCCTGGTCAGGTCCACATCGTTCCTCTCATACTTCATCTCGACAAGTTGCCGGAGAATATCTTCCCTTTTATGGGTTTCCCCGACCTGCAGGTGAAGCATGGCTTTCAAGTAATCAGCTGGAGTGCCGAGCCCGTATATGCATGACACCGAAGCGATGACGATGACGTCGCGTCTCTCAAAAAGGGACATCGTGGCCGAATGCCTCAACCGGTCGATCTCTTCGTTTATGGCGGAATCTTTTTCAATATATGTATCCGTGGTAGGGATATATGCCTCGGGCTGGTAATAATCATAGAAAGAAACGAAATACTCCACGGCATTGTTCGGAAAATAGCTCCTGAACTCCTGGCACAGCTGAGCGGCGAGGGTCTTATTGTGCGATATGACAAGAGTCGGCCTCTGCACGCGCTCGATCACGTTCGCGATAGTGAACGTTTTCCCCGATCCGGTGACGCCCAGCAGCGTCTGCTCTTTCTCTCCGGCCAGGAGACCTTCGGAAAGCTCCTTTATCGCTTTCGGCTGATCGCCGGACGGCTTATAATCCGATACTATCTTGAAATTGCTCAAAGAAGCTCCTAGGAGCCTGAGGCTAAACGCCTCGGCTCCGTTTTATTTTTCATGGTTATACTCTGATTTAGCCACACGCATATACTTTATTGGAGCCGCGACACCCGCCTGCAACGCACGCGCCCTGGCCGCCTCGCCTTGCTCGGCTGGCGGGCGGGCTAGCATTGCGGGCAGGTTCAGTCGCAGGATCTCAATTCTTCAAGTATCCTTTTCACCTTTTGTTTAAGGTCTTCCGTGTTTGTATCGTTCACAATGACAAAGTCGGCTATTTTCCTGTACCGCGCATCGGGAACCTGGGCCCTTATCCTGGCAAGCGCATCCCGCTTTGATGATCCCGCTCTAAGCAGACGCTTTATGCGTGTCGCTTTGCCGGCCAAAACCACAACAACCTTACCTACGAGAGGTATAAGCTTCATTTCATTCAATATGGCCGCATTTACAACGATGTATTTTTTGTCTGAAAGCTTCGCCGCATTGATCTCGCCGCTTATTATCTTTCGCATTTCAGGATGAGTGATCCTGTTCAACTTCTTCAAAGCGGCCGGGCTTGAAAAAACCATCCCGGCGAGTTTCCTCCGGTTGACCGCGCCTCCCCTGTTCAACACTTTAGAGCCGAAGATCTTTATTATTTCGTGCCAGGCCTTCGACTGCGGCGCTATGACCTGATGGCCCACCTTATCGGCGTCGATCACACAGGCGCCTCGCCTGTTCAACATTTTAGCAACAGTGCTCTTCCCTGATGCTATCGGCCCAGTTAATCCTATTATAATTTTACTTTTCATCAGAATTTAAACCCTAAGCTTAAAGTGGAGGTCTGCATCAGCCTTATATTGCTTTCTTCTCCCGCCGTCGTTGATATGTCAGATGAAAAACCCGTCAGCACCGGGTCCATCGTCATAAGATAGCTGACCTGCCAGTTCCCCTTTGTATAATAAACATTAGCGTAGAATACCTTTGTGATCGACGACATGTCAAGCATCAGCGCCTGAATTAAAGGCAGCCCTCCGCCGCCGACTCCGAACCCGAACTCCCCGTCCATGACCCCAAAACCGAAATAAATATTGCCATCCACCGGGACTATCGGAATGTTCTTATACAGGTCATCAATGCTGTTTTCAGTGGCCTTATCATCCGACGTCGGCTTGAGCATTCCGGTCAAGCTTCCCCTCACTATCATGGGTAGAGCCATGATCCGGCTTTCAGCGCCGATCTTCACAAAGGAAATATCGCTCAGAGATATGTTATGCGCCGTTTCCGGATGTCCCGGATCGCTTGAAAAATCATACTCATTCATCCACCGCTCCCAATCCACCGCAAAAATGATCGGTTTCTTGAGCGCCGCTCCGAACTTTATTTTTCTCGGAAGCTCTATCGGCTGGAAGTTCAAGGCGTTCCTTATGGTCTTCTCCGTTTCAACTTCATGGGTCGGCGCGGTGAGGAACGGATCCCAGTAGATCGCCCCCTCAAGGGTCGGCATTCTGGATGATGTGTCCACCCAGTGCTCCACTTCCTGTATGACCTCCACTCCTTTCAGGTCCAATGTCGCGCCGTTGAAGTTCTCGTATACGGCGCCGACGCTTATAAAGTCCGCAGGATCCCACTGCATCCCCAGGTCCATCCTTGTCAGGGACGCGGAATATTTGCCGGCGATCTGCGCTTTGCCGATCTGCTGTCCGGCGCGTGTCTCCACCTCGATAGACCTGTAGCCGGTTGGGGTCCCGCACTCGTATGTCACCCAGGACAGGGCGTCGAATGTCGAACTGAAATCCAAATTCGGTATATAGAACATCACATTGGAATTGCCGCTGTCGCTCGCAACAGAGACCTCATTGTTCAGCTGCATGTCAACGGTCATGGGCATAACATTGAGCCCCCAGGAGATCGGCCCGGTCTTTGCCGCGGCAGAAATGACAATGCCGTCCTGGTTCACTATCGAGTTGTCAAAAGTGCCGTCCACCCAATCCACTTCGCCCGTACCCTGGCTCAAGAACCCGCTCCAGGCGGCAACCTCCGACGTTGCCATCGTTACTCCGCCGATTACCACCTCTATAGTGCCGTCATTCCTGAAATTAATATAATTACCCGGTCCCCCGGCTTCGACCGATGCCCCCCTGAAATCCGCCCTGGCATCCACGAGGATCGGAGTAAGCATCTGATAGTTAAAAGCGATCGCTGTAGGGCGTTTCCTGCTAACGGAAAACGCCAGCCAGTCCGACATCCTGTATGTCGTCCCGAAGAAATTGATCCCGCCGCCCTTCGAGTAATCCTCGTTGATCGTGATCGGCCTCGACTCAGCGGTCACGGCGGACCTGTCATCCGTAAATCTTATATAAGACCTTGAATTGGGAGAGTTCTCTATTCCGCCCAGATTCACATCATCAACGTAAACATTGTTCTCATCGCTTTTTATTGGGTTCTGAACGAATCCGCTTATTCCGACCGCCACTTCAAAAGTATTGACCCGCATGAGCCCGGCGGGGTTCGCATTAATATCCGTAACTCCAGCGGAAAGTGCCGTGAACTGGCTGTTCAAGCTTGGCTGGAATTCCGGCGGCTGACTGTAATCATAGGTGTAACTGGAATCTATCGATCCCGTGGCGCAAAAAGCTTCAAATGGCAACAACAAAGCCACCAGCAGAATGAAGCAACATCTTTTCATTAATTCCTGCTTTCGAGAAGATAAGATCATCTTTGAACTGGCTGAAGTTTATCACAATTTGAGTTAAAAATGTAGAAAGAGAAAGGATGTCAAGTATCCCAGGATCTCAAGTTAACATAAAAATTGGGGGCAGGCAAAGGCGGGGCAGACTTAATCCCCCTACCCCCTTTAGTAAAGGGGGTGCGAGTGAAGCGAGCAGGGGATTATTTATCCAGTTTATGCGAGAGCAAGGCCTATTTTATCTAATGTAAATTTTTCTTCGTATTTTGCAAGATCTTTTCCTTCTTTACCTACCGCAATTCCTTTGTTTATCGCACTTAATATACACCGAAAGCTTTCTTGTTTTCCTAAAATGTGAGCAAGATCAGCCATGAAACCATATTTCCCCGGCCCTTTCCAATCGTGGACGCCCTTAGGCCACATTAGAACAAAACCTGTTTGAGAGGCGATGGTCAAAGTCAAGGCGGAAGTGTTTTTGGGAGCAAATTGTATATCACAATCGACATAAACATATTGATTGTTTGCTTCCGAATGGATCCCCTTAGTCATTTTTGATATCCTGGCGAGTAAAACATGCCCCTCGACCATTTGCGCCTGGAAAATAAATGACGGAGATATCTCCATTTTAACTGTTCTTTCTTGTCAAAAATATCAAAGCGGACTGTGGTTATATTTGATTTATCAGTAGGGTATATATACAACAGATCTTTGAATTCCCCTTGAGGGGCTCCATTTATGGGGATCATTTTACCCCAATTACCCTTATAGTCCGCGCCTGTTTTCACAACCGCCTGCATTTTGCTTACTAAGCCACGAGGAAAATCCCAGCTTCCCTGCATAGGATATTCTAAGACCTTATTTGCATTTAACTGTTCCTTTGAAAAATATAATGTACATGAAGGTTTTACGATGTTGATTTGTCCCGTTTTCCTTCCTTTTCCATACAAACCGTTCTTGAATATTACCTTCATTGCTTCCATTTTTTCCCTCAAAATTTCCGGCCACCCCGCCACTCAAAGTGTAAAAGGAACAAAGAGCAAAGGGTAATTTATTTGTCCTCGACCAAGCGAACCGCATAGTTGAAATAACGACCCTCAAGGTTGTAGTAGCCGTAGCCGCCGTTCAGGCGACGGAGAACATGATCATTACCGGAATTGGAATACTCGGTTTCTGTCCAAGTCCAGTTGCTTCCTGATAATTGACTTTGTGCCTTAGACCACTCTTCTTCAGTTTGAACCCTGAATTTCCTGCCGGTTTGGATGCTCAACCGTTTAGCAAATTCTCTAGCATCCAACAAACTTACACAAGTTAAGGCAGTTTCCGCTGCTTTAGGATTAGCAAGAAGGGCTTTAAGATGAACGGCATTATCTCCTTCAATCGCATACCCCTCCATTACTTGCTTGAATAAGCCAACAGTAATTTCAGCCCTCATAATGCTAAGTTTGGGCGAAATAGCAATCATTTCCGGGAGTTTTATTGATTTGATTTTTGATGCGGATCCTAGCCCTAATACCTGCTGTCTCGTAAGCCGCTCGTCAAGGCCGACAATTTTCGGGATCAATCCTCCAAGCAACTTGTGAGCTGCGTTAAAATTACCTTTCCCGACCAAATCAGAAATTCGTCCCAACTGATTACCTATTTTTTTGAATTCCACTTTCATTCCTGCCATTTTCCATTCCTCCTTTTATATCGTCCAGGATAAATCTCAACCATATATTTATCGTCACATCTTTCCAGAAATTTCAATTTGTTTGGAGATATTTTAGGAATATTTAGAAGGATTTTTGAAGATTTCCCGCTGGCCAAATCGAGTTTCCGTCGCTCTTAAAGATAACAGCGCCATCCATGTCCGTCCTGAATACTTTGATCCCATGATCGCTCAATCTTTCAAGCGTTTCCAAACTTGGATGCCCGAACTTGTTCTTTGCCCCGACAGATATGACCGCATAACGGGGACTTACTGCACCCAAAAAGCTATCTGAAGTAGATGTGCTGCTCCCGTGATGCCCGACTTTTAAAACATCGCTTTTGATATTGCGCCCTGACGACAATATCCTGTCCTCCCCCTCGAAAGCCGTGTCTCCCATTAACAGGAAAGAAGTCCTTCCGTAAACAAGCCTGATAACCACCGAATTATTATTCAGGTCCGATTCAGTTCCCGTGATCAAGGGCTCCGACGGATGCAAAACATATCCTTTGACCCCCGCACCGAGATCGATAACCTGGCCCGCCCTCGCGAGCTTATATGGAATATGCTTATGCTCGATCAACCTCAAGAATCTATAATATCCGCGGGAAGTATGTGTCTGTCCGCTGTCCAGGACCATGTCGACCTTCAGCTTTTCCAGAACGTACGGGAGACCTCCGACGTGATCCTCGTGCGGATGCGTCAATACCACAAGGTCAAGCTCGTTTATGCCTTTTTTCCTCAGGAACGGAACAACGATAGACCTGCCGGTCATATCATCACGGTCCGGGTCCGATACGCTGCCTTCCTGCCTTCCGCCGCCGTCGATCAAGACATTTTTTCCGGACGGGGATTCTATCAATATGGAGTCCCCCTGGCCAACATCAATGCAGGTGACGGTAAGATCTCCGGCAGCCTGCGAATGTCCCAATGTGAATACGGAGATCAGGATGAGAATGGCTATCAATAAGAAGGCTTTGCTTATTTTAAAACTAAAATTCACGCGCCCTTTCAACATTTCAATACCTCCTATAATTATCATATAGTACGCCAGGATCACGGGCAACCCTGGCGGAGAAAAATACCTGCACGCAAAAGGTAGTCCGGCGAAAAAATATACGATACCGTTAAGTATCGCCAATATTGCCGTTAGCGTATTATTGATCGCATAAGCAAGAGGGAGGAAAATAAGGCCGGTCAACGTGGAAACGAACCCTAATATCACCGTCACTTCAACCCACGGGATGATAAGAAAATTTGAGATCACGGAAACGAACGATACCTGGCCGAAGTTATATAGAATCACTGGCGTCGTTATGATCGTTGGAGCGATCGATAACGCGATCGTTCCGGCCAGGAATTGTGGCAACAGTTCAGATAATCTATCTTCTATTGCGGGAGCAACATAGAACAACGCCCAGGTGGCCAAAAATGAGAGCTGGAAGCCCATGTCGAACAGATTCAGAGGGTTCAAAATGAGCAGGACCAGAGCTGAGAGCGAGAGTGAATTGTAAAAATCATTCTCTCTTTCAAATATATTCGCGACCAACGCGGCTTCGCTCATAACAGCCGCCCTTATTATCGACGGCCCGGCACCGGTAATTCCCGCAAAGATCAGATTTGCAAAAGTAGCGACCGCCAGTTTCACATATTGAGAAAGTCCGGCAGCCCTGCACAGGATAAGAACAACTGACATTAAAATTGAAACCTGAGTCCCTGAAGCGACAAGAAGATGTATCACTCCCGCTGTCTTGTAGTTATCCTGAAGCTCATTTGACAGCGGTGAAGCCTGAGAACCGAACACTATGCTGCCGAGCAACGAGGCATATGGCTCGTTCATGGTGTTCTGGATCACCGAGATCAACCTGTTCTTGATGATTATCGAAATATATTTGATCGGATTCCCGATGGATCTGGCAAGGACATCCAGCCCCTGACCGTACACGAACATCTGGCAGCCGATCTTCCTCTTGGCCATGAGATCGCCAAAAGATGCGATGCCGGGATTCGATGTTGAAACTATCTTTGACAGTTTTCCATGGACAAGGATCTTGTTGCCGTAATTGAGGGATATGTTCGAGTCACTGACATACACTCCGACATATCCGGAAGTTTTATATGATCTTCCTTTAAGAATGATCTCCCTCGCTTTCAAAGTGAACCTATAAAGCTCTTCTGCCCGTGAAGGCTCGTCAGCGACCGAGCCGATAATTTTCACGTATCTGTCATCTGCGAACCGGGAAATATCATTTGCGGGAATTAAGCTGGCGTATTGACAGGCGAATATCCCGAAGATAAAAATGACGAAGATCATCAAATAAATGGGTTTCTGCCCTGACCTTAGCAAAAAAAGACCTCCTAGAATAGATAAGATCAATGCAAAAAATAAATATTGAAGCGGAATATACAAAAATTCGGCCAATATTATCCCGAATATATAAAATATAGTAATCGTAATAATCGGTGTGAACATTTTCTAACCCCAAAAGGTCGGGATGCCATAGCACTAGTAAACCGAGATCAAGCTTTTCAGCTTATCGAATTTCTTCTCAGATATTCCCGGAATTCCTTTCAGGTCCTCGATATCAAAAAATTTCCCCTTCTCGCTGCGATAATCAACTATCTTTTTTGCCATCACGGGGCCGATACCCGGCAAACTATCCAATTCTTTCTCATCCGCAGTATTAATATTGACAATTTTATTCGCTTTACTCGATAATTTGTCAGATAACGGCATTTGCTCTATTAAGTTCTCATTGCTCGCCTTCTGTGGAATAAACACTTTTTCACCGTCAGAAAGGAGTTCGGCAAGGTTTACGCTATCAAGATCAGCATTTGAAGCTACCCCTGACAATTTCAGCAGGTCAACTATCCTATCGCCTTTATTTAACTTATAGACGCCTTCCCGGGCAACCGCCCCGCTTATGTGGACAAAACAGCTGGCACACTCTGTTTTTGTCTTATTATCAAGTAAAACTGTAGGTGGTGATGTTTCGGGTGATGATTGTTTTGAAGCCAGATTTGAGTTAAAAACGCCTACAACACACCCTATCAAGACTACAGCAATGATCCCTAATATGATGTAGATCTGCTCTTTAGTTAAATCTGGCATCATCACCCTCTCCCTTTTTATGCAGATCAGCAATTTATATGCCAAATAAATAAGAGGAAAAGTGAGATGAAATAGACGGATTTAACTATAATTGTCGAGGTTTGCTACAACAATTATATCTTCCAATAGATATTGATAATTGATTCAACATATCCCTTTGTTTTTGTGCTGTATCCGCCGTTCCTGGATATTGCATTATGGCCCTCGGTATATGAAGCTAGCGCGAGAGCCACCTGCTGGGGATGAGATTTCCACTTATCAAGAAGAAAACGCAAATACCTGGTAGTCCCTCTTATATTCTGTTCAGGGTCAAAACCATCATCAACCTCCAAAGCGGTGGCTGTGGCGGGCAGAAGCTGGCCAAGCCCGATGGCTCCCGAAGACGAAACCGACCTCGGATTGAATCCCGATTCCCGCGCAATGACCGCGCATACCAGTTTTGGGTTCACATTATACTCGCTGCCGTATTTAACCATGCTGGAAGACATCAAATTTGCATCCCAGTAAGATGTGTTCTTGTTGTGTTTTAAAATATACTTTTCTATCCTGGCCTGTGAATCATCTCCGGCAACAGAAATAAAAGTGGATTCGGGGACCGCATCAACATTCAGGTTGGCATACATGGGGACTTTGGTTTCGCCACCGCCGAGACCAGGAACGGCTACCCTGCCCCCGGTCGAGGCGGATATGATCGTAATGACAAAAATAAGTACGATGATCGCGCCGGCTGCATCCATTTATCTCGTTTCCATGATATTTTCAATGGCTCCGTAATATGTATCGCTCAGCTCTTTAACGGGCATGTCGATCAAGGTTTTATTGCCTTTTTTTATTATCAAAGCCTTCCCTCCAACCTTGCCTATTACTTCGATCGGAACTCTGTGCTTAACAGCGATCTTCTCTAGCAAAAAAAGGTTCTCCGGGGGAATTGAAAGTATGATGCGCGATTGTGTTTCTGAAAAAAGAAGGGATGCGGGACTCAGGTCATCCATTAAAGAGAGCATTGCTCCAATATCACCGGCCATGCAGCATTCGGAGACCGCGACCGCAAGGCCTCCTTCGGATGTGTCATGGGCGGACTTAACAAGACCAAGCCTGATGGCTTCCAGGCAGGTCTGCTGAACGCTTTTTTCAAAAGCAAGATCAAGCTGGGGCGGACATCCCGCGACCTTGCCGTGTATCACTTTCAGATATTCGCTTCCCCCGAGTTCGGACTTGTTCTTGCCAAGCAGAACGATCACGTCGCCGCTTTTTGCGAATCCCATGGTGGAGCGTTTTATTTCTTGCTCGCTTTTTGCTTCGATCAAACCCAGCATGCCGACAACAGGGGTCGGGAAAACAGCAACTCCGTTATTCTCATTGTAAAAACTTACGTTCCCGGAGATCACGGGGACGTTAAGCGCCCTGCACGCCTCGGCCATTCCCTCCACCGCCTGTTTGAACTGCCACATTACCTCCGGTTTTTCCGGATTGCCGAAGTTAAGGCAGTTCGTGAGAGCGATCGGCTCCGCGCCGGTGCACACTACATTCCTTGCCGCTTCGCAAACAGCGATCATCCCGCCCACGAAAGGATCAAGATAACAATATTCCCCATTGCCGTCCGCAGTGATCGATATGGCCTTGCCCGTATCTTTGAGTCTCAAAACGGACGCATCCGCTGCACCGGGAAGGACCATCGTATTCGTCTGGACCATATGATCATACTGTTCATATACCCACTTTTTATTCGCTATATCCGGAGAACCCAGGAGCTGGATCAATATTTTATTATTATCCTTAGGCGCTTTCACTTTCCCGGGATCAAAAGACTGGACCTTATCCAAATATCCGGGTTTTTCAAAAGGTCTTTCGTAAAGAGGCCCCTCATCAGCAAGTGATCTTGGGGGGACTTCCGCTATGACCTTACCGTTCAGCCTCACCCTGAGAAACCCGTCATCGGTCACCTTGCCGATATTGACGCAGTTAAGCCCCCATTTATTGAATATTTTTTTTACCCTGTTCTCAGTCCCAGATCTGACAACAAGAAGCATCCTCTCTTGAGATTCGGAAAGCATGATCTCATAGGGGGTCATTCCCTCTTCTCTCTGCGGTACCAGAGAGATATCAACGTCCATTCCTGTGCCGGACTTTGATGACATCTCTGATGTCGAACACGTTAATCCTGCGGCTCCCATGTCCTGCATACCGACAACGCAATCATCGGTGAGTACCTCAAGACAGGCTTCAATGAGCGACTTTTCGGTGAACGGGTCCCCTATCTGGACGTTCGACCTGCGTGATTCTGATTCTTCAGAAAGCTCAACGGATGCGAAAGTGGCGCCGTGTATGCCGTCCCTTCCCGTGGACGCGCCGACGTACATCACGGAGTTCCCCGGGCCTTCGGCGATCGCTTTAACAATCCTCGGGCCTATTTCGATCGACTCATGGCCTTTTACCTGCCTGCCCGCCTCGGCGGGGCTGCCGTCAATCCTGACCACTCCAACGCACATCGCGTTAACAAGGCAATTTCCCGTGTAACAATCATCGAAGTACACTTCACCTGCGACGGTCGGAAGTCCCAGGCAGTTGCCGTAGCCGGCGATCCCCGAAACGACCCCGCCGAAAAGATATTTATTCCTCTGGTTTGAAAGATGCCCGAACCTTAAAGAATTAAGGCCGGCAATAGGTCTTGCACCCATGGTGAAAATATCCCTGACGATGCCGCCCACTCCGGTCGCGGCTCCCTGATAGGGTTCAATGGCGCTTGGATGATTATGGGATTCTATCTTCATCGAAATGGCCAGGCCGCCGCCTATGTCAACTATGCCGGAGTTCTCTCCGGGACCCGCAAGAACCCTGGGCGACTTTGTGGGGAATTTCTTGAGATAGATCTTCGAGCTCTTGTACGAACAGTGTTCGCTCCAGAGGACAGAATACATTCCAAGCTCAACAATATTCGGCCGCCTGCCAAGGGTTTTAACGATTCTTTCGAATTCTTCCTTTGTCAGCCCGTGCTCGGAGATTATCTTATCAGTGATCTTTATGTCCGGATCTTTCATTTCTCGTATATTTTATCATCTTTTCGGCCATTTGAAAATATCACAAAAATATCCGACAGAAAATGCCATGGTAATTTGAAAGAATACTGCAATTTCAGGGAAATGCGGTCGATATATGGTTTGCGATCGATCATAAGTCTATCAGGAGGCACGTAAAATGGGCGATATCATCATTGAAAAAGCGCCGTTCGAATACAGAAGTTACCTGAAGCTCGGGGACACGCATGAAGGCCCAAAGGGTAATGACGGCAGAATAAACACAAGAGAAGAGGCCGAGAACGCAGCCGAAGCATACTGCGAAGACAATCCTTCAAGCTGTGAAAGTTTTATGAAATACCTTGAGAGTTGCGGATATGCATCTCTGCATCTGAAGATCAACTATGTCAGAAAAGATGTATCGGAAAATGAAATGGTAGGTCTATTGCAAAAACTGGAAGACACAGACTGGCATGTCCGAGATCAGGCGGCACGGTCTTTGTGGCAACTTGCCGGATCCAATATCCCTTCGGATCTAAAAGCTAAGATGGTCGATCCTCTTATCAAAGCACTGGAGGATATAAACAGCGATGTTCGGACCAGCGTTGCATATGCATTTGGGGAACTCGCTAAATCCGCCATTTCTCCGAATTTTAAGGCAAAGACGATCGACCCTCTTATCAAAGCGTTTGAGGATAAACATAATAACAGTGCTATTCGAAGAAGCCTGGCATCTGCATTGGGAAATATCGCCAGATCCGATGTGTCTTCGGATCTAAAGGCAAAGATGATCGAGCCGCTTATTAATGCATTTGTTGATAATCAAAATAGTAATGATGCTCGATGCAGTGCGGCAGCTGCTTTAGGAGATATCGCTGAATCAAATGTTTCTCCTGATCAAAAGGCAAAGATGATCGAGCCGCTCTTTAATTGTATCGGCGATGCAAATCTGGATATTCGGCTTCTCGCGGTAGAGGTCTTAACATCTCTTGTGAACCCCGATCCCAACAATCCCGCTATAACCAATCTTGCTCAGGGTCATAAGTCGCAGATAGTTGATTCTTTCCTTAAAGCGCTGGTAGATGACAACAATTTACGTCGGGAGAGCGCGATATACGCGTTGGAAACCCTCAGCAAAGCCAACATCGCTCCCGCGTTAAAGGTAAGCATGATCGATCCTCTCATAACAGCTACGAAAGATAAGGACAGCAGCGTTCGAAGTGGCGCAATATGTGCCTTGAGAAATCTTAAAAGATCCCATATTCCTTTGAGATTAAAGAAAAAGATCTTCCAAACGATATTAAAGCTGCAACTATCGCATGCTGTCGACATAGCAGAGAAAGATATCACTGCGCCATACAGATATGTTCGCGATTTTTACAGGAAACTTTTTAATCGGCATTCCAAGACAGAACCTGCGGCTGAACCCAAGAAAGAGGAAAAATAATGGGATTTGGACCAACAATGGGAATAATTGCCAGCTCGGCAGCAAGGAAAAAAGCGGGCCGGTAGATCTTTTCCTGAAAAGACACCTGGGAATTCTGTGTCAACATCACATCCTTACCACCGAAGGCACTTACGATGATCTGCTACAAAAACACGCGAAGCATCTCAGTATCTCTATACTGAGACCGGGTTTTCGAGGTGGGGTTATCGAGTTTGCCGAAAAGATCGTGACAGGCTCGTGTCAAACGCTGCTTTTTTTCTCCGATCCCAATGATCCGCGGGCAGATTCCCCGGAAAATCAGACCCTGGTCAGGCAAAGCATCGTACACAATGTTGAGCTTTTGCAGAATGTTTGGAGTGCGAATATCTGGGCTGAGAAGAACAATTCATGTATTGGGCTCCCTCTTTCCCAACAAACCGTATCGTTGATCGCTCACGATAAAAAGAAGGACGATATGTATAAATTTGTAGCTGATCACCAAGATGAACTTAATGTGTTCAATAACATTTTTTGCACAGGGACAACTGGGGAACGCATTGCAACATTCTTCCCGGCGCTATCCGCGAAAATAAAAGCGTTTAATTCCGGCCCCCTTGGCGGAGATGTTCAAATCGCCAATGAGATAATTGAAGGTCGCTGTCATCATGTGGTATTTTTTATGGATCCCCTTAGCGCACACCCTCACGATTCAGATATCCGGCTATTTGCCCGTGTCTGTCATAAATTTGAAGGTGTCTTTGTGAATTTCATGGTTACAGAGCAGAGCGCGACGCGCTGGATTAATACAGTTAAAGGGGAACTCAGTCTTACCGGATTTAATTAATATCGAACAAATAACGATGCTATTTCTGTTCCGCGGCTTTTTTTGAGAGGTTTATCCGACCCTGATCATCTATCTCGATCACTTTCACGGCTATCTCATCCCCTACCTTAACGACATCTTCCACCTTCGCGACGCGCCTGTCGGCAAGCTGCGATATGTGAACAAGGCCTTCCTTGCCCGGCATTATCTCAACGAAAGCGCCGAAATTCATTAACCGTGTTACCCTTCCGTGATAAGTTTTTCCGACTTCCGCCTCCGCAGTCATGCCTTCAATGATGCTCTGAGCTTTCTCAGCGCCTTTCACATCAGCGCCCGTTATAAAAACGCTTCCGTCATCTTCAATGTCCACCTGTACGCCCGTCTCTTCGATTATTCTCTTTATGTTCTTCCCGCCCGGACCTATCACAAGCCCGATCTTATCTATCGGGATCGTAAGCACTATGACGCGGGGAGCGAATTGAGAGAGCTCCGCTCTCGGCTTTGAGATCGCCTCCGTCATTTTTGAGAGAATGAACGCCCTGCCCACTTTTGCCTGTTCAAGAGCTTTTCTCATTATGTCAATTGAAATGCCCTTGATCTTGATATCCATCTGAAGAGCCGTTATGCCTTTTGAAGTACCCGCGACCTTGAAGTCCATGTCCCCGAGAAAATCCTCGAGCCCCTGGATATCGGAAAGAATGGCTACTTTGTCCCCCTCCTTTACAAGCCCCATCGCGATCCCGGAAACCGGGGACTTTATAGGAACGCCCGCGTCCATCAGCGCCAGAGTGCTCCCGCAGGTCGAAGCCATGGAAGTAGAGCCGTTTGACATAAGGACCTCCGAAACAAGCCTTACAGTGTATGGGAATTTTTCGTCAGGCGGAAGTACCGGGAAAAGCGCCCTCTCCGCAAGCGCGCCGTGCCCTATTTCCCGCCTTCCCGGACCGCGCAGAGGCCTTACCTCTCCAACTGAATAAGCCGGGAAGTTATAATGATGCATGTACCTTTTTCTGCTGTCTTCGGGTTCGAGCCCTTCGATGCGCTGTTCTTCGCCTATGGATCCAAGCGTGGCGAGCGTCATTACCTGGGTCGCGCCTCTTGTGAATATCGCGGACCCGTGCACTCTGGGGAGAAGTCCCACCTCGCAGGTGATCTGCCTTATCTCATCAAGCTTCCTGCCGTCAGGCCTTACGCGCTTGTTAAGGATCATGTCCCTAACGATTTTCTTTTCTATGCTCTTTACGATCGCCTTGATATCGAACGGTCTTGATTTGACCAGTGCAGCCAGCTTCTCATCCTTTACGCTCTCGATGGCATCCTGTTCGATCATTTTCAGTTCATCGGTCTGCTTGTCCCTATCCGTGATCTCGAGCGCGGTTGCTATGCGTTTTGAAGCAAAATCTTTTACATAATTTTCAATGCTCTTGTCCGGCTCATAAAGTTTTGGCTTCATCTTTGGATTTCCGGCAAGCTTGGCAAGCTCTTCCTGAAGTTTTATGAGATCCTTTATCCTGACATGCGCAAGCTCAATGGCGGATAGGATAATTTCCTCTCCCACCTCATCGGCTCCCGCCTCGACCATCATCACGGCATCCTTTGTGCCCGCAACAATGATATCGAGCTCGCTCTCTTCCATTTGTTCGGACGTGGGGTTAATAATAAGTTTGTCACCGATCTTTCCGACCCTCACGGCCCCCGCAGGCCCCATGAAAGGGATCTCCGAGATCGTGAGCGCTGCAGATGCCCCTATCATGCCAAGAACATCGGGAGCATTTTCCTGATCAACTGAAAGGGGAACAATAACTATTTGAACTTCATTGCGGAAATTATCCGGAAAAAGAGGCCTTATGGGGCGGTCAACCAACCTTGAGGTCAATATCGCTTTTTCCGTCGGCCTGCCTTCCCTTTTAAAGAACCCTCCGGGGATCTTGCCCGCGGCATAAAGTTTTTCCTCAAAATCCACCGTCAGCGGGAAGAAATCAGCGCTTTCTTTGGGCAGTTCGCTCGCCGTTGCGGTGGCAAGGACCATCGTGTCCCCGAGCCTGACTATTACCGCGCCTCCGGCTTGCCTCGCAACACGTCCTGTTTCAAGGGAAAGCTTTTTGCCGTCAAAATCCATTTCAACTTTTTTGATCATAGGTTATTTCTTCAGGTCTAAGCTGGTCGCAAGCGCAGTGTATCGCTTAATGTCCTTCCTGTTGAGGTATTTCATGAGCCTTTTGCGGCGGCCCACCATCATTAGCAGCCCTCGTCGGGAGTGATGGTCCTTTTTATTGCCCTTCAAATGCTCAAGCAGCTTGTTTATGCTTTCGGTCAAAATAGCAACCTGTACCTCGGGCGACCCCGTATCAGATTCCTTCCTTCTGAATTTCTTTATTATTTCCGTTTTGACCTCTTTTTTTATCGACATCTATTCCTCCTGAACGTTTTGATGTTATCACAGCTTGTTTGATTTGTAAACAATAAATAATAATGATAAGACTTTTTAATAAATTGGATAGAGACTGTGGAAAAAAATATCATTGCCCGGCTGTTAACTTTTTATATTCCTTAAAATCGGCGCTTGCTCCCGTGCTATCCCCCATTTTTGCTTTCACTTTACAGCGGTCAAGATAAGCCGGGGCATATTTTGGGTCAAGTGTGATCACTTCAGAAAAATCTTCTATAGCCCCCTTATAGTCCCCGATTTTATTTTTTGATATCCCCCGGTTCATGTAGGCGGCTCCAAATTTAGGATAAAGCGCAAGCGCTTTTGAAAAATACTCGATCGCCTTGTTATTATCCCTTAAATCGCTTTTGATAATTCCTATATTATTATACGCTTCTGGAAGTTTGGGGTAGAATTCAATAGCTTTTAAGTAATCCTCATTCGCTCCACCATAATCCTTTCCCTCACATTTTGTATTCCCCCGGTTATAATAGAACAGACCTTTTGTCTCGCGCTGGGACAAATTTTTTAAATATGTCCCGTTTTTAACGACACTGTCATCTATTTTTAGCTGTTCCTGATAATATTTGTCCGTATATATACGCCCTATGTCGAAATTTAAACGATACGACCCATCATCCCACCTCAAAAAAACATGCTGAGGGGCCTTTACCGCGTATAAGGGCCATTTCAGCTCATGTGCGATCGCCAAAAACAAGAAAGAAACAGTATTGCAATCCATTATCCCCTTCAAAAGATCGTCAGTAAATCCTTTATCCGAAACCTGGAAATTGATATTAAAGTCGTCATGAAGCATAACCAATACGCCTTTGAGCTTCCATTCGGGGCTTTCTATTTTCCCTGCTTTTTGTTTTGCCTGCGCCACAACCTCATTGAGTATCCTGTAAGTATTCTGAATATCCTCTTTTTTGCATAATTGGGACTCCAAAAAAAGAAGATGGTTAATGATATTATCCGAAGATATTTCAGCTCCCTCCCAAGCAACGAAGTCCACCTGCTTGGCGATCAAGCTTTTATTTTTTTCCAAATAAAGCCAGAAATCCTTGTCGTTGCCAACAGTGCCGTTCTTATCAAGATCTCCAAAGACCTCATCGCCCGATATCTTCTTATCATTGTTCAGGTCAGCGCCTTTATCCTCAATGATCTTTGGATATCGCTTTAATATCACGCTTTTTATCCACGAAATATCGGATGTACTTGAAACATCAGATCCCAAATGTAATTACTCCTTTCTATAATTATATCGTAAAAAACCAGCTAAAGTTGCAACAATCATATCTCTGTTTTTTCACAATTCAAATATGATATACTTATATAGATGAAAAAAACGTTCGTGCTTTTGGCGGTTTTCCTATTATTCATAGCATCGGCTTCGTTGGCCGATGACATGAAATACGGTTCTCTGAATGTTTTCTCGAAAACTCCGGGGACCAAAATATACCTGGACGGCAAGCTGAGCGGCACGGATTCCGTGCAGATCAAACAGATACAATCCGGGACCCATTTTTTGAGGATCGCTTCCGGAGAAGCCACCGCTGAAGCGACCCTATATGCGGAGATCGTGGAAATAAAAGACAGCGAACTGACAACGATCTACATCACAGAAAAAGGTCTGGAGGGACAAAGAAAAAGCTCCTCCGAAGAGCCCGTAGACGTCTTCAGGACCAAAAGGATACTCGACTACGGCAAAGAAATGCACACCGGCTGGTACCTTAAATTTGGATACCTGTCAAACCTTTACTACAATTATGATTCCCCGTCCCTGGATAATTATGCTTCAACATTCGGCCTGGGGCTTGGATTCAAGATCCCCCTCGCGCCGAGCATCGATTTCTCACTTGAAATGGAACGAGGTCAGCTGACCTCATCAAAAAGTTCCTGGTACTTTATGCCGATAACCGCGGATTTCTCCATAAGCTATCTTCCGAGCCCTTACTTCAGAGGCAAGCAGTACTATGGGCTCGGCCTCGGTTATTACTTAACCGACCTGGAAACGCCTTTTAAAGAGAACCTTACAACTATGGGATACCATCTTTTCTACGGGCTTGAGATGCCGATGGGCGATAAAAACGCCTTATGCTTTCAGTTCGGATATTATGCGGCGGATCTAAGCCGTTACAACTATACCATGAACTGCACTTATGCATCCATCGGCTACAGGTGGGACGTCAAAGAATAAGGCTCAATAAGGCTTAAGAAGTGCCCGAAGTGAGATAAGGCGAATAAGTGCAAGAAGCAAAATAAGGCTGCTCCTCTTTCATTTTTCCCTTATTCCCCTTTTCTACTTGTACCACCTATTCCCCCTCTCAAGCCTTTTTAAGCCATATTCCGCTTTTTTCAATTAGGCGAAAATACTAATTGCGGCCAAACCCAACTTATGATAAAATGTTCCTCGAATCTTGGAGGAAAAACATGAAAGAAAATATTCATCCAAAATATTATAAGACGACCGCGGCTTGCGCGTGCGGAGCGACATATGAGATCGGCTCAACCAAGGAGAACATCAGGGTCGATATTTGCTCCAATTGCCATCCGTTATTTACCGGAAAACAAAAACTAATGGATTCCGAGGGCAGAGTTGAGCGCTTCAAGAAAAAATACTCTCATGTTGCCGCCCCGGCCGCAAAAAAGCCCAAGAAAAGAAGATAACAGCCCCTGCTGTTGAGTTCTCATAAATGCTTTTTAACAAATTAGAGTCAATTGAAAAGAGATCTAATGAACTGGAAATCCTCCTTTCTTCCGCTGATATAATAAGGGACAAAGAACAATACTTTGCCTTTTCCAAGGAACTCTCGGACCTGAAACCGATCGTGTCCAAATTCAGGGAATACAAAAAGTTAAAAGCCGAAATAGACACCCTCAAGGCCCTATCCAGGGACAACGAAGTAAAGGAAATGGCGGAAGCTGAACTGAAGGAACATGAAAAAAAAGAACAGATGCTTGCCATGGAGCTCGAGTACCTTCTCCTTCCAAAAGACCCGTATGACGAAAAGGACATTTTCATAGAGCTGAGGGCGGGCACGGGCGGAGAAGAAGCCGCTCTTTTTGCCGGTCAGCTCCTGCGGATGTATCTCAGGTTCGCTGAGCGCAAGGGTTATAAAACGGAGATGGTGAACGATAATCCGACCGGGCTAGGAGGATACAAGGAGGCCGTGATCGCGGTCCATGGAAAGGGAGCCTACAGCAATTTTAAATATGAAAGCGGCACCCACCGCGTTCAGAGGGTTCCCTCGACCGAAGCCAGCGGGAGGGTGCATACTTCGGCGGCAACGGTGGCGGTGATACCGGAGGCTGAAGAAATAGACCTTAAGATTGACGAGAGAGACCTGAGAGTGGATACCTTCAGGTCGGGCGGCGCCGGCGGGCAGAACGTCAACAAGGTCAGCTCCGCGATCAGGATCACGCACATACCTACAAATACGGTGGTCGTATGCCAGGACGAACGCTCCCAGCACCAGAACCGGGCAAAGGCAATGAACCTCTTAAGGTCCCGGCTCCTTGACGAAAAGAAGATCAAGCAAAAGGGAGAGCTCGACGAACTGCGGCGCGTTCAGATAGGAACCGGAGACAGGAGCGAGAAGATCAGGACATACAATTTCCCGCAGAACCGCGTCACCGACCACAGGATAGGCCTGTCGCTTTATAAGATCGACGCGATCATGGACGGAGATCTGGATGAGATGATAGCAGCGCTGGCTGCCGCCGACAAAGCCGCCAAACTTGAAAAATCAAAACATGGACAATGAATCCTGGACGATAAAGAAGGTCCTTGACTGGACAACGGACTATTTCAATAAACACAAAATAGAGACCCCGCATCTTGAAGCCGAGATACTTTTGTCACACGCTTTACATATGGACAGGATCAAGCTCTATATCGACTTTGAAAAAGAGATCGATAAAAAGGGCCTTGAGACTTTCAAGGGATTCATAACCAGAAGGGTAAAGGGTGAGCCTGCAGCTTACATCATCGGGAACAAACACTTCATGTCACTTAATTTCAACGTGACACCTGACGTTCTTATCCCGAGGCCGGAAACGGAGCTCCTTATAGAGAATGCCATTGAATTATCAAAGACTTTCGAAGGAAAGATAACGGTGCTTGATATCGGCACAGGTTCCGGGATAATCGCGGTGTCACTGGCCAAGTTCATAGACAATATCGAGGTCCATGCGACCGATTCATCAGGCAAAGCCCTTGAAGTGGCTCTTTCAAACGCAAAGAAGCATGAAGTTGAAAACAAGATACAATTCATTGAAACGGACCTTTTCCCGGAAGAAAACCTGCAGTGCAACATCATCATTTCCAACCCGCCGTACATAAAGACCGCCAACATCAAGAACCTGCAACCCGAGATCAGGGACTTCGAACCTTATGCCGCGCTTGATGGAGGGCCGGACGGACTTGATTGCTACAGAAAGATCGCGGAAAAAGGCGCCAGCTTCTTAAAAGAAGGCGGCTTCCTCCTTTTGGAAGTGGCTTCTGACAGCGCAAATGACGTGGCCTCCCTCATCCAGAACGCGCTAAAACCAAAGAACATCCGGATAAAAAAGGACCTGAACGGACTGGAAAGGGTCATTATCGCCGGATAAAAGAAGATTGCAAACCTTCGCCTCTGCTGGTATAATAACTCTTCGTGACTTTTGCAATAATCCATAATCAATAGGAGGTAATTAATTGTGTCAGTTGTTACAATGAAACAGTTGCTTGAAGCCGGTGTGCACTTCGGCCACCAGAGCAAACGATGGAACCCGAAAATGAAGAAGTTCATATATTCTTCGAGGAACGATATTCATGTCATAGACCTTCACAAGACCATACCTCTAATAGAAAAAGCGTACAATTTCGTGAAAGATGTCGTCGCGAAGAACGGCACTGTTCTGTTCGTGGGAACAAAAAAACAGGCGCAGGAATCCATTGAAGAAGAAGCCAAAAGATGCGGCATGTTCTATGTTAACCAGAGGTGGCTGGGCGGCACACTGACGAATTTCAAGACCCTTAAAAAGAACATCGCAAAAATGAAAGAAATAGAAAAAATGGAAACCGACGGCATATTTGACAAGATTACCAAAAAGGAAGTAGCCAGCATAAAAAGAGAGTATGGCAAGATCATGAAAGGTCTTGGAGGCGTCAGGGAAATGGTTTCGATGCCTTCCATTCTTTTTGTTGTTGACTCCAAAAAAGAAATAATCGCGATCAAGGAAGCAAAGCGTCTTGAAATACCTATCGTTGGAGTTGTTGACACGAACTGCGACCCCGAAGAAGTGGATTATCCCCTCCCCGCCAATGACGACGCGATAAAATCCATTAAGCTTCTGACCTCATTGATGGCGGACGCGGTTCTGGCCGGACGCCAGGTCTTGAAGCCAAATGAAATTTCATCGGAGGAAATAGCGGTTCCGGTGGAAATCGAAGAAGCGGAAGTTCTCGGACAGGAAGAACAGATGGAAGCAATAGCCGCAGCCAAACTGAAACTTGAGGAAGAACAGGAACAGGCAAAGGGAGAAAAGAGAATTGGGTTCTAAGATCGAAATTACCACCGAAACCATAAAGGCTCTCAGGGAAAAAACGGGCGTTGGAATGATGGATTGTAAAAAAGCCCTGCTGGAAGCCGGCGGAGACATGGAAAAAGCAATGGATCTTTTGAGGGCGCTGGGATTGGCTGCCGCCGCACGCAGGGCCGGCCGTACCGCAGCTGAGGGAGTCGTGGACAGCTATATTCACCTTGGGGGGAAAATAGGCGTTCTGCTGGAGATCAACTGCGAAACGGATTTTGTCGCGAGGAACATCGAATTCCAGTCCTTTGTCAAAGACATAGCCATGCAGATCGCGGCTTCAAACCCGCAGTATCTGACACGCGAAGAAGTTCCGGACGGGATCGTGTCCCACGAAAAGGAGATACTGAAAAGCCAGACGCTCGCGGAAGGAAAACCGGAGAAAGTAGCGGATACAATAGTCGAGGGACGCCTTGAAAAGTTCTTCAGCGAAGTGTGCCTCATTGACCAGCCTTTCATAAAAGACCCGAAAAAGACAATAAAAGACCTTCTCGGAGAATTCTGCGCGAAGATCGGCGAAAACATCGTCATCAGGAGATTTACAAGGTACCAGCTGGGCGAAAAATCATAGGATCTGTGGTAAGATAATCCCCGAAATGCCCAAAAAAGCCGTACTCATCGATGGAAACAGCCTCGCATACAGGGCTTTTTACGCGCTGCCCGACACAATGAAAACCGCATCCGGAATAGTCACGAACGCGGTTTACGGATTCACGACGATGCTCCTGAAAGTGCTGGATAAAAAGCCCGATTTTATCGCGATCGCATTCGATACAGCCGCTCCCACGTTCCGCCACAAGCAATACGCCCAGTACAAGGCGACCAGGCAGAAGGCTCCCCCTACCCTTTACGAGCAGATGCCCCTTGTCAGAAAGATGTCCCAGACAATGGGCATACCGATCTTTGAGATCGACGGATACGAGGCGGACGATATCATCGGCACTCTGGCAAAAAATGCGGAAGAAAAAGGCTTTAACGTTGAGATCGTCACGGGCGATCTTGACGCGCTGCAGATGATAGACGACAGGATCAGAGTTCTGACCACAAGGAAAGGTCTGTCTGACATCGTCACTTATGACGCGGAAGAAGTTAAAAAAAGGTTCGGAATAACTCCGGAGCAGGTTGTGGATTTCAAGTCCCTTAAAGGTGACGCGTCCGACAACATACCTGGCATAAAAGGGATAGGAGAAAAGACCGCTTCAGACCTCCTGCAGAAATTCGGCAGCCTGGATAACCTGTTAAACAACCTTGACAAAGTTGAGAACATTAAATTGAGGGCGAAGATCCAGGCCGGCATACGGGACGCCAAAGACAGCAAGGTGCTTGCCACTATCAGAACGGATGTTCCTATAAAAGCCGACTTTGATATTGCTGCTTTCACACTCGACATATCAAAGGTTGTTCCTTTGTTCGAAGAGCTTGAATTTCAGCAGCCTCATAAAGAAATATTCGCCGCAGCCGAGCCTGTTCACGGTCGAGAAAAAAAGAGAGGCGCTGAAGGAGGCCAATGTCGCTTATGTCACGGTTGATTCAAAGGATAAACTTGAAGCCCTGGTCAAAGAGCTGGAAGCATCCTGTGGTTTTGCATTTGATACTGAAACGACCGGACGGAATCCCTTCGAGGTCGATCTTGTAGGGTTATCTTTTTCCACCAGGCCGAACAGCGCTTATTATGCGCCCGTGGGCCATAAGAAAGGCAAGCAGCTTGATATCGATGATGTGCTGGCCGCGCTTAAACCTGTTCTTGAGAATGCTGACATTCCAAAATACGGCCAAAATCTCAAATATGACATTGAGGTGCTCTATAACTGTGGCATTAACGTCCGCAATCTGTCTTTTGACACGATGATAGCCGCCTATACGCTTGATCCAACAGGAAAGATCGGGCTTAAGAACCTCGCTCACGGGCTTTTGGGCAAGCAAATGATGGAGATAACAGAGCTCATCGGCACGGGAGTAAAACAGATCACTATGGCGGAGGTGGACATCGGGCCCGCCTCGGATTATTCATGCTCCGACGCCGACGTGACGCTTCAACTTGTTCCTATATTAAAAGAAAAGATCCTGAACGAAAAGCTTATCGGTCTTTTTGAGAACATAGAGATGCCGCTGATCGAAGTGCTCGCGACAATGGAAGAAACCGGCGTTTCAATCGACAAGGACAAGCTGAAGGTCATGTCAAAAGAGATCGAGATAGAGATGAAACACCTTGAGACCCAGATATTTGCCATATCAGGCGAGGTGTTCAACATCAACTCCCCAAAACAGCTCCAGAATATATTATATGAAAAGCTTCAGCTCCCCGTGACCAAACGCACGAAGACGGGCGCATCCACCGACGCCGAGGTCCTTGAAGAACTCGCGCAAAAATTCGAGATTGCTCAGAGGCTGATGGATTACAGGCAGATACAGAAATACAAATCCACGTATATCGACGTGCTGCCGACGCTTATCAATAAAAAAACTGGCAGGATCCACACGTCATTCAATCAGACGGTCACCGCAACAGGCAGGCTCTCGAGCTCAAACCCAAATCTTCAGAACATCCCGGCAAAGGGAGAAATGGCGCAGAGGATAAGAGGAGCATTTGTACCCGCAGAAAAGGGATGGAAAATACTTGCCGCGGACTATTCACAGATTGAGCTTAGGATACTCGCTCATCTAAGCGGAGATCCCGTATTCACGAAAGCCTTTTCGGAAGACCTTGATATCCACAAAGCTACAGCATCGGAGGTCTTTGATGTGCCCCTTAAGGATGTTACGGAAGACATGCGCGACAAGGCGAAGGTGGTCAACTTCGGGATAATCTACGGGATGTCCGATTTCGGCCTTTCAAAAAGCTTGAAAATTAAAAAGACGGAAGCGGCCAGGTACATCGAAACTTATTTCAAGAAGCACGCGGGAATTAAAAAGTTCATTGATGATGTCATTGCTCAGGCAAAAAAGGACGGCTACGTCTGCACCCTGCTTGGAAGGAAAAGACCGCTTCCGGACATCAACAATCCGAACCTGAACCTGAGGAGCTTCGCGGAAAGGACTGCGATAAACACCCCTGTTCAGGGGACCGCCGCGGACATAATCAAGGTAGCGATGATAAACATCCAGGATAAAATAGGATCAAAAATGCTCAAGACAAAAATGATACTTCAGGTGCACGACGAGCTTGTATTCGAAGTACCAGATGAAGAAGTTACGGAAGTCAAAAAGCTTGTGGAGAATGAAATGACCAACGCTGTTAAGTTGAACGTTCCCGTTAAGGTGCATCTCGCGGTGGGAGAGAACTGGGCGGAGGCAAAGACGTAACTATTTATTGTCCTTTGCCACCTGTATCCCCTTGGTAATGATCCACATGGTGAAAAATATCCCTATCAGTACAACGGCTACGATAGTTCCGCATATGATCAGCGTCATTACTACTCCAGTCTCCAAAATGAACACCTCCCTGTCCTGTCACGCAAGTTTACATCTATACCGGCAACAAATCAAATTTTGACGGCTAAGATAGCCAGGAACAGAGGGATCTCTTCCCTCGCCGCATTCTCGGACCTTGCGGACGCCCCCGGCTTGCTCTTCCTGTGGGATATCCATTCTTCAAGCTTTGTTACCGCAAATCCGCGGGAATTGAATTGATCAAAGTAACCCGATAATGGCCGGTGAAAAGTCCAGGTGTATATGTTCGGAGATGAGCCCGGATGCATCTGTATGGGTATCTTATTTTCACTCATGTAACGGTCTATGCGCCGGTACTGAAGTTTTCTTTTTTCGTCAAACCCCCACCCGCTCTGTCTCGGGATCCTGAAGCACGGATGGTTCAGCACCCACAGGATACGCCCTCCCCTCTTGACCACCCTCGACATTTCTTTTGCGACCGCATCAAGGTTTTCCATGTTCTGTATCGCGAGTATCGAGCACGCGGCATCGAACGTCCCGTCCTGTATCCCCTCCAGATCGCCCGCATCCGAAACCCTGAAGTGGATATTATATTTCTCTCCGGATCTCTTTTTTGCTATATCTATAAGTTTCTTGGAGGCATCGATACCGACAACATGAACGCCGATCTTTGCAAGCTCCCTGCAGAGTTCTCCCTGACCGCACCCCACATCAAGGATCTTCTCTCCTCTTTTGGCGTCCAGGAGCTTTAATGCACCGGGTATGATGATGTCGCGATGGTAATCGGATGCTTCAGAAACGTGTTTGTCGTACCAGTTGGCTACTTTTTCCCAGCTTGTGTCTTGGGGGGTCATAATTGCACTTACTTTTTCAAGAGGTTTTCTAGCCTTTTGTTGACCTCCGCCCAATTCACTATATTCCAGAAGGCATCGATGAATTTGGCCCTTTCGTTCTTGTAATCGATGTAATAGGCATGCTCAAAAACGTCTATCACAAGCACGATGCCGAACATCGGATATACGTTCGTATTATGCTTTTCTATCTGCATTATGATAAGCCGCTTTGTATGCATGCAGTATGTCAGGGCCGCCCATCCGGATCCTTCAACACCTGCGGCAGCCGCAGAAAATTCCTTCTTGAACCTTTCGAAAGACCCGAATTCCTTTTCTATCTCTTTTGCAAGCGTGGAGACAGGAGCGCCCCCGCCCTTTCCGGCAGGAGCCAGATTACCCCAGAACAGGGAATGCAGCACATGCCCGCCGATCTGGAAGGATAAGTCCTTTAATGTCGCCTTCATGTCCAGGTCCGCTTTGTCGATCCTGGCTTTATCAAGCCTCTCAAGTATGGCGTTCGCACCTTTGACATATGCCATGTGGTGCTTGTCATGATGGATCTTCAACTGTTCCTCGGACATGTGCGGAGCCAACTCATTGTAACCATAAGACAGATCCGGCAGACTGTAAAACTTTCCTTCTACCATAAATATCCCTCCCTTTTTTATTTGCTCGCCGATCTCAAAGCATCGGCATACCAAGTCAATTCAGTAAAAAAGCTCTTTATCTTGTCCTTGTATGAATCGGGGGACTTCAATTTACCTCCTTCATCGAACAGATCTTGGACAACGGGAAAATACAAAGCCTCCCTTATCGGCACCATGTGGAGTTCAACAACCACCTGTCTCAGCTGTTCAACCACTCTGGCCCCGCCCAAGCCTCCGGCGGAAACACCGCAAAAGCTCACAGGTTTCCTCGCGTATTGCTTGTAAAGCAGATCCAGCATAAGCTTAAGCTCTCCCGGATAGCCATGGTTGTATTCCGGGGAAACTATGATCAAAGCATCGGCCTTTTCGATAATCGGGATCAATTTCTTTGCCTGAGGGGAACTTTGAGAGTTATCCGTTGCGCTGGTCCTGAGATCGCGAACATCGATCAAAGCGGTCTCAAAGCCGGCTTTTTTAGTTTCTTCAATAATAAAATTAGCCACTTTTTCCGATTGCCTGCCTGCCCTGGCGGTCCCTAATATAACGGGAATGAACATGTCCCCCCCTATTAATTTCAGCTAACACCCCACACTAATGAGTGGGGTAAATTCCACACATTTGAATGTGTGGTGCCCCTGCCCCATCTATCCGTATTTTATCTTCAGGAAAACGATATAGAGGCATAACACCAAAGTGACCGCATTTGCGGCGATGATTGGAGCTTGCCTCAGCAAAAGCCCGTAAGCTACCCAGAGGATCAGGCCGGCGCAAAGCAAGATATACATTATAAGCGAAAGATCTTTTGTGTGCCTTGTTTTATGGGCTTTTATGACCTGGGGGAAAAATCCTGCAGTGGTCAATAAAGCGGCAGAAGCTCCAATAAAAAAGATATGGTTCATAGCGGTGATTATCCTATATTTTTCAACAATTTGCCATGCGAAAATACCGCGGAAACCGACCGCCTCAGGTGACCCGGCTTTTTATCTCTTCTATCTTTGCCAGCAAAACGTCCATTTCAAGCGGTTTACTCAAATAACCTTCAACCTGTAAATTATGGGATTCCGCCTTTGCTTTTTCAGTAACAACTGCCGTAAGCATGACCACAGGGATGTTCTTCAGCCCGCTATCGGCCTTTAATCTTTTAAGCGTTTCTATACCATCGAAGCCAGGCATCATAACGTCAAGAAATATCATGTCGGGTTTCTTTTCTTTGGCCATTTCCAGCCCTTCCTCGCCGGTCGTTGCCAGATAGACCTCGTAACCGCCCTTTGATTCCATAAGGAACTTGAACGCCATCGGATAGTTCACTTCATCATCTATCATCAAAACTTTAAAAGTCGCCACAACTATCCCCTCCTTTTGAAACCTGTATAAACCCTAGAATAACCCCCGCTCGCTTTGCTCACACCCTCAATAAATGGAAATACAGGAATATAGGAATACTGGGACATGGTTTAGGAAAGTAGGGAATCGGGAAATTGGGACCCATTTTTTCCTATATCCCCATGTTCCCATATCCCCAAACTTAATTCCCATATTCCGATATCCCCTTTTCCTTTTACTTCCCGGAGCTGATTATAACATCCTTTACGGTTTTAGAAACGACTTTCACGGATGTTCTCACTTCCTTTGAAACTGGCTTGTCAAAATCAAGGGTCTTCGGCTGGATGCCTATGATGGCGACCTTGCACCCGAAAGATTCAGTAAGATATTGGGCAAGCACTTTTATCGGGAGCTTGTGGGTTGAAAAAGAGATCCCACCCGCGTCTTCCGGTGTAAAGAATGCGACCTGACCGGCCTTTTTACCGACCTCAGCTGCGTCGATAATGATGACGTGGCTTGGATTGAAATTCCTTATCTCACCCGAAAGGTTTTCCGGGGCGGTATGGCCGAAGAACACTTTGAACTGCGTCGACCTGTTTATGGTTTTTGAGGAGCTATCCAGTTCCTGCGCGACAAGCATGCCGGCAAAATCATCGGCCCTAAGATCGGAACCAACACCCAGGACCGCTATTCTTGTGGCGCCTTTGAGGTTACTTTTGAGTTTGTTCCTGAGGTCCCGCACGTAGCACAACCTTTAATTTTTTGCTGTCCAGCTGCGCGAGCTCCACGTCTTTTGTCGCTTCTAGGGCTTTCCTCGGGCAGGAATCAACGCACTGCGCGCAGTAAATGCACTTATCAAGGTCTATTTCCGCTTCGAATTTTCCGTCCGGAAGTTTGCTTATCTTTATGGCATTTGAAGGACAATCTTTCATGCAGAGCATGCAGCCTATGCACTTTTCGGGATAGAACTTGATCCTGCCCCTGAACTTCTCCGGCATATCTATTTTTTCAGCCGGATACAGAATTGTGGCCGGTTTTTTAAGGAACGTTCGAAGGACCTCCAATATCATTTTGCCAAGCCTCGTGGTGCCGAACTTCATGGCAAAATTACCCCTTTTATAAGGAAGTTAATAAGAAGCTGAAGCATCCCGAGCGGGACCAGATACTTCCAGCAAAACTCTATCATCTGGTCTATCCTGAGGCGCGCCATGACCGTGCGCATCAATGAAATCAGGGCTACCACAAAGAAGACTTTTATGACATATAGTATGAAGCCGGCAGCGGGTACAAGGGTCAAGCCGAACGGAAGGAAAACCGCCGCCAGAAGCGAGGCACCTACGACCATTTCCATGTCTATGACCAACCTCAGTATGGCAAGGAACCTGCCGCTGTATTCCGTGAAAGCTCCCGCCACGATCTCCGTTTCGGCTTCGGGGATATCGAACGGGCCTTTTTCCAGCTTCCCGAGCAAAGCGGTCAATGAAACCCCAAAACCGATCAGGTTGAAAAGCCAGAACCAGGGGTGCTTTTCATAGAATAATGCGATGCCCGAAAGGGACCATGAGTCGGCGAGCATCGCCGATGAAAGCACGCCCATGAACAATGGAACTTCATAGGAAAACAGGGCAACAACTGCCCTTACCGATCCTATCCTCGCGAAAAGGGACGAAGAATACCATCCTCCGATGAAGAACGCCATCGTCGGAATTGTGAGCAGATAAAGGACGACTATCGCGTCTCCCGTAAAAGAGAAAAGCGCGCCGGTCTTCCACAGCGGCATGTAAAATACCGATGTAACCACCGCCGCGAGCGCGAACAAAGGAGCAAGCTTGAACATTTGAGGGTTTGCGTCTTCAGGAATTATCTCCTCTTTTGCGAGAAGCTTGATGAAATCGGCGAGCGGCTGGAAAAACGGAGGCCCTACCCTGTTCTGCAGCCTCGCGTAAATTTTCCTGTCCGCATATTCAGCGATCAGGGCGAATATGCCTAAAAATAATAATCCCGGAAATATCAGGATAGATAAAAGACCGTTCATCTTTTGCTCTTCCCCACGTTCTTAAAATCTATCCCTCGCCTGCGATACCACTCAATGCTGTAGTCGCGGAGTTCCTGCCACTCGATGATCTCCGTTCTGTTATTATCCTGCCTCTCTATCTGTATCAGCCTGTCGGTGCAGGAGAAACACGGGTCTATCGCTGCAACAACTATAGGCATGTCTGCCAGATACCTGTCGCGCAGCATTGTTCTTACCGCCTGAATGTTCGCGAGCGTCGGCGCCCGGACCTTCACCCTTTCCGGCTTATCCGTGCCGTTCGATTTCACGTAATGCATATCCTCTCCCCTTGGAGCTTCGTAACGGCTTACGGCTTCGCCCGCCGGTATCTTCCTGGGGGCTTTCACGGTGATAGGGCCTTCGGGGAGAGCCCCGACAGCCTGTCTGACGATCTTGTATGATTCAAGGAGTTCTTTAAGCCTGACGACCGCCCGGCCAAAAACATCGTTGTGATCATCGGTAATAACTTCAAAATTCATTTCCCCGTAGGCAGCATATGGATCGTCCCGCCTTATATCCCTGGACAGCGACGATGCGCGGGCAGTGGGTCCGACCGCGCCAAGCTTGATCGCATCATCATGAGAAAGAACCCCGACCCCGGAAAGCCTGTTCACGACCGTCGTCTCCTGAGTGGCGACTTCAATATAATATTTTGTCCTGTCCTCCAGAATATCCATGGCCTTGAGTATTTCTTTGATATCCTCCGCCCTGATATCTCTCCTCACCCCGCCGATAGTGTTGATCCCGTAATTGACGCGGTTCCCTGTCAGCAAGGCAAGAAGATCCATGACGACTTCCCTGTCCCGCCATGTGAACATCAAAAGCGTGTCAAAACCTATTTCATGCCCCGCGACGCCGAGCCACAAGAGATGGCTGTGTACCCTTTCCAGTTCCCCTATCAATGTTCGTATATAAAGAGCGCGTCTCGGAACTTCTAGTCCCGCGATCTCCTCGACTGCCTGAACAAAACAGGTGGAATGCGCGTGGGAGCAGATGCCGCATATTCTCTCTACCAGATAAACATCCTGGACATAGGTCCTCTCCTCACAGGCCTTTTCTATGCCCCGGTGGTTATAGCCCAGACGCACATCGACGCCCATTATCTTCTCGCCTCTAAGCGCGAGGCTGAAGCTGACGGGCTCTTTCAGGGCAGGATGCTGGGGCCCTATAGGTATCTTGAATTCTTTTTCTTCACCCATGATCAACGCATCTCCTTTTTATCCAGAACATCTTTATTAAAGCCCTTGCGCAGCGGATATTGACCCGCCGGCCAATCATCAGGAAGAGGGTATCGGTTCCCTTCCGGCAGTCCCTTTACGTCTATGCCCAGAAGATCCGCCATTTCCCTTTCATACATCTCAGCGCTCGGGAAATATCCCGTGACGGTCTGAAGGACGGGGGTCCCTTTAGGTATGCTCGTCTTGATATTGAGCATTATGCCCGTCTCGGAAGCCAGATGATATATGAGCCCGAACCTTTCTCCTTCATCGAGACCGGTTATCGTTGTGAGCATCGAAAAGCCCAATGACCTTACCGCATGATCGAACACCTCAGGGAACTTTTCCATGTTCACTTCCAGAAAGATACGCCTCGCCCTTTTCACGAAAACCCTGTCCTGAAGATAACTGAACTTATCGGTCAATCCCTGTTTTATCTTTTCTTCTTCTGACATCATTTTCCCTCCAGGCTCTGGAGCAGTTTGACCACTCCGTCCATGATGGCTTTCGGGCTTGCGGGGCATCCGGGAATGTAAGCAGACACTGGAATCACGGAATTTATCCCGCCTTTAACATTATAGCATCCGTCAAAGATCCCGCCCGAACACGCGCATGTCCCCACAGCGACCACGAACTTCGGTTCCGCCATCTGTTCATAGATCCTTATCAACCTGTCCTCGATCTGCCTTGTGACCGGCCCCGAGCACAGAAGTATATCGGCATGCCTTGGCGTGCCCTTAAGCAGTATGCCGAAACGTTCCAGGTCGAATTTTGGAGTTAGCGCCGCAACGATCTCTATGTCGCAAGCGTTGCACGCTCCCGTATTGAAATGCAGCACCCACGGTGATTTTAGCCTTGACCATAGCACTATTTTATCGATGACTTTCATTCCCTCAACTCCTGAACAATATAAGCAATGACACAAGGCCCACCACGATGTAAGCGGTCGCGATAAGGAAAACATCCAGCGCGCCTTTCGGCATCGTTGTGATTATGAGAGTGGTAACATGCGCGAGCGTGAAAAAGAACGCGAAAATGAAGAACTGGCTGTAATCGGGACGGGCCATATTGTCATAATTGTCTTCTCCGCAGGCGTAAGCTTTCTTTTCTCCCTCCGTCGTTCCCTTATTCTTGAACGAGAGAAATGACGACGCATACGAAAGAAGCCATGATGCCGCCAATATGATCATGAAACTGACCGGCGGCGTAAGTAAATAATCGTTCATTTATTATCCTTTCAGCTTGGTCATGTTCTTTGTGTCAAGAGACCCGGTATACTTGTAAAAGCAGAGGACTATCCCCATAGCTACCGCAATGAAGACCGTTTCAATCACTATAAGTGTTATGATCATCGCCTGGGAAAGCGCCGCGCTGCCGCAAGCCTGACCGGAGATTATTATCAGGAGCGTAACGGCCTTCATCAATATCTCGATCCCGATAAGCGCCCTTACAAGATTGAGCGTGACCAGGATGCAATACAAACCCATCACGAAAAGGACTATGATGTAAACGCTGAAGATCCAGAATATATTTAACGGCATGCTAACCACGTTTTTTCCTCAGCTCCTTCAATAATATGACTATGCCGAAGACCCCGCAGAGAAGTATTATTATCTGCCCTATGAGGTCAAGCTGCCTTTGTCCCCACAGAATGCTCCTGACGTCCGCGATCTCCATCGGAACAGCCCGCTTAACATCGATCGTAACGCTTAAGAACCTCAGAATGAACCCGGCCAGCACGACCAGAGGAGGCAAATACCAGAACCGTTCGAATCTCGCCTTTGCTTCTTCGCGCACTTTTTCCGGCGTCAGAGGTTCCGTGATGGTTATTATGCAGAAGAACAACGCGGATATCAGCCCGGCGCAAACCGAAAGTTCGAAAACGGCGGCCACAGGACTGCCCAGCCTGAACATGATCACGGAAAGTATCGCGCTCGTAATCGCGAGAAAGATGGCGGATCGCAGCAGACTTCTGGCCATAACGGTGCATAGCGCGGCCGCGATCAGAGCTATAAGAAGTACCTCGTTTATCACCACAAAGTCATCCTCCCAATAATCCTGCCGGGTTCACGTACAGACCCGCAAGAAAAGGAAATAATATCCCTATGAGAACTATCAATAATGCGAGCATGAGCGAAGGAACTAGCAATTTAATTCCCGCTTCTTTTATATTGGCGAATTCACCGCCGGTCTTGCCGAAGAAAACGCGCCTCTGCATCGAGAGAAAATAAGCGAGCGTGATAATACTGGCAGACACGGCGATAACGGCATAAACATGATAACCCGATATCCAGAGCGCCATGATAATGATGAGTTTGCTCCAGAAACCCGAAAGCGGAGGGATCCCCGAGGCTGAAAGCATCGCCAGAAGCGATGTAACGCCGGTCACCGGCATTTTTTCCGCGAGACCCGACATCTTGTCCATGTCCCTCGATCCGGTCTGGGATTCCACGGCGGCGGCATTAACGAACAAAAGGGATTTAAATATCGCGTGATTCAGCAGATGGAATATGGCGCCGAAGACCGAAAGCGGCGTGCCGCAGCCCAGCCCTATTACTATATAGCCGACCTGGCTGATGCTGGAATAAGCGAACATCCTCTTCATGTCACTCTGCCCCAGCGCGGCAAGAGCGCCGAAAACGATCGAAAACGCGCCGACGAACATCAGAAGGAGCTTGAGCGGGTTGTCAAAAACAAAAACAAGAGTGACTATCCTTATCAGCGCATAAATGCCCACCGTCTTTGTCACGATCCCTGCAAGAAGCACCGAAACGGGGGCAGGCGCAGCGGAATAAGCGTCGGGAAGCCATCCGTGGAAAGGCATAAGGCCACCTTTTATGAAAAGCCCGCATATGAAAAGCCCCATCGCCAATGTGATCACCGAACTGTGCGGGGAGGTCATTATCGCAGCGTTTATCGCCGAAAAGCTCGTATCGCCCGCGACAAGCAAAAGCAAAGCGATGGATGAAAGCATCATTACCGTCGCGATGGCAGAAAGGAGCAGATACTTGAACGCCGCTTCAAGCGCGTCCCTGTCCCTGTACAATGAAATAAGCACAAAGGACGCGACCGCGGTTATTTCAAGGAAAACATAAAGAGAAAAAACATCTTTGACCATCACGACGCCGTTCATCCCGGCGAGGGCCAAAATAAGGAGATTGAAGAAATTGAATTTCTGGTCGTCATCTTTGATGACGTGTTCCCCGACGAAAAGAGATGCGATAGAGACCATGCCTATGCAGAAAAGAACGACCCTGCTCAGGTCGTCTATGATGAGGTTGAATTTAAATATCGGTTCAAAAGCCGCGGATATCGGAAGAATGATCCAGAGGATCTGCGCGACGAACAGGGCCAGGCAGACCCAGAAGGCCGCCCTGCCCATGAACTTCCTGAACGGCAGGTTCAATATTATCGCGCTTAACAGAGGCATCAATATCAACAATGAGAACATTTTCTTCCTACCTTATCATGAATGCTATCGCCAGGGCCGCTCCGACAAGCGACCACGCCAGATACACGACGTAACTTCCGTTGTGAGCTTTTTTGATCTGATATGTAAAAGCGTAAGTCAGCCTGGTGATGAAAACGTCGTACAGCCAGTCTATTCCCCTGTCGAACCACCAGCCGATCCTTGTTATAACTCCGACCAGGAACATGCCGATATTATATGGATCGAATTTGCCTTTTTCCGCCCTTTCATAAAGCCATGATAATCCTGGAGCATAATGGATATGATCGACGGCTTTCAGTCCGCTGCCTTTCGCTTTAACGCCGTACAGGTGGTTCAGTATAGCTCCCGCCAGAACAACCAATGTGATGATCACAAGGACGGCATTCGACGGGAACCCCGCGAAGTTGCGGCCTTCAAGTCCCTTGCCCAATACCGGCTGGATGATATGTATCGGCAAAGCGTTCCATAATCCGAATACAACGCAGCCGGCCGCGATAACTATCATAGGTATGAGCATTGACCAGGGAACTTCCTTGACATTTTTGTTCTCTTCCCTCGCTTTTCCCAGAAAAGCCGCATGCCCAAGCTTAAGGAAAGACGCGGCGGTAAAGAACGATCCGATAACAGCGGCGAGATAGAATATCAGCCCCCTCTCGAGCGCGCCGTCATAGACAAGCTCTTTTGAGAAGAACCCGTTGAAAGGAGGAACACCCGATATGGAAACGGCTGTTATGATGAAGCATATGAAAGTTATCGGCATTTTCCAGCCGATCCCGCCGAGTTTTTCCAGATCTGATGTTCCTGTTTGTTTCTCCACCGAGCCCCCCGTCAGGAACAGGCAGCTTTTGTACATGGCGTTGTTTATCATGTGGAATATCCCGCCGATGATACCCGCCGGAGTGGCGGTCCCGATCCCGAGTATCATGTAACCCACCTGGCTTATGGCATGGTAAGACAAAAGCTTTTTATAGTTCTTCTGTATCAAAGCCATCATTACCGCGAGGATTATTGTCAGCGCACCTATCGTCATCAGCAAAATACTTACCCAGGAATCCGCGGTCAGCTTGAACATATCAAGTGAGATCCTCGTCAGGAAATATATCCCGAGCAGCTTTTCAAGGGCGGCAGGAAATATCGCCATAAAAGGAAGCGGAGCGTCTATGGCGGCATCCGGTATCCAGCTGTGGAAAGGCATCGAACCGCCTTTCGAGATGGCGCCTATCATCAGGAATATGTAAGCGATGCTCCCCAGGGTGTTCAGAGGCAAATGGATATTTGAAATTGTCATCGTTCCCGCAAGATATCCCGTAAGGATTATGCCGAACATCATGCAAAGGTCGCATATCCCCAGGATGATGAATGCCTTCGTGGCGGTCTTGAACGCATTGTTGTTCCCTATCGCGATCATGCCGAACATCGCCGCGAGAAGGCCTTCCCAGAAGAAAAGCATGACTATAAGATTGTCAGCCGCGACCGCGCCGTCCACAAAAAGAAGTGACAGCAAAAGCAAAGCATAAAATAATCCCGAGTTCTTCTTCCCTTTCATGAACGCGGCCGAATACAGGGCCGTCAGGAACCCGAATATCGACGAGGCAAGGATTATGAAAGCGTTGAAGCTGTATATCCTCATGGAGAAATCGAGACCGAAGCCGAGCCACGGCAAAGTAAAACCCGCGTTGCTCCTGAACAGGAACACCGCAAGCAAAAAGTTCAAGAATGTCAGTATCAGCGTGACAGCCGTCATTTAATTACCCCCAGCATCTGCATAGCCGACACTCTGGCAAAGAAAGCCGGATAACATACAAAGATCCCGCCGGCGAGAGAAAGCGCCGCTAGCGCCGCCACGCAAAGGACCATGGCGGCCGAGCCTTCCTTTGCGGACACCTTCACTTCACCAAGGAAAACCATATTGAACACCCTGAAAAGGTAGATGATCGTCATGAATGCCGCACATAAGAACAGACCTGCCATCAAGAACTGCCTTGCCTGGATCGCGCCCGCGAAGACCATGTACTTGCTGAAGAATCCTCCGAAAGGCGGAACTCCCATGACGGATAAAGCGCAGAAAAGGAATGATATCGCCGTCACTGGCATCGTGGTGATAAGCCCCCCGAGTTTTGTAATATCCCTAATCTTGGTGTTCTGCTCTATAATGCCGGCGCAGAGGAAGAGTCCTGCCTTGGCCAGTCCGTGCATCAATATATAAAGAAGGCCGCCGGCGATCCCTATGACATTTCCTGTCGCAAGCCCGAAGAAAATAAATCCTATCTGGCTGACGGTTGAATAAGCGATAAGCCTCTTAAGGTCGGTTTCGAACATCGCCGCCGCTGCGGATATCAGCGCGCTGGCAAGAGCGACGGAAGGCACTATCGTATGCCACACCTGCCCTATCGTGAAAGTTGCGATGAAAAGCCTCGCGAAAACATATACGCCGATCTTGACGAGCACCGCAGCGTGCAGCAGCGCCGTAACGGGAGAAGGCGCGACGCCGGCATCGGGCAGCCATGTATGGAACGGCAGTGTTGCGGATTTTGAAATAAGCCCTACAAATATCAGGGCAAGCAGAATATTCGGGAGAGGATGCGTCAACAGCGCCTGCTTTATCACCGCCAGATCGAACGAGCCGGTCAGCTGATAGACGCCGATAAAACCTATCAGCATCATCAGCGCGCCGAAGACCGTGACAAGGAACGCCTTGTCAGCCTTTAATACGTGCGCTTTTCCCCTGAAATATCCGATCAACCGCCAGCTTGTTATCGCCGTAAGCTCCCAGAACATGAACAGGAAAATGAGGTTAGCCGCAAAAACAAGGCCCATCATCGAACCGCAGAAGAGGACGACCATCGAATAATATTCGTTCTGGTTCTCGTAGTGGCTGATGTAATCGAATGAATAAAGGATTATCA
Organism: uncultured bacterium; assembly: GCA_963699255.1. Lineage (GTDB taxonomy): Bacteria > Margulisbacteria > WOR-1 > CAVSGV01 > CAVSGV01. The sequence continues at coordinate 326,329 of OY969425.1, read as the reverse complement.
TCGCGCTGATAAAAGATGAAACGCAGGCCATGAAAACCGCCAGGCCGTCCGCGGTGAAGACCATATTGAAGCCAAAAGCCAGAGGCATGCTGAATGTTGCAGTCTTTCCCGATATGACCAGAGGTATCATCGCCGCTGAAAGAACAAATGAGGATAAAATAAATAAGAAAGACAGATAATTCCTGGTGTTTTTTGAGCTCCACCCGACCAGCGGAAGGATGAAAGCTCCTATAACAGGAATAAAAACAATGCTAAGAATTACCGCGTTGTAGTTCATATTTTTAAACGAGTGATAAATATATCAAATATATTTGCGTCGTTCAAGAGGAGATTTCCTCACCCCGGTTTGAATACTGTCAAGTCGAGGATTGGGATTAGAATGAGCAGTGGGTCGAGGGTGAGGATTTGGGTGGAAATGGGTTGGCAATGTTCCTCATTCCCAATTCCTCATCCCAGACCCACGTCTCAACTCCAGCCTCATTCTCACAGGGGTGAGGTCAATCAAAACCGAACCTTTTAACGAACCAGCTTTTTATCAGCTGGACCAGCATCAGATATGCAAGAACTATGATAAATAGCAGTCCAAAATACGAAACCGGCGGGACCACAAAACCAAAAGGACCGGCAAGTGGAGTGAACGGGATAATGATCCCCGCGGCAACTATCAGAAGGGTCGTAAATATCAGCGGCCTGCTGGGGAGGCTTTGAATAAAGGGGATCTTCCCCGTCCTTATTACATATATAGCCAGCGTCTGCGAGGTCAGCGACTCTATGAACCATCCCGTGTGGAAAAGGTCCGCGGATGCCTTGAAAAGGACAAGCATCATGCCGAACGTGATGAAATCGAAGATGGAACTGATCGGCCCGATGATGACCATGAATTTCTTTATGGAGCTTACGTTCCAGGGGCGCGGCATTGAGATATATTCCTTGTCCACTTCGTCCGTCGGGATGGCAAGCTGGGACATGTCATAAAGAAAATTGTTCAAAAGTATCTGTATCGGCAGCATAGGAAGGAAGGGAAGGAACAGACTGCCGCCCGTCATGCTGAACATATTACCGAAATTCGAGCTCGCCCCCATTTTTATGTACTTAACGATATTGCCGAACGTCCTCCTTCCCTCGATAACGCCGTCCTTAAGGACCATCAGGCTTTTTCTGAGAAGGATGAGATCAGAGGATTCCTTTGCGATATCAACGGCATTGTTCACGGTAATGCCCACATCAGAAGTTTTCAGGGCGGGAGCATCGTTTATGCCGTCACCCAGATATCCGACCGTATGCCCGATATCATGGAGCGCGCGTATGATCCTTTCCTTTTGCAGTGGCGAGGTCCGCGCAAAAATGGTCTTGGAGTTCACGATCTTCTTGAGCTCATTCTCTTTCAGCTTTTCGATCTGATCGCCGCTGACAAGCCCCGTAACATCAAGTCCGACTTCTCTGCAGATCTTTTCTGCCACAAGTTCATTGTCGCCCGTCAGGACCTTTACCGTTATCCCCAGCTTCGTCAACGCCTGTATCGCGGCTTTTGCCGTCGGCTTCGGCGGGTCCAGGAACGCGATATATCCTTTCAGTATGAGATCTTTTTCATCCTCCCTTGAATAAAATTCCCTGTTAACGTCCGTCTCCTTGTACGCTATCGCAAGCACCCTGAACCCTTCCCTGCTCAAGCTGTCATATTCTTTCTTCAGGTCGGCATGCAGGCCCAGATGCATGTCATGCATCTGGCCGTCAAGTTCGTAGCGCGTGCACCTCTTGAATATCTCTTCCGGCGCCCCTTTTGAAATGATGCTGTGATGGCCTTCCATTTCGACAATGACCGACATTATTTTCCTTGAGAAATCGAACGGTATCTCGTCGATCTTATTGAACTTTTTGACCGCGAACTTCTCGTGATTAAGGATCGTCCTGTCCAGAAGGTTCTTAAGACCGGTCTGATTAAAACTGTTTATGTAAGCGAACAGCAGCACATCTTCGTTTTCCTTCCCCACCACATCGCAGTGTTTTTCCAGAATGATGTGATTAAGGGTAAGAGTGCCCGTCTTATCGGTGCAGAGAACATCCATAGCTCCGAAATTCTGGATCGAATCCAATCTCTTCACGATCACTTCCTTTTTTGACATGGCTATCGCGCCTCTCGATAGGTTCACCGCGACAAGCACAGGCAGCATCTCAGGAGTGAGCCCTACGGCGACCCCGAGGGAGAACAGCAACGCTTCTATAAAATTGCCGCGCCTGAACGAATTTATGGCGAAGATGAATAGCACCATGATCAACATCGCGTATATCATCAGCCAGGTAAATTCCCTGACACCCTTGTCAAAGCTTGTTTCCACGCCGATGGCAGCCAGTTGTTTTGACAGCTCACCGAACTGGGTATTGACGCCTGTCTTTATCACGACCGCCAATCCGGTACCGCTTATGACGCTTGTACCCATAAAAGCGATATTCTGCAGGTCCGATGTGGAACGCGCCTTGCCGTGTATCGGGCCCGCGATCTTTTCCGTTGGGAACGATTCTCCCGTCAGCGACGACTGATTTATACTCAGGTCTTTGCAGGAAATTATCCTTAGGTCCGCAGGGATCATGTCTCCGGCAAAAAGATCGACAATATCTCCAGGAACAACATCTCTGATATTGATCTCTTTTGATCTGCCGTGGCGTATCACGGTCGCGGTCGTATAGACCATTTCGCTAAGCCGTTCAACTTCCCTTCCGGCGCGGTATTCCTGGATGAAAGAAAGGAATACGCTTACAATGGCCATCGATACGACAATTAATGCGCTTATCCTCCCGCCAAAGAACAGCGAGAACCCGGCGATTATCAGGAGCAGAACTATAAGGGGATTGGCGAATTTAAGGAGGAGCTGAACAACAACAGGGATCCTTTTCTTTTTGGCGGGCTCGTTATAACCGTAAAACCCGAGGCGGCGCTTCGCCTCTTTGTCGGAAAGACCGATCAGCGAAGTCTTGAGCTCATTATAGACCAGATCTATGGAACTGCTTGAGTAATCGAAATCGGACATAATTAATTAAATTATAATCCTATGATAAGAAATCACAAGGATGAGAAAGCCTGACAAAACATAAGACATAGGGTAATTGGACATGAGAAGTAAGTTAAGATGTTTGAAGTTGGATGTGGGTTTTCCCCATCTTCACACTTCTCACCTCTAAACACACCTCTTACATCCCGCTACCCAACTTCCTTTTTTCTTATCAATGCTATCTTTTCATTCCTCGACATTTTCTTGATCTGCGCTTCCCTTTTCAGCGCCGCGCTTCTGCTTTTGAGCTTTTCAAAGTGAACAATCTTTTCCGGTCTGTGCGCGCGCGTGTATCCGCCGCCCCTCCCCGACCTGTGTTCGTCAAACCTTCTTTTCAGGTCGGTGGTGACTCCGGTATACAGGGATTTATCGTTGCATCTGAGGGTGTAAACAAACCATTTCCCTGTCATTCGAGCGCTTCAACGATCTTCGCGTATCTTTCATGGATCAACTTCCTGTCGAATTCCCGCTCTTCGTCAAGCATATCGTCTTTTTCCGCGTGGCTGAAATATTCCATGCACGGGATGAAGAAATGCTTGTCTTCCTTTTCAATGTGTTGCGGATAAAAACCGACAAGGAATTCCATGTTGCACACTATGTCCGGTACGGCGCTTTTGTCCCCTCTGGCGTACTTTCCGTTAGCCTCAGCCAGTTTCTTGACCTTTATCCTTCCTACGGCGTGCTCCTTCAGCAGCTCTTCCATTATGTTGTTGTGTTCGGTCGAGATCTGCTTTTTTGAAAGGTCCCTGAAAAGGATATCTTCTTCTTTCCCGTGATGGCACCTGTCCGCGTATGACCGCAAAAAATCAACAGCTACATCGATAAAGCCGGTATTAACGGTATTATTTTTCTCTATCTTCTGTAGTTCCTTATCCATCAGCCTGATCATTCTCTCAATCAGCCTGTGCTCGATCATTAACGGCCCTATCGGCAGCATGGTCCCACCTCATTTCTTTTTAGACATCAAGCCGTATAAATATCCCGCGATGAACGGAGCGATCAAAGTTGTGGCCAGTATATAAGGTGCTCCGTGCATGAGCCTGCCCAATGAGATATGCTTTATTATGATATCAAGGGCAACTATGATGCACAGCGCCACGACGGTCATCCAGAGGCTCATCCATTTGCTCAGGTCATAAGGTCTTTCAGGGTTTATGATATAGAAAAGGACGACGAAAATGACCAGATAGGCAGCGACCATTGCCGGCCTCCACATAACATACGGAAGAAAAAGTTTCTGGACCTCCAGATAGAAATAAGCGACCAACACGCCGATGAAGATCGCTATATAATCCTTAATTTTCAATTTCATAAATTCACCTCCTGTTCAGTAGGGCGTAATTCTAATATCAGTCGGCCAGTCGCGCAACAGTTTTTCACAGCTCCATATTATTTTACAGTTCCTGATTGATTTGATTTTTGCTTGATTATATGATCATCCACGCGAGGTTACTTACAATGAAAAAGAAATACTGGTCAGGGCGCGTAACAAGAGAAAGCAATGCACTGGACCTTGAGCAGGGCGTCTTCACTCTTGCATCTCCCCGTCAGATAGCCCTGTCGCTTAAGAGGTCGGCAGAAACTAGCTTGAGGCGTAAAGCCGATCCATTCCGGTCCGCGATGTCGATGCTCAATTTCTACATCAACCGCGCCGGGAAGAACCTTCCGGTAAAGCGGAAAAAGATCCTTGATAAAGCTAAAACCGAGCTGAGGACCCTTTTTGAGCGGAAATAATCGCCGGGCTGAGGTATAATGTTCGATATGCCAAGTTTAAAGGAGCGCGTGACCAATATATTCAAATTTTTCCTGAATCCCATAGCCATCGGACTAATATTACTCGCTATTGGCGTGTTTTACCTCGCCGCTTCCCTGACGACCTTTTCGATCGAGCTTGCTAACATCAGGAGGGATATGCCCCCGACTTTATATAAGATTGACAAACAGCTGGACAGAGTAGACAAACAAATAGCTGCCGTAAATAAAATGATTAAGGGCTCAGAAAATGCAGGAAAAGATTTCACTTCCGGCGTCAACAAAGGCATCTCTTCCGGGATCATCGATATCCCCGTCAACACGGTGTCAAACGTAGGGGAAAAATTGAAGGATACAGCGGTGAAAACAGGGACGACATCATATGGATTTTGGAATACTATTAAAGAAAAGCTGATGTTCTGGAAGCCGGCTACAAAAGAGGCTCAGGAAAAGGCCACGATAAAAAAATAAGGCCTACTATAGGATCCTCCTTCTACACCCACTTGATCACCGGTTCATTTTTGGGCGGAGTCGGAGGAAAGTCGCCTTTCGGATATCCGAAAATTATCGGTCCGTAAACCTTTTCATCATCCTTCAGTTCCAGCATTTTCTTTACTTCCGCGTCATCAATGACAAGCTGGCCGAACAGCACCCAGCAGCTTCCTATATCCATTGACCTTGCGGCAAGCATCATGTTCTCACAGGCCATCGAGCAGTCGAACTGCGCGGTGCGCCCCTTCCCCATCACGAAAACTATTGCGGGAGCGCCATAATATACCGTGTCGGCATTATTCGAAGCGAGGCGTTTCCGGAGCATTTTGAACTGCTCGTTCGCGTACTGCTCCAGCCATTTTTCCACTCGTGGGGCCGCGAGCTTTGCCAGCTTCTCCCTCATCCCCTTATCGGTGACCACAACAAATCTCCATGGCTGGGAGTTACTTCCGGAAGGAGCAGCCGTCCCCGCTTTTATTATCTCCTCCATCATCTCTCCGGGGATCGCCTGATCCTTATAGAGGCGGACGCTGCGTCTGGCAAAAATGTTATCCATTACATGGTTCATTTTAACTCCAGAATCTATATACCGGCCTAGCCGCCACCGCGACAAGTATCACTATCAACAGCAGGAAGCTGATGTGCAGCAACTGCGGAAAAAGCTTAAGGATTATAACGCACGCCACGAGCGCGGACCATTTTATCAGGGCGATATCGAGCGTATCCAGGTTCTTCACTCTCTTATCAAGATCATTCATCACTTACATCCCTCCTCTCGGAAAACTCAGCCTTTCATTATACTTATCAGTTTTTCCCTTCTATTCTCGCCGGTTATTATGCTGATCTTGTTCTTCTGCACGCAGAAATGCGCTGCAAGGAACTTTATAAGCGCTTTATTTGGGTGCGGATCTTTGGTCGGGATAGCGAGGTAAATCCTGGATCTGCCTTCTTCCTGGACAAGTCTTTCGTGTTTCGCATTAGGAAATACTATCACATTAAGACGCATAAGCTATTATAGCACACTTTCGCCGTATTAGCCCCTAAAAGGGTATTCCCCTCTTTACTATCTCCGCGGTTACATTATAATTGCGGAAATTCATGAACAACAGACCAAAAAGGTTCAGGCATCTCTTCCGCGCACTATCATCCGGCAACTATCGATTGTTCTTCTTCGGACAGGGAATATCCCTCATCGGCACGTGGATACAGAGCGTGGCGCAGGCGTGGCTTGTTTATAAAATGACCGGCTCCGTTTTCCTGCTCGGGCTGGTCGGGTTCCTGAGCCAGATCTTGGTGTTCATCTTCGGGCCCATCGCCGGCGTCATCGCTGACAGGATGAACCGTCACAGGATCCTGGTCATAACGCAGACAGCCGCAATGATCCAGGCCTTCGTGCTGGCCTTCATCGTGCTGACCCATACAGCGCAGGTCTGGCACATAATGGTCCTCAGCCTCCTGCTGGGGATGATAAATTCGTTCGATACGCCCGTCCGCCAGTCTTTCGTCATCGAGATGGTAGAAAAAAAAGAGGACATGGGCAACGCCATCGCTCTTAATTCGTCCCTGGTGAATTCCGCCAGGCTTATCGGCCCGTCCATCGCCGGAGTGCTTATCGCGGCGTTCGGCGAGGGCATATGTTTCTTCCTTAACGGCATCAGCTACATAGCGGTGATAATTTCCCTCCTCCTGATGAAGATAACGCCGAAGATGGCGCACACGCACAAGTCGCACGTGTTCAGGGAGCTGAAAGAAGGTATAAGCTACGCGGCGCATTTCCCTCCGATAAAGTACATACTTTTAGCGCTCGCCAGCATCAGCTTCATCGCCGCCCCCTACACGGTCCTTATGCCGGTGGTAGCGAAGGACATCCTGCGGGGAGGCCCGCAGACCATGGGCTGGCTCATGTCCTCGGCGGGATGCGGAGCGCTTCTCGGAGCTCTCTACCTTGCCTCCAGAAATAACGTGGTCGGGCTGCTAAGGACCATAGTCATCGCCTCGATGGTATTCGGCTTCTCGCTCATAGCCCTTTCGCTTTCATCCGATATCCGGCTCTCATGCTTCTTCCTTCTGCTGACGGGATGCGGAATGGTGATGCAGATGGCATCGAGCAACACGATACTCCAGACGATAGTCGATGAGGACAAGCGCGGGCGCGTGATGAGCCTTTATTCGATGGCTTTTCTCGGCATGGCGCCCTTTGGAAGCCTCTATGCGGGGTCATTCGCCCACTTGTTCGGAGCAAGGGCGGCCATCGCGTTGAGCGGAATATGCTGCGTGTTTATCGCGGCTGCTTTTTCTTACAGGCTCCCGGAAATAAGAAAACATATCAGGCCGATCTATATCAGGATGGGAATAATACCCGAGATCGCGAAGGCCATAGACACAGTATCCGATATCGAGGTCATCGCGGACAAGGAATAGCATCTTGAAACAAACCTGTTCGCGTATATAATATCCAACAGGATCGATCGTTTTTATCGGAGGTGGACAAATGTTCAAACTTTACAACATGATCATCTACTCGGGTATCGCCACATTCTTTTTCCTGTTCCTGACCGCTATCTACGGATTCTTCAGGCTCGGCTTCGCGATGCACAAGGACCTGGCAATGATCACTATCGTATTTGCCTTGATCCACGCCGGTCTGCAAACTTACAAGAATTTAAAGATAAGAATGATGAAAAAATAAGCGGAGATGACATGGCTAACAATGAAAAGAAGATAAAGATATTAAAGAACGGGCCGTATATGGTCTCCGGAAGCCTGCCTCTTGAAAAAGACATAGAGGTGATCGGGAGCGACGGGGAACCGGAAAAATGGGAAAAGGGACAAACATATCCGCTCCAGGGAAGCTACGCCCTCTGCAGATGCGGGCGCTCCGGCAACAAGCCTTTCTGCGATAGTACGCACATAAAGATCGGCTTTGACGGGACCGAAACGGCCCAGAGAAAGAATTTCATGGATATAGCGGAAAAGAACCAGGGGCCTGGAATGGACCTTTACGATTCCGAATGCTTCTGCTCAATCGCGATGTTCTGCCACAGGATGGGAAGCGCTTGGGACCTTGCGGAACATTCTGACGATCCAGCATCCAAGAAGGCTGCGATAGAAGAAGCCTGCAATTGCCCTTCCGGTCGGCTGGTGGCATATGACAAACAGACCGGCAAACCGATCGAGCCCGCATTCGAACCTTCCATAGGGCTTGTTGAGGATACGAAAAAAAATGTCAGCGGCCCCTTATGGGTTAAAGGATGCGTTCCCATTGTATCCGCTGACGGGTCCCAGTATGAAGCAAGGAACCGCGTCACCCTTTGCCGCTGCGGCGCTTCGTCGAACAAGCCTTTCTGCGACGGCTCCCATATTGACACAAAATTCACCGACGGCCACGCATTCAAAGGAACAAAAAGGTAGCGCGCTATGGCAAATAAAGAAATATGCCAACTGCTCGGGAGCGCGAAAGACTTTGCAAGAACGATAAAAGAAAAAAAGAGCGTGTTCGTCCTCTTCTATGCTTCTTGGTGCCCCTACTCGCAGAAATTCCTTCCCGAATTCATCAAGAGCGCGGGAGCCAGTTCAGAGTGCCATGTCCGCATCCTTGTTGACGATAAGGATGACCTTGTTGATGAATATTCGATCGAAGTTTATCCGACGGTGCTGCATTTCAAGGACGGGAAACTAAATAAACGCCTGGACGGGATATCAAGCATCGGTCTGAACAAGTCTCAGCTGGAGGATTTCAAAAAGCGGTGCGGCGCTGTCTGACTACTATTTTTTCCTGGGCCACTGCCTGACATGGTCTTTATCGTACACTCTCTTATAAACCCCGGAGATCACCTGTGAGAACGGGCTGGTCCGCGTGGTAAAAGCATAACGATGGCCCAGCTCCAGTATCTCGTGCCCGTCCTTTTCGACGGCAACATACACATTTCCGCCGTTGCCCGCTTCGCTCGGCAGCAGGCGCTGTTTTGCTTTTATTATGTAAACGTCATCATCTTTGCGCCCGACGGGGTCATCAAGGCGCCTTATTTTCGTACGGGTGATGGTGTTGTGCTGCAGGTCCAGATCATAAGTACATTCAAATAGGTTCTTTGCGTCGACGGACTGAACGACCCTGCCGTTCTCTTTGATCGAGACATCCTTGAACTGACGATACAGGCGGACCTCGCCGCTCGCAGCTGTGCATGCGATAGCGAAACAAACTATCATAATAAAAGCAGTTCTAGATCTCATAAGATTCCCCTCTTTTCACTTGTTATCGACGCTGTAGCCGAGGCTCTGGAGATAATCTTTCATGTCATTAAGGGCCGAACCGCCGGCATCGTTCGTATCGATAAGGATCTGCACGTCGCTGTCCTGCTGAATAATGCTGACCGCCGCCGTAGCTTCCTCATAATGCGAAGGATTTGCCACGGTGTTCCATGAAGTCTGCTCATAAGCGGTCATGGCCTGGTTCGATCCCGCCGGAGGATTATTTTGGATGATCGACTGGGATTTTTGCGTGGAGCTGGTATACGGCACGAAAACACTTCCCATGCTCAGATGATACGAACCCGTATCATCGTTCTGGAATGTTATCGCGTACCCGTGCATGCCCGCATAATCTTTGAATATCTGTATGATCTTTGGAGCGGACGCCTTATGAACCACGAGAGTGGTCTGGCAACCCACCAGGAAGAGCGAAAACGCCAATAATACACAAGCTAATGTTATTCTTGAACGCATTGTAAACCTCAAAGCAAATTCATTATAGCACAAAACCGGTCGTCTGCAACCTGAATTTAAGTCGGGTCAACGCTCGCTTTTTTACGCAGAAGGCTGTGACTGTAGCTGTATGAGAAATAGATGACGAGGCCGATAATAAGCCAGATGACGAATCTGTACCACGTTATAGGGGGAAGGCCTGTCATAAGGAATAAGCAGGCCGCGGCGCCCAGCAGTGGTATCCAGGGGCAGAGCGGCACCGTGAAGCCCCTTTTCACGTCCGGCTCTTTCGCGCGCAAAATTATGACACCAAGGCAGACCAGCACGAAAGCAAAAAGCGTCCCGATATTCGTCAGGTCAACCATCTCCTCAATGTTTGTGAACGCGGCGAACAGGGCAACTATCGATCCGGTCAGAATGGTCGTAACGTAAGGCGTCTTGAATATCTTGTGGACACTTGAGAAAACGGGAGGCAGAAGTCCGTCGCGCGCCATGGAAAAGAATATCCTCGCCTGCCCCATCAGAAGCACAAGAAGGACCGCTATCTGGGCAAGCACCGCGCCCACAGCCACTATTCCGGCAGCCCAATCCAAATTGATGTATGACATAGCCAGCGCCAACGGCTCCGCCTTCTGATGCGCCATAGAGCCGGTGAGCATTGAAAAAGGCATGATCCCGGTGAACACAGCGGCAACCGCCATGTATATCAGGGTGCAGATAACAAGTGACCCGATTATTCCTATCGGCATGTTGCGCTCCGGTTCCCTCGTTTCCTCGGCCGCGGTCGAGACGGCGTCAAACCCGATGTAAGCGAAGAACGCGATCGCGGCGCCGGCCTTTATCCCGGCAAAACCGTTCGGGGCGAACGGGATCCAGTTGTGCGGCTTAACGAAGAACGCGCCCACAGCTATGAAAAATCCCAGCACAAGGAGTTTCACCAGAACTATGACGGTGTTGAAACGCGCGCTCTCCTTTATCCCTTTAACAAGTAGCGCCGTGAGCAGCAGAACGATAACGACAGCAGGCATGTTGAAAATGACCGGCACTCCGAAGATGTGAGGAGCTCCACAGACGGCATTATAAGCGAATTGAAGGCCTGAGTTCAATTTATCAAAGGTTTTTCCGCCGGCCAGTATCGACGACGCCTTGTTGAAACCGTTCATTGCCGACCTGAAATCTATGGACAACCACGCGGGAAGATTCATGCCGAAGCCCCTTAGCAGGCTCTGAAAATATCCCGACCAGCTTATTGAAACGGCGATGCTGCCGACGATATATTCCAGCATCAGGTCCCAGCCGATCACCCAGGCGATGATCTCGCCGAACGTGGCATATGAATATGTATAAGCGCTTCCGGAGATGGGAACGATGGAAGCGAGTTCCGCGTAACACAGGGCGGCGAACCCGCACACGACCGCGGTAATCGCGAATGAAAGGATAAGCGCCGGCCCGGCTCCGGGCCTCATGGAATCCCCCGCCGCAGCCGTTCCGACCGTTGCGAAAATGCCGGCGCCTATTATCACGCCGATCCCGAGTATGATAAGGTCGAACGCGCCCAGTACTTTCTTCAGCTTTTTATCGGGGTTCTCGCTGTCCTTAATGATGGCGCTTAATTTCTTTATCTTAAAGAGGTCGCCGCTTAATATCCGGTCTAACAATCCTCTCAAACTAAATATTTCCTTTCAAAGGTCAGAGTCCCTTTCCCACAGAAGAGTTTAACAATAACCCCGGGATTCTTCAAGAAGCATCCTGAAAGTTGGAAAATAGATGCAAGAATTCCTTGCCTTGATACGAATATATGTATGGATGGGGGTATAATCAAATGGATATACAAGACATAAACAAGCTTGCTCAGAATCTTAATAATGCTGTAAGTGACAGCCTGAGAAAAAACAGGATTGTGCAGAATAAGATGGACACCAAAAGCAGCGAAATAATCGCCGAAAATGATCAATTGACAAAATCAGGTGAAACAAAGAAGGCGAAGAACCTTCTCGATACGGCGATGATGGCTCAAAGCACGAATATATTGAGCGACCCCAAAGAGGAAGCGATGAAAAGATTCCTCATTTTCAACGATCCGACCAAGAGCATAACCTAAAGAAACAAAAAAATTCCTCCCCGGCTGGACAAGTTTCGCAACCTGTTTATCTGAACCCTATAAAGCTTTGAGCTAATTTGATATACTTCATTATATGAATAAAGATACAAGAACATATAAGGACAGACGCAAGTATCTGATAGAAGCGGTCAAAAAGAAAAGAAGGAATTTGCGGGTAAAAGCAATTGAGTTAAAAGGTGGCTTTTGCGAGAACTGCGGATATTCTAAATGCCCTGATGCATTGGAATTCCATCATCTTGATGACACGAAGAAGGATTTCGGGATATCAGCAAAAGGTTACACTCGTAGTTAGGAAAAAGTAAAAAATGAACTTAATAAGTGTAAATTGTTGTGCGCAAACTGTCACCGTGAATTACATGCGGGCTTTATCTCAAAGTAGACAAATAATCATTTCTTGATAGAATGACCATATCCATTGGCGCTCCCCTGTAGCTCAATGGTAGAGCAATCGGCTGTCAAGTGGCAGCTTCCCCGGGTAACCGGGGTTGAAAAATCGGGTGAATTCAGGGAAGTCCTTAGGTTGTCTAAGGATAATCCTGAGCGAAGATCGCCGAAGGGTTTAAAGTAGGCGGTAACGTGCAGAGACTAGAGGGTGAGGATCCCAACCAATAAACCTCATCAGCGCCCGACCCCTTTAGACCGTTAATAAGGGTGATGAGATAGTCCAAGCTCAAAAGTAATTTTGAGGTTCTTGTAACCGATTGGTTAGAGGTTCGAGTCCTCTCGGGGGAGCTTTCCTTTACTATCCGCATAAGCGAGTAGAAAATCAAACGGTTTTTGTGCTTCATATCGCAAAGTATTGCCATCCATCCTAAGGTTCGGAAGTATAAGCTTGATGATCTGTCGTTTTTCCTCAACTTCCGAACGGACAAATAGATCGTTTGCCCGTTTAGCCACATCTAGCAAGTATTTTACAGTGATATAGTAATTATCTTCGGCATCTTGAAGTAGTGCTAACCTCGCATCAATTTCGGCTATCTTATCCCTGAAGGATTGATAATACCTGTCATAGGCATCATCAGTAATCCGCCATAAGGGCCTATAATGCGTGATAATAGCCCCTGTGAGCCTCGTTTGCCCTGTGTCTGTGGCATTATGCCTTTTCTCGCTGTTCATACGCTGTTCAAGCCCTTTCTATCTTCGATGGCATTTTGAAAATTAGCTAACTTTAGGGGTTCAAAAGATAATAGATGTTTGCGGATAACCCCGAAAGTGTCATTCTTTTTCGCAAGCTTCACTTGCTTGATAGTATTAACTAAACGATACCAAGATCGATCGCTTAATCTGTTAAGTATCTTCCTTAGCTCCCGCATCCCGATTTTATCAAACGCCTGCTTTAATCCAAACACCTGTAATGCCTGTCTTGCTTTCAGTTTTGGATTGCTTATGACAATATCAGCTAATAATGTTTGGGGATCGTTATATGTCCGATCCAATAGGGCTGACCTTTGCTTCTCGACTTCGACAAGATAATACGATAAGACTAATTGAGATTTTTTGGAATCAAAAACACTTTGAAAGGTTACCTCGCTGTCAATCCCAAGCCTTTTGAAAACCTGGCTTATTTTTTGCCGTTTATTTAGCCTTACTTCCATCCTCAAGACCTCAAAGGGTTTTCTTTTTTGCAAAGCATCAAAAAGCCCCAGTTGCATAATATTATCTTTTTCTATTGCCCGTTTTGTGCTTTTCTTTGAAAATTCAAGGTCTTTGATCTTGTCATAAAATGCGACTTCATAAGAATTGCAATGCCACTTAAAACTATGGCCATCATTGCGGAAATCGGTTTGGTTAGCATCGAGGGCTTGAGTGATATTGGCTTCTCGAATTTTCTTTATGAAGTGATAAGGTGTTGTCCCGTCGGTAAGCGGTATGTTTTTTGAATAATGCACCGCTGAAACAAGGGCTTTGATAAGTAAATGCTTAAAAACATGAACGCCCATTTCTTGTAGCCGTTCCTGTAATTTGTTTGAGACCGATTCAAAATCGGAATCTTTCAATTCATCAAAGTTATTTCCATATAGAAGTTTGGGTAAGGATAGCTCGATTTTTAATGAAGCTTCAAAGCTTCCAGTATGGTTAAAACGGTTGGTTAAAGTAAGGCGGGGCTTATAAAGGCCGTCAAGCAATTCGGTTTTTATCGGGTTTTGCTTGGAAGTGATATAGGCACGGCTTCCCGATAGGCTTGTGTTAGCATCAAGCCAGCGAGCCGATGGCGTAAATTTATCCGGTTCGGTTATATAAAACATATCTTTACTCAGTGTTAATACTATTGTGTCTATCATACAGATTCATTACCTCTTCAAATTTGCTGATTACTGCTTTCTCAATTTCATCCGCAATGGTTTTGTTAATCGGATGGAAAAGATTGAAACTACCGTTAGCGGTCTTACGGGTGGGGTAGGTCAATCGGTATCCGGCCTGCGGCCTTGTGTATATCCCGATTGACCCCATATAAAAATCCTCGTTATAGACAAAGCTGGCAATAGCAATCAGCCCGTCTTTTGCCTTGATCGGCGTTATTTGTATCTCACTTATTATTGGTTTCATTTTTTCGCTTTTTTGCTTCTTCAAGTCCTTTCTTAACCCGTCTAGATAACTCTTCTTTATAATTCTTTGCAAAAATTTCACGCAATGCTTTTTCAAGCTTTAATATTTCCTTCATTTATGTTCACCTCCCTTTTTGTTCCCTTTATTCTTTGGTCGACTTTAATTAAAATAGCGAGGACATCAGCAATCCTTTTAATCTCTTCATCACTAAAAGATAAATTACTGATGTCCATGTCATGTGTCGTTTGTTTATCGTCTGTAATAGGCAACCCAAAGAAGCCGACAAGATTCCGTCGGGCTTCGGAGGAGCAATCCTTTATTTGAAGATTCTTGTTTTGTTGATCTTTATTTGTGTCTTGCATAACAAGCAACCTTTAATGGTTATGCCATAAGGTTACCTGCTTGCAGAATAATTAGATAAGAAGTTACCGACCCACGTTATTTTTCGGTAGCAGTTAAGTCTTTGAAGCGTCTTTGCTTTTCAATTTGGATTATCTTGCTTATTTCGTAGTAGACAAGCTCATTATTTGGAAACTTTTTATTGAGCTTTTTCTCAATTTGCTTTGCTGGCAAAGAACGATTTGCCCATATAAAATCGATCATTTCTTGGCTATGCTTTCTTTTCTTGATTTTAAGTGCACCTTTTTGGTTAAACATCCATTGTTTTGCGTCAATCCATTTCCATCGCTTCTCAATATAATCTAAAACATCTCTTTTTGAGGCTCTTGGGTGAATGGCGATAGCAACGGGATATGCTGTAATTAGGAGCTGTCGGACAAGGTTTAGATATATAATCTCTTCCCCTTTATTGAGAGGGCTCATTTCTTCTTCATACAAATCAATCAATTTGCACATATCAGGATCAATTTCCTTTTTTGACCATTTTATGGTTTCCTCATTCTTTCCAAGTAAGGCCAAGGCGTGGTTTATTAAATCATTATCTAACCCGTAATCAGACGCAATTTTTTCTCTCACAACAGAATCTTTTTTCCTCAAGACCTTTTTGCATCTTTTACGCAAAGCCTCATATCCTTGAGCGATTGAATGAAGCTCATTGTTTATCCCATCATGTTTTTTTTGTTCTTCAAGAGTCCAGTCATAATAGTTACCTTTAGGCATAGTGCGAAGTTTGCTCAGGTTTCTTAACCTTTTAATCAGTCGCTTAAATTGTTTATTTCGGATAAGGTCTTCTATATAGCGAAGCATCTTAGCTTGTCCTTGAGTTGGCCGTGGTTGGTTTGCCCTGCTGTCAACGCTGTCGAGTTTATCGCGCAACTGCTGGTTTTTTTGTGTTGTCATATCATTACTTCTTCAAATCAATTATTATTATATCATTGATCAAAGCATTCTTGAAATACCGTTTAGTCCGATTCATTATAATGAGTATAAATGGAGCTATCCATTGCGGTAACGCTGATCTACATAATTTTAGGTATATTAGGGACAGAATAAGTCTAAGTGGCACAACAAATGAGGGCTAGGCAGTATTGACATCAATATTATAAAAAGGTAATATAAAACATATATGGACGACAATGTAAGCAAAGTTCAACCATTAGCCGAAGGCGCAGATAAAATTCAAATCATATTGGATAAAGTATATAGTTATGATGATGACACCCTACTTAGTCGGCTTGATAAAACCACCTTCCCTGAATTTATTACAAAGATAGTTAATGGGGATACTGTGACAGAATGTCTTGTTATTCCCGCTACCTTATCGCAAGGGGCAGAAGGAATTCTTGTGTATATCCTAACAAAGGCAAAATTGATTAAAGTTACCATTGCTGATACTGGTCAAGACATTAAATCTGATTCCACTTATTTAAGAGATATAATTGGGGGCGTTAAAAGATCTCTTAATGTGGAAAACGGAGAAAAAAGAGCCGAAATATCAATTGAATTTCCTGAAGACGAATTTAGTTTAGGATATAGTGCGGGAAATAAGAAGATTGATGATTTTTTTCTAGCAGTCGACAATGCGATAGGTAAATTAAAAGGACAATAATATGGCAGGTAATGTTGATAAACCAAGCATAAAAGACCGCGTAACGGTACTTGAAAATAGATTAAAACCAGAACAAATTGCTCTTGCATTGGAAGAAGCGTCAAAGGATTCAAAAAAACTAGATAAATTATTTTGCGATCTCTTTTGTTCTATGGTAAAAAAGGATGAAAATATAAAAAATGAAATAAAAAAACTAATCCAAGAAGTTGATAGAAATGCGGTCTTTTCTAGACTCAAACAATGGGGGGATGCTCTTTGGGCCATTTTTCTTGTAGTTCTTGGAGTTGCTCTTAAATTTCTGTTTGATTTTCTCAGTTCGCCAAAACCACATTAGTTAAACAATTACGGGTTCAATTCTAAGACAAGAATAAATAGATTTAATGTATTGAAGGCTAAGCTCAACCTTAATAAGTCGGTTCCTGAACATGTCTACTAGGGGGAGCCAACCCTTCGGGTAATGACCAATTTCCAATAATAAATGTCAAATTGTAAATTGTGAATTGGAAATTAAATTATTTCGGATCCTTGATACGCAGACTAACCCACCATCCGTTCCTATTGGGGTTTTACAAACAAAAGCCGAAGGGTTTAAGTCCCCTCGGCTTTATATTTATGTTTCAGTGATCACTGATTTGTTTGGACCGGAGCCGGTGTGGCCTCGCTTGTTCCCTGCTTTTGCTGCTTCCTTGCCGCACGTTTTGCCTTTCTGGCCGCCTTTTTGGCTGCTTTGAGGGCTTTCTTATCCTGTTTTAACTGCTTTCTGTCCTGTTTTACCTTTTGAGCTTCCTGACTCACCGCTACCTGATCTGCAAAAACGACATTTGCCGAGAAACAGCCTAGGACCAATAGCAACATGAATAATGCTGTAAAACTCTTTTTCACTTGTATCACCTCCTCGGTTCTTATATTTGATCTTCCCGCGCAGAATGTTATCACGGCCGGATTAAAACGCCATTAAAGAAAGCTTAGAATGTCATTAGAAAAGTCGACTTTCTGACGGGCTTATATCTTTTAGGAAGAGTAAGTTTCGGTGAGTTTGCTTTTTTTTGGAATTACTATAAAATAATGACCGGAATGATTCGGGGGTGAGTTAGATGACCATTATTAATAGGGTCGGAAACAAGCTTGGAACCTGGTCTTTTAGGCTCGCTCAAAAAGATATTGCTGGACAAGAGAACCGGAACCTCGACACAAAGAAAGAGGGCGCGGAGTGGAGCCAGGTCCCTGGTGACGGATCAAATAAACCTGACGCGGGCCTTTTAGAAATTATTGATAAACAGAAGGCTTCCAAGATCATTGTCTGAATATCCGGAAATAAGGAGGGAATTATATGGGAAAATCACTGAAAGGAACCAAGACAGAGCAGAATCTTTTAAAGGCGTTCGCGGGGGAATCGCAGGCGCGCAACCGTTACACCTATTTCGCGAGCGCGGCAAGGAAAGAAGGTTTTGAGCAGATCGCCAATATCTTTACCGAGACGGCCGAGAACGAAAAGGAACATGCCAAGCTATTCTTTAAAGCCCTGGAGGGAGGGGACTTAGAGATCACAGCCAGTTATCCCGCGGGAATGATCAAAGACACAAAGTCCAATCTGGAAGAAGCGGCTGCCGGAGAAAACCTGGAATGGACGACCCTTTATTCGGATTTCAGCAGGATCGCCCGTGATGAAGGCTTTTCAGACATCGCGAACACTTTCGACCAGGTCGCCAAGGTCGAGAAATTCCACGAGTCAAGATACAGGAAACTTATCAGCAATATCGCGAACGGCGAAGTTTTCAAGAAAAAGAAAACTGTAAAATGGCACTGCATCAACTGCGGCTATATATATGAAGGAGAAGAAGCGCCCAAACAATGCCCTGCCTGTAAACACCCTCAGGCTTATTACGAAGTACTGGCGGAAAACTTGTAAAAGAAGCGTAAATAATCCAAAACCAGCTTACTCCATTATGACGCTATCCTGCGAGTGATGTATCACGTTCTTGTTAGGAAGAAGCAGTGTTGGGATCAGCGACAGAACTATGAGCCCGGTAGCGAAAACAAAAGCATCCTGGAATCCATATCCCATCATCGCCATATAAAAATATTTCATCACGGCTGTTTTCGCGGCCAGGACCGAATTTAAATTCGTCATGCCGATAACATGGGCCCGGGAAGCTATCGCATTTATCGTCTCGATGAATTTCGGGTGCCGGACTGTATCATCGGCCCCATATTGTTCGTGTGGAATTTGGTCCTGTTATCAAGGACGGTGGACAGCAGCGCTATCCCGATCGCGCCCCCGACCTGCTGGATGATGCTCATCATGGATGAAGCCATCCCCGCCTTATGACGCGGGATCGAATTCAGTGCCAGCGTCATTATCGGCGCCATAAGAAGGCACATACCCACACCCCTTACCATCGTTGGAAAAACAATATCCCAGTTGCTCATATAAATACTGATATCCTTGTACATGAACATTGAGTAAGCAAGTATAGTTAGTCCAACCATTGCCAAAAAACGAGGACTTACCTTGCCGGTAATAAATCCAACAACAGGCATTACCAGCGCCATCACCAGCGTGCCCGGCATAAGGATGAGGCCGCTCTGGACCGCGGACAGACCTTTTAACTGTTGAAGAAATAAAGGTAAAAGGAATACTCCTCCAAAAAGTGCGACACTCCTGATGGCGGAAATAAGCATGGCAACGCTGAATACAGGATGCCTGAACAGACCAAGGTCCATTATCCTGTCGCGGACAAGAGTTTCCGTGATGATAAAACTTGAAAAACTGATCGCCGCAAGCGCCGCGCAGATCATTATATATCTAGAAGTCCAGCCTTCCGTCTCTCCCCTGGACATCCCGAGAAGAAAAGAGATAAGGAAGATGGTAAGAAAAACAAAACCCCACATGTCAAAAGGCTTATGCGATTCGGGCCCGGGCCTGTCCGGGACCAGCATTTCCATTGCCATAATCATGTTGATGATCCCTATGGGGAGATTCACCAGAAAAACGGACCTCCAGCCGAACACCTCGGTAAGGAATCCTCCCAGTGTGGGTCCGAGCGCGGGTCCGAGAACTATCGCCACCCCGAAATATCCCATGGCCTTTCCCCGCTCCCTTGCATCGAACGCTTCGGCGATCATGGCCATGCCCGTGGGATTCATGGCTCCTCCGCCGAACGATTGTATGACCCTTGCCGCGATAAGCGAGGGAAGGTTCCATGCAAGCCCGCACAAAAGGGATCCCACGGTGAATACGATAAGGCTCATCGAGTAAAGGAGTTTGTGCCCTACCCTGTCCCTGAACCAGGCGGTAAGAGGCATGAGGACGGCGAACCCGAGCATGTACGCGGTAACGACCCATTCGATGTCCGCGACGCTGGAACCGAAATCAGCCATTATCTTCGGGATCGAAACGTTCACGATGCTTGAATCAAGCATCGCCATTACCATGCCGATCATGACTATGATCAGGACGCTCC
The DNA here is from genome assembly GCA_963699255.1 of uncultured bacterium. Classification (GTDB taxonomy): domain Bacteria; phylum Margulisbacteria; class WOR-1; order CAVSGV01; family CAVSGV01. Next base: position 306,196 of record OY969425.1, on the reverse strand, counting down.
ATTTATAATTCGGGTCCGGAGATAAAGGCTTCCGGGTCATTTTACCTGACCCTGATCTTTATTGTAACCGACTGGCCCGCTCGAAGGGTCCTTATGCCAGGGTGAGGATCAAGTGCTATCTTTATCGGGATCTTCTGAACGACTTTTGTGAAATTGCCAGACGCGTTCTCGGTCGGGAGAAGCGAGAACTGCGACGCGGTAGCGGATGTTATCTCCTGCACCCTTCCTGTCAGCGTCCCGCCTTCATCAATGTGTATCGTTACGAACTGGCCGGGTTTCACCTGCGCGATACGGGTCTCTTCTATGTTAGCGCTGACCCAGGCATGGTCAACATCGGCTATTATTACCGCAACCTGATCGGGCTCGAGTAAATTGCCCGGAAACGCGAGCTTTTGTATGACGATCCCGTCCATAGGGCTTTTCAGGTACGTGTTCTGAAGGTTCACTTCCGTCAGTCTGAGTTCGGCTTCCGCGATATCATAGTTCATTTTGGCATTGTCGAGATCTCTTTTTGAGGCGAAATTTTTGCCGTAAAGACCTTTTAGGCGTTTAAGCTCAGCGTTTGCTAGCTCGAATTTAGCTTTCGCTTTCTGGTAATTCGCTTCAGGCACTCTGTGGTCTATTTCAGCGATCACCTGCCCTTCCTTTACAGCATCTCCCTCTTCCGCCATGACTTTTTCGATGGTCCCGCCAACCCCGACCGGCGACACCCTTATGATATTCATGGCAATTCTTGAATCATTTGTTGATACATATGACCTGAAAAGGACCCACCAGGCGACAAATCCTATCAATACAAGCACTATAAGTGCTGCCGCAAACCACTTTACTCTTTCCCTCTTATGCCATGGTTTATTGTGATGCTCCGGTTTATTTTCATCCATCTTATCTCTCCTTTTCTATTTAAGGCTTTTCCTCAACGACATCAGCGACCATATCCAGCAGGCCTGAAAAAGCCGCCCTGTCTTTGGCAGACAACTTGCTGAATATCTCGGTGGCGAGCATCTCCTGCTTATGACCGATCTCCCTGGCCATTTTTTCGCCTTTCGAAGTAAGATGGAGCTCCCATGCGCGGCGGTCATTCGATGAATCTTTTTTCTCCACCAGACCGCTGACCACCAGTAAGTCCAGCGATCGTGTTATGGCTGCCGGATCGCTGAGAGTATGCACCGCCAGCTTTGCGGACGACATCGGCCCGAATTTGTTTATGCAGTAGAGTATTGACGCCTGTTTCGGATGTATGCCCAGATCTTTAAGCTCATGAACAGCCCTCATGTTCAGGGCTTTTTTCAGCCTGAAGAATTTCTCAAGAAGAAAATAATATGACATGGACACCTCCGATATATATATGTATAATCAACTATTGATACATCAATCTTATTATATGTGAGGTGAATTGTCAATGATGCCCCCGAATTTGAGAATGTGGCCGGGCGTCAGTATAATGGCCGAACATGAATATCGTCACCGTTGAAAACCTGACCAAGCGGTTCAAGCATTTTACCGCTGTCAACTCGATATCTTTCAGCGTACAAAAGGGAGAGATCTTCGCATTCCTCGGTCCGAACGGGGCGGGCAAGACGACCACGATAAAGATGCTCATTACCCTTCTCGCACCCACTGAAGGCAAGGCGGTCATCGACGGGCACAACGTTGTCCGTGATCCGGCCGAGGTGCGCAGGATCATCGGATACGTACCCCAGCTTATCTCCGTTGACGGCTCGCTTAGCGCATATGAAAACCTGATGCTTATGGCAAAGTTATATGATATCCCTTTCCGTGAATGCGGCGAGCGCGTAAAACAAACACTTGCCTTCCTGCGGCTTGAAAAGTCAACCAACTCGCTCGTCAGAGAGTTCTCGGGAGGAATGATCAGAAAGCTTGAGATCGGACAGGCGATGCTTCACCGTCCACGCGTCCTTTTTCTGGATGAACCTACATCGGGGCTCGATCCGGTCGCAAAACAGAATGTCTGGGAACATCTCCTTGAGCTTCGCGACAAATTCTCAACGACGATATTCTTTTCAACTCACAACATGGAGGAAGCCGAAGAAGTAAGCGACCGTGTCGCCATCATGGATGCCGGCAAGATCGCGGTGATCGGCAGCGTGCGTGAGTTGAAAGAGATGACCGGCAAGAAAGACGCGGATCTTGAGGATGCATTCATCTTTTTCACGGGTAATTTACAGAACGACGTGAGCAGCTTTCGCGAGATACGCAGGTCGAGGAGAAATCAACAACGATTAGGATAGAAGTATGATGAGATATTTTTTACAGATATTCATGAAATCGAGCGTAATAGTTGAAATGGAAGTGCGAAAGCTCATCCACGATCCGACCGAGCTCATCACGCGCGCAGTGCAGCCGATACTCTGGCTGGGCATTTTTGGAGAGGCGATGAGCAAGGTAAGGGCGATACCTACCGAAGGATATACTTACCTCCAGTTCATAACTCCGGGCATACTCACACAATCGGTAACGTTCGTTGCGATCTTCTACGGGATAGCGATCATATGGGAGCGCGATATGGGACTGCTCCAGAAGATGCTTGTTACCCCCACACCGCGCCTCGCGCTTGTACTGGGAAAGATGATCTCGGCAGGCATACGCGGGTTAAGCCAGGTGGTGATCGTTTTCCTTTTTGCCGAACTCCTGCAGGTCCATCTCAATCTGACGCCCTTCCCAATCCTAGGGGTCGTCATCATCACGATGCTAGGCGCCGGCTTCTTCACGGGGCTCTCGATGATCATCGCTTCGATAGTGAAAACAAGGGAGCGGTTCATGGGGATAGGCCAGGTAATAACGCTTCCACTCTTCTTCGCCTCGAACGCGATATACCCGATAAGCATCATGCCCAGGTGGCTTCAGATCTTCGCATACGCGAATCCGCTAAGCTACATGGTGGACGGGCTTCGCGCTCTTCTGGTAACAGGGAACATGTCCATGCTTCCCCTGGATATCGCGGTTCTCCTGTTCACCACATTCGTCATATCGATTATCAGCGCGTATATGTATCCGAAGGTCGTTATCTAGAAGTTACATAAACCTGCAATCATAAGTAAAAACGCCTGCTAAACCCGGGCCTCTAATTGAGCCCCCTGCCCTTTGTGGGACATCTTTTTTAACAGGCCGTTCTTTGAGCGCTTTGAGGCCATGAGTTTAGGTTTTTTTCGCTGTACTGTCTTCTTCCTGGCCAGAGCCGCCTTTTCCCGGTCGACCATGAAGGTCACGAACTGCCAGACATCGTCATTCTTGAACTTCTTATGGTCGAAGAACACGAATCTTTTATTCATGTTCTTAAGCGGCGTCCAGTCAACGGGCTGTGAAACGAACGGCTTTATGTACGGCATGCTGACATTAAGAATGAACTCGTGATCTATGTCATCGGGCAGGTTGAAGCCTTTTCTCGGGTTCTGTATCATCCACTTTGCCGCAGCAACGGCGGAGACAGCCACCTGAAGGACCGTCGCCTGCTGGTGCGGGACCAGTTTCCTTGTGGTGTGGATATCAAGCAGGCTTCCGGTCCACCAGGATTTAAAATCATGCCCCATAAGAAGCACGCCGAGTTCATCCCGTCCGTCGATTATCTCATCCGACATTATCCTCTGCTTTCCCTGCATCTTGAAATCCCTCATTTCGAGCTCATGCAGAGAGTTAATGGCGCTGTCGCTTGGACAATACGCGTAGTGAACCGTAGGCCTGTAAACTGCTTCCCCGTCCTTCCATAACGTGAGCCTGTCGGAAATGCTGAAAGCCTCCCCGTGCCTTATGACCATTCCCGTTATTTCCCCGCAGGGCACCCACGATCTTACCCACGTCTTCATTCCCATGCTCTCAAGGCATATCTGGTTCCTGGGACCGGTCTTGTGAAAGTGCGCGTCAACGGGTATCCAGCGCTCGTGCGTTCCCCATCCGAGCTCGGCGGGAGCAACTCCTTCTTCATAGAATCCTTCGATGCTCCATGTATTGACGAACTCGTTCACTTCCTTCGGTCTGTTGGTCACCTGCGTGTCGCGTTCCGAAATATGGATCACCTTGGTCCCCGTCAGCATGCCGAGCATCGGAAAATCTTTATTGCTGATAGCCGCTTCCAATGACGCGCGTCTCTTATCGCCCGGCTTTTCCTTGATTATCTTTTTGGCGATGTCGATCAGCGCGTACTTGGTGAAATGCGATACAAGGCCGGGGTTGGCCCCGTGGTCCACTATCGCGGTCGGGCCCTCGTTGTCCCCCCACCTATTTATCATTTCCTTAATCTGCATCTGCCTGAAGTAAAGCGTGTATCTGGTCGGATCTTTCCTCTCTTTGTCTTTATACGGGTCCCATTCTTCAACGGATGTGTTAACGTACAGGACCCCGTTCTTCCTGCACCACTGCAGCATCGTTTTCGTCTCGATGTTCCAGGCAAGGTCTATGATAAGGTCTCCCGGGCCGACATATTTTTTTAAGAGTACGGAGTAATTTTCCGGCGTTATCCTGTCCACATCGTACGACATGCCCATCTTTAACGAATCTCTTATGCGGTGCCTGTTATCAACGAAATCGATTATGCTTATGTTCTGATGGGGAACTCCGAGGATCCTTGGTATCAGGGGAATGGCGCACTGTGCGACCGAGCCGCATCCGATAACAAGGATTTTTCCGTTAAATTGACCGTTCTTCATTTTATCATCACTCCTTTTTTATTTGTTGATATGGACTATCTTCGCCTTTGCAAAACCATTGAAGTTCGTCGCCGACGCGCTGCTGTAGGCTCCGATGTCATTTACATATAATAGGTCGCCGATCTCCATGTCCGGCAGGTTCTCGCTCAATGAAACGGTGTCAAGCGCGTCGCAGGTCGGCCCGACCACGGCGCTTGTCGATGCCTTGCCTCCCTTAAAAGCGTGGAAATGGTATACGCAGTGGTCAAAAATAACGCCTGACAGAGTATTATATACTCCGTCATTGATGTAATAGAACGTCTTGCCGTCCCTGTAAGCTTTGCCGATGATCTTTACGACCAGTTTTGCCGACTCCGCCACAAGGTACCGGCCCGGCTCGGCCACAATCTCGATCTCTTTCGAGAAAAGCCTGTCGATCTCCTGCGAAAGTTTTTTTGCGAACGCGGGGAACGACACGTCCACTCCCTCATAATTCGCCGGAAAACCTCCGCCGATGTTTATCAGCCTCACATTATATCCTTTGCTTCTTGCGGATCTGAGGAGTTCAGAGGCGGCATTAAAGGCATTCATGTAATTTTCAATGTTCAGACACTGGCTCCCAACGTGGAAGCTGATCCCCTCCACGTCCACGCCCATCCCTATCGCAGCGTCTATAAGAGGCATGGCCTGGGACGGCTCGATGCCGAATTTGGAAGAGAGCTCGACAACGGAACCAATGTTCGGGACTCTCAGCCTGATGATAAGCCCGGCATTGGGACAATACTTTTTTATCTTCTTCAACTCATCGAGGTTGTCAAAGGTCATCAAAGTCCTGTACGGGATCATCTTCTTCAGCGTCTCGACAGGCTTTATGGTGTTCGCGAGGATGACGTCGTTGTAAACAAAATCGATCTTCTTTTTCAGCACGGACCTTGGCACGGCGGCCATGACCATCTCGAATTCTTCCTGGCTCGCGACATCAAATCCGCTGTTAAGGGCGTGAAGTGTCTTGATTATATCCGGTTCCGGATTTGCTTTTATGGCGTAATACACGCCTATCCTCGGCAGATGTTTTCTGAATTGGGCGTATTTATCCCTGATCCTTGCATGGTCTATCACAAGCAAGGGCGTTCCGTATTTTTTCGCCAGCACCTTCAGGTTCTTAGGCATTTTTGTCGAGGATGGCATTTATCTCCTTAAAATAAGTATTGTGCTTATGGAATGCTTTTTTGAGCAGATCGAGACTCTCCCCTTTTTCTTTGTACAGTCTTTTCAACTTCCTCGGCTTTACGTTCTGCAAAAGATAAGAGGTCACCAGCGGAAGCACTATGGTAGCGTCGCTGTAGACAATGACCGCATCACCAATGTTGTCGGGATCCACTTTGCCCCAGCTCACAGCTTCTGACGGCGTTGCGCCGGAAAGTCCTCCGGTATCGGGACGCGCATCCGTTATTTGCAAAAAGTAGTCCTGCCCTACATCCGGTATCATCAGGACTTCCTGTATCTGCGGTTCGGTCTGAAGAAGAAAGTTCTTCGGGGACCCCCCTCCGCAAATGATGACCCCCGTTTTCCCGCCTTTTGCCTTTGCCGCATAAACTATAGATGTCGATTCGTTCACGTCAATGCTCGGGTTTATCCTCAACCTGAATTTCTTCGATATCAGCTCCATGCTGGCGATATCCATGCCTATGGTGGAATCCCCTGGACTGGACGTGAACACAGGGACATCGTTCTGGTAGCAAGCCGAGAGAACGCTTGCGTCTTTCAGCCCCGATGCCCTCTCTTTTTCATAAAGAAGTTTCCCGAGCTTGTAATAGAACTCGCATGTCCCCATTTCTTTCTGGAACTCGGGTCTCGCAAGCATATGCCTTAAAATGGCATCGGTCTTAAGCAGGACGTTATTATCAAGGACAATGTCATAAATGCGCACGACCCCGCTTTTCCTGAGTTCCGTATCGTTCATCATGTGGGAGCCCTGCCTCAGGTCCATATTGAAAGCAAAGTGCATGTCATGATAAATATTGGCGCCCGTCGCGATGATCCAATCCACAAAACCCTCCTTGATGAGCGGTATCAAGCTTGACGCGCCAAGTCCCGCAGGGGTCAAAGCTCCCGCGAGTGTCATGCAAACCGTAACATCGGGTTTCATCATTTTTTCTTTCAGGAGATGGCAGGCGGCCCGTATACGGCCCCCGTTATAAGCAAGCATGTGACGGTCGATCAAGTCGGAGAGAGAATCATCTTTTCTGATAGGCGGAGGAAGTATTTTTTTACCTTTTAAATATTTGCACTTTTCCCTTTTCAGTTTTTTGCCGTTTTTTTCCTGCATGATCTTTTTTATTTTACAGCATTTTGATGTTTTTGCAAAATATTTTTTATCCGTATGCTATAATGTCTTTGCAAATGAACAGATACACAAAGAAACACTCCGTATCCGGGATCGAGACCAGTCTCCCGAAGATCGAATGCATCCCGAATATGCACAAGGGCTATGAGATCACGATAAATATCCCCGAATATACATCGGTCTGCCCTAAGACCGGATTGCCTGATTTCGGAACGATCATTATAAAATATATGCCGGATAAATTTTGCATTGAGCTTAAATCTCTTAAGTATTACATTATCGGATATCGGGTCCTGGGGATCTTCTATGAGAACATCGTGAACAGGATCCTTAACGATGTCGTTAAAGCCTGCAAGCCGAAGTGGGCGGCCGTTACGGGGAATTTCAACGCCAGAGGCGGGATGACGGCGACGATCGAGGCAAGGTATCCCCTGCCTACCGGCAGGCAGGCAGAAGGTCTATCTAAGGAGCGCTAAAATGGCAAATAATAATAATCACGCTTTTAATTGCATACTTGTAAATCTCACGGGTTTAAAACCATTCAAGCGCTGCGAATATTGCGAAAAGCGGATCCAACAATGCTTCGGCATAGAGTTCTTTGTGATCTCCGCTTCGATCATCGCGCTGCTCATAACGACCTTTTTCATAAGCGATCTTCCGACCATTGTGCTCGACATCATGATAGTGATCATACTGCTCGTGGCGCTGCTGGATTATCTTGCCTCCAAAGAAACCAATGAGGTCGTCGTCAATAACGTTCTGCTTGCGAGGATGAACAAGGAGCTGAAAGAAGCGGAAAAAAAAGCGACTTTGAAGGCCATTGAACTGCAAAAAAGCAACGAAGAACAGATCAAGATCAATCAAATGAAAAACGAATTGATCGGCATAATAAATCACGAACTAAAAGAGCCCATTACCGCGATCATCAGCGGCATGGACATTTTCAAGGCGCACGGAATATCCAAGCTTAACGAAAGCCAGCTCAAACTAATGAACATCATCGAAAAAAGCGGGCAGGATATGCTCCGCTTGACCAACAATCTTATCGAGCTTTCAAAGATCGAATCCGGCAAGATCGAGGTCTACCCTGAGATCTCCCCTCTTTTCAACCTGATCGAAGAAGTGATCCTGTCGATAAGGCCGGAGGCCGAAAAGAAGAAAATAAAGATAACCACAAAGATAGACGACCCCACTATGACGATTTATGCGGACCCCCAGAAATTGAAGCAGATAATATTTAATCTGATAGACAACTCCATAAAATACACCCCTGAAAAAGGATCGATCAATATCAGCATCAAAAGTTCGGGCGATAATATTGAAATGGATGTTAAAGATACGGGGATCGGCATCAAAAAAGAAAACCTGGACACGATATTCAATAAATTCACGAAACACGTTCCGGGTTACAAGGGGACCGGGCTGGGCCTTTATATCTCAAAGTCATTTGTCGAAGCGCACAAAGGAAGCATTGAAGTGGAGTCGGAATACGGCAAAGGGACTATTTTCAGGGTCCTTCTGCCTAAAGTTTCCCGGACATAAACCATATTAATAGGCGTATCGAAGAGAAAAGGGCGTAATCAGGAGATATCCTCCCCCATTTGAAGCGGTTTACAATGTTGAAATTTAGTGAATTTTCCGGTAAAATGTTACGATAAATACACAGAGGAATATATGCGTTCATTAAAAATCTCCGTAGCATTACTGCTTGTGGTCCTGGCCTGCGGGTTCGTCCAACCCGCGAACGACGATCAGGCAACAAAGAACGATGATCAGGCCTCAAAGGATAATATCCTCTATGCCGCAAAATCTTCAGGCGCTTTCAACAACTGCGAATACGAATACAAGGAGAACCTCATAAGGATATTTGCGAATGACGCGACGGATCCCGGCGTTTATTTTGAAAAAATAGACAAAGACGTTTCCAACCCGAAATACTTCACTTTCGCCATCAGGGGCAAACTGATCAAACAGGGGCAGTGGTGCTTCCCCGTTGTTCAGGTTTATGATGAAAAGGATGACGACTATACCCCGTCCGTGACAAAAACCTCGTTCACGCTTAAAGATGATGAATATGCGACCATATCCGTTCCCCTTGAAGGGAAAATAAAGAAACTCTTTAAGATACAGTTCCTTCTTGTCACAGATAAGGGTTCATGGGACATTGAAGTAAAAGACGCAAAGCTGGAATAATCCTTCTTTAGCGTAAAGTGTGTTTTCTTAAATTTCCCCTCCAGTAAACATTGAATATCCCGCTTCTTAAGTTCAATAAATACTAATAAATGCCTGCTTGACGCGTAAAAATGAAAGCGGTAAAATAATATTGTTTTATTACCAAATGTCATCTATATATTAATGTAAATATCGTAACAGAACAGAAACCCTTAGAAAATTAAGCGGGAGGGTATTGTATGTTCAAGAAATTTATCTTTTTACTGTTCATATTATCACTCTTCGCAGGGGTGTGTTATGCGGCAATACCGCAAATAATTGGTTATGAGGGACGGCTGACGGATTCAAGCGGCAATCCCGTAACAACTTCCCAAAGCTTCACATTCAGGTTATACAGCCAGGCAAGCGGCGGCGTTCCAGTCACGAACGGCACATCCACGGAAGCTCTTACTCCGGACAGCAACGGCATATTCAGCGCGGCAATTTTTTTCCAGTCCAATGCTTTTAACGGCTCGAACAGATGGTTGGGTGTTGAGATCGGATCGGACGGCGAAATGACGCCAAGGGTCCAGATAGCGAGCGCGGCGCACGCGTACAGGGCGCTTCAGGCGGACGATTCAACAACAGTCGCTGGAAAATCGATAGAAGCGTCGGGAGCCGACATAATTCCGTTTACCGACGGCACTGGAAAACTCGCCTCTTCAATATTTCCGGTCTCTGTTACAGGAATATCCTCATCCGGCGCGACTGTTTTAACTGGAACTGTAATCCTTAAAGGCGGAACGAATGTCTCTCTCTCTCAAAGCGGTCAAACGATCGAAATATCTGCAACAGGAGGCGGAGGGGGCGGAGGCACTGTCACCCAGGTCAACACAAGTGTAGGATTGCTTGGAGGCCCGATAACAGCGACAGGAACTTTAACGATCGATACGAACGTGGTCGTAACTACAACGGACGCGCAAACATTGACCAACAAAACTTTGGACGGAGGAAGCAACTCTCTCACAAACCTGAGCGCGACGAATATCACATCAGGGACGATCAGCAACACAAGATTATCTTCAACTGTTGTAACAACAGATGCCGCATCGCAAGGTGATGTTCTGTATTACAATGGATCAAGATGGACAAGGCTTACAGCAGGAACTAATGGACTTTTCCTCAAGACCCAGGGCGCATCTCAAAATCCGATCTGGGCGCCGGCATCGGGCGAAGCAGGCCCGCAAGGTCCAACTGGCGAAGCAGGACCTCAAGGTTTACAGGGAATTCAAGGTCCGATCGGTCTGACTGGCGAAGCTGGGCCTCAAGGTTTACAAGGCATTCAAGGCCTTCAAGGTATTCAAGGAATTCAAGGTCCTATTGGTCTGACTGGTGCAACAGGAGAAACCGGAGCTATCGGTCCTCAAGGTCCTGTAGGCTTAACTGGTGAAGCAGGTCCTCAAGGTATACAAGGTATTCAGGGAATTCAAGGTCTAACTGGTGCAACTGGCGAAACTGGCGCTGTCGGTCCGCAAGGTCCTATAGGTTTAACTGGTGAAGCAGGTCCTCAAGGTATACAAGGTATTCAGGGAATTCAAGGTCTAACTGGTGCAACTGGCGAAACTGGCGCTGTCGGTCCGCAAGGTCCTATAGGTTTAACTGGTGAAGCAGGTCCTCAAGGTATACAAGGTATTCAGGGAATTCAAGGTCTAACTGGTGCAACTGGCGAAACTGGCGCTGTCGGTTCGCAAGGTCCTATAGGCTTAACTGGTGAAGCCGGACCACAAGGTATTCAAGGCATTCAAGGTCCTATTGGTTTAACAGGTGAGACTGGCGCTGTTGGTCCTACTGGTGAAACTGGAGCTATCGGTCCTCAAGGTCCTATCGGTTTGACTGGTGAAACTGGAGCTATCGGTCCTCAAGGTCCTATCGGTTTGACTGGTGAAGCTGGTGCTGTCGGTCCTCAAGGACCTATCGGATTAACCGGTGAAGCCGCAACAAATAAGTACGATAATATCACTGTTGATCTGAATGGCAATCAGTCACTTGAGGTAAAAGCTTTGGGTATATCCAATTCGCAAATATCGGGGGTTGACTGGAGCAAAATTGACACGGCCACGAATAAGATAGCGGACAGCGCTCTTGCAACGAATATAAATATCAACACAACAGGACTTGTAACCGCGACAGCGTTCAGCGGGACATTCACGGGTACTTCCGAGGACACGAACAGGTTAGGCGGTAACCTCCCCTCCTACTTTGCAACAGCGGCATCAGTTGAATCTAAGGCTGACCTTGCCACCTTCAATACCCATACAGGTGAAGTGATAGCGCACGGAACGACCGGCCAGATAGTCGGGACATCGGATGCTCAAGTGCTGACCAATAAGACAATAGACGGCTCGCTCAATACAATTACAAATGTCACCGCGGCCAATGCAAATTATGCAACCTTGTCCGGCACTTCAACAGTTGCCACCACAGCAGTCCTTAAGGCCGGCGATACAATGACAGGAACGCTGACTTTGCCCGCAAACGGTTTAACAGTCGGCACCAGTCAACTGGTTGTTTCAGGCGGCAAGGTCGGCATCGGGACAACGAGTCCGGGAGCAAGCCTTGAGGTTAACGGTAATATCCTGCTATCTTCGGGAGCCGCCAGAACCATATCCATACAAGGTGAAGCTACCACTGGTAGAAATCTTACTGTACAGGCGGGATCTAGCAGCGGCACTCCAGGCAACCTGTATCTTTTTGGGGGTGCCGGGCCAAATGGTGGTTCTGTTTATGTATCTGGGATTACGGGGGGGACTTCGGGTAATGTTATTTTAGCGCATAATGGCTCTAATGCGGTCGGCAATGTCGGCATCGGGACAACGAATCCTTTACAAAAACTTCAGGTGGCTGGAAGCATCACTCTGGAAGCCGGAGGCAAATATTACGGCGACGGATCTGCGCTGACCGGGGTCACGGCAACGACGGCAAATTATGCCGTATTATCCGGCACATCTTCAACCGCAGTATACGCAACTTTAAGTGGAACAGCAACTAATGCGGGTTATGCGACTTTGAGTGGAACTGCGTCATCCTGTTCAGGCTCAGCTTCTTACGCGATCTTATCAGGAACATCCTCTACTTGCTCTGGAAATTCTAACACAGCTAATTATGCTGATTTAGCTGGAACGGCATCGACTGCAGCTTTTGCAGATTACGCAATTTTGTCCGGCACTTCAACGGTTGCCACGACAGCAGTCCTTAAGGCCGGCGATACCATGACCGGAACTTTGACTCTGCCCGCCAGCGGTTTATTGGTCGGCACCAGTCAACTTGTTGTCATAGGAGGCGATGTCGGCATCGGGACGACGAGTCCGACAGGAAAACTGCATGTTGTGGGCGACAACAACGGCGTATCGGGAGAATCCATTCGATTGATTGCGGGTGCTGGACCAGCAGGAGGAGGCGCGGGTGGTAGTGTCCTGATAAATGGTGGTGGTTCTCTTTCTCCCGGTGCTGGCGGAGCAGCGATAACAGTTTCCGGCGGTTCAATCGGCGGCGGAGGCGGGGGTATATCAATGACCTCCGCAGCAGGATCCGGCGGTAACGGTTCTTTCTCTTTCACGGCTGCTTCAGGGGCCGGTGCCGGCGGCGGATTTTCCTTTACTGCCGGCCTCGGCGGCGGAGGTACGGGAGGGGGAATGACATTTACTACAGGAATTGGCTCGGGTGGGCCCGGCACAAGGGGCGGGGATTTTAGGGTCAATTTGGGTAGCGGTGGCAGTGCCGCCGATAACGGAAGATTCAGCGTTATGAACGGCAGCATCGGATTGGGAACGATGACTCCGGAAGCCGGATACGAATTGTCAGTAAACGGAAATGTCAATATCGGTTCAGCTTCTATTGAATCCTCAACCGGCAAATATTACGGCGATGGATCGGCGCTGACCGGCATAACGGCAACAAATGCAGCAACGGCAAATTATTCGACCCTGGCAGGAACTTCTACTACTGCCGCTTCTGCTAATTATGCAACCTTGGCAGGAACTGCAACTTCTGCCGCCTCTGCTGATTTCGCTGCTTTATCAGGAACATCCTCTACTTGCTCTGGAAATTCTAACACAGCTAATTATGCTGATTTAGCTGGAACGGTATCGGCTGCGGCTGCTGCAAATTACGCGTCTTTGGCAGGAACTGCTACTACCGCCTCTTCTGCTGATTTTGCTACTTTGAGTGGAACTTCGTCCGCCTGTTCGGGCGCGGCCTCAGACAATGTGCTAAAAGCCGGCGACACCATGACCGGAACTCTGACCTTGCCCGCAAGCGGATTAACAGTCGGTACTAATCAACTTATTGTTTCAGGCGGCAACGTCGGCATTGGAACCACGAGTCCGGGAGCGAAGCTGGATGTTAGAGGAATTTTAAGCGTAAATGGCGGAAGCGCCCCAAGCGGCAATCCGGGGGCGGCTATAACCATAACAGGCCAAAATGGAACTACCTCCGCGGGCGAAAATGAAAAAGGGGGTAATATAACATTAACGACGGGTGTAGGCGGCAGTGCTGGCAATGCCGGCGATCTTAATTTCATCCTGTCCAATTCTCCAACACCCGGATCTATGTTCTTTACGAATCTCTCCGAAGGTGGAAATAATGCTAAATTTACTTTTATGGGCGGCAACGTCGGGATAGGAACATTGACCCCGGAAGCCGGAATCAGGCTCTCTGTCATCGGAAATGTCAAGATCGGTTCAGCTTCTATTGAATCCTCAACCGGCAAATATTACGGCGATGGATCGGCGCTGACCGGCATAACGGCAACAAATGCAGCAACGGCAAATTATTCGACCCTGGCAGGAACTTCTACTACTGCCGCTTCTGCTAATTATGCAACCTTGGCAGGAACTGCAACTTCTGCCGCCTCTGCTGATTTCGCTGCTTTATCAGGAACATCCTCTACTTGCTCTGGAAATTCTAACACAGCTAATTATGCTGATTTAGCTGGCACGGTATCGACTGCGGCTGCCGCAGCTTATGCAACTTTGTCCGGCACTTCAACAGTTGCCACGACAGCAGTCCTTAAGGCCGGCGATATCATGACGGGAACTTTGACTAATTCGGCAGGGGCCACTTTTGGCGGCAACGTCGGCATCGGGACTTCAAATCCGACCGGTGTCCTGCATGTCGTGGGCGGCAATGACGGCACATCGGGAGAAGCCATTAGATTGACCGCCGGTAGCGGGCCAATAGGATCAGGCGCGGGTGGCAGCGTAATTCTAACAGGCGGTGCTAATACTTCTCCCGGAGGTACCGGAGGAACATTTACAGTTTCCGGCGCTACGGCCAGCGGCGTTGGTGGAGGAATATCAATGTCCACCGGAGGCGGGTCCGGCGGCGGCGGTTCTTTCTCTTTCACGGCCTCTTCGGGCAGCATAAACGCCGGCGGGTTTTCTTTTACTGCAGGCCTCGGAGGTGGGGTGGCGGGAGGAAGCATGCTCTTTACTACAGGGACCGGCTCGGGCGGACCCGGCACAAAGGGCGGAGATTTCAAGGTCAGTTTGGGGAGCGGCGGTAGCGCTGCTGATACCGGAAGGTTCCTTGTTATGAATGGCAGCACCGGCTTGGGAACTTTGACCCCCGAAGCGGGATATGAGTTGTCAGTCAACGGAAATGTCAAGATCGGTTCAGCTTCTATCGAATCCTCAACCGGCAGATTCTACGGTGATGGATCGAAGCTGACCGGAGTCACGGCCACAAATGCAGCAACAGCAAATTATGCGACTCTGGCGGGAACTTCTACTACCGCCGTTTCCGCTGATTATGCTACATTGGCAGGGACTGCTTCAACGGCGGCAAACGTATCTAGCGCGATCAATATCAGCACGAGCGGATATGTTACGGCCGAATCCTTTAACGGCGGGGATGTTGTTATCCCGAGCGGCAAAAATGCATATTTAAGCGACAGTTCCACTTCCGGCAGCGGCACCATTGCACTTCCAATGACAGCGGCTTCAGCCATAGCGGCCGGGGATGTTGTGGCCTATGATCCTAGCGCCGATAATCAGGTAAGGGAAACAACGGTTGAAGCGGACCAGGGCGTGATGGGCTTTGCGATGAACACAACAACCGCCGCGGGCCAGACAGTATATGTCGCATACTCCGGCAGGGTGACCAACGCGAAAGCGACAGGTACGATACACCGCGGAGATGCTGTTGAAACAGACTTAGCGCCCGGCAAAATACAGTCCGTACCCGGCGATTTGACGGTTGGCGCATGCATAGGCATAGCATTGACCAATGATTCGGGAGGGACAGTCACGATCTGGATCCATAAATTCTAAAATGTATATAAGCAAGCAACATACAAATAAAATGAAGGTGCTGAAATGAAAAGAATGGTACTTACCGTACTGATTCTGATCTTCCTGTTTGGAGGTGCTGCGTATCCTGTTGCCCTGGGATTAAAGGTCCCCGGTGGTCTTATAGTTCTGGGAGCTGCAACGATAGAATCTCAATTATTCACGCCGTCGGGAATACTGGCTAACGGAGGCACGGTTGAAGCAGACTTCTTCATTGGAAACGGCTCTGCTCTTTCAAATATCACGGCAAATTACACCCCTTTATCAGGAACGGCATCGATGGCTGCGGGTCTTAACATTCCCGGCCAGGTTCAAGGAGATATTCTTTATTTCAATGGGACAAATTGGGCAAGTCTTACGGCAGGAACCAGCGGATACTTTTTAAAGACCCAAGGCGCATCTCAAAATCCGATCTGGGCATCGGGCGAAGCAGGCCCACAAGGCCCAACCGGTGAAGCTGGCCCTCAAGGTATCCAAGGCATTCAAGGAATGCAAGGGCCGATCGGTCTAACCGGTGAGACTGGCGCTGTTGGTCCACAAGGTCCTATCGGATTAACTGGTGAAGCCGGGCCTCAAGGTATACAAGGCCCTATCGGATTAACCGGTGAAGCCGGCCCTCAAGGAATTCAAGGTCCTATCGGTGCAACTGGTGAAACTGGCGCTATTGGTCCCCAAGGTCCTATCGGATTAACTGGTGAAGCCGGGCCTCAAGGAATTCAAGGCCCTATCGGTGCAACTGGTGAGACTGGAGCTATTGGTCCCCAAGGTCCTATAGGCTTAACTGGTGAAGCCGGGCCTCAAGGAATTCAAGGCCTTATTGGTCCGACCGGTGAAGCCGCAACAAATAAGTACGATAATGTCACTGTTGATCTGAATGGTAATGGTTCACTTGAAGTAAAAATTCCGGTATATCTAATTCACAAATATCCGGTGTTGACTGGATCAAAGTTGATACCTCAACAAATAAAATATCGGGCGGTTCCCTTGCATCCAATATCAACATCAACACATCTGGTGTTGTGACAGCCGAATCGTTCAGCGGGACATTTAACGGAACGGTCATGGGAACGTCCGAAGACGCGAACAAATTAGGCGGGAGCCTCCCCTCCTACTTCGCGACTGCGTCATCAGTTGATTTAAAGACAGATCTTTCTACATTCAATACTCATACAGCTGAGGTTATTTCACATGGAACGATTGGTCGAATTGTCGGAACATCGGATGCTCAAGTGCTGACGAACAAGACCATAGATGGTTCACTAAATACGATCACAAATATCACAGCGACCAGCGCTAACTTCGCAACATTAGCCGGCACAGCTACTTCTGCAAGCACTGCTTCATCCGCCAATTATGCAGCTCTAGCAGGAAATGCTTCCACTGCTGCTTCGGCTGATCTTGCCACAAATGCAAATTATGCGATCTTATCTGGCACTGCAACTTCGGCAGGAACTGCTACTTCAGCTAACTATGCAGCTTTGGCTGGCTCAGCAACTTCCGCAGGAACTGCTACTTCTGCTAATTATGCAACTCTGGCAGGAAATGCTTCTACCTCTGCATCCGCCGATCTTGCTATAAATGCCAGCTATGCAATTTTGGCCGGCACTACAACTTCCGCAGGAACTGCTACTTCTGCTAATTATGCAACTCTGGCAGGTACAGCAACTTCTGCAGGAACTGCTTCCAGTGCTTCTACTGCTGATTACGCGATACTTGCTGCTTCAGCTACCAACGCCACCAATGCGACTAATGCCACTAACTGGGCTGGCTCCGGTGGTGGATCTTCTGGCTCTCCAAAAGTTGATTGGGCTAACAATGCAAATAACGCTACCAACGCAACAAATGCTACCAATGCTTCTTCCGCTAATTATGCAGCTCTAGCAGGTACAGCAACTTCTGCAGGAACTGCCACATCAGCTAATTTCGCAACATTAGCCGGGATATCAACTTCAGCTGCTTCCGCAAATTACGCAAACCTGTCAGGAACTGCATCGACCGCAGTGTCGGCTGATCTTGCTACTAATGCAAATTATGCGATCTTATCTGGCACTGCTACTTCGGCAGGAACCGCTACTTCTGCTAACTATGCGGCTCTAGCGGGTACTGCAACCTCCGCAGGCACTGCTTCTTCTGCCAATTATGCAACCTTGGCTGGAAATGCTTCTACCGCTGCCTCAGCTGACCTCGCTACGAATGCTAACTATGCGATATTAGCAGGCACATCAACCTCTGCAGCCTCCGCAAATTACGCAACTCTGGCCGGTACAGCAACTTCTGCAGGAACTGCCACATCAGCTAACTTCGCAACATTAGCCGGGATCTCAACTTCAGCTGCTTCCGCAAATTACGCAAACCTGTCAGGAACTGCATCGACCGCAGTGTCGGCTGATCTTGCTACTAATGCAAATTATGCGATCTTATCTGGCACTGCAACTTCGGCAGGAACCGCTACTTCTGCTAACTATGCGGCTCTAGCGGGTACTGCAACCTCCGCAGGCACTGCTACTTCAGCTAACTATGCAGCTTTGGCAGGAAATGCATCCACTGCTGCCTCAGCTGACCTCGCTACAAATGCTAATTATGCGATATTAGCAGGCACATCAACCTCTGCAGCCTCCGCAAATTACGCAACTCTGGCCGGTACTGCAACTTCAGCAGGAACTGCTATCTCTGCTAATTATGCAACTTTAGCTGGTACTGCCACCAGCGCTGTTTCTGCTAACTATGCTTCATTGGCAGCTACTGCAACTTCCGCAGGCACTGCCACATCAGCTAACTATGCAACCTTGGCAGGAAATGCTTCTACCGCTGCTACGGTAAGTGACGGAGCAATAACCGCGTCAAAAATGGCAACCGGCTCTGTAACTTCTGATGCGATCCTTGATGGAACTATATTAGGAGTTGATCTGGCATCGGCCATCAATATCAACACAACAGGCTATATCTCAGCTGAAACGGATCGAATAAAAGCAAAAATAATATTAGGCAATATCGACCCATATGGAAGAACAATGATATGGAACTATGAAAATAGCAGTGTGATAAAATTAGGTGCTTTTACGGCTGACGGCGATCCCGAAAATGCGACATCGGAAGGTATTGTTGTAGTTGGGGCCAATACTCAAGGCGTTTTTGATGGGAATAATTATGGTTACGCACGCATCAAACCTATGCGCATTGGATTGTTCGATACTATTGCGGGTGTCCAGCAATATATCTTCAGGGTAGATGATAAAGATTTTTATCTGAATAACAACGGCGGCACAAAAACCTATTCTTTTGACAGGGCAACAGGCAATCTCGCTGTAACAGGAATAGTAACCGCAGAGACCTTCAGCGGGACTCTTAGTGGAACGGTAATAGGAAATGCAACTTCTGCTAACTATGCAACTTTAGCCGGAACTGCAACCTCGGCAGTCACTGCTTCATCTGCAAACTACTCAACCTTAGCTGGCTCTGCTACTTCTGCAGGGACTGCAACTTCCGCCAATTATGCAACTTTGGCAGGAAATGCTTCTACTGCTGCTTCTGCAGATCTCGCTACAAATGCTAACTATGCTGCTTTGGCCGGCTCAGCTACTTTGGCAGGCACTGCTACTTCTGCTAACTACGCAGCCCTAGCAGGTACTGCAACCTCCGCAGGCGCTGCTACTTCTGCTAATTATGCAACTTTGGCTGGCTCAGCAACGTCCGCAGTCTCAGCTAACTATGCAACCTTGGCTGGAAATGCATCGACTGCTGCCTACGCCGATCTCGCTACAAATGCTAACTATGCTACTTTGGCCGGCTCAGCTACTTTGGCAGGCACTGCCACTTCAGCCAATTATGCAGCTTTGGCAGGCTCAGCAACTTCTGCAGTCTCAGCAAACTATGCAACCTTGGCTGGAAATGCTTCGACAGCCGCAACTGTAAGCGACGGAGCCATAACCGCATCAAAGCTGGCAACAGGTTCTGTAACTTCAGATGCGATCCTTGACGGAACGATACTCAATGCGGATATAAACGGATCTGCGGCTATCGCCTACTCGAAGTTGAACCTATCGAACAGCATCGTCGCCGGTGATCTGACAAGTGGCTCGGTAACAGGCACAAAGATCGGCAACAACACTATCACCGCTGCAAACATGGCTACCGGTTCAATCACTTCAGATGCGATCGCGGCTAACGCGATTACAGGCGCTAAGCTCGGTAACAACACCATCACTGCTGCCAATATGGCAACAGGGTCTATCACTTCAGACGCCATCCTTGATGGCACAATACTCAATGTCGACATTAACGGATCCGCTGCTATCGCCTACTCTAAATTGAACCTCTCCAATAGTATCGTCGCCGGTGATCTGACCAGCGGCTCGGTAACAGGCACAAAAATCGGCAACAACACTATCACCGCTGCAAACATGGCTACCGGTTCAATCACTTCAGATGCGATCGCGGCTAACGCGATTACAGGCGCTAAGCTCGGTAACAACACCATCACTGCTGCCAATATGGCAACAGGGTCTATCACTTCAGACGCCATCCTTGATGGCACAATACTCAATGTCGACATTAACGGATCCGCTGCTATCGCCTACTCTAAATTGAACCTCTCCAACAGCATTGTTGCAGGTGACTTGACCAGCGGTTCGGTAACCAATGCCAAGATCGCAGGCAACACTATCACCGCTGTTAATATGGCAACCGGTTCAATCACTTCAGATGCTATTGCCGCTAACGCGATAACAGGCGCTAAGCTCGGGAACAATACTATCACTGCCGCTAATATGGCAACCAGTTCAATCACTTCAGACGCGATCGCTGCTAATGCGATAACAGGGGCTAAACTCGGTAATAACACCATCACTGCCGCCAACATGGCAACCAGTTCAATCACTTCTGATGCTATTGCTGCTAACACCATCACAGCAGCCAAGATAGCTACAAGTTCAGTCACTTCAGATGCGATCGCGGCTAACACCATCACAGCTGCGAAGATGGCAACTGGTTCAGTAACTTCTGACGCAATTGCGTCTAACACGATAACGGCGGCAAAGATGGCAACAGGCTCGGTCACATCGGATGCGATCCTTAATGGAACGATAACCGGTTCCGACATAAGCACAACCGCCCTGGTCACTATAGATACCGTTACGGCTAACACGGCCAGATTAAATACTTCAACCTCCGGATCAGGACTTATTGTTGTGCCTTTTGCTTTTTCAGGCACTGTCGTGGCGGGTAATGTTGTTGTCCTTGATACGACAAGTGCCAATACGGTAAAAACATCTACCACTGCAAAAGATCCAAATGTTGTTGGTTTCGTTCAGGCCGTTGAAGGAACCACGGCATATGTAGCCGTTTCGGGAAGGATAACGAACGCAGTTGCCAATCAGGCGATAAACATCGGCGACGCGATATGCACATCTACGGCTGCCGGCAGTGTGAACGGTTATTCCAATCTCCAAACAGGCAAGATGATAGGAATAGCAGTAACAAGCGCGGCAGGATCAGGCAACAGCGTTTCTGTGCTGATATATAAGTATTAATGAATTATTATGAGCGAATATTCATGAAAAGAAATTTTGCCTGTTTTTTTCTTGTATTATTTTTTTCATGCGGCGCTTTTGCCGTAACAGGCAATATCACAATTGAAGGCCAGCTGGACCTTAACACAAATATCCTGTTCAAACAGACAACGGCTAATTACACGCTTCTTTGGAACAACCCTGCTGCCGCAAGAACGCTTACCATATCGGATCCCGGCGCCAATGATACCTTCGCAATGACCGCGGAAACACAGACCCTGACAAATAAGACCATGACCGATACTTCCACATATATCCAGAATGGCGCTGACAACACTAAAAAAGTGACTTTTGAAGCGTCTTCCCTCCCAGCGTCAGAAACCAGAGCCTGGGTACCTGGAACAGGAGTCCCGCAAAACATACAAGTGTTTACATCCAGCGGAACATGGACAAGACCTGCGGGAGTAAGTAAAGTTTACGTTCAGGTTTGGGGAGGAGGAGGAGGAGGAGTAACGGCAGGCAATAATACATCCGGAGGCGGAGGCGGAGGCGGAGGTTATAGCGCGGGTCTTGTAAGTGTAAGCGGTGCTAGTGTGACCGTAACAGTTGGAACCGGCGGAGGCGCCGGAGCAAACGGCAACAACAGCAGTTTTGCCGGCGGAACCACTTTTACGGGTGCCGGCGGTTCAACAGGAGCCACAACTACAGGCGGGGCAGGAGGCGCAGGATCAGGCGGGACAATTAATCTCACAGGCGGAACAGGCGGAAATTCTCAAGCAGCTGATGGAGCCAGCGGCGGCACAGGAGGCGGAAGCCCGATGGGCGGTTCAGGCGGAGCTGGCGGCCCCGGCGCTAATGCCGCTGGAGGGGGCGTTGCCGGAAGAGCAGGAACTCCTCCCGGCGGCGGTGGCGGCGGCGGCCAGGAGAATGGCGGAGCAGGCGGGGCCGGAGCTGCGGGACTCGTTATCGTATATTACTAATTTCGCGGTAAGAATTTTGTCAGAATGAAAAATATACTATTTTTTATATTAATAATATGCATCGTTTCTGTTCCGGCTTTTGCCGTAACAAAAGATGTGTCGGTCGAGGGGTTCTTGACCGTGATAGGCACAGTTGATGTAACCACCCAGGTGGCGATCGGAAAAACAAATCCCGTGCAGATGCTGGATGTATACGGAAATATCGGGGTCGGCACAACGGAAGGCGGGACTATTGTCGCTTCCAAAGAATTGGTCATGCGTCAGGACGGCGACGTCTACGGTTCATCCATCTTGCGCCTGCGCAACAGGAACGGTGAAAACGGCGCGATATACGAATCGACAGATCCTACCACCACCCTGATCGATTTTATTTTCAAGACCGCCGATGTGACATCAGGCCAGCGGAATATCAGACTTGAAGCAAGGGCGGCGAGCGCGCGCACAGGCGACCCCTCATTTCACATCGGCGGAGGTTCCGGAGCAACCGCGGATCCGGACAATCCTTCCCTCTCCGTTGGCGATTCCTATTGCGCCTTTAAAAATAAATTATCTATCGGAACATACAGTACATTCAGCACGACTCTTGGCGTAAGCGGCGACGCGAATTTTATAGGAACCGTGACCGCAACTGCTTTTGCCGGCAGCGGAGCGAACCTAACAAATCTCGGGGTTCTCTCCGGAATCGCAGTATTAACAACGGCAAGCACAAGCCCGTTTACTGTTCCCGCCGGCGTAACTGATATTGAAGTTATTTTGATCGGTGGTGGCGGCGGCGGTTCCGGCGGTACTACTGGTGCCAATCCCTCTGGAGCTGTGGGTGGAGGCGGAGGCGGCGGAGCATGCACAATAAAGCGTATCGCGACCAGCCCGGGCACTACATATACTTTCTCAGTAGGAACTGGCGGCGCAGGAGGCAGCACTGCCGTAGGCACTGCAGGAAACCCGACTCAATTCAATGCTTCCGCTATTACCGCAAATGGAGGCAGCGGAGGTACAAATATGGCCTCTGGAACTACTACCTTAACTGCCGCAGGCGGCGCAGGAGGTACAGCGGGAGCAACTGGCGATATAAATATTCCGGGCGGCGCCGGCGGAGCGGGATACCGTCTGTCATCTACTTCCGGTATTTCAGGCGCAGGCGGCAATTCCTTATTCAGCACACATAGCCCTAGTGTATTTATAGCTACTACCAATACTGCCACTACAGGAACAGCCGGTTCGTTATACGGAGGCGGCGGAGCGGGAGGTTCCGCGCAAAGATCCAATACCACTACCTATACCGCAACTGGCGGAGCCGGCGCGAACGGAGTGATAATTATTCGTGCTTACAAATAAATTCATATCATGAAAAAACAATATTGATGACAAAAATAAAAAAGTCTGTATTGATCTTATTGATGTTTTTCTGGTGTTGCGGCGCTCAAGCCGCCACCAGCGCGAACTACGCGATATCCGCCGAAGTCATGGACCTTGGGGGCGCATCCATAGAATCATCCGGTTACAGGCTCATCGGCAAGCTGCGGGATAACGTTCCTCAGATCACCACGAGCCCAGGTTTTACGCTTGAAGGCAGGTTCATTGGAGTGGTATACGGGACCGGCGCATTCAGCACGGCAGAAACTCCCGTAGTAAAAAAGATCGATCCGCACGCAGGTTACAACAACGCGTCATACAGGGTCGTGATCAACGGCTACTTGATCTCCACTGACGCTACAGCGAGCTTGACCGGCCCGAGCCAGCCGACCATTAACGGGACAACGGTCACGATCGAAAGTTCAACGAGCATGGAGTGCACTTTTGACCTGAACAATGCCGCTGTCGGACCAAGGAACGTTCTGGTCACGAACGTGGGCTACGGCAAGATCGGCGTTCTGGCCGGCGGATTCACCGTTCAATCTCCGGGTCAGGTGGATATAATAGGTACTCCGTCCAACGATCCAAATCCGTTCAATCCTTCCACGGGTCCGACAATGATAAAATATAAGCTCAATACCGCGGCGACAATATCGCTGTATCTGTTCAACCAGAAAGGCGCGCTTATCTGGCAAAAAACGATCCCCGCGGGAGAGAACGGCGGTTCTGCCGGAGATAACGCCGTCCCCTGGAATGCGCTGACCTATTTCAATGAACAGGTGCCTACAGGCGTTTATGTCCTCAGCATCGTTTCAAATGCTGGCGGCAGCACCAGAGAGCTTGGCCGAGTAAAGGTCGCGGTCTTCCGCCAATAACACCGTGAAAAAACTCCTTGTAGCGGTATCTACTTTTTTAATCCTGTACTCCGCAAACTGCTGGTGCATCGTTTATTATGACGATCCCATTGCCGTCGGAATCGGGGCCCGCCCGCTGGGCATGGGCAAAGCATTTGTTGCGGTCGCGGATGACGTGAACGCCATGTTCATGAATCCCGCAGGTCTCGGAAGCCAGAAAAGCTGGCAGATATCCACGATGAGCTCAAATTTCCTGAATGAATATCAATATACGATGTTTTGCGGCGTCATCCCTACCACATCGGGTGTTTTCGGGATAGGATATGTCGCGTCAAAAATAAACGGCATTGATGTTTCAGGTGGAGGCACTACAGGCACAACAAATTTCTATAACCAGGCCCTGGTCCTGTCCTACGGAAAAGAGCTTGGATCGATCGGGCCATCCACAGGAAATGAGCCGAACATGTACGGCGGCGCGACATTAAAATATTACTCTAAAGGATACACCGGCGACGTCAACGGGTCCGGCTCGGGTTATAACATTGACCTTGGATTAAAATACACCCCGGAAAAGTGGATATCCTACGGATTGAACCTCCAAAACGTTATCGGCGGGTCAAAGATCTACGGGGATTTTGAAACGGAGGACATGCCGTTCATCACGAAAATAGGGATGGCGTTCCAGTGGCTGGAGTATAATGCAAAATTCGCGCTTGATGAGGATATGTTCCTTGGCGGAGACAATGTTCCCTGGCCCATGCACTTTGGCGCGGAATGGAAGGTCCATCCGAATTTGAGTCTCAGGGCCGGCTATAATCAAGAGGCGAGCTCCGCGATCGGCGGGCAACTGACGAACAACACTACTTTTGGTCTTGGCTTTGATTATTCAGGGGTAAAGATCGATCTTGCATACCTGCAGAATTACGCCCAGACGAACATCGCTTCCAATATTGTTTCCCTTACTTTCTACAGCGCGCCCGTTTTTGCGCCGGCAGCCGCGCCTGCAAAAGAAGCCCCGGCCCCGGCCGCAGCGCCAGAAAAGGTCGCCGCGATCAAGACGGTCATGCAGAAGATATCACTCATTCCTTCCGGCAACCTGTACACTCTGGACACCGAACAGGTTTTCAGCGGCACTGTGGATCCTGATGTGACAGATGTCTGGATATACGGCAATAAACTGGCCGTATCAGGCAGCGGAGCATTTGAAGCATCTGTCCCTCTTAATATAGGTAAGAATGAGATACAAATAAAATTAAGGGATACGGACAGTTCGGAAGCCGAGATACCAAGGAGGATAGTAAGATTCTATGTCCCCGTCGACCTGAGCATAAACGAAGTAAAAAATAAGAGTTTCGCATACATGGTCATCTATACGGAACTTTACGGCTATCTTGGAAAGGATTACAAACTGAACAAGCCGCTCTCAAGGGGGCTGATGGCACTGATAATGTCAAAAGCCAAAAAACTTGATCTAAGCCTGACGCAGAAAACGGTCTCCAAAGACGTAAACCGCATGCACTGGGCGGCGAGCTTCATAAATGCGGTAAAATCTGCCGGCATCATGACAGATTATGAAGACGGCACTTTTAAGCCTGACCGGTCTGTCACAAGGGCGGAATCCGCGCGATATGTTTCGAAAGCGACAAATGTGGATGAGGCCAGCCTTCTGGAATATCTGGCAGGCAGATCGCCTGAAGAGACAGCCACTATGGGGGATCTGATAGAAATGCTCTATCGTTCAGGAATGTTTGAAAAAGAGATGGAGGATTACAAGAGTTTCGCCGGCGTTACGCCGTAACTTCGCGCCTGCCCCGATGAGATGACGCGGGCATTCATTCGGGGCTTGCCCTAAAGAGATGCTGAAAGCATTCTTTTAGGGCTTGACAAAGACACGATTACCGATTAATATGATAAAAGATCAGCAAATTCTCAAGTCTCCCCTGCCGGCAGGCACGGCACAATGAAAAAATTCATTTACACAGCAAATAATGCAAAATAAAGTAAAAACCTTACCCTGTCCCCTCTCCTGCTATGCAGGAGAAGGAAAACGTGACTAAAGATTAATGTTTTTCCTTTCCAATGAAATTGGAGGGGAGCTCGATGTGAGGAGAAAGAGGAGGAAAAATAATGACTAAAGAAGAAGGACAAAAAACTGAAGGGCCAAAGACCGATATAGCGGAACTGCAGGCAAAAAACACCGCTGATCTGTACACCATTGCAAAGGAACTGAACATTTCAAATTACAGGCAGTACAGGAAGCATGATCTTATATTCAAGATACTTGAGGCGAAAACACAGGCAAACGGACTGATCTTCGCAAAAGGAATACTTGAGATCCTGCCGGAAGGCTACGGGTTCCTGCGCACATGCGGATATCTGCCCAGCTCTGAAGATATATATGTATCGCAAACACAGATAAGACGGTTCGACATGACTAACGGAGACCTTGTTTCCGGCCAGGTCAGGCCGCCGAAGGAAGGGGAAAAGTACTTCAGCCTTCTGAGAGTTGAAGCCATAAACGGACTTGACCCGGAACTCGCAAGGGAAAGGGTCCCCTATGAGGATCTGACTCCGATATTCCCGAATGTAATGTATCGCCTCGAGTATGACAAAGCCCCTGTCGCGTCAAGGCTGATCGACCTTGTTGCTCCGATCGGAAGAGGACAGCGAGGAATGATAGTTTCCCCTCCGAAAGCCGGGAAAACCACGATATTGAAGAACATCGCGAACAGCATTACCGCAAATTATCCGGAAGTTATTATCAAAGTTTTGCTCGTTGACGAGCGCCCGGAGGAAGTGACCGATATGCAGCGCTCCGTTAAAGGAGAGGTCATATACTCCACTTTTGACGAGCCGCCGGAGAATCACATAAAGGTATCTGAACTTCTCATAGAATCGGCAAAAAGGCTGGTTGAAGCGGGCAATCATGTCGTAATACTTCTTGACTCGATCACGCGTCTCGCGAGAGCCTATAACCTTGTAACCCCTCCGAGCGGAAGGACGCTTTCCGGCGGCCTTGATCCGACCTGCCTTCACCGGCCGAAAAGGTTCTTCGGGGCAGCGAGGAACATAGAGAACGGCGGGAGCCTCTCGATCCTTGCAACGGCGCTCGTTGAGACCGGCTCAAGAATGGATGACGTTATATATGAAGAATTCAAGGGAACAGGCAATATGGAGCTCCATCTTAACCGCAAGCTCGCTGACAGACGCATTTTCCCCGCGATAGATGTAAGGATGTCCGGGACAAGAAGAGAAGAGCTCCTTCTGACGGAAGAAGAGCTCAAGAAGGTGTGGCTGCTAAGGAAAGTGCTTGATAACTATGAAGGCACGGAAGCAACGGAGCAGCTGATCGAAAGACTGAAGGAATATAAGTCTAACAAGCAATTCCTTGCGTCAGCGGATGTAAAATAAAAGAACAGGTTTAATTCACTTAATATATGTGTGGTTTTTCCGGTATTTTCGACCTTCTCATATATCGCACGAAATAGTGGAAATTTCAGTTTTCCTGAAAAATTGCTATAATATTCCAAATGATCATACTGAAAGAGGTCCTGTCCGCGACAGGCGGTACTTTGAAGAAATGCCATGCTTTGAGCTTTTCCGGCATTTCAACAGACAGCAGGCAGATAAAAAAAAGCTGTCTTTTTATCCCAATTATTGGGACAAGATTTGACGGCCATAAATTCATTTCTTCCGCGCTGAAAAACGGAGCTTCCGGCGTGCTGACATCTAAAAAAACAATCCCGCTTGAAAATATGACCATTGTCTTTGTCAAAGATACCCTTCGGGCTTTTCATCAGATCGCCAGAGCATATAAAGAAAGATACAGGATCCCATTCATCGGCATAACCGGAAGTTCCGGCAAGACCACCACCAAGGACATGCTCGCCTCCATCCTCTGCCGCGCGGGCAAGACCTTAAAAACAGAGGAAAATTATAATAACGAGATCGGCGTCCCGAAGACCCTGTTAACTTTGAACAAGACCCATAAATATGCCGTGATAGAAATGGCCATGCAGGGTCCCGGCGAGATCAAAGAGCTCGCATGGATCGTCCGGCCCCAGATCGCCGTCATAACGAACATCGGCAGCGCTCACATGGAGCGTCTCAAGTCCGAAGGGAACACGGCAAAAGCCAAGAGTGAAATACTGGAATTCCAGAAAAAGAAAGATATCGCGGTATTGCCGGCGGACGATAAATTCTTCAGCTATCTAAAAAAGAAAGCGAAGGGAAGAACGATCTCCTTCGGGATCGACTCTCCGGCAGATGTCTCGGCAAAGAACATCAGATTTCAGGCGGACAGCTCGTCATTTGTCATTGAAACAAGAGCTTTCAAGATCGCGATAGATCTTCCCCTCCCGGGAAAACACAACATATATGACGCGCTGGCCGCCGCCGCGTCAGCTTATGCCGCTGACATCAAACCGTCCCACATAAAGAAAGGGCTTGAGGATCTCAAGCTTTCGAGCAAGCGTCTGAACATAATTCACTTTAAGGACGTTAAGATCATAGACGACACATACAACGCGAATCCGGATTCAATGGCCGCGTCTCTAAGCGTTCTTGAAAATCACCCACCAAGGCGCATCGCGGTTCTGGGAGATATGCTCGAGCTGGGGCGTATTGCCCGAAAAAGCCATGAAAACATCGGCAGGCTCGCCGCAAATCTGAACATCGAGGCACTGGTAACCGTTGGAGATCTGAGCAGATACGCGGCGAAAAGCGCGGGATCATGCGGCCTTAAGAACATTTATTCGACAAAAACGAATAATGAAGCCGTCAAAATATTAAAAAAGATTATTAAACCCAGCGACACCATCCTGATAAAAGGCTCCCGCGGGATGCACATGGAAAACATCGTTGATGGATTGACAAAATAACATGCCACGATCACTTATCTCCGGACCACTTATGATGTTCTACTCCGCCGTACTTTTCAGCATTATGGCGGTGATGGTGAAAGCGCTCAGTTCCTCCGTTCCCGCCGCCGAAATAATATTTTTCAGGGCCATCATCAGCATCGCGATAATCATTGGAATGATAGCGATGAAAAAAGTGAAATTCATGATAAAAGAGAAAGGAAAAGCCGCGTTCAGGGGAATAATGGGAGGGATATCTCTTGTGCTGTATTTTAACGCGATAACCCTGACAAGCGTTTCAAATGCCGTGCTTCTTTCCTACACCTCCCCTATTTTCGCATCGATCTTTTCCAACATATATCTTAAGGAAAAGTTGACAAAGGAAATGGCATCATTTATCGTTTGCGCGTTCCTTGGAATGTTCCTGATTTTTCAGTTTGATTACACCTTGCTGAACATAGGCGACCTCCTGGCCCTCATCTCGGGTATAACCTCCGGAATCGCTCTCGTATCGATAAGGGAATTGAGAAAGACCGAAAGTTCATGGATGATAGTGCTCTCGTTTGTGTTCTTCGGCACGATATTCTCCATGTTCTCCCTTAAAGGGAACGTTGTCCTGCCCGGCGCTTCCACGCTCATCATCCTGCTTATGATCGGGTTTCTCGGAACGGCAGGCCAGCTTTTCCAGACATACGCTTTCAAATTATGCTCTACAGCACTTGGCGGCGTTATTTCCATGAGCAGTGTCGTCATAACGATGATGCTTGGCATATTCATTTTTCACGATTATTTGACGTTAAATATGATCATTGGCGCCATCCTGATATTCGTGAGCGCGACTTTTTTCAGCTTAAAAGAGCAATACGAACAGGCCAAATAGATTGTTTGACAGCGGCACAGATTAAATATAAAATATGTCAGATGTGTGCGCTTGGCACTGTAGAAGTGCCGCGGTGGTGGAATTGGTAGACACGTACGTTTGAGGGGCGTATGCCGAAAGGCTTGGAGGTTCGAGTCCTCTCCGCGGCATTGAACGACTCGACTGAGCTCGTCGAAGTCTTGTCAAAATGCAAGGTTTTGGCTCCTCGGTACGATAGATAGAACGCCCCGAAACTCTTCGGGACAGGGAGGAGAAAAGTAAAAGATTGTCTCAGGTTTTAGCAATAACTAACGAGACACTTAAAACGCCTGAACCAAGTAATATTCAGCGTAGTGACGATAATTTTTCCAAAATGCTCGAACAGGAAAAGCGTAAAGTTCTTTTATCGTCAATGATCCCCATGAATTTCCAATCCTTATTCAACACCCCCCTCTCTTCCAGCCCTGAAACGGACAAAGCCACAGGCAAGATCGAGAGCTATCTTGGGGCGACCAACTCTTACCGCCAGAATTCAATTGAAACAAGCAGGACCGGCGACAAGCAAAGCATTAAAGAACAAAACCAGGAACAATCCGTTAAAGCCGCGGAAACAACAAAAGAAACAAAAGCCGAGCAGATCAAGTCCACGGCAAATGCCATAAACAAAATATACGAGGGTGAAATCGAGCTGTCCGCTGATCTATATAATGCCGTGATCAAAGCAAAGAACAGGGTCGACTCCCTGAGAAGCATCGATGTCGATGATCTGATCGCGCAGATAAAGAACAAGATCAAACTCTTGGTGGAAAACGGGGGAAGCAAACTTTCGATAGAACTCAAGCCCGAGAACCTGGGAACGATACTTATGAGCGTATCAAGCAATAAAGGCATCCTTTCAATAAATATTTATGCGGACCAGGCAGCCAAACAGGTCCTTGAAGAAAATATCGCGGAACTTAAGAGATCGCTTGAACAATCCAACCTCAACATAGAGAACTTGAACGTTCTTTCTGACGATAGAAGAGAACACAACAAGGGCGAAACCAGCTGATTTAAGGTAAAATAATCATTAGGAGGGATATATGGCAAACGAAGCAGTATCAGCAATATCAAGTTCCGGGACAGGGAATACTAATGTTAACAATGTTGATCTGCAACAGAATACTCTTTCAGACAACAGTCAATTAACCTCCATGCTCATGAGCGGGAACATAGATCCGAAATTCGCAAGTATGCTGCTCAGCCAGATGTACAATAATAACGTCAACTCGATACTCTTTGGCAGCGAAGACACCACTGGTTCATCCAGCACCGGGAACATTGACATTTTCAACGCAACCTCTTCCCCCTCAAGCAATTTTAATGTTCTCGGACAGACCGCTGATTACTCGGGAATATCGCCGCAGTATCAAATGAGCGTGTACAGCAGTCTTATAGGCAAGACCATAACCGCAACGCAACCTACGACCAACAAACAGATAACGGGAAAAGTAACAAGTGTTCAGCTTCAGAATGGTCAGGTGGTCCTTAATATCGGAGGCGCTATGATCCCAACAGCGAACATATTAAAGATCCAATAAGTCACGCCCAAGTCCGCCTAAGGCGGGCTAAGGCGGACAAAAGGAGGATGATGTAAAATGTTAGACTTAATGACCAAAGCAAAGAATGCGATAGAGGCCTATAACACTCAGCTTCAGATAAATTCATCGAATATAGCGAACATGTCCGTTCCGGGATATAAATCAATGAAAATTTCCTTTCAAACGATCTATGAAAAGCTGATCAACCAGGGAACAGCCGCGGGAGCCGATACCGGCGGGACAAATCCGATCCAGCTTGGCCCTTCTGTTGGGATTGGAAGTACCAGCCTGGACTTCAGCCAGGGAAGTGTAACAGAAGGCCAACCCCTGGACCTGGCCGTTAACGGTTCAGGCCTTTTTGTTGTTTCTCCGGACGATGGGACCACAAAGCTCTACACAAGAGCAGGACAATTTTCGATCGATTCCTCAGGGAACCTTACAACAGATAACGGAATGCAGGTTTACGGCTTTAGCGGCGGACTTCTGGTGCCAATAACCGGGCTTTCGGCTTACAACACGGATCGGCTCAGCTGGACGAACGACGGCCAGCTCGCTGAATTTAACTTGAAAGCAGATGGAGTAACGGTTGATTACTCATCCGTCAACAAATATACCGGCTACAACATAGCGCTTACCTCTTTCACGAATCTATCGGGACTTGCACAGGCCGCGGGAAATGCTTATGCAGAAACACCCGCATCGGGTGAACCCCAGGCCTACAAATCCGCAGGTGACACATATGGGACCATCGCACCAAGGAACTATGAGCAATCGAACGTCTTTTATACCGGTGAAGTAATAGATTCAATGGAAGCTCAAAGGGCAATGAGCGGGAACCTTACGATCCTGAGGATGATAAGCGACGAGATCACCAATTTCATAAATAGAATCTCTTAATTAATGGAAAGGAACTCTTTTGGCAGATAAGCAGGATTCTTCCGCGCTCTTCAAAAAAGAAATAAAGTTCCCGGCGTCTTTCGGGGACTGGACAGCCTATAAACCGACCAGGGAAAGAGTGAAAAAAATAAAACCGCTGGTTTACGGTTTTCACAGGGTCTCCAGGGATGAACTTGAAAAAACGCTTAAGGCCCATTATTTTTTCGCATGTGCATTCTCCGCATATCTAAAAGAAGCCATTAAAGCCAGCACGGATATTTTCAGTGTATCGATCGAGCAGCTCACCTATCTTGATTTCTTAAAACGCATGACCGGGGGGCAGATCAACAACAAGCTGTCCATAAAGGGCGTCGGCGAAGTGACCTTCCTGATCGATTACCAGCTGGCGAATCTTGTTATAAATTTCTCTCTCGGCTGCCAGTCCGTTGACACAAAAATAAGGGAGATGACCGAGCTTGAAGAATCAATAATCCAATCGGTTTTTGGCAATGTCCTGAACAAATACGCGGGCAGCTGGAAAAACATCTTTGAGACGCCGAGCCTCGAGCTCATCGGCTATCCGAACATTCAGAGGGAAACACATATCAATCTGAACGAGATAATCGCAATGGTGACAACACAGGTCTCGATCGCCAACTCGGCGCCCACGACTTTCACGTTCGTTTATCAGAACAGCACGCTTAAAAAACTGAACGATATGCTGTCAAAAAAGGAAGAAAAGGCGCCGCTCAACTTCTCTTCGTTGGCAGAAGAGCTTCTCAATTCAATTGAAATCCCTGTTGTCGCGCAGCTCGGCACAACAAATATCGCCGCTAAAGAACTGACCAACATCGAGATCGAAGATGTGATCTCCCTTGATCGGAAATTAAACACCCCGATCAAGTTGGCCATTGGATATGTTTCCGAGTTAAAAGCTCAACCCGGAACAAAAAACAACCACCTCGCGGCAAGGATCCTGGGCGGCAGCGTCAAAAAGATAAAAAACTCTCCGGCGATCATGTTTGAAAAAGAAGCGGTCAAAGCAACGGAAGAGATGAGTGCGCCGTCAAAAGAGGAAGAGGATATTGAGTTGCCTCTGGAAGTGGAAGAAAAAGAGGAGTATAATGAAGGCACTGAAGGATTATTTGAAGATGAAAATGAAAAACCTGAGCCCTGAGCAAGATTGGGAGGGGATCAAATGGATCTAAAAAAAATTCAGTTCCCGGAATTGCCCGAAGTGGATCAGGGAAGCAAATTCCAGGACAGGACGCTGGGAGATATTGCCGTTGAGGTAAGCGTGGAACTGGGCCGCACACATATGAGCTTAAAAGATATCCTGGACCTGAAGGAAGGTTCCATAGTGGAACTTGACAGATTGGCGGGAGAACCCCTTGATCTAAAGGTAAGCGGCCAGCTTGTCGCGCAGGGAGAGGTCATCGCGATCGACGATTATTACGGGCTCAAAATAACGAATGTCCTTATAAATAAATAATGAAGCTTGCAGAGCTTCTTTCATGGTAATTAGAAAGGTACAAAATGTTTGAGATTCTTGTTTCCCCAGAAGTACTGCCGGCAGGATCGCCTCTTATCACCGCAGGTTATATCTTCCAGCTCATCATATCCCTGGCCGTCGTCATCGGACTTATATATTTTTCCGCCAAATACATTTTTCCGAAACTGCAGCTTCCGTCCCACGGACAAACGATACAGATACTGGACAGAATAGGCATAGAACCCCAGGTTTCCGCATACATAATATCAGCCCACGATAAATCGTATTTGATCGTTGTAAGCAATAAAGGCGTGACTTTACTGGACAAACTAGAAAGCGGGTCTTGAACATTCTTAAGCTTATATCAAAAAGATCACTGTTACTTTTCCCTGTTTTCATGCTTTTGATTTCCATCGATTCTGCCTATGCCGCACCAAGGCCGATCAACCTGGACATAGGAACTGTCATGAACTCCCAGGCGTTCAGCAACAGCATCCAGCTCTTGCTGGCAATATCCGTTATTTCGATACTGCCATTCCTGCTTATGTCGATCACTTCCTTCTTAAGGATCATCATAGTATTATCAATGATAAGGTCCGCGATCGGCACTGCTCAGGTCCCGCCCAATTCCATCCTTATAGGGCTTGCTCTGTTCATGACGATATATACGATGGCTCCGACCTTTGAAGCCGTGAACAAAACCGCGATCGTCCCCTATAACAAAGGGCAGATCACCCAGATGAAGGCCTTTGAAATAGGAATGAAGCCTTTCCAGCAATTCATGTTAAGACAAACAAGGCCGGCCGATCTTGCGCTTTTTGTGCAATTCGCAAAGATCCCGGTTCCAAAAACCGTTAACGAGATCCCTGTCTATGTCGTTATCCCGGCATTTATGATATCGGAACTAAAGACCGCCTTTCAAATAGGTTTTTTGCTGTTCATCCCGTTCGTGATAATAGATCTTGTCGTATCGAACATTCTCCTGTCGCTGGGCATGTTCATGCTCTCTCCCGTCATGGTCTCACTGCCGTTCAAGATACTGCTTTTTGTGCTCTCAGACGGATGGAATTTAATAACAAAAGGATTGCTGATGAGCTTTAGATGAGCACTGATTTTGCTGTTCAGATAATTTATAATGGTGTGATATTGACGCTGCTGATCTCAATGCCAGCCGTTGGGATCGGATTGATAGTTGGCTTTGCCATCAGTCTTTTCCAGGCGGTAACGCAGATACAGGAACAAACTCTCACCTTCGTGCCAAAAGTTGTCGCGGTCCTGGGAATAGTGGCCATGACAGCGCCGTGGATCGCTTCTCTCCTGATAGATTTTACGGTCACTCTCTGGTCGAACATACCGTTAATGGTAAGGTAAAATGGTCATATCACTCCCTCAAATTGAGATCTTTCTCCTGATCCTTGCGCGGGTCGCCGGACTTTTCATTGACGCTCCCGTATTCAGCGCAAAATCCATACCAATGATGGTAAAAACATGCCTGGCTATCTGGCTCTCAGCAATAATGTGGTTCGTTGTCCCGGTCAGAATGCTTCCTGATTCCCTTGTGACTTTTGTCCTCGCGTTATTTGTCGAGGTTTTAATTGGATATATTATTGGTTTCGTGGCTTCGATAGTCCTTCAGGCCGCCCAGGCAGCTGGAGATATACTTGATATGCAGATGGGCCTCTCGGTCGCAAATGTCCTATCCCCCACGTCCGGGGCAGCATCATCCATAACAGGCACATTCATGTATATGATAGCGCTGGTGGTTTTTTTGATAGTGAATGGGCACCATCTTGTATTATCCGCCATATATCAGAGCTTTGTCGCGATCCCCATCATAAGCTTCATAGACCTCACAAAACCGGACCTGCTTTTTCAGATCCTTAGTCTTCTTACCTGGTTCTGGATAACCACCATACAGCTTTGCGCTCCGATGCTTCTTCTTATATTCCTTTCTGATTTTTCTTTCGGGATAGTTTCCAGGGTAGCACCCCAGGTGAACGTTTTCATGCTGGGATTCCAGGTAAAGCCGTCTCTTGGGCTTTTCGGACTGATGTTGCTGTCCCCATTATTGATCGGGCATATGGTGAATTTGATCGGAGAAACGAGCAACCAGATCGCAAGAACACTGGTTCTGCTCTCCGGGAGGTAACGCTTGGCTGAGGAAGCTGGAGAAAAATCCGAGGAACCTACCCCTCACAGGCTGCACGAGGCCAGGGAAAAGGGACAGATCGCGAAAAGCAAGGAAATAACGACCGCGCTTCTTTTGATCACTTCCTATATGCTTTTCAGATATACCGGTGAATTTATCTGGAACAACCTTACGAACATGGCAACAGCGATCCTTACACAGATCCCGTATACAGGCGATTTCTCCTTTCCATTCGCGGGGTATATTTTGCTGCTCGGGATACAGGGTCTTGCGCTAAGTGTGGCACCGATCTTCGGATTGACCCTTTTCGTGGCGTTCGTCGCCGAAGCGCTTCAAACCGGTTTCGTTTTTTCTCTCGACCCGCTGATGCCAAGGATAGAAAGAGTATCTCCAGCCGAAGGTTTCAAAAGAATGTTTTCTCTTCAAGGATTCGTGGAGCTCATAAAATCGATCCTAAAAATACTGATAGTATTCTGGATAATGTGGGGCGCTGTAAAAGATGACATTCCTTCCATCGTCATATTGATCAACAGCCAGCCCTGGGATGCCGTTGTCCTTGGAGGCTCTATCGCTTACAAAGTAGCCATAAGAGTCGGACTGTTCTATGTAGCTATTGCCGTGATGGACTACTTTTATAAAAGATGGGAATACATGAGAGGCCTAAAGATGACAAAGCAGGAAATAAAAGAGGAATACAAACGGCTTGAAGGGGATCCTATGATCAAACAGCGCATGAGGGAGCTGCAGAGACAGGTCGCTTACCAGAGAATGATGGCAGCCGTCCCGCAAGCCGATGTCGTCGTCACAAATCCAGTGCATATAGCAGTTGCACTTAAGTATGAGATCCCAAAGATGAAAGCCCCGACAGTACTGGCAAAAGGAGAAAGAAAAGCTGCGGAAGAGATCAAACGCATAGCCGACGGCGCATACATACCCATCATGGAAAATGAGCCTCTTGCAAGGTCCATTTACAGAACGACGGACGTAGGCAAGCAGATCCCCGCGGAGCTATACCAGGCCGTCGCAGAGATCCTGGCTTATGTTTACAAACTGAAAAAGACAAGAACTGAAAAGCTGAAAGCGTACCTTGGCCCTCTGGTCGGCGCTCGTCCCGCCACTTTGGACGGGACAAGAAAACCTTGAATAATAGGCAATCCCTGATAAAATTATCACAAGATGGCTTTCCCAATATCGATTGATCTAAAAAGCTTAAGGAACCTTTTCTCGTTAGCGGATCTCCTTGTAGCGGTCCTTCTCATCTGCATTATCTCCCTGATGATCGTTCCTCTCCCGACGCAGATCTTGGACATATTGATAACGTTGAATATAGGTTTTGCGCTTACGATCCTGCTGGTCGCGATGTATCTTAAGGAACCTCTTGAGTTCGCGGCTTTTCCTTCGATCCTTCTTATTGTAACCCTATACAGGCTTTCACTTAACATCGCGGCATCCCGCCTGATACTTCTTCAGGCGAACGCGGGAGAGGTCATAACCGCTTTCGGGAATTTCGTCGTCAGAGGCAACTATGTAGTTGGAGCGATAATATTCACGATCATTACCATAGTCCAGTTCGTGGTCATAACGAAAGGATCCGAGCGCGTCGCTGAGGTCGCCGCCAGATTCACTCTTGACGCGATGCCGGGAAAACAAATGAGCATCGATGCGGACCTGAACGCCGGGCTTATAGACGCGAATGAAGCAAGGGCTCGCAGAAGGAAGATCGAACAGGAAGCGACTTTCTTCGGTTCAATGGACGGCGCCAACAAGTTCGTCAGGGGAGACTCCATAGCCGGAATAATAATAGTGCTGGTCAACATAATTGGAGGCATACTTGTAGGCTGGCTGCAGCATGGAATGGGGGTCATGGAAGCTCTGTCCACTTACGCATTACTTACCGTAGGGGATGGACTTGTTACTCAGGTCCCTGCCCTGCTTATCGCCATAGCGACAGGTCTTGTCATAACCAAATCCGCATCGGAGATGAGCCTGGGTACGGATGTGGCAACGCAGATATTCGCGCAGCCAAGGGCTTTCGCGTTCGTTTCAGTGATACTCGGGTTCTTTGCGGTGATCCCGGGACTTCCCACGATCCCATTCATGTCCCTCGCCGTCGGCTCTGCCATTCTCACGCTGGTTCTACTGCAAACAAAAGAGAAAAAAGAAGAACTAAAAACGGTAACGGAAGAGGTTTCCGCGAAAGATATCTTAAAAAAGCCGGAGAGCATTCTTGGCACTTTAGGGCTTGACCCTTTAAGCCTGAAGGCCGGCAGAAACCTGATCCCCCTCATCGATCCCGCCCAAAAAGGTCCTTTGCTTGAAAAAATAACCCTCATCCGGTACAGGATCGGACAGGAACTCGGCTTTGTCATCCCGGGAGTGCGCGTAATGGATGACCTGTCCCTTCCGCCAAATCAATATGTGCTCGAAATAAGAGGCACCAAGGTCGCTACAGGAGAAGCAATGATAGGCCACAGATGCGTGCACATGTCGGCCGCCGAGCTAAGGGAAAAGAATATCACTGGGGTTGAATTGAAAGATGCGCTTACCGGCGATCCCGTGGTGTGGGTACCCGAAGACATGGCCGGAGAGCTTACGAGGCAGAACATAGAATCTGAAGAAACAGTGGAAGTAATGGCAAAGCATTTCACCGAGATAATCAAGCGATTCGCGGATGAAATAATGACAAGACAGAACGTCCAATCATTGATCGAGCTCGTCAAGAACACGAATGCGGCAATAGTAAGGGAGCTGATCCCTGACATGCTGTCCCTGGGACAGGTCCACAAAGTCCTTCAGCTCCTCGTAAGGGAGCGGGTCTCAATAAGGGACCTTTCCACCATTCTTGAAAGGCTTGCCGATTACGCTCACCTGTCCCGCGACATAAACATACTTGCGGAATACGTAAGACAATCCCTCGCGAGACAGATATGCGAAACATACACGGATAAAGAAGGCGTGATAACCGTTGTGACCATTGACCCAAGCCTTGAAGAAGTCATGATCGGGGCTATTCACCAGTCTGAATACGGCTCTTTCCTCGCGCTTGACCCGAATGTAGGGGAACGCGTACTTGTTCAGATCTCTTCTCAGCTTCAGAACTTTAAAAGAATGAAGCTTCTTCCCGTTATACTTTGTTCTCCAAGACTTCGGCCCCATTTTAAAAGGTTCATCGAAAGAAGTTTTCCGGACGTGGCCGTGCTATCATATAATGAGATAGTTCCTCAGGTAAAAGTGCAATCGATAGGCATGGTTTCTTTGGAATAAGTGAAATAATCGAACGGTTTGGACGATAAAGGTATGGTGAAAATCTTATGGCGGAAAAAATAGAAATATTCCATTCAAGAATGCTTGAAAAAATAGATCCCAGAAGCACCGCGAAAGAGCTGGTCGAGGGCATCGTTAAATCGGCTCTCGAAGTCGAATACGGCGCAGAATTCGCTCTAAGTTCGGGGTTTGGCAAGATGGTATCAAAGATAGCAGATGTTGTAGTTTCAAATCCCGACCTCCGCAGACAGGCTCTTTCCGTAGCGGGCGTATACATTGACAAGAAAATGGAGGAAACCCGCCTTCGTAAGGCATCCGCCTCTGAAAAAGCTTCCGCCAATGGCCTTCGGGCTTCCCTGCCCATTATAAGGCAAGCGGCGGACAATCAGCGAACAAAACCGTCAGTCAGAGGATCCGCGGAAAAATGAGCGAAAATAGAATTGATAGAGTAAGCATTTCAAGAGAGGGACAGGTTGGAGGGGCCGCAGGGCCGGTCCCATCCTGGATCCCGCCAGTACTCAAAAGATTCTATGACTTTACAAAAAAATGGGCCGGGGCTTTCAGCAACGAACTTGATCAAGACAAAAAACAGCAGAGAGAAGAAGAACTAATTAAAGTGGTAAGCAAATCTTTTAAAGGACAGGTGTGATGTTAACTTCCAGGAATGAAATTGAAGACAGAATAATAGCCATAATGAGGGAGCATTTCCTTAAATATTCGGATGAAGTGCTCGAAAAATACAAGGACCAGATCACAAAGACCGCGAGGTGGTACATCGGGGGGCTGCCCCGCCACGTTGCAAAAGCCGAAGCCGATGACCTCATATCCGAAGCAAAGATCGCTTTCATTGACACGCTGAAAACGTGGGACCCGAGAAAAGGTGCGCTGTGGTCGTACGTTAGCATCCGCCTTAAAGGGGCCATGCAGGATTACCTGAGGAAAAGAGGCGCCGACCCTGTCACGGGGATATATGAGTTCATCACCTCTGCCGCTAACATTTACATGGCCTTCAACAGGGAAGACATTGTTCATGAGGAATCTGACGCGTCGATCACGGTGGAGAGCGCGATGAAGCATTTGTCGGAATCGGAAAAAGCCGTGATAAAAGGCTATTATAACCAGGATAAGACGTTCAAAGAAATAGGCAAAGAGGTCAAACTGTCGGAATCTCAGGTCTCCAGGATAGCGAAAACCGCCACGGAAAAACTGAAAAAAGCTCTCACTAAATAAATGGAACCTGTTCTCCATGTCATTCTGAGGCCGAAGGCGCTCAGAATCTGCCTTTAATAAACACAGACACTGAGTCCCCGCCATGGCGGGTCTCAGTGTGACATTGGGGTTCAGTCTCAGGTTCCGAGTTCCTAACAAATAATAAAATACTTGCCCGGCAGCTGTTTTACCTGCCCTTTTAGCTCCAGAATCGACAGTGTTCCAAGTGCTTCATGCGCGGAAACCTTGCTCTGAGCGGATATTTCATCTATGTGTTTCGGTTCCTTTGTTAAACAGGATATTATCTTTATTTCTTCGATCGAAAGCTGGGAATGATCCGCTTCTTTTGTCTTCCCGCCGGCAACACGTCCCATATCAAATTCTTCAAGAATATCGTCAACATTCTCTATCAGTTTCGCTCCCTGCTTGATGAGCCAGTGAGGCCCTTTTGTCTGGTCAAGTTCGACATTGCCGGGTACGGCAAAGACCTCCCTTCCTTCGTCCAGGGCAAGCTTTGCTGTTATCATTGCTCCGCTGTCCCAGTGCCCTTCCACCATCACAACGCCGAGAGAGAGACCCGAAATGATCCTGTTCCTTCTCGGGAACGTCCATTTTGCCGCAAAAATACCGGGCCCATATTCGGACACCAGCGCGCCGTTCTTTTCTATTTTTTCCGCGAGTCCCTTATTTTTGGGAGGAAATATCATGTCGATCCCGCACCCGAACACCGCGACCGTCTTTCCGGCCGCTTCAAGCGCGCCAATATGCGCTTCGGTATCTATCCCCTCCGCAAGCCCGGATACAATCGTAATTCCGCATTGAGCAAGTCCTTTCGCAAGTTCCC
This sequence comes from uncultured bacterium, assembly GCA_963699255.1. GTDB lineage: Bacteria > Margulisbacteria > WOR-1 > CAVSGV01 > CAVSGV01. The sequence goes on along the minus strand of OY969425.1, from coordinate 264,882 downwards.
TTGCGATCCTTTTCCCGTAATCCGTCGCTGTGCGCGTCCCGACGATCGCCAGGCATTTGCCGCTTAACGAGGTCACATCACCCATAATGTAAAGCACCTTGGGAGGATCATATATCTTTTTCAAGAGTTCGGGGTATTCTTTGTCGGCTATATTTAAGATGTTAATTTGGGACATTCTTAAGTCTTTATGAGCGCAAGTGCCTCGGCTTTTGTAGTGGGATTTTTCCTGAATATCCCTCTCACCGCGGATGTAACGGTGATCGAACCCGGCTTCTTGACCCCTCTCATTGACATGCAGAGGTGTTCAGCCTCTATTACCACGAACACTCCCCTTGGCTTAAGAATGTTCATCAGCGTGTCGGCGATCTGGCTTGTAAGCCTCTCCTGTACCTGAGGACGCTTGGCAAAGCCCTCGATAGTCCTTACCAGCTTCGAAAGTCCAGTGACCCTGCCCTTTGTGGGGATGTAAACGATGTGAGCTTTACCGACAAAAGGCACAAAATGATGCTCGCACATGGAGTAAAAAGGTATGTTCTTTACTATTATCATTTCCTCGTGATCCGCCTCTTGGAAAACATTAAGTTCCTTTCCGGGATCCTTATGTAACCCGGAAAAAAGTTCGGCATACATCCTCGCGACCCTGGCCGGGGTTTCCCTGATGCCAGAACGTCTAGGATCCTCCCCGATCGCCTCAAGTATCATTTTCATCGCTTTTTCTATTTTATTTTGATTTATCAAAAACTTCCCTCCAATTTTGTAGGGACAGCCCTTGTGGCTGTCCGCGCTTTCATTCGGACAGGCCCCGTAAGAATGCTATGCATTTCTACGGGGCAGGGATAAACCCTGTCCTACACATCAAAACAGACCCTTTATCTTGCCGCTTTCGGAAATATCCATGTTTTCAGCGGCTGGATGCTTTGGAAGTCCCGGCATTGTCACTATGTCCCCGGTATAAGCGACTATAAAACCGGCTCCAGCCGAAACCTTAAGCCTCTTGACGGTAATATTAAATCTTTTTGGCGCTCCAAGCAACTCCGGATTATCCGAAAGGGAGAACTGGGTTTTCGCCATGCATATCGGAAGCTTCGAATATTCGGTTTTTTCCATTTTTTCAAGCTCTTTCAGGGCTTCTTGTGTAAATTCCACCTTATCAGCACCATATATATCCATGGCTATCTTCTCGATCTTCGCTCTTATCGACGCGTTCAGATCGTACAAATACCGGAATTTTGGCCTTCTTTTTACTGCTTCTACCGACTTTTTAGCCAGAGCCACCCCGCCTAACCCGCCTTTGCCCCAAAGATCGGACACGACCGCCTCGATCCCCTTCTGCTTACAGTAATCAAGGACCGCGCTTACCTCCTCTTTTGAATCCTCTGACCTCAAATTGACCGATACAATGATCGGCACCCCGAATAACTTCAAGCTCTCGATATGTCTCTGGAGGTTTGGAAGCCCTTTTTTTACCGCTGCAACGCTATTTTTTGACAGCTCATCATTAGCCACACCACCCTGCCTTTTTAGCGCCCTGCAGGTCAAAGTGACGATTACTAGGTCGGGGGTCAATCCCGCATAGCGGCATTTTATGTTAAAAAACTTTTCAGCACCTAAATCAGCACCGAATCCGGCTTCGGTTATAATGTAATCTGAGACCTTTAATGCCAGCAGTGTAGACACAATACTGTTACAACCATGGGCTATATTGGCAAATGGACCCCCATGGACGAATGCCGGAACCCCCTCGATCGTCTGAACAAGGTTCGGTTTAAGAGCTTCTTTCAGCAGCAGCGCCATGGCTCCGGAGGCTTTCATGTCCTTTGCGGTGACCGGATCGCCGTTTTGAGCATATCCGACAATTATTTTGCCAAGTCGTTCCTTCATATCCGTCAGGTTCTTGGAAAGGCACAATATTGCCATGACCTCTGAAGCGGCAGTGATGTCGAATCCGTCCGTTCTTGTCACACCTTTATATGCGATCGTCACTTTCCTGAGCGCCCTGTCATTCATATCCATGCATCTTCGCCACACAATACGGCCCGCATCCAACCCAAGGTCATTCCCCTGAAAAATGTGATTATCTATCAAAGCCGAAAGGAGATTATGAGCAGCTGTGACCATATGGATATCGCCGGTAAAATGAAGGTTTATTTCATCCATTGGAAGGACCTGAGAATAGCCCCCTCCGGCAGCTCCGCCCTTAACGCCCATTACAGGCCCAAGGGAAGGCTCCCTTATGCAGACAAAGGCCCTCTTACCTATCTTTGCCAGTGCTTGTCCCAAACCGATCGTTGTGGTCGTTTTTCCCTCGCCCCAGGGGGTCGGGGTTATTGTGGTCACAAGTATTAGCTTTCCGTTCTTCCTCTTCGATACTCTTTTTAGGGCGGATAAGTTTATCTTTGCCTTATCCTTGCCGTAAAGCTCGACTTCCGAGGCAAGAAAACCGGCTTTTTTGGCTATCTCCTGTATAGGTTTTATTTTCGCTTTTTGCGCTATTTCTATGTCTGTGAGCATAAAACTTTAAGATTTTAGCACATAAACACCATAAGAGCCAGAACCGGAAATCGGTTTGATCGGGTTTCACTAATTTATTGGTCATGTTTACCCCATTTGTACTACTTCAAGGGCCCATATCCCGAATGCTTCTTAAAATAATAGGGATGATCCGTGAAATTATTGAAAGGATTTGTCGATAATGCTGTAGAGCAATATGGATCGCAAAACAAGGAGAAGAAATGTCGCTAAAAATTGAGCCTCTAAAAATTATTACAAACTGCAGGATAGCAAATCAAATAAAGTGCAGAAATAATGTTGTGCCGCAAAATCAAAAGCGTCAGGATATCTGCGAAACAAAAATCCAAATATCCCATAAATTTCAAGATTTGGAATTGTGCTTCAGGCGGTTCAAGGGACTCCAATACAAGAAAAATGCAAAAGAATTCTTTTTACTTAAACGCACTTTGGAAAGACGCTATCTCCCTCAGGAACCTCTTTTAAAGAATGTGATCGATCTTTTTGAGCAAGGCAGCGTACAACATGTTTCTTATAGCTACACTACTGACATTCATGATCGTCCAAACTCGCCTTTTATTCTTTCTATCGAGCATGGAAAAATATTGCCTGATTGGGAAAACTGGGAGCCCAATAAAATTCCCGACCACGAGACCCTGGTGAAGAATTTTCCCGAGCAATGGAGATATGCTTTAAGCTCAGAACTGTTTTTGCCAACCATTCATCAAGAGACACGAAAAAATACATAGGAGCCTCGCAGCTGCTTTTGAGAAAATCCAATTTAAGATTGCTTAAGAATTTTGTTTATAACAACTTGTTTTTCCCAGGCTTAACAGTTGAAATTACCACGGACACAAAAGATTATGTGGCGCGCCCCGTTTTGAATTTTGGCGGAAGCAGGATACTGGGTTTTTCAGATACCGGTTCTTTTTTACTTTTAAAAGATACAGACTCTGAACACCCTCATACTTTGACACGTGCCAATGACGGCTATATTGATATTGGTGTTGGATAAGATAGATTTCAGTGTGACTTCTTACGCGGGATAGATCCTTAGCCTTCTTTTTGGTTCTTCTCCGACGCTTTCCGATCTTAATCTTTTCTCCTCCACCAGCTGATGCTGACGCCTTCTGATGTATGAGTTCTGAGGGCTGAGGTCGATGGACTTTTTAGTGTTAATTACCTGCCTTATGCCGTCCTCCGCTTCTCTCATAGCGATATCTTCCGCCTCATCAGTGCCGCCCACTTTGAAATAATATTTGAGGAATTTATTGATCTGACTTGAAACATTCTTTCTTATGACATGGATAGGAAGCCTGCGCTCTTCCGCGGCGACGATTATTTTGGTCCCCGGCCTTGCTTTTGATTTTACAGTAAGCAGGATATCCGCATCATCCATGTTATCCGCTATCACCGCCGGGATCTGCATGGACCTTACGGCCCTCTCGATCAGGCCCTTGTGCACGCCAAAAGGATAGATACTTAATAGTTTCTTCTCCCTTTTGATCTCCGCCTGTCTCTCTTCCTCAGGAGTGAATTCCGGCATCTCTTTCGGAGCTTCCTTTATCTCGATCTTGCCGGCGGCATTCCTTACCCTTATTTCAGGCTCAGGAGTGGCGCCTCTCAACAGCTTATCTATCGCTGACGCGACATCCTTATAGATCGCGAATTTATCCTTTTCCCTTATCTCTATCGCTATATCGAACGTCGGCGGAGCTTTTCTCTCGAGCACGGCCTTCTGGGTATGACGCCTTCTTGCTTCCTCATCACCAAGAATGACCGTCTGTATGCCTCCGACAAGGTCTGATAATGTCGGATTTTTCAGGATGTTCTCCAATATGACGCCGTGGGCGGTACCAATGAGCTGCACGCCTCTCTCCGCGATAGTTCTGGCCGCGGCAGCTTCCGCCTCGGTCCCGATCTCATCAACAATAATCACTTCCGGCATGTGGTTCTCGACCGCTTCGATCATTACCGCATGCTGCTTGTCCGGAGAAGAGACCTGCATCCTTCGGGCGCGGCCTATTCCCGGATGAGGAATGTCGCCGTCACCGCCTATTTCATTTGAAGTGTCGACCACAATGACTCGCTTGTCAAAGTCATCGGAAAGCACTCTCGCCGCTTCCCTCAGTTTTGTTGTCTTGCCGATACCGGGAGGCCCCATGAACAATATGTTCTTGCCCGATTCGATGATATCCCGGATGATATCGATAGTGCCGAAGATCGCCCGGCCAACGCGAAGCGTTAGCCCGATGATCTTTCCGTGTCTGTTCCTTATCGCGGATATCCTGTGAAGTGTCCTCTCTATGCCGGCCCTGTTATCCGAGGTGAATTCCCCGACTTTGCTGGTAATAAATTGTATATCATCGTAGCTGGTCAAAGGACCATCCACATAGACAACCTTGCCGCCGCTTACGTCAAGCTGGGAAAATCTTACTTCGGGGGACTTTCCAAGATCAAGAACGACCTCGATCATTTCAGGTAAATTTGGTTTCCCTTCAATGGCTGTTTTAATCCTGGGGGGTAAAACTTCTAGCAGAAGGCCTAAGTCATCAAAGATTTGCCCTGAAGAGTCGCCTTTCAGGGACTGACTTTTCTGTCGTCTGGCCATTGATTTATTTTCCTTTAATTGCCTTCTTTAAATTTATTCCGGGCACGAATGCAGGGGACTTTGATTCGGGTATATTGATCTGTTCTCCCGTTTGCGGGTTCCTTCCCACTCTTGAAGCTCTTGTCCTTACCAAAAAATTACCGAAACCCACAAGTCTGACCTTATCTCCTTTAGCCATTGCTTCCGTGATAACATCCAGCGATCCTTCAAGTATCTTCTCAACCATTACCTTCTTGACCTTGCTGTCAGCTAACCTGGCTACAACCCTGTCCGCTAATTGTTTCTGGTTCATTGAGTTCCACCTCCTTTTGGTCCGCCTCAGGCGCGACTTTTGTCCCCCGACCCTAGGTCGAGGCGGCCTCGCATTTTTTCAGCAGATCATTCCAGTTCTTATCTACGTTCGCTTGAATGGCCTCGAGTATCTTTTCGTTCCCGGGCTTAAAAAGATGTTTGAACCTGGTCTGGAGCTTAAGCCACTCCGCTACTGGTTTTTTCTCTTTCGGCTTATAACTCAGTTTGTAAACACCATTCTCAACTTCATAAAGAGGCCAGAAACATGTTTCTACGGCCAGTTTACCCATTTCCACCGTGTCTTTCATCGGATATCCCCAGCCAAGCTGGCAGGGCTGAAGAACTGCCATGAATTTTGGCCCCTTTATCGTCATCGCCTTTTCCACTTTTTTTGTCAGGTCCATCCAGTTCCCGACGGCAGCCTGGGCGACATAAGGAATGTGATGGGCTATCATGCATTCCGTCAGGTCCTTTCTGAATTGCTCCTTGCCCTGTTTTTTCTTTCCCGCGGGAGCCGTTGTAGTGTTCGCGCCATAGGGAGTAGCGCTTGACCTCTGAACGCCAGTGTTCATGTATGCTTCGTTGTCGTAACAGATGTAAAGCATATCGTGCCCTCTCTCCATTGCTCCCGAGAGGGATTGAAAACCTATATCATAGGTCCCGCCATCACCGCCGAAAGCCACGAATTTGATCTCCTTGTCGATCTTTCCTTTTTTCTTTAAGGCCCGATAAGCAGATTCCACTCCGGAGGCCGTGGCAGCGGCGTTCTCGAAAGCATTATGCAGGAACGGGACATTCCACGCCGTATATGGATAGATCGTTGTGACGACCTCAAGGCAGCCCGTAGCGGAGACGACCACCACGGGATCCTTTATGGAATGCATTACCTGGCGAACGATTATCGGGATGCCGCATCCCGCGCAGGCGCGGTGCCCGCCGGTCAATCTCTCTTCCTGTTTTGCCATTTCCTTTATGTTTGCCATTACAGACCCCTCACTCCTAAATATTTATATGCGTTCTTGATGTTCCCTGTTTTGACTATCTCTTCAAGTTCATGATACACGCCTTCGATCTCTTCCTTTGAAATATCCCTTCCGCCCAGGCCGTATATATAATTGACAAGCTTAGGCCTGACCGCGGAATCATAGAGCGCCGACCTTATCTCGGTGAACAGAGGCCCTCCCGCAGAACTTAAGGAATCGCTTCTGTCAAAGACCGCGACCGCCTTTACCTTAGAAAGCGCGTTCGCCATCTCAGCGTAAGGGAACGGCCTGAAAACGCGAGGTTTAAGAAGCCCCGCTTTTACGTTCCTGTCCCTTAGACTGTCAACGACGGCTTTTGCCGTTCCAGCGGTCGAACCAAGCGCAACGATCGCGATGTCCGCATCATCTAATCTGTACTCCTCGAACAAGCCATACGGCCTGCCGAACCTCTTGCTGAAATCCCTGCCGACTTCTAGAATAACGTCTTTTGCCGCTCTCATGGCTTGGGCCACCGCGTACTTATGCTCAAAGTAATAGTCCTGGAGATCAAGCGATCCGACCGATATGGGATTATTAATATCGAGGACCGAATACTCCGGCTTGTATTCTCCGATATAAGCTTTTGCCTTGTCGTCATCGATCGTTTCGATCTGTTCCATGCAGTGGCTTATTATGAACCCGTCCGTGGTGACCATTGCGGGAAGCCTTACCCTTGCATCCTCGGCGATCTTTACCGCCTGAAGGATATTGTCGTACGCTTCCTGCGCGTTCTCTGAAAAGATATGTAGCCAGCCGAAATCCTTGGCCGCCATCGTATCGCTGTGGTCGCAGTGAATGTTGATCGGGCCTGATATCGTTCTGTTCACCTCCGGCATGACTATCGGAAGTCTCAGCGCGGATGCGATCGGCAGTATTTCATACATTAATGCGAGTCCCTGTGAAGATGTGGCCGTCATCGCCCTCACCCCGGCAGCAGCCGCACCCAGGGTCGCGCTCATAGCGGAATGCTCTGATTCCACGGCAACAAATTCCGTGTCAACATCACCGTCGGCTACGAACTGCGCGAATATCATCGCTATTTCAGTGGCGGGAGTTATCGGATATGCCGCGACGACATCAGGATTGATCTGACGCAGCGCCTCCGCCATAGCTTCATTCCCCGTTTTCGCAACTATTGCCATATTATTTCGCCTCATTTTCCATGGTGATCGCCTTATTCGGCTTTACGGGACAAACCTGCGCGCATATCCCGCAGCCTTTGCAGTGTTTGTAATCGAATCCCGTCATTTTTGATGTTGCCTTGTCAACGGTAACCGAAGAGTCGGGACAATGGATCCAGCAAAAAAGGCACTGGATGCATATATCGGGATGCCAGACCGGACGGGAACTTCTCCAGTCCCCCGTCTCAAATTGTTCCGCGGTGCCTGCTTCCAGCACATCGCCTTTTTTCATTTCCTTCCAGTTCATCAGTTTAGCCATTTTACGACCTGACCTCTTCATAAGCCTTTTTTACGGCGTTCAGGTTACCCGCGATAACTTCCTGTTTTGAGGCGAATTTCTTTTTAAGCTTCTGCTCAAGGTCCTTCATCAATCTTGCAAAATCAAGAAGCCCCGTCGCCTTCGCCATTGCGCCAAGCATTGGAGTGTTAGGGATGTTGCGGCCGATGGTATCCATGGCTATTTTTGAAGCGTCAACAGTGAAAATTTTGATCTTTTTGTTCTTTAAGACATCCCTGATCTCTTCCGGCGACTTGCTCGTGTTGATGATTATCTTTCCGTCATCCGGAACGCCCGCGAGAACGTCAACCGAAGCCATAAGCGTCGGGTCAAGGACAACAACATACATGGGATTGCTGATAGCGCAGTGGAGCGTTATCGGCTCATCGGACAGTCTGTTGAAAGACTGGACCGGAGCACCCATCCTCTCGGGACCGTATTCCGGAAAGGCCTGTATACACTTTCCCTCGGAGAGGGCGGCATCCGCGAAAAGAAGCGCCGCGGTCTTTGCGCCCTGACCTCCCCTTCCGTGCCATCTTATTTCAACAATATCCTTCTTTGACAACGTTTCCTCCTTTATCCTGTAATAAAGTGATCCGCGTGCTTCAGGTCCTATCCGAGGATTGACGACAGCTTTGGCAGTACTTTCCCGGACAGAACAATATTCATCAAAACCAGTATGATGAACGGAACGGTCGCGGCCAGAAAAGCTTTCCACCTCGGCACATTATGGGTCTTCCTGCCCAAAATGCTGAAAAGTCCGTATAGATACACACACGCGCAATAAAAGATCACTCGTTCTCCCGTGATCCAGTCTGAAAACGTCATTAGCTTGTACTTTACAGGTAACATTAAAAATATGTTTAAAAGAGCAGCCAGAAAGGAGGCGCTGGCATAAAGCGACGCTTTAACGACCTCAAAAATATTCCCTTTTCCGCCAAGGAGTATCAGTAAAAAGTTAAGGATTGCCGCGCAGACAAACAGCAGGCCGAGTATCGCACCGATCAATAACGCGCCCACTATAAGGACCGTCATTGTGAAAAAAGCGAACCCCATGACGGCAAGGACCGGTATTACTATTATCAGCTTATGGCCCTGTATGCCGTCTATCAAGCTCAGGCCTGTGGGCAAATAACTGTTGATGAAAAAGACAAGGGTAAGTGCAAAAGCAAGTATCCATCCGGTAACCAGGGCAAAAGAAAGAGGATCTTCACGCCATTTCCCTTTTGGCATGTCCTGATAAAAAAATATTGGTCTAAATGTTATCTTGTATAATGTATCAAGGTACCAGCTCAAGAAACTTCTCGCCTTCCTTCAAAAGCTTTTGTAAGCGTAACCTCATCAGCGTAGTCCATATCGCTGCCTACAGGCAGTCCGTATGCGATACGGGTGATCTTCTTTTCCAGCGGCTTGATCAGCTTCGTCAAATAGATGACCGTTGCTTCCCCTTCTACTGTAGGGTTCAGGGCCAGAATCACCTCTTTAACATCATCTTTAAGCCGCTTCAGCAATTCCTTTGTCCTTAAGTTCTCGGGCCCCACGCCATCCAATGGGGAAATCACCCCACCAAGGATATGATAGAGGCCATTATACTCTCTGGTCTTTTCAATCGCAATTAAATCTTGAGAAAGGGCCACGACACAGATCTTGCTCTTGTCCCTGCCTTCATCCGAGCATATCTCGCAGGGATCTTCCACAGAGATATTAAAGCAGATCGAACAATACCCTACTTTTTCCTTGGTCTCCTGCAGGGTGTCTATCAATTCTTTTATTTCGCTGTCTGACGTCTGCAGAATGTAAAAAGCGAGCCTCTGCGCCGATTTTGGCCCTATGCCAGGCATTTTCGCGAGTGCCGTGATAAGGCGTCCCATCGGCTCCGGATATCTTGCTGTCATAATTTACCTTTGTCCTGATCTAACCCAACACGATTAAAAAAGACCGGGGATCGAAAATCCGCCGGTTATCTTTTTTAATCTGCTCGCCGCTTCATTTTTTGCTTTTGTAAAGGCCTTGTCCACGGCATCGGAAATGAGCCACTCGATCCTTTTAATATCCTTGTTCTCTAATATCTTCGGGTCCAGCTTTAACTCGCGCAGTTCCATATCTCCGGAAACCACGACCCTTACCCCCCCCGATTCTTCCTCAAAAATAGCCTGCGAAAGCTCTTTCTGGACGTTCTTAAAGTCATCCTGCATTTTCTTTACTTTGCCGATCATATCTCCCATATTCCCGAATATCATGATGGTAATTTACCTCACTTTTTTATTGGTGTCAAGGGAAATATTGGGGCATATAAAATTTAAGAACCTGCGACTGAACATCGCGGTTCCAAATATTTTGGTTGGTTTCAGCTGATTCCTATGGAGCCGAGGCGTTTAGCCTCAGGCTCTTAATTCTTGCCAAGGTTACGATATCACCTGACCGCTGAACAATTCGGCCACTTTGGACGAGATCTCTTCAGGAGCAGAAGCGGTATTATCAATGATGCATTCCAGCTTTATGTCCTTGCCCGATACCTTTTTGACGGCCTCCTCCGCAACGGATCTTGCCGAATCTTCTTCCAGCCTTCCCTTATGGAAAGCGAATCCCTTCTTGAATCTAACTATCAGCTTTCCGTCATCCAGCCTGAAAGGATCCCCTTCGTGCAGCGAAATGAAAGCGAAAACATTCTTCTTTTTGACCTCTTCAAGGATCTTCACCCATTTTGACCTCAAGTCGTAAATATCCCCCGATTTTTCAGCCCTGATGTTCGGCTCGGGTTTGACGGTGCTCGGGCCAGCTTTGATATTCGACTCAGATCTTATGTCCGGCTCAGGCTTGGCCGGACTTTTTACTTCGATCTCCTTTTTCTCGGCTTCCTTAATTTCCTGGGATTGGGTCGAGCCTCTGCAACATTCCATGACCGCCACCTCAAGTAAAAGCCTTGCCTGTGGATGCCATTTCATATCGACCTCGGCCCTGGATATTATCCTCATCATTTCCTTTATCCTGTCGAGGGTGAAGGACCTGGCCTGTTCCTTCAGTTTCGCAAGATGCTCTGATGATTCCTCAATGATAGATTCGCTGTTAAGCAAAACAAGCATGAGGTTCCTTAAATGAAGAAGTATGTCCTTTGTCACCTGCGGAATGCTTCTGCCCGAGGAACCCATCTTATTCACAAGTTCAAACAGTTTGCTCACATCTCCCCTGCCGAGAGCGCTGCCGAATTCAAAAACAAGGTCCGTGCTGGCGGTGCCAAGGACCGCGATAACATCATCTCCCTTAATGCTCTTTCCGCTGAAAGAAACAAGTTGATCAAAGAGCGATATAGCATCCCTCATTGACCCTTCCGAATTCCTCGCTATCAGAGGCGCGGCGGCGTCATCCAGTTTAACGCCTTCGGCATCCGCGATCTTCTTTAATTGAGCGACGATCTCCTGATTCGAGAGTCTCTTGAAATCAAGCCTCTGGCACCTGGAGGATATCGTTACGGGGACTTTCTGGGGCTCGGTCGTGGCCAGAATGAAAACCACGTGCTGAGGAGGTTCTTCCAGGGTCTTAAGAAGCGCGTTGAAAGCCTCGGAAGTAAGCATGTGGACTTCGTCGATTATATAGATCTTGTATTTCCCTTCAACGGGAACATACCTTACTTTTTCCCTCAGGTCCCGGATCTCATCGATCCCCCTGTTCGATGCGGCATCGATCTCAACGACATCTATGGCATGACCGTTCTTTATTTTTACGCACTGGTCGCATGTCCCGCAGGGGTTCGGAGTGGGACCTTTAACGCAGTTAAGCGCCTTCGCGAATATCCTCGCTGTGCTCGTTTTCCCCGTCCCTCTGGGGCCGGAAAAAAGATAAGCATGCGAGATCCTGCCGCCCTTTATGGCGTTCTTAAGGGTCTGGACGATGAATCCCTGTCCGACTATTTCCTCAAAGTTCTGCGACCGCCATTTCCTATATAAAGGTACGTAGGTCTGATCACTTGCCATATGTCACCACTCTGCCCCTTCCACGCCATCAATCATACTCCAAAACATCAAAAAATGCCACATTCCACACGGCTTTGCTTGGTATGCCGAATGAAATTTTTGCCCAATTTTGACGATATATATAGTAGAGGGGAAATATAAGGCCAAAGAGCCAACATCTTTAAGCTGATCCACATGCAAGTCTTTGGCGAATTATCCCGATAGTATTCATAGAATGGAGTGTCTTTTCCCTGAAATGGCGCGCAATTTCTCTGGGCTTTGGCGCCATACATTAGGAGGGGTTTAAAATGTCGGTGTCCGGTGTAGGCAACAATTCTAACGGCGTTTCTCCGTGGTACAAAAAAATGACGCCTTCTACTAAACATGTGCTTATAGAGCAGAAGCTCGACACAGATGACCACGTCAATATTAATGTCGATCCGAATATAGACCCACAAAAAACAGCTCAAATACCGGACGATTTTGCGAAGTCTAACTTTGTTGCATCTGACTACGTGGTTCGCGGGCTTGCACACTATCAATTAGGTGAATATGAAGCGGCGGTCAAAGATTTTACCAGTGCGCTTAAATTAAACCCTAACTATGCAGATGCCTACTATAATCGTGGTCTTGCTCAGTATAAATTAAATGAATATGAAAAGGCGATCAAGGACCTGGATGTGGCGATCAAATTCAATATGTTGAAAAAAAATGAGCAGGTAAAAAATGACCCCGAATCAGCGAAAGATCTTAATGATGACACTTCGAAAGCCCTTGCGGATGCCTGGTATTATCGCGGAAATGCGTATAAGGCCTTAGGGGAAGCTAATAGAGATGCTTATGAAATGCATCGTACGCATGGAAGCGGCAAATTAAGCACGAATCAGTTGAACTCGGCAATAAACAGCTATAACCGTGCGATCCAATATGGCGGTAACCGCCCGGAGTATCTCAATAACCAGGCGAAAGCACTTAATAAACTGGAGGGCAATGATCATTACCTTTTGGCAGTGGACAATGCCAACATATTGCTCGAGAATTCGCCTATCTCGGATCCAAACAAATTAACCCTTGACCAGATAACAGCTCTCCAAAACCGCGGCTATGCATACACGAAATTAATGCAAAATGCAATCGACCAGGATAAAAAAGCTCTCTACAAGGACCTGGCGATCAAAGATTTCAACATCCTGATCAATAGCAAGAGCACTCCGGTCCCGTCATCCGCATATCTGGAACTCGCCAATGTATACTATCTCTCCGGCAGGTCACATGAAAAAGCCTCGAAGATAGAATGGGGTAAATGGGGAAAGGAAGAACATGACTTGGCATTGAATGATTTTAATGCTGCAATAGACAATTATAAAGAGGCGCTACGCTCATCTCCTGATAATCCACGGCTATATTATGCTATCGGATTAGCATACAGCGCTCGCGGAAGCGCCTTAAAGGATTCGATCGAATATGCAACGGAAAAAGCGGATAAAGATGCTTGTAAGGCAAAAGCTAACGAGGACTTCAACTCGGCTATCACAGCTTTTACAGATGCGATCAATAATAACCCTAAAGATATCGAATCCTACTATTGCATGCGCGGGGATGTATACAGTAAAATGCACGAGCACGAAAATGCGGTCAAAGATTACACCACGGCAATCGGAAAAAGCTCCACACCGGAGCCTATATACATTCAACGCGGAAAAGAATATAAGAAATCGGGCAAGACTGTTCAGGCATTACAAGACTGGGCAATGAGGCACACGTTACGTCTTGAAAGACAACTGGGCGGGAACGACGAAATATAAAAGACGCGGAATTCAACCGACATCTTCACATTTCAAACATATATTCTTGTGACCCTTTTCCCTATTCCGCAAATTATCTCGTAGCTTATTGTATCAGCCAGTTGGGCCACTTCATCCGCTGAAATGATCTCTTTTCCCTGACGCCCTATCAAAACAACCTCGTCTCCCACTTTTACCCCAACAGAATTGTTGGGGTTTACTTTTGAATTGCCCACATCGACCAGCGTCATGTCCATGCATATCCTCCCGACTATCGGATGCCGCTTTCCCCCTATCAAAACTTCCCCTTTATTTGACAGCGCTCTCGGAAGCCCGTCCGCGTAACCGACAGGCAGCGTCGCAATGTTCGTTTCTTTTCCCGCAACATATGTAGACCCGTAACTTAACGGGGTCCCGGCGGGGATCCTCTTCATATATATGACACGGGTCTTAAATTCAAGAGCCGGTCTCAGCTTGATAGCGTGACCGCGCCCCCCGGGAGGATAGAGCCCGTACATGGAAAGCCCGACCCTGACCATATCAAGATGGCTTTCCTTGTGGAAAAGGGTCGCTGCGCTGTTCGCGGCATGCAAAATATACCCGGCGGAATCGATCCTTGAAATGAACGACCTGAACCTTTTCAGCTGTTCGGATGTGAATTCATCCATTTCCTCCGCCCCAGCAAAATGGGTGAAAATACCCTCAATTTCTATGTTCGGAAGCTCCATAATCTTTTCAAACAAGTCGTCGGCTTTCCCAAAATGAACGCCTATCCTTCCCATTCCCGTATCTATTTTCAGGTGCACTCTTGTCTTCTTCTTTAACCTGGTTGCGGCGTTCGACAGCGCTTTCGCGAAAGGAAGGGTATACACCGTCTGGATGAAACCGTCCCTGACGACATCTTCCGCATTCGACAGATGCGTTTCACCAAGGAGCAATATCGGCTTTTTGATCCCGGATCTTTTTAATTCAACGGCTTCAGAAAGCGTCGCGACCGCCAGATAATCCACGTTTTTCTCTATGGCCTTCGAAACAGGCACGGCCCCGTGTCCATAAGCATCCGCCTTAACGACGGCCATAAATTTCACGTTCCGATCAAGAAGCTTTTTGAGCTGCCTTATATTATGTAATATGTTCGGAACGCATATCTCAACGAATGTCTGATTTTCCGGCCTCATTTTTTTAAATGCTCCTCCAGTTCTAATATGCGGTCGTCGGGAAGATTCACGTCCCCCAGAGAAACGTCTCTCCCGGTCCCGAACCCGTGAAAATCCGAGCCCCCTGTCATAAGGAGCCCGTACTTTTCTGCAAGCGCGCGGTAATGCTTCACCTGAGCATCGGAATTTTTGCCGTAATAAACCTCGATCCCTGCCAACCCTTTCGCCATGAGTTCAGGTATTATTTCGTCAGAATTTGAAACGGCCGGGTGAGCATAAACCGGTATACCCCCCGCTTTAACGATGGTCTGCACCGCTTCCACAGGACTAAGCCTGAAGTGAGGAACGTAAGCGGGAGCCCCGCGAACAAGATATTTATTAAAAGCTTCCGGAATATTCTTAACTATGCCCTTCTGTATGAGCATCCTTGCCACGTGCGGCCTTCCGGCGGACCCGTTCTCTGCGAGCGCCAGCACTTCCTGGGCGTTTATGTCCACCCCAAGCTCTTTCAGCTTATCGACTATCTTATATATCCTGTTCTTACGGTCCTCCCGGATCTTCTGGAGGAGCTGTCGCAACCACTGCGCCTTGTAATCGATGTAATATCCGAGTACGTGTATCTCATTATCTTTCGTATCGGTCGTGAACTCTATGCCTGGTATTACCTTTACCCCGATTTTTTCCCCTTCGGCGATAGCCGGGCCAATGCCGTCGACGGTATCGTGGTCGGTAATGGCTATGACCGTGAGCCCCGCATCTCGCGCCTTTCTTACTATTTCTTCGGGGGATAACAATCCGTCTGAGAAGTTTGAGTGAATATGCAAATCCGCTGGCATAATATTGGATATTATACCTCACCCCAAAGTTTATTGGAATCATAATCTACTAAAGTTTTTACTAAGCTCCCCTCTCCATAAAGTGGAGAGGGGACGGGGGTGAGGCAAAAGAAAAAGCTACCAAGCGGTAAAAATGACCCACTTGGTAGCTTTATTGAGCGAAAATCTATTTACATTCCACCGATCCTGAACATCTTTGTGCCGCATTTGGGGCATTTCCCCGTCATTGCTTTCCTCTTGTTCTTCATGGTTATTTCTTTCGCGCCTTCCATTGTCTGTTTCTTTTTGCACTTTACGCAATAAGCCTTTACCTCTGCCATAATTCACCTCCTAGTCAATTAATAATTCTCTGTTTCTACTGTGTATTCTAAAAGCGCCCCGCCCCGTAGTCAAGCGTATTTTACGTTTGCATCAGAGCTGTCCGAGAAGCTTGTGAACCTGCGGAATGACCCTCACGCTGTTCAAGTGCCTCTTGGCGATGGCGTGAAAGGAAAACATCTGCTCAGGGGTGGGGCCGTGTTTTATTTCTCTTACGGGCGTGACCGGCTGAAGCACCAGCGGTATCTCGCTGTTTACCTCCGATATGGCTTTTGAGGCGTTCTCTATCTCAACAGGCTTTGTCTGTTTTCCGATGACGATCTTCACGAACACATCTGTGCCTGCCCGCCGAAGCCTTCGCGAAGGCGGGATGTCGACGCCTCGAGAGCTTTTTTGTGTTCCTGCAGCCTGTCGGATTCCCCTGTCATGCTCGGCAGCTTGAAATCCATGGCCACGATATCGACAAGATCGATTATTTCAGAAAGCCTGTCAGGCATGGTGCCGTTCGTCTCAAGATAAGCTTTCAAGCCTTTTTCCTTGATCTTCGGGAGAAGATTCTTAAGAAAATCGACCTGAAGAAGAGGCTCGCCTCCGGTTATGGAAACACTGTGATGAAGCCCTTTCTGCCCTTTTAGCTGATCGATAAAACCGGAGATCTGATCTATTGTCGCCGGATTGTTGAATGTCTTGAAATCTTTATTCCCGGGGGTTTCTTCAACCCTGAACGTTTTCTGGGGCGTGAGGCTTTCCGGACTGTCGCAATACGCGCAGCTCATGTTGCACATCAAAAATCTGATGAATATCTGCCGTTCCCCTATGTAGAGGCCTTCGCCTTGAAATGAGGAAAAGATCTCATAGATGTGCGCTTCTGTGGTGCTCACTCAGATGCCCTGTAAGTTTTTTCCGATGCCACACCTTCTTCTCCCATAAGCCCCTTGGAAATACCGTTCACATATACTTTTACGCCGCCGCCGTTACCCGCCTTCACCGTTATCTCCCTGCCGACAAATCTTAGTTTCGCCCCGGGATTGAGCGTTTCACTGTATAGCACTTTGGTGCCGGAAGCGACATAGATCCATGACCGCCCTATCGTATCGATCCTTACTTCAACTTTGCCTTCAGGGATCGAGCTTTCCTCGTTCATTTTCTCTTCAGTTACAGCTGGAGCCTTTACTGCCGGGGCTTTTACTGCAGGGGGCTTTTTTGGCCCGACCATGGGTCTCTCAATTTTCCCGGCCGCGGGGGGATTTACCATGATCGAAACCGCGCTCTTTTTGTGGAATGAAATGAAACCATATATCAATATGAAAAGGACAAGAAGCGCCAGGACAGACATAACAGCTATATACACCATTTTCATGTTAAATTTGAACTTTAATTTAAGTTCCGGGATACCTATGATCTTCGGGAGCTTCGGTACGCCCGGTACAGAAATGACCTTTGGCATCTTTTTGGCTGATGAGATCGTTTTTCTCTCACCCTCCCTGTTCTTATAATAATTTATCAGTTCGCCAACAAGGTTTTTCGTGTCAAGACCTAAAAAATCCGAATAAGCTTTCAAAAAACCTTTCGCATAGACCTGGGAGGGTATAAGAAGAAAATTATCGTCTTCCAGAGCCTGGATATATTTTTTATTTATCTTTATTTCCGCAAAAACATCGGCAACAGATAATCCCCTTTCCTCCCTTTTTTCCCGTAATATCTTTCCTATGCTCATAAGGCATCTCCTTGGGTTTGCTCTTTGGGCAGGATCAATCCTTCTCTGAACGCCGAGACATCATCGTTAGGCAAAGCAGGCAGATCGCTCAGGTCCTTCAGCCCGAAATGCCTTAAGAAATCAACGGTCGTGCCGTATAGGATGGGTCTTCCCAGCCCCTCTCCTCTGCCGACCTCCTTGATCAGCCTTTTCTCAAGCAGCGTATCAACGACCCCGTCCGAATTAACTCCTCTAATATTTTCTATTGTTAACTTCGTGATAGGTTGTTTATAAGCGATTATCGCAAGAGACTCGAGCGCCGCGTTAGAAAGCGTGGTCTCTATCGGAGAATGGATAAGCCTGTCGACATAATCAACATTTTCATGTTTTGTCACCATGTGGTATCCGCCGGCTATCTTAACTATGTTCATTCCCCTGCTTTCGTATTCCACGAAAAGATCATAAAGCGTTTTTTCGATAAGCTTTATGTCAACGCCTATGACGGACTGAAGCTCTTCCGGCGTCACCGGTTTCTTTGTGATGAAAAGCAGCGATTCCAGGATATTCTTTAATCTTGGATAACTTATCTCAATGCCGTTTTCCAACTATTTTGCCGCCTCCGTCGTGTAAATATAAATCTCACCGAACATGTCGTTCTGAAGTATCCTTATCAGCTTTTGCTTTATCAGTTCCAGTATCGCCAGAAAAGTAACTATTATTTCCGCTTTTACGTACCTGTCGAACAGGGCGTCGAAACGGAGCCCTTCGGGATTGCCTTTTATCTTTTCCAATATCGCAGAGATCATTTCTTTTACCGAGAAAACTTCCATGGCTATCTCATCGGTCCTTTCCCTGCTCTCCGCCATGTCCCAAACCCGCTTAAACGCCGCGACAAGGTCCTTCATCGATACTTCCACCAGAAATATCTCCCTGTCTTCGAGCGCTTCTTCCGGTTGATATCTCGTATAAACCTTCTGGAACACATCCTTGCGGTCCTTCAGGCTCTTGGCAAGTCCTTTGTACAGCTTGTACTCGGCAAGCCTCTGCAAAAGTTCCTCTTCCACGTTCAACAGGTCCTCTTCCTCCTGGGACGACGGAACTTCTGGAAGCAGCATCCTGGATTTCATCTCCAGAAGATACGCCGCCATCAAAAGGAATTCGCCGGCGATAACGATGTTATACTTTTCCATTGTCCTGATGTAATCCATGAATCCGGACGTGATCTGGGTCAATGAGACCTTGAACAGATCGATCTCACCTTTGTCTATCATTGCCAAAAGCAGATCAAAGGGGCCCTCGAACACATCCAGCTTCAACTTATAGGAAGCGAGTAATGTACTATCTTCTTCACCGGTCGGCATCATATAACATCCCCATCGCTTTTTTCGCCTCAGAAAGGGTCTGCCTCGCGATCACCTGGGCCTTTCTGCCGCCTTCAACGAACACTTCCCTCACGTATTCTTTCCTTTTTTCCAGCGATTTCCTCTTCTCGTATATCGGGGCAAGATAATCCCTAAGTTTTCCGGCGATCATCTTTTTGCATTCAACGCAGCCGATCTTCGCGTTCGAACAATCGAGGCGTATCTGTCTGCTTTCATCCTTATTGAATATCTTATGGTAAGCGAATATTGTGCAGACATCCGGATGCCCCTTGTCTTCCCTCTTTACCCTGGCGGGATCGGTCACCGCCTCATTGATCTTCTTTAATATGGCCTCGGGAGGATCCGATATCGCGATAGTATTATTGTAGCTCTTGCTCATTTTTCTTCCGTCAAGTCCGGGCAGCACGGGAGCTTCGGTAAGGAGATCCGCGGGAACAGGAAAAACGTCCTTATAAAAATGATTGAACCTCCTCGCTATCTCCCTGGTAAGTTCCAGATGCGGCAGCTGGTCCTGTCCGACCGGTACTACATCAGATTTATATATCAATATATCCGCGGCCTGAAGGACCGGGTAGCCCAAAAACCCGTATGTCCCCAGGTCCTTTTCCTTAAGCTCCTCTATCTGGGATTTATAGGTCGGTATCCTTTCAAGCCATGAGAGCGGCGTTATCATAGAGAACATGAGATGAAGTTCGCTGTGTTCCGGGATGTCCGATTGTATGAAAAGCGTTGATCTTTCAGGGTCAAGTCCCGAGCTGAGCATATCCATGGCCACATCCATGATATTCTCTTTCAACCTGCCGGTGTCAGCATAGCCCGTCGTTAACGCGTGGATGTCAGCGATAAAATAATAACAGTCGTACTTATCCTGAAGCTTGACCCAGTTTGAGATGGCTCCAACAAGATTGCCGAGATGGAGCTTCCCGGAGGGCTGAATTCCAGATAAAGCTCTTTTCTTTTTCATGATTTTTTGATTATATCACAGAACTTTCTTTCACAGAACTTTCTTTTTTGTCCGGCGAAATATTCAGTCTTCTAAGCGCGTATTCCGCCACCTGCTTGAACACCGGAGCGGCTATCTTCTCCCCCCAATAAACGGGTTTTGGGTCATCCACCACCACCAGGACAGCGATGCAGGGCTTGTCCATCGGGGTAAACCCTATGAAAGATGATACAAAATGCCCCTCCATGTATCCCCCACCTCCGGGACGAGGTTTCTGCGCCGTCCCGGTCTTTCCGCCAACCCTGAAGCCGGATATTTTTGCGGCGCGCCCTGTCCCGTTCTCCACCACATCCTCGCATAGATCGAGCATGTCGCCCGCGACTTTTTCTGAGATCGCCCTACCCCTGGCCTCCGGAGCAAAAACCTTCATGAAGTTCGCATCATCATTCTCTATTTTCTTTACGAGCCTTGGCTTCACTATTATTCCCCCGTTCGCGATCGCCGTCAGGGACGAAAGAAGTTGTATGGGTGTGACCGCTATGCTCTGCCCGAAAGATATCATCCCTATGTCCGGCTTGTTCCAGACGGACGGATCGTTCAATATCCCTCTTGATTCCCCAAAAAGTCCTACGCCAGTATAGTCACCAAAGCCAAAATCTTTTATGTGTTTGTAAAATTTTTCCTTGCCGAGCTTCAGGGCTATCTGTACAGCTCCGGTATTAACGGACTCGCGCAGTATCTCTTTTACCGAAAGGTTCCTTGTGTCAAATTTCAACCTATGGGAATTTTTTATCGTGCGCCCCCCCAGCTTGATAGTATCAGGGCAGTACACTACGGTATCTTTTGATATCACTCCCTCCTCGATCGCGCTAGCAACGGTTATAAGCTTGAAAGTCGAGCCCGGTTCATAAACGTCGGTAACAACGCGGTTATACCATACGTTCTTATTGAACTTTTGGTAATCGTTCGGATCGAAGTCCGGATATGAAGCGAGCGCCAATATCTCTCCGCTCTTGATGTCCATTACTATCACGCTGCCGGAGTTGGCATGAGAGGACTCCACCATTTTCCTTATCTCAGTCTCAGCCTTGTATTGTATCGGCTCGTCAATGGTCAGCGTAATGTCCCCTCCATTGGTCGGCGATTTAAGAACTCGCAGGTTTGACGTAAGGATCTCGCGTCCGCGCGGATCAATGTCCTTTATGAGGCTGCCTTCTTCACCTTTTAAATATTTGTCGTATGAGATCTCGATGCCTGACAGCCCCTGATTATCCATCCCGACAAAACCTATGATCTGCGAAGCAAGTTTTCTTTTCGGGTATACCCGCTTTTCCTCCGGCAGAAGTTCGATCCCGGAGATCTTTTTTCCTTTTATTCTCTGGGCAAGCGGCTCTTCAATCTTTCTTGCTATCCAGACAAAAGGCTTGCCGGAATTCAGCTTTTGAAGAACGGCCGATCTTTTTTCTTTTAATATCTTTGAGATTTTGTCGGCCGTTTCCGGTTTATTCTTTATTTCCGAAGGAAAGGCCCCAACAGAGAAAGCGTTAATTGATGTCGCGAGCACGTTCCCGTTCCTGTCATATATGTCCCCTCTGTCGGGAGAAAGAGTGATGATCCTGATCCTCTGTTCAAGGGATTTATCCAGAAAGAATTCGTGCTCTATGAGTTGAAGATAGAAAAGCCTGATCGCCAGAAGAATAAATATGCAAATAAAGGCGAACAAAAGCCCCATAGCTCTCGTTCTGCCATGCTGTAATACCGCGCTCTCGCCTGAATTATCCATTGCACAGTTCCGGGATCAGCATCTCAAGGGTCAGCTTAGGAGAAGCGCCGCTTTTCATTTTCAGGTCCGCGCGCTGGAGAATTTTTATGTCATTTATCAGTTCGTTAAGGGTGAATCTGCCGGTCTTTTCCGCGCATTTTTTTATAAAAAAAGGCTTTGCATTAAGTTCTCTGGCTATGTCGTACTGGCCAAAGCCCTTATCTTCCAGATATTTTACCTGCAGGAGCATCCTGTAAAGCTTTGCGAGCATCCCGACCAACATATGCGGATTCTGGTTGTCCTTGAATAATCTGTTCAAGCATTTAAGCGCCTCCTGAGTGTTCTTGTCCCTTATGGCGTTCGAAAAAGCGAATGAGTCGATTTCTCCGGCGCTGGAAAGGCTTGCCACATCCTGCTCTTCTATAAGGTCCCTGTCCCCGATATAAGTAGCGATCTTTTCTATCTCTTTGTCAAGCATCCTCAGGTTAAATCCGACGATCTCGATCAGAAGATTGGCCGCGTGGCTCCCGATCTTTTTCCCGTATGTATTCACCCTGTTAACGATCCATGCGAGCACTTTATCCTGCTCCCATTCGGTGAACCTTTTAAACTCCCTGACGTCCCCTATCTTTTCAATGAACTTGTAGAATTTCCTTCTTCTGTCCAGGCCGTCATAATATACGAATACGACCTTCACGCTCTCATTTAGGCTGCGCAAAACGCCGAACAATCTTTCTTCGTCTTCCTCATCGAGCTTAAGAGAATCGATGACGACCAGCCTTCCCCCCAGTAACGGACACGTCGCAAGCACGGAAATTATCTGCTCCGGTCCGCTTTTTGCCCCATTGATCCGTTCAAAGTTAAATTCCGAACTCCCGCTCTTCAACCGCTTTATTTCCTCGTCGAGCAGAAAATCTTCATCACCGTAAAACAGGCTAATCTTTGGCATACAGTTTTCTCTCTTCCGATATCGTTGTCATCCTTCCATGCCCCGGGTAAACCATCGTATCATCCGGCAGTTCCATAAGCCTGGCGATGGACTCCTGGATATCATTTTCGCTTCCTCCGGGGATATCCGTCCTTCCATAGGTCCCGGCAAAAAGCGTGTCCCCGCTGAACAGCACTCCATCAGCGTACAAACACAAGCTGCCCTTTGAGTGCCCCGGCGTTTCCATGACCTTCAAGTCAATGTCCCCGATCCTTATGATCTCTCCATCCTTCAGGAATCTTTTGATGCCGAGGCTTTCGATGCTCAAGCCCGAGAACACTTCAAAATATTTTTTGATCCCTTCGATAAAATCGATGCCGTCCTTGCCGGCCGCCGCGACGATGCCGTATTTCTCGGCCAGCCTGAAATTCCCTCCCACATGATCGGGATGAATGTGCGTGTTCACGATAAGTATAGGCCTAAGATTCTCGGAATCCATGACATCGATAATTTTTTCAGCTTCATCACCGGGATCGATTATCACGGCTTCTCTTGTCTCTCCCGCCCGCCCGCTTCGACGTGAGGAAGCCTGTATGGCACAATCCGGGGCTACGATGTAGCAGTTTGTCCTTAGTTGTCCGACCTGGATAGTTTTTATAATCATAAATTAACAATTTCTCAATTAACAATGAACAACAATGAAATTATTATATAAAAATAATAAATGCCGAGCGCAAGCGAGGCTACATTGTTGTTAATTGTGTCATTGTTAATTCTTCCTTAATTGCTAAGCCGCCGAGTGGATTTGAACCACCGACCTAC
This sequence comes from uncultured bacterium, assembly GCA_963699255.1. Lineage (GTDB taxonomy): Bacteria > Margulisbacteria > WOR-1 > CAVSGV01 > CAVSGV01. Next base: position 241,414 of record OY969425.1, on the reverse strand, counting down.
TGATTACAAATCAGTTGCTCTACCAGCTGAGCTACGGCGGCGCGAAAACATAAGCCCGCGGTCGGAATTGAACCGACGACCTGCTGATTACGAATCAGCTGCTCTACCAGCTGAGCTACACGGGCGGAATCTGCCACATTATATTAGAAATTCAACTATTAGACAATACACGGATACGCGTGGCTCTGTCTCAGTGTTTTAATGTGTTCCGCTGAAGATGAAAAGACGGGTCAGATGATCGGAAAGCCAGGTAAGATTATCTGTCATCAGGAGGAGGCCGATAAATATCAAGAGCACTCCGCTGACCACCGAGATCAATCTAAGGTATTTTACGATGTGCCTGTAGAGAGCCAGAAAATAATTAAACGCTACCGCGGACACGAGTATCGGGCTTCCCAGCCCCAAACAGTATGAAAACAGAAGTAGCCCGCCATAAAATCTCGAGCCGGAAGTAGCGGCAATGGTCAGGATGGAAGAGAGTATCGGCCCGACGCACGGCACCCACCCCGCCGCAAAGGTCATCCCTAATATCAACGCGCCCGCATAGCCAACGGGCTTGTTCTTCATGCCGAACCTTTTTTCTGTTTCCAGGGACCTTATTGTCAATAATCCGGTCATGGCTAATCCGAAGAATACTATCACGGCCCCGCCGACGACCCTTATGTAATTTTGAAATTGAAAAATCAGGCTGCCGGCAAAAGAAGCGGAAATGCCCATAAGGATAAATATGATCGAGAATCCCAGGATGAAGCTCAAAGACCCGAATATGGACCTCTTAAGCAAAAGCTTTTTGTCGCCGTGCGAGAGGTCATCGACGGAAAATCCGGTAACATATGATATGTAAGACGGTATCAGCGGAAAAACGCACGGGCTGAAAAAGGTCAAAAGGCCCGCGAGAAAAGCAACGAAAAAGTTCATTTTAGAACTTTCTTTATCTCTTTCTCAATATCCTTCATGGGAATGCCATAAGAACTGAATCTTATTTTCCCCGACCTGTCCAGGATCACTATCCTGGGAATGAACTTTATCTGATATGCGGAGGCGAGGCCGCCTGCATCATCCAGAATAACAGTGAATGACAGTTTATTGTCCCTGGCAAAAGCTCTGACAACATCAGCGTCCTCCCTGACGTTCACGCCCAGGACATCGAATTTCTTTGATCTGTATTTCTCGTAAAGCTGCTCTATCTGAGGGAGTTCCTGCTGGCAGCCGGGACACTCCGCCCGGAAAAACACCATCAACACGGCCTTGCCTTTATATATCGCAGAAGAAATAGGCTTGCCTGTCAGATCGTTCAACAGAAAATCCGTGGGTTTATATGCCGCCTGAAAACTGCTCAGAGCATATGCCGTCGCGAAAAAAAACAATGCGAGCAAAAACACAGCTGTCTTTTTCATGGATCTCCTCCTTAAAACACGGCCCAAAACATTTGTGAGTCTGGCGGGCCCGAAGGGATTTGAACCCTCGATCTTCTGCGTGACAGGCAGACGTGTTAGACCAGGCTACACCACGGGCCCCGGTTTTCCCATTATAGACAATATAAACTTACTTTGCTAGTATAAAAACAATGCTTAAAACCAGCGGGAAAAAGATAGTGGACGAAAAAGGCCGGGAAGTCGTCCTGCGCTCAATCGGCATCGGAGGATGGCTAATGATGGAGGGATACATGCTGGGCGGCAGGGACATTCCCGAGCATGTTTTCAAGGACAGAATAAGGGCTCTTTACGGTAAAAAAGGGCTTGAACGTTTCACCGCCGAATTCCAGAAGCACTTTTTCGATGAAAGCGACGTCGCCGGGATCAAGAGGCTCGGGTTCAACTGCGCCAGGCTACCGATCAACTACAGGGTACTGAAAAGCAAGAACGGGTTCAAGCTGATGGATAATATCGTTCGATGGTTCAAAAAGCATAAAGTATATCTGATACTTGACCTTCACGCTGCGCCGGGATCGCAGAACAGCGACTGGCACAGCGATTCTGACGGAAGCGCGGATCTCTGGGAAGACGGCAAATTCATCCGGCAAACCGTGGACATATGGGACGCTATCTCAAAAAGATACGCGAATGAAGAAATAATAGCCGGCTACGACATCCTGAACGAACCTGTAACGGCTGAAGTCGACAAGATAAACGGATTATACGCGCGGATCATAAGAGCCATCCGAAAGAACAAGGACGATCACATTATCTTTATCGAACCGAATATGTGGGCTGCGGATTTCGACGGGATAAAAGCGCCGAAAGATGATAATTTCGCGTGGAGCATACACTTTTATCAGCCCATCAGTTTCACGTTCAATTGGAACCCCCTGCTCAAATGCCCCGGCAAAAATGAAATAAAGAACCTGCTAAAACCTTTTCTTGATATCCAGAACAAATCTAACGTCCCGATATTTGTCGGCGAGTTCGGAGTCGCAAGCAGGTGTCCCGAATGCAACGCCGAGCTCAAATGGGTTGAGCACACCTTAAGCCTTTTCAGGGAATTCGGCTGGTCGTGGAGCTACTGGACATACAAGAGCGTCGCGGGCATGCTTGTGCCGGACGGGTTATACAGGATATTTAACCACGAAATGTTCCGCAGGGATTCGACAACCCCCGGAATGGAAAATATATACGGCATCCTTAAATATGATGAAAAGAAACTATACAAAACCCTGGATACAGGGAACTTCTCTCTTCATAAGGAACTTCTCAAAATACTCTCCAGATACTAGCCTTATAAATTTCCCGAAAACGTGGGATTTTTCATCGTTCCGTCCGATAAATACATGAGGTGAGACCTTTAATATGGACGGAATGGATGGAATCAAAATAAAAAAGCTCCCGTGTTCCCAAAGAACCATTCAACAGGTCGGCAATTCATTCCGCAAGCTTATGCTTTACCGCCCAACTTTCGTAAAGGAAGCCTTAACTGAGATACCGAAAATGCTCGGCGTCAGCGCCACAGAACTTAAGCAAATTTCATCGTTCTTGCAGGATAAATTAATGGAAGCAATGGTGGAAAAAGATTCTCAAAAGGAAAGGAACATTAACTCTTCTCCATTTTTTAGGCCGATCGATTACGAAACCGGAACTATTTCTTTCGCTAACATTCATACCGCAATATCGAGCGTCTATGGACTCAATAAACTAAAAGGAAAAAACGTGTTGCAGCTGGCAGCTAACTGGGGCCCGTATATGCATTTCCTTCATTATAATTATGACGCAAAAACTTACGGCATAGACAAAAATATAGTCGCGGTTGAATACGCAAAAAAGGGAGACCTGAACTTTTATAGCGGGGATGCGAGCAAAATGGATTTTTTTCATGACAGATTTTTTGACCTTGTGATCTCCCTTAATTTCCTTGATCCCGAATATCTGCAGCTGTTCTGCAAAGAAACGACCAGGTCCTTTATGGAAAAGGCCCTGACCGAGGTTCACAGGGTCCTGAAGTGCGGAGGATTGTTTTTCTCTGAAGATGAAGAAATTGAAAATCTCAATCCCGTCAAACTGTTCAGAAATTTCCGCAGTATAGAGTTCTCACCTTCAAAAACGGTCAACATCCTGAAAAAATAGCTTCCCATCCCGTATATTGGACCAAAGCCTAAGAACGAAAATAAGCTGTCCGGCACTCTCCTCTCTCGTCCCTCGTGACCGCCGCTTATGTTCTTTGAGTTAATATCCCGAAAGTCTGGGATTCTTCAGCGTTTTTTACGATAAATACATGAGGTGAGACCCTAATATGGCCGGAATCTCTATAAACAGGATACCATGTTCCGATGGCATAGCTCGCAATCTCGGGCATTCCCTTTCCAGGCTTTCGCGTTATAACCCCCCTTTTGTGGCGAACGCCGAAAAAGGGATATCAAAATTGCTTGGCGTAACAAACTTTGGCGATCTTAAAAATAGTTCTTTTTTGATGCATGAAGAATTCAAGGAAGCGGTCCAGAAAGGAAATGAGCTTCTAGCAAAAAAGATCCTCTTTTCCCCCTATTTCAAGCCGATCGATTACAATACGGAACCTATCATTTTCGCGGGCATTCATGCAGCAATATCGGAATTTCACGGACTTAAAGCGTTAAAAGGTAAAAATGTTCTGCAGATCGCGCCGAACTGGGGTCCGTATATGCATTTCCTGCATTATCAATACGACGCAAATACATTCGGCATCGACAAAAATGAGGCGGCAGTGGAATACGCAAAACAAGGCGGTCTCAATTTTATCGTCGGGGACGCGAGCGACATGAATTGTTTTCATGACAATTCATTTGATATAGCCGTCTCTTATAATTTTCTGAATTACGGATATATGTCAATGCTTTTTTGCGAAAAGATCACGCCTTTTATGGAAAAGGTCTTAAGTGAGGTTCACAGGATCCTGAAGCCCGGCGGATTCTTTTTCTCCCTGGACGAAGAAACAGGCACTCTCGAACCTGCCAAACTATTCAATTCCTTCAGCAGTATATGTCCCCCCTTTCCTAGTCCTAACAGTATCCTGCAGAAATAATTTTATTACTATATATTAATCCAATAAATAATAACGAAATCGATCCGCCCGGGATCTTCCTTCGCATAGTTCAGCGGAAATCATCAGAACATATCCAAATAATGAAATTTTATCGCGAAAAACGCGATATTAATGTGTAAACAGCAAAGGAGTGCAAGATTCAATGCCTGTAATTTCCGAAAGAACTATGGTCGCCAAGAGCTTCTCATTATTGCGGCAAAGCATATCGGCATCCAAACTGCCTCATCAGGTTGTTAAAAATATTACTGATGAACAACTGAGCCGCATAAAGTATATCATTCAGCGACGCGACGGCCTCAATAATAAAGCACGGGGATTTGCGTCGCTTTTCGATCATGGAGGGATCAGCCTCATTGACGCCGAAAAAGCGGTCGCCGGTATCGAGCATCTATGGAATAAATTGGACGTCAAAGGCAATCGAAGGTTTGAGTTGTCTGTTCCCGATGAAATTTACTCTTCGCTTCCACTGCTCGCAATAGTCAGGGTCATGCACGTCCTGGGTTGGAACTTCAGCGATCTGTCCGCAGGCTTGGATTATGACAATATGGCGGGACGGAGCTTGTACTTTAACCTGCCTGAGCCCGTCAGCATAGGAGGAAGGATAATACGCCAGATAAAGCTTAAGGGGGTTTGCTTTGACGCGGACAAAACGCTCTCTCCTTTCACGGACATGCCTCCCTGGATATCCACTGTTTTCGGTCCTGATGGAAAAGTAGCGGCGCAGATACAAGAACCGTATAAACCAAGGGGAGCAATGGACCTGAAATCAGCCGAGAATGAATTCTCATTGATGGACTTCGCTTTTAAAAAAGAAGGTAAAGTCGTATGCCCATTGGGACAGGGGCATTTCAACGATGTGGTTTATAATGACGAACCTCTTGGATTCGTTATCCACGGAATGGAAGGAAATGAGACCGACCTGCGCTCTGCTTTTGCCGATCTGGTTGGCGAAGGAAAAGCAGAAAATGGTAGTTATATGATCAAGCTAGCCCCATATAAGACCGCACGTAACAGAGGTACCATCATGACATTATTTTCAAATGTCGGACGGACTTATCGCGAAATCCACGATATAGGAATAACTCAGGGTGCATTGCATCCGGGCAATATCCTTGTTAAGGACAATATGAACATTACGATCCCTGATTTTGAGGCCGGCATGAACATCAACGGAACAACGCTGATCCAGAACATAGCTTACCGCGCGAATCAGATCAGAGGATTCGTCTGGTACGGCTGCAGGGTACATCTGAACGATAATCTTCTTTTCACGCTGCGCCAAATCTTTGGGATCGATATTGCCAAGCTTTTCCTTGACGGGTATTTCTATGACACGCAGCGTCGCAACTACGGCATTGATATATTAGCGGAAGATCAGATAAACGGAATATTAGAGGCGCACCACTTAGGCAAAAATGTCATGGATCATCCGCTTATGGATGAATTGCGTAAGGTCGTCAGCAAGCTCGATCCGGGAAAGTGAAATTAAGCTCCCGATATCCCCTTAATACTCGAACGCTCCCATTGAATAAAACTGGATCGATCCCACTATAGACGGCACCCCCCTGGCTTTTCCAGAATAATCCCTGGACGGAGCGCCTGACATTGTTCCGCCGTGAGTGACTTTAGTTGTAGAGCTTGACGACAATTTAAAGGCCTCTACACTGCTATATGGTATTGTCCCGACAAATATTGGATTGATGTTCACATTCCCTTTTCCCGCATACCCGCCTTTTATGTCAGAATATGACACTTTACAGGTAGGCCCAACCGTCGGGTAAGTAGAATAAGAAGCAACCTCAGGGGAAGATGCGGCCATATTGCCCCAGACAATGCAATTCTTTACTTTCAGCAATGGGTTAGCAGCGCTGGCATAACTAATACCGCCGCCATAACCAGCTGTTGACCCTATTACCTCATTTGAAACAATGGTGCAGTTGACTACTTCAAGTATCGCATTATCATCAAACCTTATTGCTCCGCCGTTAACTTGAATGCTGCCTGATCCTGTTACTGTATTATTATAAAAAACGCAGTTTACGATAAGCCCGCCGTCCATGATGTATGCGGCGCCTGAATTACTATAATCAGAGCCACCAGGATATGTCGCTGAGTTATCGTAGAAAGCACTTGCTTCAAGCAGAACATACGGCGCAAATACAGCCCCGGCTTGATACCGGGCTGAGTTGCCAAAGAATATGCAATTTTTCGCTTTTAAAATATTCGTATCTGACGCTCCGGCCGCCTGCAAAAAGATCGCGCCTCCCGAGTAAGCCTCATTAGATGAAAAAATACAGTTTTCCGCGATAACGCTGTCCGTATTGTACTCGCCGTATATGGCGCCGCCTCGATCATCTACTGTTGTGTCAACCCTGTTGTATGTCATTGCAACGTTCTTTAGGCTGAGGTTAATGTCGCTTTGATCAATAAATATACCGCCACCGTTGTTCCCTAAACCTGAGGGGGGACAACCATTGGTTATGGTCAGCGATTCCATCGTTATTGTCTGGTTTGTCGCGGAACCTGGCCCGATATCAATGCATCTGACGGTCGCATCGCTGGAAATTATGGTCCCGTCCCTGGATTCGCCGCTGATGCATACGGTCTTAGTTGTAGGCCAGATAAGATGTTCTGTGTAAAGACCATCCACAACGCGTATAAGCGTTTCCGGCGTGGCAACGCTTAAAGCGTGGTTAATGGTCTGGTACGCACAGGCTTCACTTGTGCCTGTTCCGGCGTCATCGGATCCTGTATTTGAAACCCAGATATAATTTGCATATTTGACCGGTAAACCGCCGCCGCCCCCTCCCCCGCCTCCTGTGGGGTTGGTCCCGCAGCCGGTGATCAAAGCCAGAGAAACAAGCGCTGAAACAATGACCCCGATCACAAAGTACCGTTTTTTCATTGTGTCCCCCTTATGCACACGCTTATCGGAAAGAGAACTGAGCCGCCCGGGGTTCGAACCCGGCACCACCTGCTTAAAAGGCAGGTGCTCTACCAAATGAGCTAGCGGCCCAACTTGTCCCGCCATAGCGGGACTCGAAATGACAAAACCCCAATTGCAAATGACAAATTAAATTCAAAAATCAAATCAATCATTTGACATTTGTCATTGGACATTTGTCATTCCATTTTTCCGAAAGAAAAATGGTGGCGCAGGCCGGAATCGAACCGGCGACACGCGGCTTTTCAGGCCGCTGCTCTACCGACTGAGCTACCGCGCCCCGTCCTAAAGTAAGGGGGCTTCTTGGTTTCCACTTTTGAGGGCTTCGCCCTCAACGTCCCGACTTCGTCGGGGCTGCTCCCCGATTTAATTGTCTTCGTTTAAAGATAATATCGACTATCTTTCTTAATTACTCGCCGATTTCTTGAAAAAATAAGAGAACCAGCTGCTTGGAACGGACGTCTGTCTAGTAACCTGCAAATACAAACCCGAAGGCGGCTTGTACGGGATGTTCGTAAGCTTCATGTCAACTTCCTCCAGAAGCCTGTCGCCCTTTTTATTGTTGCACCTTACGCAACAGGTGACCACATTCTCCCAGACATCCTCCCCGCCGCGCGACGTAGGGATAACATGGTCTATCGTCAGATTATTGCTCTTCCTGCAATACTGGCAAGTGTAATTATCCCTTAAAAAAATATTCTTCCTGGTAAACACAACCCCGTTATAAGGGAGCGGGATATAGCCCCTGAGCTTTATAACAAGCGGAAGCACATATTTCCCGCTGTTAACATATTTTTTGCTGTTCTCGATGCTTTCAGCCTTACCCTTAAAAACAAGTATCATCGCTCTTTTCCAGCTGCATATATTTATGGGCAAGAAAGTCGAATTTAAAACCAGGACTTTGGATTCAAAACCTTCCCGGGACCGGTCAGATTCCATCAAAATTCACCTTGAGAAGAAATTATACCACAGCGTTTCATTGAAAAACAACAGCTACTGTTGAAGAGAGAAGCTGGGTGACGGTTAAGAAGCCGGTATGGAAATAAGAAGTAAGAAGTGTGTTAATCAATACTGAAAAAACTTTGAAGGCATTTGGAGCAGATAAAGAGATAGAATATTATTCGATCCCTTTTAGACATATCACAACATGGATTGGAACTTGGTCATCTTCTTTTTAAGGTTCACTGTCTTTCCATCTACCACAAATGTCCCATCCCCATTGGCATGAAACGTCCTGCGTTCCTTGCGGCTTGGGTCCACCCATGCCTTAACCGCGCTCAATATGAAGATGGCGTATTTGCGCACCATTGTCGTATCCACTACTTTGCATTCAATATTGGCAAGACACTCCTTCACCAGCGGTGCCGATACTTTTTCGGCCGGAAGCGGAGTAAGGCCGAACCGATCGAATTTATCCGCGTCTTTGCCCGAGCAGTTGCCTATGTCGACAACTTTGGAAATAAGGTCGACTGCGGGGATGGAAATAACGCATTCTTTTGTGGAGAGCAGCGCAGCATAGCTGTAATCATTGGGACTCACGACACAGGCTATCAGCGCAGGCTCGAATTCTACCATCATGTGCCAGCTCATCGTCATGACGTTGGCGCGCTCTTTTTTGGCGGTCGTCAAAAGCACGACCGGCCCCGGCTCGATAAGATGGAAGACTTTGGAGATCGGAAACTCTTTCATAAAGATCACGCCTATTTTTATATATAGTTTGAGTCTTTAGTCTTGAGTAATGAGTTTTTGATTTCTGCGTTGCTCAAGACTCTATACTCAAACTCAAACTAATTACTTAACCGGAGAGGGAGGGATTCGAACCCCCGGTACTGTTTCCAGTACAGTAGTTTTCAAGACTACCGCCTTAAACCACTCGGCCACCTCTCCATGTCAGACCATCAGAATATCAGTATATCAGATTATCAGATAGCCCGAATTATCTCATACGCCCTACCCTTTTTCAATTTTGCCTCTAAACTCTTCACCTCGTCATCTCTTCGCATCCCAAATTCAAAATGCTATAATAAAATCAATGGTCACTATAGGCAGCTACAAAATAGACGCGAACGTTTTCATGTCACCCATGGCCGGCGTCACAGACCTTCCTTTCCGGCTTATCTGCCGCGAACACGGGGCAAAATTCGCTTTCTTCGAGATGATCGACTGCAACTCCATTATATACGGCAATAAAAAAGGAACCGACATAATCAAGACAATTCCGGATGACAGACCTATCGCGGCTCAACTTGTAGGTTCTGACCCCGAGCTGATGCTTGAAGCGGCAAAACATCTCGTTAAAACGCTCGATGTAAAGCTCCTGGACGTCAACGCCGCCTGCCCCGTGCCAAAAATAATAAAAAAGAAAGCAGGAGCATACTTCTTGAAGGAGCCGGAGAACCTTTACAGAATATTGAATTTACTGTCGTCAAAACTTGGATTGCCCGTCACCGTCAAGCTGCGGTCCGGCTATCATAAAAAAGACCATCCGCACATAAAAGAGGTCGCTAAAAAATGCGAGGGCAGCGGAGCCTCCGCGATATTCATTCACGGCCGCACGCAGGACCAGGGCTATTCCGGCGATATCGACCTTGAAGCGATAAAGACCGTAAAACACGCCGTGAAAATACCCGTATTCGGATCCGGCAATATTTTGAACGCGGAGTTCGCAAAACAAATGATGGATGCGACCGGATGCGACGGCGTCATGGCAGCAAGAGGAGCCTACGGCAACCCGTGGATATTCAATGATATCGAGGAATATCTGAGGTCAGGCAAGCTCCCGCCCGAAAGAACGATAGAGGAAAGATTTGAGGTCGCAAAGAAGCATATCGGCTATATTGAAAAGTACCGGAGCATGGGAGAAAAAAGCAAGATCGGCTACATGAGAAAAGTGGCGCAATGGTACGCAAAGGGATCCCCTTATACCAACCGTATCAGAAGGATCATGGGCAACGCCGTGACCAAAGAACAGCTCATCGCGATCATGGAAAGGACGCCTGAGATCATTGGAGGAGCCGGAGCATTTCCTTTAACAGAGCGACAGGAAGCCCCACAACGTTATCGCGCTCGCCCTTGATCTCTTTGACGAACTTATCCCCAATCTCCTGGATAGCGTATGAACCGGCCTTATCGAGCACATGCTTGTCCTTCAGGTAATCATCTATGTCCTTTTCGCTAAGGGGATTGAAAGTCACTTCGGTTTCCGCATAACCCGTCACAGACCTTCCCTGCCTGAACAGCGTCACCGCCGTTACCACCTGATGAGTGCGCCCCGAAAGCGTTTTCAGCATCGTCTTTGCCTCCTTCAGGTCCTTTGGTTTTCCGTAGATCCTGCCTTTATGCACAACGACGGTATCGGCCCCGATCACCAGCGCGTCGAAGTTGCGGCTTGCCACATCTCTTGCTTTTTCATATGAGGCTTTTTTGGCGAAAGTAACCGGATCGGAATGGTCTAGCTGTGATTCATCAAAATCACTTACAACGATTTTAAAATCCTTGATGATCTTTTTAAGCAGCTCTGCCCGCCTTGGTGAACCTGATGCAAGTATGACTTCCATATTTGATATTATACCATTTCCTTTTCACGTCTCTAATCTCTGGTCTCAAATCTCAATTTTTTTCAAACAAAAAGGCCCGTTATAAATTAATATAACAGGCCTTAATTTGCGAAAGTAACTATTACATTCTTGAACCGAATTCCCTGCGCGGTCTGTCGCTTCTTTCCGTCTTTGGACGGGCCTCATTGACGACGATCTCTCGATCGCCGAGCTTTTGGCCGTTCATTGCAGAAATAGCTTTTTCCGCGTCGGCATCGTCAACCTCCACAAATCCAAAACCTTTGGACCTGCCGGAGAACTTGTCGGTTACGATCCTTGCGGCAATGACCTTTACGTGCTCTTCGAACTTTGTCTTGAGCTCGTCTTCGGTCGCTGACCAGGGAAGGTTGCCTACGAATAAACTCTTCGCCATCTACTTTTCACCTCACACATACTTTCTTCGTTAATGACTCTTAAAAACAAAAAATCCAAGACGAAGTGGGTCTTGGATAAACACAAGCTATTCTATAAAATTAAAAATATTCCTAACGTACAAAATCATTAACCTCGACTCTTAATTGGGGGATTATACAGGAGGTAGTGTGATATGTCAAGCGGTATTTGCGTTATTCAACGAACCGTACTATCTTTTCAAGCGGCCGTTTTTGGGGGCTTACTCCGTGCCTCTCGGGATGCCCAACGGCCACTATGGCCATGAATTCCCCTTTTGGTTCGTTCAGATATCCCAGGATCTCATCCTTGATCAGGAACATTATGCCAAGCCATACGGACGCCAGGCCGAGCGAGGTTGCGGCTATCAAGAGGTTTTCCACCGCGGCCGAAGAACTCTGGATCTCCATTGTCCGGAAAAAATCATTGGACAGTTTGCTGTCTATCTGGAAAAGCTGAGTCCCGTGGCGGATCAGTTCGCCCGTATTGGAGACCGCAATAACGACAGGCGCGCTTGTTATGCTCCTTGAAGCCATTCTCAGCAGCGCGGCTGAAGCCCTGGGAAACTGGTCAGCCCTGCCTGCGATGAGACTCGCCAGCCCTTTTTTCTTTTCACCGCTTATCACGATGAAACGCCAGGATTGCTGATTGTGGGCTGACGGCGCCTGGTTGGCGGCGTTCAATATAAGTTTCAACTGTTCATCGGATACGGGTTCCGAGCTGAACTGTCTTGTGCTGTGCCTTTCGGCGATCGTTTTCAGGACATCATTTTTCTGCTTTGACATATATGAGCGTTGAATTATACATTATTTGTACATCGCGTCAAATGAACACAAAATCTGTTTTGCAATAACCCTCCTTTTATGCCATAATTTTTGTGAGATGAAGCGAAGTAATTAGTCTTTTGTCTTGAGTATTGAGTTTGAATTTTTGTGTTTATTTTAACTAACTACTAATTACTAAGAACTAATTACTTAGCTTGGAGGGGTACCCAAGTGGCTCAAGGGGGCAGTTTGCTAAACTGTTAGTACGTCGTAAGACGTAGCGTGGGTTCGAATCCCACCCCCTCCGTAGTTAATCAGCTTGTTCACGCGCCCGTAGCTCAATTGGATAGAGTAACTGACTACGAATCAGTAGGTTGGAGGTTCGATCCCTCTCGGGCGCATTTCCCCTCAAGATGACGTTCCGCTTTTAAGGAACTCCCTGATCCTTTCCTTGCCGTAGCTTGTCTTGGAGAGCAGCTCCGCAACTTCAGCGCGGGTAAGCTCCTTGTCGGGCTCGAATTTCTTCCCTATCAGATAGTCAAGAAGCCCGTAGTTCTGAGAGGCCGCGATGGATTTCGCCGCCCAGTGCTTTTGAGACACGTCAATGAACGGGTCCTTTGTCAGGACCGCCGGCTCTACCGCGTCCGTAAATCTTGAAAGTATGACCGCGCCTTCGACCCTTGTGACGTTCTTTTCCGGCTTGAAAGTGCCGTCAGGATAAGTGCTCATAAAATTCATGAATGATGCGGCTTTAATGTATTTTGCCGCCCAGTAATCTTTCGTAACATCAGGATATGGATCACTCGTCACGTCGTTCGCTTCATACCCCTTTAACTTGACCAGCATGGAAGAAAATTCAGCCCTCGACACAGGATCATCAGGTTTGAACTTTCCGTCACTCTCACCGCTCATCACCCCCAGCGTCGCCATGAATTCAATGGGGCTCTTCGCCCAGAAGCCATCCGGCACGTCAGAAAAGGTCTCAAGGCTCACACTGGGAATAACAACAGGAATTATGGGCTTTGGCACCTGGGCGGGTTTAGGCTTTTCATCTTCTCCCACATACCCGATGGAAAAGAAATTGGTGGTATTGTCCGTAAGATCGCTGTATTGATGGTAGCAGTAATCAAAGGTAAATCCATTGAACTTAAGTCCCAGGCCGGCGGTAAAATTATTATCAACGCCGTTACTGTCCTCAGCGCCTCTCGGCTGCTGGTCGAGCCCGACACGCAAAGCCATAATGGATATCGGCCACCATTCAACACCGGTATGATAGACAGACTGCCTGTCCTGGTTCAGGTATGCATCCATATCGGTATCCAGGAAAACATCCTGCTTCCCGCCGTAAAATGAATCTTTCCCAAAAAGCTTGGCCGCAAATCCCGCTTTAAGCACGGCGGGAATGGACTCCTCCACCCCGTCCTTGTCCCAGGTGAATTTTCCGCCAAGGCTTGCGGGAAGGATGTTTAACGCAGAAAGCCCCAGGGTCAATGCCTTCATAGGTTTATATTGCGTCCCCAGATCCATGTCAAACCCCGAGCCATTGGCTCCCCTCAGCGCGGATCCGCCGCCCGAAAATCCCTGCATGAAATACTTCAGATTCACACCGTAAGTTACATTATCAAAGTCTTTGAGAAAATCGATCTTGGAAAGATCATTGCTGTAAGAAAGCGTCAGGACCGAGGAGTAATAATTGGTTGAGCCGACATTAACGACCGTTTCCGTCGTGCCGCTTCCGGTAGTTTGCGTAACAGGGATGGCAGCAAGGTTAACGGTCGTATACCCAAGGCCAAAAACACCGTACTTGGTCGGATTGGCGCCGCCGATGACAACATAGCTGATATCATTCAAAACCTGCCCGCTCATACTTGTGAGCTTTACATTTTGTATCCCGGCAAGTCCCGCAGGGTTCAGGAAGATCCCGTTCGCATCGTCAGATAGTCCGACATATGCCTTTCCGAGAGCAAGAGGCCGGGCACCAACGCCTATATCCGACGGATCGGTAATAGAACCGGTCACATCAGCGAACGCGCCGCACGACGCCAGAACGATAATAGACAAACAAACTAAGAACTTTCTCAAAATGAACACCCCGCACAAAATCAGTATATCAACCTATAAAATACGCGTCAATTATCCCGTTTCTATATCGTAATAAATGTATAAAAATCCCAAGTTTATGCTAAAATTATTTGTGTGACGGAAATATCAAAAATACGCAACTTCTCGATAATAGCACACATAGATCACGGCAAGTCCACTCTCGCAGACAGGCTGCTTGAAGAAACAAAAACAATAGACAAAAGACAGATGCGCGAGCAGGTGCTGGATACAATGGACCTGGAGCGAGAGAGGGGCATCACGATCAAATCCCAGGCGATCAGGATGCAGTATAAAGACTATGTTCTTAACCTGATAGATACCCCGGGGCATGTTGACTTTACATATGAGGTATCCAGAGCTCTGGCCGCGTGCGAAGGCGCGATACTGGTGATAGATGCCACCCAGGGCGCGGAAGCCCAGACCCTGGCAAATGCGCATCTGGCAATGGCGAACAACCTGAAGATCATCCCCGTTGTTAATAAGATCGATATGGTCAACGCGGAGCCGAAAAAGATCATCGAGGAATTCAAGAACCTCTTCGGCTTCTCGGAGGACGAAATAATCCTCGCCAGCGCGAAAGAAGGGACCGGCATACCGCAGATACTCGACGCGATAGTAGAGAAAGTCCCTCCTCCGTCCGGAGATTACAACTCCCCTCTTCAGGCCCTGATATTTGATTCAAAGTATGATTCATACCGCGGGGTTGTCATATACGTGCGTGTCTTCAACGGAAAGGTAAAAAAAGACATGATCATCAGGATGATGGGAGCATCCGCGGAATTCGAAGTGCAGGAGGTGGGAATATTAAAGATCGATTTCATCCCGAAAGATGAGCTATCCGCGGGAGAGGTGGGTTATGTCATCGCGAACATAAAGGACCTGAAGCAGGCGCACGTCGGCGACACCTTGACCGATGCAAGGCATCCCTCAAGTTCGCCACTTCCGGGCTACAAGAAGGCAAAGCCGATGGTCTTCTGCGGTTTCTTCCCTGTGTCGGCGGAAAAATATCACGAACTGCGCGACGCGATAGAAAAACTTCAGCTGAACGACGCTTCGCTTTTCTTTGAACCGGAGACTTCGGCAGCACTGGGTCTGGGCTTCAGGTGCGGATTCCTGGGACTTCTCCACCTTGAAATAATCCAGGAAAGACTTGAACGGGAATACGGGCTCGACATCATCGCGACGGCGCCGAGCGTCGTATACAAAGTGAATAAAACCGACAACACATCCATCTTCATAGACAGTCCCGCCAAGCTTCCTAATATGGCTGAGGTCCGATCGATAGAAGAACCTTATCTTAAGATGACCATTTTTGTCCCTCAAAATTATGTCGGGGGGTCCTTGAGATATGCCAGAACAAGAGAGGCACTTTCAAGAACATGGAATATCTTGAGCCGACAAGGGTGATGCTGACTTACGAGATGCCTCTCGCGGAGGTGATAACGGAATTCCACGACCTGCTCAAGTCAGCCACAAAAGGATATGCATCCATGGATTACGAACTGATAGGATACCGCGAATCCGATCTTGTTAAAGTGGATGTCCTCCTCAACCAGGAACCGGTGGATTCCCTTTCCTTCATAGTGCACAAAGATAATGCCTACTATAAAGGCAAGGCGCTTGTGGAAAAGCTGAAAGAGGTGATCCCGAGGCATCAGTTCGAGATCCCGATACAGGCGGCGATCGGCAGCCGCGTCATTTCCAGGGAGACGATACCCGCGATGAGGAAGAACGTCCTGCAGAAATGCTACGGCGGGGACGTGACAAGGAAAAGAAAACTCCTTGAAAAGCAAAAAGAAGGCAAAAAAAGAATGAAGCGTATCGGGAGGGTTGATGTCCCACAGGAAGCCTTCATGGCGGTCCTAAAGATCAAATGACAAAACCCCCTCTGTATCTCCCCCTTAGTAAGGGGGAGATGTCTCGAGCGCAAGCGAGAGACAGAAGGGGTTTCAGGGTGAGGTTTAATAGCAATGTCTTACTCTTTATATATTCATATCCCATTTTGCAAAAGAAAATGCGCCTACTGCGATTTTCCTTCTTATGCCGGGCGTGAAAGCCTTATCCCGGAATACATCGAAGCGCTTAAAGCCGAGCTTGGATACTATTCGTCCCTGTATGACAGGCCCAGCATAAGAACGATATTCGTGGGAGGAGGGACACCCACTCTCCTTCCTGAAGAACATATTTCCTCCCTGTTTGAATCCATAAAAAAGGACTTTGATGTCCAGCCAGATGCGGAGATCTCATTTGAGGCAAATCCGGGAACGGTCACAAAAGAGAAACTGAAAACCTTGATCGGATCGGGAGTGAACAGGATAAGCCTCGGAGCGCAGGTATTCGATAACGCGCTCCTAAAAAAACTCGGCAGGATCCACCTGGAGCACGAGATCACCGAAGCGTATGATCTTATAAGGGAAGCGGGTATCAAGAACGTCAATCTCGACCTGATGTTCGCGCTCCCGGAAGAGAACATCAATGACTGGCAGGGATCCCTGGCGAAGGCCGTCAAGCTTAATCCCGAGCATATCTCGACTTACAACCTTCAGATAGAGGAAGGTACTCCGTTCGCGACAGAAAAACTGGAGGGGAGCTTGCGCCTGCCCGAAGAAGAAGATGAGCTTAAAATGTACAAGCTGGCCATCGCCTTTCTCAAGGAACACGGCTACGGGCATTACGAGATATCGAATTTCGCCCGCAAAGGATTTGAATGCGCGCATAACATAACCTACTGGACCATGCAGGGTTACATAGGCGTCGGGGCCGGAGCGCATTCTTTTATCAACAACATAAGGATAGAGAACACCCCTTATCTGGAAAAATACCTGTCTAAAGATCTTGCGGCCATAAAGACGGAACACGTTAACACAAAGAAGGAAAGCATGCAGGAAATGATCTTCCTGGGGCTGCGCCTGCTGAAAGGTTTCCACCTGAACGACTTCACGAACAGGTTCGGGATAGGGATGCGCGAGATATACAAAAAAGAGCTGGCAGAACTGATGGACGAGAAACTGATAGAAATGAACGGGAAATACGTTAGGTTGACCGAGAGCGGGCTATATCTGGCAAACGAAGTCTTCATGAGATTCCTGTAACATTATGCAGCCAAAATACTTAGATCTTTTTGGATCGGGCGAGCTGAAAAAGCGGGCGGAAAAACTTAAGACGATCTACAGGTGTTGCACCCTGTGTCCGTGGGACTGCCGGATCGACAGGACCTCCGGCAGGGACGGAGTATGCAACAGCGCTGATAAGGCGAAAGTTTCTTCCGCAACGCCCCACTTCGGAGAGGAGCCGATGATAACAGGTGAAAAAGGCTCCGGAACCATATTTTTCTCGAATTGCAACCTGCGCTGCAAATTCTGCCAAAATTACCAGATAAGCAAGGAAGGCATTGGAGATGAAATAAGCGATGAACAGCTTGCCGGAATGATGCTTATGCTCCAGTCAAAGGGTTGCCATAACATAAATCTGGTGTCTCCAACACATTACCTGCCGAACATAATCAGCGCCTTGGCCACTGCCACGGAAAAGGGTTTACACATTCCTCTTGTATATAACACCAACGGGTACGAAAAAGCCGAAACACTGGAAATGCTGGACGGGATCGTGGACATTTATCTCCCCGACATGAAATACAGCGCGAATAATACGGCTATAAGCCTTTCAAATGCCCCCGAATATTTCACTTACAACAAGGCCGCGTTAAAAGAAATGTACAGGCAAGTGGGTAATCTGGAACTGGACGGGAACGGGTTAGCAATAAAAGGGCTTCTTGTGAGGCATCTTGTTCTTCCAAATGATCTGGCCGGAAGTAAGAAAGTGTTCGATTTTCTTGCGAATGAAATATCAATAAATGTTCATGTCGGGATAATGGCGCAGTACAGGCCCTGTTACAAAGCGGTCGACGACCCTGAGCTGGGGCGCCCCATAACCGGAGACGAATACAAAAAAGCGGTAAGATGGGCAAAAGAAGCGGGGCTCAGTAATATTTTGATCCAGGAACTGTACAGTTCAGAGGTGTTCCTGCCGGACTTTCAGAGAACAAACCCTTTTGAATAGCTCGTCGGCAACTGACTTGTAAACATCATAGGCCATCTCCGTCTGCTTCCGCTTTATATATTCATCCATATATATCGGACTGCCGAAAATCACCGTGATCCCGGTGGGTTTCGGAATAACGCTGCCCGGGGGCATTGACCTGAACGTTCCATCGATGTAAACGGGGACTATCGGGACATCAGTTTCCACCGCCAGTATCCCCACCCCTACTTTGAAAGGAAGAAGCTCCCCTGACTGGGACCTGGTGCCCTCGGGATTGATATAGATCGATTTGCCTTTTTTCAGGACCTTTACGGCCGACCTCAGGGCCGGGAAAAAATCATCCTCAGAATCGATCCGCATGACGTTCGCCGCTATTTTCATGAAAACCCTGGCAACGGGTCTGTCGTAAAAATGTTTCACCGCGAGAGTGTAAAGCTGCTCTCTCCTTTTCCCGCCCATGGCGTAAGATACCATTGTCTGGTCTAGAGCGCTTTCATGGTTCGGCGCGATTATGTAAGGCGGGTCATTGGGAATGTTGGAAAGGCCTATTACTTTTACCCGAAAATATACCCTGCACAAAATATTTATCACAGCGAAGAACAGAGGCCTGAATATTTCAAGGTGCGACCTGAACCCTTTTAAGAAATCCTCGGGAACGGCCTCATCGGCCCTTATCATCTTTCTCCAGCACTCGGATGTTCCTTCGTTCATTTCCTCAAGCTTTCTTTGATATCAATTCTTTTGCGATCCTGATGATATCGTTAAGGGACTTTATCTCCCTTATTTTTTGCTCCGGAATATCAATGCCGTATTTCTTGTCGAGCCCGGCCAGGATCTCGACCCCGAGCAGGGAATCGACGCCGTATTCACTGAATATGTTGACGTTAGGATCGATCCTGCTCTCTTCAACCTTGATGATCTTCGAGACCATGGTCTTTATCTCCTGTTCTAGCTCTGCCAAATTTTTTCCATCTCCTTCCTTACGACGAACTTCTTTATCTTCTTTGTGGATGTCCTGGGGAATTCGGTATGCCTTACTTCGATGCCGGAGATCCTTTTGTGCATCGGCAGTTTCTCGTTCAACTTCTGGACCGCGTCAAATATGGCGCCGTACATTGAATTCGCCTCGATGGATAATCCCGTCCTTTCAAAATATTCGATATTAGCTGAAACCACCGCAAAAACCTCTTCGCTCCCCTTCCTCTTCCGCCCGATAACGCAGGATTCCTTGATGTACGGGATCTTGTTCAATTCGAACTCTACCTCGTCAGGATAGACATTAAGTCCGGAGCTCGTAACTATCACGTCCTTTAATCTTCCTGTTATATACAGATATCGGTCCTTATCGAGATATCCGATATCTCCGGTATAAAGCCAGCCGTCCTGCAGGACCTTTTCCGTTTCTTCCGGCATCTTGAAATACCCCCGCATGATGTTAGGGCCGCTCGCCAGAATTTCATCGTTGACTATTTTCACGCAGACCCCGGATATCGGCCTGCCGACAGAGCCGTATTTGTTATTTGAAAGGCTGTTCGCGGAGATGACGGGAGAAGATTCCGTCAATCCATATCCCTGGATTATCACGAGCCCCATAAGGTCGAAGTTGTTCAGCAGTTCCGGGTCGATCGCCGCTCCTCCGCTTACCCAGAACCTGATATGCCCGCCGAGCTTCTTATGCACCTGCGCGAACAGGACCCTGCCTATATTCACATTGAACAGCGCCCGAACTGTTCTTGAGACCAGGAACAATGTCCTGAAAATAAAGCCGAAGGCCGGGCCTTTTTCCTCTACCTCCCTTAATATCCCGTCATAAAAAAGCTGATAAAGCATCGGCACCCCAATTATAAGTGTAGTTCCCGTCTCCACCATGTTCTGTATCAGCTTAAAGGATTTAAGGCTCTCCGCGTATGTTACCCTTGCGCCGCAGTAGAACATTGCAAGAAATCCAGCTATGGTCTCGAACATATGATGTATCGGCAGCACGGACAGTGTCATATCGGTCGGCCCGATCTCGAACAGATCGCTGCCTGTGATAAAGTTCGTCGTGATGTTCTTGTGCGTCAGCATGACGCCTTTCGGTATGCCAGTGGTGCCGGACGTATAAACTATCGCGGCAAGGTCATCGGGAGACACATCATATCCGTAATCCGCGGAGGCTCCAGCTTCCAACCCTTCAAAGTCTTTGTCCATTGAGATAATGAATTTAAGGGTCTCTGCGCTTTTAATGAAATCGAAAAATTTATCCGAAACTATTACGCCTTTCGCTTCCGAGTGGGCTATTATTCCCTTCAGGTCATATTCAGTTCCCAGAGCATCCAGAGGGACCGCGACAGCGCCCATGCCGGTAACGGCGAGGTAGGAGATCGGCCATTCGGGGCGGTTCTCGGAAAGTATAGCGACCTTATCGTCCTTCCTTATACCCAGGCTTTTAAGCTTTGCGATAAGCCCGGTAGCGAATTTCTCAACGTCAGAATATGTATATTTGACGTATTTTTCATCCCTTTTTATCTGAAAAGCGAGGTTATCGTTGAATTTTTGAGCGCTTTGCCTCAAGAGGTCTTTGAGAGTTATATATTTCGCTTCCTGCACGGCTTGGAATTATGCCCCAACAATGCCTAAAGTTCAAGCACAACCTGCCCCCCTTAGGTTTGACAACCCTTCACTCTTCTAGTATCATTTAAATCACTATGAACAAGCTAAAATTAGGTATTCCAAAAGGAAGTCTTCAAGAATCCACTTTCGAGCTCCTTAAGAAAGCGGGCTTCAATGTTCGGGTTTCCGCCAGGTCTTACTTTCCCAGCGTGGATGACGAAGAGCTTGAAATAATGCTCATCAGGGCGCAGGAAATGGCGCGCTATGTTGAACAGGGCGTTCTCGATGCCGGGCTTACCGGTTCCGACTGGGTCGAGGAAAGCGGATGCAAAGTCGAAAAGATCGCCGAGCTTGTTTACGCGAAACAGGGACTTAGAAAAGTCCAATGGGTCCTCGCCGCTCCCGCCGACGGAAAGATCAAGAGCGTCCAGGACTGCCAGGGAAAACGGATAGCGACGGAGCTTGTCGAAGTCACCAAAAAGTATTTCAAAAAGAACAACGTGGACGCCGATGTTGAATTTTCATGGGGGGCGACGGAAGCCAAGCCGCCAGAGCTGGCTGACGCGATAGTCGAGCTGACAGAAACAGGCTCATCGCTTAAAGCGAACAACCTTAAGATCATTGATACCGTCCTGGAATCCGCGACCACGCTCATCGCGAACAAAACAGCGATAAAAGACGCCTGGAAAAAAGATAAGATAGAGAACATCCTGATGCTTCTACAGGGCGCGCTTAACGCAGAAACGAAGGTCGGCCTTAAAATGAACGTGCCCAGCGGAAAGCTGAAGGAGATACTGTCCATCCTGCCATCTCTTCAAAAACCCACTATCTCAAAATTATCCGATGAATCATGGATCGATGTAGATACGATCGTTGATGAAAAGACCGTCCGGGACCTGGTGCCCAAGCTAAAAAGAGCCGGGGCCTCCGGGATCGTTGAATATCCCCTGAACAAGGTGATCTACTGATGCACCTCATCATGCCGCTGATCATTTCCTTTTTGCTGATCAGCATTGCTGAACTCGGCGATAAGACACAGATCTTGACCCTTACGCTTGCCGCGAAGTATCCTATGGAAAAAGTCATCTACGGCACCTTCTGCGCGTCCGCTTTGTTGATGTTCATAGCCGTGCTTCTTGGAGGGATCATTAAAAGATTAGTCCCCATGATCTTCATTTCCATTCTTGCCGGAGCGTTCTTTATTATCTACGGGTTGATGATGATAGCGCCTATCACAAAGGCAGAAGAAAAGAAAGAGGTCGGCAAGCCGACAATAAGATCGAACGACCCTTTCTGGATCGTTTTCGGTTCTTTCTTTTTGGCTGAGATCGGAGATAAGACCCAGCTTGCGACCTTTGCCCTTACCGCAAAGTACGGCGCACCCGTTCAAATATGGATAGGCGCGACCCTCAGCATTGTGCTGGTCAATATTTTCGGGATCGTGATCGGGAATGTTCTGAAGAATTACCTCCCTGAAAGGATCATCAATTACCTGTCCGGCGTTGTTTTCATCTTATTCGGGGCAATAACTTTCATCAGCCTTATTTTCAGGCTATGATCCTTTGATCAGAAAGCGGCGCTGGAGCTGACGGCAGTAAGTATCTTATTTGTTTCTTCCATTTCTCTTCTTACCTCGACATTGGCGCTGTCTTTTTCCAAATATGCTCCATACGCTGATATGGCATCCTCATACCTTTTCATGTCCCTGAAAACCCTTGCTAATTTTATATAGGTTTGCACGTTCTCGGGCCGCTTGGCAAGAATATCTTCATAACGCTTCTTTAATATCAGGTTCAACCCGATGATCGCATCGGTATTAAGGGGCTCGTCATCAAGGATCTGATCATAGAGCCCCCCCGCTTCACCGTATTTCTTATCCAGGAACAGGACCTCCGCGTAATATTTTTTAAAATCGATCTTTTCGGGCCTGCCTTTAACAAGCGCTTTAAAAAAGTTCTCCGCTTCTTCATATCTGCCGCTGCATTTGTATATTTCGGTAAGGCTCAAATAATTAAGCAGATTATTCGGTTCTGCCCATATCTTATTCTTATATTTTATGCTGTAGAAAGAATATTTCGCCATCATGGGGACATATTCTTTTTCCTTTTCCCAGTCATGTATCTTGTTTATGATAGCTCCCCTCTCCGGGTCGTCGGGGCTGATATATAGTATCTTGCAGAACTCCTTCACCGCCTGCTGCCAGAGCGAAAGTTGGCTGTAAGACATCCCGAGATATTTGTAAACTGTGACCGGATTGTTCGGCGAAAGCTGCCCCGCGGATCGTAAGTTCAAAATGGCCTCAAGGTAATTCCCCTGTTCGTAATTCGCGATGCCGTCGCTTATGTAAGTGGAAGCGAATTTTTTATCGGCTGTGTAAGCGACAGAAGCAAGAACAGAAGTAACGATCAAAAAAAGTATAATTTTTTTCATGTGCATAATGTTTTACATAACCCTTAATTCCCCGCTCGCTTCACTCGCACCCCCTTTAGTAAAGGGGGTAAGGGGAGATTCTCTTTTGTTTCCAAGAATCATTATACCAGATGAAGCATTCGATTTATTGCAAGTCTTGCCTTTGTCGCGGTCTCTTCTGATACCGTGATCCTGGTCTTATTTTCTTCAAGCGACCACAGGACCTTTTCAAGCGTTATCCTTTTCATGTTCGGACATACCGCCAGAACCGTGGCCGGATAAAATTTCTTTGATGGATTCTCTTTTTGAAGCCGGTATATTATCCCGGTCTCTGTGCCGATTATGAATTCCTGGGAAGGCGATCCTTTGACATACTTTATCATCCCGCCTGTAGATGCGACTTCATCCGCCATCGCGACAACTTCCGGCAAACACTCCGGATGGACAACAACGACCGCTTTCGGATGCCGCTGCTTGGCCTGTTTGATGTGCTCCGGAAGAATCCTTACGTGGATCGGGCAAAATCCATTGAAAAGGACCATTTTCTTCCCCGTCTGCCTTGAGACATAATCCCCGAGATATTTGTCGGGGATAAAAATGATCTCTTTGTCCAGCAGCTTTTCGACCACTTTTACTGCGTTCCCGGAAGTGCAGCAGTAATCCGATTCCGCCTTTACATCAGCCGTCGTATTTATGTAAGCAACAACAACATGGCCGGGATGTTGGGCCTTCAGCCTTCTGACGTCCTGCACTTTTATCATATCGGCCATCGGGCATCCGGCGTTCACATCGGGTATAACAATTTTCTTATCGGGGCATATTATGGCTGCGGTCTCCGCCATAAAGTTCACTCCGCAGAAAACTATCATCTCGGCATCGGTTTTGGACGCTTCTATGGAGAGCCCCAGCGAATCCCCCACAAAATCAGCGATGTCCTGGATCTCCGGCAGCTGGTAATTATGAGCCAGTATCACTGCGTTTTTTTCTTTCTTCAACTTGTTTATTTTACTAATTATATCTTCCATAATTGTTCATTGTGTAATTGTTAATTGGTCATTGTTGGATTATACCACCGCCGACAACGACATCGCCATCATAAAATACAACTGATTGGCCGGGGGTTATCGCAAATTGAGGCTTATTAAACGTCACCCTGATTTTCCCTTGAGATAAAGGCAAAATTTTAGCCTCGGACTCCGGACTGTTATACCTGATCTTTGCCATTACCTTCATTGGTGAATGAACTTGTTTCCCGGAGATCCAGTTCAACTTGACGGCAGTTAAATCATCACCAAAAACGTCACCCCTGTCGCCGACCGTTATTTCGTTCCTTTTCGGGTCGATTTTTGCCACATAGGCGGGATTTTTCCTTGAAAGCCCTAACCCTCTTCTCTGCCCCACAGTATATAGCTGGTAACCTTCGTGTTTACCGATAATGTTGCCTTCCAGATCGATTATTTTGCCTTCCTTTAGAGGGAACATGTCCCCGATCGCGCCTTCAATGAAGCAGATATCCTGGCTTTCTTTCTTATCGGCGACCTGAAGACCGAACTTTTTAGCCAGCTTTCTTACCTCATTCTTTGTAAGATGCCCCACGGGAAAAATAGTCTTTGATAAAGCTTCCTGGCCCAGGGGATAAAGAAAATATGATTGATCTTTTTTGGGATCGACGCCTTTCTTAAGGATATACCTGTCATTTGTTTTTTCGATCCTCGCATAATGACCTGTTGCGATATGATCCGCTCCAAGTTCTTTCACTCTCTTCAGCAGAGCGCCGAATTTGACGTACCGGTTGCAGCGTACGCACGGGTTCGGCGTCCTGCCCCTGTCATACTCGGAAATAAAATCATCGATGACCGTGCGTTTGAATATTTGCTTGAAATTCAGTACGTAATAAGGGATGCCGAGCTTGTTAGCGACCCTTCGGGCATCCTCTACCGCGGACAAAGAGCAGCAGCTGCCGTCCTTCTTGCCGGACCAGATCTGCATGGTGATTCCAATAACATCATAGCCCGCATCCTTGAGCAGAGCCGCGGCAACAGAACTGTCCACTCCGCCGGACATGGCGATGACAACTTTTCCTGCCTGCCGGCAGGCATGGTTAATCGTGCTCTTCATGCGGTTTGAACCCCGGAAGCCCCTTTCCTGTTGTTTTCTTTAAGTAATCATCGATGGCGGATCTCAACGCGTCTTCGGCAAGAACAGAGCAGTGCATCTTGACCGGGGGCAGCCCGTCGAGAGCATCCGCAACAGCTTTATTTGTTAATTGAAGAGCTTCTTCAATGGTCTTTCCTTTTACCATTTCCGTCACCATTGAACTTGTCGCAATAGCGGCTCCGCAGCCGAACGTCCTGAATTTGGCGTCCGTTATCTTCCCCTTTTCAACTTTTATGAAAAGCTCCATGATATCCCCGCATACGGGATTCCCGACCTTGCCGACCCCGGACGGGTTCTCAATCACCCCCACGTTCCTCGGATGCGCAAAATGATCCATTACTTTATTTGAATAACCACCCGGCATAAAAACCTCCTTTATAAATCAAATAACAAATGACCAATATCAAATGTCAAATGAATCGATAAATGACAAATCAAGAAACCATTTTGTCTTTGATTTGAATTTGATCGATTAATTTGATTTTTGTCATTTGGATTTTGTCATTCCCTTTTTAAGGGCGACATTTCCCTTAACTTTGCAACGATCCCGGGCAAAATTTCCAAAACCCTATCGATCTCCTTTTCGGTCGTCCATCTTCCCAGTGTCAGCCTTAGCGATGAATGGGCTACTTCATGCGGCAGCCCGATCGACAGAAGCACATGCGAAGGCTCAAGCGAACCCGAGCTGCACGCCGATCCGGTCGACCCCGCTATGCCTTCCATATCCAATCTCAAAAGCATAGACTCTCCTTCGATATAACTGATGCTGACATTGACGTTATTTGACAGCCTCTTCGTCGGATGTCCGTTAAGACGGGAGTCTTCGATATTTGATAGAATACCTTTGATCAATTTATCCCTTAACTTTATCAGCCTGCCGTCAAGCTCCTTCATTTCTCCTTTTGCGATATCAACGGCTTTTGCAAATCCCGCGATCCCCGGCACGTTCTCCGTTGAAGCCCTTCTTCCGCCTTCCTGTTCGCCCCCATGGAGATACGGAACGATCTTTGTGCCTTTTTTAACATAGAGCAAGCCAACGCCTTTCGGCCCGTAGAGCTTGTGAGCGGAAGCCGAAAGAAGGTCGATGTTCAGTTCAGCCACGTTTATCGGCATATGCCCGAATGTCTGGACCGCGTCGGTATGGAAATAGACCCCTCTCTCCCTGCATATCTTCCCTATTTCCGCGATCGGTTCGATCGTCCCGATCTCATTGTTCGCGTGCATGACAGATACAAGGATAGTCTTATCTGTCATGGCTTTCCTGATATCTTCGGGATCCACCAGTCCCGTGCCGTCAACGGGGACATATGTGACCTCAAACCCTCTCTTTTTCAGGAACGCCAGGCAGTTCGTGACGGCGTGGTGCTCGATCGGCGTCGATATTATGTGATTCCCCTTCTTTTCGTTCGCATAAGCGATGCCTTCAAGAGCGAAGTTGTCCGATTCGGTACCCCCTGAAGTGAATATGATCTCAGCCGATCTTGCCCCGATAAAGCCGGCAATATTATCCCTCGCGGCATCGATCGCTTTCTTTGCTTCTCTTCCATATGAATGGATGCTTGAAGGATTCCCGAAGATCTCATAAAAATACGGCTTCATCGCCTCAAGAACTTCGGGATGTGTCGGCGTGGTTGCCGCATAATCCATATATATAGACTTCATTCAGCTCCCCCTCCTTTCCTGCCTGCCTGGTTAGGCAAGCAAAGGTCAGCCAGTGTGGTCGAATCCAGGACATTCTCGATGAGCCTGGACAATTTCGCCCATAACGGTTTCGTGGAACAATGGCCGGACATAGCACAGCTTACCCGGGCATCCCCCCTGTCAACACAACCAACAAGAGCGATACGGCCTTCAACGACCCTGAAAATGTCCCCGATCTTGATCTTTGAAGGTTTATCAGCCAGCACATATCCCCCCCGGGGTCCGCGTATCGATCTGATCAGCTTCGCCCTTTTAAGCTTGTTGAAAAGCTGTTCGATATATAGGACCGAAATATGCTGGCGCAACGCGATATCTTTGACCTGAACCGGTCTGTCCGGATCATAATTGACCGCCAGGTCGCACATCGCGATCACGGCGTAGCGCACTTTTGAGGTCAGCTTCATAGCGTAAATAATACTATTGTTGAGTGATTTTGTCAACTACAAGACCTTTTCGCCAGATATTCTCCCGGCAAGAGAATGTCCGGCTTTTACATCCTCAGAAAAGTTATGAAGTTTTTCTCTTAAAAGTGAAATTCCCCCTGCGGATTACCGATAAATAAACAGTTATACAAAAGCAAAAATATGAGCATAAGATTTGAAGATATACAAAGGTCGTGCACAAAACACCCTCTAAATAATATGGGTCCGTTCAGATTGCCCCCCCATATTCACAATAGGATAATCAATGATATAAAGGCTAATAGGTTTGGCCTCGGAATGGATTTTGACCGCACAATGGTAAACACTGATGAAATAAAAAGGTATTTTCCATCGCTTCAAATTGACAGGAGCAGGGTAATCGATCCCATGGCTGCACTTGGCATGATCGGGCTGCCTATCGGCATTTTCACCGGCAACAAGCCTTCATATATCGATTTATTGTGCGTTAAGGGGTACCGCGAAAGATTAGAAAGATTCAGCAAGCTTGATGCTATGGAACGGTTTCGCGCGTACGCGCAAAATTCAACATGGCTTGAAGTTTATGACAAATTTGGACAAATACTTGGGGATGTAAGCGAAGAATATGCCAAGCAATATTTATTCCCTGACGATCACATTTTCGCGATCGAGAAAGCTTTTAAGACGCCGATACAATCCGCAATTGGACCGGATTTTATGCACAGAGAAGAGCCATACATCATTCGTCCCAGCGGCGGACGCAATGAATTATATCATACATACACCCCTATTTTTGAGGTTAGAAATAAGACGCAGTTAAGCTGGGTGGCTGTTCCGGGAGATGTGCGCGAAGATGTCATTCTGGCGGCGTCAGAAAATATACCGCATGAGATATTCGAACGATACAGATTCGAACCCGGCGGGCAATTCTCCATTGACATCAACCATTTATCGGCCGCAAAAGACAACGGGACGAGACACTTCAGAAATGAGCTTGGGATATCAACGCTGTTGTATTTTGGCGATTC
The DNA here is from genome assembly GCA_963699255.1 of uncultured bacterium. Classification (GTDB taxonomy): domain Bacteria; phylum Margulisbacteria; class WOR-1; order CAVSGV01; family CAVSGV01. The sequence continues at coordinate 212,779 of OY969425.1, read as the reverse complement.
CGTATATATGAAGGGCAGCCATGTGGGGAACGATCTCCCGGTGATCAAAGATGAAAATGCGATAATTTTCGCTGTTAATCCCGACCAGAACGAATATCCCTGTACTTGAAAGGATAATAAAGGCTGGAGCAGGCCCGGATGCCACACACGCCTGGCTAACATGGCTTCTGGCCAACTATGTTTCGATACGTTTCGCGACGGAAGGCGCGTCGGACAGTGAAAAGATCGGCATAATACAAGCGATAACGGACAATGGGGAAAATGGCCTGGAAAAGAATTTCATGTTGACCTATAAAATAATAACGGGTCAATGATATAAAATAAAAGGAGGAAAAGAAAATGGCTATCAAGATTGAAGGGACAAAGTTCAAAGGGTTAAAGACCCCGCCAGGGCAATTTAAGGCTTTGACTCTGTATTGGAATGCATTTCAAGACCCGATATTGAAGGAAATAGGATTTTGTAAAGTAAAAGCGACCGAACAAGGAGGATTTAAGATCACATCTCCGAAATTAGCCGCCAGTATCATGAATGATATATACACGGGGAAAATAAGGATCAAAGAAGGCCTTGATATCAAAGCGGCAGATCCTGCTACCGCTAAAAGGATCATGCAGGATGTTAAAACATTATCATCTCCCCTGTCATTACAACTCTCGCAGAGGCTTTTTGACATGAGATCGTCATATGACCTTAGATCGATGGCAAACTTAGTATACGCCAATCTCTGGAAAACCGGATTCAGCATCACCGAAACTGATATGATGGACCCATCGATGAAAAATCTTCTGAACCTTCCGGGATGTTCGATCTTGGGATGCGATTTTGGCCCTACTTTTAAAATCACAGTATCTGATGATCCGGATACTCTGGTCTATGACGCTGGGAAATTCATGAAAGAACAGGTAACTTTCAACAGAAAGACCGACAAATTCCGACTTGACAGCAGAGGCATGGTCGAGATATCCAAGGACGGCGGAGACTTTCAACCGGCCCCTCTTTCATATGTATTCCCGTACTTGTATTCTCAGGCAGGCCTTTCAGGCCTTGCACTTCATATGACCGATTATAATCCCTTGACCGCTCTCGGCGGAATGGGAATGTCAAATCTTCTGGTGTTCAAGTCATTAACAAGCCTGCATTTTCTTCTGAATACGGGCGCGGACCTTGGGACTATATTCAGCCAGGGCGGATATATTGAAAAATATAAATTCGACAGGGAAACCGGATTCCAGGAAGCCCAACAGGTAGTATCAGGAGGCCATTTATCTATCATGAACGCTCCCGGAATATTCGGCGGCATGGCAAGACGCCTGGACCTTCAAGGTCATCACCGCAACATTAAAGATAACATGCATCTTGTACTTTTCAACAGGCCTGCTGAAAACGTGAAAAGAGCTCCTATAAACGATACTTGGTGCAGACAGGCCGATGATCCTGCATTTAACAATGTATATATGGATCAATTTGAAATAACCGGCAGAGAAGTTTCCCCGTTCATAGAAGGCTCAAATGGCGGAAGCCTGAATTTTTCGGAAGTCGCGAAAGCTTACAGGGAACATTCCATTAGAAGATGGAAATGCTGCCCCGCGTATCACGGGAATGAAGGACAAAAGGCTTTCATCGATAAGATCCATTCTCTTGGCGGAGCCGCATTCCCCCTGGGTGAGGGCGGAGAGAAAGCCGCGATGCTCGACCTGCTTAACCGGGCGAATTACGCTAAATTAGGACTCAAATACCTGACAGCGGAAGACGCAAATAGGACAACAGGATTTATTACAGGTGAGATCGCTTATAACCTGTTGGACAACGCGCCGATCTACGGCGACGGATATTTGGAGCTCGCGCAAACCGGCAATTACGGTTTTGCAAGGCCGCCGCTGGAATTAGTAACGTACAAACAATAGAGCAAGGAGAAACATTTGGAAATCGGGAAAACGTATTTTCTGGGGCCGGTGCCGGAGAGACTGGAAAACGGCAGATTGAACGGCAGGAAACTGCATGGAATAGGGCGTATCTTTCTGGAGCAGGCAAGGGAGTGGCTTGGGACCGGCAGGATATACATAACCATGCCAAGCAGGATCGATTTTTTCGGATCCGTCGATCTTCCGGGGTGCAAAGCAGCGATCGCGAACAAAGGAGTTCTGTCCGGAGTGAATCCCGTGACATGCACATTTGCGACCAATTATCGCTGGAGATTCTCGCTTGAAGCCAATGATGATCCTGAGGCGAACACCTTCGTCAGTTTGCCGTACGGTTTCACTAAAACGACCAAAGGAGAGCTTCCCTTCGGGACATTCGAGGACAGGACCGCGGTCAACTGGGTGCTGGGATATTTCGGGCTTAAAGGGGTCAAGATGACCGCGCTTACCATCCCTCCGGTGCTTAAAAGCAGAGAAAGGGCATCATCTATCATGAGCACAGCAGCGGCGACGATATTCGGAAGTATTGTAAGCGGAGCCGATTATTCGTTAGGGAATATTTTCACTCTGTCGACAAGGCACGATAATACGGTCCACGGCGGGCTTTCGGGCGGTCAGGGCGTTGCAGCAGCTTTTATGGGCGGAGCGTGCGGCTTTGAATGGAACGATTCATACGAGCAATTTTCAGCCCTGGCTTATCCCCTGTTCGGCAAGGAACGATACCAGGAATTTCAGGACCATGTCTTTATGTACCTTCCGGGTATGCCGAAAGGCTCAATGATAAGCCCCTACAATATCAACGGCATATGGACAAGGGCTATGACTTTAACAACTCAAGGCAATATCGAACACAGGCAATTTGGGGAATTGTCAAATATAGTTTTTAACGGGCTGAGAAGCAGCGGCGGCATAAACTGGCAGGATGTCTGTATGGGGCTGCAATATCAAACTGACATCAGGCAGAAGACATGCAAACTTTACCTTCAGGGGATCCGGAAAGATGCGAAAAAGCTCATAGTAAGAGGAAATATGGGGAGCGTTCAAAGAGCCGTGATAAGGCTGGGCGCGGGAGGCCTTGGTACCCCTGTGATCGTCGTCTCTTCAACCAAAGAACTAGCCGATGAAGCGAAACAAATAGCGGGTGAAACAATTATATTCACGGAAGAGACGGTTAAAAAAATGAAATTAACCGGGAAGCTTCCACGGGGCAGAATACCGCTCAAACTTACGCCAGACGGCACTAAGATCGAGTTTGTAGGCCTCGCCGCTGGTCACAAATTTTATGTGCCTGGGGGGCCGGAAGAAGTCGAATTGCACGAATAATGTTTAGGCTGAATTATTTGACTTGCATTTAAGTGTAAAGCAAATAAAATAATATGTGTATGAGCGAACACAAAGAACCGATACTATTGGATTTCAGGAGATTCGGCGCATTTAACGGCAAACACATCACTGAACATCCCCGATTCAATAAAGAAGCAAAGCGTGTCATTGAATTGCACGATCTCCTGCTGGAAGGTAAAAGTGGCCTTTTAAAAGACGGTGAAACGGTCATGACCGGCTGGAAGACCGAAAGCCCATTCATTTCCGACGGCGAGATCAAGGCGATCGGATCTGCGGCCAAAAAGCTTGCGGGAGATATAGATGATTTCTGGTCTATTGGCATCGGCGGATCATACCTGGGCATACGCGCCGCTATCGAAGCAGTAAGGGGCAGCATTGAAACTTTCAATCTTCTCTCAAAAGAAGAGAGAGGCGGCACGCCAAGGATCTTTTTCCTGGGACAGAACATGGACCCCGCTTATACCGCAAAGATCCTTGGACTGATGAAAGGAAGAAGGATCGGCGGGAACGTCATCTCCAAGTCCGGGGGGACAGTTGAACCGGCGATAGCTTTCGCTATCATCAAAGAGCTTATGGAAAAAAGCTTTTCTATGGATGAAGCGGCAAAAAAGATCGTCGCCATCACTGATGCTAAAAAAGGTTCACTAAGAAAACTTGCCGAAGAAAAAAGATATAGGACTTTTTCAGTGCCGGACAATGTGGGCGGAAGATTTTCTGTTACCTGCCCTGTCGGATTATTTTCTCTCGCTGTTGCCGGAGTTAACATAAAAGAATTCATCGCCGGAGCCCGCCGCGGGGAAGAACGAACAAGGGACCTGCCTTTTGAAAAGAACATTGCGATGAACAGGGCCGTGATGCGTTATCTGGCTCACAAGCATATGAACAAGGACATTGAGGTCGCCTCCACTGGCACATACGACCTGAGAAGCGTCACATCATGGATGCAGCAGCTGGGACCCGAAAGCGAAGGCAAAAACGGCGAAGGCCTATGGATATCACCGGAATACTACACCGAAATGGCGCATGCGAACGGCCAGATGATACAGATGGGCAAAAGGAACATTATCGAAACATTCTTGATGGTAGAAAATCCGGGCATTGACGTGATTATCCCCGGCAAAGGAACGCCGGTTGAGTACCTTGATAAAAAGACGCTGCATTTCGCGAATACGGCTTTCGTAGAAGGCCTGCGTGACGCGCATTACGAAGGGGGAATCCCTGTAATGAGCTACATACTTCCCGACCTTTCCGCTTACACAATGGGTATGTTCTTCCAGATAGAAATGAACGCTATAGCTCTTAGCGGCCTACTTCTGGGACAAGATCCTTTCATCCAACCCGGCGTCCAGCAATATAAAGACATTGCCAATATAAGAAGCGGAAAACCAGGCACTGAAGAGGCCGCAAAAGTCATGAAACAGAACGAATCACGATTGGACCCGAGATTTATTCTATAGCCCCTTAAATCCCAAAAATACAGCTAAAAAACCAATAAAAATGCAATATTTCTCTGCGATTTTCCGCCATTTTTATCGATATATATCATAGAGGGGGATCGAACTATATAAGATGGGCAACAAGCTGATACAAAACGGCTTTGGAATGACAAAACCGGTATATATCCTCAAAAACGGCAGGTCACGCATTAAAATACTTACCGAAGGCGCTCGCATGGATTGGTGGATGGCGGAAAAGGGGAAAGAAAGACATGCCGTCCTCTTCAATGATAATGGCGATCCGCCGCAATGCACTCTTCCCTGTGCCCCGATATTCGGAGCCCTAAGCACGAAACCGAACATCAAGAACAATATGCAATATAAATTCAATGGCAACCTCTACAGAATGCCCCCTCAGGGATTTTTGCGGGATATTCAATGGTCAAACATCACATCCATAGACGAGCGAAAGAAGGAAGCTCTTACCTCCGTAAGTATGCAGTTCTCCAACATCCCCGGCAGATTCAATAAGGCCCTGAACGATATTCAGGACAAGTATCCTTATGTCCAATATCCTTTCTACTACCGCTTTGATATGATATTAACGCTGCTCAAAGAAGACATATTGCAATACCGTCTTGGTTTTACGAACCTGGATAACAGTAAGAACCCTAAGGATGTCCCTTTGGATATGGCATCGCAGATCTATTTCCCCTGGCAAAATGGAATGAAGATATCAGGCCTTGACGGACTTAATTATCATGATGAGACAGATTGGGAAAAGAGAACGGATAAGGTTTTCAGGGGCGATGATTTTGGCGAAAGGATATCCAGAGACTGGCATTTCTGCGGTACAGGCGAAAGGAATATATTCACGATCTCTTATCCGGATCAGAGGAAGATACATATAATACTCAGAAACGGTGATTCGGGTACTATGCCGCAAAAGATCGTTACCTGGACGAATCCGGACAGAGGTGATTTTCTCGGTTTTACGCCCGTACTGCGCGGAAGAAATTCGTTCAATTCAAAGAACGTGATGATGGTAAAGCCAGGGGAGACCGTATGGCTGAGTTACTTCCTACAGGCGGAAGGCTACTAAATAGGAAGGCCCCGATCTATATCAGGGCCTTCCACTTATTAAACCTCTAGCTCGTCTAGCTCTTCTGTTTTCTACATCATGTCCCCGCCGTAACCGCCGCCTCCCGGCATCGCCGGCATTTCCTTCTTCTCCTCAGGCTTTTCGGCAACAAGCGCTTCGGTCGTGAGAAGCATCGCTGCTATGCTCGCGGCGTTCTGAAGTGCCGATCTTGTGACCTTCACCGGATCAACAATTCCAGCTTTTATCATGTCCTCGCAGTACTCAAGTTTTTGCGCATCAAAGCCAACGCCAAGCTTTTTCTTTTTGCTTATATAATCAACAACTACCGAACCTTCCCATCCTGCGTTATTGGCTATCTGCTTTAGCGGCTCCTCCATCGACTTCCTGACTATACTCACCCCCACTTTCTCATCACCAGTCAGTGTACCTTCAAGCTTTTCAAGAGCAGGTATCAGGTGTATCAAGGCGCTTCCGCCTCCAGGAATGATCCCTTCTTCTATCGCGGCCCTTGTCGCCGACAGAGCGTCTTCTATCCTGTGCTTTTTTTCCTTTAGCTCTGTTTCCGTAGCTGCTCCTGCCTTGATTATGCCAACTCCACCGGAAAGTTTCGCGAGCCGCTCCTGGAGCTTTTCTTTGTCATAGGAAGAATCGGAAGTTTCGATCTCTTTCTTTATCTGGGCCATCCTCGCCTTAAGCGCTTCCTTCGTGCCCGCCCCCTGAATAATAAGAGTTTTTTCTTTCCCAACAATAACTTTTCTTGCCTTTCCAAAATAAGCGTCCATAATATTTTCAAATGTCTTACCATTTTCATCTGATATAACCTCGCCACCAGTTATCACCGCTATATCGTCCAGCATGGCCTTCCTTCTGTCGCCAAAACCCGGTGCTTTCACGGCAACGCAGTTTAGCGTTCCCCTAAGCTTGTTCACCACTATGGTCGCAAGCGCTTCTCCTTCTATCTCGTCAGCAATGATAAGAAGGGGCTTGCTCGCCTGAACCACTTTTTCTAGCGTTTGAAGAAGATCCTTCACGGCGCTGATCTTTTTGTCCGTCATAAGGATGAAGCAATCTTCAAGCACCGCTTCCATTCTGTCACGATCCGTTATCATGTAAGGCGATGCATATCCTTTGTCGAACTGCATGCCTTCGACCACATCAAGTTCGTTTTCTATCCCTTTTGATTCCTCAACGGTTATGACGCCGTCCTTGCCCACCTTTTCCATGGCGTCGGCTATAAGGTTGCCTATCTCAGCATCGTTGTTCGCGGATATGGTGGCGACGTCCGCGATCTCTTTTTTATTTTCCACCGATATGCTCAATTTTTTGAGTTCTGCCACTGAGGCTTTTACCGCTTTTTCTATCCCGCGCTTTAATGCCATCGGGTTCGCGCCGGAGACCACGTTCTTTAATCCTTCTTTGAAAATCGCATAACCAAGCACGGTCGCCGTTGTAGTTCCATCGCCCGCGATATCATTGGTTTTTGACGCCACCTCTTTCAGGAGCTGCGCGCCCATGTTCTCGAATGGATCTTCAAGGTCTATTTCCTTTGCAATGGTCACGCCGTCATTCGTTATCGTAGGCGAGCCCCATTTCTTCTCAAGCACTACGTTCTTTCCTCTTGGCCCGAGAGTGGCCCTGACCGCCATTGCCACTTTGTTAACCCCTCTCTCCAGCGCCCTCCATGCTTCATCATTAAATAACATTTGTTTTGCTGTCATTTTACTTACCCTCCTTATTTATAATATACGATTAGGACTTAACTGCAAAAATATCTTCATCACTAATTACGAAAATTCTTCTCCCTCAACCCATACCTCCGCCAATGACCGTGCAAACTTATCAAATAAGATTTTATCTCCCACCTTTACTTCAAGTGGAACTTTTTGTCCGTTTTCCAAATATCTTCCAGTCCCTACAGCAATGACCGTGCCTTCCATCACCTTTTCTTTGTCACCGCCTGTATTGGGAAGAATTATTCCTGACTTTGTTTTTTCCTCCTCTTTTGGCGCTGCCTTTACAACAACCCTGTTCCCTAATGGTGTTAACTTCTTTGCCAAATAAACCCCTCCTTTTCTTAATTAGCAATCTACAGACACGAGTGCTAATTATATAGACAACTCAAAAAGTTGTCAAGAGGTTTTTGTGGGGTCATTTTGTCAGCCGGAGGGCATCATCAATAAATTACATTGAGGCAGAGAAGAATTGAAAGAAAGGCGCAGACTAGTTCATTACCGCCATATGGCCAAGGTGAAGTATCTTGCTGTCGGATATTACCATATATATGTATATTCCATTCCCAACGTATCCTCCAAAGTCATTTTTCCCGTCCCAGAAGACACTGTTCTGGCCTGCTTTTCCGCCTTCCTCTCCGGGATCAAAAGACTTCTGCCATATCGCTCTGCCGGTTATGTCATAAATGATCAGTTTTGTGCAGGTATCAGCTGAAATGTTATATATTATCGTTGTCCCTTCACCTTGCCTTGGCCTGAATGGATTCGGCACGTTCTTTGCCCAGCTTGTTACCGAAAAAAGTCCGGCATGTTGAATCTGTGTTAAACCGTTAAGGTCAGCTGAGCCGCCGACGGCCCCCGCGGGCATGATATTACTTTGGTCCTCCGTTGCGAACGCGAAAGATCCTGCCGCGCTTACAGCGGAAAAGAAAAGCAGCAAAACACTCAAATAAATAACTATTTTTTTAACCATAAAACACCTCAAATCATTCTTGTAACCGATCGGCCTTATATTATTTCCGATGCCTGTTTTACCGGCTCCTCAGGACCGCCCGTGTAACAGATCGAGAAATAATGCGTTGATAGCTCAGAAAAATTAGGATCCTGCCTGTACGCGTAATCGAACCTGAACCCGTCCAGCGTAAGGCCTATGCCAAGCAGATAATTCGTTGATGTCCCTGTGGTCCCCTCGTCGATCGACGCCGCTTTCTGGTCGATCCCGGCCCTCAGCGCGAGAAGTGGTATTACCTGCCATTCGGCTCCGCCGTGTGCCACCATATCCCTTCCTCCGTCCAGGTCGAAGTCCGTGTCCAGCGCGACCAGCACATTTTCAATAGCTTTATATGAACATCCCAGCTTGAACAGCCTGGGAAGCGTTTCTTTCTCCCCGGTGGACCAATCAAGCGATCCAGCCACATTTTGAAGTGTGGCTCCAACGGTCAACCTGCTGGTCGGTGCATACATCGCCCCAAGGTCCAGCTCCATTCCGCTTGCGGTCGGTGCATTGCTTATGCTCCCCGAAAGCCCCTGTGAAAGAAACTTTACGTTAGCCCCTACCCCGACTTGCTCGCTGATATCTTTACCATATGAGAGGATGAACATCTGGTTCGTATAATCCATTGCTCCGCCTTCGGTTGTTACTCCCCCTACATAATATATATGTGAGCCTGCCGGTGTTGATGCCCCAACATATCCGATCCCTAAATGACCGTATTGCGTCGGATATGAAAATCCGATCAGCTTGTAGTCTACGGTGTTCAATATCTGTGAACTCATGCTTACAAAAGAGAGGCTGTTCTGCCTGGCAAGCCCTGCCGGATTCGTGAATATGGCCGATGCGTCATCAGCAAGGCCCGTGTATGCTCCCCCAAGCGCTATCGGGCGCGCTCCCATCCCTACTTCTGTTATGTCTACCGAGGGTGCGTTGACTGAGCCGTCATCAGCAAAGGATGCGGATATCATCAATATTACCAATGATACCGCTAAAAATGTTAACTTTAGAACCGTATTCCTCATTTGCTCCCCCCTAAAAACCGAAAAGAACATTGCCACCTCTAGCTTTGTTCTTTTCTTGCAGATGGCTGCCCCGCTTTCCGGGGCCTTACACTTATATAATCGGGTTATGGGGGATCAAACTTGCATGAATTTTGAAATTTGCCGACTGCCTTATGACAGGCATGGTATATACTTCCATGCCGTAAAGGAGATAGTTAGTAAAAGTATAGGGGACTTTCATTTTTTCAATTTAATCAATAAATCGATAGGAGAAGAACTGGAAAAGTGGTATGAGGGGCCTAGTCCACAACCATCATTTGACCCTTGGAAAGCATCTTGCTGCCAGAGGTAATAATAAATATGTACACTCCATTTCCGACATATTCCCCAAAGTCGTTTTTCCCGTCCCAGAAGACGCTGTTCAGGCCTGATCTCCCGCCTTCATCTCCGGGATCAAAGGACTTCTGACACACCGCTTTGCCTGTTATGTCGTAAATGATCAGTTTTGTGCCGGTATCAGAAGAAAGATCGTACATTATCGTTGTCCCTTCGCCGTGCTTCGGTCTGAAAGGATTCGGCACGTTCTTCGGCTTGCTTGTGATGGAAAGTATGCCGGGATGCTTAAGCTGCTTGAGTCCGAAATAGTCGGCTGAGCCTCCAAGGTTTGTGGCTCGGATCTCCACCTCATGTGTCACGCCGCTAATTAATGCTCCCGGGCTGCACGAAAAATGATATTTTTTATGGCCAGTCTTTACAAGTCCCACAAGATATTTTTTGCCGTCCACATACACTTCAACGCTTGTTGAGCCCGGTGTTAAGCACTCATCAAGTATGTCAGCCGAAATAACAGGCTTATCTGAAATTGATGTCGCCGACGAAGCGGTACTGCCATCTATATTGACATTGTAAATATAGATATCATCAAAAAGCGTGCAAACATAGCCTGAACGCAGCGAATAGCTACCGCTATCCGACGACCCTACCGGGGATACCTGCCCGATACTGGAGTAAAGCTCATAGCTTAATGAAGTGGAAGTTTCAAGTGTGCCCACGCCGCCAATTGTACCCGCCGGCAAAACATAATTTTGGCTGTTCATTGTGAAAGCAAAAGAGCCTGACACGCTTGCGATGGGGGAAAAAAGCAGCAAAACAACCTGAATGATCAATGCCCTTTTGAGCACAAAATACCCCCGAAACTTAAATTTCAAAATTATGGCTCAAAAATAAAACTGATTTTATCCCTTTGATATAATTTGCCAATTAGCTCCATCCGAAACTATTACTACAAAATTATTATTGTTCAAACTATAAGATCCCGCCCCGTCTATCATTTGTTGGCCGGTAGTTACTATCGATATCGGGCCGGGGGCATTATTGCCATACACCCTTTTAAACGTATACATTTTCCCTTTGAGCCCGACAGCTGACGGAAGGGTAATTGTAAAGTAATTAGCTGTACATAATATAATGGAATCTGTAGGAAGAACCGTATAAGCACTGGTTATGGCTGTTACAGAAGCCGTGGCTGTAGTGGTTACTATAGGGGGCTGCCAGGTAGCTAATCCGTTCGCATCCGAAATCAAGACCTTGCCCGCACCCGGAGCGCCTCCGGTGATCGTCACCTGCCCATCAACTCTAACATCGCCAATTAACTCTGAACTGCCCAATACATTTAATACCGTATAAGTCATTACTCCTGGATTACATCCAATACCAACAAGGCCATTGTGTTCGTAAATTGATGAGTATTCAATTGTATTTGATGATGCGTTCATATCAAGCCCATCGGCAAATTTAGCGAGTCGGGATGTTCTCCCCCTCACCGTCAATTGAGAGCCACCGGCGGGTGTCTGCCAGGTAGCTAATCCGTTCGCATCCGAAACCAAAACCTTGCCCGCACCCGGAGTGCCTCCGGTAACCCGAAGTGAGCTCAAGTTCGCAGTACCCACACACATCGAAGATACTGCGCTCATTGCAGAATATTTTGCTATATTGGCTGTATTTGCCATATTTACAGCCCCTGTACAAACACTGGCTACCCCCGATAAAGCAGCATATTTCGCTGTATTCACGCTGCCGACACAGTTCGACGCCGTTCCACTCAATAAAGAATATGTGGCTGTCTTAGCAGTTCCTGTACAATTTGATGATATCCCGCTCATGGTTGCATAGTCTGCGAATGTGCCGGACATGATACCCATCCCTGATACTTTGCTGGAGGTCTGCCATGTAGCATTGCCGTATTGATCTGAGGTCAGGACCTTACCCGCGCCCGGTGTCCCGGCGGTGACCTTAATTGAGGTCAAATTCGCGGTACCCACACACATTGAAGAAACGGCGCTCATCACAGAATATTTTGCCGCGATGGCTACATTTGCAGTATTTGCTGTGTTTGCTGTATTTGCATTACCGGAACATGCGCTGGCTACCCCTGATAAAGCAGAATACCTTACAGGTCCGATACAATTCGACGCGGTTCCACTCAATAGCGCATAGGTGGCTGTCTTAGCAGTTCCTGTACACATTGAAGAATATCCGCTCAATGCTGCATAGTCTGCAGTTGTCCCGGCCATAACTCCCATCCCTGCTCCCGATATACTGGAAAGAGCCTTCCAGCTGGCTAAGCCGTTCGCGTCCGAAATCAAGACCCTGTTTGCGCCCTGAGTCCCATCGGCAATCCTCACAGAACCAATAACATCCAACTTCGCCCCTGGAGTCGGCGCCCCGATGCCCACATTGCCGGATGAATCAATACGAATACCCTTGTAAGCATTTTCCCATGGACCAATTACTAATCCGGTTGATTCATAAAAGATGCCGGCATCACCAGCATTAGACAGATGATTGTATCCCCAGCCACTTAATAGAGGAACAAGGAAAATATCCTGCTTGTTTGTGTTAATGACCCTTAACCCTTGAGCATTTTCCGCAAGGCCTCCTATATCCAGTTTGGCCCCAGGACCCGTCTTCCCGATGCCCACGTTTGTGCCATTATCATAAATGATCGAATTCCCAAGTGTTTTTGCGGCTGTAAATTTTGAAATATAATTTGCGGTTCCGCTAATTCCTGAACAGTTGGACGCAGTCCCGCTCAATGTCGCATATGGAACTGGCCCGGAACATGTGGATGCAGTCCCGCTCAATATCGCATAAGAAACAGAGCCGGTACATCTGGACGAAGTTCCGCTCAAAGATGCATAAGAAACAGAGCCGGTACATCTGGACGAAGTTCCGCTCAAAGATGCATAAGAAACAGAGCCGGTACAGCTGGACGAAGTTCCGCTCAATGCTGCGTAGTTGGATGTCCTCGCAGCGCCGACGCAGTTCGACGAAGTGCCGCTCAATGTCGCATAGTCTGCAGCTGTGCCGGACATAACGCCCATCCCCGCTGTTTTGGACCCTCCGCTTGCGAGAGAATCCGCCACCATCGCCCTTAAAGCATAAGGAGCCGCGGTCAGTTGCTGCCGCGCGGACATCTCTTCCCCGTCAACATTGAGCCCGATCTCATATGCGCTGCTAAAATCAACGCTGGCCGGGATAGGCCCTATGATCTGGCTGATATTCCCGTTACTATCCGGGGTAATCGATATTTTCTGTGACCAAAGCGATGATCCGTCAGAAGATCTGTATATTGTAAATGTTATGTCCTTGGTCTCGGTGACAGGAAGGTTGCTTGCTTTATCCAATAGCTTCCCCTGATAAAAAATAGTCCGCGGTATTGCTGCAAAAACGGAAAAGGAAAAGATGGAAAGGAGAATACAGAGGCAAAAAACCATTTTCTTTGACATAAAAAACCTCCTTATATAAGGATAAATTCCTTTTTGGATCCTCGTTGCATATTATATGATTATATTTATAACATTGCAATCATATTAATGTATTCTTTAGCCTGCATGGAAAATCGGCCGGATATGCTATAATAAATTTGTGGAACGCCAAAGAAAAGCAAAAGCAACAAAGTCCTTTCATATTATTATCGCGCTTTTATTGCTTGGCTGGTACGGCCTTTTTCTTGTCCGTCCCATAGATCTTACCACCGCCGATCTGGGCCGGCACATAAAGAACGGCCAGATGATCCTGCAGGGAAACTTCGGGGTACTGAATACAAATTTCTATTCATACACGCATCCTGAATTCGCCGTTTTAAACCATCACTGGGGAAGCGGCGTAATTTTCTTCCTGATAAACAGGATGGCGGGATTTTACGGGCTTTCCCTTTTCTTTATAATGGTAAGCCTTATCACTTTTTGGCTTTTCTTCCGTTTGGCATGGAAAGAATCCGGCCTTGAAATAGCGGCGCCTGTTTCCCTGCTGCTGATCCCGCTTATTGCTGAACGCGCCGAGATCCGGCCGGAGGTCTTCAGCTACTTTTTTTGCGCGGTTTTTCTCTGGCTCCTCTGGCATTATAGATCCGGAGCCCTTTCATATATATGGCTTGTTATTTTGCCGCTCATTCAGGCCTTATGGGTCAACGCCCACATATATTTCATTCTGGGGCCCGCGCTTGTCGGCATTTTTTCAGTCTCTGAGATCGCAATCCCTTCTGACGCGATAAGGACAAGGGCAAAGGAGCTGGGGACCATTTTTGCCGCTGTGATCCTGGCGACATTAATAAACCCCTTCGGCTTAAAAGGATTATTATCTCCTTTCAGGATATTCGAAAATTACAGCTACCGGATCGTTGAGAACCAGTCGGTCCGGTTCCTGGACAAACTCGGCTTTATAAGCAATCCGAACCTGCTGCTTTTTAAGATAGCTTTCTCGGCGCTTGTTTTCAGCTTCATTCTGGCATTGATCACAAATCGCCGCGGTTTTTCGTTCGCATATTTTTGCCTGGGCGCGGCGTTCAGCATCATGGCCTGGCTGGCCATTCGAAATTTTACAGTTTTTGGACTGTTCGCCCTGCCGATCATTGCATATAACATAAAACAAGGGCTGGCAGCAAAGATCGAATTGAATTCTTCGCTTGCCAAAGCGTCGGTCGTTCTTCTGTCCTTTCTTATTTTTGGCGCTACCGTATCCAGCCATTACCAGCGTATTTTTTCCCCTGACAAATTCGTTCCTGGTCTGGCGCCGGGGGTCAATGGATCGGCTGATTTTTTCATAAAAGAAAACTTGCGGGGACCGATCCTGAATAATTATGATATCGGGGGTTATTTGATCTACCATCTTTATCCTAAGGAAAAAGTTTTCACCGACAACCGACCGGAAGCTTATCCGGGATCCTTTTTTAGCGATATCTACGTCCCGCTCCAGGAAAACAGCGCGATATTCGATGAACAGGATAAATTATATAGATTTAACGCGATATTCTTCTCCCATCGCGACTTCACGCCCTGGGGGCAAAAATTCCTGATCGAACGCATATCCGATCCGCGCTGGGCGCCCGTCTTTGCCGACCGGTACGCCATAATCTTCCTCAAAAGGAACGCCAGAAATCGACTCCTCATCGAAAAGTATGAGATCCCCAGAAAATATTTCAGTGTAGTAAAGACAAAGTAAAACATCGGGAAAAGAGGGATACCGGGATACAGGGATACGGTTTGGGGATGAGGGAAAAATGGAAAGTGAAGACAAAAGAAAGATCTAACGCACACCTTCTTTCCTTGATTTCCTTTTTCCCTAATTTCCTAAACTGTATTCCCATATTCCCAATTTCCCGTATTCCGTTTATTTTATGATATAATGCTGAACATGATCATCGGAGTGGATCTCGGCGGGACAAAAATACTTACTTCCCTGTCTGATTCAGAAGGAAGGATCATCTCCACTGTCAGAATAGACACGCAGGCTAAACTCGGTCCGGAAAAGGTCATCAAGAACATCATCAGGTCCATTAGCCTTGCGGCAAAACAGGCAAGGATACCGCTATCGAGGATATCAAAGATCGGTATCGGCGCTCCGGGACCGATCCTGGGACAGGCGATCGTCGTTTCCCCTCCTAACCTTCCCGGATGGCAGAATGTCAACATCAAATCCATACTGCAGAGGGAACTTAAGAAAAAAATCTACGTTGAAAATGACGCCAACGCTGCCGCTTTCGGCGAATTCAGTTTCGGCGCGGGAAAAGGCTTCAGGAACCTTATTTACATCACTTTAAGCACAGGCATCGGGGGCGGAATTATAATCGACGGCAAGGTTTATACGGGCTCCATCGGCACAGCCGGGGAGATAGGCCATATGGTGATCGACCCAAAAGGCCCAAAGTGCGGCTGCGGCAACCGCGGCTGCCTGGAAGCCCTGGCTGCTGGCCCCGCCATAGCAAGGATGGCAGGCCAGAAAAACGCGCTGGAAGCCGAATTGGCGGCCAGACGCGGCAACAAAAGGGCTAAAAATGCGATTGAAAAAGCCGCAAAATACATAGGCATAGGCATCGCTAACTTGAATAACATACTTAATCCTGACATTTTTGTGGTCGGCGGCGGCGTTTCGAACATGGGCAGGCTTCTTCTCGACCCCGTGAAACATTGGGCCAAACAATATTCAATGGAAGCGTCCAGAAAATCCCTGATAATTGTTCCTGCGAAGCTAAAAAACAATGCCGGCGTAATGGGTGCAATAGCCATCTGCATGAGGGTTCTTCCGGAGTAATATTACGCCGGATCGAAGGGGTGATGAATAGGGTTATGATCGTTATCATTGATTATGGGATGGGCAACCTCAGGAGCGTGGAGAAGGCTTTAACAAAATTAGGGCACTCCGTAATCATCACCAAGGACAGAAATGCCATAAAAAGCGCTTCGGGGGTCATACTTCCGGGTGTCGGGGCTTTTGACGCGGCAATATCGGAACTGAGGGCTTCCAACCTTGAAGGCACGATCATAGAGGAGATAGCCATGGGCAAGCCTTTTCTTGGGATATGCCTGGGGCTTCAGCTGTTATTCAATGAAAGCGAAGAAGGATCCCTTAAAGGATTCGGCATCTTGCCGGGCAAGGTAAAAAAGTTCAGCTTCCATCCTCCCCTTTCATCCCGCCTAAAAGTGCCGCAGATGGGATGGAACTCAATAAAGGTCAAAAAACAAACCCCTTATTTCGATGGCGTGGAGAACGGATCAATGATGTACTTTGTGCATTCCTATTACGTCATCCCTGACGATGGATCGATAATAGCGACAACAACTGAATACGGCACGGATTTCTGTTCCTCGATAGTCAAGGACAAGATCTTCGGGGTGCAGTTCCACATCGAGAAAAGCGGCGATATGGGGCTGAAGGTCCTGGATAATTTCGCCAGGTCATGCAAATGAGCAAATTCAACATAATACCGGCAGTGGATATACTTGACGGCAAATGCGTCCGGCTTTTCCAGGGAAAGTTCGACGCGGAAACCGTATATTCAGGCAGCCCGCTTGAAGCCGCCCAGAGGTGGGTGAACCTCGGCGCAAAATGGATGCACCTTGTTGACCTAAACGGGGCAAAGACCGGCTTCCAGGAGAACCTGGAGATCATCAGGGAAATAATCGAGTCGTTCAAGATCAACTTTGAGGTAAGCGGCGGAGTAAGGACCGTTGAAACCATAGAATTCCTCCTGGGCTGCGGGGCAAAAAGAGTGATCGTGGGAACAAGGTCAGTCGTGGACAAACGCTTTGTAAAAAGCATCGCAGCGAAATTCGGCGACAAGATCGCCGTGGGAGTTGACGCTTCCGGCGGACGCGTGGCAACGGACGGATGGACACATGTCACGGACATCGACGCAAAAACTTTCGCGAAAGACCTGGAGGATATGGGAGTAAGAACAATAATCTTTACCGATACCTCAAGGGACGGAGCCTTAAAGGGTCCGAATTTTGAAGCGATCGAAGATATGGCGTCTTCAATAAAGATCCCTGTAATCGCGTCAGGCGGAATATCGTCCCTTGATGATATAAAAAAGATCAAAAATATCGAAGGGGTGGCAGGCTGCATTATCGGCAAAGCTCTATATGAAGGAAAATTCTCCCTTGAAGACGCCCTCAAAATACAGTAAAATCTAATAACTGGAGATTAGAGAATAGAGATTAGAGAGTGGAGTAGAGATATATTCTTTTTTCTGATCTCCGATCTCAAATCTCTTATCTCAATCCATTTAATATTAACAGGAGGTTTGTAACTTATGAGCAGATCAAAGCATCAAAAACTGGATCAATGGGTGAGGCAGATGGCGGCGCTGTGCCGGCCTGATCGTATCGTCTTGGTGGACGGTTCGGAAGAACAAAAAAACCGTCTCACTAAAGAAGCTATCGCAACCGGCGAGATAATCGAGCTTAACCAGAAAAAACTCCCGAGATCCCTTTACCACAGGACCGCGCTGAACGATGTCGCAAGGACGGAACATTTAACTTACATCTGCACAAAAAAACGGGAAGACGCCGGCCCGACGAACAACTGGATGCCCCCGAAGGACGCTTATGCGAAAGCAAAAAGTTATTTCAGGGGATCGATGAAGGGAAGGACAATGTATGTTATCCCCTTTTCAATGGGCCCGATCGGATCACCCTTCAGCAAGATAGGGATCGAACTTACCGACAGCATCTATGTTGTATTGAACATGCTGATAATGTGCCGGTGCGACAAATCAATACTGGACAAGCTGGGAAGCGACGGGGAGTTCACGAAATGTCTTCACAGCAAAGCCGAGCTCGATATCAACAAAAGATTGATCCTTCACTTCCCGGAAGATAACACCATCTGGAGCGTCAATTCCGGATACGGAGGGAATGTCCTTCTCGGAAAAAAGTGCCTGGCGCTCAGGATAGCAAGCTACATGGCAAAAGAAGAGAACTGGATGGCCGAGCACATGCTTATAATGGGGATAGAGGACCCAAGCGGATACATTGGATACATCGCGGCCGCTTTCCCCTCCGCCTGTGGAAAGACAAATCTTGCCATGCTCATTCCGCCAAAAGGCTTGATGGTGAAGGGATATAGGATATGGACGGTCGGCGATGATATAGCATGGATGCGAGTAGATACAGACGGGTCTCTTTGGGCCATAAATCCGGAGACAGGATTTTTCGGTGTTGCGCCGGGAACGAACAGCAAGACGAACCCTAATGCCGTAGCAACGATACAAAAAAACACCATATTCACCAACGTACTGTTAAAAAAAGACAAGACCGTTTGGTGGGAAGGTGCCGATGGGCCGGTCCCGTCCGAAGGAACGGATTGGACGGGGAAACAATGGAAACCGGGCATGATCGATGAAAGCGGGAACCAGATAAGAGGCGCCAATCCCAACAGCAGATTTACCGCGCCCCTGTCCCAATGCCCGTCCATAACGAACAGGATCGAACACCATCACGGAGTGCCCATAAGCGCGATCATATTCGGCGGAAGGCGGGCGACCACTGCTCCGCTCGTCTATGAAGCCACGACATGGCAGCACGGCGTATATATAGGCGCGACAATGGCATCGGAGAGGACCGCGGCGCAGTACGGCAAACAGGGTGAGCTGAGACGCGACCCTATGGCGATGCTTCCTTTCTGCGGATATAACATGGCTGATTATTTCCACCACTGGCTGAAGATGGGGAAACTGATGAACAGGCCTCCGAAGATATTCAACGTCAACTGGTTCAGGATGGATGAGAAAGGTAATTTCCTCTGGCCGGGATTCAGCGAGAACCTCCGGGTGCTTGAATGGATAATCGGCCGCTGCAGGTCAAAGGTTGACGCCGTCCAGACGCCGATCGGCTATATTCCGAACCTGAAAGACCTGGATATGACCGGTTTAAAAATGGCAAAAGGCGCGTTAAAGAAGCTTTTTGAGATAAAAAAGCAGGAGTGGCTGGCGGAACTCGAGGACCAGAAGAGGTTCTTTGAGATGTTCGGCAACACCCTTCCAAAAGAGATCCTTCAGGAACACAAAGCGTTGTACAAAAGGATCCTAAAGGGATCATAAAGCGAGTTGATATATGCCCACTAGACTTTTCCTCCTTCGCCACGGTGAGACCCAGGCGAATCTTGAGCAGCGCTACCAGGGACAGGGAGAATCGCATCTAAGCGAGCTCGGCATAGAAGAATCGGAGGCGCTTTCGGATTTCCTGGCCAAAGAGGATTTCTCCGCGATATATTCATCCACGCTATCACGGTCATACGAAACGGCTAAGATCATCGCAAAACCGCACGGACTGGATGTCACAAAGATCTCCGGTCTAATAGAACGCGATTACGGCATCTGGGAAGACATGAAATTCGACGAGATCCGCAGAAAATATCCCGCCCTATACGGAGGCTGGCTCATAGACCCGGGAAAGACGCTCATTCCGGACGCAGAAAGCCTTGAGGAAATGCAAAAACGGGGCGTAACGACTATCGAATCTCTGATCGAAAAACACAGCGGAAAGACCTTCTGCGTTGTCGGCCACGGCGGATTGAACAGGGGAGTTCTTTTCCATTATATGCACATTGACCTGAACAATTTCTGGCGCATAAGGCAGGACAATACCTGCATCAATATCATTGAAATAGGCAACGCCCCGATAGTGACGCTGCTGAACAGCACGGCGCATCTTGGCGAGAAAAGGATAAAAGGAACGGGATATTATTGACCGAAAGTGGGAACATGGAAATGACCGATCTATCATGAAGATAATTGTTTTATTAATAGAAAAGAATTCGCCAAAAGTATTTTACCGGATACTTCAACCCTATGGCTACCTTAAGAACGTTCTAGGCAAAGACATATCCATATATGACCTGGATCATCCTGATAAAGAACAGCTTGGCAATGAGGTTAAACTGGCTGATGTGGTAGTTTTCCACGAGCCATACACGCATGATCAATACAGGCTGATCAAAGCGATCATGGGCAGAAAAGATAAAAAGCAAAGAGTCGTTGCGGATTTTGACGATGACCCGTTCAATGTGTGCCCCTGGCATTGCTCTTATGCCTTGCTTGGGACCAAAGAGGTGGGCAATCTACATTTGGACAGGAAACAAGTTGACGACCTGATGCCTTCGATCAGGGAAGACGATAAACAACTGTTTCAAATGAACCCGGATGGATCGGCGAACGCTTACATGTGGAAAGATAAGCACAGATCGTTCTTGTGGGGTGAAGATGGGGATAGGTTTGACATCGCGGAGAACCTGGCAAGGCTGGAGACCATAAAAAAGATCATGCGGGAAGTCGACCTTATAACAGCGGCTACCCCGCAATTCGCTGAGGAATTAAGGAAATATCGCCCCCAGGGCAGGATAACCATCCTGCCAAACCTTGTGGACTTTGGCAGGTTCCTCCCGATGAAAAAAAAGAACGACGGGAAGCTGAGGATCGTGTGGCAGGGGCCGTCAGCTCACTATCTTGACCTTACAATGGTGAAACAGGAATTGATCTCTTTTGCCAGGAAGCATCCGGAAGTTGAATATGTGTTCCAGGGTACGAAGCTCCCGGCGATATTTCATGAAATTGCAGATAGGGTTACTTGGCTTCCCTGGCACTCGGACATTAACACCTATCCTTTATCGTTGACAGAACTCGCAGGGGATATCGCGATATGCCCTTTAACTGATGATGCTTTCAATTACGGAAAGTCCCCTCTCAAATGGGAAGAAATGAGCGCGATGAAAGTCCCGTCTGTTTGCTCCCCTATTGTCTACGGCAACTTTATTGAACATGGAAAGACCGGGTTCATTGCCCGTCAGGGCGAATGGGGAACTTGCCTGGAAAAACTGCTGGACCCTGATCTAAGAAGGCAGATCGGGCAAAATGCTTATGATGACGTTAAGGAAAGATTTTCGATACAAAACGCCGCTATGTACTGGGCGGCCCTTGAGGATATTAGTTTATTATGAAAGTCATTGCTTTATCATTAGATAAGAGTTTAGCGCATGAATATTATCGCATAGTACAGCCATATGGCTATTTAAAGAACATTCTAGGCAAAGACATATCCATATATGACCTGGATCATCCTGATAAAGAACAGCTTGCTAATGAAATCAAGCAGGCTGATATAGTTATTCAATCTTATCCGACCACCCAGAATCACTATAAATTACTCAAGGCGATCAAGCGCGGGCGAGAAAAGTCCCAAAAAGTAGTGGCGGATTTTGATGATGACATTTTTAATGTTTGCCCCTGGAACCCCTCATATTGCATGCTCGGCACTAAAGAAGTGGGTAATCTGCATTTAAGCAAGCAACAAGTGGATATCCTGATGCCCACGATCCAGGAGAGAGATAAAGAACTTTTTCGCATGGATCCGGACGGGTCCGCGACAGTTTCCATTTGGAAAGATAAGCACAGAACTTTTTTGTGGGGAGGCGCGCGGGAAACGTTTAACATTGCAGCCAATCAATTGACGCTAATGACAGTGCAAAAGATCATTCAAGAAGTCGACCTCATAACAGTGGCCACCCCGCAGCTGAAGGATGAATTAAGGAAATATCGCCCCGAGGGCGGGATAACTGTCCTGCCAAACCTTGTGGACTTTGACAGGTTCCTCCCGATGAAGAAAAAGAATGACGGAAAACTGAGAGTAGTATGGCAGGGAGGAGCATCCCACTACATTGACCTTACAATGGTGAAACAGGAATTGATATCTTTTGCGAAAAAGCACCCGGAAGTTGAATATGTGTTCCAGGGTGTGAACTTTCCCGCGATATTCCACGAAATAAGTGACAGGGTTACATGGTCCCCCTGGCACTCTGACATAAACACCTATCCTTTATCGTTGACAGAACTTTCGGGAGACATAGCCATATGCCCTTTAACTGATGATGCTTTCAATTACGGAAAATCGCCTCTCAAGTGGGAAGAAATGAGCGCGATGAAAGTCCCGTCTGTTTGCTCCCCTATTGTCTATGGGAATTATATTGAACACGGGAAAACCGGGTTCATTGCCCATCAGGGCGAATGGGGAACTTACCTGGAAAAACTGCTGGACCCCGATCTAAGAAAGCGGATCGGGCAGAACGCTTATGATGCCGTTAAGGAAAGATTTTCGATACAAAACGCCACCATGTACTGGGCAGCCCTAGAGGGCCTATTCTCCTGATCTGATCATCGAGATTTACACATCATCTTGTAAAGGGAACGGGGTATTATTAAAGCTAAGTTAAGGGCGTGGGTTTATTGATATTTTCAATGATCTGGCCAATGATATTATTAATCTTTTCTTGCTCTGCCAGGTCGGGCTTAATGATCTGTTCCAGCTGTTTTTGTAATTTACCAAGCTGCCTTCTTTTTTCAGCGATCTTTACCAGATATTGTTTTTCGTCTTGCTTATTTTCCATTTGAACTTCCAGTTCTTTTTTTTCGTAAGCCTTGTTATCAAGCCTGTCCTGTTCCTCTCTGTTCTCGCGCAACATCGTGACCACCTTTTCCGTAAGATCGTTGGATATGGGATGAAAGTTCCTTGCCAGCTGAGCACCATCAACAACTCCGATTTCTTCATCGCTCTCAACCGCATCTCCGCTCCCGACCCCGGCTATGCTCGCAAGTTGAGCGAAGTTATCAAGCTTATATCCTTTTACCGCAGCAACCTGAATGATCTCTGCAGCAACTTCCCCTGCTTTGCCGATATTTTCGTCTATCCCGGCTATTGCTTCCGCAGATATCTGAAGGGCCAGCAAACTTTCTTTTATGGATCGATCTGGCATAGTTATTGCCACCAATTGATTATTTAATTCATTTATTTTTTTCTCGCTCTCTGGTGATCTGCCCTGCTTGTTGATATCTTCAACTTCTATTTTAATCTTTTCAACAAAGAAATTGGTTCCCTCGTTGGACACTTTAACAGCAGCAGTTATTTTGAATTGAGCCTGCTCAGGAATTTTTGCCTTTTCCTTCACACCCTTAAGCTCAGCAAGTATATTTTCAAGTTCAACCTTTAACTTTGTGAACTCACCCCTGTTCACAGCCACTATTGCCGCATCCATTTTTTCGTGGATATCATCGATCTTTTCTACAAACGCGATCGCTTCTTCCCCGCTCATTTCATCAACATTTGCAGCTCCGACATCGTTCTTTAAGCATTCTTTTGCTAATTCCTCGGCCTTGTTATTGTCGCCTTCCCTTTGTGCCTTATCTATTTCTTCTTCCGCCTTCCCTACCTTGTTAAACAGGCCGGAGATCGCATCCCATGCGCCACCCGCCCAATTTGCCATAGTTTTTCCAGCTTTTGAAAACCATCCTCCCACGCTTGAAATTATGACCTTAATAGTATTTTCCTGTTCGGGCTCTTTGTTTGCGGCAGTGGAAATAGTCACAATATAGGATGTTGCAAGCTCTGTCTTCCCGGATAACTGTTCATTAGACTGGACCTGAACATTCTTGCCCCTAGGAGCCATCGGCAACAGATTTATCGGCTGTCTTGCCGGTTGTGTATTATTTATAGTCTGGTCTGCCATATAATTTCCCCCTACCCCTTCCTATATATATATCGTAAAAAACAGCCAAAAATTGCATGCTTTTTCATGCTTTAGGCGTGCTCCTTGACCGCTTTTTGGCCGTTATTATACCTGTATATCACTTCATCCAGATCTTCGCCCACCCCGTGGCTGAAATCTGATTCCTCCCTGAGACGCTGTATTAGCTTGATCATCAATGGAACTTTCTCTTCAAGTGTCGGATTATCCCCGTTTGCAAGGATAGCCACGGCGGATTTCAGCTCGATTATCGCGTGGTCGTGCATCTGCCTGTTCGCGTCATCCCTTAACATGTTAAGCTCCTCTTTCGAGAATTCCAGGTCAAGGTTCTTAAGGTTGGAAACAAGGCCCTTTTGCTTGTTCTTGAGCAGATTATATGCCGGGCCTGAAAGTTCGTAATAGGTCGACCTCTCCAGGAACGCGCCCTTAAGCATCTCCAGGGTCCTGTACCTTGCAAGCGCTTTCGCTTCTTTCTCTATCTTGTTAAAAGCTTCCGTCTCAAGCCCCAGCTTTATGAGCCCGTTCTTCAGCTTTCTTATCTTCGGAGCGAAACTGAACACCGCGAAAGGATCCCCGGTTATGGCTTTTTTCATGAGCTCCGCCCTCAGCTGGTTGATCAAAAGCTCTCGTTCTTCGTCCTTCGTCATCTCGTAGCCGTTCTTGTCCTTCACCCCGCCGGTGCTGACCTCCCCTATGGAAATTTCACCCGTGTTTTGCGCCTTGTACGTGTTTTCGATCTCAAGAACGAACAGGCCCAGATCGAACTTTTTACTCTCCCATGTTTTGAGGAATTCATTGAAATTGAACCCTACCTTATGGCCCAGATCAACCAGTTTTTTTACCTCATTCCTGTTGTTCCTGTTGGAAATGTGGCGCTCCATAAGTTTGGATTCAACCGCGTCCTTTATGAAATCCTTAATTTCCTCGCGGGATGCTTCGCCGGCACGCGCCATTTGATCGTTCACTACCTGCTGGTCGCCGCTCACGCCCGAGAGTTGTTCAGCCTTGATCGCCCCCTCAAACGCGTTGTTCAGCTGCCTTGAGGTAACAACGAACTCGAAAGTGTTCTTTGGAGAGAACATGTGTTTTGTAAGGCTGTCCTTGATCTCGGAGGAATAGTCCGTTCTTAAAGATCTTTTTACGGTCCTTTCGATGCTAATAATGTCCTTTTCGGAAACGCCTTTGCTTTTCAGCTTGTTCCTGGCATCGTCCAGTCTCTCCCTGGCTTCCGGGGATGCCGAGACAGCACTCTGCGCAAAAGCGGCCGAATACTGCTGAACAGCCTCTTTCACATCGGAAGAGCTATCAGACTTTTTTATGTCCGCTTTATCTTCTCTGGAGCCAACATGCTCCTTCCCTTTCCTATCCAAGCCATGGGCGCTTTTGCCCTCTCCCTTTGTTGATCTATCTTCCACTTTATCGTTATTTTCTTTGATGATCCTTTCAAAAATGCCGCCAAGCTCCTTTGACGCCACAATAAGCTGGAAAGCGTTCTTCGGAGAAAATGCATCCTTGTCCTGGAGTTCGGGAGCGTGCCCGGCATTCAAAGATCTCTTCACGACTTTATTGAGTACAACGATGTCTTTCTCAGAAAATCCTTTCTCTCTTAACCTGTTCTGCGCGTAGTCCAGATTTTCCCTGGCTTGCGGGGATGACACGGCGGCAAACTGTGCGTATGCGTTCGAATACTGCTGGACAACGTCTTTCGCGGCAGAAGAGTCTGACGGCTTGTTGATATCCGTTTTTTTCTGCTGATCCTCCAGCTGCTTTGTTTTTTTCTCCTCTCCGCCCTGCATTTGCCTGACATCTTCTTTGGTTGAGTTTTCCTTCGCTTCCAAGCGGCTTTCCTTGCCGATCCTTTCGAACATTCCATTAAGGCTTTCCGTTTCCAGGCCGACCTGAAAGACGCTCTTTTGCGAGAACATGTGCTGGGTAAGGTCATCCTGATTCTTGGAGACACCATCGGTGCTCAAAGATCTTTTTACGGCCTTTTCAAGTATCTCAATGTCCTTTTCGGAAAAGCCTTTCTGCCTTAACCTGTCCTGCACGTCCTCCAGCTTCTCTTTCGCTTCCGGGGATGACGCAGCGGCATACTGCGCATAAGCGTTCGAATACTGCTGGATATCTTCTTTCGCGGCAGAAGAATTCGCCAGCCTGTTGATATCCGCATTTTTCTCTTGATCCTCCAGCTGCTTCGATTTTTTCTCCTCCCCGTTCTGCGTTATCTTGATGTTTTCTTTTGTTAAGTTGTCCCTTATTTTATTGGCGTCTTCTTCAACGACCTTTCCAAAAAGGCCGCCGGATTCTTCCGACGCGACAAGCTGAAAGGCGTTCTTTGGAGAAAATATTTGCTGAATGAAGCTATCCTGGATCCTGGAAACAAATTCAGTGTCCAATGACCTCTTTACGGATTTCTCGAGTATTTCTACATCCTTTTCGGAAAAACCTTTCTTTATTAACTTGTCCTGCGCCTCCGCCAGCTTTTCTCTTGCCTGCGGGTTTGATTGAAGGGCTTCCTGCGCATAAGCGCTTGAATACTGCTGAACGGCTTCCTGCACGTCTAAAGAGTTCAACAGGTTTTTGATATCCGCCCTTTTCTCCGATTGATGCTCCTGTTCACCCTGCTGTTCTTCCTTGTTCTGCGATCTCTTAACGGCTTCCTTTGTTATTTCACTCTTGTCTTCTTTAAAGAGCGTCTTGTTGAATATATTTTCAAGTTCCTCGTTGACCTTGCCGGTCGAAGATTTTTTTAGCGAATTGGGTGTTAGGTTTATCCCGAGGCCTGCCAGGTCTTTTGCTAATCTTGAGAGGACCTTTATTCCCTGATCTTTCTGTAGTTTTGCCTGATATCCTTTCTCGTTGTTTAATGTTTCAAGATGCTTTGCATCGTTGATCAGTTTGTCGTAAGATTTCGTGTCCATTTGCTGCTGCTGAAGCCGTTTAAGCTGTTCTATCTTCCTCAGTTCCTTGGCAACAGCAGAATTATCGGAGTCTTCGGATTTGTTTGAATTTTTTGTCTGGTTTATTTGATCGGTACTTATTACCATTTCTCTCTCCTCTGATACGTTGATACCCTGATATTCTTATACCCTGTTCCGTATATATTATCGTGTTTTGAAGCCAAAAACTTGCATGGATTAGCTAACAACTCACGGCACGCCCTGCGGGCTAAGGCATACGGCTTTTTAGCTGTTAGCCGTATGCTGTTTGCTTATCTGTGTACTGATATTTTCGGGGTTATGGTGATTTTCTTGACCGCTTCCCTGGTCTTTTCCTTGTTAGGGGCGGCCTTTTCAGCGATCTTACCGATGGTTTTTTCGTATTTGCCGATGACCCTTTGAGCCTTACTTATATAGGTCTGTATCTTCTCAAGTTTTATGGTGCTTTCCTTGTCCAGGATGCCCTTCATGTACAGCTCATATTCAAGATTGGATTTTTCGGAGTTAAGGTCGTCCAGTATGCGTCTAGCGGCATCCAGTTTCATTGTCTCAAAATTAAGATCGGAAAAATTATACTCAATTCCGAGCTTTTTGGCTTTTATATGCAGCTGGCTCTTGACCTCGCTTAAGATCCTCTGTTGAGCTTTTTTGCGCTTGTTGCTGGCCATAGCTCAATTATATCACACCTCACCTCTTCACCCCTCTCCTTAGTAAGGAGAGGGCAGTCGCACAACTAAAACTAGTAGATAATGACAGTAATCAAACCGGGGATAGGTTTATGAGGCGTAAATCTCGTATTCCGCGTAAGCGGTTGCCAGCCTTTCATACCCTGCCTGTACTTTGCCTTTTGCCTGCTCGTACGCTTTCTTCCTGATGGCTTCCAGATCTGCCGGATCTGCGCCAAGCAGCCCAAGCAGGGAGTTGCAGGTGCTTACCTGGAACCCGTAAAACGCTTCGGCAAGCATGTTGTGGGCATTATCGTAACGTTGTTCGAGCGCCCCTTCCAGGCGTTCTTGCAGCGATTCTACCGTAGGCTTGTATTTTTTCCTGGCCTTGGAGGCCTCATCCTGCGTGGCAAGAGCGGTGACATACTCATCTATGCTCGGATTCGCCATGTCCACAAGCTTTTCACCGTACACGCCGCCTTTCTCCGTTGTAAGAGAAGATTCATCCCCCACCTTCTTATTATTCGGCTGGGCCTGCTTGGCTATCGCGTATTGCTTGGTGGCGCTATTGGCTAATCCTAAGTTGGTTGAAAATTCAGCGCCCATTTTATATCACCTTTTTCTCGTCTCTTGGATTTTTCTTGGCCTGAACGGCTTGGTTCGGCGATCTCGACGCAACACTGCTGCTTCGAGCGCTTGACGCTGCCGCGCTCCTTGCTTTAGCGCCAACTAATGACCTTATTGTAGGTCCTACGACCGATCTCGCAGCCGCTCTTATAACAGGCTTGGACGGCCTGGCAACAGCCTTTACTCCCGCGCCGGTCGACCTGCCCCTTGCCCCAACAGAACTTGATCTTCCTCTGCCTGACACTGAAAGGCTTTTCTTTCTGCCAAGAAGTTTCTGAAGGAATCTTTTGGATTCCGCGAGAGCCTTTGCCTGCATCCTCTGGAGCCAGATCTCATCCTGTATCAGGTCGTCCTTTTTTTCCTCATAGTCCGCTTTATCTTTTGTGTATTTTTGATTTGACGACAGATTCGACAGATTGCACACAACAGATCTTATGATCTCTTTTGTGGCAAATTCGGTCATTTTATCCTGGAAGAATTTTACCCAGCTACCGTCGGTATCGGCAAGATCATCGACCGATACCCCCCCCACTGTATCCCATCGGGAAGGCGGCGCTAACCAATCTGACTCCAATGATTCCGCCGCAGTTTGTTTGTCCCCTGTAAGGGTGGAAATGTATGATCCAACCTTGGTCATTAATGTGTCGCTGAAAGTATTATTGCTCCCCCAATATGTCTGGCTGTTCATGTAAGCATCAAGCGTATCTATAAAATCCGACTGCATCCCGAAGAACACCTTCAATATACCGAGGTTATGAGGATCAACCTGGGTATACTGGCCAAGCCAATCGGTAATTTTTTGTATCACCGCGTTGTCATCGGTCAAATTGCTCGGATCGCCGAATATCTCTTTTAAAACGCCGAAAACCCTGTCTTTTGACTCCGTCATCGAGCACATCAGGTCAAAGGCCTGTTCATCCGAATATGAGCTTATCGCCCCGCTTCCAGCTATCTGATAGTAGCTCTGCCCGCTTCCGATAGATTTTATATCGTTCCAGTTAAAGTAGCTGTTGATCTCGTCCAGAATGGAGCTGTCATAATTGTCAGCGCAGCCCTGATTGTCAGCGCCTGTCAGGAGGTTCCAGTCGGAAGCATCCGGAGAAAAATCCAGATTGGAATATGCTTTGCCCGTCCCGGTTTGATAATACTGCTGATCGTCTTGAGGAAGGAACTTGAATGCCTGCGCAAGATCGCTTACCGCCTTGATGAAAGACTGGTACTGCGCAGGGTCTTCCCCTTGGCCCGAATGTAGGAATATTTTCGTCGCATCCGGAGCCTGCAGTTGTACAGGCTGGATCGGCTGTTGCAACGATAATTCCGAAATCCCACCGAAGAGATCGAAAGACATTAATTATCCCGCTCCTTCATTATCATCCGGAAGATGAATTGCCAAGTGATTTTTCCATTGTGTACATTTGCTGAAATACCGAAAGTATTGTGGTTGTCTGGTTTTGAAGGTTGTTCATCTTGTCGCTGACCGCGAGTTGCAAGGTTACCGTATCTGATTTACTTATTGTCCTTCCATCGATCGTAATAGTGGTTTTAGTTTCGTCAGCCATATCAGAGATTATCGTGTCTATATCGGCCTGAGTGACCCTCAGCGCCCTCTTAACGTCATAATGCACATTATTCAATCCCTCCGTAACTTGAACCGGTGCTATATTTCCTTCGAATGCCATTTTTACTCCCCCTTTATTGATCCCTCATGATCCTGGTTACACTATATATTCGTAAGAAGATGGAGAAAACTTGCATGAAGTTTAGCCAACAGCCTACGGCAAACAGCTAACGGCATAAGGCTAACGGCTTTTCAGCTTTTTGCTCAGATTGCTGAGTTGTTTAATCACAATTTCAGCATCTGCAATAATTGAGTCATATAAAGGCTTATGAATATTATTGTTGTCATACGCAATATCTAATGCTGCAACAACCTCATTCATCGAACCCATAGCCATATGAATAAATCTATTAAAGTCTCTATCAGACCCTCTATCAGAACCCTCAGCTATGTTCAAAGCTATTGATAACGCCGATCTTCGTAGCTGAGCCGTTAATCCAAATTGCTCATTTTGTGGGAATTGTCTTGTAATTCCATAAACCTTATTAATAAACTTTCTGGAATTTACATACACTGCAAAGTTACGAAATCTAAAAGCCATGGATAATCCTCCTTGTATGAGTTAACAGCTTACGGCATACGGCTATTGAGCTGTTGGCCGTTAGCTGTAAGCCATAAGCTAACACAGCAATTTCTTTGCCAAATCAATTCCATGTGATTTTTGCTGATTAATCAACAAAATTTGATTACTCCTAGATGAACAGATCATTAATCTTTCGCCAACTGAAGCTATTTTCGACACTTATAATTCATTTGCTGTAAGCCGTTAGCGGTAAGCTGTCGGTATTCCTTATAAAGAAAAAGGCGGCAGCTAAGTTGCCTTAGCTACCGCCTGTCAAGTCAAAATCCCCCAGGAAAGATTATCCCTGGCTCAATATCCTTGATGCCGTCTTGGTCAAATTGTTCGCCGCAGATAGCATCTGTGATGCAGTCTGGACTTCCGTAGAGATCTTTTGCATTAAATCGTCAACAACCATCGCTCCCGCTGCGGTTGATATATCTATCTCTGGAACCGAAGTGTCGAGTCCATGGTTATGTGCAACAGTTAACCCTGACTGGCCGTTGCCGTTATTGATCTTACCGCCGTTCGCTTCAACATCGGCCAAAACGTGCGCGATGTCATCGACTCCGTCACCTGCCACTGTAAGAGCATTGTCTAATATATTTTCCCCCGTTTTCTTGGTCGCGTATTCTGCTCCGTAACTCATATTATTTCACCTCCTTATTTTTATAATTTTGTCTTCCACTATATCTATCGTAACGACCGGCACAAAACTTGCATGCGATTTTACTTTACAGCTTTGCCGTGCTTTTCCATGACCTTTGCTATCTGGTTCAGTATCTCCTGGGCTTCTTCAAGGTCGGTCTTGAACTTCCTCTTTTCCTCTATCTCCAGCTTTTCCTTCCTGAAATCAGCGCCGCCCGTCCTGTTGTTCTCCGCCACCACCATAACCCCGTCAAGGCTCCTTCTCACGATCTCAAATACATTGTTAAAATTTATGCCTGAATTATTCGTTTTGCCCTCGCTCTTCTGGGGCTGTGTTGTCGGATTTACCCCAACACCCTGGTTGGGGTTTATCTGTTTATTTATGCCGGTTATCGCGTTCATTGCTTTTGTGCTCCTCAGACAATACAGTTGGCAATGGGCGGCTTCATGCCTTCAAGTTCCACCCGTGCGGTAATGTTCAGGTCCGGCTGATCCGACCTCTCATCGGATGGCTTCGCCATTCTGTTTGGTTGATTTGCCATAACTTTCTTCGCAGCAGGATTTTCCTGTTGCTTATTTTGAGACTGTTGTACACCATTAGTTTCGTTTTGTGGCATCTTAGCTCCCCTACACTGTATTATTCGTAAGAAGAGGGGTAAAACTTGCATGGGATTTAGCTTGTAGAATAAGGCTTTCAGCAAACGGCATAAGGCGGATAAATAAGAATAAGAGGGCTTAATAACCCCCTCTGTATCTCCCCCTTACTAAGGGGGAGATGTCCCGAGCATTAACGAGGGACAGAAGGGGTTTTAGACACAGGCGGGTTACACTTGTTGCCCTAGAAATTCTACTGCCTGTTTAATGGCGTTGTCTCTTACATATAGTACATTATGTTTATCCAGCGGCTTTCCGATGACCACTTTTGCCTTGAACGGCTTCCGTATAAATGTGAACCTTATTTCCTGCTTGATGAACACAGGCAGGATGACTGCACTCGCATCCTCAATCACCTTATAAAAGCCGGGGTTTATCTTATCGATGCGGCCTCCTAGAATGGCGCGCTCGGACGGGAACAGAATGAACGAGTCGCCGGCATTTATGGCTTTCACGGTCCTGATCATCGCGCTTGAACCATACAGGGAATGTCCGTAGCGCTTCACCACAAGGCCTGCGCCCCTTATTGCCACCATTGAATAAGGATTATCAAGCAATCTGGCTGAAACTATGAAATTGTAGAACCCGGGCAGGGCCGCGTTAAGAAGGAACGGGTCCATGAAGCTGGGGTGATTTGATACAAGGATGACATTTTTGCCCCGGGGCATGTTCTCAAGCCCCTCAACGGACGGAAAACAGCCTAAAATGAACAGCCCGAATTTGACGAATATCTTGAAAAAAGTCCTGAAAGACCGCTTCAGCCCGAATATCAAGGAGAACGGCAGGGCGAAGAGCGGCACCAGTGTGAAGAAGAGCAGAAGATATGCCCAAAAGATCACCGAATAAATATATGTCAATACTCTGCCCATTGCTGATCCAGGATTTTAACACAAAAAGAGATCATATTATATGTATGGTTCATCGGCAATCTGTCATGTGGAGCCGACACTAGATACCGACGATTGCCGTGATTCTGTTGCAGGTCCTAAAGAGATAGACAATGCTGATGTTCGCGGTTGCAGGCCTATGCTGTATAGGCGTATTGTTTTTTGGGGGCTGTTGGAGCGCCTGTGCTGAACATTGGCGTCTCTGAAGTGATCTTCGGCGTCTGGATATTGATGCTGGCCGTATTCTTATTGTCCCCGCCGGCTTTCTTCGCCAGGATCTCTTTCTGTATATTGTTTATATCCGCCTTGATCTTGACAACTTCCGCTTTAAGTATCTCCACCTTGCCTTCCTTATCCTTTATTTCATTCTCCAGGGCTTTTTCCGTCCCCAGGGCAATACCGTACATTTCTTGCGTCGATTTATATAATGTCATCATTTCTTCAAGCTGGTCATTCAACTGGTTCAACTGATTTTCAATGACCTTCTTATTCTCGGGGGATCTTGCGGCCAGTTCACCAAGTTTTTTTATCTGATCATCCACTTTCTTTATAGCTTTAACAAGTTTATCTCTTTCCTCTTGCACGTTCTGTTCCTGTGTGGCAAGAGCTGTCTGGGTCTTTGCAACCTCCTGCTTCATGGTGTCGATTAATTTCTTTTCGTTGGCGATCTTCGCGCCCGCATCCTTCAACTGCTGCTGAAGTATTTTCAACAATTCTTTCGGGTCCAGCTTTTCCGTCGTCTGGGCATTAAGCTTATCAACCTGAGATTGTAAACCATTTAATTCCTGCATGTTCTTATCAAAACTGCTCAGGAGCTTATCCAGCATAGCCTGTGTATTGGAGGTGTTCGCTGACTGTTTTCCCTGCGGGGCCACCGGCGGCGTCGAGATCGCCTGGGACTGCGCCTGTGTGCCGGCGCCCGTCACCTGATTGATGGAAGGCAGCTGCTTCGCTTGGTTGATCAGATCTTTCGCCTGACTGACCTTATGCTGGGCGTCATATACAGCTTTGACCATCTTATGCTTCATTGCCGGATTTAAGCCCTGTATCGATTTTATCTTATCCGCATCGGTCAGATTTTTTATGTCTTTGTTATCTATCACTGCCATGTGAAATGCCTTCATGACATCCTTCTTTTGGACCGGAGTTATATCATCCATTGAATCAACGTTCTTCTTAAAAGCCACCTCGTTCGGATCGAACTGTTTCATTATGGACAGCTTCTGGGTATCGGTCACTGCCGGACCCATATTGTCTATAAAAGAACTTATCTTCGGATCAATGGCCTGCAGCGCCGTCAGTTTTTCAGCATCGGTCAGGGATGATATTGCTAATACATTATTGATACAGGTCTTAACGTTCGGGTCATAGGCATTCTTTACCGCGCTCTTTTTATCATCATTATTCAGCGTCAGCGACGCGTCGATCTTGTCCGCAAAGGTCTTCATTTTCGGATCGAATGCGTTAATTAACGCGTCCTTCTGAGTAGAGCTTAATCCCTGTATCGCGTTCAATTTCTTCGCAAAGTCTTTAACGCTTGTGCTGCTATTAGCCGCATCAATTACCGCTTTCTTCTGTGCCGGATCCAATTTCCCTACCGCAGCTGATGCATCCATTCTTTCCTTAAAGGAGCCAAGGGCGGAAACATGCTTGCAATTATCATAAGCTTGCTCTATCGCGTTCACCTGGGCATCGCTCAACCCGTTTATTGACGCCAGCTGCTTCAAGAATTCTTCAGCGCTGTCGCTCTTAAATGCCTGGTTAAGCGCGTCCATCTGAGCCTTGCTCAATTTCATCGACTCCAATTGCTTCGCGAAGCTCTGCGTGTTCTGGTAAGCCTCTGTTCTCCTGTTCTTCCACATTCTTGCCAGCTCCTTCGTAAGCCCCTTAGCATAGTCCACGGTGTCCATTTCAACGTTGTATAGATTCGTCCTAAAATCATCCTCGATCTCGTCGCTCTTCAGGGCGTATGTGGCTGCCTGATTGTCCACCTCACGCTGTCCGGCTACCGCCTGGCCCCTCGCCGCAAACCCATTAAGGCCGGCTCCCGCAACGCCCTCTTTCACCGTCTCGCCTGCGTCCTTCGTAACCTTCGTGACCCCCGCATTCGATACTTCCTCTTCCCTTGTCTTTTGAACGCCTTGCATTTCATCTTTTTCTATAAAGGCCATAGCCAGCTTGATCAGGATCTCCGCCGCGGGGAGGCAAACATTGGTGTATAGCGCGACCCTGCTTTGAAGGGCTTGATAGTCGGCTTGGGCATCACGAAGCTCACCTTCCGCCGCATCTAATTCATCAGGGGTCTGTGCACTATCCACGTCATTTTGCGCCGCATCAACTTTATCTTTCGCCGCCGGCTCCTTACCGAACGCGCTATAAAGCGATATCGCAATTATGATGCCCTGTATAATGGTGCTGAGAGTGGTCGTCCATGCCTGCATTCTGGCTTTTTCCGCCGCTCTCTGGGCATCCGAGATCTGGTTCCACCTGGTCGCCACCTCTTCAAGCTTGCTGAACATGTCGTCTATCTTCGCCTTTATTGCCTTTTCCTTCATGTCAAGAATAGACATGGTCGCGTTGCTGGACACGCCGGATATTCCGGTCATTGCCTCGTGCACGGTATTCCTTAACGCCTCAAGGGTCTGCTGGATCTCCGATTGACTTCTCTCTGCCCTGTAAAGCTGTTCTATTAAGGTCTTAAACTCTGACGAAAGCGCCTTGTTCACTCCTATGTATCCGGAGCCAAGGTCCTGAAGCAGGCTCGCGTTTATTTCATTTATGCTGTTCTGTTCAAGAGCCTCCAGCCTGTTCTGGGTGGAATCGATGTTCTCATTGTTCATGTCCTGTATCTCCAGGTATTCGGCGACATCGCCCATGTCGTCCTTTGCCAGCTGAGCTGCGAATTTCGCTTCGATCCACGCGTTTATAGTGCTGAATACCCCGAGAACAAAACTGCCAACGGAGGAAGCAAGTTGAAGGGTATCAAGAGCGGCCAGAACAGAGTCAAACCCGCCGGGCATGAAAACAGATACCACGATCGCGACCGCCAGGGCTATCCCTCCCCCGATCTCATAGTTTGTGATCTGCTTGTTCAGCTTTGAGATGCTCTGGTTCGCCTCGGTGACCCTGTTCATTATCTCCGCCTTCTGGGTAAGGTATTGGGTGACAAGTGAAATGGTCTCCAGTGCCGACGTGAAGTTCACGATATTAGCCTGGCTGGCAAAATCCGTGCCCGTGCTGCTCTGGATATTCGTCATTTCCATGTGAGCGATGCTTCTTAGCTCATGCAGGGTCTTCTTTATCGTCGCTTCAACGCTTTCCTTTATGAATTCCTTTGCGACCGCGGTTCGAGCATTGGATACTTTCTCATAATTAACCCCTTTTGTGTCATTCCCCGTATTTATCAGACCATCCTCGACTAAAGCGTTAAGATCCGCTTCTTCCAGGTCGGGATTTGCATCAAATTTTTCATTGCTTGTCTCCTCCAGCTGGTTCCTCTGATCCTTCATACCGCTCAGGTTCGAATAAAAATCCCCCACCGGCCCTCCGACAATAGGGATAAAGCTCAGACCAAAGGTCACATCCGCCTCATCTGCCATTTGCTGATAGAGCCTCAGCTTCTGGTCCCTCTCGAACCTTTGATTGTTCGAGGTGTTCATGTCCCACAGCTTCATGTACATTTCATTCGCGATGAAAGCTTCCTGACCTCTGGCCGCTTCCATCGTGGCCGTTACCATGCTTGACGGCGACCTTCCCCCGATAGAGGTCATTTCCTCATGCACCAGGTTCCTCATCTCGGCCATCGTCTCCCTGCAAGATTCGGCGACCATGACGATCAGGTCATTGGCCTTTATGTTCTCCAGGGTGCTCGCGAACTTGACCGTGTTAAACGCAGATGATCCCGCGTATGAGCCTGCGTGCCCGTCATTCATAAAGGACAGATAGTTGGCATCGTTCATGTTCCAAAGTATGTCCTGCGTCGAGTTATCTGAATTCAACGCCGTATTGATGATATTATCATCTGAATAATTCTTATCGTTCGCCGAATTGTCAGTCTGCTCATCATATGCCTTCATTACCGCGCTTATCTGGTCATCGCTTAAACCAAGGCTGTCTAAATTCGATTCAAAAGTCACCCTGTCCTTATCATATGCATTCCTTATCTCTTTCTTTTGAGCTTCGGTTAATATAGTACTAGAATCAATACTGAGCATGAAGGTATTCCCTTCATACGCGTCGGTTATCATGGTGATCTGGGAGTCGCTTAACCCCAATCCCGGCGTGTCGCTTTTCCAGAACTCATACCACGGGGCCGAGGTGGACGCGTTGAGATTCGCCAGGTTCTTTTTAAAGATCTCTTCATTCGGGTCATACGCGTTAATTAGAGCTTCTTTTTGTTTTTCAGTTAAGGAAGTGTCGGCATTAATGGTCTTCTCATAGGCTGCCCGGCTCGGATCAGCCGCGTTCAATATTTCATCCTTCTGCTCCGCGCTTAAGCCGCTGACCTTATCCAAATTACCCTTAAATGTCGTCGAGTTCGGATCATAATTCTGCAGTATCTCTTTCTTTTGTTCGTCCGTTAACCCGCTCATCGCATTGAGCTTCTTTTCAAAGACCGGATCCGTCGGCTTTATCACCTGGTAGCTATAGTCTTTTTCCAGTTTTGCTTTCTCATCCGCCACCGCTTTATTTGCGGACGCCTTCAAAACAGCCGAAACAACGCCAAACGCGATCGCGACGACCGCGACTATAGGGACCCATATCGCGACGACCGCCGCCACAAAGGCAAGTGCCTCAAAAATATGCCCCCATAATCTTTTCGATTTCTGCGAATCTATCTTCTCGATCAGCTTTTGGTTCTTCTCTATCTGTATCTCGTTATACCTGATCTGGTTGCCGAGGTTCGTTATTGTTTCTATGTCGCTCACCGCTTCATCGAACCAGGTCATCACCATATTGGAGTCGGCCGAAACCATATCTGCAGCAACATCCGTTCTTGACTGCCTGCCGCCGATCCCCGTCATCTCCTGATGAACAAGGTTCCTCATGTCGCTTCCCGCCTGCCTTGCTATAAGTATCATCCTTTGAATACCGAAGACGCCCAGCAGGCTTGCCCTCTCAGAACTTACCAGATTTCTGTCCACTTCGCGGTATTGGGAGTCATCGCTCGTGTTAAGCGTGGCGCGGCTGTAATTATCCATATTGTCCAGCGAAGTGTTAATCTGTTTATTTATGGAAGCCCATATTTCATCTCCCGTTGTCCCCGAAACCGTCATTCCGGTCTCCGACAGCAGGTGCTTGACGATGTTCAGTTGTTTTTCTTTTACCGCCTTGAACTTATCATCCGCAGCGTTGATTTCGCCATACCTCGCATCGTCATTTTTAAGGAGATCCTCTTGCGTGTTGTCGTCCTCGCAGAACTGATACCACTTGAGCGCGTCGTTCTTCTTTATTTCTTCCGCCTTTTTATCATATTTTGTGTTTATGTCGCTTACATCCTGATCATACTTGGCCTGGTCAAGGGAGTTTATTGCCGACAACACATCAACGATCGTCTGCTGGATATATTCCGTCAGCTTGTTCACCTTTTTCATGAACAGCTTGTTTATCTCCATCGCCTTGTAGTCGTCGCCTTCCCCCTCCAGTTCTTCCTCGACCAGTTTTCTCAGGTCCCTCCTTGCCTCATATATAAGAGATATTCCGGTCAGGTACCCTTTCAACATGCTCGCTTCTTTTATCTTTTCGGTGAACAGCGATGCATCCTGATTGATCTCCCAGTAGCCATAAGTGGTGCTTGAGGGGTCGGTATCTTTGCTCATATATTCGGATTGATAGTCGTTCAGAACATTGTCAAGGTCCGCGTCGGACATTTCACTGCCATCCGCGTTCTTGTACATCGCCTTGAAGTCAGCCCTTAAGGTGGCCTGTGTTGTTTTCGCCTCCGTCAGAGCCTTGTCTGCAGTCTTGAATTCAACATAATATTCCAGGGCCGCTTCAACATCCGCCTGGTTTGAACCCGCATACATCTGGCCCTGGTCATAAGAGCTGGCCTGTTTATAAAGAGCTTCCAGGTTTGCATTTCTCGTCTTCTCATCAGTGACCTGTAACAGACTGTTGTCGGGGTTTCCTGAAGTGAGATAATCTGCTTCGCCATTCCAATAAAGGTTTACAGCATCATTTGCCGCAGCATCGGTACAGTTGTTGAACTTTGCATCAGCGGAATTATAATTGGTCTGGTCGTCGGTAACGGTCGCATCGGCATTTATTACATCTATCGCGCTGTCCAACTCCTCCAGATCCTTGTCCAGCACCCCCACACCGTACTCCGCCTGTTCCAGGAAGCTGGTGATGGATGCCAGATAATCATTGGTCGTTTTAAAGCTGGTGTGGTATTTGTCCGCATACCCGCAATATTTGGCCACGCGGGCTTCTCCGGGATATGCAAGGGACATGAAGTTCCATGTTTTGGTCGCGTCAACATACGAAACATACGCCTGAATGGCCGCTAAACCCTGCCTCACGGTGCATACATTTCCGCCGTTGGGATTTTTAAAGTAAATGTTGTCATATATATAATCGTTTGACCAATCCACCTCGGCCGTTCCCTTTGTAGGGTCAGCCGCGGTCTCTATTATCTGGTCATGATGCTTGGCTTTAAAATCTTCAAGGGTCGAAATGCCGTTCTTCAAATATTCGATAGCTATAAGGTCATCCGATACGCCGTTCATTGTTTTGCCGCTCTGGCTCCATTCTTTATAAGTTGTTGTGTGCCAGCAATAAGCGAATATATATGTATTCATGGTAGTAAAATAATTGAGCATTGCGGTAGAATATGCGGTTGCGTCCGGGTTATATGGAGATGTGTCCACGCCGAGCTTGGTCAATATCGCCTCATACTGGTCCTGGAACGGCTTAACTACCGTATCATAGTCCTGAATATAATTGCTATCCAGTTTAGCAAGAAAAGCATTGATCGTATCCAGATCAGCCGTCGTGGTCACGCCGTTGTCCCAGCTGCCGTATTTCGCATTAACTGCGTTAATAAGGTCCTGTAACGACTGGTAAATTCCGATGGCATTGTCGTGGGCCGCGGAGTCCTCCATGCCCAGCAGCGACTCCCAGTAATTCTGGAACTCACCAGGGAGGACCTGGATATAGGTGGCGGTGTCCGCCGGAATCGTGTAACTGGCCGTGTCAAGCCTTGAGAAATCGAAGTTTTCATCAATGACATCCACGTTCTCATCGCTGTAGCTGAAGAGAACGACCTTGGAGCTGTCTATTGAAGTCGTTACCCTTGCAGAAACAGGGTCCAGATATTTTATGGAGCCATCATCGCCGGTATACTGCACATAAACGTGGCCCAACCCGGTGTTGGGATCGGCAACAACAACACAATCGATCTTTTTGTTTATTTCTTCCTGGCTAAGTCCTCTGTCCAATAATGCGGCTGTCATCAGGCTGGCTGCCAGGTTCGCGAAGTCCTCGCAGTCGCCTCCCCCGTTCTTTATGGTCTGCGAAACGGAATTCCAGGTATCACCCGTATCAGCTATGTACGAGTAATTGCTGAAAACGTATGTGTTAATGGCAAGAACGACTTCTTCCTCGGACATGCCGCTGTTTATGGTCCCGTTCGCATATAGATTGGCCAGTATCGACTGTATCCCGGAAGCGGTTGGATCGATGTATTTGTAGGAGTCATTTATTTTCGCAAGGGAGTTCATGTCATATTCGAGCTGACCGGATTGTGAAGCCGTCTCAACATCGCTCTGGATGTAATTTGAGGATTCTTCCTGCTCAACAGCGCCGCCAACGCCAACCTGAGATGTGGAAACGCCGGACGAGACCGCTACGCTGTCAATGCCGATGGACGCGTTCACATCTGGGGCGGTCTGTACGTCGGAAGCTATATAGGCCGCGGAAACATCAGCGCCGCCAGCAACATCGCTGGTGGCGTCGGTTTGAGGAATATCGGTAACTTGTTGTATGTTTATTTCCGGCATTTTGTCTCCCCTTTACACTATATATATCGGGGAGAACAGGGGAAAACTTGCATGGGTTTTATAAGAAAAATAGGGCTAAAAAAGGCTTAAAATGCGTAAGAAGTAATACTCAAAAAAACGCCCGGAGAAGTTATACCGGTTTACTTGCGGCTAACTGTTATTCAGGTATCCCTTGCTCCGTCGGTTTGGGCGGCGTCGCAATATCCTTTTTGCCGACCTCATCAGGATGCTTTACTACCCAGTTGACCCACGGATAGAACGGGGTCTCGTGGGAAGGGCCGATATCAATTATTTTCTCGTTGCCGCTCCACGCCTGGACTGGATCCGTTTCGCCGTCAGCGGGGTTATCCATCAATCCGTAGTCGTCAAGGAGCGATGTGACCATATGATCCATAGCTTCTCCCTGTTTTTCGTAATGGTTCTTGATCTTCCTGTTGAATTCCATTTCGCTCCCGCCCTTCAGTTCAAGATCACGAACAAGCCTCCCCCATATGGTGTTCAGCCCGGCCGAAGAAAAAACATCTTTTACGCCGGTTTTGCCCGATGCGAGACCCGTGAAATACGCATAACCAATAGACTCGACCAGGGCCGATCCTTCCACTCCGCTAAAATATTTATCATGCAGTTCCTGCGCCCTGCAGTTCGGATCAAGTTTCTTCGGGGGTAATTTCTCCGGAGGCCTCTGCGTGATCCCCAAAACATCGAAAATATCGTTGTTTTCACCGTCTTTCTTTCCGTTAAGATAGTCGGCGATCTCTTTCAGCAGGTCTTTCCTGGTCTTCGCGTTATCCGGCTTATCTTTGTCCTGTGCGGGAGGAAATTCTTTCTCGATCCTTGACAGTGCCAGATTATACAACGCTGTTTTAACGCAATCCGACATGTGGTTTGAATCGATCATGATGAACCTTCTTGCGGACAGAAGCCGCAGCGTCCTTGAGAGCGCGTTGCGGGGAGATACGGATTGGGCAAAAGGGAACACCTCATCTTCAAGTGTGGTCTTGAAGTGATCAAGGTCAACGGTCTCCCTGTGGAATAATTCATGGAACAGGTCTTTTGAGCCGTCAATGGGAGCGGTATCATTTTCGTTCATGACGAATAATTCATGGAACGCGGCGCGGGTCACCTTATG
Source organism: uncultured bacterium (assembly GCA_963699255.1). GTDB lineage: Bacteria > Margulisbacteria > WOR-1 > CAVSGV01 > CAVSGV01. The sequence goes on along the minus strand of OY969425.1, from coordinate 171,174 downwards.
AACGGAAAGAGTACTGGTTATTTTCTGGAAAAAGCTGAGGTCGTTACGTACCGAATTTACCAGCGCGCGAACCTCCCTCCGCCCTATCTTAACCCATTTAAGTATATTGAAATCAGAGGGATTCAGCGGATACGATCCCGGATCAGCCAGCTGCTTCGTGATCATTTTTGCAAGCCATGCATGAATTTCACTCTCGCCAATACCAAGCCCTTTAAATTCCTCCTTCAACTTTTGTGTCACTTTATCCAGGCTTTGAAAGGTCTTCAGAGTTGTAAGGCTAATTCCGTCCTTATTGCCGTCTATTTGCTTTTTCAGATTGGCAAAATCCACAAGATCATTCGGATCAAATTGGTTATCAGGAATGGCGGTATTCCCCAAATTGGTCCCGTTAGGATTATTGCTCACTACCGGTTGAAGTTCGCCGCTCACTGCCTTTTTCCCCCTCGATAGAATTTTTTCCGTTCTTCCATTTTACCTTCAAGCTTTTTCGCCTCTTCATTGTACTGAGCCTTCAAGCCGTCCAGTTCCTTTTCAAGCGCCTTCTTCCTGTCTTTTACCGCCTTAAGCTCCATGGCTTCCTTAATAAAGGAATAAACAAAATATGAAACCATGCATATTATAAAAAGCAGGATCCACCAATGGGTCCTTATCTGGTCTATTATTATGTCGGTCGTCATTTATGCTCCACTAAGTTCATCTCTCAGTATCAATTTTGGGTTTTGGCGTTGCATATCCTTGCGAACTGCCCGCATCGGTCGAATAAACCTGCGTGCCTGGTAGATCCTCGCCTCCGAAAACCCCCAACTTATATAAAAACCTGATTATAGCCGTAGCCGGGTCCTGGCTGCCAGTGTAATCGTTCCTGGTATTAACATTCGGTCCCGGTGTAGCTATCCTCGCTATGTCAAGCGCGCCGGCGATGCCGTCCTGCAATGCTTTTGACTGAGCTTTCCTGGCATTAAAATAATCAATCCCGGCTTGTGACAACGGGTCAAATTTACTTGTACTTTGGTTCATCGGAACTATGCTCATATTTCTCCCTCTCTATATATATCGTCAAAATCCAGAAAAGATTTCATGCCGCTTCATCGCTGACCCTGAAATATGCAGCCCCATTACTCCAGGGCTGACACACCTTCTCCTACGGACATATTATCGGGATAACTTGCGAAAAACTTGCATGAGATTTAGCTGACAGCTTACGGCACGCCCTGCGGCTACAGCACACGGCTTTTAGCCGTTAGCTGTGAGCAGTCAGCCGTAAGCTATATAGTTCTATCGGGCTCAACTTTCGTGTCATGTTCAAGTTTTTTGCCCTGCCTGACCCGGCATCTGTTGCTTATAACGCATCCTTCCTCTATCCGCACATCATCTTCCAGTCGGCACCAGCTCCCTATAAGACATTTATTGAGCCTGGATCTTTTGCCGACGCGGGTATCAGACCAGATAACTGAATCTGAGATTATGCTTCCATCCTCTATGACGCAGTTGTCGCCCACGGAAACATTGCCGAACACTTCAACATTCTCACCGATGACGCTCTTGTCCCCCAAAATGATCGTCCCGTCAAATTTAGCGCTTCTGGCGACCCGGGTCCCCTTTCCAAGCCAGGTGGATGTGCCGACCCGCCTCGCGGAAACCTCCGCCCTTACCCTTCCCTGAAGAATATCCGAGTTGGCGGATTTCAGCTTTTCTATCCCCCCGATATCGCTCCAGTACTCTATCATCCTGTACCCGTAAAAAGGGGCCTTGTCGGAAACCAGCCGCGGGAAGATCTCCCTGCCGAAGTCCGATGCTTTATCTTCGGGTATCATGTCCAGGATCTCAGGCTCAAAGATATAAACCCCGGTATTCACAAGATCGCTCTTTGCCTCTTCTCTTGAGGGCTTTTCATGGAATCCCGTGATCCTGTCGCTCTCATCAAGCATGACAACGCCGAACTGCGTCACATCTTCCACCGGCGTCAGCGCTATGGTCGCGACCGCTTTCTTCCTCTTATGGTACGCGATCAGCCTGCTTATATTGACATCAGTTAAAATGTCGGAGGCTATCACGATGAAAGTCCCGTCAATCCTGGAGTGCCGTGACATGCGCCCCACCCCGCCCGCGGTGCCAAGAAGCTCCTCCTCGTAGGAATACTTCAGGTTGACGCCGAAGGAGCTGCCGTCCCCCAGATAATTCTCCACCTGCTCCGGGAAATAGTGGATATTCGCGGCAATGTCCTTTATTCCGTATTTCCTCAGAAGCTCGATGTTATACTGCATGATGGGCTTGTTAGCCACGGGGACCATCGGCTTGGGTATCGCCTTCGTAAGAGGCTCTAATCTCTTGCCATACCCGGCAGCAAGTATAAATGCTTTCATTATTAAAATGCTCCTATTTTATCGTATTGTGTATGCCGTCCTGCGGTTGCGTCATGAGAATCGTCAAGTGTCCATCGTCACGCGTCACGCTCAACGCAAAACGGTTCGCCATACGCTACCGCGTCCTCAATTCGATTTTACGCACCCTCCTCAGGTGCCTGCCGCCCTCAAAAGGCGTTTTAAGAAAGACATCCACTATCTTTACGGCCATTGCCTTCTTCAGGACCCTTCCGCCAAGGCTTAAAATGTTCGCGTCGTTGTGCGCCCTGCTCATCCTTGCGGTATAGACATTGTGGCAGACCGCGGCCCTGATGCCTTTCACTTTATTGGCTACCATCGCCATACCCTCGCCTGTTCCGCAAAAGAGTATCCCGAACCTGAATTTTTTTGAGGCTACGGATCTCGCAACGCGTTTCCCGATATCCGGATAATCCACGGATACCTCATTGAACGTTCCGAAATCCTTGAAAGGGAGACGGAGAGACAAAAGATGTCTCTTTATCTCTTCCTTCAACACAAATCCCCCATGATCAGAACCTATAGCTATCTTCATGTGCCCCCCTTGATCTGCCCGCTAAATATTATACCTGAAACCGAGCATTAGCATATCTGATGTCGCATTTTCGGTCGCACTCGGGTTCTGGTATGTCCTGTACCCGAAATTCAGGGTACCTCCTTCGAACAGGCCGTAATCCATGTCGAGCTCGAACGTGGCATTTGAGCTTGGTTCATCCTCGCCGTACAGCCCGGTGGGGCCCGTAACGACATCGCCTATCATTTTAAGCGAAAGAGCCCTGGATACAACCTGGGAAATTTCCATCCCGATGTCATACGTGGATGGCTGGTAAAGTTTATTGAACAGATTGACCCCGGTTATCGCCGGATAAACCGGGTAGCCAAAGAAATCACTGCCTATCTTGTTCGCGAACAATTTAATGGCGCTTCCGCTGCGTATCAGGTCTTTTGTTATGACGCTTATTCCCGCAAAAATATTATGCGAGGTTTGCTGGCTTGAGGAAGCGCCTAATTTCAACCCGAATTCAAGCTGTTTACTGGGAACGATATCCATTTCATACATATTTATGGTCGACTCTGCTGTCGAATAAGTCGCCCTCAGATCATTATTGAAAAGATCCGCCGAATACTTAACGGTGAGATCTCCCACGAAAGTGTTATTGAAACTGTAGGCAACATATGCGTAAGCATCGTTCACGCCTGCTGCCCCGTCAGTAGCAACGGTGGTCGCCTTATATCCTATTCCCGTGTCAAGCTCCCCGTTCTCATAAAAAAGCTTTATCCCGTTATTAGGCCTTACATATACCGTGTAATCCTCGGAAGGGAAAATATTGTCCGGGCCTTCTCTGTGTATCACAAGCCCCGGACCGCTGGTCACGTTGACTCCAAACCCCGACTTGGTCATCGCCTGCGCCTCGCCCTCGAGCATTTCCTTCACAAGATCCCTTCCGCCCGACCTTGCCGAGTCCATGGTATCCATTCCTATCCTGACGAACGTGTCCTCATCGAATTCCTGCTTGTATGAGGCCTGCAGCCTGTAGTCGAACACCGGGCCCAGCGGCGCATTGATCGCGGAAGATGCGGAATTGGCTGAGACGATATTTCCAACTATGGTCCTTGCATAAAAAGTCGCGGAAACGGGCGTCTTCTTTTCAGGCGGCCTCTTGTACAGGTCCAGAGTATACCTTATCTTGTAGATCTCAGCCCTTAATTCCTCAACGAGTTTTTCATCGGCGGCAGCTTTCTCCTGCCCCGCGTGAGCCATTTTAGACAGGAAGACCGCGGCCTCATACCTTGATATGTAGTTGCCTCCCCTGAAAGTGCCGTCGGGATAACCCTGCGTGATCCCCATCTTCACCAGGCTGTTCACTGAATGCGCCGCCCAGTGATCCGGAGGAACATCACTGAAGACAGGTTTCTCTTTTTCCGGAGGAGGAGTACTTTCAAGGGTTGAAGCCTTAACGGACACGCCAAGATCCTTAAGCCAATCGGGGACCGCTTCCGGCGTAGAGGGCGATGCGGTAGTTTCGACCGTCGGCGTCTTTGCCATACCCGTGTTCTGTCCAGGTTCGAGGGTTGAGGCTTTAGTGGACACGCCGAGACTCTTAAGCCAATCGGGGACCGCTTCCGGCGTAGAGGGCGATACGGCAGTTTCGACCGTCGGCGTCTTTGCAATCTTCGGTGTCGGAACAGCTTCTTTTGTTGCCGAATATGAACACGCGCATAATGATACAAAAACTATAAAAAACAATAAAAGCTTTTTCATGTCTGCCGTTGCTTTTTTCAGCCCCGTAAAAACGCTCCTGGCAATGATGCTGAACCCGATGTTCAGCTCCTCTATGCCGTCAAGCTTTGCAACAGGAGCCGCATTATCATAATTCAGGCCGTGCCCGGCATTCACCCTGAGACCCAGATCTTTTGCAAGAATAACAGAGCTGGCGACATCGTTAAGGTCCTTCTTTGAGTAAGAACGGGAGTAAGCTCCTGTGTGGAGCTCAATAAAGGATGCTCCTGTGCGTGAAGACGCTCTTATTTGATCCTCGATCGGATCGACAAAAAGGCTTACCCTTATGCCGGCACCCTCGAGCTTTCTTGCATATTCCGTCAGCCTCGGGAGGTTCCCTTTAACATCAAGGCCGCCTTCGGTAGTAAGCTCCTGCCTTTTTTCAGGCACTATTGTCGCCATATCGGGTTTGACCCTCAAAGCTATCTTCAGCATTTCGTCCGTGGCAGCCATTTCAAGGTCAAAGTGGGTTTTCAGCTTTCTTATTAAACGAATATCTTCGTCATTTATGTGGCGCCTGTCCTCACGAAGGTGCGCGACAATAGAGTCGGCGCCGCCCGCAATGGCAAGCCTGGCCGCTTCGATGATATCAGGATAGCCCTCAAGCCTGGCCTGGCGCAAAGTGGCAACGTGATCTATGTTCACTCCGAGTTTAACTTTTTGCTTCATCTCTTGAAGAGATTTGTGGCATATTGGAGAATATTGCCTTCTATGAGGGATACTGCGTAAGCGGCTATGCCCTGCCCTTTTCCCGTGAAGCCAAGCCCTTCCTCAGTTTTGCTTTTGATATTGACGCAGTTCTCGGGAATGCCGAGAACTGATGATATGTTCATCCGCATCTCTCTTGTATACGGGCTGATCTTTGGGGCTTCCGCGACGACCGTGGAGTCGATATTTATTACAGTGTATCCCTTTGATCTTACGAGGTCTGATATCTTTTCCAGCATAAGGAGGCTCGAAATTCCCTTATACTTCGGGTCGTTCGTCGGAAAATGAAATCCTATGTCATGTTCTCCCATAGCCCCAATCAAAGAATCGATGATAGCATGTACAAGGACATCGGCATCGGAATGGCCGGCAAGTCCTTTTTTGAACTTTATCTCGACGCCGCCGATTATCAACTTTCTTCCTTTCACAAGCTTGTGGACGTCGTAACCGAAGCCTATCCTATTGTTGGTCATATTATTTACCTTTTATTATCTTATAGAATTTTCTTTTCCCAACTTTGAGGATCTTTCCATCGATGTCCCCATTCCATATCGTATCAAGAACGGGTTTTCCGCTTATGAAGACCCCCCCCTGCTTGATCAACCTAATGCCTTCTGAATTACTTATTGTAGCTCCACTTGATACGAGAAGTTTCGGTATGTTTACCTGATCCCCCTCATATACATTGGGGGGGACCGAAACCTCAGGGATGTTATCAGGCAAACCGCCTTCCTTAAAAACACTCTCGAATTCACGCTCCGCCTTATCGGCCTGGTCATTCCCGTAAAATGCGCTAACAAGTATTTTTGCCAGCCGCTTCTTCACGTCCTTTGGATGAAGGATATTATTCTTCAATCCCTCGCTTATCTTGTCGGTCTCGTATTTCGGCAGCCCTGTCAGCAGCGCGTAATATTTCATCATCAAGCTGTCCGGGATCGACATCGTCTTTCCGAAGATATCCTTTGGAGTATCGGTAACCCCGATATAGTTATTGAGCGACTTGCTCATCTTCTGGACGCCGTCCAGCCCTTCGAGGAGCGGCATTGTCATGACAACCTGAGGCTCTTCGTTGAACTCCCTCTGAAGCTCCCTTCCAACAAGAAGGTTGAACTTCTGGTCCGTACCGCCTATCTCGACATCCGCCTTCACCATCACCGAATCATACCCCTGTATGAGGGGATACAGGAATTCGTGTATAGATATGGGTTTCTGCTCGGTGTATCTTTTTATGAAATCGTCCCGCTCGAGCATCCTGGCTACCGTATATTTTGCAGCGAGGTTGATTATGTTCTCCAGGGTCAGTTTTGAAAGCCATTTGCTGTTGTAAACTATCTCCGTCTTTTTGGGGTCCAGTATCTTGAAGACCTGTTCTTTGTATGTCCTGGCGTTCTTCTCCACTTCTTCCCTTGAGAGCGCCGGCCTTGTCGCGGACTTTCCTGAAGGGTCGCCTATCATGCCAGTAAAGTCGCCGATTATGAATATCACCTTATGTCCCAGGTCCTGGAAGGCCTTAAGCTTCCTTATGACGACCGTATGCCCCAGGTGGATATCGGGAGCCGAAGGATCGGCACCCCACTTTACCCTGAGCTGTTTTTTCTTTTTCAGCTTCTGTAAAAGCTCTGCCTCGGGTATTATCTCCGCGCAGCCCTCTTTGATTATCTCAAGCTGCTTTTCCGGTTCTATCATTACTTGCACCCCAATGTCTTAAGGACCCTTCTCACAACGGGAATAGGGACATCATCCCTTATCTCGACCTTCCCGACCCCTTTGGGCAGCACGAACTTGATTTTCCCCTCCCTGATCTTCTTGTCCACCTTTAGACCGTTGATTATCTTGGCGACAGAAAGGCCGTCAACGGATGTCGGCAGTTTAAGTTTTTCAAGAAGCACCTTTATCCTGCTCACCGCCGAAGCATCAAGCATGTCCATTTCATTGGATATCATCGCGGCGGCTACCATGCCTATGGAAACCGCTTCGCCGTGATTATACATATTGTACTTTGTCACTGTTTCTATAGCGTGGCCGATGGTGTGACCGTAGTTAAGCACCATCCTAATGCCTCTTTCTTTTTCATCTTTTTCGACTATCCCCGCCTTTATCTTGCAGCATTCGGTAACGATCGTCTGCCACACTTTGAGCGCTGCCTTCAGGGTGTCGGGATCCTCGAACGCCTTGGTATTAAGATGATGGGAATTGGCCTCAAGGAACTTGAAGAAATCCTCATCCTCTATGACGCCGTATTTTATTACTTCCGCAAGCCCCGTGCTGATCTCTTTTTGGGACAGCGTTGTCAGCGCCTCCACGTCACTGTGTACGAACAGGGGTTGATAAAAAACACCGATCAGGTTCTTCCCTTTTGGATGATTGACGGAAGTCTTTCCGCCTATACTTGAATCGACTTGGGCAAGCAGTGTTGTGGGCACATGCACAAGGTACGTGCCCCTCATGAACGTCGCGGCGACGAATCCCGCAAGGTCCCCTATGACCCCGCCTCCAAAGGCTATTATGCAGCAGTCCCTGTGGACCTCGAACTTCACCAGCTTGTCATATATGTTGAACGCGACCCGAAGATTCTTGTTGCGCTCACCCCTTGGAACCTCTATAACCTCAAAACTGAAACCTTCCGACTTAAGGCTGCTCCTTAATATCCCTCCCCAGAGCTCGTTGACAAGAGGATCTGTAATGATCACTATCTTCTCGTAGCTGTTCACTTTTTTCAGTGCCGTCCCGAATTCCTTCAGAGCGCCGCTACCCACATTTATATTGTAGCTGTTCTCCCCCAGATTAACCCTTATCTTGTCCATCATTCCCCTTCCTTTATGAACTTCACTATTTTATTACTTGCCTCTTCGGGTGACAACCGCGAAGTATCCACCTTGAGGTCGGCTATCCCTTTATAAATAGGCGCCCTGAACTGCAGTATCTCCTTGATCTTTCCCCTCGGATCGGCAACATTAAGGAGCGGTCTTGTGCCCTCCCCTTTTACCCTTTCATATACCGTATCGGGATCCGCCCAGAGAAGTATCAAAGGCCCCATACTTTTCAGTTTTTTAACGTTGCCGGGCCTCAGTATGATCCCGCCGCCGGTAGATATCACGTGATCTTCGAGCGCGCTCAATTCGTCCAATAACCCTGTCTCCATCTCACGGAAGATTTCTTCCCCTTTTTTGTCAAAGATGTCATTGATCGTCATTTTCTGTTCTTTTTCAATGATCGCGTCCGTGTCGATATAGGTCATTTTCAACTTTTTGGCCAGAAGCTTTCCGACCTCTGTTTTTCCGACCCCCATAAAGCCTATGAGTATGATGTTCATATGTATTGTACCGTGCATTTCAAGTATATATGCCCAGCCCCCGACGTTCCGTCGGGGCGACCTACGGCAATGAAAACTTGCCCCAGACAGGGATTGAACCTGCGACCTACGGTTTAGGAAACCGTCGCTCTATCCAACTGAGCTACTGGGGCACGCAAAGTAACGAGCGTGAGTTTGAGTCCTGAGTCTTGAGCAAATCAGAAACAATAAACTCACTACTAATTACTCACACTCACACTAAACACTTATCCGGGCTTCTAATATGTATTCTCTTTACCGGGAAACTTTCCGCTCTTAACATCGGAAATATAAGCGGAAACGGCTGATCTTATTTCCTTGTTCAAATTCGCGTATTTCTTGACGAATTTTGGCGTACAACTTTCTTCTGTTAATCCCAAAAGATCGTTCAGCACAAGGACCTGTCCGTCACAACCCGGCCCCCCGCCGCAGCTTATGGTCGGAATATCAAGCGCCTGCGATATTTTTTTTGACAGATCAGGCGGAACCATTTCAATCACAATGGCAAACACACCTGCCTTTTCAAGGGCTTTTGCCGCCGCTAATATTTTGCTGCCCTCGGCAGCCGTCCTTCCCTGAACGCGATACCCGCCCAGTTGATTGACCGCCTGAGGAGTAAAGCCGAGGTGCCCCATAACGGGGATCCCCGCATCGATTATCTTCTTGATCGAATCCAAATATACAGATCCTTCGACCTTGACCCCGTTCGCCCCGCCTTCCTTTATGAACCTGGATGCGTTCAAAAGCGCCTGTTCGGGGCTCAGCTGATACGACATGAAAGGCATGTCCCCGACGACCATCGCTTTCTTAACTCCCCTTGTGACCGCCTTTGTGTGATGGAGCATTTCGTCCATCGTGACGGGAATGGTATTCTCATAGCCCAGGACAGAGTTCCCCAATGAGTCCCCGACAAGTATTATGTCTATTCCCGATTCATCAAGAAGTCTCGCCGTAGGATAGTCATGAGCGGTCAGCATCGCGATCTTCTTTTTGGCGGATTTCATTTCCTTAAGAGAATGCGTAGTGATATTCAAGCCTTTTTTGCCGCCTTTCGCAGGCCAACCCGTTCTTTCCGGGATGGACTCGCTTTGTACAGATCGAAAAGTTTCTCTTCAAGCATCTCTGTGGAGATGTTCCTTGAGAGATATCCGTTCTCGGCCATGGATATTATCCCCGTTTTTTCCGAAACCACGAATACGAGGGCGTCAGTTTGTTCGCTCATGCCGACCGCAGCCCTGTGCCTTGTCCCGAGCCGCCTGTCCAGAAGCTTTGTGTCAGATAAAGGGAACAGGCATCCGGCAGATGCTATGCGCTCGCCCTGGATGATCACGGCTCCGTCGTGAATTGGATTTTTCGGAAAAAAGATCGAGACAAGGAGCTCGGAAGATATCTCGGCATCAAGTTTTACTCCGCTTTCAAGGAATTCGGAAAGTCCCGTGCTTCTTTCAATCGCTATCAGCGCCCCGATCTTTGCCTCGGAAAGTTGTTCAATGGCTTTAACGATATTGCCGACCATCATGGCGCCCCTTCCCCCGCCCGTCATCCCAAGCCTAACAAAGACCCTTCCTCTCCCGATATGCTCAAGGGTGCGCCTCAGCTCCGGCTGGAAAATAATTATTATTATGACGAGTATAAGAGGGCCGAGTCTTTCAAGCAGCCAGGTCGTAGTGTACAAACCGAATACCTTTCCGGCCAGGTACAAAAGAAGCACCACGGCCAGCCCCCGCATAAGCGCGAATGCGCGAGTTCCGCGAAGCCAGACAAGAAGATAGTAAATGGCGGCTGCCACAACGATAATATCGATCAGATCGAGAAGCCTGAAATTCATTTGATATCGTTCCTAACTAGGTCCTCATTTGTTTCCCTTTTTAAAACGAGTTTAGCTTTCCTGTCCTTAACGATCACCATGGCCGGGCGCGGTACCCTGTTGTAATTGCTCGACATTGAATAATTGTAAGCCCCCGTGCAAAGGACGGCCAAAAGCCCCCCTCTTTTAAGGGTCGGGAGTTCCACGTCCTTTGCGAGCACGTCCCCGGACTCGCAAAACCTTCCGGCAACGGTATACTTTTCCGTCTTTTTAGCTTTCATGTTGTCCGCAGCAACAAGCTCATACTTTGCATCGTATAACATGGGCCTTATGTTATCGGACATGCCCCCGTCAATAACAGCATATTTTCTTATCCGGGGGATCTCTTTTATTACCCCGATACTGTACAGCGTCACCCCCGCCCTCCCGATGATCGATCTTCCAGGCTCAAGGATCAATTTAGGCATTGGGAGTTTATACGACGCGATCCCTTCCTTTACTCTCCTTGTAATGGCTTCAGCGAAGTCTTCAAGTTCCATGGGCTTGTCGGTATCAACATATCGTATGCCTATGCCCCCGCCGATGCTCAACTCTTCAGATTTGATCTTGAACTCTCCATAGATCCGTTTCGCGAGATCTACAAGGATATCGATCTCCGCGATAAACCCTTCAGCGTCAAATATCTGCGAGCCTATATGAGCGTGAAGCCCGGCATATTTCACGTTCCTCATGGAAGATATCTGTTTTACCGCCTCAAGGACTTTCTCTTTCCCGATGCCGAACTTCGAATCCGTCTGGCCCGTTTTGATCGCTTCATGAGTGTGGGCTTCAACGCCCGGATTCACCCTTATCAGAACATGCGTTCTTTTCCCCATTTTAACGCTAAGCTCGTCCAGCACTTTAAGCTCCTCAAAATTATCGACAACAAAGCTCTTTACCGAAGCCGTGAGCCCTTCTTCTATCTCATGGCTTGATTTATTGTTGCCGTGAAAATAAATCTTTCTTGGAGAGACCCCCGCCTTAAGCGCGGTGAACAGTTCGCCCCCGGAAGACACGTCCACACCCAACCCTTCATCGGAAATTATCTTTAAAAGGCCTATCGTTGAAAGGGCTTTGCTCGCATAAATGATGTCGGAATTCGGGTATCTTGATTTGAAAAGGGTCTTGTACGCGTGGCATCTCTCCCTTATATCCTTTTCATCAAGAATATACAGGGGGGTGCCGAATTTTTTCGCAAGGTCGGATACGTCGCATCCGCCGATCTCAAGATGCCCGATATGATCGATCTTTCCTGAAAGAGGAAGGTTCATGCTATTCTCCTATCATGAGCTTATATTCTATGCTGTCCAGCAGCGCGAACCAGCTCGCTTCAATGACATTCGTTGAAACGCCAACCGTCCCCCACGTCCTTTTGCCGTCGGTAGATTCAACGATAACGCGCACCTTCGCGGCGGTGCCTTCCTCGGAATCCAGGACCCTCACCTTGTAATCCGTAAGTTTAACTTCCTTTATTTCCGGGAAAACGCTTTCGATCGCCTTCCTTAAAGCGCCGTCAATGGCATTGATCGGCCCGTCCCCGTAAGCTTCCGTCTCAGAGACGTTCTCCCCCACCCTTATTTTCAGTTTTGCTTTTACTTTTGTGGCCTCAGTGTCGTGCTTGACCGTAACGATGTCAAAACCTTCAAGAGTGAACCTGGGCTTGAACGCTTTCAACGCTTTCTTCACAAGAAGCTCAAAAGAAGCTTCTCCTTCCTCGAACTGGTAGCCTTCGAGCTCCAACGCTTTCAGACTGGAAAGCAGTGTTTTTACTTCCGGCGAATCTTTTTTTATGTCAACGCCGTAATCCTTCGCTTTGTAAACAAGATTGCTCACGCCGGAAAGCTCCGAGATCGTTACCCTCTGCTCATTGCCGACCAGGCTTGGCTTAATGTGCTCGTATGTGCCGGGATGCTTCAAAACGGCGCTTACATGGATCCCGCCTTTATGAGCGAACGCGCTCCTGCCGACAAAAGGCTGATGCACGCTCTGCTGCAGATTTGCGATCTCGGCAATGTGCCGTGATATCTCGGTCAGGCTTTTCAGCTGATCGTCGGAGATGCAGTCGATCCCGAGTTTGAGCTTCAATATCGGGATTATCGAACAAAGGTCGGCGTTGCCGCATCTCTCGCCGTATCCGTTCATCGTCCCCTGGACATGCGTCACCCCGCAGTAAACCGCCATACAGGAAACCGAGACCGCGCATTCGGAATCATTGTGAGCGTGAATTCCCAGAGGCTTCTTCACGTGTTTTTTTACGTCGTTGATGATCTTCTGCGCTTCAAAAGCAAGCGTTCCGCCGTTCGTATCGCACAGGCAGAGAACATCCGCGCCGCCGGATTGCGCCGCCCTCAGGACCCTGAGCGCGTATTTCGGGTTGGCTTTATATCCGTCAAAAAAATGTTCGGCATCGAATATCACTTCTTTGCCGTGCTTTTTAAGAAAACTGATCGAATCTTCAACAAGTTCCACATTCTCGTCCAGAGAGATCTTCAGCGCTTCCGTTACATGGAAATCCCAGGATTTGCCGAATAAAGCGACCGCGGGAGCTCCCGACTCTATGATCGCTTTAAGGTTCGGGTCATCATCGGGTTTTATCTTTGCTCTTCTCGTGCTTCCGAACGCGACAATTTTGGCGTTTTTCAGATCAAGTTCCCTAGCTCTCTTGAAGAACTCGATATCTTTCGGGTTGAAGCCGGCCAGCCGCCCTCGATATAGTGAATTCCCAGCCTGTCCAGTAGTTTGGCGATCTTCAGTTTGTCCTCAACAGTGAAGGAAATACCCTCCGTCTGGGCGCCGTCCCTGAGCGTAGTATCAAATAACTTAACCTGCTTCATTTTTTGCTCTCCAATAGGAAAATTGCTGAAATTAGACAAGTAATTATAACACAGGAAAAGGTAATATTGAAATGAAAAAAGAGTCCCCGGGTTCTAAATTGAGGTGCAACACCAAAGGATATAATGGATAAGAGTCTTATTTCTCCATCGACATATAATTGAAGCCGTAAGAAGCGCCGGCATAAGCACTGTTCTTTACAAGCCCTTTCCCTATGGACCCTTTTAAAGGAAGTAAAGCGTCGGCCATTTCTCCTGTCATATATATCGCTACGCTTTCTGTTCCTGAGTATAAGGTATTGGCCACGTTCTTCCCAAGCGAATTTTGCCATGCCTGCCATATCTGCTCATCGGTAGTGTATGGCGCTATCCTTCCATCTCCAATTAAACGGCTCAAACCACTTGCGGCATCTTGAATAACTGAAAAACCCAATGTTTGCAAGGCATTATTGCAGTTCACACCTATTGCCAATAACTGCCACTGAAGTACTGAAGGGGTATTATGATCTGACATTGCCTTTATAAGCGCCGGATCACGATTATCCGCCTGAAGAACAGGTGTCGGGTTATTTTTTGATATTTCATCGATATCCAACTTTTGCGCCCAATAAAGCTGAAGAACATCATTTGGATCAATAATTTTGGACTTTTGGCCATTCCTGAAATCTTCCATATATTTATGGATGCCATCATAACGACACCTATTGGCATGGATATTTTGATTGTCCTTGCTGCCTTCCAAATACTGGTTGTAGCCATTGTAATTACGCTTATAAGAATTGCTCTTTTGGCTGTTCCTGAAATCTTCCATGTATTTATGGATACCATCATAACGACACCTATTGGCATGGATATTTTGATTGTCCTTGCTATCTTCCAAATATTTGCTGTAACCGTTATAATCACGCTTAATAGATTTGCTATTTATACTGATTATCGACATTATTGATCCCCTCTAACATATATATCGAAAATATATGCATATAATTTCACGCCGCTTAATATGGCCGTTTGTAATCGCCCGGTATTTTTGTTATCATTCTGCCGGTGAATAAATGACATTATTCGAAAAAGAGGAAGACTTAAGTTCCCTCTCCTACAAAGAACTTGAAGCAATAGCCCAGAAATGCACGAAGTGCGTCCTGGCAAAAACACGTACAAAAGTAGTCTTCGGGCACGGACCGGTCCCCTGCGATCTTATGCTTATTGGCGAAGGGCCCGGTGAACAGGAAGACCTGTCGGGACTTCCTTTTGTCGGGAGAGCGGGACAGCTGTTGACCCAGATCCTGGCTTCAATCAATATCGACAGGGAAAAAGACATTTATATCGCCAATATAGTCAAGTGCAGACCTCCGGAGAACAGGACCCCGCAGGTGGAAGAGACTACAGCCTGCTACCCATATCTTGAAGCCCAGATCAAGCTGATCCAGCCAAAAATAATCCTTCTTGCCGGCGCTCCTTCAACAAAGGTCGTATTGAAGAACGAAGACCCGATATCAAAGATCCGGGGGAAATGGTTCAAGCTCGCGGGAACGGATATTTCGGTGATGCCGATCTTCCATCCTTCCTACCTCTTAAGGAACCAATCGAAAGAGGTTGGAAGCCCTAAATGGCATACCTGGCAGGATATGAAGGAAGTCAGAGGCGCGCTTGATTTCTTCAAAACGGCAAAGGAACTGAAGGCATGAAGAGATTTGTCATAACGGGCATACAAATGGACGTAAAGCCGGGCGATATACAGCACAACCTGAAGACCGCTATCGCTCTGTCGGAAAAAAGCCTCAAATTCAACCCTGACATGATCATATTCCCGGAGATGTTCGCAACGGGCTTTGCATTCCCTTACATTAAAAATATGGCGAAAGAATACTTTAATGAACTGACATCCTTCCTGACGAACCTCTCTTACAAGACGAACGCCTACATTGTTGGTGGATCGATCCCTGAGCTCTTTGAAGGAAAGCTCTACAATACATCCATGGTCTTCTCCCCTGAAAGAAAAACGCTCGGCTTTAGCCGCAAGATACATCCTTTTTCCATGACAGATGAATCAAAATATTTCGCCGGAGGCGACAGAATATCCGTTATCGCGACGCCTCTGGCAAAGCTCGGGATCACGATCTGTTATGATATAAGATTCCCTGAGATCGCGAGAAAACTCACGCTGGAAGGGGCCGAAGTGCTCATAGTCCCATCACAATTCCCCCGCCCGAGGGAACATCACTGGCACGCGATCTTAAGGTCCAGAGCGATAGAGAACCAGGTGTTCTTGATCGGCGTCAACAGGATAGGGGGCAAGAACCCTGAATACTTTGGTCATTCTATAGCGATAGATCCTTACGGCACCGTGCTTCATGAGCTTGATGACAAAGAAGGGATACTTGTTTCCGAAATAGACCTGGGGCGCATCGAGGAAGTACGCAAATCAATGCCTGTACTCCTTGACCGGCGGCCCGAAGTATATCAATAAAAAAGAGATGCGAGACGCGAGATGAGAGATGAGAAACGGCAGATGGAAAAATCAAAGGTTTTCTTCTCAAAAGATAAGGATATATCAAAGCTTTTTGACGCCCTTAAAACATCTTTCATAAAGGAGAGCTCCCTTACCGCGCTTAAGGTCCATTTCGGAGAGATCGGGAATACCGCTTACCTGAAACCCTCGAACATCAAGCCTTTGATCGAGAGGATCAAAAAATTGAAAGCCCTCCCCTTTTTGACCGACGCGAACACTTTGTATAAAGGCACCAGGTCCGACGCGGTAAATCATATGATTACGGCCTACAAACACGGGTATGATTTCACGGATATTGGCGTCCCGGTCATCATCGCGGACGGATTGACGGGAAAAGAATCCATCCAGGTAAGCGTCAATCTGAAACATTTCAAGGACGTCAAGATAGCGGCCGCGGCCTTCCATGCCGAGAGCCTGATCGTGCTTACACATTTCAAAGGACACGAGCTGACGGGTTTCGGCGGCGCCTTAAAGAACATAGGCATGGGGCTCGGTTCAAGGGCGGGAAAACAGACGATGCACTCCGATGTGCACCCGGAGGTCAACAAAGAAAAATGCACGGCGTGCGGGTGCTGCATAATGTGGTGCCCCACTTCCGCGATCAAGCTGGTGAACAATAAATCCGAGATAGACAAGAGCAAGTGCATAGGATGCGGAGAGTGCATCGCCAGCTGCAATTTTGGCGCCATCGCGGTCTCCTGGGCCGGCAACCCGGCTTCGGTACAGGAAAAGATCGTCGAGTATTTTTATGGGGTATGGAAGGACAAGAAAAACAAGATGGCTTACTTTAATTTCCTGACGGACATATCGCCGAACTGCGACTGTTACGGGTGGAACGATCCGCCGGTGACCGCTGATATTGGCCTGCTGGCATCGTATGATCCGGTCGCGATCGATCAAGCAAGCGTGGATCTGGTCAATAAAGGAAGCGGATCAAAGGACAAGTTCAGGGAAATTTATCCGGATATTGACTGGTCGGTTCAATTAAGTTATGCTGAAAGCCTTGGGATCGGAAAAAGAAGCTACGAACTAACTCAAATATGACAGACATCATTAAAGACGAAGAATTTATCAGGCTGGAGAAGGAATTTAAATTTTTAAGCCGCGCCAGGACCCGCCTAGGGGACCCGGAAAATCTCTCGTATGTGATAGTGGACATTGAAACAACAGGGCTTGATCCGGCCGCTGATGAAATAATAGAAATAGGCGCGATAAAAGTTGAGGGCGGAGAGGTAAAGGATATCTTCAACAAGCTTATCAAGCCCGAAAAACAGGTCCCCGAGAATATCGTAAGCCTGACAGGCATAACCCAGGAAATGCTGGTCGGCGAACTCCCCGTCAAGCCGGTACTTTCCCTTTTCGCCAGCTTTATCGGGGACAGCATTATCGTGGCCCATAACGCCGCATTCGACACGACATTTTTAAAAATCAAAATGAAAAAATATCTCAACAAAGAGCTGGATAATTTCATTGTCTGCACGCTGCTGGTCGCAAGGGACCTTCTGCCCAACCTTGAAAACCACAAACTGCCGACCATAGCGCGATATTTCAACCTGGACATCGCGAACCGCCACAGGGCCATCGGTGACGCCGAACTTACTTACCAGATATGGCTGAAGTTCCTTGACAAGCTCAAGAACAAGAACATCGCGACAAAAAAGGACCTTGAAACCTATATTTCAAGTTTGAACCGGCCGAAATTCGAGGAAGCGGTGCCTTTTTAAAGGAAAGGATCAGCAATGGATTTTATACAAGATACCTGGAACAAGGCGAGAAAACTTAATAAAACAATAGTACTCCCGGAAACAACTGACGTCAGGATCCTCAGGGCGACGGAAATAATAACAAAAAGCCACCTTGCAAAGATCATACTTATCGGCAGAGAAGTTGAAATAAAAGATCTCGCCGATAAAAACAGCGTCAACATATCGGATGCAACGATCATCGATCCCGCGAGTTCGGATAAGCTTGAAAAATACATTGCCGAATACCAGAAGCTGAGGGAAAAGAAAGGGATGACGCTTGAAGAAGCAAGAAAGATAATGTCAGAGGATTATTCGTTCTTCGGGGCAATGATGGTAAGATCCGGCGATGCAGATGGAATGGTGACCGGAGCGAATTCTCCTACCGCGCACACGATAAAAGCGGCTGTTCATTGCGTGGGCCTGGCTCCCGGAATAAGCCTGATCTCAAGCTTCTTCGCGATGATCGCGCCCAAGAAAGAATTCGGCATCGACGGCCTTCTTTTCTATGCTGACTGCGGAGTAAACCCCAATCCGACATCGGATCAACTCTCTGACATTGCCATCACCACGGCGGATTCCTTCAGGAAGCTTGTGGGCCGGGATCCGAAGGTCGCGATGCTTTCATTCTCAACAAAGGGAAGCGCAAGCCATCCGGACGTGGACAAGGTCGTTGCCGCTACCAATATCGTTAAAAACAAAAGGCCCGAACTACTTATAGACGGGGAACTCCAGGGTGACGCGGCTTTGATCCCCTCCATCGGAAAAATGAAAGCGCCCGATTCAAAGGTTGCGGGAAAAGCCAATATATTGATATTCCCAGACCTTGACGCGGGCAACATTTGCTACAAGATAACGGAGAGGATCGGAGGCGCCATAGCGCTCGGCCCTATCCTTCAGGGCGGGGCAAAACCCATAAACGACCTCTCCCGCGGCTGCAGCGCCGATGACATCGTCAATATCACTGCTATAACCGCGGTCCAATGCTTATAACAAAAGACCTCGCAAAAAATATATTATATAAAGTAAAAACAAAAGCTGACGAAGCGGAGGTTTACGCCAGCTCTATAAAACAATTAAAAATAGACGTCATAAATCGGAAGATAGAATCGGTGGATAATATAAATGAAGGCGGGCTGGCCCTCAGGATCATAAAGAACAAAAAGATCGGATTCGCATACACCGCTGACCTCGATGAGCATTCCATGGAAACATTGATCGGACAGGCACTGGACAATTCAGAAGACTCCCCGCCCGACGAAAATTTCGGTTTTCCCGAACCAAAGGCTCAAAAAACATCACTCACTCTGGTCGAAGGAGATATAAGAGATACAAAACTGGAAGACAAGATCAAACTCGCCGTTGACATAGAAAAAGCCGCTTATTCTGTCGATAAAAGGATCAAAAAGAGCGAAAAGATATCCTACACGGATTCTGTTTCAACCACTGTCATAGCCAATTCAAAAGGCGTAAATGTCCTATACGAAAAAGCCGTCTGCGGAGCATTCGCCGAAGTGATCGCGGAAGACAATGGACTTATGGAGACCGGATCGTGGCTTAAATTCTCGACCGCCTTCAAAGGCCTTGACGCAAAATACATCGGAGAGGAAGCCGCAAAACGAGCGGCGCTGATGCTCGGAGCCAAACAGGAAAAAAGCGGGAGATCGCCGATCTTATTATCCCCGTATGCCGGAACGATACTAATTTCAGCAATAGCCCCTGCCCTTTCGGCTGAATCTGTGCAGAGGGGCAAATCGATCTTTACCAATGCCATCGATAAACGCGTTGCGTCATTTAAACTGGACCTGATTGACTGCGGAATTCTGAAAGGCGGCACATCCTCAGTGCCATATGACGATGAGGGCGTCCCGACAAGAGAAACGGCCATAATAAAGGACGGGACTTTAAAGTCTTTCCTTCACAATTCTTACACGGCAAAGAAGAGCAAAATGTCATCAACGGGAAATTCTTTCAGGGGTTCGTTCAAGTCACAGCCGGAGATCCAGCCGACCAACTTATATGTCAGGCCAGGATCCAAAACGCAGGACGAACTAATAAGCGGCATGTCCAAAGGGCTGCTGGTGACGAATATCATGGGCGCTCATACGATAAACCCGATCTCAGGGGATTTCTCGATCGGATTCTCAGGTTTCCTGATAGAGAACGGCGATATAACAAGGCCGGTAAGAGGAATGACCCTCGCCGGGAACATATTTGACATCCTCAATCATATAGATGAGATAGGTTCAGATATAATGTTCTTCCCGCACAGCGGCAGCATCGGCTCCCCGTCCATACTTATCTTCGGCCTATCGGTAAGTGGCATCTAATAAATTCACATCTAAATCCGAAATTCCCTCTGATTTCTTTCGATAAATACCACAGGAGAACGAATGACGTATATGATAACGAACGCGGAATTCCAGCACGCTCGGGAGAGCAAGCTTTATCTCAGGGTAAGGCCGATACTTAATACCGCAAAAAAAGCTGCCGGCAAAGAATCAAAATATGGTTTTAAGAACGGCAATTTGCCGCAAGAAATTTCCTGTCTTGAAGAGCCTATTAAAAATTCCCTGATCCAAGAATCTTATATGGATAAAGAAACATCCTTCATCACGCTTTGAAAAACGCAAATATGATATGGTAAATGAAAGCAAATTGATCGAATTTGCAGGCATTGCAACCCACAGCTTAGTCCTGGAACCTTTGGCGGCCTTGGAGGAACTTTCCAAAAGAGGGATCCTGTACTCCGATTGCGTATATGCTTTTGCTGATCCTGTAACTGTAACGACTCTTGATATTGCAAAGGCAACGCTCGGCATGGCCACAGCTATGCATGACATGATATTTGAATATCAAAATAGCGACCTCTCTAACAAACAACAGGCGCTGCTTATGCGAAGGTTCCTGCCTTTTTCTTACCATACATACATGAAGAACAGATTTAAGTTTTCGCCCACCGATATGTTCTTTTTTATTCACACGAAAGCATTCCCTCATGTCTGGCTCGATCTTGCTCAAAAGCTGGTGAAAAAATGGAAAGGAATCGTCCCACCTTCCTATGTCATGTTCTATCTAAAAGAATATGATGAAGCCGAAAAACGCCTAAAAATCGCCGTAGACGCCATTCCTTCTCATATGAAGAAGCATCAAGTTCCTAAATATATTGCCATGTACTATGAGAAAGCATATAAAGACTCGGATACTGCCCTAGAAAATGCTAATGCTCAAGTACCAAAAATTTCTAAAGAATTGGGCATCTCAATCTCTGACGCCTGGTACTTTAAGAGAGAATATAAACATACTGAGACCGTGCTTAATAACGCCAAAACTCTAATTCATACTCTTGAAAATAACTACAAGAATGACAAAGGATCTAAAGCCAGGCCCAAAGTTTCATCCTCTGATATCATGTTCCATATAAAAAAGAACCCACGAAATACTGAAGCTGCCATCGATGAGACAGTAAATAATGCCTCATGTAATTCAAAAAAACACGATGTCACTTTCCCCAAAGCCAAGTACTATGAAAAAGAATATACAAACCCTGAAAATAGCCTGATCACAGACATTGAAAATGGCAAAATAAAAAGCAAAAAACACACTTAAGAACGTCGCAAGCACCACAAATCAGGAAAACAGGCCATCAAGGGCTGACCAATACGCAGCTGCATTTTCTAATGAGAATTTTTCTTTAACAGCATTATAAGCATTCTGGCCGATCTGTTCCCTTAGATCGGGATCGAGTAATTTCTCCAGGTAAGTTCCCCACTCGCCTTGACGGGCTATGAATCCGGTCTTCCCGTGTTCAATAAAATTCCCATAAACCATAGGGGAACAAACCGATGGGACTTTCATTGCGCTCATTTCTTCCCACTTGAGAGGCGACTTACCATTATTGAAAGTGTCATCCGTTAAAGGACATATCGCTATATCTCCAGAAAGTTCTCTTAATGATAAGGGATAGGTGTGAATATCCGAGTGCCAGGGGATCCATTTAACCCTATCTTGGATCTCATGAAAGATCGCCGGGAACTTTGAACCCTGAAAGACATATTCAACTTCCGAATGCTTCTTGGCAAAAGAGATCAGCTCCTGTTTCACCATTGTAAGATCAAGGTAGTGGGATACACCCCCCTGCCATACAATTCTCAGTTTCCCGTCATTCTTTTTCTTCATTGGGAGGAATCTGTCAAAGTCCACCAGGTTTGGCATGACAGTTATCCTGCCCTGGGGCCGGCATTTCCTTAATTCATTTGCTAACTGTGGGGTGGTCACTGTTAACAGATCAACTTCTAGCATGATTTTTTTTATCCTATTTAATCTTATTTGATTAGCCGCAATATCAAAGGTTTCAACGTGCCCCCCCCACAAAAAAGACTTGTGCTTATCTTTCCATATGTAAACGATCGCTGATCCGTCCGGATTTGTCTGAACCAGTTGTTTGTTATCCTCATTTATCATGGTCATCAGGTCGTCAACTTGTTGCTTTTCTAAATATAGATCGCCGACCTCTTTAGTCCCAATTAAGCTATAAGAAGGATTCCAAGGCCCAATATTGAACACATCATCGTCAAAATCTGCCACAATTTTTTGATCTTTGTCTTTCCTGTTCATGATCGCCTTGATTAATTTATATTGATTCTCCGTGTAAGGTTTTTGAAAAATGACTATATCTGCTAAATTTAATTCTTCACGCAGCTTTTCCTTATCATGACTCTTCTCGAGGTTATATATGGATATGTCTTTACCCAGAACATTCTTCAGATAGCCAAAAGGCTGCAATATGCGATAAAAATTTACCGCCTCACTCGCCTCAAACAGTAAAGCAATGACTTTCATGATAAACCCATATTTGTCTTACGTCGTTCCTGCCCGGTCACATAATTTAAAGTGATTTATTGATCTATCTATTTTATTATACTTGCATGATATTACAAGTCTCATGTCCTAAAATTAAGGCGTGTAAATGACCGTGTGATTTCGTCCTTGAGATTTCCTCCCTCAGGTGATAAAATCTACCCCACTATGAAGACCATAAAAATATTCGATTCAACCCTTCGCGACGGTGAACAGGCACCGGGCGCCAGCTTGAACCGCGAACAAAAGCTTGAGATAGCAAGGCAGCTATCCCGCCTTGGCGTGGACGTTATAGAAGCGGGATTCGCCATATCCTCGCCGGGAGATTTTGAATCGGTAAAAGAAATAGCCCAGAAGGTAAAAGGCCCCGTCATTTGTAGCCTGTCCCGTGCACGCAAAGAGGATATCGATGCGTCCTGGAATGCCGTAAAATATTCGGATAAGCCTAGGATACACGTCTTTATCGCGACCTCCCCCATTCATATGCAGAAGAAGCTTGAAAAGACCCCTGATGAGGTCTTAAAGATATCCGTTGAAAGCGTAAGATACGCGAAAAGCCTTTGCAGGGATGTTGAATTTTCCTGCGAGGACGCGGGCCGAAGCGAGCTCCCCTTCCTATATAAGATCATAGAGGCTGTCATAAACGCCGGAGCTAATGTAATCAACCTTCCGGATACGGTCGGATACAAAATGCCCGGAGAATACAGCGGAATAATAAGGAATATAGTGAAGAACGTCCCGCTCATAAAAAGCGTCGAGCTCTCGGTACACTGCCACAACGACCTGGGTCTTGCTACAGCCAACTCGCTTACATGCATACCGGAAGGCATAACGCAGATAGAGTGCTGCATGAACGGCATAGGTGAACGCGCGGGAAATGCCTCTCTTGAAGAAGTGGTAATGGCGATAGAAACAAGAAGGGATTTTTATGACGCGAAGACGAATATCAACTTAAAAGAGATATATAAAACTTCCAGACTTGTCAGCAGCCTCACGGGAATGATCGTTCCGCCGAACAAAGCGATCGTCGGTTCCAATGCCTTCGCGCACGAGTCCGGCATACACCAACACGGGATGCTGAAAGACAAGAGGACATACGAGATAATGGACGCAGCCTCTATCGGCATATCCGAATCAAAACTGGTGCTTGGAAAGCACTCGGGACGAGCCGCTTTCATCAACAAGCTTAAAGAGATCGGTTTTGATCTTTCAAAGGAAGAAATGGAAAAAGCGTTCGCCCAGTTCAAAACGCTTGCGGACAAGAAAAAAGACATCTCCGACAGGGACATTGAAGCACTGGTGAGCGATGAGGTACTTGTTATTCCTGAGGCTTACAGTTTTAAATCACTTGATATCAGGGCGGGAACCGTGAAAAAGCCGACGGCCGCCGTCGTGCTTATATATAAAGGGAATCCCATCAAAGAAACCCAGAGCGGTGTGGGGCCTGTGGACGCCATTTACAAAGCCATAACAAAACTGACAAAGGTCAAGATAAAGCTTGTTGATTATGTCATACAGGCAATAACAGGAGGAACTGACGCGCTTGGCGAGGTCATGGTAAGGATCAGCGACGGAGAGAACATCTATTCGGGGCACGGATCTGACACGGATATACTTGTGTCTTCCGCCAAAGCCTACCTTAACGCAATAAACAAGCTATCCCACAAAAAAGAACTGAAAAGAACTGCTACTGCTCGACTGTGATACAGGTCAGCGTCCTCGCAACAAAGCCCGTCGCCTGGATCTTCTTAACGATCATTTCGCCAAGAGACTTCAGATCAGGAGCTTCCACGAACGCAATCACGTCATAAGGACCCGTGACCAGATGGATCGTTTTAACTCCATTTATCTCTTTCACGATATTGACAAGATCAATCCCTTTTCCCGGTAGCGCCTCGATCAATATATACGCCGTTGTTGATTTCATATTCAACCCTCCTTACCTCACCCCAAAGATTGATAGTATCATAATCTACTAGTTCTAGTTTCGCAACTCCCCTCTCCTGTTAGGAGAGGGGCAAGGGGGCGAGGTCTGCAACTAAACCTTGACCAGGACCTTATCCAATGCCTTTTCATAAAGCTCAACGTATTTCCTGGCGGATGCATTCCAGGAATAATCAAGCCCCATATCATTGACCACCAGTTTCTTCCATTCCTTCTTGTTTTTATAAGCCTCTATCGCTCTTTTTATGGCATCGTGAAGGGCGGCAGATGTGTATTCTTCAAAAACAAAACCTGTTTTGCCGTCGATCACGGTATCGGCAAGCCCTCCCGTTCTCCTGACTACAGGGACGGTGCCGTATTTATAACTTATAAGCTGACCCAGCCCGCAGGGCTCATATCTGGACGGCATAAGGAACATGTCCGATCCGGCATAGATAAGCTGCGCAAGCGCCGCGTCAAACCCAAGATTAACGCCTATGTGCTTGGGATATTTGCTTTTCATTGCGAGGAAAAGCTCGTGATATTTCGGTTCTCCCGTCCCGAGAAGAACGATCTGCAGATTAAGCTGCATTATGTTCTCTATGTCCTCCGCCAGGATATCAAAGCCCTTTTGATCGGCGAGCCTTGATATTATGCCTATTAGAGGAACATCTACCTGGGGAAGGCCGTTCTTTTGTTGAAGCGCCGCCTTATTTTCAGTCTTCAGAGCTATCGTGCGGGGACTGTATTTTTTAGCGATATAAGGGTCA
This sequence comes from uncultured bacterium, assembly GCA_963699255.1. GTDB lineage: Bacteria > Margulisbacteria > WOR-1 > CAVSGV01 > CAVSGV01. The sequence goes on along the minus strand of OY969425.1, from coordinate 145,989 downwards.
AGTAACGGGTTCCAGAGTTCATAGTCAATGCCGTTCACTATCCCGTAAACATCTCTTGATCTTGCCTGCAAAAGCCCCTCCAGCCCGTAACCGAACTCGGAGGTTTGGATCTCACGGCTGTATTGCGGCGAAACAGTGTTTATCACGTCCGCATAAACAAATCCGGCTTTCGTCAGGGCGATCTTGCCGTAGAACTCCAGAGATTCCGGATTAAAGTATTCCCAGCCGAGCCCGGTGATCGGCAGCTGCTGGGCAGGGAATGTCCCCTGATATCCCATGTTATGGATGGAATAAACGGTCGCAACATTTGAATAGAACGGATCGTTCTTATACAGGGTCTTGACATACATTAAGATTAGAGCGCTCTGCCAGTCGTTGCTGTGGATTATATCCGGTTTCCATTCCGTTTTTTTAAGGAACTCGAGCACGGCCCTTGAATAAAAAGTGAATCTTTCGCAATTGTCGGGGTAATCCACCCCTTTGTTCTGATACAACCCGTCCCTGCCGAAATATTTATCACTCGCAATAAAATAAACGGCAACATCCGTCCCTGGGATCGTCCCTTCATACACATCGGCAAGCTCGAAACGATCCAATACCGGGACCTTTATCTCGCTGTAGATCTTAAAAAGCTCGAATTTTCTATCATCCACCATCTTGTATTTCGGAAGCACGACCTTCACATCATGGCCTAAAGCGCTCAAGGCTTTTGGAAGCGCTCCCGCAACATCGGCAAGCCCACCCGTTTTCGCAAAAGGCACTACCTCCGGAGATGCTATTAATATCTTCACCCGTTACCCCCTTCTATGGAACACACATCCCTTATTTTGGCCACATAAACATCAAGCAGCTTTTTTGCCGTGCCTTCATCGGACGCTTCGACTTCCACAATAATGGAAGGAGAATCCGCATGCGGCAGAACAAGCACCCAATCTTTTTTATAGTATACCTTCACTCCATCTATCAATTCAACTGGATTATCCCCGGTTTCTTCAATGACGGATCTCATTACTCTCCCTTTAAGATGAGCAGGGCACCTGATTTCCAGCTTTGTCAGGTATGTCCTTGGGATATCATTCAATATGGAGCTGATGGGGCAGTCTTCCTTGCATAGATATTCAAGCAGTTTCGCCGTTGAAAGCATCGAATCGAACGATGTCTGGAATTTCGGGAAAATGCATCCGCCGAGACGCTCCCCCACGAAAGATACGTCGCTGTTGAGTGCCGCCTCCGTTAAGGCCCTTGCACTTGTCCTGGTCCTGATCACACTGCCGCCGAAGCTGCGCGCGATCTCCTCCATGACCCTTGAACTTGTCACGGGAGTTGCTATCACCTTTTTGGGGTTGTGTTTGAGGCTGAGCAAAGCCATTAGAGCAAGGGTGGCGTCGCCCGAAAGTATATGTCCCCCTTCATCAACCAGGAATATCTTTTCTCCGCCCGCATCGAACATGATGCCAAAATCGCACTTCAGCGTCATGACTATCTGCGACAACCGGGTCAGCGACTGTTCGAATTCCTCCCTGGTTTTCGTGATCTTTGCTTCGTCGACGTGAGCGTTGATCGCAACGGCATCACAACCGAATTCCCCGAGGATCGAAGGGAATATCTGGGAAGTGCTTCCGTAAGCATAATCTACGACAAAATTAAATCTCCTGCCCAATAATGATTTTTTGTCGACAAAATTCAGGAATCCTTCCTTATATTGCTCTGCAATCCTGTAAAACGGGAAGCTAAGCTCGCCGGTCTCGTCTATGGGCGCTCTCTGAAAATCTTCTCCGAAGAACAGCCTCTCCACCATTTTTTCCTTCCCTGCGGGCAGGTCCATTCCGTCGGAATCAAAGAACTTAAGATCGAGAACGGTCGGGTCAAAAGGTGATTTTCTCACGTGGAAACCGCCGCTGCTCTGCAGCGCTTTTAGTTCGTACCTGTTTATGGGTACCGGCACCATTTCAAGGTCCGAGACGTTAACCCCTGCGGAAAGAACGCCGGAGATCAAAGCTCTGTATATCATTCGTGATGCTTTGTGGCAGTCCCTGCTGGTAGTTATGCGGCTTCCCTTCCCAAGCATATAACCATACGCCGCGCCAAGGGTAGCGGCGAACTCAGGGGTTATCTCAATGTTGCAGATGCCCGTGACACCGTAAGCGCCGAATATCTTTTTTGTCCAGCGTTCTCTCCAGACTATGCTCGTGGATACGGTGGAACCCTCTTCGACCTTCTTGCCAGGCCATATCTTAACGTAAGGTTTAACATGGGTATCAGGCCCGAACGTGCAGTTGCTTGCCACGACCGACCCTTCTTCAAGCATCGCCCTCTCACCTATCACAGAGTTTGATGCGATGATCGATCTGTTGATATTACCTTCTTTTTCGATCTTCACATTATCCCATATGATGCTTTCAACTATCCTTGATCCGCGGGATATCTCGCAATTCTTCCCTATCACGGAATTCTCGATCACCACATCATCGCCAACAATGCTTCCGTCATCCAGCATCACAAGTCCTATAAGTTTCGCGGACGGAGAGATCCTTACATTTGAGCCGAATTTCCTGCTATCAAGCTTTAGCTTTCCCGTAACTATGTCCCTATGGCTGGCTCCGTATTCGTCGATCCCTCCTATATCCTTCCAGTATCCTTCGGCTGTATATCCGTAGATCGGCTCTCTTGCTTCAAGCAGCTTCGGGAAAAGATCTTTGCTGAAATCGAATTCCTTCCCGTCGGGAACGCTGCGCATGGCAATGGGGCTTACGACATAGATCCCGGTATTTATGGTATCTGTAATGACCTCTCCCCAGGAGGGTTTTTCGAGGAAATGTTTCACCCTGCCGTCGCCGTTAGTGACGACTATCCCGTAAGGCAGCGGGTTGTCAACGCGGGAAAGCGTCACGGTAACAAGCGCTTTTTTGCTCCTGTGGAATTCTATGAGGTCCTGAAGGTTGAAATCGCAAAATATGTCAGCGGATATGACCAGAAAAGTCTCGTCAAGCACCTGCTCGGCGTATTTGACCGCGCCCGCGGTCCCTAGGTCCCGCGATGCAATAATATACTTCATCTTTACTCCGAACGAGCTTCCGTCGCCAAAGTAGTTCATTATCGCTTCGGGCTGATGATATAGTATCGCAACGATATCGGTGATGCCGTTCCGGGCAAGAAGTTCCACCGTGTGAGCCATGATCGGCTTATTGGCAAATGGAAGCATTGGTTTTGGTATGTCGCAGGTAAGCGGATGCATCCTCGTCCCCATCCCGCCTGCCAGTATCGCTGCCTTCATGTTTTCTCCCCGCTATACACCCTGAAATCGATCTCCGGAAATAAGTTATCCCGGTATTCTATATCAGAAAGCCATTTTTCATCAATTGAATTCGAGCTAATGTCCTCGTACAGTCTTGTAAATCTTTCAAGATGATCCTTGATCCGTTTTACGGCATACGGAACGACCGTTCCGGTTTTCATGATAAAAGGCCAGTCGCTCGCCTCAAGCAGCATAAGCTCTCTTGCCGCCTGGTTCAGCGCTCTCTCCCTGATACCGGACGCTTTGTGATGCGACGCGGCAAGTTCGATCATCCTTTCCTGTGCTTTATGGATATGCCTGTAGATCCAATCATTTGATCCCTCCAGCCAGACCTCGCTGTAGCCCTTCCATCCCCATGAGGACATCGAAGGCGTTAAGGCCTGATTCTTCGGATTTTCTTTTAGATATTGCGACGGAGTAATAAGCCTGATCGTATCCTGATCAAAGCTGATCTTCCTGAGCAGATAATTAAGCCACAGAGGCCCCTCATACCACCAGTGCCCGTAAAGTTCGGCATCATAGGGTGAAATTACTATCGGTTTCTTGCCGATGACGCCGTGTATATGTTCTATCTGCTTTTGCCTGTTGAACATGAAATTGCCGGCGTGCTCCGCCGCCTTTTCAGCCGCGGCCCTCGCATTATAAGGGGCCTTATCATTGGTCCTGCCTGTGATCTTATAATACTTGATCCCCGTATTTACCCTGGTACCGTCAATATGGATATAGGGTTTAATATATTCATAGTCCAGGTCAAAGCCGATGTCCCTGTAAAATTCCCTGTAATTATAATCTCCGGGGTATCCTTCCTCGGCGCTCCAGACAGCACGGGACGATTCCACATCCCTGCCGAAAGCCGCAACGCCGCTCCTGCAGTATACGGGAGCAAAGACCCCGTATTTCGGCCTTGGAGATCCGTGAAGTATCCCGTGGGTATCGACAAAGAAATATTTAACCCCGAATTCCGCCAGATATTTGTCGTCCGGCGGATTATATCCGCATTCGGGAAGCCACATTCCGTTCGGTATTTTGCCGAAATGCTTCTTGAAACAGTCCACGGCGGCCTTTATTTGAGCTCGAACGGCCTTTTTATTGATCTCAAAAAGAGGCAGGTATCCGTGAGTGGCCCCGCAGGTTATGACCTCCACAGAACCCGAATCATTCAGCATCCTGAAAGCATTTATCAGGTTCCTGTGATATTTTTCAATGAACATATATCTTGCGTTCTTGAACTTATCAAGGTACATCTTCGCGAGTTCGCTATATTCGGGCTGACCCTTTGTTCTCTCGCATTCGCGCCCGGCCAGCTCGATCAAACTTTCAATGTGTTTTATATATCTATCTTGTAATAGCTCATCGGCGAACATCGATATAAGCGTTGGAGAAAGGGAGATCGTGATCTTGAACTTTACTCCGTCATTTATGAGGTTTTCAAAAGTGTCAATAAGCGGGATGTATGTTTCTGTTATTGCTTCATAGAGCCAGTCTTCTTCCAGGAATTCCTCATACTCCGGATGTCGCACATATGGAAGATGCGCATGCAGAATTAGAGATAAATATCCTTTCTCCATAAGAAGGTCCTGTTATTTTGGGCGGCGGCCGACGGGACTGCTTGAAGATGCTAACCAACCCGAAGCCTTGAGTTCGAACAGATGCTTTTTCATAAGTTCCCGGATCTCCCCGGAGCTTTTTCCGATTCCGAATCCTCCGGAAATGGCGTAGATACGTTCAAAATCCACGGTCATCCATTCTTCATCGATGACTTCGGACATCGCATCCCTCGGGGTAGTAACGGCATTCGACCGTGCCATAACGATAAATCTACCGTCAGGGGACAAAAAACCGATATCAACAACATATGTGCGGTTGGCCTCGGGCACATTGATATACCAGTTCCTCGCCCCGTAAGAAACTGTTATGTCAAAGCTTTTCCATTGTCTCGATGAAGTATCATATACCCTGAGGGTCTCTTTTGCGCCGTTGAAATCGCTTCCCAGAGCGTTCGCGGCTTCTTTATATTTGTTTTCCGTGATCTCCCAATATGTGTAGATCCAGTGAGGGTCTCTGACAATAAGGACTATCTTTGTGTCTCCATAAGAGTGAGGAAAGTCAAATTCCTTCCTTTGCCCAGGCGTACTGGCATAAGGAGGGACGAAAAACTTGCTCTCTTCAACAAGCTCCTCCTCATGCTTCAGCGCACCACCACGCTCGATTTTGACTTTTTTAGTTTTTGGCATGCGGATCCTAATTGACTCTTAAAACTGAATTTTCACTGCCAAAAGGAGTGATAACATGCTCAGTAGATGGATCTGTGTACCAATTGCCATCAAGCAGGAACCTGTATTGATGCATCCCAGGCTCTACCCTTACTGAAGCCGTCCATGCTCCGTTGCGCCCCGATTTAGACATATAAATCGCGCCTTTATCCCAATCCGTAAAATCGCCGGCTATTTTCACTTCTTTGCATCCCATGGGGGCTTTGAAATTGATCTTAACAAGACGTCTTTTGCTGCTGGTCGCCATATTTTTTTTGACACCTCCCTTTTTATCGATTTTTCTCATCAAAAAAGCCTTAAGTGACAGAAAACCCATGCTCATACCCCTAGACCGTTTTCGCGATTTTCTCATGCTATATTTTGATCTCTCTTAGATATTTCGCCGCTTCTTCCGGAGGGGTCGGGCAAATATAAAGGCCGGTTCCCCATTCAAATCCCGCGACCTTGGTCAACCTTGGTATGATCTCAATGTGCCAGTGAAAGTCATACTGGACCGTCCCCCAGTAATCGGGTTTACCAGCCCTGAGCACGGGATTCGGTGACGTGTGTATCATATAATTATACGGCGGATCGTTCAAACACTTTTTCAGTCTTACCATGGTTTCCTTTAACAGTCTGGCAAGCTGGATGCGCTCCTCGTCAGTGATGATCGAAAAGTCATGCTGGTGGCGCCTCGGAAGTATCCATAATTCAAAAGGGAATCTTGATGCGAAAGGCGTGAAACTCACGAAATACTCATTCTCCGAAACTATGCGGGTCCCGTCGCCCATTTCCTGCCTGATCATGTCACAGAATATGCAGCGCTCTTTTTCGTGATAGTACCCTCTCGCTCCCGTCAGCTCAAGTTTTATGTACCTCGGGGTTATCGGCGTTGCTATAAGCTGCGAGTGCGCGTGCTCAAGCGACGCGCCAGCCGCCTCTCCGTAATTCTTGAAAACAAGCACATACCTGAACCTTTTATCTTTTTCAAGGTCCGCGATCCTGTTCTTGTATGCCCACAGGATCTTGTCAATGTGGGTCTCTTCCATTTCAGCCAGACTCTCGGCATGCTTCGGTGTTTCAAGTATGACCTCGTGAGCGCCTATCCCGCTCATCATGTCAAATATGCCTATTCCCGTCCTGTTAACTTCGCCCTCGCACACCAAAGCAGGAAATTTGTTAGGGATAACCCTTACCGACCACCCCGGCTTGTTCGGCTCCGTGCCTGGTCTTCTCCAGGCGACTATTTCCCTTGGAGTATTAGCCTCCTGCCCCTCACAGAAAGGGCAATACTTGCCCTCGGTTACCTTACCGGCCCCTCCCTCCTTGAAATCGGAAGGACGCCTTCCGCGCTCCGTGGCGATAATGACCCATCTGTCCGATATCGGATCTTTTCTAAGTTCTGGCATCAAATCCCCTCATTCTATTAAAACCCTCAAACTGTTAGCCCATTTACCCCCGGGTTCGATCATTATTCTTTTATTCGGCATGACCAGGGAGCTCTGGTAAGTCCTTTCAAAACCTGCTTCTGACTGGGAAACCGTCTCGATAGGAAATCTCCAGACCCTGTCCAAGCAACCAGTTTGTAATGATACACCAAACCCTTTCCACTCGTCAACAATATTTAGATTTGAACAGCCTTCAATCTCCCCTATGCTCGCCAGTCTCCTGTCGCTCAAATTTTGGCCTGGAAAAACATAATATCTGTCCGGAGCATCCCCAGCGAGCAGGGAAAAATTAAATTCGACGCCAAAGACGGCATCCAAAACTTCCTGGGACAGGTTGGATATCTCATAATAGATATTAATAAGAGATTGTCCTTTTAATATCGACACTGTTTTTATGATCTCGACCGGCAGCGCCTTATTTCCCATATAAACAATGCCTTTCCTCTTGAGCTTCAATTCTATCTCGCTGCTGGTTTTCTTGACCATCGGGGCGTACGGCTCTGACACGAAATCGCCCGTTTCCTTATATTTTACTTTCATGAAGTCGGACAGCTGAGTATCGATCGGCATAAAATGATCTTGAAGACTGAGGCGCCTGTGCCGGTCATAAACAAGATAATCTTCAAGGCCGGTCTCCTTTGTTTTTACGATGTCATGGATGCTGCCAACCCCCTCCTCCGGCTTAGACTCCGCCGCCATCCTGACTTTCCCGTGGTACACTTCTTCTCTTCTTGTCAGTCCGTTCAAAAGATTGAAGCTCTTTGGACGGTAATCAAGCTCAAATAGACATCCTCCGTATGAAGGGCTGAAATAACAGTTAAGCATGTCATTGGATACCAATATCTCATCGGCCCCGTCCCTGTCGAAATCGAACGTTCGGATCTCTATGAATTTCTGGTCCCCGTAAGCCAGCTTATCAACCTCAACTTCAGCAGCGATCAGGTTCTCATACACCGCGTGCCGCAAATAATTAAGATAAAGCCCGCCGAAAACCCCATGCCAGTATGCGTCATTGCACTGCCCTTTCCACAGGCTTTGCTTTGCAAGGCGGATCTTTTCCTCTCGGCCCTCCGACGACAACCCCAGTTTTTTGCCTTTCCCCAGTGTGGCTATTTTTTCACTCACATAGAGCATTTTCTTGTGCATATCGTTGCTTTCTGAATATTTGGCGAAAAAATTCCTGAAAAACCCTCCCCGTATGAATTGCTTATATTCGTCATATTTTCCGAAAGACTTGAGCTCCTCGATCATTTTTTCGTATTTCAGGCCTGCTTTCACAGGAAGCGCCCATTCCATCATCTCGGCATATGAAGCCGTGGGTAGATATATCTTGCCGGCCGGACGGTGCTCATCCAGGTACTCGGAGAATGTCATTGTCCTTATCGCTTCGCGGTCATCTTCAAGCGCCTTCAGGAAGTTATCAAGCCACTTGTCCTCGTAAACCCACTTGTGAGTGCCCGGCCAGACGCCGAATTTTTCTCCATCATCAGCAAGTACGGCCGCACGCTCACCTTCCTCCGTACCGATACTTTTCAAATATTCAATTGTTTCACCAGGCATCTTGAAAGGCACAAGATAACGAAGATGCTTGCTTATGGGGAAAACGTTCAGCCTGTATCCTTCTTCCTCCGTCACGTAATAGCCGAAAAGGTCCTTTTCATCCGCGCCGGCCGAAATGAAATGATAATCATCTACAGTGATATACTCGACCTTTGCAAGGTTCAGCGGTTTTGCCATGTGGGGCTCCCAGATGCGTTCGGTAAGCCAGAGCCCTCTGGGAGACATAAGGAAGTTCTTTTTTATGAATTCCCTCTCCGACTCGATCTGGCCTAGCTTGTCGTCATCAGGAATGATCGCCAGGATCGGCTCATAGAAGCCTCCGGCCATTACCTCAAGCTGCCCCCTCTTGACGAGGAGCTTCAGCTTATCGAGGAACTCAGGATGGTTTTGGGCGAACCATTCATAAAGGATCCCGCTGTAATGAGCCGTGAAGCGGATGGTCGGGTGAGCTTCCATCATCTCGATGAAAGGAAGGTACGAATCATAATACGCTTCACTTATCACTTTGGGGAAATTCCCGACAGGCTGATGGCAGTGTATCCCGAACAAAAAATTAATTTTTTTCATATATTATCTTTCTACCCTTTAGGAGCCTGGGGCTGAACGCCTCGGCTCCTAAAATCATACTAAAATAAACCCAGCTAATTGGAACCGCGACGTTTAGTCGCAGGTTCCAGGCATCAAAGCGCTCTATCTTACACGCTCCATTGTTTTTCTTCATAGTCGTGGGCGGGAACGGAAAAATTAATACTGCCACCTCTCGGCCATCTCTCCAGCTCCTGATGGTCCTTTTCCACAGCGGTAACGAATTGTATCTCGTCATTCGGGCCAGCCGCGATCTCGGAAAAAGGAACGGCCACCTCCACGATGCGATTTATTCCGACCGATTCGATCGTCTTCATAAAACTCCAGTGATCGTCCTCGAGCTTGAAAATATCAAGATCGAATTTCCCTTTTTCCTTTTTATATGAAGCGCTTATCTTATACTGATGGGGGTGCAGAAGAATAAGAGCGAACGAGAAACTCCTCAGTTCCAGATCGCTTAAAGGAAATCCAACATCAAGTCGGACATACATATTATCCGTATCAAACCCGTAATAGATCTCCTTGATCACTGTCTCAGCCTGGTGCATTGCGCCTTTCAGTTTTCCTATATCATAATAACCGGCGGACAACCACTCATAATAATTCGTTACCTCGCCATCCAGGACAGGTTTGATCGTGTACGCGGGCTCTCTCGTAGGCCTTATGGTCGTTATATGTTTAATGGGAATATCAAGGTACTGCGGAGCGGGTTTTCCGATCAGATGATAAATGTTTTTCAGATGCTTCCTGTAAAGCGCATCGAATATTTCGTCGTTCTCCGAAGAGTGGTCGTCACCGAACCACCAGCACCAGTCGCTGCCTTCCGCCACATAGAATTCTTTCCACGCGGTCTTATCCTGCGTGTTTGAGCTCACCAGCGCCATCCTTGCGTTATTTAAATAATCCCACGCTTTATTATCCTCATCGTGCCCTATCCAGACCCTGAAATCATGATTTATCCATGACCCTGAAAATAAATATGGGAGCGATCTCTCCGGCGGGTTCTCCGCCAAAAAGTCGCATACTCTGACGGTCTTAAAATCGCTGTCACCTGACAACCTCTCATACAGCCCGCTTAAGAAATCCCAGCCGTTATTCTTGTAATATTCCCATGCGTTCTCGCCATCCAGAATTATGCTGACAAGGTAATTTTTCCCGTCATCCGGCAACGATGCCCTGATGTTGCTAAGATGTGTCATAAAATCGGAGACAGCATCTCTGCTGTCCCATTTCGAATATGTAAAACCAATGAGATCCGAAAGGTTGTGGTCCCTGAAAATGATGTTAAGCGAACAGTCCTCCCTGCGCAGATTGTACGCGCTAAAAAGCTCCTGCGAGGGCAGCCCTCTTACCTTGACATCGGCTCTGCCCAGCGACCTGATAAGTATTTCCTCGTCGGTGGCTATCCATTTAATTCCGGCGCTGCAGATTATCGGCAATATATCCTCGGAAACCGATCCCTCGGACGGCCACATGCCGGAAGGCGCCGAACCGAAATGTTCTTTCATGTACCTAACGGCCTCATTGACCTGGAAGGCCGCATCTTCAGGATGCCTGAACCTGGATGCGGGCAGCTTAATTGATGGTAATGCCACTTTTGCTGAATTAGTATCCAATAAAAGAGGAAGTATGGGGTGAAAATAAGGCGTCACCGTTATTTCGATCTGCCCTTTTTGCTGCATCTCCTTATATTTTGGGATAACAGCAGCCATCAGTTCCTTTTGCTTGCCGATCAAAGCAGCCTTATCCTCTCCGGTGAAATTCCTGCCTTTCTCCAGCAACGCTCTGACGACAGGATCCTTTGTTTTATATATATTGCCGAACCACGTGAGATTGAACCATACCTGAAGATCGATCAGCTCCTGGTCCGTAAAACGCCGCGCCACTTTTTTTATTTCATCCAGCGATACGAACCTTCCCCGCTTCAACAGCAGCTCCAGATACCTTTTATACGGGTTGACCATGGTCTCCCAGTTCGCCATGAAAAAGTTCTGGAGCATGAATACCTTGTCCTCGTATGAAAGGTCCGCCGGGCTCTTGAGGGTTATCTTCAGATGTTTATCTGAGGCACCTCCGCCAACGTAATCCTCGATCTGCTCAAGAAGAGAAGGCACAAGGTTAAAGGTCTGCTTGATCCCGCTAAAATCATCAAGGATGGCCACCATATCGTAGTAGTCCTTTATTGCGTGCAGCCTGACCCATGGAAGGACATATTCGCCTGTAACAAGGTCTTTATAGAAAGGCTGGTGCATGTGCCAGACGAAAGCTATGTTAAGGGGCTTTTTCGACAATTATTTCAATTTCCTTTCCATGATCCTTTTAATACTGACATCGTAGTACTTGGAAATCCGATCGGTGATGAGGAAGGCAGGACACTGGAGTCATAAGTCACATGAGCGTTACCTGAAAGCCCTGTCACAGAAGAAGCGACCATAGCACCTGTTACCTGGCCGTTGCCGGACATAGCGACACTGCCCAGGGCATATACCAGACCGGACATGTTCAAATTTCCGGACAGCACGATTGAACCGGCTGAAAGGAATCCGCCAACGCTCACTCTGGTATTGCCGGAAGCGGACAGAGAGGTTGAACTGTAATATACCGCTCCGTTCGTGTATGTATTACCTGTGAGACTTGTCTGTCCCGCGGATATAAATGTGACAGAGCCGCTGCTGTATGTATTTCCGGATAATGAGATCGTACCCGAAGCGACCACGGTCCCGGGACCATTGAAGGTCGTGTTGCCCGAAATTGTCACATTTCCATGAACATAAACTATCCCGCCGTTCAGGTTCGTTGTCGAATTACTGTATGAAACATTGCCGGAAGGTGCGCTCTTGGCAAGATTGATCAGGTTATTATAATAAGATGTATCTATCACGGGAAATGATGGCGCGGGATCCGGCTGCCCGCCGTCAGTATATGTGACGTTCCCCGAATGTGAGATGGTAGTCCCGGTTGGATGATCAAGGAGACCATTCTGAACATGCGTATTCCCGCTGAGTGTCGTGTTCCCGTTCACATACATATCGCCGTCCACTATAGTGTTGCCGCTCAAAGACGCCGTGCTGTTGCAGAAAACAGAATAATCAAAAGCAAGAGGGAGCCCTCCCGTGCTTATCGCCTGGGAAACAGTTTTCGCTATCCCTCCAACCTCTCCCGTCGAAATTATCATCACTTCGCCAGAGACATAATTCATGACCGTTATGTAATAACCTCCCCTGCCAAATGACTCCCAGCTGCTGGTAGTTCTCCAAGTCATTCCTTTGCCGCCCTGGCCTGTCGGCGTACCCAGATACCATATGGCTTTATTGAGCCCGGCATCAGCAGCATAGAAAGAATCAAATTCGGAAACTTTTATCCCCGTGTCCTTAATCCTGAAGCTGATCAAATAAATATAGGAGAATACGGTTATGCTTAAAGCGACCAGTAAAATAAAAGTTATGAGCAGATTCCCTTTGCTTGTCCTCATGATCCTGCCTCCCTTTCAGAACAAACCCATTTGATCCTGTTTGCCGGCACGCCTGCCCTTTGGCACCTTAGCGACGTCCTGCTCCACCATCTCAAGAGTATTATATATCTCTTTTGCCCTTGTGATAACAACTTCCGGAAGACCGGCAAGCTTCGCGACCTCTATGCCATACGACTGGTCCGCGGATCCATCAACGATCTTGTGGAGGAATATGACCTTGTCCCCCTCTTTCTTAACAAGAGTGTTCAGGTTTTTCATCCCGGGATGCTTGTCCGCGAGCTGGGTTATTTCGTGATAGTGCGTCGCAAAAAGGGTGTATGCTTTTATTTTTGTATGAATGAATTCGGCGACCGATGCGGCGATCGACATGCCGTCGAAGGTTGAAGTCCCCCTGCCGATCTCGTCGAGTATTATGAGGCTTCTCGATGTGGCATTATTTATGATGTTCGCGGTTTCCGTCATCTCCACCATGAACGTTGACTGCCCGGCAAAAATGTCATCCATCGCCCCGATCCTGGTGAAGATCCTGTCAATGACGGGAAGTCCGGCGGAATCCGCGGGGACAAAAGAACCGATCTGCGCCATCAAACAGATAAGGGAAACCTGGCGCATGTAAGTTGATTTGCCCGCCATGTTCGGCCCGGTTATCAAGACAAAGCGGCTTGTATCCGGATCCATATCGGTATCGTTGGGCACGAACGTGTTCATCCCAAGGGTCGCCTCCACCACCGGATGACGGCCGTTCTTTATATGGATCCCGCCGCTAACCCCAAGGACAGGCCTTGAATATTTCTTCTCAGCTGCAACTGACGCAAAAGAAAGGAGGACATCGAGCTGTGCCAGCGCCTGCGAGATCACCTGAAGGTCTTTTGTGTGCGAGGACAGTCGATCTCTGACCTCAATAAAAATGTCGTATTCAAGGACGCACATCTTCTCTTGAGCATTAAGTATGAGAGCTTCCCTCTCCTTAAGGGATGGAGTGATAAATCTTTCGCAATTGACCAGTGTCTGTTTTCTGATGTAATCCGCCGGCACCGATCCCAGATTGGCCTTTGAAACCTCTATATAATACCCGAACACGGACGTAAATCCGACTTTCAGGGACTTGATGCCAGTGCGCTGTCTCTCTTGAAGTTCCAGCTGCGAGATCCATTCTTTGTTGCCCTGCGTCATTTCTATTATTTTATCCAGTTCTTCGTTAAAGCCTTTTTTTATCAAGTTGCCTTCTTTTAATGTGTGGGGAGGATCGGGATTTATGGCCCTATCGATCAGATCCACGACTTCCGACTGCTCGTTGAGCTCTTTCACTTTGCCGATCACCGCGGATCTGCAGCTTTTCAGGGCGAGCTTGATCTTGGGGAGATACGCTAGCGATTCTTTCAGCGCGATCAGGTCCCTTGCGTTCGCCGCCTGCGAGGCTACCCGCCCCGTGAGCCTTTCAATGTCGAAAACGGACAGCAGATGTTTAGAAAGCTCTTCTCGCAGAAGCAGATCGCCTGACAGCTCTTCAACAGCATCAAGCCTGAGATCTATCTCCTTTATGTCAAGAAGCGGCTGGGATATCCATTTTTTCAGCAGCCTGCTTCCCATCGCGCTTGATGTCCGGTCCAGCGCCCATAAGAGGCTTCCTTCTTCCGATCTGTCCCTTACGTTCAACAGCAGTTCAAGGTTCTTCCTTGTTGATGAATCGATGTACATGAAATCGCCGATCTTATAAGGCTGGATCTTATTGACGTGCGCAAGCGCTCCCTTTTGCGTCTGCTTCAAATATTCAAGGATAGCGGAAGCCGCGCCGTAAGCCGCCTCAAAACCGGAGAGGCCGAAACTCTCGAGCGATGAGACGCTGAAATGTTCTTTCAATCTTTTTTTAGCCGTTTCAACATCATAGATATCCTTATAATCCGACAATGAGTACCCCGCTGCTTTAAGGTTCTCGGAAAGGTAAGACGCTTCCTCGGGAATAAGGTCGGGAACGAGCACCTCCGATGGCGCGATCCTTTTGATTTCTTCGATAATGTCATCAATGCCTTTTGCCTTGGGGAACGTTGTGACCTTGAACTCCCCCGTCGTGGCGTCTATGTAAGCTATGCCGGATTCGTTTTTCTGAAAAGAGATCGCGAGAAGGAAATTGCTCGACCTTTCATCAAGCATTTTGCTTTCCTGCACAGTGCCGGGCGTTATCACTTTAATGATCTCCCGTTTCACTATGCCTTTTGCGAGCCTGGGATCCTCCACCTGGTCGCAGATGGCGACCTTATAACCTTTTCCAAGGAGCTTTGAAATATAATTGTCGGCTGCGTGATAAGGAACGCCGCACATGGGCATCCTTTTTTCGCCTTCTCCCCTGCCTGTGAGCGTTAACGCAAGCTCACGGGAAGCGATCTTTGCGTCGTCATAGAACATCTCGTAGAAGTCGCCCAGTCTGAAGAACAAGATGGCATCCTTGTGACGGGATTTGATATCTTGATATTGCTTGACCATAGGAGTAACGGTCTCTGTAGTATTCATAACCTTAATCGTCACCCCGACATTTCGTTGGGGCGAGCCCTTCTATTTTCGCACTTTTACGGCGAGCTTATCGGCCAGGTTCTGTGATATTTCCTCATGTTTTGCGTTGACTTCTTCTACGGTCAGCGTTCGGCCGTAGTTGCGGTATGTTACGGAGTAAGCGAGGCTGTAATAGCCTTTCTCTATCTGGCTGCCTTCATATTTGTCGAACAGGACCACTTCCTCCACAAGCTCGCCGCCTGAAGCCTTTATCTCGTCCATAATGGCTCTGTGGGTAACGCCGTAAGGAACTACCATTGCTATATCACGCCTAACGGCAGGATATGACGGGATCTCTCTGTATTTGGGAGGCAGCTTTTTAATGTTCAGCACTGCATCAAGGTCCAAGGAAAGAACGTGCACGGGTTTATCAAGGCCCAGGCTCGCTGCGATATCCGGATGAAGCTCCCCGAAAACGCCTATGGTTTTTCCGTTCTTATAAATAGCTGCTGATTTGCTGGGATGATAGCCCGGCAGGATATTTTCTTTGATCTCATAACTTACGCCCAGATACGCTAATACATCCTCAACGATCTTTTTAACCTGGAAGAAGTCGATATTTTCCTTCCCTCCCTCATATCGGTAACTTCTTTTGCCGAATAAGACCGCTCCGAGTTCCGTTCTCTCGATGTTCACCCCTTTGTTGTCCCTGTAAAAGATCTTTCCAACCTCGAAAATGTTCACATCTTCGATCTGCCTGTTCAGGTTGAAGGTCAAAACTTTGAGGAGGCTTGGAATGATCGCTTTTCTCATAACGGACAGGTCCTCCGATATGGGGTTCAATATCCTGATGGATTCTCCGTGCGGCTCCCCGATGTTCACTTCCGCCGGCGGCAGCATTGAATAACTGATAGTTTCATTCAATCCCGCGTCGACCAGGATCGTCTTTATTCTTTTGATCTGGTCCCCGGGAACGCCCTTAATGCTTTTTATCTTCAGGTCAGGAAGGGTTACCGGTATCTTCTCATAGCCGTATATCCTTGCGATCTCCTCAATAATGTCGATCTCCCTTTCAATGTCGCCGGCACGGAACAGCGGTACTTCAACTTTTGACCCGCTGATCTTAAATCCAAGCCTGTCAAGTATGGCTTTGATCTCTGAAAGCTTCAGATCGGTTCCTAAAATATCATTCACCCTTTTTAACCTTAAAGTCACGATCTTCGGCTTGCGGTCCTTTGCCTTAATATCTATCTTGCCGGCCAGGACCTTGCCTCCCGACAGCTGCGCCATAAGATCGGCAGCCCTGTCGAGGGCTGTCTCAACTCCGTTCCAATCCACTCCCCTGTCGAACCTGATCGAAGCCTCTGTTCTTAACTTCAGGCGTTTTTCCGCACTGTGGATCGTCTTCGGATCAAAGAAAGCCGATTCAAGAAGAATGTCCTTTGTCAGGTCATTGACCTCCGTTTCCGCTCCCCCCATTACCCCTGCCACAGCCACGGCTTTTTGAGAGTCGGCTATAACAAGGCATCCGCCTATTTCTCTTTTTTCGCCGTCAATCGTCACCATCTTTTCACCTTTTTCGGCTTTTCTGACGATCACTGTTCTATCTTTCAGCAGATTAAGGTCAAATGCATGGAGAGGCTGCCCCATCTCCAGAAGCACATAGTTCGTTATATCAACGATATTATTGATCGGCCTCATGCCGCAGGCGGTCAGCCTTTCCTGTATCCATTCAGGAGAAGGCTTTATCGAGACGCCCTTTATTATCCTCGCCATGTACCGGGGGCAAAGATCCATATTTTTTATGGAGATCTTTGCCGCTTTCTTTGCCGATCCTTCTGATTCTTTGACGCTGACCGAAGGTACCTTTATCTTTTTGTTCAGTATCGCGCCGATCTCCCTGGCAACCCCGATAATGGATAAGATATCTATCCTGTTGGGCAATACATCTATGTCCAGAACAGCTCCGCCAATGCCCAGGATTTTTCTTATATCCTCTCCAACAGCTGAGTCTTTATCCAGGATCAAAATCCCCTCTGCGGCGTCGGAAAGCCCGAGTTCCGCTTCCGAACAAAGCATCCCGAAAGATTCGACGCCGTGAAGTTCCCTGTTCTGTATCTTCATTCCCGTCGGCAGCGTTGCCCCATGCAACGCGACAGGGATCTTGTCTCCCACTTTGACGTTCTTTGCCTTGGTAACTATCTGAAGTATCTTGGCTCCGGTATCAACCTGGCAGATAAGGATCTCGGGTTTTGTCGCGTGTCGCTCCACCGTCTTGACCTTGCCGACCACGACATTAGAAATGTTCTTCCCGTGATACTCTATCGCCCCGACCTCCAGCCCCGCCATAGTGATCTTATCCGCGAGTGACTGCGGCTTCAGGTCCACTTTTATATATTCTTTAAGCCATTGCAGAGGTATCTTCATAACTGCCTCAAAAATCTCAGGTCATTCTCATAGAAAAGCCTGATATCCGGTATCCCGTACTTGAGTATCGCTATGCGCTCTATCCCCATGCCGAAAGCGAACCCGGAGTATTTCTGGGGATCATAGCCGACATTGCTGAACACGTTCGGGTCGACCATTCCGGAACCGAGAATTTCAAGCCATCCCGTGTTCTTGCAGACGCGGCATCCGACCCCGCTGCATATGATGCATTCAATATCCATTTCCGCGGACGGCTCCGTGAACGGGAAAAATGAAGGTCTGAACCTGACATGCCTCTCCTTGCCGAACATTTCATGGATAAAATAAGTAAGCGTGCCCTTAAGGTCCGCAAATGTTATCTTTTCGTCAACGACAAGTCCCTCAAGCTGGTGAAAAACGGGGGAATGCGTCACGTCCGCGTCGCAACGGTATACGCGCCCGGGCGTGATGATGGATATCGGCGGATTGTTCTTCTCCATGACCCTTATCTGCACGGGAGAAGTGTGGGTCCTTAGAACATATCCTCCCTCCACGAAGAACGTCGCCTGCATGTCCATCGCGGGGTGTTCGGGAGGAAAGTTCAGCGCCTCAAAATTATTCCAGTTCGTCTCGATGTCCGGCCCTTCCGCTATGGAATATCCGATCCTGGTGAATATCTGCTTCATCTCCTCGAAAACCTTCGTTATCGGATGGAGATTCCCTTTGACTATCCCTGTTCCGGGAAGGGTTATATCGATCTTTTCTTCCTTTAATTTTTTTGATACCGCCTCGCGAGAAACGCTCTTTATTTTTTCATCGACAAGCTGTTGTATCTTATTCTTGATATCGTTGACGCGTTGCCCATATTTGGGACGAATGTCGGGCGCAAGTGTCGGGAGACGCTTTAAGAGCTCCTGTATATCGCCTTTTCTTCCGAGATATCTTATCTTTATGTCTTCAAGCTCTTTCAGCGAAGACGCGTTCCCTATCGAGGAAACGGCATCCCGCTCGATCTGGTCCACGTTGATAAGTCTAGCCTCCTCCATTAATCCTCCTCTGTAATAGTCCCGCGACTGAAGTCGCGGTTAAGTTATCCGAGACTTTAGTCTCGGGTTTTCAGTTGTCTCCTCTGCCTCAGGGCTTCATAAATAACGATCGCACACGAAACAGCAGCATTAAGCGATTCAACTCCTCCAAGCATCGGTATCGCGATCGATTCATCCGAAAGTCTCTCGGTCTCAGGGGATATTCCCTTGCTTTCGCTCCCTATCAAGATCGCGGCCGGTCCGCGGTAATCGACCGAATAATATTCCTTATCGGCACCGACAACAGCCGAGATGACCCTTACCCCGCGTCTCTTCAGTGATGAAACAAGCTCGATTATATCATCAATTTTTACCATGTTTAAATGAAAAATCGATCCTGAAGAAGCCCTGATGACCTTGTCATTGTACGGATCGACCGTTCCGGCAGACAATATTATCCCGGAACATCCGGCCGCATCCGCCGTCCTGATCATCGTCCCCAGGTTGCCGGGGTCTTGTATGCCGCACGCCACGATGATCAAAGGATCTGACTTCTCAAAAAGGCTCCCGAGATCGGAAGCTTTCGGCTTAACTGAAGCGATTATTCCCTGGGGAGATTCAACGCTAGAAAGATGTTTGATGACGCTTTCACTTGCTTCTTCACTGGGTATGCCGGAAGAAATCAGCTTCCCCAGAAGGTTCTTCCCTTCAGATGTTTTCAGGACGTTCTCACTGTAAAGGACCCTGTCAAGAAGCCCCGCCTGCATCGCCTCGCCGACAAGATGGATCCCTTCAATGAAAAATTTCCCCGCAGCCCTGCGTGTTTTATTCTGTTTAAGGGAATTAAAATATTTAACCTTCGGGTTTTGGGTGCTTGTAAGCATCTATGTTATTGTTAATACGCTCCGGAGCCGAAAAGCACCGCCGGGAAAGTCCTCAGGATTATCCTGAAATCCATCCAGAGAGACCAGTTCTCGATATAGTAAACATCAAGCCGGACCATATCCTCGAACGGCAGCTCGCTGCGCCCCGACACCTGCCAGAGCCCCGTGATCCCCGGACGTATCCTCAGCCGTTTTTTATGCCAGGAGGAATATTTTTCAACTTCGATCGGCACCGGAGGCCTGGGCCCGACCAGGCTCATGTCCCCGATCAAAACGTTTATCAGCTGGGGCAGTTCATCGATGCTGAGCTTTCTTATTATTCTGCCTACCCTGGTGATACGGGGATCGTCTTTTGCCTTGAACCTGATGATATCGCCGCCCTTATCTGCAACAACCTGTTGGAACATGGATTCGGCTTTTTCGATCATGGAACGGAACTTGTAAAGATTGAATGTCTTGCCGTCTTTTCCTATGCGCCTCTGAGTGAAATAGACCGGCCCTTTTGATTCGATCTTGATCGCAACAGCAACAAGCAGTATCAGGGGGGAAAAAACCAAAAGCATCGTGAGAGAAACGCAAATATCAATAAGCCGCTTTAGAGCGGCGTTGAATCCCTGAAGCCTGATCTCTTTAATGGTAAGAAGGGGGATGCCACCAATTTCGTCCGTTGATATCCTTGAGGCGATCAGCTCAAGTATTCCCGGCACAAGCTTGAATTCAACGCCTTCCCCTTCGCACTCCGTGATTATTTCCAGCACTTTCTGCTGGTGCAGTTTTCCCGTCGCCAGGATCACCTCATCAATGCCGAGTTCCTTTATTTTGTTCTTTGTGCTGATGATCGACCCCATGACAGGGACACCGTGGAAACTCTTGCCCGTCTTATCGGGATCGTCATCCAGGAACGCTACGGCTTTATATCCTATCTCTTTCTCCGATAACATTTTAAAGGCGAGCCCCTGCCCGATCTCTCCTGCTCCCAGGATAAGAGTGCGTCTGACGCCTATCCCTCTCTTATAAAGCTCCCTTTGAAAGCTGTTCAGCACATATCTTGAAAATATCATCAGCACCGAACAGATGATCATCGCGTAAATGAGCAACGCTCTTGAGAACCAGAACCCCCTGTACAAAAAGAGAAGCGCGAACAAGAACAGCGAACCGACTATCGTTGCTCCGAATATTGAAGAGGCCTCGTCACCTGTCGAAGTGATATCCCTCTTATCATAAAGCCCAAGGAGCTTGAACAGGGCCAGCCACAGGAACGTCACGAAGATAAGGATATAATAGAACCTGCCCAGCTGCGGTATGATCGCCGGGGATTTTCCCATCAGCCACTCAAACCTGAGATAATAAGCCAGAATAAAAGATATATTAATCACTAAAGCATCGATGATCAACAGCAGCAACTGCGGGAATTTAGCTGTTCTTCTCAACATTTATTTTATTCTCCCGAGCATGTCCTTTGCATATTGATTATTTGGATCCAGCATTAAAGTCTGATTGAATTCCTCCCTGGCTTTTTCCTTTTGCCCGACCGCAAGATAAACAAGGCCCAGGCCGTTGTGAACATTCACGTTCTTGGGATCTATCAAATACGCTCTTTCAAAACTGTCCTTTGCCTTGGCCATATTCCCGGTCCTTGCAGACATGAAACCAAGGTTCACGAGGGCATTAATGTTTTGCGGGTTTACCTCGACCATTGCCTCATATATTTTCACCGCCTGGTTTATCTCTCCTGTCTTTACATAAAGGGCGGCAAGATTTTCCTGAAATACGGCATTGTTGGGATATTTGACAAGAAAATCATTGAATATATCAATGATCTTTCTTGGCTCATTCAGCTTGATATAAATATTCGCAAGGCCCGACACAGCATCGGGCAGCTGGGGATTGATCTCGACCGCCCTTTCATACATCTGTGCAGCGTCTCTGTTCTTCCCCTCCTTCTCATATATGGCCCCGATAATTTGAAAGGCCTCCGCGTAAAGAGGATCGATCTTGATCGCGTTCTTCTCGATCTCTATTATCCTATCCAGAGAAGCGGTATCATTTGGACGAAGCTCGTTAAAATTGATCTTTCCAATAATGAAAAAATTATCGGCATTGTAAGGGTCCACCTTGGTCGCGACATCAAAAACATCCAGCGATTTCTTGATATATCCCGCATCTCCTGCTGAAAAGGCCACATTAAGTGTGGCAAGGCCGTAATGCGTCCATGTCCCTCCCTCATACGGACTTATCTTCAGCGACGTTTCATACTCCTTGACCGCAAGGTCAAAACGCCTCATATCGTTCAGCGCGCCTCCATTTTTAAAGTGTATATCGGCCCTGAACTGTATCGTCGAGAGGTAGGTCAGGAAAAGAGCCAGGATCAATACTGCGGCAAATAATAGCCAGGGCATATTCGAGAGATCCGCGCTCTTCGCATTCTCGGGCTGCTGTGATCTAACATATATGGAGGTCGTCAAACCCATCATTATCCAGAGAAGCGTTGTTATGGCAACAACCCCAAAACTGAACTGATTTTGTATAAGGTATGCCGCGGATGCGCCCATAAATCCCGCGGAAAACAATTTCAATTCTGGATCGAAGTCCCCTCTTATCAGCTTGATCCCCATGTAAAAGAAAGTTGAAAGGACCCAAACGTATACCGCCAGGCCGATGACCCCTCTTGTCACCGACATATCGCAGACTTCATTGTGACATCTATCCTGCTTAACATGAAACCCTTCATAAAAGCGGAATTTGTTGGTCTCATATCTTGGAAAGACCATTTTTAGGACTTCCTGCCCTATTCCAAAAATAGGCCTGTCAGATATGATCCTGTATGCACTTTTCCATGTCTCTATACGTGAAAGCGACGCGCTGTAGGTTATTATCGGAGTCTCCTTAGCTCCAATTTCTTCAACCCTTGCGACCTCAGAACTAACCCTTCCGAACGGCGCGGTATCCGGATTCAAGGAAGTGATGACCGATATTATCGCTATCAGCAGGAACAGGACAAAAAGTTCCTTCCTTTTATCGATCGTCAGGTTCCGGTTCGCGCAAATAAAGAACAAAGATACCCCGCCAAACAGACCAAGAAAACCGCCGCGGCTTATCGTAAAAAGGACGCAGACGTATATCAAAAACAGACTGATTATCAAAGCTGCTCTGAGGAAAACATCATACACGGTCTGCCACTGGAACTCCTTGCTCCATCTGATATCTTTTAAGTTAAGGAGCAGCGCAAGACCGATCACAAAGGCCATGTCCACATATGCGGCAAGAAAGTTAGGTTGCCCAATGGTGCCTATCACTCTTTGCCATGTGGTAACTCCTCCCCACGCATATGGGTCCATTCCCATTCTTTGAATGACGCCGTAGACAGCCATGCACACCCCCGCGATTATGACTGTATACATTACCCTTAGGATCTGTTCTTTGGAACGAATGAAATTTGTGGTAATAAAAAACAATAAGCAATACATATAAAGTGTTGAGCACCCTTCATATCTACCGTAAAAGCCCATAAAGCTTGTGAGCACATGAACAGATGTAAGCGCCGCTACGGTGCAAACAAGCATATAGGATAATATGGGATAGTCCAAAGGACTGCGGACGAACTTGTGCTCCTGCTTCAGCATGATCTTAACCGCCCATATGGTCAATATCGCGATAATAATGAGCCTGACGACGGTTACCTTTGTCAGTGAGAATACGATGCCTACTCGCCTGTCAAAGATCACCGGCGCCAGAAAAACCACTGCGATAAAAAGCATTTCTATGGCAATGTCAAATATCGATTCATGCTCTTTCCCCGCGATACGGGGTTTTGCCGGATTAGCCTGCTTACTTTCTTTTTGCATCTACGAACTCCTTTATTTTCATTTTGAACACACTTTTATCGAATCTTAATGCATTCTCTCTTATCACGGCCGGATCAAAAGACAATGAGCTGAATTTTCTGACCGCATCCGTCAGCGATCCCTTTCCCTGCTTATCAAAAAATATCCCCGTCTTTCCCTCAATGATCGATTCCTGAGCTCCTCCCGCCCTGTAAGCTATAACAGGTCGTCCGCACGCCTGGGATTCAACGGGAGTAAGTCCGAAATCTTCCTCACCCGGCAAAATAAAAGCCCGGCACTGCGAATAATGCTCAACTATTTCACTGTCGGGCAATCTCCCCAGAAACTTAACGTTGGGTTTTGCCAGCTTTTTAAGCCGTTTCTCATCAGGGCCGATACCTATTACATATAACGGCAATCCAAGCTCATTGAACGCTTCAACGGCCAGAATCTATGTGCTTATAAGGGTTCAACCTGGAGACAACAAGGAAATAATCCTTGATTTTGCTATTATACGGCTTAAAAAATGAAGTATCAACTGGAGGATGGACCACTTCCGAGTCCCTCCCGTAGAACAGCTTTATGCGCTTCTGAGTTGTTCTGGAATTAGCGATGAAATGATCAACGTTCTTTGAGGTTTTTAGGTCCCATTGCCGCAACCACTTCAGTACGGGAGGCAATATTTTTCTCACGAGAGGGCCGTATTCTTCCTTCTCCATATAATCCTCGTACATCCAGACAAATCTCATGGGAGAATGGCAATAGCATATATGCAACGCACCTTTACCCTTTTTGATGCCTTTTCCCCACGCGCTGCTGCTCGAAAGTATCAGATCGTAACCTGACAGGTTGAAGCTCTCGAACGCAAAAGGATAAAGCGGAAGATATTTTTTGAAGTGTTTCATCACGAAAGGAAGGTGCTGCATAAATGACGTCCTGATATCCATGGTCTTGAAAATGTCAGGCATTCTCTTCCTGTCATAAATTGATGTAAATATCGGGGCTTGCGGGAAGGCTTCGTGGAGACATTCTACGACTCTTTCAGCCCCGCCGGCCTGGTTTAAATAATCATGAACTAAAGCTGTTTTCATCTTTTATCTCTGAGCCCCGAGGCTAAACGCCTCGGCTCCAACTAACTAAATCGGTTCAGCCAATTCTAGTCGCGCCCAGAAAACTAATTGGAGCCGCGACGTTCAGTCGCGGGCTCTTCATCTTTCATTATACATTTTCTTGTAGTAGCTCTTATATTCGCCGCTGATTATCTTCTTCCACCAGCTTTTGTTTTCCAGATACCACCCTATCGTCTCCTTCAATCCCTCATCAAACCTGTGCTTTGGCCACCATCCAAGTTCTTTCCTGATCTTTCCCGCATCCATGGCGTACCGCCTATCGTGCCCGAGCCTGTCGGTCACAAAATCAATGAGCGATTCGGGTTTGTTGAGGAGCTTCAATATTTCTTTGACCACATCGATGTTCTTCCATTCGTTGCTTCCGCCGATATTGTAGACCTCCCCGATCTTCCCTTTCTTAAGTATGGTTTCAATCGCGCTGCAATGGTCCTCCACATGCAGCCAGTCCCTTACGTTCAAGCCGTCCCCATATACGGGAAGCCTACGCCCTGACAGCGCGTTGATGATCATTAAAGGTATGAACTTCTCCGGAAACTGATAAGGCCCGTAGTTATTTGAACACCTGGATATGACCGCCGGAAAACCGAACGTATTATGATACGACATGGCCAGAAGGTCGGCAGCCGCTTTGCTCGCGGAATAAGGGCTGTTCGCCGAGAGAGGCGTGTCTTCCCTGAACTTGCCCGTTCTGCCAAGAGAGCCGTAAACCTCATCTGTGGAGACTTGAATGAACTTATTCCCGCTGAAGGAGTTCTTTGACCACAGCTCCCGGGAAACATCAAGAAGCACCTGAGCGCCCAGAACGTTCGTTCTTGTGAATATCTCGGGCCCTAATATGCTCCTGTCAACATGCGATTCAGCTGCAAAATTAATGATAGCGTCAATGTGAAAATCTGTCAGCGTCTTCCGGACCATCTTCGGATCGCCGATATCCCCCTTAACGAACCTGTAGTTCTTTTTGCCGGCAATGTCACTTAGATTCTCAAGATTGCCCGCGTAGGTCAGATCATCAAGGTTGCAGATGAAGTAATCCTTATTGATTACATGTCTGATAAAATTGCTGCCGATGAATCCGCAGCCGCCTGTGACCAGTATCCTTTTCACTTTGCCGCTCGCCCTTCAACAAGTCTGCTTGCCAGCTCAAGAGTTTCAAACGTCCCCGCGTCGGTCCACCAACCCCGCATTATCTCATACGTTATTTCTCCGCGTTTTATGTATTCATTGTTCACATCGGTTATTTCCAGTTCTCCCCTTGTGGATGGTCTTAGCTTTCTAATGATCTTGAAAACGTCGGTGTTGTACATGTATATGCCTGTCACTATCAGGTTGCTTTTCGGTTTTTTGGGCTTTTCCTCGATCCCGACTATCTTATCCCCCTTGATCTCAGCGACTCCGAACCTGTTCGGATCTTTTACTTCTTTCAGTAACAGCTTTGCTCCGGACGATTGTCCCTCGAATTTAGATACGATCTTCGATAGATCTTCCTCAAAAATATTATCTCCCAGTATAACCAGGATCTTTTCCCCGTTAGAGAAATGTTCCGCAATGCCCAGCGCCTGTGCGATCCCTCCTGCTTCATCCTGCACCTTATATGTGAACCTGCAGCCGAATTCCTTTCCGCTTCCCAGAAGCGTCACCACATCCCCCATGTGCTCTACACCCGTCACGATCAGGATCTCGTCGATGCCGGCCTGTTTCAGTTTCTCGATCGGATGGTATATCATCGGCTTTCTGGCAACAGGCAGAAGATGTTTGTTGGTCACTTTTGTCAAAGGATACAGTCTTGAACCCGTCCCGCCAGCCAGTATGACGCCTTTCATAGTTCCTCCCACCTCATCCCTAGCCCTTCTCCTATATTAGGAGAAGGGAAGCAAAACTATAGTTACATTTCCTCTCTCCTATTTATAGGAGAGAGGCTAGAAGTGAGGTTATTATATCATTTTTAAGGCTTTTTCGTCCCTACATACTTTTCTTTCCTGAACATATTGCGGATCAATTCTACAGCACATTTCAGCCAAATTCCCGCATAAACAAACCAGTTCATCAGGAAAAGGCAACCTTTAGAATAGTGCTTCCTGTAAAACACCGCCATCGCGCGATGGAATTCGAATATGTTGCGGTAACTCTGCCGCCGGCTGCCCCCTCTTCCACCGTAATGGATCATTTCCGCTTCCGGCAGGTAATAAACCTTCATTTCCGCCCGCTTGATCCTGTAGCACCAGTCTATGTCATCTCCGTACATAAAATAGTTCTCATCCATAAGCCCGACACTGTCGATTACCTCACGCCGGACCATCATGGCCGCCCCGCAAAGGCTATCGACCTCTGATGTCGCGATGTCGTCAAGATAGGTCAGAAGATAGGCCCCGAAAATTTTGCTTTTTGGAAAAAGCCGGCTCAAACCCAAAAAATAGAAAAGTGAACTTGAAGGCGTCGGGAACCCTCTTCTGCACTGCATCTGTATGGATCCGTCGCTGTTCAACAGTTTGGGGCCGACAGCGCCCGCGTCAGAAGTCTTGTCCATGAAATCCACCATCTTTTCTATCGCGCCATTCTTTATCACAGTATCGTTATTCAAGGAAAGGACATATCTGCCGCCGGAACTCTTTATCCCGATATTGTTGGCCTTAATGAATCCAAGGTTTGAAGGATTTTGGATGTATCTTATGCTCGGATATTTCTTCGCTATCTCCCGCGATCCATCGGTCGAGGCGTTGTCAACAACTATGACCTCATAGGAACGGTCTTTTATGGAGCCGAAGATGGATCTTATGCAGTTATCCAGGAAATCTTTAGCGTTGTAATTTACGATACAGATCGAGACATCAACCATTTATCCGTTTCTTTTCTTCGAGATACGCTTCCAGCGCCTTATCCCAGGTGCGCATGTCATCAAGGCCGACCTTCTTCAAACTCCCGTGCTCAAGGACCGAATATGCCGGCCTTGTGGCTTTTGCTTTGA
Source organism: uncultured bacterium (assembly GCA_963699255.1). GTDB lineage: Bacteria > Margulisbacteria > WOR-1 > CAVSGV01 > CAVSGV01. The sequence continues at coordinate 118,659 of OY969425.1, read as the reverse complement.
ACTCCGACGTGGTCGCCTTTTCGATCTTCACTCTTGTGCCGGTCAACTCGAATATTTTTTTCGCGAAGTCATACCAGCTGCACTTTCCTTTATTTGTGACATGATAAAGGCCATAGTATTCTGTCCTGATAAGGTCATTGATCTTGCTCGCCAGGTCCAGGGTATATGTAGGTCCGACTATCTGGTCGGCGACGACCCTTAATACGGGCTTTTCTTTTCCAAGCTTGAGCATGGACTCGATAAAATTCCCTCCGCCTTTGCCGAGGCATCCTGCCACTCCGAACAGTCCACATGACCTGATAAGAAAATATTTCTTCACCATGTATCTCACATAAAGCTCGCCCGCGAGCTTTGAAATGCCGTATACGGTGCCGGGATTCGGACAATCCGTTTCGAAATACGGCTTGCCCTTCCTGCCGTCAAAAACATAATCCGTGCTTATATGGACCAGCGCGGCATCATTTTCCCTGCAGGACAGACAGAGGTTCTTCACGCCAATGGCATTGACCGCGAAAGCAAGTTCATCATTGTCCTCACAATCATCCACCCTGTGGTACGCGGATGTGTTGATAACGATATCCGGTTTATGCCTGCCGATAACCGACGAAATGCTTTCTTTTTTTGTAACATCAATGTCAGCAATAGTAAGAGGGATAAGTTCTGATCTGTCTATCACTTTTTGAATGTCCGTGCCTAGCTGCCCGTCCGCGCCTATCAGAAGGATTTTCATGCGGCTCCTTTTGTGCCGTATCCTGCCAGGCTTGATTTTTTCGATCTTTCCGCCAGCAGTTTCATCCATTCGATATTATAATAGATCGGGTTCTCAAAATCCGTATAGAGGCCCAGCAGAAGCGCCGAATATATTTCGTTCACCGCGTCTTCGATGCCGAACTTCGTCTCAAAGCCCAGAACTTTCTTGATATTCTCGCCGGATACCCTGTAACTTCTTGACTCTTTCGCTCCGGAAAGGACCTCAACTTCGATCCTCTGCTTTTTATCAAGATATCCTTTCATTAAACCTGCGAGTTCAAGTATCATCAGGTTCTCATGTACAACATTGAAAATCTGGCCCCTGACCTTTGATTCCGGAGCTACCATGCATCGTATGTGCGCTCTCGCGACATCATTCACCGAAACAAGCGGCCTCCAATTCTCTCCTTCGCAAAAAACAGTTAGCTTCTTCTTGCTAAAAGCATCCTTTGTCATCGTATTCACGACCAGGTCCCATCTCATCCGGGTTGAAAGGCCGAATACCGTCGCCTGGCGAAGAATAACGGGGCAAAATCCGCCGTCCGCCAATTCCAACAGCGCTTTTTCGGCATCAAGCTTTGACTGCGCGTATTCCGATTGAGGATTAGTTCTGAATCCCTCATCGGCAACGCTGCCGACATGAAAACCGTAAACGGCCGCGGAAGAAGCGAAGGTCATTCTTTTTACCCCGGCCTTCTTACAGGCTTCGGCAACGCGCTTTGTCCCCTCGCAGTTTATCTCATGGTTTGATTTCGGGTCGAATTCCGCGGTGGGATCATTTGAAAGCGAACCAAGATGAATAACAGAGGAGACGCCGCTTAATGCCCCGCTGGGGAACTCCCTAACATCGCCCCGGACGATCTCGATCTTATCTTCTATTTCGGAAAGGGATTCTTTCCCGAAATAAAGCGTATCAAATACTCTGACCCCATATCCCTGCCTTAAAAGCTCCCTCACAAGAACGGCCCCAATGTATCCGGCCCCACCGGTCACCATTACAATCTGTTTTTTATCATGCATACAATTTTCTCCGTCAGGCTTATTAAAACCAATTGATTTTACTATTGATAGAGACAAAAATCAATTGCGACCGTTCACAAGCTTTGTTCTTCCGCCCGCACAATTATAGACAAAAACATAATCGTACGAATATCTCCTTTTGGGATCATAGCCCCGCCTGTAAGGCACATTATCAGCATTGATAGTATATATTTTGTACCTGTCGCTTTTATACCAAAGATATATCATGTTTTTTATCTCATCATCCCTGATCGGCAAATCTATGAAGCATATACGGGAATTGAGTTTGATCTTGGGGGCTTGAGCAATGACATCATTTATTATCTGTCTTCTGACCTCCTTTTTATTATAAAAAAGTTTTTGATAGGCGTACATCCCGCCAATGTTCCCAACGAATAAGAGCGTAAATATTATAATGCCGATCTTTTTATACTTGTCGCTTCTGAGCAAATGATCAATAAATAACACCACTCCCGCGATATATCCGATCGAAGCAATATATAAATAACGGGATACCGCGGGGGTAATAAAAAACGAGAAGGGCAGCAAGGTCAATAAGCCCCAACAGGTGAAAAATTTTGCTTTTCCCGGCCCATATAAGAACACGGCCAAAATGCCGAATGGAACCAGGCAAACGACCCCAAGTTTAGCGAGATCGATCGCTTTAATTATCGTTCCCGGTAATACCGACTGCATCCTATAACTCGTTATGATCGGGATAAATAAGGTCGCTATGTAATTCAGTTCATTCCAAAAAAAATGCGGCCCTATAACATATTTATCCGACATGGGCGCCGCATGGAAAAAAAGTTTCTTGAAGAAATAAAAGAAAAGAAAAGCTATGGTTAAAAGCGAGCTGGCATATAGGCCTTTAAATGAACTTAAGCTCATCCTCTTATTGTTTACCATCCTTTCATATAACAGCACCAAAGGAACGAACATGATGGACACTTCATGCGTCAACAATCCCATCGCAAACAGCAAGAACGAAAACCAGTATCGCCTGTTGAAATAGCAGATGAAAGCGTTCAATAAAAATATGGCCGTCATGGGATAGAGTATCCCGGATATGGAGCCAACGGCCTCCCAAACGCCGCAGTATATGATGAACAAGATCGACCCGATCGCCGCAAAAGATGAATCGTTTTCATCCCTTAACAAAAAGTAATACACTGAAATAGCCGCAATGAAATGGGCAAGGAAAGGCAAAGCGTAACAATACGCCATGTTAAAAAGGCATATCTTATAATAAAGGCCGAACATTAGATAATACATGGGGCGGAATAAATAACTGGTCGAGGAAGCAAATATCCTGAAAATAAGTTCTTGTATACTTCCGAACCTCTGTGAATAGATCAGCTCGAACTCGTCCACATAAAAGAATGAAGGAAAGACCCGGACAAATATGATCAAGTTAAGGAAAAACAATAAAAGGAACAAGCGAATGGTTTTAAATGGGCCTTTCATTTTATCCCCTTTAAGAACGCCTTGAATCTTTTCAAGTTATTGAAATCATCAACAACCCTTGGGACATCGTTTCGCTTAATATACGACGGAGCAACCCTATTAAACCGCCCTTCCGATGCGTTATAAACATAATTATCGTATTCATTGACATCGATCTTTTTCGATATGTCCGAATAAGACAAATAATCACTTTGATACCCCATGATGATCCATCGGCTTTCATAAAACGGCGGCTCTAAGAACGGCATGCCGACATAACACCCTTTGTAATTGTCGGTGATATTCCAGAAGCATATCCTGGAGCCTTTTGGGTAGCGCTCTACTATTTTTATCGCCTCTTGCCGTATTATTCTGGTCATATCCGAAGCCTTCATCCAGACATTGTTAATTTGAACGAGGAAAAAACAGCTGTAAATAAAGAATATCAGATAGGCGACCTTGCTTGCCGCCATTACTTTCTTTTGAGCTCCGTATCCTTCAACAAAAGCGAAATAAGCAATAAGCCATGATATGCCCGCGGAAGGTAAATACCAAAATCTTGAACAACGAAAATCAAACCCTATGGGGAGTAAGTGGGCAGCCGGTAAAAGGGTTATTAGCGGCCATATCAAGAAAAAATAAAAGGTTTTTGGAGGATCGTATCTTTTAACGTAATGAACCATAAAAATCAAAACCGCCAGAATGATCAAGGGCGCAAGAATAAAATACAATAAAATCCTCTCCTGTATGAAAGGCAAAGCCACCAGCTGGAAAGTCCTTAAATACCCAAAAAGCGCATGTGTGATCGCGCTGAAAACGCCTACCTTATAACCGCCAAAAAATGTTCCCAATGAAAAATACCTTAGAATAAAGTATGGAATAAGGACAAGGAAGTAAGCCCCGATGATTCTGCTTATATTCTTAAAGCCGTTATTCAAATACTCATAAACAAAAATGATTAAAGGCAGTGACAATGCGGATTCCTTTGATCCCAGGGAAAGAACAAAGGATAAGAGCGAGAGCAAAAGGCCCCACTTATACCTCTTTTTTGAATATAATAAATAAAAATAAAAAGCCGCCAGATAGAACATTGTCGCTACCAGATCGCACCTGCTCCAATTCACTGTCTCTGCATTCAGCGGCAATATGGCAAATAAGGCTCCGGAGGACAACGCAAATAAATAGCTATTCAGGACATGGTATGCGATCAAAAACACAAAAAAAGTGCACGCTACATGGAGAATCAAATTGGACAGACGATATCCGAAAGGCCCGATCCCCCACAAAAAATCACCCAACTTGACCGATGAAATAATTACCGGCCGGTAAAAGCCTCCCACCCCGCGGCCGCCCGTCCAGTTCCCCAAATAATATTGTGCGGGATTCAAGTAACTTGCTTTGATAATATTATAATCATCACCGTATAAGAAATTCAACTTCAGTGCAGAAGAATAAAATACAAAGATCAAGCTTGCAAGGATTAGCGCGGCCAATGCGATCAATATTGTTTTTTTCAACTTTGCCTCCGTAAAAGCACGGGAATCCCCAGTCTTGCAACGCAACATCTGCTGGTTGGTCTTATAGGGTTTTCTCGTTTCGATTTTTTCTCAGACGCCAGCTTAGCATATCGTTCCGACGCTCAAAAGGATCATGCGTATTGATAACATTGGTTGTATTCTATCATAAATATTCGACTAATTGATTTGACTTTTGCTTAATTTAAACGTTTTAATATAGTATAATGCATCAACAAATTGACCATGCGATTATTGCTTAAATGAAAAACTTACTGCCAGCGAACAAAAGGTTCGAATCTTTATCGGTGATTTTACCTGTCACAGATGAAACAACCTCTTTAGAAATAACTGTAAAAACAATAATGGCTGATTGCAGTGCAGATGTACTTGAATTTATAATAGTTGTATGCGAAAAAACAAGCCGGTCGAGCCTGGAAATATGCGAAAAGCTTCGTAATAAATATGGCAACAAAATAAAGATATTAAAGCAAAACCTTCCCTTTCTTGGCGGAGCTTTGCGCGATGCATTTTCGCATGCGCTCGGCAGTCACATATTGATGATGGCCAGCGACCTGGAAACTCCGCCAGATAAAGTAAAAGACTTTATATCTGAGTCAAAAAAGTACCCTGACCGGATCATCACCGGTTCAAGATGGATCAAAGGCGGTGGCTTTTACGGCTACGGTAAGTTAAAATATTTCCTGAACTTCTTGTTTCAGAAATTGTTTTCTGTCTTATATTTTACGGATCTAACCGATATGACTTACGGCTATAGGCTGTTTCCCGTAAATATTGTCCAACAAATAAGATGGGAAGAGCTGAAACATCCATTTTTGCTGGAAACAATAATCAAACCGTTACGACTTGGCATAAAAGTGGTGGAGGTCCCTGTTGCATGGAAGGCGAGAACTGAGGGGGGTTCAAAGAACACATTTCTAAGAAATTTCCTTTATTTTGGGATAGGTTTAAAGGTTTTATTCTGTTCGAATAAAAGGCTTTTGATCGGAAAAGGGATAAGATGAAAAAAACAAAAAATGTAATTGTGACAACAACAATAAATGGCCCGACAGAAGCCATAGAAAAGTTTGATGCGATGAATGAGTGGACATTGATAGTAGTTGGGGATTTAAAAACCCCTGTTGACTATAAACTGAAAAGGGGCATCTATGTCTCCCCGGAAATGCAGGAGAAGAAAGACAGCGCCTTATCCGAAGCAATAGGATGGAAATGCATTCAGCGACGCAATTTTGGCCTTCTCTGGGCATATGAAATGGGAGCGGACATTATCGCCGTTATTGATGATGACAATATCCCGTATGAAGATTGGGGCAAAAACGTATTGGTTGGAGAGACGATCGAGGTGAACTATTTTGAGACGGACTTACCGGTGTTTGACCCCGTTGGAGCAACTAATGAGAAAAACTTATGGCATCGGGGATACCCTTTACAGCTTATTCCTAAACGTTCATATAATAATATATCTAAAAAGAAGATGAAATTTGAGATACAAGCTGATTTCTGGAATGGCGATCCAGATATTGATGCGGTTTGCAGGATGATATACGCTCCTGAATGCAATTTTGACCCTTCTGTATTTCCGATAGCATCGAACAAGATCGCTCCATTTAATTCGCAGAATACATTCTTAAGTCGATCAATATTGCGTAATTATTTCCTTTTCCCGCACATTGGCAGAATGGATGACATATGGGCGGCTTACTATGTGCAAGCGCTTGGTGCAAAAGTATTCTTCAATAAAGCATCCGTTTATCAAAAAAGGAACATTCATGACCTTGTAGTGGATATGAAGCGAGAATATCTCGGTTATGAAAACAATCTAAAGCTTGTTACAAGTATCTATTCAGATCCGAATGCAATATTAAATTACTTGCCGGAGCAATCGATCAAGGCCTTTGAATTATATAGGAGGCATTTTAATGCGTAAGGTCCTTGTCACAGGCGGTGCGGGTTTTGTCGGGAGACATTTAATTAAACGTCTTCTCGAAAATGGAAATGAAGTCCACTGTGTCGATAAAATAGCTGAATTTACCGGCGGAATAACGCCAAAGTTATGGCCGTTGTTTAAACCTTTGGATTACAAGAGCTTTCATTTTTATCAAATGGATTGCCGAGAATACTTCAATAAACACCTTGATACTGATTTTGATTATTGTTTTCATTTAGCCGCTATGGTTGGCGGCAGATCAATGATCGAAAACAACCCGCTTGCAGTTGCAGATGATCTTTCAATAGACGCTGAATACTGGGAGTGGGCGGCGAAAACAAAGCCACGCAAGACAGCATGTTTTAGTTCAAGTGCGGCTTACCCTGTTGAATATCAACAAAAAACGGATCACAAATCATTAACTGAGGATATGGTCTCGTTTGAAAATAACATTGGGATGCCAGATATGAGCTATGGTTGGGCAAAATTGACATGTGAGTATCTCGCCAAACTGGCACATCAGAAAAACGGCATAAGATCAATTATTTATCGTCCTTTTTCGGGTTATGGAGTAGATCAAGATGATACCTATCCATTCCCAAGTATTTGTAAGCGGGTCATCGCTAATCAAGGGAAACCAATTGTTACTGTTTGGGGGACAGGCGAACAAATGCGTGATTTTATCCATATCGATGATTGCATCGATGCAATATTAATAACAATAGATAAAATTGATAATGCTGAGGCTGTTAATTTGTGCACAGGTATTCATACCAGTTTTATTGATTTTGCAAAAATAGCTGCAGGTATTTGCGGATATGCGCCTGAAATACGAGGAACTTCTGACAAACCAAGCGGAGTTTTTTCCCGGGTAGGAGATCCCACAAAATTAAAACAGCTTGGATATGAATACAAAATTAAATTTAAAACCGGGATTGAAAAAGCAATAAAATATTATTTAAACAATTAGTTATTCAAACGCATCCATTCAAACGAACCATTTGCCCATTTCTTTCGACCCGACCACTGCCTTCTTCATTATCTCGGATCTTTTGCGCAGGGTAAGCGGCAATAACACAAATATCCGGATCCATCCCAGGAACAAATGCGGCTCTCTGAACACCATATAAACAAAAGACTGCGCTTCGTGCCAGAGTATCGGGAGAATATCGCGTATAACGTTGGCCAGATGATCGTTCTTGATCATCATCAGGTATCTGTTCTTGAAGGAATGCCGCCTCACGAACCTCGGGATGTTCCGGCGTTTGGTGGCTTTCCCCCACCCCCTTAAATGATAAGCCACGGCCTTTGGCGTATACATCATGTCCCAGCCGAATAACCGGGCCCTCCAGCACAGATCAAGCTCCTCTTTATACGCGTAAAAAGTTTCGTCAAAGTACTGGCCGTCCATTCTTATGTCCTCGAGCATCTCGCGCCTGCACAGCATGGCCGCTCCGCTCGGCGAGAATATGGGTTCAACGGTATCGTACTGCCCTTTATCCTTCTCCCCCTGCCCCCTATCAATGGTACGCCGATTCCTGAATATGCGAACCCCGGTCGAATCGATGATATTCCCGTGATCTTCGGGATATCCTTGCAAAAGCTTACCCATAACAGCGCCGATCTTTTTATCACGCTCGATCGTCCTGACAAGCTCCTCAAGGAAACCGTCCAGAAAAAAGACGTCTGAATTGAGTATCAGGACGTACCTGCCCGCGCTTTTTTTTATTCCCATGTTATGGTTCTGGCAGAAGCTTTTTCTGGCCTCATTCCTTATTACCGTCACTTCGGGGAACTCGGATCTGAGCATCTGCCAGGTACCGTCAGTCGACGCGTTCTCGATCACGATCAATTCATACGCGAGGTTTTTCCCGACGGTATTCCTGATGCTGTAAATGCATTTTCTCAGAACATCCTTTTCATCCGAAGCGATTATTGAAATGGACACGTCCATCATAGCTTTTGACGAACCTTCCTTTCACCCGAATCCTTAACGATATTAAACACGATTATAGCCAAAACAACGCAGGAATTCCCAAGTATTCCGTATAGGTATGGATCTGTCGCGCTTAAGATAAAAACGCTTACCAAAGCGAAAATGAACGCCATTTGAACCGTTTTAAGATATTTATCACCGCATAAAAAATAGCTCCGGAAGGCATCCCTCATCAAATAGAACATAAGGCCGAACCAGTAAATAAAACCGAGAATCCCGATCTTCATGACCAGGGCCAGATAATCCAGCTCGAAAACGGGGCTATCATAAAACCCATATATCATTGCGCCATACCCCGAGCCGATAACGGGGTGCTCGGCAACTTTTGCCGTCAAATAATCGAACTGCACCGCTCTCATATAATTTGACGGCTCCGAAACATCGAAGACAAATGTTGAATATAACCTCCCCAATATCGGGATCTCGTCAAAAACCCCGAACTGGCCCCAAAAAACAAACAAGATCCCGGCAACAATAAAAATCAGCAATATCATGGCGCTCTTATATCGATATCTATTGTGAAAAACCAGCATTAATAGCGCAGCTACTAAAGTCGCCACCCAAAAGCCCCTTGAGTTCTGACAGATCAGAGATACAACGGACACGGCCAGGAATAAATACAGACAGAGTTTTATTCGAACGTTCTGATCTTTTAAAAATAACAGCGCCATTGCCAGTATGATCCCGATCTGGGTGAAAATGCCCGATCGCAGCATTATCCGGTAAAAACCGGGACTGTTATAAAATATGAAACCAAGCTCGTTGTTCACCAGGAACATATTTAGAATGTCGGGGGGGATCACATTTTTAACAAGCAGGATCTCAAGGACTATTACCGCGCAATTAACAACAAATGTCGCAAGAAAAAAAGTGAACAAGAGCTTCTTTATCTGCTCTCTCTCGTTAATGAACAACACGAACATTAGAGCGAATAAATAGAACAAGATCCCGAAAGTGTCCTTGAATATGAGCCAGATGTCATTGCCCCTGAAAAAGCCTACCGTGCCGAAAACCAGAGGTATCATAAGGATCCCCAGTATCCACGTGGCATAATGGTTCACGGGGATCGTCCCGGTCAAGAAAAACCTGATGATCCTGAATAACGAGAATACCGTTATCGCTATGAGCAATAGATATTTAAAAGGCAGAATTAGAACAGGGACCCTTGAAATGTACCCGAAACCTGACGCATCTACGATCAGGGAAAAAACGAAAAGGTATATCAAATATTCGGGAATTTTCTTCATCAGTAAGTTAATATTTTTCCGATTTGCCTTTTTTGCCGTGCCGGAAATCCTGGACCGCGTCGATCAATGCCTTTGCCTTTACCTTTCGGCCGAGCAAATAGAACAAAAAGCACTTGATGTAATATTTCGACAATATTATGGGCAGGGAACCGAATAAAATTTCTTGACCAGATAGAGGGTGTTCCTGGTTGAATAAAAAACGTTCTGAGCGGACTCCTCCCCTCCCGTGGTCGATGAAACCTTGTGCCATATGACCGAAGTGGGGACGAACACCAGTCTATACCCGGCGCGCTTCGCCCTAATGCAATACTCCGAATCTTCCGACGTTCTGAAATAATCGTCATTTAAATATCCGATCTTTTCTATCACTTCTCTCCTTATGAGCATCGCGCAGGCGGTAAGCTCGTCAACATCTCTTTGCTTTGAAAATTGCCCCCTGTCTTTTTGCCCTCTCCCGATGAGCTTGAACCTGTGCAGGAGCCTGTCGTGCCAGGTCCCCGCGGACCAGACCACATCCTTCCTGTCATAATAGTATATCTTCGGGCCTACCATGCCGATCTTGGGGTCCGATCCAATGACCCTAACCAATTCCGAAAGCATATCCCGGTCAACCACGGTATCGTTATTGAGAAGCATTATATATGACGGATCCGACTTAAGGGCTTCCCTCATGCCGGCATTATTTCCGCCCGTGAATCCCAGGTTTTCTTTGTTCCCGATCAAAAGAATATCCGGGAATTCGGCTTTAAGCTTTTCAACTGATCCATCGGTCGAGCCGTTATCAACCACTATGACCTGAAAATTCGGATAATTGAGGTTTCTCAATGAACCGAGGCAGTCTTTTGTGTAAATGTAGCCATTCCAGTTCAGGATAATTATCAAGACCCTGGGCTCCATATAATAAACTCCTCTATTTCCCGGCTTCTTCCTGCATCAATTTTTCCAACTGATCGGCGGCCCTTTTCCACGTAAACCTCTTGATATGTTCAACCCCGGCCGTCGCGATCCTTACCCTGAGACGATCGTCCTTGAGCAAACGGATCAAATTTTTTGCCATAGATTCAGGATCCTTTGGCGGAGACAGAAGCGCGGTTGTCCCGTCTTCCGCATATTCGTCAATGCCTGTGCAGCTGGTCGAAACCAGTGCGCACCCGCAGGCCATCGCTTCAGCCGGCGGCGCAGGCGCGCCTTCGGTCCAGCTGGAACAAATAAAAATACCCGCCTTGTTATATATCCCCTCGATAAGTTCCGTCTCTCCCGGGAAATATCTATATTCGATCCAGCCCGGGATGGAAACCGGCCTCTTAAATCTGCCGAACAGAACGGCCTGCACATTTGGGACCTGTTCGCGTGCGAGTTCTATGGCTCTTATCCCGTCACTGCTTCCTTTCCATTCGGCGGTGTGATACATCATCGCTATCCTTCCAGGGCGGTTTTCGATGCCGTTTATGACCCTGAAGATCCCATGGTCGATGCCGTTCGGGATGTAAGCCATATCATTGCGATCCACTCCTAGCTCCAGCCCTTTTTCATAAAGCCACTTGGCTATAACGATCTTTTTGAGAGGGGCCCGCCAGGTGTCAGCCACTCTATCCGCCGGCCCATCCCATATTTCATAGTGCTGGATCAGATATAATTTCCTGCCCTTCGATCCCGCATAGTCCTTGACATATTCCGCGGTAGACCACGCGGTCGCGATGACGAAGTCCGCGTCAGGAATGTTCCCGGGAACAGGCTCGCGCACATACGTCATTTTCACCCTGTCATCTATCGCCTGCCAGCTTCGTTTTTTCGGCCTGTAGATCGATCTGTAGACCTTTGATGCCTGCGACATGAACCAGTTCTTTTTCGGATATTTGACATTCCTCATGAATCTTGGGTGTATAACAGAAACCGCATGCCCCCGTGAAACCAGCTGGTTTGCATATTGGTAAACTACTTTGGCGCCCCCCACGGGCTTCAGGCAGTAATCCGGCAGAACAAAAGTGATCTTCATTTGTTCCTCTCGACCCATTTTTTCCGCGGGCTCAGCTGTTTCATCTCAAGCGCAATAAACATGCTTAAGGAAATAATGGTTTCCGTAACAACGACCGCCAAAGCCATGCCGTTCTGCCGGAACATCGGTATCAGCAAACAAGCAAGCGCGATATTGAGCAAGCCCGCCGATGTCACGATCCAGGCAAAGATATGGGACATCCCAAAGTTGATCATAATCTGCGCTCCAAGAATGATGCCAAAGCTCGATATAAAGGGGACAAATGATAAAATGCGTATCACATTGATACTGGATGAATAATTTTCGCCGAATATTATCCGAACGATCTGGGGGGCGAATATCAGCATGAATAATGACGCCGCAAAAGTGAACACCCCGGATATGATTATCGCCTTCCTCACGAATTTTAAAGCCTCTTGCTTTGAGATCTTTGACAGCGCGCTGATGTGAGGGAAAATGGTTTGAGAGAAAGGATTGAGCATCGACTGAACGGCTTTGATCAGCTTTTCTCCGGCGCTGTAATAACCCACCACCGTATTATTGGTCAGCAATCCCAGGATGAAAACGTTGCTCGTCGTGTATAAACTGGGGGCGAGCTGCGATATAAAAACATAATATCCGCTCCTGAGCTCTTTAACTATGGCGTTAAAAGACGGGACGTGCAATCTTATATTGAAATATTTATAAACAACGAATAAGCTGATCACTCCGGCCAGAACGAATCCCAGCGAATAAAAAAGGGCTGACAGGGCATAGTCCTGTTCCGTCCTGACGAAAATGAATATCAATACCACAAAGAACAACTTCGCAAAGATGTTCAACACGGTTATGTACTTCATTTTCTCCATCCCCTGGAAGAACCATTGAAAGAAAAAAATGTTCCCGGGCACTATGGTGAAAGCAAAAGCATAAAGCAGCCAGTCCTGGCGGAACCTGGCGAACAGAACAATGATCAGGCCATATATGAGAACAGAAAAGAGCGTGAACAGAAATTTGGCTGCGACAACGGACGAAAATATCTCCTCCAGCCTCTTATGGTCAAACCGATGGATGGACACCTCACGCGTGGCCGAAAAGTTGAAACCGTAATCCGTGAACAGGACAAAATATTGGGCAAAAGCCTGGGCAAAGGCCACGAGGCCGAACTTTGCGGGCCCGAGAACTCTCACCAGATAAGGAACGGTCAGGAGAGGCAGGATATAATTCGCGCCCTGCAGAACGGATAAACTGAAGAAGTTCTCGATCAGTTTCTTTCTGTGATTATTCATGATCATGCTTGATCACGGATGCTCCTGTTCTCATTTAAGCTGCTTTAAAGCCTTTTCAACCACGGACATGAGGTTTTCCCCATTTTTTAAAAGATAAGTATTGCATCCCGCGCCGCATCCGGCCCCCGCGTCTTCCGGGCTGTCCCCGATGAATAACGAGCCCTTGAAATCAATATCATGTTTTTCAGAAGCCTGCTTGAACAACCCCGTTCTTGGTTTCCTGCAGCCGCAGTCATCCTCGGCTTTGTGGGGGCAAACGAAAATATCGTCAATATGCGCCCCTTTCTTCTTCAATTCCTCCATCATCCTTCCATTAATATCGTCAAGCCTCCGCCTGGTAATAAGCCCCTTTCCGACACACGCTTGATTGCTTATCACGATGACGGGGATCCTGTTCTCGTTAAGCAGCTTTATTGCCTTATCAACGTCCGGAAGGAATTCAAAGTCCTTCCAGTAAAGAACGTAGCCGTTCTCGATCTTTTTGTTTATTACGCCGTCCCTGTCAAGAAAGACGACCTTCACGGATCTCCTCCCATAGGTAAAGCTTGATAAGGTGCTCCAGGATCAGATGGAGGTCTTCGATCCTCTCCATGTTATTTGAAGGAACAATCAGGCAAACATCGGCCAGTTTCTTGATCTTGCCCCCGTTGAACCCCGTAAAAGCTATTGTTTTGGCTTTAATTTTTTTGGCGTATTTTGCCGCTTCCAGAACGTTCGGGGAATTACCGCTGCCGGTAAAAACGACGACTACGTCCCCCGCGCTTAGAAGGTTTTCGAGCTGCGCTTTAAATACATCTTTAAAGGTGACGTCGTTGCTCCACGCGGTAAGAAGAGGCACATTGTCGATCAGCCCTATGGCCTTAAAATGTTTTTTTCCGGAAACCCGTGTTCCCTTGGAAAGGTCGCACACAAAATGGGACGCCGTGGCCGCGCTTCCGCCGTTCCCCATGATAAAGACATGTCTCCCTTTTCTGTAAGCCTCTTTCAATACGCTCACGACTTCCCTGATCCCGTCAAAAGGGAGATCGTTTATGCTGTCGACAAGCTCGGATAGATATTGCTTCGCGAATTTTCCCGGCATTGTTATCCCCTCCTAATCCGTGACGTAAATTATCTTGCTTCCCTGCGGCTCAAATTTGAAATCGATCTGCCTGAGCGGATGCAGCGCGCTCCTCACATGCTCCTGCCTGTTCCCGGGGACATACAGCAGGAGGAACCCTCCGCCGCCCGCCCCGGTTATCTTTCCCCCCAGCGCCCCCGCCTTTTTTGCTTTTTCATACATCGCGTCGATCTCGGCGTTCGATATTCCGCTCGCCAGGGATTTCTTTAACTTCCAACCTTCATCAAGCAATCTCCCAAATTGATCGATAGACTGATCCACTTCCAATGATCTGCGGGAAATAACAGCCAGGTCCTTTAGCGCTTTGAGCTCTTTTATCTTGTCGTTCGATGCCTTTTTTTTCTGTTCGGCAAGTATCGTGTTCGCCCTGCGGGTAACGCCCGTATAGAAAAGCATAAGATTGCCGCAAAGCTCCTCTTTCAGTTCTCCGCTGCAGACGATCGGATCAACGAAGACCGAGCCGTCCTTGTTGAATTGTATGAATTGAAATCCGCCGTAAGAGGCGATGTACTGGTCCTGTTTACCGATCGGCTCTCCTACGATATCTATTTCTATTTTGCACGCTTCGTTCGCCAGAGTTTCGGCGGAAACATATTCGCCTTTATAGGCGTGAAGCGCATTAAGTATCCCGACGGTAAAAGTGCTGGATGAACCAAGCCCTGTCCCCTGGGACGGGATGTCCGCGATCGTGGTCATCTCGATCCCTTTCAGCACCCCCGCGAGTTTCATCGCTTCCCTGACAAGATCATGGCGGATCTGATCAACACGCTCAACGATCTCGGTCTCAGAATAAGAAACCCTTATGTGTTCATCGAATTTCTTGTTCACGGTCGCAAAGATATACTTGTCGATCGCCGTTGAAAGCACCGCCCCTCCCTCAAGCCCATAGAATTCCTTAAGGTCGGTCCCTCCGCCAAAAAAGCTTATCCTTAACGGCGTCCTTGAGATTATCATTTAAGCAGCCCCTTTATTAGCTCCATTCTCTCCGGCGTTCCCAGGTCATAATATCTTTTAGAGGTTATGTGTGCCTTAAGCTGCCGGCTTTTAATAAGCTCGGGATAGACATCACCCTCAAGAGAAACGAACCTGCCCCTCTCGATGAGCTTAAGAATATCCCTGTTAAAAACATATACGCCCGCATCCACATATTTATAATCTTTTGACGGGCCTGTCTTGACCTCAACCAGCTGATCGCCTTTTTTTAAGGGCTCCTTCTTCTCGTAAGCATCCACCAGCCCCTGGTCGTCAACCGAAACATTCTCCAGGGCGACTTTTTCCCTGTTGTCATAAACGACCATCAGTCCCATTTTTCCCGACTTCTTGAACTCACCATATATTTCCGCATAATCGATCGGCAAATAAGTGTCCCCGTTCATCAATACAAAATCATCCTCCAGATATTTCTCGGCAAGTTTTACAGCCCCCGCTGTGCCGAGGAACTCACGCTCAACCGAATATGACAGATTGATACCCAATTTTGAGCCGTCGCCAAAATATTCCTTGAACTTATCCGCTAAATATCCGACGCAAAGGATAATATCCCTGACCCCGTATTTTTTAAGTTCTTCGAGAATATATTGCAAAAACGGCTTCCCGTTTATCTTTATCATCGGCTTCGGGACAGCCAGTGTCAAAGGCCTGAGCCTGGTGCCCGCACCGCCGGCTAAAATTACCGCCTGCACTCCCCGAGCATCCTTTCTATGGCTATTTCCACGGCTTCTCTTGAATTGTGCCCGGCCTTAAACCCGAGCCTTGAGAGTTTGCCGACGGCAAGGAACATCCGGGGGACATCTCCCGGCCACCCGCGCTTTCCTCCCGTAAACGAGAACTTCGCATCTCTCAGTCCCATTTTACCGGTGAGGATCCCGGCGATGGTTTTAATATTTACCCGATCCCTGCTTCCGAGATTGAAAACATTGAACTGTTCCCTGCTTCGTTCATGAACATACAGCATCGCGTCCACACAGTCATCGACCAAAAGATAGGATTTGGTCTGTCTGCCATCCCCGAGTATCTCGAGTTTTTGGGGGTCTTTCCTGAGTTTTGCGATAAAGTCGTAGATAAGTCCGTGGGTACCTCTTCCTCCAACGATGTTTGCGAACCGGAATATCCAGCATTTCATTTTGAAAGTGTGGGAGAAAGAAGTGCAAAGCGCCTCGCAAGCCAGCTTGCTTGCCCCATAAAGCGAAATTGGATAGAGAGGCCCATAATCCTCGGGCGTAGGCATGATCGCGGGCTCACCATATATCGTTGAAGTGGAAGCAAAGATGATCTCTTTTATGCCCGCGAGACGCATTGATTCAAGCACATTATAGGTCGCTATCGTATTTTGCTTAAGGTCCACATCGGTAAATTTTATCCCGTACCGTATATCGGGATTTGCCGCCAGATGAAAAACAACATCATGTCCCCGAACGCTCTTTTTCAGCTTTTTGAGGTCAAGAAGATCAGCCCTGATGAATTTAAAATATTTCCTGCCTAAGTGATGCCTGATGAAGCTTTCTTTTCCGGAAGACAAATTATCATATACGGTGACATGCCATCCCTTTTTCGCCAGTCTATCGACCAGGTGGCTGCCGATAAACCCCGCACCGCCCGTTATGAACGCCTTCTTTGCCATATCAACCCATCCCCTCTGGCAATTCCATTCCGCGGAAAATCAAGTTGCTATTTTGAGAACCACTCTATGGTCTTTTTAAGTCCTTCTTCGAGGCTTACTTCCGGACTCCACGACAGCTCTTTTTTTGCCTTTGAAATGTCCGGGCGCCTCTGCTTTGGATCATCCTGCGGAAGAGGCTTAAAAACGATCTTGCTTTTGCTCCCGGTCAACTTGACGATGACGTCCGCGAAATCGATGATCTTCAGTTCTTTAGGGTTCCCCAGATTTACAGGCCCGCTTATCTTTGCATACATCAGCTTATATATTCCCGAGACCAGGTCTGACACATAGCAAAAGCTCCTCGTCTGGCTTCCGTCCCCGTATATGGTCAAAGCCTGTCCTGTCAAGGCCTGCTTGATGAAGTTTGGGACAACGCGTCCGTCATCAAGTCCCATTCTGGGCCCGTATGTGTTGAATATCCTGACGATCTTTCCCTCAACGAGCTTTTCCCTGGTGTATGCCGAAGTCAATGCTTCGGCAAAACGTTTTGCCTCATCATATACTGACCTTGGCCCGACCGAATTAACGTTCCCAAAATACCCCTCCTCCTGAGGAGATACTTTCGGATCACCGTAAACTTCGGAGGTTGAAGCCAGTATGAGCCTGGCTTTCTTCTTTCTCGCAAGCTCAAGCATGTTCTTTGTGCCGAACGAGCCGACATCGAGAGTTTCCAGTGGATAATTCATGTAATCGACCGGGCTGGCGGGAGAGGCAAAGTGAAGGATATGATCGAGCCTGCCGGGGAATTTTAATGGCTTGATGATATCGTGTTTCAAGAATTCAAATCTTTTGTTCTGGAGATTATGCCTTATGTTCTTTATATTGCCCGTAAGAAGATTATCCACGCATATGACAAAGTGGCCTTTTTCAAGGAGAAAGTCGCACAAGTGGGAGCCGATAAACCCGGCTCCGCCGGTAACGAGTATTTTCAATTATCTCCCTACCCCGTAATATTTAAAGCCGAGTTCTTTCATTCTCTTCGGGTTATAAATATTTCTGCCGTCAAAGATCACCGGGGATCTCATCGATGACTTGATCTTGTCCATGTCCAGTTCCCTGAACTCCCCCCATTCGGCCGTGACAATGGCCGCATCCGCTTTCCTAACGGCGTCATATGCGGTATCGCAAAAAACAACGCCATCCAGGAACTTCTTTGCTTTGACCGCGGCTACCGGATCGTATGCCATTACTTTTGCTCCCCTGCTTCGAAGTTCCTGTATGATCTCGATCGACGGCGCGTCACGGAGATCGTCGGTTTCGGGCTTGAATGAAAGCCCGAGCACTCCGATGGTCTTGCCTTTCAGCGATTTCAAAACACCTTCCATTTTTTCAACGATCTTCTTTCTCTGTTCCTCGTTCGTCCTGTTCACGGCGACCAATATCTGGGGATCGTATCCGTTCGCTTTTGCGAGATGGATCAGCGCAGAAACATCCTTTGGCAGACAAGAACCTCCGTAGCCGATGCCGGCATTCAGAAATTCCCTGCCTATGCGCTTATCCAGTCCCATGCCGTAAGCGACCTCAACAACATCCGAGCCGACCTCTTCGCAGATATTCGCTATTTCATTGATGAAAGAGATCTTTGTCGCAAGGAATGAATTTGAAGCGTACTTTATGAGCTCTGCGCTCTTCACGGTGGTAAAGATCATGTGCGCGTTCAGCGGACGGTAAAGCTCCGTAATGACATTGAAAGCCCTGCTGTTCGGCGCGCCGATCACTATCCTGTCCGGCGACATAAAATCGGATACAGCTGTCCCTTCTCTCAAAAATTCGGGGTTCGATACAACAGCAAAATTCTTATCCGATACGCCTTTCTTGATCAATATCTTCGTGACGATGTCCCCCATGCCGACCGGAACGGTGCTCTTGTTCACGATCACCTTGAATTTCCTGCCCATCTTTCCATCAGACTTGAAGGTTGACGCGATCTGGCCAGCCACATTGATAACGGCGGATACGTCCGCTTCGCCGCTTTCTCTGGGCGGAGTCCCGACAGCGATAAAAACGATCTCTGACTTCCCGACTCCGTCCTTTATGTTCGTTGTGAACATGATGCGCTTTGCTCTTTGATTTTTTAAAACCAGCTCCTTCAATCCCGGTTCATAAAAAGGAATAATGGACCTTTGCAGGCTGGTAACTCTTGTTTTGTCCTTGTCGACGCAGATAACTTCATTCCCAAGGCCTGCCAGGCAAGCTCCGGTAACAAGCCCTACATATCCGGTACCGATAACGCATATTTTCATAGTTTATACCCCCAAAACCTTATGTTGAATAGATATGAGGTGCTTAATTCCTTCCGCCCCAAGGTCCAAAATCTCATCAAGCGCTTTTCTGGCAAAAGGGATCTGCTCGGCCGTTCCCTGGACTTCAACGAATTTCCCTGATTCGGTCATTGCCAGGTTCATATCCACATCCGCACGGGAATCCTCTTCATAATTCAGGTCGAGATATCTGCTCCCTCCCACCACTCCAATGGATGTAGCCGCCAGAAATTCCTTGATCGGGTTCTTCTTGATCTGTCCTTTTGCCAGAGCTTTGCTAACGGCATCATATAGCGCGACAAAAGAACCTGTTATCGAAGCCGTCCTTGTTCCTCCGTCCGCCTGGATAACATCCGCATCGATCAAAAAGGATATCTCCCCGATAGCTTCAAGGTCAACAACAGCTCTTAATGCCCTCCCTACAAGCCGCTGTATTTCAAGCGACCTGCCCTTCACCTTACCAAAATGAGTATCTCTGGGAACTCTTTCAGCGGTGGAGCCGGGGATCATTGCATATTCCGCGGATATCCAGCCGCCACCTGAACCCTTGCGATGGTTCGGAACGCTTTCTTCAACAATAGCCGTACAGATGACCTTTGTATCCCCACATTCGATAAGCACAGAGCCATCCGGATATTTCAGATAGTTCCTCGTTATCGTTATTTTCCTCAGTTCATCGGGACGGCGGCCGTCCAAACGATTCATCACCTTATTCGTCACCCCTTATCCGCTATTCTTCCCGCTTTGTTTCCTGTGTTGATGTGCCTGTTACGAACCTCCCGAGCCTTGACCTTCCCGCTTTCACGGACCTCAAGATCCTGCTGGAAGTCACTTCCAGGTTAGAGAGGACCTCATCGGCATATTTGTCCGCTCCCATACGCACTTCTTTCGCGATCTTATATGCGTTTTCAATGATCTCGGTCGCTTTATCTTCGCTGTCAGCCGTGACAGGAAGCCCTTCTTTCACCTTTTCCATTTCTTTTCGAGCTTCGACAAATTCAATTGTTTCCTGCTTTGGCGGCACGGTCCTCTTATCTATCGCTTTCTTTACAAGCTCCCCTCCGCCCTGCGCGACCAACCTTATCTTATCCGCCACCTGAAGGACCTTTTCCTCGTCTATTATCGTTTTCCTTGTGAGAGGTATCCTAAATCCCTCCAGTATCATGGATTCAAGGGTATCAAGAAGGCCCAGTATTTCCATATTATATCCCTCCCCTTCCCCGACACTACGGTCGGGACAAGCCCCGGTATAGCGCCGGAGTTTTTTTCAGCTTATTTAATACAGTCTTTGGAACAAGCCCTGAAACATTTCCCCCGAGGGAAGCGATCTGTTTCACCAGACTTGAACTGAGATACGAGTATTTATAGTCGGTCATGATGAAGATCGTCTCTATTTCGGGACACATCCTCAGGTTCGTAAGGGCCATCTGGAATTCATAGTCAAAATCAGATACCGCCCTGAGGCCTCTTACTATCGAGCATGCCCTTTTTGATGCGGCATAATCAACAAGAAGGCCATTGAAACTGTCAACCTTTGCTTTTTTTATATGGCGGACAGCGGCTCTCAACATTTCTTTTCTTTCATCAATGTCAAAGTAAGGGGTTTTCTCGGGGTTGGCTATGATAGCCACATAGACGAGATCGAATATCTTGGCGGCTCTCTCGACTATATCAACATGCCCATTTGTTACCGGGTCAAAACTGCCCGGATAAACTGCTATCTTCATCTATGCCTTCCTACCTCATCCCTATCCCTTCTCCACTTTGTGGAGAAGGGAAACATAACTTCAGCCTATTTTTCCCCTCTCCATTTCATGGAGAGGGGTTAGGGGTGAGGCTATAAAACGATAGAACCGTGTCCCCGTATCTGGAATCCCTGAACTTTACCAGCTTTCCGTATTCATCCGAAACCTTGTCCCTCGCACTGTGTTCGGCCACCACGACAGCTTTGCTGTCCGCTATATCCGCTGCCGCCAGAGCCTTAAGTGTTTCTTCAAGCATCGGGCTTCCGTACGGAGCCCCGATGAATATTATGTCAAATTTGCCTTTGGCCTTATCAATTATCTTTATTGCCTTAATGACATCAAGGCAATATACTTCTGCCCTGTCCGTAAAACCCGTTAGGTCGAGATTTTCTCTCAATATCTGGACCGTTTTCAGGTCAAACTCCACAAAGATAGCAAGACCGGCTCCGCGGGACAGAGCCTCGATCCCGACGGATCCCGTCCCCGCGAACAGATCAAGGAACCTGGCGTCCGGATTTTTGCTGACAAGAATATTAAAAAGGGCCCCTTTTGCCCTTCCCGTCAACGGACGCAGCCTCTTGTCCTTCGAAAGCTTTGGATAACGCAGCTTTTTACCTTTTGCGAGTCCGGCTATTACTCTCACTCTAGCTTATTGCCCCAAACTTTTATGTTGAAACTCTGAGGAGAAAAGCCCTGCTGTATCAGCATTAAAGCCGCTTCTCTGGCTTCTCTTATGATCTCCTCATCTTTGATTATATCAGCTACGCGGAAATTTGGCAAACCCGACTGGCGAACGCCCAAAAACTCGCCGGGGCCTCTGAGTTTTAGGTCCTCCTCGGCTATCTTGAAGCCGTCCGTCGTGCGAAGCATTGCGTCTATCCTCGCTTTTGCCGTATCGCTGGCCGGATATCCCGTCAGGAAGCAGTACGATTGCTCTGTTCCTCTTCCTATCCTGCCGCGAAGCTGGTGAAGCTGGGACAGCCCGAAACGTTCGCTGTGTTCGATGATCATGATGGTTGAATTAGGGACGTCTATCCCCACTTCTATCACGGTAGTTGAGACAAGGACATTTATCTTTCCGCTAAGAAAATCCTTCATTACCTTGTCCTTCTGCTCCCCTTTCATTCGTCCGTGAATAAGTCCGATCCTGTATCCGGGAAATGTCTTTTTCAGGACCTCCGCCTCTTCCGTCGCGGCCTTGAGATCGATCTTCTCCGATTCTTCCACCAGGGGACATACGACATAAGACTGGCGTCCGGCCGCGATCTGTCCCCTTAAAAACTCATAGAGCCTGGGCCTTTCTTTGTCTCGAACGTATCTCGTAACGATCTTTGTCCTTCCGGGCGGCATTTCATCGATGACCGACCTGTCAAGGTCGCCATATAATGTAAGCGCGAGCGTTCTTGGGATGGGGGTCGCGGTCATGACGAGCAGATCGATGTTCTCCCCTTTTTGACGCAGTTTAGCTCTCTGTTCAACCCCGAACCGGTGCTGTTCATCTATCACGACCAGGCCCAGCTTGCCGAACCTCACGGGGTCTTCGATCAAAGCATGAGTACCTACGATTATCAGCGGTTCTCCCTTATCGAGTTTTTCGAACATTTCCTTCCTTAAGCCATGCTTGGTCCCGGTCAACAAAAACACTTCGATACCGATATCATTGACTAGATCTTTGATCTTATTGAAATGCTGGTTCGCGAGTATTTCGGTCGGGCCCATGATAGCTGCCTGATATCCGCTCTGAACAGCAATGACCATCGCATAGAGCGCGACCACCGTCTTGCCGCAACCCACATCCCCCTGAAGGAGCCTGTTCATTACTTTTTTGGATCTCATGTCGGACACAATGTCCTCAAGGACCCTTTGCTGGGCTTTTGTAAATGAGAACGGCAAGATCTTCTTGAACTTATCTACCATCCCACCCTCCGGGTCAAAAGACATACCAGCGATCCCGTCAATTTGCTTTCTACTGTAAAGAAGGCCGAGCTGGAAAATAAGAAGCTCATCGAATGCGATACGGCGCCTTGAAACGGAAACCTTGCCCATATCCGAAGGGAAATGGAGCGCGGAAATAGATCCGTGAAGAGGAGGCAGCTTGAATTTTTTTATGATGAAGTCAGGCAAGGGATCAACGATCTCATTCAGCCGCTGCTCAAGGGCGCCCTTTATGATACGCCTCAAGAACTTCTGGGTTATACCTTCGGTAAGGCTGTATATAGGGACTATGAGGTCGTTCTTGTTGAGTTCGCCGATCACATCAAAGTTCCGGGGGACGAACAGCATCTCACTTGAATATTGGTCCCTATCAAGTTTCCCCGATATGAACAGGGAAACTCCGGGTTTAAGGATCCTCACCAGATACGGCTGGTTGAACCAGATGACCTTGATGCTGCCGGAAGCATCCTTGACGACGCTTTTTATTATCGAGAAATTCCTTTTTGTGCGCGAGCCGGACACTTTGACTATCTCGACTTTTATTATAGCTTCCCTGCCGGGCACAAGTTTCGCGATGGGTACGGGGTTGCTTCTGTCCTCGTATTCGCGGGGAAAGTAATATATCAGGTCATCCACCGTCTCAACGCCGATATTTGACAGCATTTCGGCCAGTTTCGGCCCCACGCCTTTGAGGTACCTAACAAGGATGTTTTGCATAAGGGACCTCAATTTTATCATATAACTAACGTAAAACACCCCACATTCAAATGTGGGGAATAGGGAAACTATTGGCCAACATCATTCCCCATAATTTATTATGGGGTATAATCTCTCATGTTCATAGCTAGTTGAAATATTATGGCTCTTATGGTAGACTGTGCCCCATGAGAATTTGTTTTGTTTGCAAGAAAAAGCCAAGTGTCGGCAACAAAGTAAGCCATTCGAACAGAAAGTCAAAAAGGCTGTGGCGGCCGAATCTGCAGCATGTCCGAATTCTGGTCGGCAATAAAATAATGAAAAAATATGTCTGCACCAAGTGCCTGAAGGCGGGCCGGGTAGCTAAAGCCCCCGTTTAAAACGCTCAGTAGCTATTTCATCAAGGAACTTGATCTCCAGGTCTTT
The DNA here is from genome assembly GCA_963699255.1 of uncultured bacterium. Taxonomy (GTDB): domain Bacteria; phylum Margulisbacteria; class WOR-1; order CAVSGV01; family CAVSGV01. Next base: position 94,632 of record OY969425.1, on the reverse strand, counting down.
CATCATAATATCATAATCACTCAGCTTATGCTCCTTGTCCTTTTCCATGATCTTCCTTTCCTTCATCGACTCAACTAGCTTTGCCCTCTGCGTCTCGAGACGCTTAGAAGCATCTATCACTTTTTCTATCTGTTCGTCGATATCCTTCCTCAAGACCCCGAGATGAGCGTGCCGCCTGAGCACTTTTTCGAATTCCGATATCGGCCCCTTCTTGATGATATGCTTCAGTTCGCCCTCTTTTTCCGTTTTTTCTTCCTCAAGCTGTTCTTCCTTCAGTTTTTCTGTGTTATATTCTCTTTCTTTTTCGGCGAACCTCTCTTTTTCCTTGCGTTCCCTTATTCCTCTTACCTTAAGAACGGTCTCAAGAGAATATTTGAATTTTCCGGGTTTTTGCTCGCGCGGCATAAACTACTCCTTGATCAATAAAATATACTGAGCAGCCTCTCGACCGTTTCCTCATAGTCGACCTGCTCAAATGTCCCCTGTTTCAGGAATTCATTTACCTCGTCGATCTTACTTATCGCATAATCGATCTTGGGGTTGCTCCCCTTCACGTAAGCGCCTATATTTATCAGATCCTCCGCTTCCGCATGTCTCGCAAGGACCTCCCTCAGCTTCGCCGCCGCTTCCTTGTGTTCGTCGGAGACCAGATTCGTCATGAGCCTGCTCACCGACTGCGGGATGTTAATGGCGGGATAATGGTTCTTCGCGGCCAGATCCCTTGAAAGTATTATGTGTCCGTCCAGGATCGACCTCGATTGATCCGCAATGGGCTCATTAAAATCATCGCCCTCGACCAATATCGTGTAGAAAGCCGTTATCGATCCGACCTCGGCCGTGCCGGACCTCTCCATAAGCCTCGGCAGAAGCGCAAATACCGACGGCGTATATCCCCTTGTGGTCGGCGGCTCTCCCGTGGCAAGGCCGATCTCCCTCTGTGCCATGGCAAATCTTGTCACGGAATCCATCATCAAAATGACCTTAAGGCCCTTGTTGCGGAAATATTCGGCAATGGCCGTCCCGACGAAAGCGCCTTTCAGCCTGATGAGCGGCGGCTGGTCGGATGTGGCAACGATCACTACGGATTTTTTTAATCCTTCATCCCCCAGAGATTCCTCGATGAAATCCCTTACTTCTCTTCCGCGTTCGCCTATAAGTGATATCACGTTAACATCCGCTTCGGCATTCCTGGCTATCATACCCATAAGCGTGCTTTTCCCTACTCCAGACCCCGCAAATATACCTATACGCTGCCCCCTTCCGCAGGTAAGAAGCCCGTCTATCGCCCGTATGCCGACCCTTAAAACCTCGGTCACCCGGGGCCTTTTTACGGGATCAGGGGGATCGGCATCAAGGGCATTCTCTGTTTCATATTCGACCGGCCCTTTATCATCTATCGGTTCTCCCAGCCCGCCAAGGACCCTGCCCAGAAGCTTGGGACCTACCTTGACCTTGAGCGGATGACCGGCCGCGATCACCATGCTTCCGGGAGAGATCCCTGCAGTTGTGCCCAGAGGCATTAGCAGGACCCTTCCCTCCCTGAAGCCGACCACCTCGGCATGTGATTCGACATCGCCTTTGCCGATTCTTAGCGTGCAAAGGTCCCCTACGGATACCCCCTGCACCTGCGCTTCAATGATAAGACCCACGACCTGAACGACCTTACCAATGACTTTGACAAGGTCTGCACGCTCTACTGCTCTGTGGTATTTTTCAAAATCCATGTCGATCATTTACTTTACCTTTCGGAAGGCTTCTTCTATTGCGGCTATCTTTGTGGATATTCTTGCGTCGACATAACCAAGATTCGTCTCGATCACGCATCCTCCCGGCTCCACCCCGGCGTCCTCCACGATGGAAAGACTTTTTATCCCATCGACGATGCTGCTGATCCGGTCTTTGTTTTTTTTAATGTTTTCGACATCATCCTTGTTGACCCTTATTATGACCTGTTCCCTGTCGCTTACCCTGCTTATCGCATCAGATACGATATTCAACGACACATCCCTGTGAAGGGACACTTCTGATTTTATGATCTGTTCAGCCACCTTTAAGGCGAGACGAAGTATCTCGCTTTCCGCGTCCTTTATGATCTTTTTTCTTTCTATCGCCGCCTGATTCAATGTTTCCAGGGCTTCTTTTACTTTTTCTGACGCCGTTTCTTCCGCGATCCTTTGCGCGCCTTCAAGTCCCGACCGCTTTGCATCCTCCTTTATTGCCTCCGCTTCCTGCATCGCCTTCTTTAAGATCTGTTCCGCTTCGCCTTTAGCGTAATCAACCAGCTCCTCGCCTTTCAGTTCGCCTTCTTTTGCTTCTATTGTTTCCAGGATTTCAGTTTCGGTGGACGGCGGAGGAGCTGCTTCAACTTCAACTTCAGCTTGAGGAGCCTGTTCTGTAAGATAAAGAACGCCTGCTTCTATCAAGTGCCCTTTTTTTATCAGGCCCATTAAGTAAGCCTTTCGGATATGCTCTTCAATACCTGATCTTCGATCTCTTTCGCAATAGGCACATCCTTCATTGACAGCAACCTTGATTCAACCAGATCTTTATTCTCTTTAAGAAGGTTCAATATCTCATAGATCTTCTCGGCCGGAAGATGTGAAAGGACATATGCGGATATCTCCGGCCTCTCAGGTTCAAGCGCTTTAGCCAAAGATTGAGCAGAAGCTCTGGAAATGATATCAAGCGGGGTCCCCTGTTGAGCAGAGGGGACAGGCTGTGCCTCGCTTATTCCTTCTTCTTTAACCGCCTCGACAGGCGCTTTCTGGGCATTCACCATGTAATCATTAAATTCAGAAACGACATCCAGCAACACTTGCTTTGTAGGGGTCTTTAACTGTTCGGAGGCGGATATTATTGCGACAGCGTCATTTTCGGGAAGATAACTTAAGAATCTTCTGAGAAAGTTCATCTCCCAGAAGCGACAGGACAGCAGCAGCTCTTTCGCGCCCTTTTAACACTAAGCCCCCTCCTCCTCAACCCACGATTTAATTAGTTGCGCCACAAGTTCCGGATTTCTCGACGCCAGCTCTTTCATCTGATCAACTATAGGGATCCCTTCCTCTTGTTGCTCTTCTTCTATGGCGGGCGCTTCTTCGGGAGCCTCCTCAACAGTACGCCCCCCTTTACCCTTTCCTAATGATCTGAACATTGAGAACAGGACCAGCACAAAAAGCACGGTGATCGCGATCGCAGATTCCCTGCCATACTTCCGGTATATCGTTTTAAGAGTAGCCAAAGTAAATAATTCCAGCTTTTTCTCTCCCAGAGCTTGAGCCTGTACAGGCCCTCCCACGCGAAAAGGAACGCTCTTCATGATTATTTTGTCACCCCTGCCTCTGTCATAACCCACCGCCGCTGAAACGGTCTCAAATGCGGATTTTTTTATGGAGGGGTTCATTTTAAAGGACTTATCTACCAGGATAAGGACCGTGGTCTTTCTTGTTTTTATCGAATCGACATTGACCCTGGCGATCGCGATATTTGGAGGAAAAATCTTATTGAGCAGGGACTGAACCTTGCTTGTCAATGAATTTTCAAGGTCAAGCTTTGCCTGGATCCCCAGAGCTGCCTTTTCCTCTTCCTTTGCCACAACAACTTCTGCATTTTCCTCAACTTTTGGCGTGGCCGCCGTTTCTGCCGGAGCGGCAGGAACGTTTTCTGTTACATTTTCAGTCGCCGCGACATTTTCATTCGCCGCAATGTTTTCATTTGCCGCGCCGCCTCCGGTTAATATAGTTCCGTTCGTGTCTATTATGGTTATATTTTCAGGCTTTAAATTCTCAACGCTCCCCGCGACAAGATGCACGATGGCGTTAACCTGCCCCTTGGTCAATATCTCTCCAGGTTTTAACTTTAGAAGAACGGACCCGGTGACAGGGGATGTTGTAGCCTGGAACATACTGGTCTCGGGTATCACGATCTGGACCCTTGCGTCCTCAACGGCGCTTATCCGGTTTATTGTCCTTGAAAGCTCTCCTGATATCGCGCGGATGAACTGGATACGCCTGTCGAAGTCGGTCGCACCAAGTCTGGCCTGGTCAAATATCTCCCATCCAATGGTCCCGCCTGCGGGAAGATTTTTTTCCGCAAGCCCGAGCCGCGCATCATCGGCCCGGCCTCTTGGAACGGCTATTGAATGGCCTTCATCCCTTATCTCATAGGGGATTTTCAGCTCCTTGAGCCTTGTTATTACCAGCGCTGAATCCTTCAGGTCCAGGTTTGAATAAATGACCACCTGGGAGGGAAGTTTGGGTTTTCCGGCCCCTTGATCGGGCGATGTTGAACAGGATCTCAACCCAAAAATAAAAATTGTAAAAAAAACAACTGCTATTACAGTTGCGATTATTATTACCTGCCTGCCCCCCGAAGCGGGTGTTACATCTTCTGCCATTGTGCCATCCTTCTCATATATGCGACTTCATTACACTAAATAGCCATTGAGGTTATCTGGTTAAAAGTACTTACCGCCGATGTTATGGTCGTAACCGCAAGCTGAACAGCGATCGTCATCTTCGAAGTCGCGACCATAACGTCGGAGAGTTCCACCTTTCCTGCAAGATATTGGTCGATAAGTTTGTTCGCGTTTATTTCCGAATCTGAAACGCTATTTAAAGCATCAACGGCGCGTCCGAGCACCTGGTCAAAGATGTTTTCCGTCTGAGCCGGCCCCCCGGGGGTTGCCGTTACCGTCGGCACGGTCGCGGGACCTGCAACCTGCGCTAAAGATATAGGAGTTATAGGTGAATTAACCATTACTCATCCCCTCCTTGTTCATTGTATAGATATGGTTTCCTTTGCCATGCTTTTTGTCGTTTCAAATGCGGTTATATTCGCCTCATAAACCTTTTCCACATAAACCATGTCAACCATTTCTTTTGCCAGGGACACGTTTGGAAGCGAGACGAACCCTTCTTTGTCCGCGTCAGGATGTCCCGGATTGAACACTTTTTGAAAAGGGGTCGGGTCTTCAACTATTTCTTTAATTTCAATGCCGCCGGATAGCTTTTGTTCTGCGGCAGATAACGACTCCGAAAACTGAAGCGGCTTTTCGCTCAATACAGGGATCTTTCTCCTGTATGGGCCGCCCTGCGCCGTCCTTGTCGTGTTAATGTTCGCTAAATTGCTTGAAATCATCTCCATATAGATCCGGTTCGTGTTTATTGCGGAAACGCTTATATCTAACGCCTGATCAAGCCCCATTATGCATCGCCTCCCTGTTGCTGTGCATTTACTTCTTCCCTTGAGTTGTCACTGTGTGCAGGACGCTCATTTTTAACGTGAGAAGTTTCACGTAAGCTGAGTGTTCAAGCGAATTCTTCGATAGGTCAGCCATTTCCTCTTCAAGGACCACCTTTTTGTTCGCCCTTTTCACGGCCTTATTCAACACATCGTTAAATTCAAGGGCTTCATAGCTGGGATTATTGACGTTGGCAATGTTCTGCGCGATAACAGACTGCTTCATCGTCGCCTTGTTAATGCTCTGCTGTAATCTTACAAATGTATCATCAAAGATTTCCATCGCCATTATTTCAGCTTCTCCCTCAGGAAGACCACGGTCCTTCCGATGATCCTGTTCACCTTGCTCCTTGATAGCTTCATTTTTGACGCAATATCCTTCTGGCTCATGTCGCGGTTAAAGAACAGGTCAATGACTTTTTGCTCAAGGTCCGGAAGTTCCATCAAGGAATTTTTAAGCCTCGCTCTTAGCTCGGCGAATTCAACTTCTTCCGCAGGTGTTTTTTCTGATGACACGTTGATCTCAACGCCGGCTTCCTGGGCGGATTCGAGCGACATCAAATACATGAGCGCTGAAGCGGATACGATCTTTCTTATTTTGGTTATGGCGTTCTTGAATTCCTCTTCGGATATTTCTTTTTTTTCGTAACTCTCTTCTTCCTCCAGTTTCTTCTTGCCGGTTATCGCTGAGTAGCCTCTTTTTGCGACATCTCTTATCATTACCTGCACCCTGTAAGGCACGGGGTTGTAATTCTTCAATCCGTCCAGTATCTCCCCCCTTATCCTGTATGAAGCATATGTCTCGAATTTAACCCCGCGGCCCGGGTCAAAACTCTTCCATGCCTTCATCAGCCCTACGGTCCCGTCCGCGACCAGATCATTGTAATCAATGCTTGGGGGAAGCCCTTTATTTGAGACAACCGAAGCGATCGAATGGACAAGAGGCATGTACATCTCAGCCATTTTGATCGGCATATCTTCCTGTTTCTGTGCCACGGTGTTGGCGGCTTTCTTTTTAATTGCCATTATTTTATGCCCGCGATCAGTTTATCAAATCCGAACGATTTGGTCTTAGCGATCTCACTGGAGATCTTTGCCACAAGGATATCATTGTATAGGTTGTCCGAGAAAGCCCCAAGCGTTCCTTCTTTCCCGAACATGGCGCTCTGGTTATTGAATACCTCTTTTAATATCTGCGATACAAAGATGGAAACAAATTCGCGCCCCGCATCAGCCTTTGTATTGACCCTGTTCAAATTGATGTTCGAGCCGATCGCATACAAAGGATCAATGCCTGTTATATATGAATCCACTTACATCACCTCTACATCAGCCGAGATCGCTCCGGATGATTTGATCGCGTGAATGATCGCCACCAGGTCCTTTGGCTTGATCCCGACCGCATTCAAGGCTGAGACTATATCGGAAAGCGTTGCTTCAGCCGTTCCGGACGATACGGTCACGTTCACATCCCCATATGACACCGCAACCGGCGCGATCTTCACGTTCTCTCCCATGACCACCACTCCCGTTATCTCGTTAATCACTATGCGGGCGACCGCATCAGGCACTATGGTCAAATTTCCGATCGTGGAAATATAATCGACCATGTCCTGACTTGCTTCCTTTGAAGCTATTATTGTGGCGGCATCTCTTGCCCTCGCGCTTATTCCAGCCTGCCTCATAGCGCTAACGATCCGCGACGCGGTCGTATAATCAGGCTTGTCGATCACAACAGTTACATAGTTCTGATCAATAGAAACCGGGACTTCACGCTCCACTATCGCTCCGTTCACGATCCTGCCGACGTCCGTTTGTCTTTTCTCAGCCGGCGTTACATCAGAGCCTTCCATGCCTGAAAAACCCACTGCGATCGGCCCCTGAGCAACGGCATACACATCGTCATCCGCACCCATCAGCGGCGTCATAAGAAGGGTCCCTCCCTGAAGGCTTGTTGCATCTCCCAGAGAAGAAACAACAACGTCAATTTTTTGTCCGACCGGTGAATAAGGAGGTAGTTTTGCCGTCACCATGACCGAGGCGACATTTTTTGACCTGAATTCTTTGTCTTGAGGAGCGATCCCCATCCTGGAAAGAAGGTTGGTAAGCGCCTGTTTCGTGAATTGCGTTTGAAAGGAATCTCCGCTGTTCTTCAGCCCCGCAACAAGCCCGAATCCCATCAGCTGATTGTCCCTGGCTTCAAGCACATGCGCTATATCTTTCATCCTCACGGCAGGCGACGCCGCAAAGGCAAGACCAAAAGCCAAAAAGAAAAACGCGAAAGTGAAAAGCACGAAAAATAAGCTCCGGCTTATGGATCGCCGTGCCTGCCGGCAGGCAGGCGATATTGACTTTTGCGCATTAATTTTACAGCTCTTCATTTTAGAACAACCAATTGAGGAAGCGACTAACAACGCCCGGGCTTTCCACATCCCCGACAACCCCGCTCCCTTTAACTGAGACATCGGCTCCCGCCACCTGATAAGAATAAACCGTGTTCTGCAGGCTTACATCCATCGGACGTACCATACCGGATATCTTTATGGTCTGCACCTCATCATTGACCGCGACCTTGTGTTCCCCCTCGATCAAGAGATTGCTGTTCGGCAGCACTTTCACCACGACCGCCGCGATCTTTGCGGTCACATTGCTTGTCCTGGAAGTATCGCCAAGTCCTTTATAAGTGTTCCCGCCCGAACCGGTGATCGCTTTGCCAGGATGATAAAAGGCGGCAAGGTTTGAGCTGAAAGCGAGGCTCAAGCTGTCGTCCGCATTCGTGTTGGTACCGGCCTTTTGCGCCGCCGATGTTGACTCAAGGACAAAAACAGTTATGACATCCCCCACCTTGAATGCCTTGCTGACAGAATATGGTGAAGAGCTGGTTTTGTCCCAGATCGAATCGGCATAAGCAAAACCATAAGACAGAATGACAACAGCCAGGATCAACGCGCTTAAGAGCTTAAGATTCCTCATTTTGCCCTGTTCCTTTCATCGACCAATATGACCTTTGGTTTTATGCTTTTAACCTCGTTTTCATCGGCCATCGCATACGCGATGACTATTATTTTATCTCCGGGGGTCGCGAGACGCGCAGCGGCGCCGTTCAAACACACGACACCATCCCCTCCCTCGATAACATAAGTCTCGAATCTCTCGCCGTTATTTATATTTACGACCTGTACCCTTTCTCCCGACAAAATATCGGCGCTCCTGATCAAGCGTTTGTCTATTGTTATGCTTCCTTCATAATTGATGTTCGTCTCCGTAACGGTCAATCTGTGAAGCTTCGATCTCAGCATTATTCTCATCATCTAACTGTTACCTCTCCCGTTCCCGTAACCTCGCCTATAACTTCCTTGCCGGAGGACGCGTTCTTGACCTTGACCTCGGAACCCATATTGCCGTCCTCCAGCGACATCCCGTCAGCCGACACAAAGACATTTTCATAGGCCGCGATGATTTTGACCTTTTCGTTCTTCTTCACGAACGGTTTTTCCCTTATCATCCAGCTGTAAATAGGATTCCCGCTTGTCACAAATGTTTTCACTTCCCTGCCGAGGACAAGGTTCACATCCTTGATCACATCCTGATTCAGCACCGCAACATCCCTTTCTTCCATTCCGGCTTCAGCGCTTGACAGAATATCCCCTCTCTTTAAACGCTTTTTAGCGACAACGATCCCATCATAAACGGACACCTTTGTTCTAAGGAATATCTTTTCCTTCGGAACATCATCAACGATCACCTGGACCGGCACAATGATATTCCCGATCGGCTTGAAATCCGGGTATAGTTCGGCGATCGCAAAAGTGACCTTGCCCTGGCGCGCTTTAAGGTCCCTGAATATCTTGTCCGCGTATTTATAAGTCACTTCGATCTTCCTGCCGGAGTAGCTCGGATCCTTGGCGATGAGACAGCTGATAATGGCCTTTGTCATCCTGCCCGGGACATCATTGGGAACAGAAGCTCCAAATCCGGCACTGCCTGCCAGAGCCAATAAAAAAATAAATAATAGGACTTTTTTTGCCATTCTTTAATCTCCCTAAGAAAACCGGGCCTAATTACGATTTCATCTTGTCCACTGACGCCAGCATGCCGTCATAGCTCTGAACAGCTTTCGAGACCGTATCAAATACTCTCTGGAGCATGACCATGCGCATCATCTCGGATATAACATCAACATTTGAATTTTCAAGAGCATACTGATTTATGGAGCCGAATCCTTCCTGATTGGCGACCCCGATCGTCGGCGTTCCGGAAGCTTCTGTCTCAACGAACATATTCTGTCCGATGCTTTTCAATCCGGCAGGGTTGAAGAATTTCACCAGGGCGATCTGTCCGACCTCCTGAGTATCGATGCTATTGTTAACGGAAGCCAGTACCGTTCCATCCTGCTTGATTATCACTTTTGTCGTTCCCTCGGGAAGCACGATCTCGGGTTCGAGCTTGCGGCCGTTCGGATCGACCAGATTCCCTTCATTGTCGGCATGCAGGTTGCCCGCTCTTCCATAAGCAAAGGTGCCGTCGGGCATGCTGAACTGGAAAAAGCCATTCCCCTGGATCGCTATGTCAAGCGCATTGTTCGTGGTCTCGATCGTGCCCTGCGAAAAATCCTTGGATGCCGCGGCAACGCGCACGCCGCTCCCGTACTCCGTCGGCCCGAATGACGGCGCGATCCCCTGTTTGAGCATCTGGTCCCTCAGCTCAGACTGAAAAGTTCTCTCGATAGTATAAAGACTTTCTTTTTCAACCCTGCCCTTTTTAAACCCGACCGTGCTGGCATTCGCAAGATTGTTCGTTATATCAACCATCTCATCTTCAAAAACATTCATCCCCGTAGCGGCGACATAAAGCGGTTCAAACATATTCTTTCAACCTCCTTTACCCCGCCCAATTGGCGGGGTGAACGCTGAGCGGCTAAAGCCTCTCAACTTGACCCTGCGCTTCGCTGGCACCCCTCAAGGCGCTTTTATTGTGCTGCCTTCCCCATTTCTACGGCTTTTGACAACATGGCTTCCCTGTTGGCAACCACCTTCGAATCGACTTCGTAAACCCTGGATAAATAGATCATATTCATATATTCTTCTATGAGATTCGTATTAGATGCTTCAACGTAACCGCTGACGATGCGCGGCGTTTGATTTATCTCCCTTTCCGCCTGATCGCTGGCTTTAAAAGTTGATCCGTTTATGGGAGTTAAGGCGGACATATCCGGAAATTTAACCACCTTTATCGTATTTAGTTCCTGCTCATTCACCCTTACTTTTCCATCTACCGTAAATTCTATATCGTCGCCGGGATTCACGATGATCTGTCCCGAGATCCCTTCAACAGGAAAGTTGCCTGCAACCGTAACAAGCTTGCCATTCTGGTCCAGTGTGAACCTTCCATCTCTTGTGTAGCCTTCACCATAAGGCGTGTCAATAACAAAAAACCCTTCGCCTCCTATAGCAAGATCCGTTTTATTTCCCGTTCGCAGGAGCGTTCCGGGGGTTTGATCGTAATGTATGCCTTCAACTTGCGGCACTTGCGTGGATGATCTTAGCTGGGCTTCTTCCAAATAAGTAGGAAAAGACTTGATAACAACATCGGATTTCCTGAATCCCGGGGTCTCGGAGTTAACTATGTTGTTCATCAGAGCCTTTACCTGTGCGTCCGCTCCGTCAATCCCTGCCCCTCCAACTTCAAGGATCTTATCGTTCACCACGTTATCAACTCCTAACCGCACTGCCTGCCCCGTAGAGATGCGACGCATTCTTACGGGGCCTGCCATCCCGCAGCAAAGCGAGTAGGCAGAGAGGTTTACCATGAAAATTATACGCAAGATTACGGAAAAATCAAGGGGTTTATTTTTGTTCTTTTATCCTTTGGACCAGCTTTTCTCTTTTCTCTGCCATCTTGTCAAGCTTATAAACAAAGAAAAGAACTTCGGCGACCAGAACGTAGAGCTGAGGGGGGATCTCCGAGTCAATTTCCAATTTTGCGAGCATAGTCGCCAATTGCCTGTTCTCGTAAAGAGGTATTTTGTTCTCATCGGCTATGCGAAGTATCTCATCCGCCACGGCTCCGCGACCGGAAGCAAGTATCAGCGGTGCTTTGTCCGATTCCACATCATACCGCATCGCGACAGCGGTTCTTTTACCCGGGATCGGCTTCTCTTTCTCGGCCATCACGCGCTCACATCTATCTTCATTAGATCCTCGATTCCAAGAAAAGGTATCAGGAAAGGCTTTATAGCGCACATCGAAGGGTTCACGTTTACCTGGATCTTCGGGACGGAAAAATCTTTACCCGAGACTGAGCTGGCAAGCTCTTTCGAATTTTTGGCGATCAAAGATTTCACTTCGTCATTCTGCGTGTTGAACAGGAAATCGACGTTCTTCCCTTTAATGGTCATCTTCACCGCGACACGGCCCATGTTCAGCGTTTCAAGCGACATTATTATCTGAGTGTCCTGGGGATCGATCTTTTTCCCGCCCTCCTTGTCGCTCCTCTTAACTATCAGATCGACCGTTGTCTGAGGTTTCACCAAAGCGTTCGGTATCTGATAATAAGAATAATTCATCTCGGGCTTGGAGGATTGTTTTGAAAGCATCGCCTGTGAGACCACGCTTTGTATCATCTGGTCGAGCCTGTTCGAGGTCGCGTTGATATTTGATTCGATGATCTGCCCTTCCGCGCTGTCGGGAAGGTTTTCCTTCTCCGGCAGGCCGTCGAGCAGCGCTTTAAGCGCCCTCAGGTCAGACGAAAGTTCGGCCCTGCCCATCGAGCCTTTCCCTGAGAATTTATATTTCCCGGGGACGTTATCCATTTCCGTGCCGAATTGTGCAAGCACAGCAGCCAGCTTTGCGGCCATCTGGTCGTTTATGATCCCCTGTCCCATGGAGAGCGCGGTAAGAAGGTCTGAAACGTTCCCTTTCAGGGATGTAAGCTGTGCGGCAAGCTGCGGGTTATCGGACAAAAAGCTGCTCAAAGCTTTTGCCGCAGCGGGGGAATCTATCCCTTTCATCAGAAGAAGTATCGCGGCTTCCTGGGTCGTCTGGCTCGCATCGGACCCGATCATTGTCGCGAGTTTCGTGAAATTCGATTTTGAGACTTCCACTCCGTAGCGAAGCATGGCGGTCGCGAGCTTTTCGTTAGCCTCGGTGTCCGCGATGTTCTGTGAAAGAAGCAGCTCCTTCAGGTCCGCCTGCGTATATTGACGGGCTACCTGTCCTCTCTCAAGCGCTTGCGCGGCGGCTTGAATCTGTGCGATCTCCTGAGGAGTAGGAGCAACTTTTGAGGGAGTTTTAGCTGCCGCAGAAGCTTGAGCTCCCGCGGAAGCTTGAGGTGCAGATGATGTTGAAGTTGGTTTACCTGTAGGCCATATGACCGGCCTTCCCGGGTGAAGGGATCCTGCAGATGTATTCAAATCTTCGCCCATGATCCACCCCTTTAAATGAAAATAATATACTTCAAGGGATAAAAAGTCAATCCGCGCTTTTTGCGCCAATCTATATATCGTGAGAATAACCGCGGAACTTGCATCCTCACCCCCGACCCCTCTCCTTAATAAGGAGAGGGGGGCAAAGAATAAACTAAAGTAGATTATGACACCAATATACTTTGGGGTGAGGTAAGAATATCTGTGATTAAATAATTATTTCTTTTTTGCTTCCGGAGCGGCAGCTTTAGCAGGCGCACCTTTAGCTGGCGCTGCTTCTTTAGCGGCAGGCGCGGCGGCACCTTTTGCAGGCGCTGCTTCCTTAGCGGCGGGAGCCGCCCCCGCAGCTGGTGCTGCGCCAGGCGCTGTGGGCGGTACTGCCTGGCCCGTAACTTCCGGAGCCACAACAGGAGCAATAACTTCTTCTTCCTTGGCCGGCGCCGCGATCGTCACCAGAATTTCCGTGGGAATAGTTACGACCTCCACTCCCTTTTCCGGCTTAAGGTCTGACACATGGAGCCCGCCGCCGATCTTTAAGGGGGTAACATCCAGCACGAACTTATCAGGGATATTGGCGGGCAGACATTTAATTTCCACTTCTCTGAGCCCGTGCACAAGGATGCCTCCGTCAAGTTTTACGCCGGTAGATTCTCCCTGAAGGATGACCGGGACCTTTACCTTTATCGCTTCTTCCATGTTTATTTTATAGAAATCGACATGCACTATGTTGTCCTTGATCGCGTCTATTAATATCTCATGCGCCAGGACGGGGATGTTCTGGACCTTGCCGTCACCGGCGACCTTAAGAGTAATAATGATGTTGCGCCCCGCTTTTGAAGTGATTATCTTCGCGAATTGCTTGGTGTTCACTTCGATGGAAAGGGAATCCATTCCCTGCCCGTAAACGATAGCGGGTATCATCCCGGCTATCCTTGCTCTGCGGGAGTGTGCTCTCCCGGTCTTTTCCCTTTCCTTTGCTTCTAACTCAACTTTTTCCAATTTAATTCTCCCCGCCCCGTGGATCTATTCTTCGGGGCAACAAAACGAGGCAAAATTATATCACACAATTAACAATTTCTCAATTAATAATTAACAACGTCGTGTTGCCTTCGGCAACATATTATTAAATATATTCCTTGTTGTTCATTGTGTCATTGTTAATTGTTAATTTATTCTTCTCTTCCTTATTATAAGCATTATCCCTGTACCACTTAAGTATCTCCCGGGCTATGTAAGCGGTGACATGGTCGCCGTGTTCGCCGTGCTCGACAAATGAAGCGATCACGACCTCGGGAGAGCTGTAAGGCGCGAAACAAATGAACCACGCATGGGCCTTGCCGGGATTCTCCGCGGTCCCGGTCTTGCCCGCCGCCGGCATGTCCTTGACCTCGGCTGCGATGCCCGTGCCGCGCTTCACTATCTGCCTCATAGTATCCCTGAGCAAAGCAGCGTTCTCAGCCGATAACGGAATGCCGCCCATCTCCGCGGGTTTATACTTATAGATATACCTGCCATCCCTGGATTTTACATCAAGCAGAACGTGCGGAACGTATCTCTTGCCGACGGCTATGGTGCCGTATACGTTAGCCATCTGAAGCGGCGTAACTATAAGAAAACCCTGACCGATCCCGTAATTGATGGAATCGCCTTTCACCCAGACGTCATTGTAAACGCTCTTCTTCCACTCCGCATCGGGGACCACGCCGGCAAGTTCACCCGGAAGATCTATTCCCGTGCGGGTGCCCAGACCATAAGCCTTCGCGTATTTTGATAGAAGTTCCGGGCCATTCCTTAATCCTAGATTGTAAAAAACCACGTCGCACGAATTAACAAGTCCCTCCAATATGGTCATCTTGCCGTGCATTTTTTTAGGATATGCTGAGATCCAGCACATCGCTTTCCGATTCCCTAAAATAAAATATCCTTTGCAATCGAACGTCTCATCCAGGGTCGCCGTCTTTTCCTGAAGGGTGGCGGATAAATTCACTACCTTGAAAGTTGAGCCCGGCGGATAAGTGGAGATAGCCCTATTAAGGAATGGGTGCTCTTCTTTATCCATCCTCTCCCATTCGCGCTTGTCCAGAGGCGCGGCAAAGATGTTCGGGTCATAGCTTGGATGGCTTGCCATGGCAAGTATTTCGCCGTTCCTCGGATCCATAACTATGACCGCGCCGCGCTTTCCCTCCAGGTTCTTCTCGACGAGTTTTTGCAGGTCCAGGTCCAGCGTCAGCCTTATGTCCGATCCGGGAACGGGTTCAAGAGCTCCCACTGTCCTTACCGGACGTCCGGCAACATCTATCTCCAGCTGCTGGCCTCCGTTCACTCCCCGCAGGTATTTATCGTAAGTATCCTCGATCCCTTCCTGGCCGATTATGTCCTTCAGGTTATATCCCTGCTCATGCATGTAGCTGAGTTCGTCCTTCGTTATCTCGCCCGCGTAGCCCAGGACTTGGGCCGCGAGGTTCTTGTAAGGATAATATCTTACCGGCCTGACATTGACCACGATTCCCGGAAGGCTGTACTGCCTTTCTTCAAGGGCGGTAACGGTCCTTATGGAAAGATCATCTTTTATCAGGATCGGCTCGAACGTCCGCGATTTGTTCTCGTTTATCTTTTTCAGTATCTTGTCCTGGGGGATCTGGACTATGCGCGAAACGGATGACAGCACTGTTTTCATTTCATCCTCATCGTCGAAGCTGCCCGGGAACAGGTAAACGGAAAATATCGCCCTGTTCTCAACAATGACCTTCCCGTGCCTGTCGTAAATTATCCCTCTGGGAGCCAGCATGGGGATCGTCCTTGTGGCGTTCTCCTTTGACAGCGCGGAATACGTTGAGTATTCAAGCACCTGGAGCTGCCAGAGCCGTCCGAACAGAACGATGAAAATGATAAAGAGGCATGTTATAAAAAGCCTGGATTGATTTTCCCTGTCCATCGTTTATTCCATGACCGATCTGGAGGTAAGCTTCACTATCGGGTAGAACAGGGGCGCAAGCAGACTGTTATATATACAGGAGATGATAAGGGTGCCCACAAGGATGAGCGGCGAGGCGAACGGTCTCCCGAAAAAGAAAAAGAGGATCACCGCCTCCAGGACAAAATTGGTGACGGTCGCGACAAAGACCGCCATAAAAGCCACGCTCTCCTCCGTTCCGAAAACGCTCTCCTTGAAGGTCCCGATCAAAAAACCGAGAAGAGCTTTGGAAACGACCTGCACGTAGAACGACCCGCCGAACACGTCCTGGACAAGTCCGCATAACAGCCCGATCAAAAAGCCGTCCTCCGCCCCGTATGTGACCGCGAACAGAGTGGTGATTATCAGAAGGAGATCGGCTTTGACGCCGAACACGGACAGTCTGGAGATGATCGTGATCTGCAGCAGATATACAAGTATGATCAATAAGGCGATCTTTATTGTTCTCATTCGTTATTTTGTGATGACAAAGACCTTGTCTAGCCTTGAAAAGTTCACGGCCGTGCCGACGCTCACCTTTTGAAAAATATCATAATCTTTCTTGCTTACGGACCTTACAACTCCCACGGTGACGCCTTTCGGGAAAATGTCGCTCATGCCGGATGTCGCGATCCTGTCACCCTCTTTTATCGCGGCCGTGGCCGATATGTACAGTATCCTGAGCGGCCCCATGGCATTGCCCGACGCGATGCCCATATCCCCTGTTTCCGCATCAACCACGGAAACGGCCGAAGAAGGGTCCGTGATAAGCAGGACCTTGGAGGAAAATCGGGATGCCTCAAAGACCCTTCCGACAAGGCCCTCTTCATTTATCACCGCGCAGTCAGGCGCTACTTTGTCCTCCGACCCCCTGTTTATCTCCACCACATTGAACCAGTTGCTGCCGGACCTTCCGATGATCTCCGCCGGCAAAAGTCTCGGGATGAAGCTCCTGGACCGGAAATAAAGCGCGCTGCGGAGCTTTTCATTTTCGACTGAAAGCCCGTTGAGAAGTACGATCTGCGCCTTGTATCCGTTTATCTCGTTCTTTAATGCCTCGTTCTCCTTCTGTACGCCCTTCAGTCTGAAAAATTCACGGACGCCGGAGGTTGAGTTCACATATATGCCGTTAAAAACATATTTGAACGGGAACAACGCGTTGCTTGCCAGGGCTTTAAAAATGTGGAGAGGCTTTGATCTCCTGACGGGGGGCGTATTCAGGAACACGACCAGCAAAATCAGAATGACGATCCAAAAATACACGCCTTTTCTTTTTCTGCCGCTTTCGTAATAATACATAACCCTCTAACCGGTTTCTGCCGTTATCTTATACGTTCTTTTTGGATGTGATCAGGAATTTCTTAAGGGTCTCGAGCTCGTCGAGGACTTTTCCGCAGCCGTAAACGACGCACGACATCGGGTCGTCAACGACATAGACGGACATGTCGGTCTCCTGGCTCAGGTGCTTATCCAGTCCTCTCAGCAGCGATCCCCCTCCTGCCATCACGACACCCCTGTCAATGATATCCGCCGCAAGTTCCGGCGGGGTTTTTTCCAGCGTCATCCTGACCGCGTCAACTATTGTAGCGACAGGCTCTGACAGGGCGTCCCTGACCTCGGAGGAAGTAAGCGTCAGCGTCTTCGGAAGTCCCGTGACAAGGTCCCTTCCCCTGACCTCAACGGTGCGCTCTTCGCCCAGAGGATACGCAGAACCGATATCTATCTTTATCTGTTCCGCAGTCCTCTCTCCGATAAGCAAATTATAATTTTTCCTGCAGTGGGCAACGACCGCCTCATCCATCTCATCGCCGGCCACCCTTATCGATTTGGAAACGACTATGCCGCCCAGCGCCAGTATCGCGACCTCGGTCGTGCCGCCGCCGATATCAACTATCATCGAGCCTGCCGGTTCCGAGACCGGAAGGTTCGCGCCGATAGCTGCGGCCATTGGTTCTTCAATTAAATAAGCTTCCCTTGCCCCGGCGTGCATCGCCGCGTCAAGGACCGCGCGTTTCTCGACTCCGGTTATGCCTGACGGGACCCCGATAACGATGCGCGGCCTCACGAAAGCCGTCCTGTTGTGGCTCTTGCTTATGAAATGGCGGAGCATCATTTCGGTCACCTCAAAATCAGCTATTACGCCGTCCCTCATCGGCCTGATCGCGATGATGTTCCCCGGCGTCCTGCCCAGCATTCCCTTCGCCTCATTGCCTATGGCGATGACCTTCCCTTTTTCCTTTTCAATGGCAACGACCGAGGGCTCGCATAATATTATCCCCTCGCCCTTCGCGTATACAAGGGTCGTGGCGGTACCGAGATCGATGCCGAGATCCCTTGAAAAATAACCGAAAACAAAATCAAAAGCACCCATATTAAATCCTCCTAATTAACAATCACACAATTATACAATGAACAATTAAGGAAGGGTATATTATAAATGACACATTAATTGGTCATTGTGTCATTGTTCATTGGATCATTGCTTCATTCAACAATTACCGTGGGGGTGAATCCCTTATTCTTTAATTTAACCACCAGCGGACCTGCTTTTGCCTTGCTGTCAAATGCCCCGGACTGGACCCTGTAAAGGCCCGACAGCGCTTTCACATAGGACTGAAAACCTTTTTGTTTTAACGCCGCCACCAGGACGTTCGCTTCAGCCGGCGTTTTATATGTCCCGACTATGACCTTGCAATGTTTAGCGCCCTTTGTTTTTGCGACCGGCGTCTTTATGGCAGACTTAACTTTCGAGGACTTGACCGCGGCTCCGATCTTTTTTGCGGCCGTGACTTTTTTGGCCGCGACCGGCTTGGGCAGTGTTGCTTTGACCTCGACTTCCTTGACCTCTTTTTCCTGAATGGCAGGTTCACCCTGAACAGGAGTGGCTTTCTCTATGTCCGACATGGAAATGGCCTTTGGGGCCGGCATCTCAAATGGCTGGAGATTTTTGACCGGCGGGACGAGGACTTTTTTGCCTATAAGGAAGGAGACCCAGAAGCTTCCCACGACTATGCCCACAAGGAGAAGGCCTATAAAAACGTTCTTTATAAAATCTCCCCCTTCGGATTTTCTGATGTCCCTCGCCACTCCCCGCCTCGGAGAATCGGATTCGGCATCGGAACTCGCAAGATCGTCAATTATCCGTTTTTGCGTGAAGTCCGCGTCTTTAAGTAAATCCCTTAGATCTCTTCTTTCGCCCATTTATTCAGTAAGTGTATCAAAAAAACAGGTCGTAAGTCAAACAGTTTTTGGGAGTGAGGCATATACGCCTAAGGCGGAAAAGCAGGACAAAGGAATCCCCGTCAATAAGGCAGATCGCTCTTTAGCGCGCCTTCCCGGTTATGTGGTACAGTTCAAGGCCAAAATGTCCCGGATATGCCTTATTTTTGAAATGCCGCGTTATGAGATCGCCGCTGCCGAATATCGCCCCGAAATCCCTCGTCCTCATGAGCAGCCAGCCTCTGCCCGCTATTCCCGCATTGATATACCTGACATCGCAGATGATGGCGTCCGCATGCCTGCCGTAATACTGATACATGACGCCCGTCGCGAGGTCGCCGAATATGATCTCTCCCCGCGTGAATTCGCGGTCAATGGAAGAAACCGCCCCTCTCCAGTCTTCCCTTGTAGGCGTGACATAGAATATCCCGAGAGTGAAAATGAACATGGCGATAATAAGATAAGCCAGGCCGTACTTGAGCCTGCGCCATGTTATCCTGGAAAGCCCGAGCGCGATAAGCAGGTAATACGCGGGCGAGAGCATTATCAGGTACCTCTTCGGACCGAAGACGGGCTGCTTCAGCCATGAATAAAGGAGCGCGAGAAGGATCGGGAGAACAAGCCATAAAATAAGGAATATCGCCGTGTCAGCGTCTCTCTCGAGCCTTTTCTTCCTGAACGACACATACGCCGACACCGCGGCGCCAAAAACGATGATCGGCCCGACCATGAACACGCTCAAAAGCTCCGCAAAATAAAGGTAAGCCAGGTATAATCCCCCGGCTCCCGCGACCGGAACAGGCTTGAACCCCCATCCGTAGAACAACTCGAGGAATGTGTTGATCGTTACAGGCGGGATCCATTCTATGAAACCCAGCTTCTTCATGCTGAAATAAAAGAACGCCATCGGCAGGTACGCGGCGCATGTCACGGCAAGCGACAGGAAATATTCCGCGGTTTTTTTCCTCTTTATCAGGACATAAGCTATCTGCGCGAAGATGATAAGGATATTGGACGCGCTGAGATACAAAAGAACGGCGGTGGACGCGATATAATAGATCCAGCCCTTTATCCCCGGACCGTCCCGGGCCTCCAGGAAATAATAGAAAGACATTATGGTGAAAAGCACGGACATGCTGTACATGCGCGCTTCCTGCGCGAAATATATGTTCAGCGCGCTGAGAGTGAAGAAAACCGTACTCAATACCGCGGCCTTGTAATTGGTGAACAGCTTCCTTGCGAGCAGCCAGAAGTAATATATCGAAACTATCGAGGCGGCAGCCGAGGGGAATCGCAGGGAAAATTCGCTTGCGCCGAAGAACCGGCTCCATACATACAGGCCCGTGAAATAAAGGGGCGAATGGCCGGCCGCGAACCTGTCCTTCAGCATCTCGGCGAACGGCATTTTCATGGAAAGGGCGGTAAGCGCTTCGTCGTACCATAGGCCTTCGCGAGTAAGCGACAGCAGCCTCAATAAAGCGCCGACAAATATGATCGAGAGGATCATCTGGAGCTCTTTGTTTTGTTTTAACCGTTTTAAGAAATTCACTGCCATATTTCCCGGATCTTATATCCTCTTATCTTATTGTTCAATATCCTGTTCCGGTCGAATATCATCCAAAAAAGGTCTTTCAGGGTGCTTATAGCCCTTGAAAAATCATTATACTTTGTTTTCCCGTATCTTCTCATCTTGTATCTCACTTCTATCTGGGCCACTTTCGCTCCTCTCATATAAAGAAGCGCGGGCAGATATCTGTGGAGGGTCCCGGTTATGACAAGGCCTTTTATTGCTTCCTTTTTGTATGCCCTTAAGGTGCATGCCAGGTCGCTTACGGGCGTCCTAAAGAAGAGCCGGAACACAAAGTTGCCCAAGCAGGAAAGAAGAAGTTTTAAATTTACGGGCCGCCCGACGCGCCTTCCGCACACCGCGTCATAGCCGTCGTTCAATCTGTTGACGAGCTGTTCGATGTCGAGGGGGTCGTTCTCCATATCAGCATCAAGAGTAACTATGATATTTCCCTGCGCGATATCGAATCCCGCCTGCAGGGCATTTGCCTGACCGTAATGCCTGTCGAAATTGACAACCTTCACATGTTCGTTTTTCATCTGAATGGCATGGAGTATATTCGCAGAATCGTCAGCGGAGCAATCATTCACATAGATGATCTCGTATGTTTTCCGGAGGGCTTCCAGCTCTTTTTTGAGTCTGGAGTGAAGGCCATTCAGTGTCCCCGCTTCATTGCGGACAGGTATAACTACGGAGACATCAACCATCTTATCCCGTTCTGTTATGGCTTATACACTATCCCGAAATAAGAAGCGGTATATGGAAGCGCATAAGACCCAACCCTCTTTTTATGGACGGTATCCAGTAAAACGACTTCTTTCGTGTCGTAACTGTTCAATACTGCCAGGTACTTCCCGTCCGGATATACGGCGATCTGTTCGGGAGCTGGGACCGAACCAGCCGCTCCGGAAATATAATTTATCGGTTTCATAGTTTCGAAAGTTGTTATACCCATACTGTCAATATAGCTGAAATCATGGTCAGCCGCGTAGAGTTTCTTGTTATCCGGTGAAAAGACCAGGCTGCGGAACCCGTGATAAGCAGTGGGGGTTGCTGAGGACGCCGAAGATTCCCATGTGTGCACGATCTTTTTAGTGGTCGTATATACTTCGCTTAGATATGGAGCGGCCGAATCATGTGATGTCGTATACGCAATCCCGTAGACTGTACTGGTATCGTGACTAATTATCTCATACGGCGCAGGAACGGGAATATAGCCGGCTATCACGGCGGCACCTCCGGGGGTATCCACAACTTCAACAGAATTCAGGCCTGTTTCCGCAACGTAGAGTTGATCATAACCGCCGCCATAAGCTATATCGGAAAAATCTGATGAGAAGATAGAGCCAACCGAAATAGGACCACTTTTTGTATTATTTGATGTATCTATGATGTCTATATCCCAATCGCCGGGTGTTGCGACAAAGAGCTTGCTCGCGTCAGCATTAAAAGCCATGCCTCTCGGTGTGCTACATACAGGAACTGAAGCTTCAACAGTATTCCCTATTGTATTTATCACAAATACTTTATTGGCTCCTTCATCCGCGACATACAGCTTTGTGCCGCTCGGGTTCATGGCCATCCATTTTGGAGTTGATGCGCCGGTCAGTTCTATTGTGGCCACTTGAATGAATGACTCGCCGCTGGACAAGAGGACAAGAACCCTTTTATTCAAAAAATCGGTGATATATACCTCTCCTGTAGCTGTGACACTGGCTCCTCCGCCGCTGCCGCCGCCTCCCGTGGCGTTGGAACCGCAGCCGGAAATAGTAAATGTTAAGGCGAGAGACGCGAGGCACAATAGAGTGACGGAAACAGCCAACAGATGCTTATTCATGATTATCCTCCTCCGGATCCCTGATCGCTGTATTTTATTATACACCTATCCCGAAGAAAAGAAATCAATAGTGGCTAGGGTCGCGGGGGCGGGTCAAGTTATCTATCACGCCAGTGAATACATATTGTACAGATCGATGTGTATCACATCTTTAGACAGGTCCATTGACCCTTTGATCCACGTGTGAAAGTTCAGCTGTAGATGGGCTCCCGGCCATGTCCTCCCGTAAGGATCCGCCTCAACACCCAAAGCTGCTCCTATCTTTGCGTCCGATGTCTTTAGACACTCTTTAAAAAAAGCTATCGCTTCCTCAAAACGTTTAGGAGCATATTTTTTCGTAAAATCGCTGCAGGTCACCGGTGTATCAAGATCGATCTTCCGTAACGCGAATTGTAACGGCGCTTTCGGCATCCGGACCAGCGGATTTATTATTTTCAGCTTATCCTGAATATTACCCGGGAGACATTTAATGTTTCGCAAAATATCCGGGGTCAGGGCGCTAAAGGCATGCCTGTCAATAACGTTCCTCTTGGTCCCCCCTACGATCTCGCCTGTCCCGGTCCTTATTCTTATATATGTTATAGGTATCCCCATATTAATCAGCTCCTCGCTCATATATTTGTCGTCATATCTTCATGGAAATTTCACTCTGTGTACGGATAACTTGGGCCGTGAACTGTTCACATGGCCAAAAAGTGTTATAATAAATTTGGTCGTGCCTCGTGTTGATGGGGATGTATCAGGAAGGATCGGAGGGCAGAGGTTAAGATGCGAAAGAGATCGATCGTGATCATTTTCCTGGCCGCGCTGGCTTTTTACGCTGCAGGCGCAGCGTACCAGCCCGCATCTTCCGACCTGGCGCATCCCAAAGGGCTTCCGGTCATCGGCAAATGGATGATAACGCCTTCTAACAAGCCCGCGAACTGGCTGGGGCTGAAATTCCATGGAAAAGAAATAAAGGAGCCGATAAACGTGGTGATCATAGACAGCAGGTCAAAGACCTCTGAAGAAGCCATAGGCAGGATATCCAAGTACTGCGCGGAAGCCGGTTTCAAGCCCCGAAGGGGGCATTCATCGGGTTATTCGGGATACATCGGGACATCGCTGTACCCGCAGATCCCGAGGAAAAACCGCTATGCTTTCTCCGACAGGCCTCCCGAATTCAAGAACGACCACGGGAGGATCTTCGGGCCGTATAAGAGCGAAGGGAAGTTCTATTTTACCGGCGCATTCAGCAGGGAGAAGCTGGACCGGCGCGGGCATGATTATGTGTCGTTCGTGAAGGCCCGCGAAGAATTCGCCGCCCGGATAACAAGCAAAACGGAGCTCAAGATGACCCGCAAGGTCTTTCTGGACAATATGATCACAAGCGAAACGCTGACCACCGGCGATCATGACGGATCCGCGATAGTCCTGCAGAACTGACCGCTTTTGCCTGCTCCCTTATCCACTGCCGCCAGCCTCCGGGTCATGAGAATTTTATAAAAATACTGGGATTTTTCGGGGAATTTAACGAGATATATACGGCTCGATCAAGCATTGAATAAGGGGAAAAACGATGAGTGAGTTATCTTTTAACGCCATTATAAAGGCAAATCTTAAAGCCGCGGGGGTCCGCAGGTTCGTGAAGATGCGGGCGCGAAAAGCGGATAAGGTGTTCTGGGGATTAAAAAGGTCGCTCCCTTTTTGCGGCACAGAAAGTTTTATCGTAAGCGACCTGGAAACGCGCGGATATTATAAGGCAAAGAAATTCTTGAACGAAACGCTTCCCAAATTGACGATAGGATATACATTTGACACGAGAGAATGCCGGCTGTTGCATTCCATGGACAGGGAGAAAGCGGCCGCTTTATTTGAAGAGTTCGGCGCGGACCGCGCAAAGAGCATGTGGCACGCCTATTACAGATATAACAGTGATGGAGCGATCGATTTCCTGGGCACACTGGCCGGCACGGACAGAAGAACGTTCAGGCACGCGCTTACAGGGATGGAATGGCTTATAAAAGAAGACGCGCCGATGATCTCGAACATATTGGATTACAGCAGGAAATATGGCTCATCGCTCCCGGCATCGCTTGTAAAGCTTGGAGACCTTGTGATCATGAAAGCGGTAAAAGAGCTGGGGCTTGAAGATCTTTCCGGCTTCTTCATCAAGCCCTACCTTTTTCAGATCAAATTGCCGGAGGATGACGAGGCGGTCGTCAGGTCCGTAGTGCGGTCACTGGGCGTTGAAAAGGCGTTCAGCTTCTATAAATATCTTGTGGAAAATGATGCTATGGCAGCGTCTGAAGCCGTGGATGAAATATGCCTTGATGAAAAAGCTCTGAAAAAAGTGATCGAAAGAAATGACGCATATCAAATCGGAAGGACCCTAGAGGAGCATATCATTAATTATATATGCTCGTAATCATCATGGCCACCTAGCCTTCATAATCTTAGAATTGGGCTAGTGTTGCTTGGCTGTAGAGAAAAAGTTCGCTCCATGTTTCTAACTCAAAAAAACATAATACCTTTCCTTCTTACTTTCTTTTGCTTGCGTTCGAAACTTCTCCCCCTTTGTAAGGGGGAGATACAGAGGGGGTTTCATTATTAGGCCTTCTGTCTGAGCCGTACGAGGCCGAGCTTGGTGAGGACGAGAAGGCGAGTCAAGGCCGTGGGGGTACAGGGGGCTTGTCCCCTGTCGGCGTTCTTTTCCCCCATTTTCTTTCGCTGCAGAAAGAAAATGGGCGGGATGAGAGAGATATCTTAATGGAACCACTATACTTTCCACGCAAGGGCAGAGCCCATCGTCACGATAACTTTAGTTTTCATTTTGCATTGTTTTACATAAAAGGTATTTCCTTTCCACTTTCTTTTACATTCCTTCAGGCTCGCGGCTTCGAGCAGTTGCTCACAAGGTAAGAAATTACATCCGGAATTATAAGTGATATAATCATGTCCGGGCCATGAACTTCACTCCTCTTTAACCGGGACACCCAGGCTTAAAGGAGTAAGTCCATGGAAGTCCAGGCCAGTTTTGAGAACAAACCGCTTTTTTTCCGCGATCCGGAAAAGATCGTGGCCTGTTATGATCCGCAGCATTTTCATTCCGCGCTGAAGGAGCTGGAGGATCTTTCCGCCGCCGGATACTGGCTGGCGGGATACATTTCATACGAAGCCGGCTATTGCCTTGAAGAAAAATTATACACAGCGATCCCTTCTGATCTCCCACTTCTTATTTTCGGCGTTTATAAAAATGCTTGTGGCCAGGAGTCAACATCGAGGAAACCCGGGACCTTCGGCATCAAAGATCTAAGGCCGGATATTTCATTTGAAGATTACTCCCGCAATATCGGACTCATCCGCCGGCACATATCGAACGGCGATGTTTATCAGATAACATACTGCGTAAAATATAAATTCGATCTTCAGGGCGACCCGTACGCGCTGTACAAAGAGCTTTTACGCCGCCAGCCTGTCCCCTATCCCGCTTACATCGACGCGGGAGGATTCCAGGTCCTGTCGCTTTCCCCGGAGCGTTTTATAAAGAAAAACTGCGGGCATATTCTAACTGAGCCGATGAAAGGCACGTGGCGCAGGGGGAAAAATGCGATATCCGATGTTATCGAGAAGCGCAGGTTCTTCCATGATGGAAAGAACAGGGCTGAGAACATAATGATAGCGGATCTTTTGCGGAATGACCTGGGAAGGATAGGCAGAAATATCGCGTGGCGGGACCTGTTCAAGGTAACGGCATATAAAACTCTGTTCCAGATGACATCCACGGTCACCGCTAAAGTCCCGCCTGATATCAAGCTCTCAAGACTGATGTCCGCGCTTTTCCCTTCCGGGTCGGTCACCGGCGCGCCGAAGATACGCGCGATGGAGATCATCAGGGAGATCGAAAAGGAAGAAAGGAATGTTTACACGGGGGCGATCGGGTACATATCTCCCGATGGCGGGATGTATTTCAATGTTCCCATCAGGACTATACTTGTACGAGGTAAAAGTTGCGAGATGGGAATAGGCGGCGGGATAATCTGGGATTCCACTGCGGAGGGCGAATGGGCCGAAACCCGGCTGAAAGCGGAGTTTATCAGTTGTTTGGCTGCAGAGAAAAAGTTCGCTCTTTATAGTTAATCGTTAGAATAAATTTACTCAAAAAGCTTCTCACGCCCAACAATGGAATGCTTAAATTGGGCATAAAATCGATCAACACATCCTCCGTATGAAAGCCATCCGTTTCAATTGAAACAGTATGCGAATATGCGATCGTAATGCCATTCCCCGTGGATATTTCCTTGGGGCTTCCTTGTTGCAGGTTATGGCCAAGTATTTCGGCAAAACTAGCGGGCAAGGCGCATTCATCCGCACCCGTGTCAACAAGTCCATAAGTGGAAACGCTTTTCTTGGTATGAGGATTTATTATAACGATAGGAAGCTAGGGTTTTGGAGTATTTCCCGAGCCGATCTGAATAAAAGGTTTGTTCTGAAGTCCCATCTGTCAGTAGATCTGAACCATATCTTTTATCGGCACATAGAATATTACAGGATTTTTAAACCCTTTTTGAGCTGCTTTTTCAAGGGTTTCTTTCGGATCTTTCCCGTCAACAAGTATTGTTTTGTCGTCAAAGCTCTTCAGAGCCACGAACCGGCCGCCGTATTTTTCATCTTTTACCAATGTGTTGTCCATCGGATCAATTCTCCTCTTCTCATCATATATATCATTAAATTACGCGATAAATTTCAGTATTTATGGCTTAAAGAATAACGGGTTAACCCCTCTTGCGAGACCGATGCAGTCATACTAATAGCCAAAAATCCCATTGTCAACCTCTTAATAAGTCTGCACCCCCTCTGTCTCACGCTTGCGCGCAAGACTTCTCCCCCTTAGTAAGGGGGAGATACAGAGGGGGTTTCATTGTTAGGCCTTCTGTTTGAGCCGTACGACCTCGACCTTGTGTCGGGGGAGTAGGCAAGTCAAGGAAGGAGCAGAAAGAAAATGGGCGGGATGAGAGAGATATCTTAATGGAACCACTATACTTTCTACGTAAGGGCAGAGCCCCTCGTCTCGATCATTTAAGATCATTTTTTGTCTAAACAACACAAAGGCATTTCTTTCTTACTTTCTTTGTCTTGACACAAAGAAAGTAACAAAGAAAGAAGGTCAAGCGTTTCTGATTGGCTTATTACTATGCCATAGTATATCTAAAGCGCAGAAACGCGTTTTGATCTTGCCGATAAGCCCAAATTAGCTTCCACCATGTTAACTCTCACCTGAAAAATAGTTCAACAAATGAAATATAGACAAGCTGATGAACGATAAATATAATAAAGAAAGCGGGAAGGAAAAATGAAATTAGATATAAACTACAAAATCTGCCCGGTAATACTCTCGGGCATATTGGATATGGGGATACGCAGGCGGGCCCATGATCCGAAGCGGATATTAAAGCCATATATTAATGAAGGGATGACGGTGCTTGATCTTGGCTGCGGCCCGGGATTTTTCACCATGGATATGGCGAAGATGGTGGGAGCTTCCGGCAAGGTGGTTGCGGCTGATCTGCAGGATGGGATGCTGGAGATACTGAAGAAAAAGATCGAGCGTTCGGGCCTTAAGAACATAGAGCTATATATAACCCCGAAGGACAAGTTAGGCTTAACGGAAAAGTTCGACTTTATTTTGATATTTTATGTCCTTCACGAGATCCCCGACCAGCTGGCGTTGTTGAAGGAAATAAAGACGTTATTGAAGCCGGACGGGAAAGTCCTAATAGTTGAGCCGAAGTTCCATGTTTCAAAGAAAGACTTTAGCAAGTCGATAGAAACGATAAAAAGCCTTGGGTTTAATGTTCTTGAAGAACCTAAGATCTGGTTCAGCCGGTCAGTGGCAATAAATATCAAGAAATAGCAAGTTAGAGAGCATATTTAAGGATTCTTAGCCTGCCTCCCTAGCACTCCTGAAGAAGAAGAGTGATTAGCATAGATAATCACCTGTCCATTATTTCATTTGCGTTTTGCACTTTTGACATATCTGATTGCTTGAAATATCCCAATCTCTAAGAACAAATTCCCCGCATTTACATTCACGAACTTTATTCTCTAAGAAATCCAGAAAGTTTAGTTCAGGGAATATTGATCTGGCAATCCTAGAATCCATAACCGCAAAATGATGCGCTGGTTTTTTTACTCCCTTAATATGGGTATCATCAATGCGCCTTATAATACCAGTTACCACCCAACTTGAGGTAATTTTTGCCCTTGCAGCATTTTGGTCTATTTTAAAAATATCATTTGCAACATAATTTACAGTGAAATCTAATCGGTGAGTTTTCTGAAGCTCTTCAAGAATCTTCGTGGAAACAACTTCGCGCGCGCGGTCAAGACAAAATCTGTTTATCCCTTCAGTAGCAGCAGTCATGCCTATATGGCTATCTGATGGGTTAATTTTTAATTGTTCAGCAGCCATTTGCCTGCATATCCGAATCATATCTCTTGGGGAATTCTGGGAGAAAATAGAAAGCAATTCTTCAAGGACATCTATGGGGGCTATCTTAGCATCAAATAGATTTCCGAAATTGCGCTTACCATTATTGCTATAAGCACACAGCCTCCGAGTCATCATATTTTTTAAGTCTGCTTCTAACCATGTCATATTAAATGCCGTAATTCTGTCAGGCCGTGCATATTTAATAAATGAAGGAGTGATTTCATCCCACAAAAAGAATTTGAAGGCAATATTACCCATTTGTAGTAATTCTAAATCCTTAAGCATTGGAGCAATCAAATCAAAGGAAGCTTGTGCATTATTACTTGTTAAGCTTGTTTCATCGACTTTATCAATTAATACATATACTGAATCATAACCAAGCTTTTTAATTAGTAATAATATGTTCTCTAAGTGCGTCTTTGATACATTTCTTATTGATGTATCATCAGCTTGAAGTGTTAAAGGGAATAAGTCTATCCCTATATACGTTTTTGCTAAAATCTGAATAATTGGTCCGATAACCCATGAGTTCTCATAAAACAATTTTTTTGCTTTTTCGGCTGGACTCATTATCGCATTTACAGCTGCGGAAACCGCTTCAGTATTCATATCATGTAAATAAAAATTACATAGATCCTTAACTTGCCTCTTTTCAGTTGCATTGAAAACCATATGCCCAATTTTATTCTCATATGTTTGCATAAGAAATCCGATTAAACATATTCGAATAATGTTTTTGAGATGATATTCAATATCTATGTCCGATATGCGCATACCCGGTCTAAATTCAAACCTTGTGTACTGAAGTGCAAGGACTTTACTCCCAATACTTTGATTTTCGATCATTCTTCTTTGTGCAGATTTGCCTCCACCACGTGGTGCAAACACCACACAAGACTGGGGTTTTTGAGGGTCACCCCATACAGACGGAAAATATTGAGGCGGCACAAAATATTTATGCAATTCATCTTCCTGGTCAGCATTTGTATATTGGAAAGGGTTCGCCTTAAATCCTAATCTGGACCAAAAAGACACTTCATCTGTTACATCCATGATTTACCTCCAATAGTCGTTTTTTAGTTGATTCATTTCCGCTAATCACATTAGTACACCTAACAAAATAAGATATTTCAACTCATTATACTCTTTTTCGTTCGGAATCCTAATATTCCATTCCTTCGCCTTCTCAAACTCTCTTTACCCAGACTGTGCCTATGAATTAGAGTAAATGCCATTGCAACGAGCATCATCCGACAACTCCTTAAATAAGGACCTTTTAAATCCTTCTCAAATTAAAACTTCTTTAACGCATCTCCTATTAAATAAAGCGAGCCGGCGACACAGACGGGATTCCCTGTCTTTTTCGCCATCGAAAGTGCCCCCTTCAGATCCTTCGCGATCACCGCCAGCCCCCCTGCCCTCTCTATCTTCTTCGCAAGGACATCTTTCGACACGGCATTCGGATTGCTCGACTTTACAACAATGAACCTGTCCGCGACAGGCATCAATATTTTGATAACACTATCAATATCCTTGTTCCTCTGCATCCCGATAACAAAAGTGAACTTCTTCTTCAATCCTGACAGATATTCAACCAGAGCTTTCGCTCCCGCGGGATTATGCGCCCCGTCAAGGATAGTCAGAGGACTTTTTGAGACGACCTGAAGCCTTCCTGGCCAGAAAGTGCGCCGAAGCCCTCTGTCCACCTGCTTATCGCTGATATTGAGCCCCAAACCCCTTAAAACCCGTACGCTGGCAAGCACAACCTTCGTGTTCTCCGCCTGATGGCTCCCCAGTAACGGGACATATTTAACCTTTTCCCTGACGGACCTGATGAACCTGCATCTCTTTTCCTTACATATACTATGCAGGATCCGCCACACTTTTTTTTCGCCGGTGACAAGCGGGACATGGTTCTTTATGATCCCGCCCTTTTCCTTTGCTATCTTGCTTATAGTGCCGCCCAGAACATCCATGTGGTCATAATCGATATTAGTGATGATCGATAATATGGGGGTTATTACGTTCGTCGCGTCAAGACTGCCGCCAAGCCCGGTCTCAACGATGACTATCTCAACTTTTTCACGGGATAACAACAAGAACGATGCGGCGGTCAGGACCTCGAATTCCGTAAGGTCCATCTCCGGCAGCTTGTTGATGACCTTTTTAACCGCCTCAACGGCCGCGGCGAATTTTTCCCTCGAGACGTCCTTCTCATTTATCCTTATCCTCTCGGTGTAATCGACGAGATGCGGCGAAGTGTAAAGCCCTACATTATATCCGGCCTGTTTAAGTATCGATGAAAGCATGGCGGCAATGGAACCTTTTCCGTTCGTTCCGGCAATGTGGATCATCTTGTAAGCATCCTGGGGGGCTCCGAGATGCGAAAGCAGGGTGCGGATCCTTTCAAGCCCAAGCCTTATGCCCATTTTCTGAAAGCTCTCCAGATAGGCGACCGCGCGGCGATAGTTCATTTTAGGTCATCAGCCCGAACAGGAAGTTTATTATGTAGAACAACAGGTCCGCCGTTGGCGGGAAAATAAGTATGAATATCAATATGAAGAAGCCGTATTGCTCGAACATCCGCCTGAACTCGTACGGAATGAACGGCTCAAGTATGTGCGAACCGTCCAAAGGCGGGATAGGAATAAGATTAAAGACCGCCAGGGTAAGATTGACCAGAATAAAGCTGCGTATAACGGAAACTGTAATACCGGTCATCATTATATGTGCGGGGATGAACCTTATCAGCATCGCAACTATCCATGCGGCAAGGAAATTTGAGAACGGCCCGGCGAACGAAACCAGCATTTCCCCACGGGATGGGTCCTTGAAATTATAAGGGTTTATCGGCACCGGCTTCGCCCAGCCGAATACCATTGGAGACCCAGAAAATATCAGCAAAAGAGGCAGCAGCGTCCCGATGGGATCCAGATGCGCCACAGGGTTCAGGGTCAGGCGGCCGGCAAGCTTCGGCGTCGGATCCCCAAGCATGTTAGCCACGAATCCGTGAGAGGCCTCGTGTATCGTGACGGCAAAAAGGAATATCAAAATAAGTATCAAAGCGCCTAACATATTTTATGCCCTCGGATGAGTTAACTAAAATCCCGCGAATAAAATTCGCGGTTAATTTTCATACTCTATTTGGAACCGAGACTTTTAGTCTCAGGTTCCATGGTTACCCGTTATGCCCTAGGATGAGCTAACTAACATCCCGCGAATAAAATTCGCGGTTAATTTTCATACTCTATTTGGAACCGAGACTTTTAGTCTCAGGTTCCATGGTTACCCGTTATGCCCTAGGATGAGCGGAGTGATATATCTTTTTCAGCCGCTCCCTGCTTACGCTAGTATACACCTGGGTGGTGGAAATATCGCTGTGGCCCAGCATCTCCTGGACGCAGCGCAGGTCCGCGCCGCCCTCCAAAAGGTGCGTGGCGAAAGAATGCCTCAGGGTGTGGGGAGACGCGCTCGCCCTCACCCCCGATAATTCAACGTATTTCTTGACGATGAACCAGAGTCCCTGGCGGGTAAGCTGCTTTCCCATCCTGTCCAGGAACAAAATATCGCTTGAGGACTTTGGACGGTCCGACTTGATGTATTCTTTAATGGCGGAGATCGCGGATCCTCCCATCGGCACGATCCGTTCTTTCCCGCCCTTGCCGAAACATTTGATAAAGCCGACGTCCAGATTGACATCATTCAGCGTGAGGCCGACCAGCTCCGTCGCCCTTATCCCCGTCGCGTAAAGAAGCTCCATTATCGCCCTGTCCTTTTTTGACCTGGGGCATTCCACCAGGCTCTTCGCCTCGTTCATTGAAAGGGCTTTCGGCAGTTTCTTGCTCTTTCTCGGAAGCCTTATATCAGAAGTGGGGTTTATCTTGACCTTGCCTTCCCTTACCAGATAAGCAAAAAATGATTTTACCGCCGCAACATGCCTTTCTATGCTTGAAGCTTCAAGCCCCATCCCCACAAGGGCCGTGACGAACGAACTTATCGCGGGCCTTGTGATGCTGCTTACAGAGCTGATATTCAGCTGCCTCAAATGCCTGTCAAAATGAGCAAGGTCCCTCTTATAAGCAGATACGGTGTTCCCGCTGTATCCCCTTTCATACTTAAGGTGGCTTAAAAATTCTTCTATTATCTTTTCCATAAAATATTAGCTAGCAGTATTCCGACGGCTGTTTTATTGTCCCTTATCTTTCCCAGCCTCAGCATCTTCAGGGCTTTTTTCACGGGACAAAGTTCAACGCTGATCATTTCATCCGCATCGCAATTTTGTTCCGCTTTCTTCAGGTCGGTCGCGAGGAAGAATTTTATCACTTCCGTGCTGTACCCAGGGGACGAGTAGCCGCTGAATATCTCCCTGATCCTGCCGGCCACATATCCGGTCTCTTCCGTAAGCTCCCTTCGCGCGCCGTTGATATTGCTTTCTCCCTTGTGCACAAGCCCCGCGGGAATTTCAAGAAGAACTTTCTCCGCGGGTTTCCTGAACTGCCTTATCAGGACCATCCTGCCGTCTTTTGTAACGGCGATAACGGCGACGGCGCCCGGATGCTCAACTATCTCCCTTTTGGACACCACTCCGTTAACTAGTTTGACAGTGTCCTCCCTCAATCCGACGATCCTGCCTTTATATATCCTATTTGTTTTCAGGGTCTTCTCCATCATCCCAAGCTCTCCTTTATGATATTTAAAAGAAGGTCCGCGCCGGCCGCCATGTCATCCACGGCTATGTTCTCTTTTTTTGTGTGGACGCTGTCCGCTCCGACGCCCAGGATCAGGCACGGCAGTCCAAATGAAGAGAAAATATTCGCGTCGCTTCCGCCGCCGGTAGGTTTAACGACCGGTTTCAATCCGATCTTTTTTGCCGCTTTCTGCGCCAGGACCAATGCCTTATGCGTCTTTGGGATATTGAACGCCCTGTAAGAAGGCGTGACCTTGCATATCAGTTTTGCCTTGAATTTAGAGCACGCCTCGCGCAGGACGCTTACCATATGCTTCACCTGCCGCCTCAGTTTCTTCATGTCGCGGCTCCTCGCCTCTCCCAGAATATTAACGGTTTCAGGGACGATATTCGTCGCGACGCCGCCTTTTATTATCCCGATATTGGCGGTGGTTTCATGGTCGATCCTTCCGAGTCTCATCTTTGATATCGCCGCGGACGCGACCTTGATCGCGTTTATCCCCTGCTCCGGATGGACCCCTGCATGCGCCGCGCGCCCCGTTATCGTGATGTCGAACGAGTCCTGCGAAGGGGCATTGTTGATCATCTCCTCCACTTCCCCGCCGTCCAGGACATAGCCGAAGTCGGCCTTCAGGAATTTCCTGTCCACGTATTTTGAGCCCATGAGACCGGTTTCTTCCGAAACAGTGAACAGAATATCCAGGTCCCCGTGAGGCACTTTATTTGACCTGATCGTTTTTAAAACTTCCATTATCACCGCGACGCCGGCCTTGTTATCCGCGCCTAATATAGTTTTCCCGTCGCTGCGGATGATCCCTTTCCTTATCCGCGGCCTGATGTTCTCCCCCGGCATGACCGTGTCAACATGAGCGTTAATAAGTATCCTTGGCGCGCCCTTTACCGTGCCTTTAATGAAAGCGTAAAGGTTGCCGCAGTCGCCCCCGATCTTGCGGCCGGCATTGTCCTGATATGACCTGATCCCCATATCCGACAGCTGTTTCCTGATAAGCTTCATGAACCGGGCTTCTTTTCCCGACAGGCTGTCGATCTTAACGTATTTAATGAAACGCTTTACCAAATTGTTCTTATTTATCAAAATTACCCTCCGACCTCACCCCTTCAAAAGTGCTCGTACCCCTTTGCTTTCATGAGAGACTCCCGGCCTTTGCCGTCGACTAGAACGATCTTCCTTGCCCTCGTAACCTCTCCGATCATTACGCCTTTTTTGACCAGCTTAACTTTATTTTTCGGGACGGTTAAGATCAAGTTGTAATCTTCCCCGCCGTCGAACGCATCCTTAAGTGTGGCCCCTTTGGCGACCGGGACGCTCTTTAAGTATATTTTCGCGCCGACTTTGCCTGATCCGCATATTTCAATGAGGCATCTCGCGAGCCCGTCGCTGTTATCTATCATCGAAGTCGCGTATCTGGACGCGAGGCGGCCTTCTTTGATCATGGGATACGGCATAAGATGGGCTTTCGCATTCGATCTATCAATATTCAAAGCTTTCCTGCCGTATTTTCTCAAAGATGCAAGCCCCGCAGCGGATCCGCCAATACTCCCGATCGAAACAACCGCATCACCGGGCCTTGCCCCGCTCCTCTTGATGACTTTTTCCGCCGTGCCAAAAAGGTCCAGAGTAAAAAATAAATTCCGCGGCGAACTTACGATGTCCCCGCCGACTATTTCAACATGATGCTTTCCGGCAAGGGCCCTGATCCCCGCATAAAAGCCATTGATATCCGCAACGCTTAGATCCTTCTTCAGTCCCAGCGTCACGAGAGCATACTTCGGGACGCCTCCCATAGCGGCGATATCCGAAAGGTTCACCGCGAGAAGTTTCCATCCTAATTCGAAAAACGTGAAATATTTTAAATTGAAATGTGTCTTCTCGACCAGCGTATCCGTGGTCAATAATATATATTTATCTTTTGCGTTGTTTTTTATTACGGCTGCATCGTCGCCGATAGAGGCAACAACATCCTTCGCTCTTGAAGGATTCTTTCTTTTTATGATATCGATCAGCCCGAACTGCCCGACTTTGGATATCTTCATTTTTTGCGCTTCCTGCCTGACGGCAAGGCAGGCTTTGCTTCCGACATCACTTTCATCGCGCAAAATTCCCCGCACATGGTGCAGGTATCCGTTTTTTTAGCAGCGGACCTTGTCTCCCTTATCTCCGCCGCGGTGACTGGATCGACAGCAAGGTCGATTTGTTTATCCCAATCAAGCGCTTTTCTTGCTTTGGACATTTCCAGGTCCCACTCCCTGGCTCCGTTAACGCCCTTCGCTATATCCCCTATGTGCGCGGCGATCCTGGCCGCGACGATCCCGTTCTTCACATCCGATAAATTCGGGAGCCCCAGGTGCTCGGACGGCGTCACGTAGCACAGGAAATCCGCTCCCGCGGCGGCCGCGATCGCCCCTCCTATGGCGGAGGTCAAATGGTCATAGCCCGGCGCGACATCCGTGGGAAGCGGCCCGAGCACATAGAAAGGCGCCTTCCTGCATATCTTTTTCTCCAGCCTGATCTGCTCCTCTATCTTATCGATAGGAACATGCCCCGGCCCTTCAATGATGACCTGTACGCCAGCCCTGCGGGCCCTCTGGGCCAGCTGCCCCAGCACCTTCAGCTCCCCAAGCTGAAGCATATCGCCGGCATCGGCTATGCACCCCGGCCTCATTCCGTCTCCGAGGCTGAGCGTCACTCCGTATTTTTCCGCTATCTCAAGCAGCCTGTCGTACTGTTCATACAGGGGATTCTCCATATCTCTCGAAACGATCCATTTATACAAAAATGCGCCTCCGCGGCTTACTATGTCCATGATGCGCTTTTTGCCTTTTGTCCTTTTTATGAGGGACCTTGTCACGCCGCAGTGGACCGTCATGAAATCGACCCCCGACCGGGCGTGCTTCTCGATGACCCTGAACATTATGTCCGCCGTCATTTTCTCTATTGAACCCGATTCTATCGCCGCCTGATAAATGGGGACCGTGCCCACGGGAACGGTGGAAGCGTTGATCACCGCCTGTCTTATCTCGTCCATGTCGCCTCCGATGGACAGGTCCATTATCGCGTCGGCCTTGTTCTTCAGGCACACTTCCACCTTTTCAAGTTCAAGCGAGAGGTCGCAGAATTCCTGTGAGGTCCCGATATTCGCGTTTACCTTTGTCCGCAGTCCCGCGCCGATCGCCACGGGATGAAGAGGAGAATGGACCTTGTTATACGGGATGGCGATCTCTCCGGAGCTGAGCCCGCTCAATATTTTCTTTTCGGAGACCCTCTCAAGGCGGGCGATCCTGCTGATAAAGCTTTCGCTGAATTTCATCGTGTTATTTTTGTATTATTATCTGACCTTTTCCGACCAGATTCCTGTTGGCGACTATCTTATAGGAATATTCCCCGTTCCCCGCGATGCTGTCGGATGCCGATACGCCGTTCCATGCTATTTTGTTCCAGCCGCGCTTTCCTCCGTTCGCCCCCTCGCTGAATTTCATCGAAAAAATCAGGGAGCCGGATCTCTCATAAATGTATATGTTGGTTTCCGCGCTGGCGTTAAGCCTGTAAGAAATATATATAGGGCCGGCCAGAGGATTGAACGGCGTAGGATAAGCCGAGATATCCGCCGCCTCTATCCCTTCAGAAACCCTCACGCTCTTTACCTCCCACGTATCAGCCCAATTGCCGGAAGTGTCCTCCGCGACGACCTTTATATTGTGCTTCCCGGGCGTAAGCGGGATCTTGTGCTGGTACTTCATGATCCCTCCTATGAAGCTGTTCGGGATGAATTCGGCATTATCGATATAGACTTTCAGGCTCTCCGGATCCACGGAAACATTGTCGCTTATGGAAGCCTGGATGAGCGGTTTGGCGCTTATGAAACTTCCGGACTGCACCTGAACATTATTTATGCTTACTTTCGCGATCCTCGGCGGGGTCAGATCGATGATCGTGTAAGTGTCCCCGTCGCCGCCGGCGTAAGCGCCGACATTCCCCGCATGATCGTGGGCCCGCGCCTGGAAATAATAAACGGTATTATCCCTGACATCTACAGGATCATTTGGGCCGAAAACGGCGAACGTGGTCGCCACGTTCGTAAGCCAGTTCTGCCACGGCTCTCCGGCTCCCGACCTGAACTGGACATCGTAGGACCTTATACCGGATCCCCCCTTGTCCTCCCCCGACCAGCTGACAACAAAATCATATCGATTGTGCGCCATCTTAAGCGGATTAACTTTTGCATCCGGAGGCACAATGTCCCCGAAGGCGTATATTTTGCCGTCCGACGCGGCTATGTACATGTTGGTTTCGGAAATAGCCGGAGTGGCCCCTACGGACGCTCCTGTCGGATAGCTCCACAAATATTCTCCGGTCCTTGCGTTAAATGCCTGTACCTTGTTCTTGTAGCCAAGCCCCACATACACAACGCCGTTGGCAACGACCGGCGATGAATGGTAAACGGAATCTTTTGAGGCATAAAACCACCTTAGCGCGCCCGTTTGTTTGTCAAGGCAGTATAGCTTGCCGTCATACGAACCAAAAATGATCGTATCGTCCAATATCGCCGGCGAAGAATAAACCCCTCCCCCGGTCCTGAATTTCCATAACAGCTTCCCGTCCTCGCTGCCCAGAGCGTACATGCTGCCGTCCCATGACCCGATATAAATGACCTTCCCCGAGATGGACGGGGTCGCGGAAATGTTGTCGTCTGTCTGGAACGTCCAGACAGGGTTCCT
Organism: uncultured bacterium; assembly: GCA_963699255.1. Taxonomy (GTDB): domain Bacteria; phylum Margulisbacteria; class WOR-1; order CAVSGV01; family CAVSGV01. The sequence continues at coordinate 56,499 of OY969425.1, read as the reverse complement.
TTTTCCCTGTCCAGCGCGTACACCTTGCCGTCAGATGAGCCGAAAAAGACCTTCTTGTAAGCCAGAGCGGGAGATGAATATATGGCGCCGTCAGTCTGGAATTTCCACTTCAGTCCTCCGCTATCCGTTAAGGCATACATGGAGCCGTCCCACGAACCGAAATAAATCCTGCCTTCATAGGCCGCGGGTGATGATGTTATCTGGTCGCCGGTCTCAAAAAACCATTTCAGGTCCCCTGTATCGGCATCCAGGGCGTAAAACATGTGATCCGACGAACCGAAATATACGTTCCCTTTGTCGACTGCCGGAGAAGAGAATACCGCGCCTCCCGTCTTGAACGCCCAGCGCATATTGCCGTCCCCGACGTCCAGGCTGTACAGCTTGCCGTCAGACGACCCGACAAAGAGCGTGTCCGCGACCACGGCTGGAGAAGACCATATGTTCCCGCCGGTGGAGTATCCCCACTTAACAGAAAGCGGCGGCTTGATGTATTTAGCAAGAGATATGCCGTTCCTGTCCACATCCCCGTGGAAGGTGGGCCAATCTGTTTCGGCAGGAGGCGCACTGAACCTGCTCACCACTTTTGGCGCTTCCGACTTTTCTTTTGATGGAGGGGATGAGAACGCAAAAGCCTCCCCCCGCCTGCCGGCCGGCAGGCTTGCGAGGGACAGGAACAGCGCCAGACCTACAATGCCCACCCTTTCAAATCTCTTCATTTTGTTACATTCTACCATACACATACACCCCCTTCAATTTAAATGGACAATGAACAATTAACAATGACACAATGAACAACAAAGAATAATATATTATGTCGCGAAAGCGACACCTTGTTGTTAATTGAGAAATTGTTCATTTTTAATTGCCCCATTAGAACTTCTCCATTATTTCGAGTATTTCCCTGATCTTATCGCTATCCCCTTTTGACCTTGATACACCGCTTAAATTTTCCTGGATATAATTCTCCAGCAGCAGTCTCCCCGTTGAATCAAGGGCCTTCCTGGCCGCCGTGATCTGATGGAATATCTCTACCGCGGGCTTCGGACGGTCCACCATGCGCAGTATCCCCTCCACCTGCCCTTTTATGCGGTTAAGCCGATTTATTATTTCTTCCCTGCCTGTATTAGCCATATTTATACGCTATGATACACCATACAGGTATTGGGTATATTTTGTCAAGCGGAATTTCGATCTTCTGATCTTGGGATTGTTTAGGGTTTAGTGCTTAGGATTTAGGGCTTATTCTTTTATTGAGATATGCCGGCAGATTTCACTTGATCTATCTTCGCCTGTCCGAAACTTGTCTTTGCGATCATCTCCGCAAGCTCCGCCCTGGTTATGGGCTTGTTCGCTTCAAAGTTATCCCCTTGCAGGAACTCCAGCATTCCGGCATCTTTCGCTGCGGCGACGTACTTTGATGACCAGTCTTTAGCTTTCATGTCCGAGAATGGCCCCTCGCGAAGTCCTGTCGGCACTTCCATTTTGTCGAACTTTACCAGCGCGGCGACGGCTTCGGCCCTTGACGCCCCTTTGTTCGGCTCGAACTTGCTGCCTTTTCTTCCCGTTAAATATCCGGAAACGACCGCGGCCTTTATGTACGGCGCCGCCACGTTCTGCCTTGAAACATCCGAATACTGCGTCACGGCAACTTTATTGACCGGGATCCTTCTTGCTTTTACGAGTATTGAAGCGAGATCCGCCCTGCTCACGATCTTATTCGGCTTGAATGTACCGTCAGGATACCCTTTCATGACGCCTGCAGCGGCAATGTACTTGACCGAGTTACTTGCCCAGAAATCATCCGGTATATCGGAAAACTCGGTTCCCGGCGTTACCATTGTCCCCATGCCGGGCACGGGCAATCCAACTACATTGGCGGTTTGTCCCGTAACCGTAGCGGGTGCTGCGGCCACGACCGCTTTTCCGGTTTCAGGCGCAAAGCCGACCGTCCAGTCCATAAGATTGTCCAGTTTTGCCTTGACATAAGTGGTCTTTGCGAGCATCTCAGCTGCCTCAGCCCTTGTAAGAGTTCTCCTGGGCTCAAAGTTATTGTTGCCGATATAATCAAGCAATCCGGCTGTCTTTGCGGCGGCTATGAAAGGAGACGCCCAGGACCTGGCAGACACATCCGGATACGGGTTCGCTGTAAGCCCGGCCTGCTGAAGTTCGCCGAACCTTGCGAGGACCGCCACGCCTTCCATTCTGCTTATCTTATTGTTCGGCTTGAATGTCCTGTCCGGGTACCCCGTAACAAGCCCCATTGCGACCGCGTCTTTCACATATTTTGCCGCCCAGTGGGAAGGAGGCACATCTTTAAATATCCTTCCAGTAGCTTGAGCTGATTCTATGCCCTTGCTCTTCACAAGAAGAGTGGCAAGCTCCGCTCTGGACAGCGCCCTTTCCGGCTGGAATGCCCCGGTCGGATACCCTTCTATCAGGCCTGCCGTGGCAAGCTGTTGTATCGGGGTTACCGCCCAGTGATTATTTGGAACATCCGTGAATTGCGACATTCTTACCACTCTTATCTGGCGCTCCTCGGTCTTTCCCGCTGTATCCGTCGCGCGGACGACTATCAGGTGCTTGCCTGTCGAAGAAAGCGGAACGTTCATCTCGAACGCGCCTATATCGGAAACGTTCACTCCCGCATTATTGATCTCCAGCTTTGCCAGCTTCGCGGGGACCGATACCCTGCCCTGGACAAGGATCGTTGACGCGCTCGTTACGAGTTTGTCATCGGGCGTTACCATGGAGATCATGGGCATAGGCGCCTGCGAGATCAGAGGCTTCATTTCTTCTATCGGTTTAACCGGCGCAGGCACGCCCACATATGACAGAGAGAAGTACTGGGTCGATGTTCCCGGAATGTCTTCGTACATCGGGCTGTAGGCATAGTTGAATTCCACGCCCTGGACATTTATGCCAACGCCGATTGTGGCATCGCTTATGTTACCTGTCGGGCTGGAGATCTGGTTCAAGCCTGCCCTGAGAGTTAATATCTTATCTATAAAGTTAACGCCCAGCTGGGGTTTATATTCAAATCCCACGTGTGCCGTGGCCGGGACTTTCCCTCTGAGGCCTATGTCATATTCAAGGGCCATATTCACCTTTGAATCGTTCTGATAAATAGCGTCTCCGCCCTGCGCGTCGCCGAGGAGATTTATATTGGTGCCGATCTTCATGGCGGAGTCGATGTCATCTTCATCCCCGTTGGCATAGTTCATTGTGCCCGCAAGTATGTTCTGCAGGGTCAAGCCATATGATATGGATCCTGTTGGTTTATATAACAGCCCGAGATCCGCGGCAAAACCGGTGCCTGTCATGTCCGAGGTATCCTGGCCGCTCGCGCTCTTCATGAAATATTTTAATGTATATCCACCGTAGAGGTTATTTGCAGCAATCCCTTTTTTGCTCAGGTCGAATCCGTGAGAGATAAAAAAGACATTGTCCCCGTACGTGCCGTTGCCTTCGGGCGTCCCTTCGGTGCTGTAAAGAGGAATGCTGGATACGGACTGGTTTATGATGCCGGCTCCTATCGTGCCTGAATTACTGTCCATCGGGTATACGCCGGATATCACCGTATAATTCACATCATCAAGAAGGCTCGTGTACATGCTCCCGAGCTTTAGCGAGGATATGGTCCCGAGTCCCGCAGGGTTAACAAATACGGTCTCCGCATCCTCCCCGAGAGCGACATAGGCGTTGCCCATTCCCATTGACCTTGCTCCCACCGAGAGATCCATCGGGTCGGCTGTAAGGGAAAAAGCCGGGGTAAAGCTCATGAGGCATGCCGCGAGGCACAGCGCGAATATTAAACAATATTTTCTTTTACCAAGCATTTGAATTTCTCCCCCTGATCGCCTGATATATTGATCCTCTTATATCCTTTCCCTCTATATATATATCGTTAAAATCCACTTTAAATTTCACTTCTTCTTTAATTTCCCTGACCGATCAATCCTGTCAGTTCCTCTCTTATTATTATCGACCGATCGCTGGATAAATTTCACTTTTCACCAAAATTACCGGTAAGGTACCGCCCGCCTCCGGCGGACGATTTTCCATCAAATTCTTTTCGCGCTTCCAGAGCCCGCGATCCTGATATCAAGTCTGTTATGTATATATATGTACATGTAAATATCGCGCGTTCGAGATGTTCGATCACATGAAAGAATAGCGGAAGCCCCACAGATTGGACGGGAAAAACCATTAAAATGTTGACAAACTTTTAGTATCATGGCTGTTCATTTGCCCCGACTATAGCGTCGGGACGTCCGAATGAAATTTCCCTGGGTCAGTTATTGACGGAGGGTTTAAAAGGCTTCAATTCTTTATTACCAGGATCTTGCCCTTTGCGACCAGTTTTCCGTTGTTTACGACCCTTATAAGGTAGAGCCCGTTATCCACTGTTTCGCCATATGCTGTGTCTCCGGACCAAGTAACCGTTCTGTCCGCATTGATCGCGCTGTTCCTGTCCTGGTAGATCACCCTTCCGTTCGTGTCAAAGATGTAAATATCAACCGCTTCTCCGGTAGCCACGTTAAATAGCATCTTGAGCGGATTGGCCTTGTCCAGCGGATTGAACGGGTTCGGATAAGCCATCATTACTCCGCCGGCTCCTTCATATATGCCCGAGCCATTGCCGCCGCCGCCGGCGATAACCGTATATTTATCCCCTGCCGTGATCGAGCTCTGACCTGACGAGTTCGTCACCTGTATATCATATATACCGGCAGCCAGTCCGGAGGGGATGGAAACGCCGGTTATGGATGTTGCGCTTGAAACGGTGTATGTGGTTATAGCGGTAGAACCGATAACTATACCTGTTACGCCGCTGAAATTCGTTCCTGATATCGTTATTCCCGTATTCGGCGACGCTCCGCTTGACGGAGAAACGCTCGTAACGGTGGGCACTCCGGGTGTTACCGTATATTTATCCCCTGCCACAACTGAGCTCGTCCCTGACGCGTTCGTGACCTTTATATCATATGCTCCGGCAGCCAATCCGGAAGGGATGGAAACGCCGGTTATGGATGTTGCGCTTGAAACGGTGTATGTGGTTATCGCGGTAGAGCCGATAACTATACCTGTTACGCCGTTGAAATTCGTTCCTGATATCGTTATTCCCGTAGCCGGCGACGCCCCGCTTGACGGAGAAACGCTGGTAACGGTCGGCGCTCCGGAAGTGACCGTGAATACGCCGGTACCGGTAACGGTTTCACTGCCGGTCGTTACGGTGACATCCCTTGCTGTCAATGCCGTGACGGCCACGATGACGGCATTACATGTTAAATGCGTGGCATCGGTTACAGAAATGCCGCTGGCGGTAACGCCGGTCCCGCTAAAGGTCACAGTAGGCGTTCCGGTAAAGTGCGTTCCTGTTCCAACTATGGTCACGCTGGTAGTCGTCCCCTCCGCTTCACTGGCCGGAGAAATGCTCGTGAATACAGGTGCTTTGACCGTGAAAGATCCTGTCCCGGTAACGACTTCGCTGCCGGTCGTAACAACAACATCCCTTGCTCCCGCGGCTGCCCCGGCAGCTATGGCGATATCACAGGTTAAATGTGTGGAGTTGGTCACGGTAACATTGCTTACGGTCACATTGCTCCCGCTAATGCTCACCGTGGTCGTTCCATTAACAAAGTTCGTATTCGCACCCACTATAGCAACGCTTGTGAGCGTGTCGCCCTTATATCCGCTTGAGGGAGTAATACTGGTAAATGAAGGAGTGCCGGGCGTGGAAACCGTAAAAGTGACGCCATTGCTTGCGGCATTGGATGAGTTAACTAAACAAACAAGGCCCGTTGTCGCGCCGGTCGGAACTGTTACAACCACTGAAGTAGCGCTCCATGAAGTTACCGTAGCCACCACTCCATTGAACTCAACGAACCCGGTCCCCTGTGCGGCCCCAAAATTTGTGCCGGTTATCGTGACCGATGAGCCTACGATACCGGTCGTGGGGTTCAATGATATGGTCGGCGCGCCTGTTGCGCTTGGTGTCACCGATAACTGATTGGCATGAACACCGTACCAATTGCTGCCGTTCATAGGCACAACTATATAATAATAGGCCGTTCCATCCGTTAAGGAAGTATCTTCATAACAAAGACCGGTTGTTGTTCCCACTTTTGAATACAGACTGTTGGAATTGCCGGTTACCGGTCCCTTGAATATCCTGTACTTTGTTGCGCCTGTCACCGCATCCCATTTCAATAATGCAACTTTGTCCCCGGCATATGCTTTAAAGTTCCCCGGCGCGGCCATATAACTGGTCGTTGCCAGAGACAGCTGGGATGCGTTGGTCCCCGGAGTAGTGTAATTCGGTGAAGTGGTGCCGATCGTGCCTGAAGCAGTGCCGGTCTGACCGTCCGCGATCGAAGAAACCCATATAGCGTAAGTATCCGTTGCAACGATCCATCCTGTCGACCAGTGAGTGCTGTCCGTTTTGGCAAATCCTGTAGTTCCAGCTGCCATATATGCACCGTTCGAGTCGGCATAACTCGCGCCGCCGTCGTCCTCTGTCATGATGTAGCTGTCATCGCCTTTTGCAACGGCTATAAAACGGCAATTCCCGGCCGCAGCAACCTGCCCCCCGGCAGCGGTTTTAAGCCAGGTCTGATCCGTGACCGCAAATGACGCACTGGCGGTTACGCACAGAACTGCCGCCACCATAAGCATCAGCAGCCCTATCTTCCCTCCTCTATTTAAATTCATTTTTATCATAAAAATCTTCCTCCCGTTTATAAAATTATGGCCAAACAAGGCCATTTGCTGACGATGGAACTGTTACTTTATACGCGCCTGGTGTAACCACGGCCGTATTGCTGCCCAGATCATTCCAGATGGTCCCATCCCACCATGATTGATATGTCGTTTGAGACTGAGCGACGGGATCCCATACGTTCACTTCCACAACATCCACCCATGCGGTGCGAGAACCTATCGGTATCTTATTGCCTATTGATGTTGCCAGATCGGTCGTTGTCACGATCCCCGATAAATACGCAGGTATCGTCATCCAGTTGACATTTCCGGATGCATTATTCTGAAGAGTAAATGAAACAGAACCGCTTGCAGGCGTGTTCCCATTGATCGAGAAAGCATTCCCATTAGCGCTGCTTGGGACCGTAACCGTATACATATCTCCAACTACCAGATTCGCGTTGCTGCCCAGATCATTCCAGATGGTCCCATCCCACCATGATTGATATGTCGTTTGAGACTGGGCGGTGGCATCCCATACGTTCACTTCCACAACATCCACCCAGGCGGTACGAGAACCAATAGGTATCGTGTTGCCTATCGCCGCAGCCAGATCAGTCGTCGTGTTATATCCGGAACCGGTATAAGGAAATGCGACCCAGTTGACGTTCCCTGATGCATTATTCTGAAGATTATAGCTAACTGTCCCAGGGCCTCCGCCTGCTTCCGTCGTCGCGAAAATATAATCTACAGCGTATGATTTCGGGTTCCCGCCGCTCGTAAGTATCTGGTAGCTCTTTATCATGTTAAGTTCAAGAACGCCGTCTCCGGGCCAGTAGTTGGTAACCGCGAAACTGCCCGCCCCTTCAGTGGTCAGGTTTATGGTTATCTGCTGCCAGTTCGTATTAGACATGGAGATCGGAACATTATATGCCCATATTTCCGCGGCATTCGGGTTCGTCGGATTGTTTCCGGGCGCCATATTGCTTTCGCCCAGCTCGAATGTGGCGATATTCGTGGAGCCGTCGCCTTTGAACCAGAGCTTTATCTGCTTGCATGAACTTATGTCGATGCCATTCTCGGTAGGCTGGTCGCCGTACGGGGTAACCCCGCCCACTATTTCATAAGCCGCGGTCCCGTTGCATTCAACCGTCAAATAAGTGTTCCTCTCCTGCGGGTTGGTGTAGTTCTTCACTGCGCTCACGGAGTTCAGAGGTCCGACCTCGCAGGTGGAGAACTGCCACGCGCCGCCTTCAAAGTCATCAAGAACAACCCCGCCGTCGGTCACGGTAAAGAAAAATGTTGACGGGACGCTCGTCGCGGTGACCCCGGCATTGGTCACGACCGTTATGGCATTAGGTCCTGAAACCGCGGTCGGCGGCACGGACACGGCTATTTCATTGTTCTTCCAGTAACCGGGCTGCGCGACCGTTGATCCAAATGAAACGGTCCCCATAGTTGAACCGAAATTCATCCCTTCGATCATGACCGTTGTGCCTCTCCAGCCGCCTGTAACGCCATAACCCGCGTTCACATCGTTTATCGTAGCTTGATCCGTCGCCACGATAGTAAGAGGAGGATACGGCGCCCAGCTGCTGTATCCGCTGTCGGCGTCGTCACGCGCCCTGACTTTCACATAATAAGTCGAACCTGTCGTTAAGCCGGATATGGTCGAGTAAACCTCTTTGGTCATAATACTGACGCTTCCCGTAACCTCGGGCGTCAGGCTCCAGCTTACCTCATAAGAGGTGCACGGCGTCCCGCCCAGGTCCACCGGCTCCCATGTTATGGATGCTGTGGTTATAGTGGACCCTGTCCAGGCAACATTGTTCGGAGCGGGTATAGTGAAAAAGTCATCTATCGGCGACCATGAGCTTACGCTCCCGCTGGAATAAGCCCTCACTTTCGCGTGATACCATGTCTTCGGCGTCAGCCCGGTAATACCTGTGATAAAAGGATCGGTCGGCATGAACGGATAAATAAGGGTGCCTGAAGCATCCGTATTTGTCCCGTAGCTCACCTCATAAGTCCCGGCAACCCCCTCCCAGGTGAACGAGGTCGAGGTGGTCGTTGTCAAATAATTAGATATCCAGGTCGGTCCGGGCAACGTACCGAACATCTTTATGGGCGACCAGTCGCTCGCGCCGGCGACTGTCAGCGCCCTGACCTTCGCATAATACGTGGAATTGACATCTAGGCCGGCGACAGCGCACTTTGCATCCGTAGTAGTAACAACGGTCATGCCTGCACCTTCAGCTGAAGGATTATGGCTGTACCTGAGTTCATACTGCGGAGCTGACACATTGTCCCAGAATATGTTGGCAGAGTCGGCTCCCGTAATGGTCGCGTCTATCCACCAGGGCGCTCTTATCGTGTGGAACGTCTTGATGGCCGACCAGTCGCTCAACCCGCCCGTGCTGTCAACGGTCCTCATCTGGACCTCATATGTTGAATTTGTGATCAGGCCGCTCAATAATATGTTCAAATTCAGGTTGGTCGCGTCATCGTGAACGGTGTTATCCAGGATCTTGGCCGAATAAGTCGTCCATGATGTTCCGCCGTTCTGGCTGTATTGCAGGAGATAATGGTCCGCGAGCGGAACAGCTACTTCTGATGTATTGACCTCCGGCCCCCAGGTAACATATATCTGGGTTGAGTCAGGCTTATAGGTGTCCACCCATGGCCTTTCCAGAGTGTAGAAAGTATCCGGCGGATTGGACGGGAAGCTTTGCAGCGCGCCTATCTCCGATATCACCCTTACCTGATAGGTCACGGTTGGAGAAAGATTGGTAAGCTGGCAATTCGGGTTCGTATCGGCTGTATTGTATTGATATGTGCTTAGCACCTCTACGCTGGCCCAGGTCGCATCGGTCAATTTCTTATATTGCACGATATAATGGTCCGCCAGTGCAACGCTTCCCCAGTTCACCACCGCCTCATTCGAAGTGACCAGGTAATGGCTTGACCACGCTGGAGCGACAGGACCCATGGTTCCCGATGCCACTACCTGCAGTGCCGGATACGGGGACCAATCGCTGTATCCATCGGAAGGATTGGAGCTCTCGCGTGCCCTGACCGTCACATAATATGTTAAGCCGGTCGTTAATCCTGTCATAGTATAATTAATGTTGCCCGTTACGGCATCACCGCTTCCGGAAGCAGTAGCATCCACGCCCCAGCTTATCTCGTAAGCGGGTGCGGGCGTTCCTCCGCCCATGTCCACGGGCTCCCATGTAATGGTCGCTGTGGTCACGGTGGAGCCTATCTGTGTAACACCGGTCGGAGCGGGTATCGTATAAAATAACGCCGTGGGTGACCACTCGCTTGCGCTTGCGCCGCTGTGCAGCTTGACCCTCAGGTTATACCATGTCCTCGGGTTCAATCCTGTAATAGGACCGCCGTAATTCTGATCCTGCGGCGACGGAGCCCAGGAAGTCCACACCATGGGCATGGTATTTATCCCGTAATTCACTTCATACGATGTTGCGCCGGATACACCTTCCCACGTGACCATTGTTGCTGTTGTTGTCGTATTGAAAGCAGCTATCCATGACGGGCCTACAACAGGATTTGTAAAGAAGGGCGCAACACTCGTCCAGCTGCTCGGGCCGGCAGCGGTTATCGCCCTCACTTTCGCGTAATACTGTGTATTCGTACTAAGACCGGTGACGGCAAGCTGGGCATCCGTAGTAAGGACCGCTGTCCCGAGTTCCGCCGACGGGGCCGTGCTGTACCTAAGATCATACTGTGTCACTCCCGGAGCCGTATTATCCCAGGAAATAAGAGCGGATGTTCCGGTTACATGGCTTACATCTATCCACCACGGGCCTTGTATCGTTATGAAATAATCAATGGCCGACCAGTCGGATTCGCCGCCGAGGGCGTCTACCGCCTTCATCTGGACCTCATACGAGGTCGATGCCGTTAATCCAGCCAGCCTGAAGTTCAACACGGCCATTGATGGATCGTCTTTCATGCCGAGAGGCTGAGTACCGCTCATCCATACCGCGGACGACAGCTTCTTGTATTGATATTTGTAATAGGCGGCGTTGGGAACGTCCAACCCTCCGCTTATCGATCCCCATATTATGTATGCTTCTGTCTTTTTGACGTTCGCATGGTTCACCCACGGGGTCTCCAGAGTATACACCTCATCTGTTGCCGACCAGCCGGAGTTCCCTCCTGTTCCATCCGCCCTCATCTGGATCTGATATGTTGTGGACGGCGTTAAATTGCTAAGCTCGAAGTTCAATACAGGCATTGTCGGATCGTCCTGCTTGCCGAGAGGCTCGATCTTCGTTGTCCACGGCACCTGCGCTCCCTTTATCCTGTATCGGCATTCATAAGATGAGGCTCCGGTCACATCCAGACCGCTTTGACCTATCGGTCCCCACAACACATAAGCTTCCTTAGACGAAACCTTCGCGTGGCTTACCCACGGGGTCCCTATCATGAACACCTCAGCTGTGGCTGACCAGTCTGAAACTCCGCCGGCATTATCCGCTCTCATAATTACTTCATAAGTAACGCCCGATGTCGGAGCAATTCCGAGCAGCTTGCTTAATTTTATGTTCAATGTTGGAGCCATAGTTGGATCATCGCGGTTATATCGCGGCACACCTATGGACGAGATGGTATCCCACGAAGCGCCGCCCTGTATCCTGGCTTTAGCTTCATATGTTGCCGCATTTATCACTTCAAAGCTCGACGTTGAACCCCACAATATGGATGCTTCATTTGTTGTTATGTTAGCGTAGCTCACCCACGGGCTTTCAAGAGTGTACACTTCATCTGTGGCAGACCAGTCGGAGCGACCGTATGTCCCGACCGACCTCACCTGAACATCATATGTGGTTGACGCCGTCAAACCGGTCAACCTGAAGTTCAAGCAACTCATCAAAATATTATCTCTCTTGCTGAGAGGCTCGGAGCCGCCGATCCATGAAGTATCTATCTTTCTCTTGTATTGATATTCATAACTTACCGCGCCGGTCACATTCAAGCCGCTTTGGCCTATCGGACCCCATAACACATATTCCTGCGTTGCTGTAACATTAGCGTGGCTTACCCATGGGGCCCCCAATATATATACCTCATGAGTGGCTGACCAGTCGGAGTAACCCGCGGATCCGACCGCTCTCATCATTACTTCATAAGTAGTGTTCAGTGTCGGAGCTGATCCGAGCAACTTGCTTAATTTGATATTGAACATACTTGTAGCCGTCGGGCTTATGGTCCCATCATCGATATTAAAGTTAGGCACGCTCACTATCGGCTGCCATGCCCCGTTCTTGGCGCATGCCATAGCCTGATAGCTAGTAGCCCCTTGAACCTCGAAACTGGTCGTGGCGCCCCACAATATTATCGCCTCATTGGTCGCCACCTTGGCGTGCCCCACCCATGGACTCTCAAGCATGAACACCTCATGTGTGGCCGACCAGTCGGAGTATCCTCCCGGTCCATCCGCCCTCATTATTACCTCATAGGTAACGCCGGTAGTCGGAGCATAACCAAGCAGCTTGCTTAGTTTGATGTTCAGCGTAGGAGACATGGTGGCATCATCGCGGTTATATCGCGGAACCCCTATCGACGGTATGGAAGCCCACGAAGCGCTGGATGCTATTCTGGCTTTGGCTTCGTAGGTCGTGGCGTTTATCACTTCAAAGCTCGTCGTGGAACCCCATAATATGTACGCTTCGTTCGTTGACGTCTTGGCGTGGCTCACCCACGGGCACTCAAGTGTGAACACCTCGTTTGTGGCGGACCAGTCTGAGCTGCGGCCGATAGAATCCAGCGCTTTCATCTGAACTTCATATGTGGTCAACGCCGTCAAGCCCGTTAACTTAAAATTCAACACGGGCATGGTCCCATCGTCCTGCTTGCTTAGAGGCTCGGGACCGCTGGTCCATGAAGTATCCGCCGGCTTCCTGTATTGATACACATAGCTGGCGGCATTGGGTATATTAAGAGAAGCGCTTTCTTCAGGCCCCCATAATATGTATGCTTCTGTCGCTTTGACGTTCGCATGATTCACCCAGGGCCGCTCAAATGTGAACACATCATAGATAGGCGACCAGTCAGAGTATCCTCCTGATCCAACCGCCCTCATCTGGACCTCATATGTGGTGGACGCCGTTAAGCCGCTCAGCTTGGCGTTCAACGTTGCCATTGTCCTATCGTCCTGCTTGCCGACAGGCCATGTGACCTTTGTCCAGTCCACAGGCGCATTCTGCACCCTGTACCAGCACTGATAACTTGTAGCTCCGGTCACATCCAGCCCGGTCTCGCCTACCGGCCCCCACAATATATACGCCTCTTTCGATGTGACCTTCGCGGCGCTTACCCACGGGGTCCCCAGCACATACACTTCATTTGTGGCGGACCAGTCAGATGCTCCGCCGGCATTTCTCGCCCTCATCCTGACCTCATATGTAGTGTTTACTATCGGAGTAAATCCGAGCAACGAGCTTAATTTGATGTTTAACGTCGGCGACATGGTGCCGTCATCGCGATTATATCGAGGCACCCCTTTGATCGGGACCGCATCCCACGAAGCGCTGGATGTTATTCTGGCTCTTGCTTCGTAGGTAGTGGCGTTCCTAACTTCAAAGCTCGTCGAGGAACCCCACAATATGTACGATTCGTTCGTTGACGTCTTGGCGTGGCTCACCCACGGGCTCTCAAGAGTATACACTTCATCCGTCGCTGACCAGTCGGAAGTGCGGCCATAGACATCCAACGCTCTCATCTGAACTTCATATGTGGTTGACGCCGTTAAATTGCTCAGCTTAAAATTCAATACGGGCATAGTTCCATCGTCTCTCTTGCTGAGAGGCTCGGGACCGGTGGTCCATGAGGTATCCGTTTTCTTCATATACTGATATTGATAGCTGGCGGCATTGGGTATATTAAAAGAAGTGCTTTCTTCGGGTCCCCACAATATATACGCCTCTGTTGATGTGACCTTTGCGTGGCTCACCCACGGCCGCTCCATCGTGTACACATCATGAATTGGCGACCAGAGAGAGCGCCCGCCATATGCATCTACGGTCCTCATCCTGACCTCATATGTGGTGGACGCCGTTAAGCCGCTCAGCTTGGCGTTCAACACTGTCATTGTTGTACTGTCCTGCTTTCCGGAAGGCCATGTGACTCTTGTCCAGTCCACAGGCGCATTCTGTATCCTGTACCAGCATTCATAATTGACAGCGTTCGGAACATTCAGCTCCAATGTGCTTACCTCAGGTCCCCACAATATATATGCCTCTGTCGACGTGACCCTGGCGTGGCTCACCCACGGCTCTTCCAGCGTGTAGAAAGAAACATAAGGCTTTGAAGACGGGACGCTTTTGACCCCGCTCCTAACCGCGATTAAATTCACCTCATAGGTCGCGCTCGGAGTAAGGTTCGTAAGCCTATAGTTCGGATTTGGATCTGTCGAATTATACCTGTATGTGCTTGCTATAGCAGACGTGCTGTGCCAGGTCGCTTCGCCTGTTATCCTATACTGGATAATGTAACTGTCGGCCGCCGCAACACTTGCCCAGTCGATCACCGCTTCTCTGGATGTGATCAGATAAGAGCTCTCCCATGTGGGTGGCAAAAGGAAATTGGCATCCATGGTGAACGGCCCCGTATAGGACCATGGGCTGGTATATGTGCCGTCAAAAGCCTGCACTCTGGCATAATACGTTCCGCCGGGCTTGACTCCGATAAGAGGCGTATATACCTCGCCCGTCGCGGTGTAAGCCATGTGATTCCAGGCGGTTGTTCCGCCTTCCAGAGTCGAAGCTTCTATGGTTTCAACGGTGTATGTTAATCCGTGAGGACCGATGCCGTCATCCAGCGAAGGCTCCCAGGTAATGAAACCGGAAACATTAGTAGCTTGCGGCAGAGGATAGGTTATTTTCGGCGCTGTCGGGGGAATATTCGCGTCGGTCGTCGTCGGCACGCTGAGATATTCCGGGGTCACGCTTACATCGCTGTAAGTAAAATAAACTTTATTGTTTCTTGTGGCGATGATGCCGTCGGAAGAATGCCATCCGCTCCAGATGGCCGGGGACTCCTGTGTGCATCCGCCCCAGCTTACCCAGATGTCCCCCGGATTTGTCCTGTCAAAACCGTTCGTTAAATTAGCGATCGAAGAGCCGTATAAAGTATCCCGATAGTAAAGGCTCCCGTCGCCGGAAGGCCCGTTAAAATTTGAAAAATACATGAACCAGCCGTTGGGGCTTAATGCCATACCCTCGCTGCCGTTCCTCGTGTCCAGATCGTTGCCGGTTGGAAGATGGTCCCCGGGAAGGTAGCTTCTGTAATTATTTCCCGTTATCTTATAAACCTCCGCCATAAGCACAGGCGTGGGGCCTGAAATATCGTACATTTCAACGTCTTTTCTGGCGCCGTCGCCCGGATCCGCTGTCTCATCCACTTTCACGAATAACCTGTTCCCGTCCGTATTCACGGCAAGATAGGTCGGGTTCTTGGTCGTGCCAAGGTTTATGTCCGTAACATGCTGGGGACTTGTTCTGTTCGCACCCGCTATGTTGTAGACGCACACCTTGTAATAACCGTAGTAGTTGTACCTGTCTCCCACATAAAGCCTTGTGCCGTCCGGTTTTATGGCTATTCCCCAGAGGTTGACCGTGGAATCCGAAGCGGCGACCTGGAAACTGCCCGCAACGGTCATTGCTGAAGGATTTGAAACATCAAGTATGTAAACCCTCCTGCCTGCGCCCGCGAATGAATCATCATAGTTCGCCACATAAAGGTATTTTCCGTCGGGGGTGATGGCGCACTGCCTTCCTGCGGTGTAGGTGGAGCTCAGTACCGTATAGGATAAAGAAGTAAGGCTCTGTGGAACCTATGCTGTAGGCCCTTACCCTGCTTCCTGTAGCTCCGGCAACGACGACAAAAAGGGTTTTTCCGTCCGGGGAAGTCGCCATGCTGGCCGGGGTTCCGCTTGCAACGTTGATCGCCTGCACCGCAGCATCATCGGACGTCCTTACTACCTCTATCGACGCGGTGTTCGTCTGGTTGGGGACAAAAATAAAATCACCGTTCGGGGTTGAAGTGCCTGACGCGGGATCCAGCACCGCGAACGCGGCAGATGACAGCATCGCCGTCAGCATTACCGTCATTAACCCTATCAATAAATTTTTTATGCGCATATTATCCTTCCTGACCAAAAACCCGCCAAGGGCAGGTTACCCGCGGTTTTCCTTCATTTCCGGCCTTTACATATATATGTATATTTTACTCCTATTCCTGAGGCACCGCAATCGATTGCGGGCCTTTTAATACTGCAATGTAGTTCCAAGGAATATCGTCGACAGTTTCATGAGCCCGACATAATACGGGTTCGTATTAGGATCGTTCGGTTGCGCCGGGTCATACGGATCAACTACGATCCTGTTGATGTCATCATAATGATACGCTGCCCATCCGCCTTGAGCGTCCCACCTAACGTAATTATCATGCACATACCCGACACCTTGATCTGGATCCCAGACCAATACTCTGTTGCTCCCCGAGGTGTATTTTTTAAGAGCATTTATATCTGGGGGAAGCTTTGAAATATCAGCGCCGTATTCCACTTTCACGGTAAAACTTCTTGTTCCATCGCTTAAGAGGCTTGACCACATATCCGCCGGAAAAGTGAATGTTCGCGATCCGCCGGAGAGATTAAATTTCGATTCCGGCAGGATTTCCGGCGACGTTGTAGGCTGAGCCCCTGAAAGCGGTACCCATTTTCCGGCAGAATTAAGGCCCCAGATACGGTTATGGGCATTGTCAATAAGCTTTACGCTCCTTACATATAGTTTAACAGGAGCCGATCCGCCGTCCTGCCACGTGGTCAGAGCATTTTCACCGATCGCATCCGGCCCCGTCCTAAGGCTCTTATCTGATAATCCACATTACCCGCATTTATGGTGATCTGCGGCTTGGAGTTAGGATCCGCATAGATTTTCTCCGCTGTAAGACTTACCTCTTTCGTGGTCTGGTACGGCCCGCCGGACATATCCACCGAGATGCCGTTCCATTGGGCTGTCACGGTCTGAAGCCCCGGTTGGATCAGCTCTACCGGTCCATCGTTCACATGTTTGCTTTTAAATATATGTTGATATGATCCATTGATATGGCCCCAGCCAAGGTCGATATTCGCGGTAAGCTCCAAAAGAATGGGCGAAAATGGATATCCCTTGTTCAACCATCCGAAGATACCGGTCGAGGACACATCCCCGGTAATGACCACGGATCTCCTGTTCTCTCCGCTCTTCTTATTATCCCAATTAACTATTTGATATCTGAGGAACGCATCCAGGTCAAGCTTCTTGCTGTAAGGATCACCCGCATAATATGAAGGCGCCTTATAAGCCTCCACGTCAAGGATAAACCTGCTCCTGTCGACGCTGAAGATACCCCCCGAGCCTGAATTTCTCTCTCGAAGTAAGATACGGATTGAAGGGGTCCCTCCCAAGATTGTTCTTCATATATATGTCCGCGAAATCAAAGATACTTGAACCCGGTTTCGGCGCGAACCGTATCTCTGTTTTCACCGATAATTCCCTGTCCGCCGCCTCCCCGTTATCCTCATAATTTCCCAGGAGAACATCCATCTTTTTTCCGCTCAGCGCGGCGCTTCCGGAATAAGCCACAGTAAAGCCAAAGTAATTGACAAGTTTGAACTTGTCGGACTGGAACGGTTTATTAAGCCCCATTGCGAACGACCCGAAACCATCAAGTCTGTTCGTTTTGAACTCTGAGTTATAGCCGTAATTCAGGTCCACGGTCGGCCTTATCTGAAGCTCGCCAAGGAATTTCAGGTTCCTATTGAACGTCCCGATCTTGCACACGCCCGGATCAATATATGCGTATACATTAAGATCTTTGCTCAACATGTTCTTATTGGTGCTGAGATCCTTGCCCATCCTGTTCTCAACGCCGAAGTCAAAAGTGCCCTTATCGTCCTTCGACATCAAGCGCCAGAGATCCACATTAGCCCCTACAGTGCCGCCATTCCTGTTCTGATCCTCGGTAATGAGAGGAGTTATCCCCCAGGTATTTGCCTCTTTTTTCCCTTTAGCCGGTTTCTGGTTGAAAGTGCCGTCAGGGTAGACCAGCGGCATGACGTACGTTGAATCCGTCTTTGTCGAATCAGATTTTGCTAAATTATTATTTAAAATAACCGGCTTTACCGTGCTTGTTGAGTCCGATGATAATGCGCTAATAGGCATATCTTATTCCCCCTTTTACACCCCTTACTTTTTCTAACATCATTTGGTAGTTGACAGCTCCTTTATGTACTTATCTATCTCGGTTTTCTTTGCTGTCGCCTCATCAGAAGCAAGGCCTTTCTGCCTGACTATTGTTTTGAAGTCCTTTATGTAGTCATCTAATTTCGCTCTTTCCTTGTCCTTGGCTTTTGTTATATCATCGGCGTTCGGCAACATGTTGTAGATGCATGTCTTCAGTGCTTTTTCATGATCGATCTTCAAGTTCTGCACGATCTTATACGTAAGATACCTGTCCGAGGTGTATTTATTGTTCCCCATGATGTTAGTAACGTCCGAAGCGTTAATGAACTGTTCATTGCCGTAGTTGCATACCGCCTGTTTTTGCTTCCTGCCGGACAGCCTCAATGAGAACTTTATGCCGAAATACGGGAAATTGTCCTTAATGGTACGCAAACCGCCGTTATCCACCCATGTTTTCTCATAGCCGATGACCACGCTGGGAATGAACTGCCCGGCACTGCCAGTGTAGTACCTTGGATCGAATTCAAATTCGAACCTGTTCTGTTCTTCCGGCAGGTTCGTGTTCATATGGTAGAACATTATCGGGTTCTGGATCTGCGAGTATTTCAAGGTCGCCGGCCCGTAGGTCAGATGATATTCGGTGGTCTGCCTGTCCTTCTGCATCTGGCGCGTCTCTTTTGAAAGTGCCACTCCCGCCTCCAGCCTGTTATCAAAGAGATACATGTTGACCCCGCCGCTGAGCTTTGAATACGCGATCTGTATTTCGGCCGCCCTGCCGGACACATTATTCGTCGTGTCTGATTCCACCAGGGTTATCGGGTCCGTTTCCGTTGTTGTGACAGTGGAGCTGGAGGATATCTGCAGCTGATCCCGTCCTTTCCTGAACTCCGCCCACGGATGGAGCCTCAGGAAAGAAAGTCCCCAGTTCTCATCCAGAATGTTCGGCGCGTCAAAGCGGACCGCCCAGTTCCTGTCGTCGGACCTGTGCGGAAGCCCAAGCGTGTACTCCTTTGTGCCCAGCCTGCGCTCGTATGAAGTCGTTATAAAAGAAGAATTGCCCAGGGCCCAGTACGCGTTCAAGTTAATGCCCGCGGCTTTCACGGACGGATCATAAAAGTTCGGGATATCCCTCTCGCTGTTATCAATGAATGAATATCTTACCTGCCCGCCGATGAGCGAATTCGGGATATCCTCGGCGGCAAATTTTAATACGGTCAGCGGAATGTCCGCAAGCATGCCGACCGCCTTCCAGCCGTCCGAAAGACCATCCACTTGATCTTTCAGGTAGGACGGCCATCTCCACAACATCCTGAGCGCTTCTGCCGGCTGCTGGTACCATTCCTTGCCCTTGAACAGCGGGTCGCCGCTTATTGATGGAAAGACCTTATCGAGATATTTTTTTTCGGGGATCAGCGTCTGCAAGTTTAAGCTGAAGTTCCTGTTGTTCCCGGCGTCGCCCCCTCCGTACGTGTAATCGGCGTTATCATAATTCACCGATAAAGCATTGAGAAGTCCGATGCTGGGAATTGTCAGGTTCGCGCCCAACCCGAGCCCGACAGAGCTCTTATTGACAAGATCGTTCCCGTTCCCGAAATCCTTTATGTTCCACACTTCGTTCCCGAAAGGCTGCCATTCGATTTTGTCGACAAAATAAATGTCCCCGGTCCCGAACACCGGTTTGTTGAACGCGTCAATTTGGGGATGGGGGTTTGGCTGAGGCACGACCTTGACCTTTGCCTTTTTTGTTGTATCCTGCGCCGAGGAGGTCGTATCGCTCTGCTGATATAACAGGGAATTATTCGATATACTATTAATAGGGTCCATATACTGTTTATCTCCTTATATGCTACGCTCAAGCCCGAAAGACGCTTTTTCCCTATACTATATTATCGTCGGATCTTATGAAGAATTTCAGTTTTTAATGATTTTTCTGGACGGGAAAATCCTTAAAGCGCGGCTCATTTCTTATGTTTCTTCGGTTCGTCGAACATCCATGTGAACGTCAAGGATTGAACGGCCTCATCATAATCATACCCGTTGTTGTTCTTGGATATGGTGTATCTTAAGGTCGCCTGGTCCGTTATGCCCAGTCCTATATTGAAGCTCCACTCGGACGAGTGCTTCTTAACTCCACCCACCGTGTAGCTGCCTCCGCCTATGCTGAATCCAACAGGCATGTAGATCCCTGTGGTTATGTCATTTCCCTTATCATCCAGATCGGGGCCCTTGCTCAGTCTGATATTGTTGTCCAGTGAAAAACGCCATGAATGCCCTTTATACGGCTCTATCGGCGCGTGATAGTTGCTGCCCACCTTCACAAGGTTGCCGGACTCATCCAGATGATACTCCGCGAAGTGGTTCAGATATGCCGGGGAAAGCCCGTTCCCCCCCGTGTTCCGTATCGGATCATAACCGGTGATGGTGTACTGAAAAAGGGTCTTTGTCTGGTCGGCCCCTCCGTCAGGGATGCTCAGGATCCCCATGCCGGTAAGGAGCTGCGCAAAGCCCGGGAAATTCACCCTCGCGCCGAGAGTCATCTCGTTGGCGGTAAGTCCCTTATTTTCACTTCTCTCCGGCAGGTAATTATTGACATAATCGTTCATTATGGTGTCCCTCTGGGCCTGGGTAAGCTTAACGTCCTTATCATAAAAAGGCGGGACATAATACTTTTCGGACAGATAATACGGGTCCGGCATGTTGCTGGAAAGCCAGGAGAATTTATACTTGAATATCAGGGCGGGATATATCGAATACGGCCATTTGTTCTTTAACATCGTCAGCGTTCGAGACTCAAAACCAAGCGTGAGAGACTGGAGGTCGCTGACAAAAAGTCCCTTAATTCCCTCCGGCGCCAGGATGTTGGTGGATTCATTGTGTGCATAATCGTATATATAATTCGCCAGGTTCTTTGTCGATTCGTTGTACGCGTAATTCGGAAAAGCTCTCATGCTCATTTCCGTCAGTGTGTTCTCATATGTTGCCGACAGCTTGTTCACTAAAATAGGGACCAGCCAGCGGATCGCTTGAGGCATTTCGGGAAGCGTGCCGAACAAAGGCTGGGCGAGTCCGAATAACACATGCTGGGAATAAACAGGCCCGAATTCGCATGCCGTATATTCATTCCCGTTAAGTTTCTTCAGGTAATTCAGAGTATATTCAGGATGATCGGGATTGATAAAAGAGTATAAGTTGAACCCTGTGTTGAGGGTCCCGTTGTAGTCGGTCTTGAGCAGGTCCACGATCAGGGTCCCCTGAAGGTCCAGTATCCGGTCTTTGGCATTTTTGGTGTTAAAACCTTTGCCCTCAAAGTCAAAATTCGGGATTATGTATGAGACCTGCGTTGTCAACGCGTTCTGCGGCTGTTTAACATCGCTTAATTTATAATCGGGCCTGATTATCTTAGTACTATCGGCATTATAAATGTATGAGTATTTTTCCCAGGGCTGCTTCACCCCGTCCGTCAGCATCTTCCCATCCGCGCCCATATTATTCTCATCTATAAAATTCACAAATTCCGGCCTGATATTGCTTTTGGACCAATAACTGGACACTTGGATGATCGGTTTGGTATAGAGCGATATTTCCCTGAATTGGGGCCAAAACCGCTTTCCTGACGGTGAATCCTTTTTATATCCATTACCTATAGCCCAATCGCTGTATTTGTGAAATTCCGGTATGTTGCCGTTATAATAGTTTATATCCGCGCAAAGAATGTCATTTTCGATCTCTTGATATTTTTTTAGCTGCTCGGCATCTTTCCATCCGGGGAACTCGAACGGCTGCCTGGTCACATTGTTTGTCGTATCCTTTGGCTGGGTCTGTGTTTGCTGGCCCTGCGGCTGGGTTTGACTCTGGTCATTCTTGCCAACTTCGTTCTGATCGAAAACGATAGAAACTGTTTTACTGTTCGCATCCTTCTGCGACGTTATCCTTTTCAGGTCTTCCTTTGATATTTTATTGTTGCGTATGTGTACGGTATCCTGAGCGATGGAATCGCTAGAAAACGTCTGGTACATGGAACCTGATATTCTACCGGCTGAGCTCATTTTTTCGTCTCCCCTATTTTATATCCTCTAATTTTTTTAATTTCTCTATGGCTTCTTGCACCCTGGCATCATAGTTAGACGTTTTGTAGCTTGCCTGTTTATATTCATCAGTTGACTCGTCTCCTCCGGCATCTCCCCAGGCAAGCACCACCTCAGCCTTAAAATCCATAAATTGCTTCATAACTACTTTCAATGAGGCGTCACCTTCCAGATTCTGCTGCTTGATAATACCGTATATGCCGCCGGTAACAGTTCCGATCCCGCCCATAATCCCTTTTATCGCATTATACCCCGCCAATCTTTGCGGCTCCGTCAGGTTAGTCTTTGACGTGTACAATCTGGCTTCGATCACGCCAAGATAGCAGAGGGCTTGTATTATTGTTTTATCGACGGGCTTATTCAGGTTGATCATGCCGTTCACCAGGTTAATGTATCCCATGGTATCCTGTTTCGATCCTGTAAGTTTTATAAGGGCGTCGTAGACACTTGCCCGCGCCTCCCTCAGCTTGGTCCCATCTTCAACTGCGAACGCAGCTTGAAGATTCGCCATTTCTATGCAAGCCCTGGCGCCAAGAGCGATATCGTCATTCGTCTTTACCTCTTTATATTTGCTTATGGCTATATTGGCTACATCCGCCGCCGCTGTTTTGTCAGTTTTCAGGAGCCTTAACGATATGATCGAGATCACGCCGGCATAGTCCAATTTCGCCTTCATATCCATAGCGACGGGATTTATGCTGATGACTTTTTCATATAACCCTCGAGCTACCTTTAACTTGTCAATATCACTTCCCGCAGTCCAGCCTGCGTATTGCGCCTGAACAAGAAGGGCTTTAGCCTGCGCTAAGCTGTTAGCGTCCTTTTCCGCGATACTTGCAGCTTTAGTTAAATAGTTGTTCATATTTTCGATGTATTTTTGCGCGTTCTGGGCAATAATGTTCTTCTTGCTCTGAACTTGAGTCAGGGCGGAACTTACTTTAAGGATCGCGTCTGAAATCGCTTTCATGTTTTGATTGAACCGTTCGAGTCGTTTTGCCGGCATTGAGCTGGTATTAGTATTTTCCATTGAGGCTTTCTCGTCCTTCAAGTCTTCTAATAAATCATCAGCATCATCAATATCTCTGCCAGGCACCATGGCTTCTAACGCCAGGATCATGTAGTTTTCGGCCATGCGCGCGTAAACAGTGGGAACATCTATCCCCAGGCTCACCATCTCAGTATCGATCAATCCAAGCTTTTTTATATCGGCTGTAACGCTATTGAACAATTCTTCCGTTTTGACAAAAAGCTTGTTCTCGTCCGTGATGTTCTCGCCGCAGATATCCGTAACCGCCGTGACCATCACTGGATCCGCCAGGAGGCCCTTTTTCAGAGGTTCGGCGATGCCCATGGTCATGGATATCAGGGTGAGGCGCGCCTTTATTTTTGCCGCCGCGTCCTGCTTATCCACTTTCTTCGCGATCTCCTCGCTCAAGCCGGTCGTTGCGGCCCCCTTAAGGATATTATCGTTGATATACTTGGCGATCTGCTGGTATTGACCGATTCTATCCTTCGCATTCGCGTCGCCTTTCTTGGTATCGTTCACGAGCATGAACTGGGCGAACGATCGCTCCTCCATTACAGCCAGTTTTGACGCGCCGTTCCCGTAAAGCTTATTGCCGTCCGTAATAGTGCCGTAAAGTTTGATCGCCTCGTCATAATCTTTCAACGCTTGGTTTAGATCCTGGCTATCCTTGAACCAGACATTCATGCGCGCTTTCCAGACATAAGCTTTCGCCTTGTCAGCAGCCGTCGTCTTGGATCCCGTTAATAATGTAGTTAGATAATCCATTATCTCGCCCTTAAGATTTGTGTCGGCTCCCTTTGCTGTTTTAATTCTGCCGGTCCTTATTAAAGCGGCATTCGCAAGGGGGTCTATCATGTCGTAAGTTGTTTCAAAATCCTTTCCCTTTATATAATTGCCGTACAGCGCGACTATCTCGTCCGCGGCCGCATCTTTATTTATCCTCATGTAAACAGAATTCACCCCGAACAGGTTCAAAATGGAATAATACGGGGTATCCAGGTACGGGAGCGTTTTGTCCGCCAGGTCATTGATCTGCTGATACAGCTCTTTTATCTTGTCATCCGCGCTGACATCTTTTTTCTTGTCATCCGCGCTGACATCTTTTATCTTGTCATCCGCGCTGACATCTTTTTTCTTGTCATCCGCGCTGATCGGAGCGTTCGTCTTGCTGCTGGTGTAAAGGTAGCTGGTCGGCTGTTTGTTTATGTAGAACACCTCTTTGCAGCGGATCTCCAGCTTTCTCCTGTTCAATTCCGCCTGCATTTTTACCAGCTGCGTGCCTTTGAACTCGGACGGTATCTTGAAGTCGCCGATGTTCTTGATAACACCATCCAAAGCGGTTATCGCCTTTTGCGCGTCCGGGTTGGTAAGCGCGGCAACTTCAATATTATTCTCCACGGAATTTTTAATGTTGTCCTTGGAAAGCTTTATCATTTGCTTCCTGGCGCTTTCCTGCCCCGCTACCCCTTTGTCATATGTGGCCTTTGAATAACCGCAGAGCTTTATTGTTTCATCGTATTTGTCATTGGCGGCTTTAAATATGTTCATGTCTCCCGGCTTATCCTTGCTGTCCAGCCACGCTATCTGCTCCAGGTAATTCGCCCATTCCCCCCACAGCGTCACATAGAAGGAGCTTTCCATTTTTCTCTTGCCGCCGAGATTGTTCAATATATTGTCCGTGGTTTCATTAAGGCCGGTGGGGCCCAGGATATCCGTAAGCTCTTTTATGGCGTCGTCATTGAATTTCGCCCTTTTGGCGATATCGTCCCTTAGCGCTATGCCTTCCAAAGCTGTTGATCTGGCGTGTTCAAGACTTGCCCTGATATTAAGGTCGTTCAGCGCCTCCGGATCCCTGACCGCCTTAACTGATCTGGCTTTAATGGCCTTTTTCACGTTGTCCGTCCTTATCCCCGCGAGGGTATAATCAGCAACTTCGGTCTTCGTTTTATATGTGCAATCGCCGCAGCCGGGGACCCACACTTTCTTCCTTTGCGTTGTATTCCTCAGCTGGGCCTCCAGGAGCTCCATGGACAGGTATGTGAATGAATTTTCAGCGAATGGGGATTTAAGGGGAAATGTGCTGGTTGTTGGATCAAAATAAGCCTCTAAAGCACTTTTCGCGTCATCCCATGTGAATTCGCCAAGCTCCATATCGATGGATATTTTTGCTGCGATCGCGATAGCTTTTATATCACTGAACGCGGTTTTCTCCGATATTTCTTTATACAGGGCCCTTGCGTCATTCAAGCCGCCCCTATATTTGTCCGGATCATTAATGTTAAGGCGGGCAAGTTTCGCGGTAAGGTTCGCCTCTGTTAAAAACGCGTCGTGGTTAATATAATCCTTTGCCTTGTCTATGCCGTTGTCCGTGTCCTTGCCGGAAAGCATTACATGAGCATCACTGCATAAACCTATCTTCGCGGATATGTCCTCCGTGCTGACGTTCACCTTCTGGTCGGTAAGATGCGCGTCTTCAACCATCGCCCACGCATTGATGTATACGGTGCCTTTCCTGATCTCTTCAATGTAGTCATCCTTGCTCATCCCGGCCGGCCTCAGGCTTTCATCTTTGACATTCGGATCATCCGAAACGCGGTCTTTGATCGCGTTCCAATCGATGTGCGCTGACTTAAGTTTCGCGCGGACATCGTCATCCGATGCTTTACTCAAAGCCATCAATTTTGCCTCTAGTATGTAGCTCTTGCTTATATTGAAATCGTCTTTGTATTTAAACGCGTTAAGGGCGGTTCTCGCGGACTGGCAGCAGCTTATCGCGTAGGCTGTCGCGTCTGTGATCTTTGGGTCTACAACCTTAACATCCGGGACCTCATTGTCGTTCAGCTGCTTCAGGACCAGATCAGCTATAGCGATCTTCGCCTGGGCTTCCTGCACCTGGGGATCTTTCAAAAACTTAGGGTCAAATGTTGCAAATTCAGCGGTTGTTATTTCTCCGCCCGGCACGCCATAGGCAATGGTCTTTTTCGTTCTTTCTATCGTATCTTTGCTTGCCAGGACTATTATTTTGCGGAGCAATAAATATGCTTTTTTCCGGTCGCCAATGTCGTCCCTGTTCCCGTAAAGTCCGGCTGCCTGGATCATGCATCCAAAGGCCTGTGACGGCTGTTTTTTATTCAGATAATCTATCTTCTCTGATTCAACCTCATCAAGCGCGGCATCCAATGTCAGGTTGCTCTGTTTGCCCACGCTGCATTTCGCGTAAGTTCTCTGCCTGTATATTTCTTCTCCGGTTACTTTATCGTGCCCTACATCTATCGGCTGCGGACTATAATAATCCGTGGTCGTTCCCAGTCTTACTTGCTCACCCATTTGTATTTCCCCCTAATATATTTTGGCCGCGTTAAGTCGATTTTCGGCCTTATTTCCGACATATATATATCGGCAGGTTTCGTCGTAAATTTCACTGGTTTTTAAAATATTTTTGCGCGGTCTTTGCCCTTCGGGAGAAGACCTGTTATTGTTTGATCAGGGTCGCCGTGAGGTCATCTATCAGTTTGCCGGCCTTGTAGGCGTATTCCGTGGCAAAGAGTCCCCTTGCGATAACGAACGACTGCATTGCCTTGGCCATATAACTGTTGTAAAGTGCCGGATCCTTGTCTTTCACTTTCTTCGCTATTAACGCGTAGTTGGCTAGCGCGTACGCGAGCTCGACTTTTGCCTTTAATACAAGCCTTGGGCTTACGCCGAAAGTTTTGTAAGCGATATTATTCAGCTCTTCAATGCCTTCATCAAAGGTTTTTGTGTCTTTAGTATCAAGGGTCTTCACTTTCGCCATGCCGATCGCGATGCTTGTCTTCAGGTCCTTGTCCTTATCCCTGGTAAGCCAGTTCACCGGATAAACGCACGCCTCCAAAAAGTCCCTGCCAGCGTCCGGATAATGTTTTTCCTGCCGGTATTCCGCGCTTGAATTCGCCAGCTTGTCTTTATACGCGCTTCTCTGGAATTCTTCGTTTTTCAGGATCTTCAAAGCTTCTGTATATTCTTTTTTCGCATTTTCCTTTTCGGACCATTCCGCGTAAATGTCCGCTATCGTCACATGAGCGGAAGCCCTCATCCCGAGCAGCTCCCTTTCTGTATACCCGGGGTCAAAGAATTTGAGCGCCGTTTTATTGCTAAAAGGCTTGATGTATTTTTCGTCTTTCGTCAATGCTATTATTTCCAGGGATATCTTTTTCGCTTGATCCCTGTAGTACTTTTTCAGGTCTTTATCGTCAGAATCCCATGAGGCGTAGATTTCTTTCATTGCAGCGCGCGCTTTCAGGTAATTGCGGTCCGATCCGGGCACTTTTTTAAGTTCATTTATGGCCAGCTGATGCTGTTCGCCTATCTTTTTCAGGACCTCCTTAGGATCGATTTTTTCATTTATTACTTTAAGGTACTGGTAGCCGGAAAGTTCTTCCTGATACTCCCCCACCTTCATCCTTATATCAATGTCCTGCGGATAAATTTTCAGCTCGGTGTTGCGCTTTCTTATTTTTATGTTCAGATCTTTTTCCCGCTCCGGCATCTTGATATCCTGCGGCGTTTCGTTGTTCACTCCTATTTTATTGACCGATATTCCCTTTGGGTCGAACAGCAGGGAACCGTCATTCCCGATATTCCTGAATGTTTCAAGCACCGGATTCCTTTCCGGGGCAACTAAAACCTTTGTGGGCTCGGGTAAACCCATATCCTTAAGATGATCGAATACATATTGCCACGCCTCTTTGGATTCGCGCGCTGCCTGATCAAGCTGTATTTGCGCCTCGGCACTAAGCTCTTCCTTTTCGCCCTTGATCGGCGCGTCAATAAGCCAGTCATCCTCTGCGCTTCCGCCCATCCCTAATTTGTTCTGGTTGAACAGGACCACCGCGCTCAGGTCGTATGCTTTCGCAGCGCCAAATAATTGCGTGAAATATTCGGCCTTGTACAGGTCCGGCCTTGAAGATGTTTCACATATCATCAAAGGCTTATGGTATTGTTTGGACAATAAGCTCAACTCGGGGATCTCATCATAAATTTTAAGCAGCTTGCGTGACCTTTCTGCTTTAACCGGGTCCGCTTTTGTGTCCTTGCCGGGATTCGCCTGTTTTCTTAATTCATTTTCAATATCAGGCTTAAAAAGAATGTCCTTATCGTCCGGATCGACGAAATACTGGCGCCAGGACATATCTTTCGCTCCAAAAATACCGACAATCCTGCTTTTTGGAACGGTCGATTTCCCGATCGTGGCCCCAAAAACCGTGGCGAATCTCGGAAATTCGCTTCCTGTCTTGATCTCGGACTTCAGATATCCGTCAACGCCCAGCCAATCCACATATTCGGCGCCGGGGAAGTAATCCCGCGCTTTACTGTTCCAATCTTCTAGCGGATATCCCCTGGTATTCGGGCACCAGACGAATGTGGCGTTGTCCGCCCCCACTTCCTTGAATAATGTATACAGGTTTTGCCATGCTTTCTTGAATTTAGCTATTCCTTTTTCTCCTCCGTTCATCCACGCCGTCCATTCGCAGTTGTCCTGCAGGTTCATTTCATGGAACGGCCTCAGCAAGAACGGCTTCCCGTATTCCTTTGCCTCCTCGGCCCAATTTTTCGCGTATTCATAAATTTCGCCGTGCTTATTCGCGAGCTGCTTGTTGAATTCATCCAGGTAAGTGCTTTTGTCATCCGTCGGGTTGAACGGCAGCCCCGAAGGTCCCCATGTCACCATCGGGATATGACCATGCTGGTCAACTTCCGTGCAAAAAGCCGCCGGGAATGGATTGTATGTCCAGGTATCGCTCCACACTTCGAACATCATTTCTATTTTCGGGGCCTTGCCGGTCAGGGCGGCAAAATCATCCCTTTTCTTCCTGTAATCTTCCATGGTCGATATTTTCTTGTTTACGGTCTTCATCTCGATCGGGATATCTGCGGTTATATCTTTCGCGGAATCCAGGTCCAAAGAGATATATGGCGTCAATTGCGCCTTGATAAAATCTATTTTTTCAGGCTTTAGGGCCGTTTTGCCTGTATACCCTTTTTTCTCCAGCATGGTCTTCAGATTGGCCAGATTTTCCTTTTTTAGGGCTTCCAGGTCTGAATGGTCAAAAGTAACGCTCCTGACAACAGTAGGGACAGCGAAAATAGATTTTGAATTATTTTCATCCGGGGAAACTCCGAACCAAGCTCCAAGTAAGCATTTGCCTTCCACCGGCTTTACCTTCGCATTGAAGCTACCGAACTGTTCTTGTTCCTCGCGTTGCACCGCGTCCAGCGCCGCGTTGTACACGTACGTTTTATCCGGGACCGCCGAGTTTATGAACGGTCTTATGAACGGTTCGGGGCTAACGATCGGAGCAACAAAATTAGTTTTGGATTCTAAGTTCGCGTTATCCACGCTTTCCTTGCCGCTCTTGAAGAAATTTGCCACAAAAAGCCTGGATTCCTCTGACACATCCGTTTTGTTGGTTTTCCCGGTTATCTGATGCTGCGCCATATACTGCGCTGGATTGAACACGAACGCGCAATCCGCCACTTCCGCGTAATCCGGCCCGTATGGGATGAACGTTACAGAAACATCCATGTTTTCATCCTTTTTCTTTTTATTTTCCGGCTTTACGTCTTTTTTGATATTGTTCGTGCTGCCGGAACCGGATATTTTATTAAGTGGGTCGCTCATTTATTTCTTGCCCCCTGTCAGCAATAGTTTCGCGATATCAGGACCGATTATCCTGATCATTATATTTTCCGTTTTCTTTTTCGCTTCTCTGTCCAGTATGTCCCTTATAGCCCGCTCGTTCTTCGTAAACTCCTTTGTTAACGCGATAAGTTCATCATAGGACTTTCCGCTCACTCCATAGAACTCTATGATCAATGCGTCCTTTAATTCCCCGCATCCCGCATTGACCAGGCTCTGCATGAATACGCCTTCCTGTTCCAGGGTCATATTTGATGTTACATCAGAAATATCTTCAGCGCTTACCCCGTTGAAAACAGCGCCTGTCGAACCGAATATCTCCTTTATCTCATCCGTTTTCATTGACAGCACGATCTTGTTCATGGAAGCCGGATCGCGCAATATAGCCTGTCGGATCTTTTTTATTATCTCGCTCCTGTCTTTCACCGCGTCAGCTGCTTTGCCTGTTGCGGCATCAAGCTCGTTATCCTTAAACCCTTTTACCGGGATGGTGCTATTCCCCTTGGAAAGCAGTTTCAGGAGCAGCGCCGCCGAATCAGCGTATCGCCCGGTCGTTACAAAAGCCCTGGAAAGAAGCATGATATCCTCATATGTCTTTTCCGGGTCGTTCTCGTTTTTAATATTATCAGTAAGCTTGCTGATGGCCGATTTAAGCAGGCCTGTTTCCTCGCCGGTCACCTTTGCTTTATATGATTTTTTATCATCCAGGATCTCAGCGCTGTTCCTTCTTTTCTCCTTAACTATCCTGTCGTAATTATCCAATGCCTCTTCCAGTCGTCCCTTTGATACGGCGGTCTTAAGGTCTTTATCCATGTCATGGTAATTTTTTTGGATCTTATAGTCATGCTTGAAATAGAAATCACCGTCGATCCTTGAATGCCTTGAGAAGCTCTCGTATATTCCGCCTTCTTTTACCTTCACCGCCAGGTACACGGTCTGGGTCCGTTCGGTTCGGCCGCGTTATCAGGCGCCAGTATCTGGCTTGCTATTTCGGCAAATCCCGCTGTGCCCGGAATGCCCGCAAGATAATTCTTCACCTGGGTGAACGCTCCCAGATTACCCGATAATCTGTTTATCGCCCTTTCCGCGTCCTGCTTGCTGTTCACCTTAAAGGTTACAAGCCTTGTATCGGGGGTATGTTCGGATACTTTTATGTATCCGGCGCCCTCGAGCTCCAGGTTTTCCTTCAGGTATGTGTCATAACTTGTGGGGTAAGAATACTGGTCTTTTATCCCGCTGCTGAGCAATCCCCATCTTAAAAGCGGGAACAGGACATTGAACCCTAAGCCGGCATAAGTCTGCCACTCAAGATCGCCGCCTTTCAGATATACAAGCCCCGCGGAAATACCTGTTCCGACAAGCGTTGTGACCTTGCTCAGGTTCCTTTTCCATTTTATCCCTTTAAGGAATTCATACGAGAGCATTTTCCTGTCTCCGGCCGCCGTCGCCGCGAATTCAAGCGGCTCTCGCAGGACCGCCTTTTTAACGGCGTCCTCATAAACAGGTCCCTGTATGGAAAGCATCGCTTCTTTTCTCCATAATTCGGGGAAACTGACCCCCATTAAAGCCATCGGCCTTATATAGTTCTTAAGGGTATAGTAGAAATACCACCCGAACACGGGAATAAAGATCCAGTTGGTTGAAAACGGGATTATCCCCTTCTTCAGGATCTTTCCGCCGATCTTGAGTATCTGGCCGGCCCAATAAACGGCCGGCACATAATACAGAAGCTCATCGGTTAAGGTATGTAGCGGCCATAAGAACGCCTGTTGCATGGAATACCCCTGCATTGAATGTTTCAACGCCGGGTACGCGTCAAGGTATTTTTTCATGTCCAGATAACATTCCGGCCCGCCCTTGAACCATCTGTGATGCTGCTTGGCCAGATCAACAAAATCCGAAGGCCCGACCGCAAACCCAACGCCCTCAGGATTGATCTCCGTGTCCCAGCCGGTAAGGTAATGGAAATATGTGGTCATCATGTCCTCTGTGATCCAGCTTGGCGGCTGAAAGATAGGGGCGGTCAATACAGTTTCAACGTATTCCTTGTCATCTTTAAATGAATGGTACTGGGCGACCATTTCGGCAATGCGAGTCTTAACCGAAATGATCTTCGTTCCTCCCCTGCCGTCGCCGATATCAGGAACACCCACCATTTCCCTCTGGAGTTTCAGGTTCGCTATTATCGTGGAAATATTATCCTCTTTACATCTGAATCTTTCGGTGAACACCCTTCCCGGTCCCAGCTTCAATTCATAATAATTGCTGCTCGATGGGTTATAATCCTTTATTATTTTTCCGGACTGCTTACGGCGCGAATAGTCCAGCTCCACCCTGCGGCAGTCGAGCCTGACCGATTTATTCTCGATTTTTTTTACTGATACCACCAGATCACCTTCTCAACATCACCGTTGTATTTCACATATGCCCTGTTATTCAAGAACGCCACGGTCCTACCGTTAACTTCGTACTCCTCTTTTATTTCCCTCATATCGGACTCGTTCAATTCATGCATTTGCCTGTGATTTTGATCATTGCTTTCGCTTATCCATGTCAGATCATTTGAAAATCTGGGCTCATAATTATGTATCTCCATCTTTCCCATGTCCGGGTTATATCTTACGGTCGTCTGCCCGAGCATCGTTATACCGTCCACCATATATGTATATGGGCTGTTAAAACCAAGCATCATGCCCACCGCATATTCAAGCTCATTGGTACCGCAGCTGAAGAACGAGTTGAATTTTCCCCTTCCCGGCCCAATCCCGGTGGCGATCATGATATCCCTTGAATAATATTTTACCCTTTCAATGATCTCCCGCCCGGTCAGGTAATCCAGCTTCTGGTCAATACCTTTCTCCATCCTGTAAGCCACATTCTCCCGCATATCCCTTGTAATATTCGCGACAAGGCTCTTTCTAACGGTCTTGTCCTTGTAAAGTTTGTTCGCAACCTTTTCCAGGAACTGCACGCCTGTTCTCCTGTTGATATACCTGCTAAGCGTCCTTTCAAGCGGCTTTGGCAGGGCAAACTCGCCGTACCATGCCTGCTGGTCCGATCCCGAAGAATTTGCCACCGGCTCCAGGTACTTCCCGTTGCCGGTAGTCATTCTGACGCCGTC
This sequence comes from uncultured bacterium, assembly GCA_963699255.1. GTDB lineage: Bacteria > Margulisbacteria > WOR-1 > CAVSGV01 > CAVSGV01. Next base: position 23,636 of record OY969425.1, on the reverse strand, counting down.
TTTTAAGGGGCCTTCTTTTTTAAAATGCTTCTGGTACTGGGGATGCTGGATCAAAGCTATATTTGTCCTGTTGTCTTCATAGATCCATTTTTCATGCATCGGCACGCTCAATCTTGCCATATCATTATATTCGCCGCTGTTCGGATCTATGGACTGCGGGACATAATCCTTGTCATAGCTCAGGATATACGCCTTTTCGGGATACGCCGCCCATTCGATCGCGGTCTCATATGTCGGATCATAAGTCGGAGAAGCCGCCACATCATAAAGCGCGACAGCCGCTATTTCTTTCAGGAAATCGCCGGTCGTCCTGCCATCCTCCATGAACACTTTTGCGATCCTCTCCATTATCCTTATCTTTTGCCTGTCGCGGATCGTCGTGTTGCCGCCGTTGTTCAATGTCCTTGATGCCACCGCTTCTATGGCTCTTTGTGCTGTCTCTTTATCTATTGCCCTTGCGGCATCCAGTTGAAGCTGTCCGGCCACATTGTTCCCAAGATCAATTGAAGCTCTCCTCAATTCAGGCCCAAGTATCACATCCGACATGCCGCCAAGCCATTCATCCACGGTCACAAGGAACCTTGTACCGTAGCTGTTCACGGCCTTCACGTATTTCCTGCCAAGATGGTCATATTCCTCGGCCCGGGCGCCGGCTTTGTAGGCGCCTTCAAACGCCATTCTTGAAAGATTCTCCATAATAAGCTCATCCAGCACCGCTTTGTTCGTCTTTCCGCCGATGATGCAATTATATTTATAAGAAGCCGAGGTTTGATCATAGCGCACGTTCCCGTTGTTCATTTGGATCGTTGACAACAGGTAGCTTACCGGCCTGTCCCTGTCTTCGCTCTCCTCGATTATCCTGTCTACTATCGCGTTAAAAGAGGCGCTTTCTACGGGCGCGTTCATGTCGATATTTTGACCTGCAAGCCTTGTTTCTATCGCGCCGCACATGGCTTTATACGTTCCAACATCAAAGGTCTTGAAATTGCGGAAATTGATCACTATGTCAAAAGTGAATTTTTGCTCAAGATAGTCATAGTGAGAACTTATATGGCGTCTCAGCTGGTCCGCGTTTACATTGCCGCCCTCATAATTTTCTATATGGTCATAAAGAGCGGATATCTTCTCGTCCCATTTGCGGGTATGCAGCAATATCTGCTGAGCAAGCTCCTTATCTAGCGCCGCGCCGCTGCCCGCTATCATGTTGCCAAAATCCTGAACGGCCGTTTCATAGTAGGCATCGGAAAGCCTCTTGCACTCCGTCCTTATGTTCACAAGAAGCTTTAAAAGTTCCATGGCCGACAGTTCCGCGTCCCGGGAGCTTATGGACCTAGCTTTTGCCGACAGTACCTCGCTCTTTCTTGCTTCTATCCAATTTTTTACGGTATCCACGATATGCTGGAACTCCTCGAACTTATAACCTCCGCTGTTCACGACCATCATTTGCCTCTTGTTCTCAATAAAGAAGTGCCCGAAAATGCTTCTCTCCAGCACGCCGGGCTCTTCATTGATATATAGGACAGACATGCATTCCGGCGCGTCAGTAAATATTTTGAAAGGGTTTTCCAGGTCATTTGGGTTGAATTCGATCCCCGAAGCATGCACTTTCTCATCCGCGCTTATATCGTAATATTTTGGTCCCCTGCCCAATCCTTCCAGGATCGAGTGCTGGTATCCGATCGTTGTCCTGAGCCTTACGACACTTTCTCCCAGAAAAAGCGCCGCCGCGGCTATTCCGTCTATCACCTTTTCACCTGTCGATATTTGCGGGATCCCCACCACAGCCACGGTCCCGACCGCTCTTACACCCAAATAGGTGTATACGCCGATCAATGCCTTGCATGTGTCCCGGACCGTCTTTCCTTCCGATCTCTTAAATATTTTCTTTAATTCCGCTGTCGCGACCCTGATACTCTTTAATTTAGTGCCCGTAACACCGATACTTGGCATCAGGCCGTCCATCGCGTCAATGACCTTTGAAAGCTTATTCTTGAATATCTTCGCGGTTTCCCCGCTTAAGATCGCGTCCTCGGGTATTTGCTCCAGCCAGGGATGGGTCTTGAACAGTGTGGCGTCATCCTGGGAAATCTTTATGGTCCGTCCGATATTATTCATGTTTTCCATGTTCCCCGTTATGCCATGGATCTCAGGGATAATTCGAACCCTTATTTCTTGATCCGGCAAATGCAGCTTTGGAGCCTGCTTCCCTATTTTAAGGGGCTCAACGTTTTGCTTTCTTATATCTGTCCTGTTGAATTTAATTCGTTCAAAAAATGGCATATATTGGTTTCCCTTTTCTTTCAATTACTTTATCGCAATAAATAAATAAAAATTTCACTTTTTCACCGTTTTTTTGCGGCGTCCCGCTCAATTTGATCATCCTCGCTTGATATAGAGCTGTTTTTCTAGTATTTTCTTTCAATATATTGGTCCTTTTTGGGGCCGACAGAGACAAATACGATCGGACGCCCCAGAATCTCTTCTATTCGTTTCACATAGTTCTGCGCCGCGGCAGGAAGATCTTCAAACTTTTTTATCTCCGAAATTGATGCAAGCCCTCTTTTTTTAAGTTCGGACGCCCACCCGGGGAGTGTCTCATAGATCGGCGTGCAGTGTTTAAGTACTTTCGGGTCTTTGACATATGATCGGATGAAAGTTGCCTCGTCGTGTTCTTCGACCTCATAAATACTAGGGTTTAATTCCTGATCGCCTTCGTATTTGTACGCTGTCGCGATCTTTATTTCATCGAAGCCGTCCAGAGCATCCAGTTTTGTGAGCGCGAAGTGCGTGAATCCTGTCTTTGCGCACTCTGCAAGAACCAGGGCATCCTGCCACCCCACAGCGATACGCTTGCTTTTATCATAAGCTATCGTTTTCCCGTCGGGATTATAAACCGTTATTAAGGTGCCTTCTGGATCTATCTTGTAACTGACCTCATATTCATTTCCCGCTTCACTTAATTTATCACCTTCTGCCCCGGTTAATTCGGTAGGAAGCGGGGTCTTCCCTCTTACGGCAGTATAACTTTTGACGATACCCACTTTTGTCAGCATATATTTTGAATCAAGGTTCAAACCATCATAAATGCTATTTGGTGTTGTTTTGGTGGATGTTGTATTAATTGGATATGTGCCCCAGGCATTATCCAGAAGCGCCGCCTGGACGCCTTCAAAAACAATGTTCCCGCCGGCCAGAATCGTTCTTTCTATCTTTCGGCCTACATTCGCCCTCATATGCTTGATCTCTCCCGCCATTTTCAACAGGTCATCACAAAGGTTCTTTGCGTAATTTTCAGGAAAACGCCAGCTATCATTATTTATCAATAGCAATCCCCTGATCTTATATTCTTGCAAAATCAAATCTTTAGTTATCTTGGAGAGTAATTGCTTGGGATCGCCGAACAGATCATGGACTTTAATGCCCCGGCGCATATCATTACTTTCCACCGCCCCGCCCATTCCCATGCCGGTGCTTCCTTCTCCCATTCCTGCATTAAAAGATATGGCCTTTGAACGCTCCATATTTTTTGCCCGGCTTAATTCTTCGTAGTACGGAAGGACCAAACTGCAATTGTCATCAATGAACACTCTCCTCCTGGTGGATATTTTGTTTGCCTCTAGATCGTCAATCTCTTTTAGAAGATACTTGAGGTTGATGTACGTTCCCTGAGCCATGTATATTTCCACGTCCGGGTTGAGAGCGCCGGCAGGCAGCATGCACAATTCAAAGACCCTTCCATTTTCAGCCTCCACCACTTTCCCCGCGTTCGGCCCGCCGTTGAATCTCACCACGGCTTTGGCTCCCAATAAGGAAGCCATGAGGTAAGCCATTCTTCCCTTTCCTTCATCGCCCCATTGCGCTCCGCAAAGGACCATAGAATTGCCGCGCAATTTAAGGTATTTCATCAGGTCAATGCTGTCTCCGGCCTTCAGTGTTTTATTGTCAAATTGGTTCTTAATGACGCTGACCGCGTAATCCAACGCTTTATATGAATATCCCTGGGTAATGAGGTTTCCCGCGATACGCGGTGCAGGGAAAAAATTTGTCGGGTATCTTCATGTCCCTGTCCTCAGCTGTTGTATACCGTATGTTAAGCCCTTCTTTATGCAGTGTTTTCAGCCTCGCGACATCCGGTCTCGCCCTGTAAATGCGGGGTTCATTGAAATAGAAATTTATTGCTTTTCCGGTCTTCATTTTGTTCTCCCCTGTATATATATATCGTCAAAAATGGGGCGGAATTTCACTTAATGCGCTGGCTTGAGAGGAATCCTTTATCTGAGGAAAAGTTAATTTCAAAGATACCCTGTTCAGAAGCAAGATTACCAAAGAGGCTTACCAGGAATTTAAGCTTATTGTCCCAATAAACATATTCTATCCTGCATGGGCCAAGCTTCAGCACGTCATTGATCCTTGTTGTCCTCACCATCCTGAACGCCATGTTAGGGGTCAATAAGCGGTTGACCTTTTCAAATACCTCCGGGATCGGCGGCTGCGTCATGGCGATCGGGAAATTCGCCGGCGGCACGTCATAAAGCCAGTCCGGATCGGCCCAAACCGCACCAGCCGGAGCTAAAGATTTTAAAAGATCTTCATGCATGGCGTTCCCCCATATTGAGGTCACCTTTTCATTTACGCCGTAAACTTTTGTATTGTGCGGGACACACCTTTGAGAACGGTAAAGGTCCATCTCTATTGTGGATACGCGGTCGCTGAACCGCCCGAATTGAACTGTCATTGAACCGGCTCCTGAGCAGATCTCGACCAGATGCTTTACCGCGAGCTTTTGCGCGTAATATACGGCTATCGGCTCATGCATGGCCATTACGTAAGCATCTTCGTCCATTATGAGACCGGGCTTTGAGAATTTCCCGCCGGCAGGGACATTGAATGGATGCAGCTTTTCCATTGACCTCATTTTTAGATAATGGGCCGTCCCTTTTAACGCTGTCCCGAATGAAATCCCTCTAATATCGGCCATAGGCATTTTCTCCCTGTGTATATATATCGTTAAAAATGGAGGGAAATTTCAGATCATATGTTTTTGATGGTAACGACCTGATAAAGCCCGAAATAACCTTTTGTTTTTGTATTAACGGTCTCCGGGAATTTTCCGCTGATGAATAACATTTCTTTTTCCTTCTCAGTGAATCCCGCGTTATTAAGGACCAGGATAAATGGATGAGCCTGCTTTTCGGAATATAAAACCATATCAGCAACATGTTGCGTCCTTTTAAGGAAGTCAACGACCATGCTCACGCTTCTTGCCGGAATATGCCGCCCGAAGAACGAATCGATCTCCGCTCCGCTGCCCTTTAGCCATCTTGAAAAATGCGACAGATCGATATACGGCTCTGTCAGATTTATGTATCTCTTCCAGTCCTCGAATCCCACATCTATCGGCGTCTTTTTGGCTTCAAAATACGCCTTGATGAAAGGCAGGTTCACGCTGTATGCCGAAGTAAGATCAAGGGCCGTATAAGGGATGTGCGCATGCGGCATGATCTCTGATGTCCACACATCGAACGCCTCGATATATGATCCAACATCCGGCCTGAGATGATTGTTCAATATTTTTTCGACCGCTTTTGCCGCGTTCAATCCCGTCCTGAGCTTGGTATCTCCCATACCAGCCGTGATCTGCTCCAGTATATTCCTGACCAGACCGCCGTCGGTCATGACGGCGAAATCCATAGGCGCATACTTGACATCAAATCCCACTCTGGGTTTTATGTCGCGTATGTCCAGTCCCAGGTCTATGATCTCCTGCAGCTTTCCTTCGCTTAACAGACCGGCAATATATTTGACAGGGATATTTTCATTGTCTTGCGTTCTAAAGCCCTCTTTGCCGGTAATATATCCTCTTACATCAGCCGCGTAAAACCTTCCGTTTTCTTTCTTCACGATATCTTCCGGAAGGTCCGAGAGAGAATAACTCACTCGAACATAATCGGCTAATTTCTGGCCGTGGAGATCTTCCAACAGGTCCTCCCGTAAAATATCCAATTTATTTTCTGAAATGAATTGTCGAAGCTGCTTTGACCTTTTCATTGCTTCACAAACCGGTTCATACCCGTCGGAAGCATACGCGGACAATTTCTTGTACAGCGGAGAATATCTCTTTTTTACATCGCCAAGCACGATTGCCATGCTGTCCCCGGATCCCGCTCCAAGTTCCTTTATGACCACCTTGTTTCTTTCTCTAAAACGGGATGCAAATCGGTTCACGCTTTCCTGTAAAATGGCGGGCTTTCTGGACATGTGCCCCGAGAAACACGCGAAGACATCAAACCTCTGCGCCGACAGATAAAAAAGCTTGTTATCTATCAGTTCTCTCGCGTTATTGGGATCGCTATACGGGAGCGATCTGCTGAAATAAAGCGCGGATGTTCCGTTTGACAGCTTTTTCGGCTGCAAAACAGCGTTCTCTACGCGCGGCATTCTCGGGTTAAAGCGAATTTCACTCATAATCTTCCTTTATTTATCGTATGAAACTCCTGGAAATTTCAATTTGAGGACTATTTTGAAGCGGGATTTTGCCCTGAATAACCTTTAAGCTTGAAGGAGATCAACCTGCATCCATCCACGATTTCTTCGGTAATTTCCACGTTCGGCAGCTTGCTTTTTTCTTTGGGAACGATTGATATGCTGTTGCCGACTTTTTCAATATCGCCGGTTGAAATATCCAGCTGGTCATTACAAAAGTCCATTGCCGGCCCCCAATTCTTCGGGCCCATTATCTCTTTGCCGTCGTCATATGTGAACCTGAACTCAAAATCGCCGGGCCGCGATGGATCCTTTGAGAATGCGATGAGCGATTTAGCCATGATCACGAAAAGCTTGAACATATTCCTGTAATTATTGAGGTCCTCGATCTTTTCGCCTTTTGCCCCTATCCACTGCAGGGAATCGCATATCAGGTTCGTTGAATAACGGAGTTTACTTATATGATGGAGGTTCCCCACGACCAGATCCCAGTCTTTTTGCGTGAATACCCATTCATCAACGCAGGCCCGGACGTTCGGCATTACGATATTGTCCCTGTAATATTCGAATGTTCGCCCGTTGACATCGGCATCCGCATCCTCCATGGCAACGCACTTTGCTATCCTGTCCATATTAGACCCGGCGCTGCTCTTTTTAATTTCAGCTATCGCGTTATCGTAATTATCCGAATTCCTGCTGAATACGGAATAAAGCCATTCTCCAAAGGCAAAATACCCTTCAGAGAACAGAACTAACAACCATCCATCCTTGTATCCGGATGCGTCCTTGGACGGGAAAAAACATATCTTTTCCAGGAAGTTTTTCATGCGTTCCATGTCCACGCTCCCGTCCTTCCTGGCAAGAACGCTCTTCACATCCTTATGGGAAAGTTCATCTGCCACGGCAATAAGCGAATTATCCGGCAACATATACGAGCCGATAAGATGCGAGCATTTTATGGCAATAAGATCGACATCGGTGTCTATCCCTTCAACCCCCCACCCTTCGAACATTTTCAGCCTTTTCGCTATTTCATAACCTTTTTCGGGATGTTGTATGATGTTCTCCATTTTCCCGATATCATGAACAAGATCAAAAAGCATTTCTTCTTCAAGAGGCATCCTGTTCTGGATATCCTTGAGCTTTTTATAAAGTTTATCCGCCCTTTCTTTTGAGCTGCACAGTCCTATCCTGCCGAACTTGATCGGGCTCGCGGTAATATCTTCATATTGGAACGATCTAAGCTGAATACCGGCGACCAGTACTTTTGCGGTATGCAATATCAAGCCGGACAAAAATTCATTGAATTCGACTCCCAGGTCCGTCTCCGCGGGAAGCGAGCTCCTGACCGCGCGGTACATAGCTTCAATTGTAGTCCCCACAAGGGACATGACTTGTTTTTCAAGGGTTACAATATCCTTATTACTGAAACTCTGTCTCTGGTCCTTGAACATTTCCACGGCATTATATGGATAAGTAGCCGCCAGAGTTGAAGCTTCTTTTTTGCGGTCGAATTCTACGTTTTGGGGCTTGGCCAGAAAATCGATCAGCTTTTGAGCCGCCGCCGTTTCACTTTCGCTGTTCGGGTTTTCCGTTATGAGGTCGAAATTCCCGAAACTTTCCTCCATCCATTTTTGAGTCTCAAGGGATAAAGCGATGCCCCTTTCCCTGTCCCGGACGGTCGCGCGTTTTGTGATCCTTGAAGCAAGGTCATTCGGGGGCACTTTGAACATCACCTGATAAAAGTCCGCTTTCCCCTTGAGCGCTTCCCTTAATGGATAAACAATTGTTGGCCCGGCCAGCAGAGCGAAAGTTTTGCCGGAAGATCTCAGGATCATTTCCGCGGTCCGTTTTGATATTCCATAATAATTGCCGGCAAGGATTTCCCATCCGACGAATTCATTCTCCCGGATCATCCGCAATATTTCGGTCTTTGATCTGAGCTCATATTCCGTCGCTCCGCTTTTTTCTCTTTCTTCATTCACGGTCAAAGGCAGAATGGAAACGACGCCTTTATTCTTTAATATGTCTGAAATGGTGGTTTTTCCGCTTCCGGGGGCGCCAAATATTGCTACAACTCTTGGTTTTAAAGGATTTATGGGATCTGTGGGGTCGATCGAAGAGGTTACCTTGTTAAAAAAAAACTCCTGGCCCTGGATCATCTCCCGCATGTCATTCAATGACCTTATCAATTGTTCAGCCTTGATCTCATCAAAGTCCTTATATACGCATCCATTGTCACTGAAGGCCCTGATGATCTTTCTGGAAAAGATCACCGGATCAGCCCCAAGATACTCATGAATCGGTATCCTGATCACGCCGGGGACATCGGCATAACCCTGCTGGCTCCAGCCTGACAGAACATCCTTTACCGCGGACGGTTCATAAAGTTTGGACAAAATGCCTTTTATGCCAAAAACCGGGTAAAGTTCATCTCCCGCGATTTTTTCATTTGCAGAACAATGTATCCTGTTGTAATTCGGGCCTTTGGGATCCTCCGGGAACGGCCATGTTAACAATCCTTTTTCCAGTATCAGTTTGTATCTTAATGTGTCCTTTATTTCATCTTTATTTTCGTACTCTTCTACATCGGTGGGGCCGATGACGTTCTTCCTTATCACGCTGACAACATCCCGGCTGGCGTCATTTCTTACTTCCAGCATTGCCGCGATGATCGGGGCACGAACAGCTTTTTCGTTCGGGTGCTTTGCGGTCATGAATGGTTTGAATAGTCCTTCGTACCAATCCTTTCCAACATGTTCCGCATATATCCTGTCCGTCAGCTGAGGCGTTAAATTAAGGAGGACCAGACCTGCAAAACGGGCATCTATCTTTTCGCGGTCAAGCCCTTTCTTTAAAAGCTGGAGCGTCTCCGGGACCATTCCGTACGCCAGACAATCCGGCTTGAACATGATCAATATTCTTTTAGTCGACGATACGACATCACGGCCGGCTTTAATTGAGGGTATTTTTGACGTGATCCCGCATGAACGCGAATTGAACCGCGCTACAGGCAGATGGCTTATGTCCCTAGTGCGTTCTACCATAACTTGTTATCTCGTTAATATTCAAAATACCCGTAAAACTATTCTCTTGGCTTTGAAAACATTGAATATAAAACATCAGTCGCCCTTAACCTGGAAAAAGGTCAGGCCCAATAGCTTCGGCTTGCCATTTTCATCTTCTATGATGAACGACTGCTCTAACATGCTAAATTCTGGTTCAAGCAGATTAATTCCCGGGTACAGTATATAGTCGTCTTGCTCATTAATGGGTGCTTTTAAATTGAAAAGGATGGGAGTTAATGTCAGTGGCGTGTCAGAGGGTGATAAACCCTGCTCGTTGAGATCTTTTTGGTCGACATATTCAAGGCTAAGAGACGCATGTGCCATGCCCCTATAAACAAGTACTTTGCCTTTTTTATGGCAATTGAATATCAATGCCGGCATCTTCGAAAGTGTTTCGGACTGATCTGGAGCTTCTTCCAGATCCTCTATTTCTCCTTTGGCAATGATAGTATTTGCCGGTATTTTTGTGACCCCTTTCCCAAGCTTTACATCATCCAATATTACCCTGTCAGCGACAATTTCAACAGGATGATCAAAGCTCACATTATTTAATATCACCTTTTCAGGTATCTCCCCCTCGGCAAGCTGCATAGGCTTGCCGGATTCCGGGTCTATGAATTTCACATAGTCCCTGATCTCATTCATGTCAACATTCTGAGTGTTCTTATCCAGAGGGTATCCCGATCTCGTTCTTTCGGCTTTTCTGGCCCATTCATTGTCTGAAAAATTTTCAAAATACATTTCATTAACCATACTCTTAAGGTCTCCGAAATCGTTCCACAGGCAATTCTTCCCGATATTCGCTCCATCTATGCCGTTTGCATCCTCGTTAATAATGCTCGCCATATCATATATGGTCATCCAATCATCCAGATCATTAAAGACCTGATCAGTGCCCGGCCCCTCTTTTTCAAATCCTTTCATTTGTTTCGCCACCTCAACCAGGCTTAGCCCGCGTCCGGTAAATTCATTGCTGAATTTGGAGGTATCCTTTTTCGCTCTAACATACTGCAATATTTCGTATGTTTTTTCCCATTCTGCCCGGGTGAGAGTTGTCGGGAAGATAAAATGAGTTGAAATGTCCATAGGATACGTGGTCACAAAACATTTTGCTTCTTGTTTGCCCTTCATGATCTTCTTGCATTTTTTATTCTTATATAGATCCACTATCTTTTTGGCAAGATCGTATTTCATGGCCCACACGAACGTGTTCAGGCACAGATCTTCTTCCTTCAGGCCTAACTTATTTAAGGTGTGTCTGATCACCTCCGGCGATGCTTTCTCGGCAAAAAATATGACCTGGCCGAATTTATCGGTGATCCAACAACCCAGTCCTCTTACCGCTTCCACATTTGCGGCCGGCCGCCCGCTGATGATAATTTTAGCGTTTGATTCCCACAAATAATTATTGCCCGTTCTTGGCGTGCCGTCGGGGATCCATTTATTGTCCGAAGCCGTGTATACTATCCATCCTTTTCCGTCATCCGGCAGCTGCCGGAAAAAGACGGGGGCCTGCAAAATGCAGTTAATTCCGAGCGTGCGATCCCCTTCCGGCGTCATGCTTTTTAGAGCTTCCACTCCTTTTGCCTGGGCAATTCCGCCGCCCCTCTTAAAATCCCCGGCATCAGCCATGAAAAGATATCTGGCATTTTTTATTTCATCTTCCGTTTTGGTCGTGTTCTCAATCATCATTTGCTCAAGAAAAGCGACCAATCCCCCCAGGTTCCCCCAGTAATCGTAGAACACATTGTCCCTTCCTCCGCCAAGCATCTTAATTCCGTCTATGCCATTTTTTACTATACTATCCATTTCATTCTCGACGCGTCTTAACGACTTTCTGATCACAGATTTCCTGGAAGGTTTCCCTGTATCGGATGGTTCAGGAATGAAATAGAAAACTTTGTCCATTTTTACGCCTGGTCTTGCCATAAAATGGAACGAGCGATCAAGCCCGCTTTTATACAATGTGTCCATGTACCCCGCCCGCATCCCCCGTATCGTTACCTGAGGGATCGTTTCCGTCATTCTGGGCTGCCAGCCGCCGGGCATAATATCCTCTTTGCCGCTGGCCGCGCTTAAAAACTCCGGGAACCTATTGCTTCGTTTGATATCATCGTAGAATTTCTCTGACCAGAACATCACTTTATGCGCCGCGTTAGCGCCCGATTCAAGTCCGTCTATGTTATAAAGGTCGCCTGTATTATATCGTTTGTTAAAATTAAGCGGATCCATTGGCGAAAATATTATATTGTTCATCAGATCAGAATTGTTCGCATTATATCTTAGAGTGCTCTTAAGATTGCTCATAGCAAAACCCATGGGATAATCAAAGAAATGCATGATCGCGGCGGGATCTTGCGTAAAAGCGTGCAGATGAATAAAATAATTCAGCGCGTCCGCAAATTGTACATACTCGTAGTATTTATCTTGAGCCGGCACCACCTCGGACCAGGGCTGGTCGCGTCCGACCGCGAAAATGCTAATATTATCAACCTTCCTAAAGCAAAAATTATGAGTATAATTACGCGTACTTACGTCCCATTTAACATCAGCCAGTTTCTCCGAATATGGAATTATTATATTGGTATTTGTTCCGGCTTTTGTGTTCGACAGAGCTATCTCATGTACGATCTTCCCCATTTTCCCGCATCCCGGATGGATAATGTGCTCGGGAGAAACGAGCCAGACGGTCCTTCCCTGATAACTGATAGGATGGCTCATTGTTCCTGATGTCCTTGTTAGCCTGTCCATGATAAGTCCTCCTAAAAACTTGACAAACTCCGGATCTTAAAATTCCGCATTTCCTTTAAACAGCATCAATCGCTCTTGACCTGGAAAAAGTTCAGGCCCAAAAGCTTCGGCTTGCCATTTTCATCTTCTATGATGAACGACTGATCCAGCATGTTCAGTCCCGGTTCAAGCAGATTAATGCCGGGATACAGTTGATAATTGTTCTGTTTCAAGATTTCCTCCTTAAGATCGAAATATATGGGGCTTAACGCCAGCGGCGTTTCTGATGCATGTAAACCCTGTGCGATAAGATCCGCATTATCAACATACGCAAGACTAAGGGATGCGTGTGCCATGCCTCTGTAAACAATGACCTTGCCCTTTTTATGACAATTGAATATTAGCGCCGGCTGATGCGATATTCTTTTGGGTTGGTCGGGAGCTTCTTCCAGCTCATCTATTTCCCCTCTGGAAATGATGGTATTCGCCGGTATCCTTTTCACTCCCTCTCCCAGTACAACATCATGCAATATCACTCTATCGGCAACGATCTGGACCGGATGATCAAAATTAACATCTTGTATTATCACCTTTTCCGGAATTTCCCCGTCCTCGAGATCCATGACATCATTGGTTACTGGATCAATGAATGTTACATACGTTTTGATTTGTTCCATATCAACGCTCATATCGTTGTTGTCCTCAGGAAACCCTGTTCTTCTTCTTGCGACAGATCTGACCTGCTCCTTGTTATCAAAAGCCGCCATCCACATCTTTTCGATCATTTCTTCAAGGGTCCCGTAATCATTCCACTGGCAATTCGGCCCGATGCTTGCTCCCGCGATATCATTTGCATCAAGTTTTATTTTCTGCGCCATCTCATATATCATCATCCAATCCTCCAGATTATCAAATACCTGCCCTATCCTCTCTTTTTCAAACTTTTTCATCCCTTTCGCTATCGCGACCAGATTTAACCCGTTCTCGGTAGCTTCATCATAAACCTCATCAGCCACCTTGCCTTTTCTGACCTGCTGTAATATCTCGTATATCCTTTGCCATTCCCCCTTTTTAAGCGTTGTCGGGAAAATAAAATGGCTCGAAATATCCAGGGGATACGTGGTCACAAAAGCTTTTCCGTCCTTCTTGCATGGCGTATCCTTGTATAAGTTCACTATTTTTTCAGCAATATCGTATTTGATCGCGAAAACGAAAGGGTTCAAGTTTATATCTTCCTCTGCCAATCCCAGGTTATCCAAGGCGTTTTTAACCACATCCGGCGAAGCTTTCTCCGCGAACAATTGGATCTTTCCGGCTTCATCAGCGACCCAACAACCCAGGCCTTTTACAGCCTCCACATTGGCGGCCGGCTTCCCGGTAAGGATTATCTTGGACTTTGACTCCCATAAATATTTTTTCCCCGTTTTTGGCGAACCATCCGGCAGCCATTTATTGTCCGAAGCGGAAAAAACTATCCACCCCTTCCCGTGATCAGGCAGCTGACGGAAAAAGATCGGAGCCTGTTTGATACAATTAATGCCAAGTGTGTTCTCCCCTTCCGGCGTCAAACTTTTTAGAGCTTCAATTCCTAGCGCCTGGGCCATTACCCCGCCTCTTTTAAAATCTCCCGCATCTGCCAAAAGAAGGTATCTTGCTCCCTTTACATCAACGTCCGCTCTCCCCCGGTTATCCACTATGACCTGTTCCAGAAGAGCGGTTAAACCTCCCAGATTCTCCCAGTAATCGTAGAACACATCCTTGTCCCTTCCTCCGCCAAGTATCTTCACTCCTCTGAGTCCACCGACAATTATATTGTCCAGGTCACTTGCGACATGCCTTAAAGCATCTTTGAGCACTATTTTTCTGGAAGGTTTCGCTATGTCTGAGGGTTCGGGAATGAAGTAGTAAACCTTGTCCATGAACATTTTCGTGTCCGGTTCAGTCATAAAATGTATTGACCTATCTATCCCTTTTTTATATAACGTGCCCATATATACTTCCTGCATCTCTCTTAATGTTTTTTCCGAGATATTATCCAATACATTAGGCTGCCAGCTACCGGGCAACTTAACCGCTTTGTCGCCAGTTACCCTAAGGAATTCGTAGAACATATGACTACCTTGAAGCTCCTTGTAAAACTTATCCGACCAGAACATGACGCTATGCGCAACATTAGCGCCCATTTCGAGCCCATCCACTTTTTCCATGCCGACTCCCATTCCTCCCATGTTGTATTTATGAAAGTTTCTTTGCGGATCCATTGGTGAAAAGATCATATTACTCGCAATTGGGTTCCCTTTAAGTTGTTTGCTGATGTAGTCCATGGCGATCCCCATGGGATAATCAAAGAAATGCAATAAGGCCGTTGGATGATTGCTGTAGTCGTTCAGATTCATAAAATATAATAATGCGTCCCCAAAATGGATCAGATCGGCATACCCGGTTTCTTTAGGCGGAATTACATTAGAAAAAGGCTTGTCTTTCCCGATCGCGAAAACAGGAATGCCCTCATATTCCTTATAGCAGAAATTATGCGGATGGTTATATGTGATCTGGTCCCAATTAATGTTATCAAGTTTACTGGAATACGGGATTATAACATTTGTCCTTATTCCGATACTTGCGTGCCAGAGGGCTATATTATGTATGATCTTTCCAATTTTTTCTGAATCCGGGTGAATTGCATATTCAGGAGAAATTAGCGAAAGGATCCTCCCCCGATAACTGACAGGATGGTTCAAACCCGGTTGTCTTGTCCCTAAAGTCATTTTTGAAACATTCATCATCATGTATCCTTCCTGTGACGTTGCCGAACGTCGTGACTCAAAACATTTGTGCTTCTTCCCTCTTTATATATCGTCAGTTTCACGCGAAAATTTCAATCATTAAGGTATTTGCTTTCGTAGGCCGCTTTTTCCTCCGCGTTATTATCGTAATATTCATGGGAAAATTTCAGTTTAATTTAAAATATTTTCTGCTAAAATCTAACCATCATGGCAATGACGATAACCGAAAAGATACTTGCGGCCCACTGCGGCAGATCAAAAGTCTCCGCGGGAGAGCTGATCAATGCCAGGACAGACCTTGTCCTGGGCAACGACATCACCGCGCCCACAGCCATAAAGGAATTCGAGAGGATCGGGGTGGATAAGGTATTCGACAAAGACCGGATAGCGCTGGTCCCCGACCACTTCACGCCGAACAAGGACATAAAGTCAGCTCAGCAGGTAAAGATGCTCAGGGAATTCGCCCGAAAATTCAATATCACGAATTTCTTTGAGATCGGATGCGTCGGGATAGAACACGCGCTGCTCCCTGAACTCGGGCTTGTCCTTCCCGGCGACCTTGTAATAGGCGCGGATTCCCATACCTGTACGTACGGAGCGCTTGGCGCGTTCTCCACGGGCGTCGGCTCCACTGACATGGCCGCGGCCATGGCAACAGGCGAGGTCTGGCTCAAGGTGCCGGAAACCATTAAGTTCGTGTACAAAGGCAAGATGAACAAATGGGTCGAGGGAAAAGACCTGATACTTTATACGATCGGCAATATCGGGGTTGACGGTGCCAGATACATGTCCATGGAGTTCACCGGCGACGCGATAAAGGCCCTATCGATGGATCAGAGGTTCACCATGGCGAACATGGCCATTGAAGCCGGCGGGAAGAACGGGATAATAGAGCCGGATGACATTACCGTCAAATATGTCAAAGATGTCATTAAAAGGAACAACATTAAAAGAAGCTATACACTATATAAGAGCGATCCGGATGCGGCATACGCCAGGGTGATCGAGTATAACTGCGCCGAGATCGAGCCTCAGGTCGCTTTCCCCAGCCTGCCGTCGAATGCCAAGCCGATATCCGAGGCATCCAGGCTGAACGTGAAGCTTGACCAGGTGGTGATCGGCTCCTGCACCAACGGAAGGATCGAGGACATGAGGATCGCGGCAAAGATACTTAAAGGCAGGAAAAAACATAAGGACCTGAGAGTGATAATACTTCCCGCCACCCAGATGATCGTGAAACAGATGGTGAAAGAAGGCCTTATGGACATCTTTATAGACGCGCAATGCGCGGTCTCAACGCCGACCTGCGGGCCGTGCCTTGGCGGGCATATGGGAGTCCTCGCGGAAGGCGAGAAAGCGTTATCCACCACCAACAGGAATTTTGTGGGCCGCATGGGGCATCCTAAATCGGAAGTATATCTCTCAAATGTGGCGGTCGCGGCGGCATCGGCGGTGCTGGGGCGCATCGGAAGCCCGGAAGAGTTATAATGTCATTCCGAACTTGTTTCGGAATCCGCATTTGAGATCCTGAAATAAATTCAGGATGACAAAGAAAGGTTACCATGTTATTAGGGAAAGCGCATAAATTCGGAGACAATATTGACACCGACGCGATAATCCCCGCGAGGTACCTGAACACTCACGACCCGGCGGAACTCGCGAAACACGTGATGGAAGACGCTGATCCGCGCTTCGTTAACAGGATGAAGGTGAACGACATCATAGTAGGCGGAGAGAACTTCGGCTGCGGATCTTCACGCGAGCACGCGCCTATTGCGATAAAGGCGGCGGGGATATCGGCGGTCATCGCCAAATCTTTCGCGAGGATCTTCTATCGCAATGCCATCAATATAGGATTGCCGATACTTGAATCAAAAGAAGCTGTGGACGGCATCACAGATGGCGACGAGATCGAGATAGAGCTGACCATCGGCGAGATAAGGAACGTCACGACAAAAAAGAATTATAAAGCGACCTCGTTCCCGCCTTTCATGCAGCAGATAATAAAGGCGGGCGGGCTCATAGAGTATGTAAGGACAAAGATACATGGCAAAAACATATAACATCGCGGTCATAAAAGGCGACGGGACCGGCCCGGAAGTGATGGCCGAAGGGATCAAGGTCATCATGGCGGCGGCGGATAAGTTCGGCTTTAAGTTGAATCTGACATATCATGACATCGGAGCCGCGAGATATTTAAGGACCGGCGAAGTTCTTCCGGACCAGGTCATGGCCGATTTCAAAAAAAGCGACGCCATATATCTTTCGGCCGTCGGGGACCCGAAAGTAAAGCCGGGGATTCTTGAAAAAGGGCTTCTACTCAAGATCCGTTTTGACCTTGATCAATACATCAACCTGAGGCCGGTAAAGCTTTATCCGGGCGTCGAGTGCCCCATAAAAGGAAAGGGGCCTAAAGAGATCGATTATACCGTCATCCGCGAGAACACCGGAGGCATGTATTCCGGACAGGGCGGACAGACAAATAAAGGCACCAAAAATGAGATCGCCGAGCAGAGGATGATTTACACCTACGCGCAGGTGGAAAGATTGATGCGGTACGCGTTCGACTTCACACAAAAGCACGGCAAAAAGAAAAAGCTGGCGATGGTCGGCAAATCGAACGTCCTCACGTACATGTATGACCTCTGGAACAGGGTCTTTGATGAGGTCGGGTCCGATTATCCCGATGTTAAGCGCGAATACTACCACGTGGACGCCACATGCCTTTACATGATAGCCAGCCCGGAAATATTCGACGTGATAGTGACAGAGAACATGTTCGGGGACATAATAACCGACCTCGCCGCCGTCACGCAGGGCGGGCTCGGGGTAGCGGCGGGTGGTAATATCAATCCGAAAGGCGTATCGATGTTCGAGCCCATAGGCGGCAGCGCGCCGATGTGGACCGGAAAGAACGCGATCAATCCGATAGCGTGCATCGGAGCGGGCGCGATGATGCTTGAAACGCTTGGAGAAGTGAAGGCCGCCAACGCCATTGAAGCTTCAATAGCGAAAACCACCCCGAAGATGAAAAGCCAGCTTGCCGGACAGATGGGATTTACTACTACTGAGGTCGGAGACCTGGTGGCAAAAGGCATCATTTAAGGACCCTGCGACTAAAAGTCGCGGTTCCTTCTTTGCGAGGAACCGAGAATTTCATTCTCAGGTTCCGAGCCAGCCAAGAACAAATTCCTTACCGCTTTCCTGATATCTTTTGCCCCGCTCACATACCTGATAACAGCCCCTGAAGCGGCTCCCGAAGCCATAACGTGACCTATTGTCCGGGCGCAAACGCCCCCGATAGCCACAACAGGAATCATCACCCGCTTCGTCACCTTCTTAAGTTCCTTTACACCCGTGGGTTTGGCGTTAGGCTTTATAGGCGTCTTAAAAACCGGTCCGAACCCTATATAATCGGCTCCCACGGCCTCAGCATTAACAGCTTCCTTGAGATTTGAGGCGGAAACGCCTATCAACTTATCCACACCAAGCCTTTTCCTCGCACTTCGCATCTCGCGTCTCGCATCTCTATACCCCAAATGCACCCCATCCGCATTTACTTTCTTCGCGATATCAATGTCATCGTTCACTATAAAGGTCAATCCATGAGCTTTGGCATATTTTGATAATTGTCTAGCAACTTCAAACTTCTTACTTCTTACTTCTGACTTATCCCTGTATTGAAATATCGTCGCTCCTGCTTTGGCGGCTTCCCTTATGATCTCAAGATGCGAGTGGCCGAACGAGTTATCTGTAATGATATATATCGGACTATCCAGTTTTATCTTTTTTTTTAACTTGATCGCGGCTTGCTGCTCTATTTCGTAAAGCTCGAACCTTAGCTTCTTGAACTTCGGGCTGAGCTTGGGGTCGAAAAGCTTTGAGGTCTCCTCGAATACCCGGACTGATTCCTGGGCTCTCTTTATATTCGCCATAAAAACATCAAGGATGTTCGATCTTGCCGCTTCTGATCTTGTTGTCCTCTTTGATCCCACATCACGCCTGACGTCCCTGACGCCCAACGATTCGCCCGACGCTCCCGCCATCCGCCTGACGCTTGACGATAACTGATGCCTTATATGCTTCAATCTTGAGGTCAGCTTTTCATCATCAAGCACGAAGCGGACAATATCCTCGGCGACCCTCAAGCCCTCGGTCGCTCGGTTCAAGTTCGCGTCGATCATTCTCAATATCTTGTTTTTCATCCTTCTCCTCTTGCCCTCTTAACCTCTAAACACCTAGCTCTTCTAGCTCCTCTAATCTACTATAACTCCCTTTAACCACTGCATCGGGTCGACGCGCAGGTTATGCAGGCTCATGGAAAAATGAAGATGCGGGCCCGTCGCCACGCCTGTCATGCCGACCAGGCCGATGACCTGGCCCTTTTTTACCTTTTCCCCCACCGTCGCGAGGATCTTGCTCATGTGGGCGTAATAAGTGAATATCCCCTGCCCGTGATCTATGACCACCGCATTGCCGTGCGCGGGAAGGCGCTCGGCCAGCCTGACGATGCCGGAATTTGAGGCCATGATAGGCGTCCCAGCAACAGCCGCGAAATCCAATCCCCTGTGCTTGCCCGATTCTTCTCCGTTGATGAATTCATTGATCCCGAAGATCATCGACACTCTTCCGTATATAGGCTTTACAAAACGTCCCCGGTAGTATTTTTCCGGATTTTCCTTGATGACCTCATCTTCTATCTTCTTCCAGTCAGCCCTTATCGTATCCGGCATGAGCATCTCGACTTTTTTCGGCCTGAGGATAAAATTAAGCCTGCCGAACTTTGTTCTTCTGACATATACCTTATAATGATAATTGCCCGTCTCCCCTGCGCCGTCCCTCACCTTCACCTTCATGTAATAGCTCTTGTTGCCGGGATCGTCTATGCTGAACCCGATCACCGCGCGGTATTTTCCGCGGTAAGGATAAGCGCGGAATTCTTTTCCCTGGAAATCGCCGGTTATCTCCACGCTCGGCTCGTTCGAGGTGAAATAAAGGTACGCTGTCTTCCCCTGGGCGAAGATCCCGCCTCCAGACGTCAGTTTTAACGCCGGGAATGAATATGCGTGTGAACATAAAAAAATACCGGAGAGCAGCAGCAAGAGTATCGATCGTTTAGCCATTTGTAACATTTTATCAGGATTTCCTTCCTTCTTCCATAATTGAAATTTTAAGCGGTTTCTGACGATATATATACAGAGGGGAGTAAGGGACATTAATTTCAATACCCTTCCAAGGAGTGAATAAAATGGGCGGAACAGATACAACGGCTGTCAAGAATCCTGTGGTCTCATTGATCGATTCGATCCTTTTTAAGGGCAAAAAGGGTGAAAAAGGTTCGTCCAAGCCTGTCTCAGGGCCGCAATATACCACGAATGTCCAGTGGGAAGGGCCTTTGGTGAGAGATGACGGCAGCACGTTCCGAACTTCAAAAATAGTGAAGATCGACGTGTCTGACAAGGTCTCACCCAATACTGATCCCAGCTATAGGCCGAAGATCATCATAAAGGCCAATAAAGTCGATTATCAGGTAAGAAGCCTTATAAACGGCGCGACCGGCGATGCCGCCCTGACCCCGTGGAAGGACGGCGGGCAGGCTCCGGTAAAGCTTTATATAAAAAGCGTCAAGCTTATTGACAAGTCCCATGGCAAGATCTACGGCCTTGATACAAGCGGACGGTGGGTAGAGCTTAAAGGCGACCACCCCGTTACGGCGCCGGAGCTGTCGGCGGGAATTTTTGATCTCGCCGGCGGACAGCGGGAATTTACTTTGCCCGAGGCGCTGCTGAACAGCGAAACAGGCAACGGGAACATGGAAGTGTGCGCGGTGGTCGAATACGGGATCGATACTTCGACAATAGTTGACCTGAACGCTATGAAACGATATAGCGTCGGAAGCGCTCAAAAACTGCTCTTCGATCCTGACGAAGGGATAGTGACGGTATACAATAATCGCGTCAGATGGACAGGGTATCATGCAGACGATCTCAACAGGGTATTAGTCGACCCTTATGATCCGACCAAGCCTTACGATCCAAATACGAATCCGTATTATGTCGGCCTCAAAAGGCTCGCGCCGATAAACCTTGAGGTTACGGTGAAGTACTAAAGAACCGGTATTTGATTTTAATGGTTTTAAAAGCCCCTGTTTTTCACAGGGGCTTTTCATTTTCAACAAAAAAGGCCGATCAAGCTAAACCACATCGATTGAAATATAAAGCCGATTTTTGCGATATATATACAGAGGGGAGATAAGAGTTGTTTCTGTGGACCTCTTCAAGGGGGTGAATAAAATGGAAGGATCAGAAGGAATTAATTCGTTAGGCAATCAACATAGGCGCTGGTCCCGCGGTGGATTTAAGGGGAATTTTAAAGCGGGAGCTCGACAAAGCATAAGAGATCAGCAAGCTTGGTATGGAGTATCCATTAAGAAGGGTCTATATCTGCAACACAATAGGTGGTTTACTGGAGTACTCAACATGTTTAATTGCGGCATTGTTGATCTTACTGCAAAAGTTCCGCAACTCGATCAGAAGGTATGGTATGGAAATGTGAAGAGTCTCTTTAGCCACTTCCTTACTAATCAATACATTAGGTGGTTTAAAGGAGGAATTTGGGGCTCTCTTTATACTGATGCCGTTAAGAAGGCAGTTAAGCGTGAGCCGCTTGAATTTACGGCGACTGTTTCGCGGGACGATCAGCAGAACTGGTACGGTCAGTTGCCCGGAAAGATTTAAAGCACATAACTAATATCATTTAAAAAAGCCTGGTAATTTTTACCAGGCTTTTCATTTGCGGCAAAAAAAGCCAATTGGTCATTAGATCAATTGGCTTTTACTATGCCTTCTATCGCCCTCCCTGCCTGCCGGCAGGCAGGAAATGCCCTCAATCGCCTTTGCATTTTAAGGTTACGCTTTCAAAACTAAACAGGTTCAGACGTGGACATCGTTTGCGCCGATAATAAAATCGGCGACGACCTAGGAATACTAAAAAATTTAGACTCCTTAGAAAGGAGGTGATCCAGCCACACCTTCCGGTACGGCTACCTTGTTACGACTTCACCCCAATCATCAGCACCACCTTAGGCCCCAACAAGTTGGAGACTTCGGGTGTTTCTGACTCTCATGGTGTGACGGGCGGTGTGTACAAGGCCCGAGAACGTATTCACCGCAGTGTAGCTGACCTGCGGTTACTAGCGATTCCAGCTTCATGAGGGCGAGTTGCAGCCCTCAATCCGAACTGAGGCATACTTTTTGCGATTTGCATGACATTGCTGTTTAGCATCGATTTGTATATGCCATTGTAGCACGTGTGTAGCCCTAAGCGTAAGGGCCATGCTGACTTGACGTCATCCCCACCTTCCTCCCCTTTGTCAGAGGCGGTTCTGCTAGAGTGCGCCCCGATTGCTCGGGGGTGGCAACTAACCGTAGGGGTTGCGCTCGTTGCGGGACTTAACCCAACATCTCACGACACGAGCTGACGACAGCCATGCAGCACCTGTGTTATGGCTCCTCTTGCGAGGCACTCTATGGTTTCCCACAGATTCCATACATGTCAAGCCTAGGTAAGGTTCTTCGCGTAGCATCGAATTGAACCACATGCTCCACCGCTTGTGCGGGCCCCCGTCAATTCTTTTGAGTTTTAGTCTTGCGACCGTACTCCCCAGGCGGGTCACTAATCATGTTAACTTCGGCACTCATGGGGTCGATACCACAAACACCTAGTGACCATAGTTTACAGCTAAGACTACCAGGGTATCTAATCCTGTTTGCTCCCTTAGCTTTCGCGCCTCAGCGTCAGAATTGGCCCAGGAAACCGTCTTCACCACTGGTGTTCCTTCCGATATCTACGCATTTCACCGCTACACCGGAAGTTCCGTTTCCCTCTACCAATCTCCAGAACTGCAGTATTGGACGCGATGTATGAGTTGAGCCCATACCTTTAACATCCAACTTACAGAACCGCCTACACGCCCTTTACGCCCAATAATTCCGGACAACGCTCGCCCCCTACGTATTACCGCGGCTGCTGGCACGTAGTTAGCCGGGGCTTCCTCCAGGGGTACCGTCAATATCGTCCCCCTCGACAGTGTTTTACATTCCGAAGAATTTCATCACACACACGGCGTCGCTCCGTCAGACTTTCGTCCATTGCGGAAAATTCCTCACTGCTGCCTCCCGTAGGAGTCTCGCCCGTGTCTCAGTGCGAGTGTGGCTGATCGTCCTCTCAGACCAGCTACCCGTCATCGCCTTGGTGGTCCATTACACCGCCAACTAGCTGATAGGCCGCAAGCTCATCCTCAAGCGGTCCTTGCGTTCCGTTTAATAGCCGGGACATTGGTCCCAACTACCACATCCGGTATTAGCTCCGCTTTCGCGGGGTTGTCCCGGTCTTAAGGGAAGATTACTTACGTGTTACTCACCCGTTTGCCGCTGATCACCGTATTGCTACGGTAACCCGCTCGACTTGCATGTGTTAAGCACGCCGCCAGCGTTCATCCTGAGCCAGGATCAAACTCTCAAAAAAGTTTATCCATAACTCTAATTGAATACTTGCGTCTGCGATCGTG